>RPGQ01000001.1:0-276317 GCA_004193595.1 Desulfobacteraceae bacterium Eth-SRB2
AAGTGCCACAGAGCCACTGAACGCATTAACATTAATTAAAAAAGATGTTGAAACAGGTAAGTTTGATAGAAATATCTTTGAAAATTTTGCTTATAGCTTGTTATAGATTTAATTTATTTAAGAGCGTCCCTGTTGACTTATTTCATAATGCGTGATTGCCATTTTCACGGCTTTCTTTAATCCCAAATCATTCCACGGTTTCTTGCTGAAACGGTATATCAATCCATCATCAAGAGCATGTGATGCTTTATCTAATTTAAAGCAGGAAGCCATAACAATTCCCACGGTATTCGGAGACTCTTGTTTGGCTTTTTTAAAGAATTCTATTACACCAATTTTTGACATGGACTGATCCGCAACCACAACCGCAAACTCATCTTCTTTTATTTTATCAAGAGCTTCAAAGGGATCATCAAATCCAAAGAAATGATAGGTTTCATCCTTGAAAAACCGTTTTATAGATTTAATTACATTAATGGAATCGTTAACGAACATGATTTTAGATTTCATGGTATGATTGCCTTTGGTCAGGATTTAAGCGGATAACTATTCAACATGTGTGCCAAATTTTGTTTTGTGCTTAAAAAGTGGCAAAAAGCCTTGTTTGAAGGGAGGTTATGAAGCGTTATTTGTAAGATTCCGGGAATAATAAACCGTAGAGAGAATAAACAAATGCACAGAAAAATGTTCATTATGCACTGTTTTTTGGGCATAACTCTAGTGGTTCAACGTTTTTACTGATTATTCAGGTTGGCGAAAAATTGGAAAGTCTGGTAAATATCAAGTCAATATCCAGGAAAGGACCCACATACCATTAAAAAAGGGACTTGGCGATAGTGCCATAACCCCTTAAGACCATTGGCACGACTGGCTCGATTCGTTTCCAGCTTGACGATCCCGAACCCTCGGCACATTAAAAGGTACAGGGCCATCTCCTGTCTGAACGTTACGCTCAGGGAAGTAACCGTTGCGAACCACTCTTCCACGACCTTATTCGTCTTGAAGATCCGGATACGGGGATAGAAAGCCCTTTATCTTTGCCTCTAATGCCTCAGCAAACAACTTCCTGGCTCCATGGCGTAATATGTCGTTGATAGGGTCATCAAAAAATCGTTCTGGCTTTTTTAAATCAATTACATTATCTTTGGCCATGGGGTGTATATCCTTCCATTTTCATGATTCAAAGTGCCGGACAATTGCCGGGAAAACAATCACCCGGAGGATACACCACCGAGTCCCTCAAACATAACTTTTGATTATATCTCACAACTGAGAAAGAGAAGGTTGAAGAACAAAACAAATGCGATCAAAAGTGAGGATAAATGGAAGACACTTATCAAGACTTTAAAAGCCTTTCAGAAGTTGAAAAAGAAGGCAGAGATTTTAAAATATGGGTCAAGAAAACAAAATCTAAAATTGCTGTAATTGCGCCACATGGCGGGGCAATTGAGCTTGGCACATCCGAAATTGCCAAATCCGTCGCGGGTGATGATTTTACGTGTTATTCATTTGAAGGCATTAAAAATAAAGAAAACAAAAAATATTTGCATATCACAAGTACAAATTTTGACGAACCGGAATGTATCGAAATTTGCAACGCTTCTGATATGGTATTGGCTATTCACGGTGCCGAAGACGATGATAAAGTTGTTTATGTTGGCGGGCGAAATGAATACCTTAAACAAAAAATGATCGAAAAACTTAAAAAGGCTGGTTTTTCTGTAAGAAAAGACACAACAAATCATTCAGGTCGTAATGCTGAAAATATCTGTAACAAATGCACGTCAATGCAGGGATTGCAATTAGAAATATCAAATGGACTCCGGAAAAAAATGTTTAAAGGATTGAAACGTAACCATCGAAATCCCACAAATAACCTATTCAATGAATTCGTAAAATCGATAAGGGGTGTTTTGTGTGAATACGTAGCAAAAAGCCTTGTTTGAAGGGAGGTTATGAAGAGTTATTTGTAAGATTCCGGGAATAATAAACAGTAGATAGAATGAATAAATGCACAGAAAAATGTGTATTATTCACTGTTTTTTGGGCATAACTATAGTTGTTCAACGTTTTTACTGATTATTCAGGTTGGCGAAAAATTGGAAAGTCCGGTAAATATCAAGTCAAATTACCATCCCCAGAGGAGTTGGCTTGTTTTTTTGGTACTGGAAGGTACCCTGTTACATATAACCATGTTCCTGCAATCCATCAACAAGCCAGTACCAGTTGTATGGATTCAACGATAACACCTTCCGGATCAGCCTTGAATGGTTCCAAAACCTTTAAAACATTGTTTAGATCGTTTGGCTGCCGCCGGCCAAATAGCCTTTTGTAATCCTGATCCATAATGCCGATGTAATTATTGCTTGAATGTAAATCGATTCCCGCGTATACGTATTTGACCAGTTCCGGCTAAAAACAAAATCGTCGTGACTCCAACTCGAAGCCCTTTATATGAATATCAAACCTTGATTATTGATTAAGATGAATAGACACTTCTCAAGGATGTTGCTAATCAATTCGGGCACTGAGAGTTTGGAGGGACCGAATTAAAAAATTTGACAACTGGTAATAATCTAAAAATTGTTTGCAATAGCGATGAAGCATGATGGCAACTCTCCGTTTTCATAGGATCATGCTTCATCATTAACCACCCATTAATAAAAGGCAAACTGCGCTAACTGCGGGGTTTGTTGGTTAGGTTTTGAATTTTTAAATTGATATGGAACAACTTTTCTCAGTACTAATCGGTGCACTCATTGCCTCAATATTATCAGTTGTTTATCTACACGTTTCCGAAAAGTTAAAAATTAGGAGCGAAGTACTTCTTGAAGTCGTTGGTTTTTGTGATGAAATATATCACCATCTTCAGAAACTTCATGTTTATAAAAATGCAGAGTACACAGATAGGGATCTTGATCTTACAATTGAGGATTATCGGTATTTAAGCAGAGGATTGACTGTGATTCTCACATCTACCAAAGTCCATGAAAAAATGGCGATCGCTTTTGGAGAAAAAGAGGAACTCGATCTCTTCCTTGAGTTAAGCAACCAATTGCGCCAAGTTGCGAGTCTATTGCAGAGAGCCACGGGAAGCGCCGAGATTAACGAGGGGCAGCAAGTCAACCAACTTTTCAAGGATAAGATTGATCCGTTACGACACAAGCTAATACGAGACTTGATAAAGGGGGTAAAGGTTACCGGAATCCTGCCCGATATATATAAATGCCAGATGCCTACATTTTATAAGATAACATCTTACTTTATAAAACCAAAAACCTGACGTTCGAAGAATGAATTTGTTCTTGTGGTGCTATGAAATACCGGGGAGGGCAAATGTCGCGGATCAAACTATACATGGCCCCCATGAAGGGGTTTACCGATCATCTGTTCAGGAGTGTGTTTGCAGACCATTTCGGCGGGTTCGACCTGGCGGTGGCTCCGTTCATCGCCAGCAAACAGGATCACCGCATCAAGAAAAAGTACGTCAAAGACGTCCTTCCGGAAAACAATACCCGCATGCCGGTTGTCCCTCAAATTATGAGTAAAACCGCATCGGATTTTATCGTTCTGGCCAACTACCTGTATGACCTGGGATATGACACCGTCAACTGGAACCTGGGCTGCCCCTATCCCATGGTGGCCAACAAAAAACGGGGCTCCGGCATGCTGCCCTACACGGACCGAATTCGGACCTTTCTCGACAGGGTCATTCACGAAATATACGGATCGCTTTCCATCAAAGTACGACTTGGATGGAAAGAAAACGCCGATATTTTCAGGCTGCTGCCGGTTATTGACCAATACCCTCTATCGGAAATCATCATTCATCCCCGAACCGGTCTGCAGCGTTACCAAGGGCCTGTCGATCTGGATGCTTTTGAAGATTGCCTGGCCGTGATACGCCACCCGGTGGTTTACAACGGCGATATTCGAACGGTTGGCGATTTCAGGCGGCTTTCCCGGCGCTTCAAGCGCGTTCATACATGGATGATAGGACGCTGGTGCCTGGCCGACCCCTTTCTGCCGGGTTGCATCACAACGGGTGCCGATGATATTCCGGATAAAATCTATCGGATGCAACGGTTTCACGAGGCCCTGTTTGAGGCCTACAACGGCATTCTAGATGGTCCTTCCCACGTGTTGAACAAGATGAAAGGACTCTGGCGCTATTTTTCACTGCCCTTCGAAGATTGCAGAAAGACAATGAAAAAAATCACAAAAACGCGCCGGCCGGATCAGTACCTGGAGCGGGTAAATTTGTTTTTCGAGACGGAAGCGCAATTGCGCCAGCCCAAGGCTGACCTTTCGGCCTGAAATACTTTTTTTTAGGAGATATGCAGGTCCGGTTTTCCCTTGCGGCGCCTGATGACCTTGACATCACTGGATATGTTTTTGGTGAGTTGATTTTCGTTTTTGTCCTGGTCGTTCTGTGCAAAAAGCTGGAACAGCCTTGCCTCAATTTTTTTTCGTTTGCTCTCTTCCATTAATCCTTCTTCTTTTTGGGTGGATTGTTTTTCGAATTACCGGTTGCCCCCTAATTCAGCGAACCGGCTAAGTGCGCGCATAATTGCCGGATGGCCTTTTCTGCGAATCTGGTTATCTCTTCCGGTCACCTATTGATACTCGTTTTTACGTATGTGAAACGAAAAAAATGGAGATTTAAACCGGATAATGTGTACAAATCGATTCGGGGATAACGATATTCCCGTTCAGGAAAGTTAAATCACTTCGCATACTGGCTATCCTATTTAACTGTGCTTGGCAAGTTCAAAATGCACTTTTTTTGACTCGTTTGATCGGTCAGCAACCTATATGATCAAAAAATTGTATCTATTCAAATAGTTACCATTTTAAAAAATTATTGCCGGGCATGACGAAAAAGCCTAAAATTTCGACGGACCAGTTAAATTCGAACATTCTATCATATTATTAAGTTCAACGGCTGGTAACGCCCCCGAAAAGCCTATGATTCATTTTTGAACTCGGTTATTATAATCACGCCGAGTCTGTTTCGCAACCATCAAGGACTGTTTGATTGTAATCGTCGAAAAAAGCTAAACTTGAAACTCTGAACCCGCAACCTTAAACTATGAGGACCACCCGTTATGGCAGAAATATAGACCGTCCATGATAAGGGTGATAAGTGGTTGAAATTGCGCGTTTCCGGCGGGCGCCAGGTTATTTTCGTAAGTTTCCCGACCGAATGCGATCCAGGGCGGTTTCGATGGGTTGCGGGTCGATATGCCGCATGAGGGTGCCGATGTACTGAATCTGCCTGCGCCGGGCGCCACGGCTTTTTATTTTACGTGCGAATTCGATGGCCGTCAGAAGCTCATTCGGCAGCCCCATGGCCTCAAGCTGGCCTAACGGCAGGGCGACCAACTGTTCGCCCAGGCGCTGCAGGGCCCGATCTTCATTTTTTCTTTGGGTTCTGCTTTTATACTCCGTATCCATTTTGCAGGCTTCCTACTTCCGGTTTACTCATGCAGTTGCATAAAAAACATGACAAGGTATATAAAAAAGAATAATAACAAGGCATTTGAATACTTTTGGACCTGTTTTCCGAATAAACTTTTAGTGACATCTCAAACAAATAAAAAATTTGTCATGTTTTTTACCCGGAAGGAAAGCCCTTCGGCGGCGCGCTCTCGTTCTTCCCACCGAAAAACGGACTTTCCCAAAATTCAGTTGATTTTACAGCCAAACTCTTGCAATATTTACCATGGTAAGGCAACGGCAGGGTTCATTCATGCACGTAACAGCTAATACTGCAAAAGGTTAGAAATGATCAAGCAATATATTGAGCGTTCTTTCCGGCTCCGATTAAAACGAAAGCGGTGAAAAATGGCATCCGTCGATGGGGTCAAACGCCGTAGAAGAAAAACGCGGAAAGTAGCGGCATATCAGTATCAGAAAGATTGTCATTATTTTGCCCAGATAGCCGATAGCTTAAAAGAAGTCGGCGCGGAGGAACTGGCTGAACTCGGCGCTGAAGATGTCAGGCCGGAATTCAGCGGAATTCATTTCAGGGCGGACAAATCAACCCTGTATCGAATTAATTATCTTACCCGACTTCTTTCACGGTGCCTTGCGCCGTTAATATCATTCACTTGTCATGATACCGATACGCTGTATCAGAAGGCCAAACAGATCAAGTGGGAAGATTTTTTTACAAAAGGCAATACCTTTGCCGTATCGGGGAATGTTTCCGACAGCGCGATTTCGCATTCAAAGTTCGCTGCCCTCCGCCTTAAAGATGCGGTTGCCGACTATTTCAAAGAAAAAACCGGTCAGCGTCCGGATGTGTCGGTAAGAAATCCGGATATCTTGCTGAACCTTCATATCAGGCACGATAAGGCCGTCATAAGCCTGGACACTTCAGGCGGCGCGCTTCACCGGAGAGGATACAGGGAGGAGACCGTTTCGGCGCCGATGCAGGAAACCGTTGCCGCCGCGATTATCCGATTCAGCGAATGGGACGGTTCTGTTCCTTTATATGATCCTTTGTGCGGTTCGGGAACCCTTTTGTGTGAAGCACTCATGCGGTATAGCCATATTCCTGCGGGTGTTTTCAGGAATCGATTCGGTTTTGAATTTCTGCCCGATTTTGACGGCGGTAACTGGAAGCAGGTAAAAAAAGAGGCCGACGGACACATCCGGGAACTGCCGCAAGGGCTGATTGCGGGCAGTGATGTGTCCGCGGAGGCTGTCCGCGCGGCGCGGACAAACCTGATGGGGCTCCATTACGGAAATAAGGTAAGCGTTGAAAGGGCGGACTTCAGGAAGCTGCCCGCCCTTGAAGAGCATGTCATTATAACCAATCCGCCTTATGGCATTCGGATGGGGGGAGACGAGAACCTTGAAATATTTTATAAAAATCTCGGCGATTTTCTGAAACAGAAATGCAAAGGCTCGGCCGCTTTTGTTTATTTCGGAGAACGGAAGTATATCAAAAAAATCGGGCTGAAAGCATCATGGAAAAAACCGATCAAGGCCGGCGGGCTTGACGGCAGGCTGGTTAAATACGAGATTTACTGAAAACATAAAGGGAAAAATATGTCAGACGGAAAAATTGAAAAATTGGCCGTATTAATAGATGCAGACAACGCCCAACCTTCTATTGTTGACGGGCTACTATCGGAAATCGCAAAGTATGGGACAGCTAATGTAAAAAGGATTTACGGTGACTGGACGCTGTCAGGCCTTAAAGGGTGGAAGGAAGTTCTTTTACAGTATTCAATACAGCCCATACAGCAATTTGGGTATACTTCAGGGAAAAATGCAACGGACAGTGCATTGATAATTGACGCAATGGATTTACTTTACACGGACAAATTTGACGGTTTTTGCATTGTATCCAGCGATAGTGATTTCACTAAATTAGCGTCAAGGATAAGGGAAGCCGGTCTTTTTGTGTATGGATTCGGGGAGAGAAAAACCCCTAAAGCATTCGTTTCTGCCTGTGATAAGTTTATTTTCACTGAAGTCCTGCGCTCCCAAGATGATTATAGTGAGAAAATAAAACGCAAGACAACCAGCGAACTTAAGAAAGACACGAAACTCGTTAATTTATTAAGAAACGCTGTTGAGGCATCTTCTGACGATTCTGGTTGGGCTCATCTGGCATCCGTGGGAAGTAACATTGCCAAGCAGACACCAGAGTTTGATCCGCGAAATTATGGTTACAAAAAATTGAGGGAACTTGCATCAGCAACAAAACTATTCCAAATCGAAGAAAGAGCTGTTGGCGATGGACCCTCAAAGGCAATTTATTTAAAAGACAAAAGAAAAAAATAAAAGGAATGAATAATGAAAAGCGTAATCTTGTATGATTCAATTGGAGGAAATACTGAAAAAGTCGCTCAACGGATTTACGATACGCTTAAAGGTGCAACCCATGAAGTTCATTTCATAAAATTCACATCAAAGATTGATGTTGATTTTTTCGAATACGATCTGATTTTTTTAGGCTCACCGGTCATCAATTGGCTGCCAACAAAACGGATGATGGATTATGTAAAAAAGAAACTCCAATTCTATAACGATCAAGGAAAAATCATACCGTCATCTCCCTTACTATCGGGAAAGTATGGCATATGTTTTTGTACATATGCCGGAACACATATCGGTGAAAACGAGGCGCTTCCCATGACCATGTGGCTGCGCTCATTTTTAGAACATCTCGGGTATTCGGTTCTGGATCAATGGCATATGGTTGGCCAATTCCACAATGAGACGGATATGAATACTCAAGGACGTCTGGGTAATATTTTGGGCCGCCCCAACGATAAGGATCTACTTGATGTCGAAAACCGGGTCAAAGGGGTTGTCGGAGCCCTGGCTGGGTTGATGGCAGGTGAAAACAGTTGAATTGAAAGCGTTTGGATAACAGTAAAAAATTATAACCAGGCAGTCAGGAACAGAGGATATGGCTGAGCCGAACAAAGACTACCGGAAACAAGAAAAAGCGATCGATTATGATCGAAAGCAGGGGGTTCTGATTCCGAGGAAGGACGAGCTGTTGGATACAATTGTGGATTTCATCCCTTTTGCACCGGATGATCAGCTTCGTATTCTCGATGTTGAAGTCGTCTGGCGGCACCTGTTCATGGCTGTCGTCGTCGCCTACAGAGAATAGGAACGGGTGGAAATCAAGACCGTTGGTAAACGCTGATGCCTTTCTGTTGACAAACCGTGGCTCCGAAGCCCTTTTTTTAGGTTTCAGGTGTCAGGTATCAGGCGGGATGATTAAAATTGCCCATAATATGGCTTTAAAAAATATCCCATATTTATTTCTTCCCGTATGCCTGGTTTCAGGTGTCAGGTGCCAGCGCCTCTGTTCATAATTCCTGACACCTGACGCCTGAAACCTGAATATATGGAACTAAAATGGGATTAAAATTCCATCTGTATACACGGCGATTTTCACCACCCCACCCTGCATCTCTCGGGATTCATCTGCAAGTGGAAGTTACCGGTATCGGGGTTGAGTGAATCGAAATCCCGTCTCCGGGGGTTAAAAGATGAAGCTTTATTCTACTATCGACCAATGGTTTTCTTCCCCGGATTTTCTGGAAATCAACAAATCCCCGGGAGTCCGGGAGACAGCCAAATTAAGCAGGAACAGCTTGCCGGTAAGTAAGAATGCTTAAGGATAAGGTTGCTTTCGCCCTGTCTTGTTCAATTCACCTGAAAAACAAATCCACACCGTCCGGGCAGGGTTGGGTCCCTCGAACGTTTTCAATAATTTGCATAGCTTTTTCTATTCTCCCCGGCATAGCCGGGGATTCCGGTACATCCTATATTAAATATTTCTGGCCTCTTGACCCCAAACGTTACACGTGTTATTATACGTATATCAATTAAGGAGGTACCTGTAATGCAAAAGAAACTCACAGTGACTATAGATGAAGAGGTTTATGACGGCTTACGAACAGTCATTGGACCGCGAAAAATCAGCCGTTTTATCGAAGATTTAGTCCGTCCGCATGTTGTAAAAAAAGATCTGTATGCTGCCTATAAAGAGATGGCTGCTGATCGAATCAGGGAATCCGAAGCCCTTGAATGGGCGGAAGGCACAATTGGAGACTTGAATGATGAAGAGAGGTGAAGTGTGGTGGATTAACTTCGATCCTTCCATTGGAGGTGAAATCCGCAAACAGAGACCAGCCGTTATCGTTAGCAATGATGCTGCCAACCATTATCTTAACAGAGTTCAAGTCGTGCCTCTAACGAGCAACGTTGGTAAACTTTACCCAAGCGAAGCATATGTGACGTTTCGTGGTAAAAAGACTAAAGCAATGGCAGATCAGCTTACCACGGTAAGCAAGAAACGGTTAATTAATTCAGAAGGATCGATTTCTTACACTGAGATGGAAGGGTTAGGCAAGGCTATCGCCACCCAACTTGACCTTTAAGGGCTCGCTCAAAAATAACTTCATATGGAGCTATTGAATCAATAAAATTCCCCTATCCCTGAATTATTTAGTGCCTCCGAAAAATCAGGGTAAAGGCATTTGATTTCGGTGCATCGTAGCGCCGGCGTGTTTCTCTTGGACACCGACTGACTGTTTGAAGGGCTTTAGCACGCGTTTGCCCTGCTGAAAAATACAATTCCCTTGAATGTCTCCTTCAAATTTAGTATCCTATTATGATTTCGTTGAAAGCTGGATCTGATATACTGTGCCGCCAGAAGTTACATTTGCTGTGGTATTGCAAATCTGACAAAACTGGATGGAACATCAAAAAACGAGGCCGGAAGCAACGGGCCGGCAAAGAAAACCTATGGCCATGGTAAAACGAATAATTATAAGCTTGATAGGGTTGATTGTATTGATTGGCGGGTTGGCCGGAATAAAATACCTTCAGATTGAGCGGATGACTGCCTATGGAGACAATTTTGTGCCGCCCCCGGAAGTTGTTACAACGGCCACAGCCAAAAACGACTCATGGGAATCTTTTCTGACCGCCGTCGGGTCTTTGGAAGCCGTTCAAGGGGTGGTGGTTACCGCGGAACTCAAGGGAAAAGTCGTGCGTATCGCCTTTGAGCCGGGTATCCTGGTGGAAACAGGTGACCTCCTGGTACAGCAGGATACCTCTGTGGAATCGGCGCAGTTGCGCGCGGCCGAAGCTGAGGTGGCGCTCGCAAAAATAAACTTTAAGCGCTCAAAAGAACTGGTGGCCGCTAAAACCATATCCCAATCTGATTTTGATAACGCCGATGCAAAGTTCAAGCAGGCGGTGGCTCAGGCAGACAACATTCGAGCTATTATCGGAAAGAAGACCATTCGAGCCCCATTTGCCGGCCGTCTCGGTATCCGGCAGGTAAACCTGGGACAAACGCTCAATGAGGGAGATGAGATTGTTTCGCTCCAGTTCCTTGATCTCCTTTATGTGAATTTTCTGTTACCGCAGCAGCGGCTTGCCCAGGTGTACCCGGGTCTCGCCATTCGACTGACCACCGATGCCTTTCCCGGGCAGGTGGTTTCCGGAAAAATTACAGCCATAAACTCCCAGGTTGATGCCGCTACCCGAAACATCCGGATCCAGGCAACCGTGGAAAACCCGGCAGAGCTGCTTCGGCCCGGCATGTACGTGAACGTATGGGTGGTGTTGCCGGATCGCATTGAGGTGCTCGCCATTCCCGCCACCTCAGTGCTTTATGCGCCTTACGGCGACTCCGTGTTTGTGGTTGAGAAGAAAAAAAATGACGCAAATGAACCGTCCGGTCTGGTGCTGAACCAAAAGTTCGTACGTTTGGGAGAAAAACGCGGGGACTATATATCGGTTGTCTCCGGGCTCAAACAGGGGGAGACAGTGGTCAGTACCGGCGCGTTTAAGCTTCGAAACGGCCAGGCCGTTGTTATAGATAACACCCTGTCACCGGATTTCAATCAAATGCCTAAACCGCCGGATGCATAATCCAAAAGTACGCAACCCAAATGAATTTTAACTGTTTTTATTATTATATGTAACCCATGAAACTCACGGATCTGTTTATCCGACGCCCGGTCCTTGCAATGGTGGTCAATCTTGTGATTATTATTGCGGGCTTGCAGGCGATTCGGTCGCTCAATGTTCGCCAGTATCCCCGCAGCGAGAACTCTGCGGTTACGGTCACCACAGTTTATGTGGGTGCAAGCGCCGATCTTGTCCGAGGATTTATTACCACCCCTTTAGAGCGGGCCATTGCCGCGGCCGACGGAATTGAATATATTGAATCTCAAAGCGCACTGGGCCTCTCCACGATAAACATTCGCTTGAAACTCAATTACGATCCCATCCAGGCGCTTTCGGAAATCAGTTCCAAGGTCGATCAGGTTAGAAACGATTTGCCCCCGGAGGCAGAGGTTCCGATCATCAATGTGGAATCGGCTGAGAGCCGGTTCGCCTCGTCCTATCTCAGTTTTACTTCCGATGTGCTGATGCAAAATGAGATCACCGACTACCTGGTACGTGTGGTGCAACCCCGACTCTCTGCGGTAGAAGGGGTGCAACGGGCCGATATTCTTGGCGGCAGGACATTTGCCATGCGCATCTGGCTGAAGCCCGACCGCATGGCCGCGTTCAACGTCAGCCCGGTTCAGGTCAGACGTGCCCTGGCCGCCAACAATTACCTTGCCGCGGTGGGCCGCACCAAAGGAGCGTTGATTCAGGTAAATCTGACCGCCGATACGGATCTGCGCTCCGTGGAAGAATTCAAACGGCTGGTTATTCGGCAGCAGGATGGCGCCATTATAAGACTTGAGGATATCGGAGACATCGTGCTGGGGGCGGAAGACTATGATACGGAAGTGCGTTTTTCAGGACAAACCGCTGTGTTTATGGGCATCTGGCCTCTGCCGAACGCCAATTCCCTGGATGTCATTAACCGGATTCGTGTCCAGATGCAAGGCATCCAAAAGGAACTCCCCACAGGCATGGAGGCGAGCGTTGCCTACGATGGCACGAAATACATCAAGAACGCCATTCGAGAGGTGACCAAAACTTTAGGGGACACCCTGCTCATCGTCGTGATTATAATTTTTCTATTCCTCGGTTCCTTTCGATCCGTATTAATCCCTGTGGTGGCCATTCCCCTGTCTCTAATCGGCGCGGTGTTTCTGATGCAGGTGTTTGGCTTTACCATTAACTTGCTCACCCTGCTTGCCATCGTACTTTCCGTTGGGCTTGTGGTGGACGACGCCATTGTGGTGGTGGAAAATGTGGAACGGCATCTGAGAAGAGGGCTGTCGCCCTTTGATGCCGCAATACTGGGGGCCCGTGAACTTGTCGGCCCTATCATTGCCATGACGATTTCCCTTGCAGCAGTCTATATTCCCATCGCCTTGCAGGGAGGGCTTACCGGAACTCTTTTCAGGGAGTTTGCGTTTACCCTTGCCGGTGCGGTGACCATTTCCGGTGTGGTAGCCCTGACGCTTTCCCCCATGATGGCAGCCAAATTACTAAAACCGGGGATCGAAGACCGCGGGCTGGCCGGAAAAATTTCCCGGGGATTCAGCCGTATCAAAAACGCATACGGCCGATTGCTGGATGTCACCCTTAATGCCCGGCCGGCGGTCTATATGGTGTGGCTGGTGGTCAGCATACTCACCATTCCTATGTTTATCATGTCTCCGGTAGAACTTGCACCTTCTGAGGATCAGGGGGTAATTTTCGGTATCATTGATGCTGCGGCCAACGCGACCCTTGACCAGACCAGTCATTCTGCAGCTGCGGTCAACCGGATTTTCTTCAATATACCGGAGACGGATCACACGTTTCAGTTGACCATGCCCTCCTCGGGATTCGGCGGTATGGCCACCGTCCCCTGGAACGAACGAGAACGGACGATTTTTCAGATTCTGCCTGAAGTGCAGCAAAAATTGCATGCCATACCCGGGGTTCGAGTGCTTCCGGTAACACCGCCGGCCCTTCCCGGGGGCGGTCAGTTTCCTGTTGAGTTTGTTCTGGCTTCCACGGCTGAATCAGAACAGATCCTCTCCTTTGCCATGCAGATTCAGTTAAAGGCCATTCAGAGCGGTTTGTTTGCCTTCCCCCCTATTATTGACGTCAAGATTGACCAGCCCCAGGCAGAACTTGTTATTGATCGTGACCGGGTGGCGGATCTGGGCCTCAATCTTGAGCAGGTGGGGGTGGATATGGCATCCATGCTGGGGGGAGATTTCGTAAACCGGTTTAACATCGCCGGCCGCAGCTACAAGGTCATTCCCCAAATCAAACGGGTGGATCGACTCAACCCGGAACAACTCAATAACATTTACATCACCGGCCCGGATGGAAATCTGGTGCCCTTCAACACGGTTGCTTCCATTCGTAATACCACCGTACCGCGCTCCATGAACCGCTTTCAACAATTAAATGCCGTAAAGATCAGCGGGGTGGCGATGCGCCCCCTGGATGAAGCGCTTCGGTATCTTGAGGACGAAGCCGCAAAAATTCTTCCAAAAGGCTATGTGATCGATTACACCGGAGAGTCCCGTCAGCTTCGCACGGAAGCCAATAAATTCCTGCCCGCTTTCGGACTTGCCGTGGTGCTTATTTTTTTAGTGCTGGCGGCCCAATTTAACAGTTTTCGCGACCCCTTTGTCATCCTTGCCGGGTCGGTGCCGCTGGCCATGTTCGGCGCACTGGTGTTCACTTTCCTTAAAATGCCGGATCCCAATATTCCGTTTTGGACCCACGGCTGGACCTCTACCCTGAATATCTATTCCCAGGTGGGCCTGGTGACCCTGGTGGGTCTGGTGTCAAAAAACGGCATCCTCATTGTGGAGTTTGCCAATAAGCTCCAGGAACAGGGACGATCCAAACATGAGGCAATTCGAGAGGCTTCCTTGACCCGCCTGCGTCCGATTCTCATGACCAGCGGTGCCACCATTGCCGGTCATTTCCCATTGACCCTGGTCACCGGCGCAGGCGCTGCGGCCCGAAACTCCATCGGCCTGATAATCGTTGGCGGCATGACTATTGGCAGCCTCTTCACCCTTTTTGTTGTTCCGTCTATTTACATGCTGATTGCACGGGATCATTCCACAAAAGAGGCGCCCGAAGCCGTTGAATCAGAAAAATCACAAGGTGTGGCAATCGCATAATTACCCGAATAATCACAGGGGACGATACTTTTACAGCTACCTGCGCGTGTTAACAGCAGTACAGAACATATAAAACCATAAGGTTTGTTTTTAATAAATATTTTAAAGTTTTTTCATTAATATCCGACAATAATAACAAGCGGTTTAACCGGTTGCAGAGGATCATCCAACCGTCACCATTGATGAAAACTAAAAATAAACTCAAGGAGAAATCTATGGTTATTATCATCTTTCCGTGTTAACTTTTCTATGGCATAACTGTAAAAATTCAGGAGCGTTATATGCAAATTGTGACCACACATAAAAACACTGATTTTGATGCCCTGGCTTCAACCATAGCCGCAACAATTTTATATCCGGAAGCAATTCCTGTGCTTCCAAAAAATTTAAATCCAAATGTTAAAGCCTTTCTATCCATTCACAAGGACATTTTTAAAACATCCACCTTTGACGACATTCTTCTTGACCAGGTGAAACGTCTGATTGTTGTGGACATAAACAACTGGGGACGGCTCGGAAGAATTCGCAGGCTGAAGAATAAGAAAAATTTAGAGATTTTCCTGTGGGATCATCATTCCAATGTTGGCAATATAAAACCCATGTGGAAATGCCAAGAACCCATGGGTGCAAACATTACCCTCATGATTCGACAGTTAAAGCTGGAAAAGAAAGTAATAACCCCCATACAGGCCACACTTTTTCTGACAGGATTGTATGAAGATACCGGCAGTCTTATGTTTCCTGCCACAACAGCCGAGGACGCTTATGCCGCGGCGTACCTGCTTGAACGCAAGGCCGACCTAAACATCGTTCGCTCGTTTTTACGTCCGGCCTATGGTGAAAAACAGAAAGACGTTCTGTTTAGGATGTTGCAATCTGCAAAAAGAGATAAGGTAAACGGGTATAGTGTCAGTTTTAACAAACTGGATTTAAAAGACTATGTGGACAGTCTTGCTGTTGTGGTTCATATGTACAGAGAAATTCTGAATGTAGATGTCGCCATTGGTGTATTTTCGGACCAGGCGCGAAACAGGTGCATAATCATCGGTCGGAGTAATGTCGAGGATTTCAATATGGGTGGAATTATGCGGAGCATGGGTGGCGGTGGACATCCTGCCGCCGGATCCGCTATACTTAAATCAGTAAATCCGGACGCTGTTGAAGATACCATTAGAGCACTGATCCAAGGAAATCACCAGACATCCGTACAGATCAGTGATCTCATGTCTTTCCCTGTTTTTACCGTGCCGCCCGACACACCCATGAAAAAGGTGGCTTCAGTTTTAAAAAAAAGGGGGTGTACAGGTCTCCCGGTTGTAGAGAATGAAAATCTTGTTGGAATAATTTCAAGAATGGATTTTAAGAAAGTCAAGAAAGAATCCCAGCTAAAAGCTCCGGTGAAAGCATTTATGAATAGAAATGTTACGACAATTGCACCCGGGAAGAGCCCGATTCAAGCAGCCCGCCTTATGATGAAACACGACATTGGACGGCTCCCCGTTGTGGAGGATGGGCATATTATCGGAATTCTAACACGGTCGGATGCCATGCTTTATTTTTATGATCTTTTACCGGATTGAGAAAATATAATGAAACAGCCGCTCTACAATTATAGTTGGTCCAGGTATTAGAAGAACCTTCTTTTTTAGCTAATATAATTCGGAAGATCTTGTAAAGTGATCACTTAAATCAACTTATCCAAAAAACATTTTACCACATAACGTGTATATGGACTGGCAAATTTTCTGCGCCCCTTAGTATATTTACAAATGTTCTTGATTTTTTACAAAAATATTTGTAATTAGAATTTTTTTACCTAAATTCTGCAATCATCGAGAATGCTGGAGAAACGAGTTGAGTCTGCGAGATCCCGCTTTCGAAGCATCAGATGTATGATCGCGCCTTGGCGAGATAATATACTACCTCCACGGCGTAAATACCCAAGGTAATCCGCTATCCTCTTCAATCCCGAAGAGTCAATGGTTATCGAAAAATAGGATAAAATTTCTTATCGTGTTTGTCCGCGTATGGATGAAACTGTTTCCATTGAAAACAAGTTTCAACGATATGAATTTATAAAATATTTTGCCGTTTTCCAAAACAACTGATGCAGATTTCGGGTTTTAGTTAATGTTGATTGGAGGAATCCAAATGGCTAAAAAGCCAACCTATGAAAAATTGGAACAAAGGATTAAAGAACTCGAAAAAGCAGCCCTTAAGCGCCAGAAGGCGGAGAAGCCGCTACAGGAGTTTGAACAAGAAAAAGAGATAATTCTCAAAAGCTTGGTAGAGCATGTTATATATCAAGACACTGAAATGAGGATTCTATGGGCCAACCGGGCTGCCTGTGAATCAGTAAATATGACGTGCGAACAACTATTCGGCCGCTTTTGTTATGAGATATGGCCAAAGCGCAGCGACCCCTGTCCGGACTGTCCACTCAAAAAAGCCATGAAAACGCGTCAACCCGAAGAGATGGAAAAATGCACTCCTGACGGTAGAGCCTGGTTTATTAGGGGCTATCCCGTTCAGGATTCAAAGGGTAAAATTGTGGGTGCGATTGAGTTGACATTGGACATTACGGGACGTAAACAGGCTGAACAAAAACTACGAAAGGCTCACGACAACCTGGCGCAACGGGTTAAAGAACGAACTGACGAACTGGTAAAGGCCAACAAAAAACTCAGACGGCAAATAGACGAGCGTAAACGGACTGAACAAACGTTACAGGAAAGCGAAGAGAACTACCGGCATCTTTTCCAAACCATAACAGATGCGATCATGCTCTTTGACGCGGAAACCCGCCGGTTTATAGATGTCAATGATGCTGCATTAAATCTCTATGGTTACAGCCGGAAAGAATTCCTGAAGTTAACCCATCAAGATATCACATCAGAGCCGGAAAGTTCCGATGCCACCATCAGGCAAACCCTTGAGGGAAAGCTCGAAAGAATTCCCGTTCGATATCACAAGAAAAAAAATGGCTCCATATTTCCTGTGGAGATATCTACCAGTACATTCACATTGAGAAATCGGAAAGTGCTCTGCGGAGTTATCAGAGACATCACGGAACGGAAGCGGGCGGAGGAGGAACTGTTGGAGAGGGAGCAGATCATGAAGGCAATACTCGCTGCTTCTCCGGTGGGGATTGGTTTGGTCCGAAATCGGATAATAGATCGGTCCAACAGGGCCATGGACCGAATCTGGGGTTACGAAGAGGGTTCACTGGTTGGAAAAAGCACCAAAGTGCTTTATCCGGATGCCGAGGAGTATAACCGTGTGGGTCACGAGTTTTACTCGGAAATTGAGGAAAAGGGAGTCGGAAATTTGGAAACACGGTGGGTGACAAAGGATGGCACGAAAATTCACTGCTTTCTTCAGGGAAGTCCTCTGGATCCGTCTGATTTATCCAAAGGAGTTATTGTAGCAGCCATGGATATTACCGAGCTCAAGCGGGCCGAAGGTCTTGTTTTCAATCTTTCTCAAATGCTGATGCAAGCCCAGGAACATGAGCGGCAGATGATTTCCCGTGAGCTGCATGACAGCATTGCCCAAAACCTTTCTACACTGAAAATCGGCTGTGATCTGCTTTTCGACGATCAACCGGCAATACCTCATGAAATAAAAGAAAAGATGGCAAAATATTCCAACCTTATCGACCAGACAATTTCATCCGTTCGGAATCTGGCCTATGATCTACGGCCACCGGTTCTGGATGAAATAGGCCTTGTAAAGGCGCTTGAGATATATTGCGATGAGTATTCCGAACATAGTGGAATAAAAGTTGATTTTCAATCAGCCGGTATACATAAATTAAATTTTGATTCTAATACTGAAATCCATCTTTACCGTTTGGTTCAAGAAGGCTTGAACAATATCCGCAAACATGCCCATGCCACACGGGCGACCATCAAAATGCTGGGAGCATACCCGAATATCATCCTTCGTATTAAAGACAACGGCCAAGGTTTTGATGTAAAGGCGCGGGAACTCAAATTAGATAAAGAGAAGCGGATGGGACTTCGAAGCATGAAAGAACGGGTCAATCTGCTTCAAGGTCGAATGACGATTCAATCACGTCCGACAAAAGGGACCAAAATATTGATAACATATCCTTTTAAGGATAAAAATATGGTATAAATAGGTTTTTTGTTGAATAACTATTATTTTTAAGAGGTTATAGAATTTCCAAGACGTTCCGTTATCAATACAAACCGCTTGGGGCTACTGGCCAAGCACTCCTTTTAGCAGGCCTTTTGTGGTTTCTTGAAGCTGCTTCAGCTCCTCTTTTTCCAATAATTTTTTTACCTTTTTTGATTCCAAGACTTTTTCTTGAAGCTGCTGTTTGGCAACGCTCTTGAAATCCGGTCGAAATTTTGGAGAAGAGAAATTTCCCGTTACCAACACCGGAACCATGATTCCGGAGCGCTGCTTTTCATCCCCCTGTCCTTTGATCGTGTCGACGACCTTGGGCTCTACCCGGAAATCTAAAGTTTCTTTTACGAGATCGGCATTTCCGTTTGCAATGACTCGCAGCA
Organism: Desulfobacteraceae bacterium Eth-SRB2; assembly: GCA_004193595.1. Classification (GTDB taxonomy): domain Bacteria; phylum Desulfobacterota; class Desulfobacteria; order Desulfobacterales; family UBA11574; genus S5133MH16. Next base: position 19,133 of record RPGQ01000001.1, read on the forward strand.
AAGGTGACTTAAGACTGGTTTGCGGTGTATTTATCACCCCTCTGGTGATGGTAAAGGGAGCTTTAAGTTCTGCAAAATCTGTCTTGGGTTTCTGATCCGATTTTTCTGCAAGGCCAAACGCAGCCTGGACATTTCGGACCATTCCGGCAAGATCGATTCCTTTTATGGCACCGTCGTTGAACAATAATTCGCCGTTACCATTCAAGGTTTTTCTGAGTAATGCGGGATCGGTGCCGGCCATAGCCAAGGTCACGTTTGCCTGCATGACCCCTTCCAGAATGTCCTTCTCCAAGACGTCCCTCAGTAACGGACCGGCCTCAACTTTGGTGACAATCAGGCTTATATTGCTCTCGGGTACATCTTGGGTCACGTTGAGCGTAGCTTTGCCGGACACATTTCCCTGGTACATATTTAATTTCAGGGGATCCAGGTTGAATATCCCGTTTTTTGCATGGATCTTCAGGATTACATCTTGAATTTTTGCTTTATTTGCAATGAGCTTGTCGATTTTCAGTTGCCCATCCAGGATAAGCCGACGCAGCGGTGTGTAATCCGCCTTTTTTGTCGATCCGGGCGTGGATTCTTTGCTCTTTTCTGATTTTTGAGATTTAGTCTCTTGATCCTGTTGTTCTGCAGACGACTTCTTGCCGGATTTTGGAGGTAAATATCGATCCAGGTTAATCTGATTCAGATTCAGATCAAAATTAACGGCCGGCTTGGAAAAATCAGAAGCTTTCATCGAAAAAATCAGTTTGGATTCATCCAGACCCAGGATACCGTTGGAGACCGACACTTTTTTCGAGTTTGCTTTGATATGGGCGTTGAGGGTCATGCGATTTAAAGCATTAGGATCGGCCGTTTGGATGGAAAACGTCTGGCCTAAAGCGGCCACCATTTTACGAGGTGAAAATTCAGCCACCTCCAGGTCCAGCTCAACCCCGGGAGTAACCGCCATATTTTCGAGGGCTCCCTTGAGCCTCATGGTTAACTCATTTAGAGCTGATAAAGATAAATCCATGGAAACGGATCCCTCTTGGAAACCTTTGCTCACCGGTCCGAAAGATCCTTGAATTGACAACGGTTGCGTGTCCAGAACGGCAGAGAATTTAAGCTGCACGGGCCGATCCAGGGATACGTCTTGCAGGGTTAAATTGATATCTGATATTTGTTTACGTGTGCCCGCGGCATGGTCGATCCACAGCACCATCCCGTTTTTTATGGAAAAATCTTCAACCGTCAGACCACTAATGGGAAGACCCGTTCCGGAAATTTTTCCAACCGGTATTTTTTCGACCTTCTTTGGTTCGGTGGTTTTTTGGGGCAGCTCCCAGTTTACACCACCGTTTTTATTTTTTACCAAAACCATGCGGGGTTCATTTAGAATAAACTTTTTAACTTGGATATTTTTGGATAACAAAGGGAGGAGTTTGATTCTAACTTCAAAGGATTTAACCTCTACAAAGTCCTTTTCTTTAAATCCTTTAACATTGCCTAAATGAAGATCAGAGAACGATACGCCGGCCCACGGAAAAAGGGAAAGACGAAGATCATCACTCACGGAAAAGGGACGTCCCGAAGCTTCGGCAATTTTTTTCTCGAGTACGGGCTTGTATTTTTGAACATCCACAACTCTGGGAATAATCAAAATCGCTGCAATAATGATTACCACCAAGCTTGCAATGATTATAAATCCCCATTTTAATACTTTTTTCATGGCAGACCTCCTTTATCCAAAAGAACATATAAAGATTATTTCGAAATTTATGCACCCTTTTTCCCGGTGTCAAGCCCTATGCCGGCACTTACCAGGACAAATGCATTTGAATCCAAATACAGGAAGGACGCTCCACGACGGCGTGTATCTCTTTCCAACCGTCTGAAACTTGTGCTTTAGCACCCGTAAGCCCGAGCCGCGCCAGAGTTGTTAAGAACAATTCGTCGCTAAATTATCCCATTGATTTTTTGAGTCATAATTTCATTCGTCTCGGGCTAACGCTTGCTAAAGCCCTTCAAACAGTCAGTCGGTTTCCAAGAGAAACACGCCGTCGCTACGCTGCACCGAAATTAAATTCGTTTGCCCTGCGGCACTTACGAATTCTGTTGGGCCCTGGGGGTTTTAATTGCTTCTTTAAGTCAGGTTTTTTGCCGGGGGAGTTCGCAACGATCCGGCAATCTGGGCGTAAACCGTTCGGGACCTCGAACCATGGACTTACCCATGGCTCCGGCAAGGGCTCGAAGCATGCCGCCAAAAATCCACTCATGAAACGGATAAAAGGCATACCAGTAGAGTATGCCTCCAAGCCCTCGGGGCAAAAAGCGGGAACGCTGCTCAAGTTCGCTAGTGCCGTCAGTCTGGGGTGTTATTCGAAATTCAAGCAATGCCTCTCCCGGCAGTTTCATTTCAGCCAATAAAACCAACCGCCGTTCAGGCTCCACTTCCAAAACACGCCAAAAATCAATGGCATCCCCGACCCGCAGTTCGGATGGATGCCGTCTCCCCCGACGCAAACCGAAGCCGCCAATCAGTCTGTCCAAATCCCCGCGAAGTTTCCACAGGGCTTTACCGAAATACCAACCGGTTTCTCCGCCGATGTTTTGGATCGGCGGCCAGATCTCTCGGGGCGTCCCTTTTATCCGGATTCGGTAGCCGCATTCCAAAACGGTCCCACCGGTGTACTGCGCATCACCGCAATAGGCCCATTCCGGAGGAAGCAGGCATCCGGCATCGGACCAACAGGTTTCCACCTGCCGGTTTTTAATGCGTTCCAAAGCAATTCGAATGGCTTCACGGCAGCTTAAAGGCGTATGCGGAATGATGGACCGTATGCGATTGTCCTTACAAATAACAGGGATACTCAATCCCTGGGCCAAGGGCATGGCAATGGAGGCCGGAACCGGCGTAATCAAATGAATCCAATAGGAGCTTAGTTTGGGGGTCAGCAGGGGAACCGAAATAATTAAGCGTTTGCGCAAGCCGGCCTCCTGAGCGTAAATGTCGATAATTTCTTTATAGGTCAATACATCCAGACCACCGATGTCAAAGGATTGGCCGATGGTTTCATCATGTTCGAGACACCCCTGGAGATAATGCAGTACACTGGTGATTGAAATGGGTTGGCAGAGTGTGTGAACCCAACGGGGCGTTAACATCACCGGCAGGCGTTCGACCAAATAGCGCAGCATTTCAAAAGAAGCGCTGCCGGATCCCAGGATCATGGCGGCCCGAAGCACGGTAACGGGTACCGGGCCGGACTGGAGAATATTACCCACTTCGTGACGTGAGCGCAGATGTTCGCTCATGTCAGGGTGGTTAACATCACCGAGTCCCCCTAAATAAATGATTCTTTCCAGGCCTTGGGCCGCTGCTGCCGCTACCATATTTCGGGCCGACGTGCGGTCGGCATCCACGAATCCCTTTTTCTGGGCAATCATAGAATGCACCAGATAAAACACCGCCCCGCAGCCCCTGGCCGCTCGCTTAAGGGACGGCGGGTCCAGAACATCCCCTTCCGCCAGTTCAATGTTGGGGTGCCTCCCCCAGGACCGTGATTTCAACTTGGCCAGGGATCTTCCCATACCCCGTACGCGATATCCGGACATCAGCAATCGCGAGATCAGGCGTGCGCCCACGTAGCCGGTGGCTCCGGTAACCAGAACCGGTTTTGAATGATCCAATTCATCCTCCTTGCCGTTGTTATCCAGGTTTGAATTTTTCATGGTAATGACCCTGTGGGGACGTTTTGCGAAGGTCTCAAAAGTTCCAGCGATACGCGGCAATCAAATGAACAACCACACATAATACAGTTAGGCGTGCACCGGCAATTCTCATTCAACTGCCGGTAAATGAAACGTCTCTGAAATTCTACAATTTATTGAAAATAAGGGTATTTTTTAGGCTTATATTTTTAACTCGGGCATGAAAAAATGGAATGATGGAATATTGGAATGATGATTTAAAGAAGAGGACATTCCTCTATTTAATTCCCGTCAAGAGGATATTTACCATAATCCAACTTTCCATTTTACCCTAACCCAATATTCCAACATTCTCCCGCTTTATAGGGGGATGATTGAAGCGAACTAAGCTGAATTTAAATACCAGATGTGGGCCTTATTGTCAAACCGGCATTTTAAATTATTATCAACAGCAAACCGTTGCCACGCCTTGGGCTCACTTTCAGCTTCACTCCAGTTTTACAGTCGGCTCCTAACGGTTCCGCCTCCGACGACGAGAGTTACGGCTTGCCTTGGGCGAGCATTTATGTTATGTGATGAACATGAATAGAGGAAAAAAATACCAAAGAATTTTCTTATACCTGAGTTGAGCAATTTTTTGCGAAGAGATGTGCTGAGATCTTGATGCATAAGGGTTCGCGAAAACCGCAGGCATACCCGTGGATATGTCGAGGATTTTCGCGGATACTTGATGCGCAAGAGATCGGTGCAGATCGAGTAAAAAATCGCTCAATTTGGGTTATACAAAGGAGGTCAGCAATGCCGGAATTCTGCGACCCATTCTCAGTAATGAAAGGTGATCGGAAGCTTACACACGAGGAGCTGGTCCGTGCAATCCGTTTCATGATTGCTGCGGAATATGAAGCCATACAACTGTATCAACAGACGGCGGAGAGTACGGATAACAAACTTGCAAAGGAAGTTCTATTCGACATTGCCGATGAAGAAAAAGAGCACGCCGGGGAGTTTCTTCGCCTGTTGCGAGAGTTAGATCCCAATGAAGAAAAGTTCTATAAGGAGGGGTCTGAGGAAGTCGAGGAGATAATTGCAAAGCTCAAGAAATAGTCAATATCACTGCGGAGAGGCATAAGAAAAGACCTTTTTTTTAATTCCGAATCACTGGTTAGAAGCATCATATATACTGTCAGTTTGGTAAACAGCCAGGGCTTCGTGGTTTTTGGTATTATCCAAATGCTGTGTTTTCGTATTTCCCGGGTAAGGGCATTGTCGCCCTGGCTGCCACTGACTTCTCCGCAACTCATATCTTCCTAAAAAACTCCACAAAATATTCTTCAACAACGGGACCCGATCATAAGTTTTGATGGGTGCATTACCAGTTTGTTAATTGCTATCCAAGACTTTTTGGTGTCAGGTGTCAGGTTTCAGCTAATTCGTTTCTTACTCCTGACACCTGATTGCAAAGCTTTCGCTCAAAAAATGAATAAGTTAATGAGTGAAAACCATTTTAACAAATCGGTAATGCTCCCGTTTTGATCCTGTGATCCTTTTATCTGAGGCAGCACCAACTCTTGACTTTGATCTCGATCATTTCCGGCAATCTCATTAACAAAAGCTGAAAACGGAAAAAGTTGTTGAATTGGCAGGAAACACCTATCAATAAACAGATAATTGTCCCTTATTGCATTTATCGCTTTCAGGCTTATATTGATTATTAAAGAAACTTCTAAGGAGGATATTATGAATATCAAAGATTATTTTGAAAAAAACAAAGGTTTGGGGGTGTTGTCCACAGCCGATGGAAATGGAATTGTGAATTCGGCAATTTATGCCAGACCCCATACTATGGAAGACGGTTCATTGGCATTTATTATGCGGGATCGATTGACGCATAAAAACATCCAGTCCAATCCTTCCGTAACATATTTGTTTCGGGAAGACGGTCCGGGATACCATGGAAAAAGGTTATATTTAACCAGAATTCGAGAGGAAGAAAATTCTGAGTTGATTTCTTCGCTGAGCCGAAAAACTTACCCTTCGGATAAGGATCGCAGAGAAAGTAAGTTTCTGGTTTTTTTTAATCTGGAAAAAGAACGTCCCTTGGTCGGTGGTTGAGAATGCCGCTGAGAACAAGCTGACAACTGCTGATGCTAACCGCTTCAATTTCAAAGGCCAACGATAAATTTACAGCCAACCTCCAAGTAGACACCTACATGCTTAAATCCGTGGGTGTCTGTTAATTTCTGACCGGTTAACCGAAAATCTTGCAATCTTAAAAAGTTTTTAATATGATGCAACGCCAATAGAACCGGTAAATTATTTTTTAAATTCCATGTGAATTTTCTTAATAAAGGAAATGAAATGGCTCAAATTTTGGCTATTTATGGCAGTCCCAGACTACAAGGCAATACGGCAACCTTGCTCAAACGCGCCGTTAGCGGAGCCGTTGACGCCGGCGCCGAAGTCAATGAAATCAGTCTAAGAGACTTGAAGATGTCTCCCTGTCTTGAAATTTACGGTTGTAAAAAGGAAGGAAAATGCGTCATTAAGGATGATTTTCAACACGTTATTGACCAAATCCTGTCCGCTCAAGGATTGATGCTTGCCAGTCCCATCTTTTTTTATACGGTCAGCGCCCACACGAAAATATTAATGGATCGTTGCCAATCACGTTGGGTCAAAAAATACTGGATTGACAAGGTCCCTTACGGCCAATGGAGGCCCATACGAAAAGGCCTTTTTATTTCAGCCGGAGCCACTAAAGGTAAAAAGCTTTTTGACGGAACGCTTTTGACAATCAAATATTTTTTTGATGTGTTAGACATGGAGCTTTGGCGATCACTTTTATATCGCAGCCTGGACTTTGAGGATGATGTTTTAAAGCACCCGGAATATCTTGAAGAAGCCTATCAGGCCGGCAAAGAATTTGCTGAAGTGCTCTGAATAACCTGCCTGACCCAACTGAAAACATAAAGGAAAATTGAAATGAATATAACCAAAGCCAAAGAAATTTTAGGCCAAAAATTTGCTTTTACATCTGAGTTCGCGAATATGGTCATTCAAGATTTGAAATTGCCAAAAGATGCGAAAATCTTAGATGTGGGAACCGGGATAGGTAGTATGGCAATAACGCTTGCATTAAATGGCTATGAAGTATTAACGGGCGAGCCTAGAGACAATAACTCCGAATATACCAAAGAAGATTGGCTCAATAATGCGAAAAAAGTAAATGTTGATCATTTGATTCAATTTAAAACGTTTGATGCCAAAAACATGCCGTTTGAGCATAATACGTTCGATGCAATTTTCTTCCTGGGTTCTTTACACCATATCGATAGGGAGTATCGGATCAATGTATTACAAGAATGTATCCGTATATCTAAATCCAATGCAATTATTTGTTTTTTAGAACCCAATCAAAAGGCAATTAAAATGATTAAAGAAAAAAAACCTTCACATCCTGATGCGGCTGATCCCAATGAATATGTCCAGGGACTTAATTTGGCATCACAGAAAATGGAGGGGGCTTTTTTTGATGCCTTTATCTTTCAAAATACAAAATGAAACTGTTATTGTTTTTGAGCATCTTTTTTATTTTTTTCGGGATGGGTCGCCTTAATACAAGAACACGCATATCTATGTGAGTCGAGGCACCGGCTACTGGGGACCTCCGGTGCGTGTCGGCGCTCCTTCAGAGATCACCCTGATCAAATTGAGACCTTTGAAAAAGGTTCAATTATTGCAAGTATAAAGCAAAAAGCCGATTTCTCTGAAGCCCTTTTAACTTGGATAAGGTGAAGAAATTCCGAGATGTTTAGCTTCTATGAAATTAGATAATTATAGTGACCCGCCCACGGATTTTACTTTACTGACAATGCGGTCGGAACCGCCCGCTCTGTAATCGACTTTGATGGACATGTATATCCTGCCGCAGTCTTCCTTCAGTTCTTTAAAGCAAAGGGTAACCATAGACATAAGCTCGTCCCACTCCCCCTCAATAGTCGTGCCCATGGGGCCGATCTTATATTTCAACCCGCTGTCTCTGATAATCCTCACAACCCTGGTGACATATGGGCTCACACTTTCCCCCTTGTCCACCGGAAAGATGGAAAAATCAATAAGTGCGCTCATAAAATCCTCCCGTTTATTAATGTTGACTGTCTTCTGAAATAAACCCCCGCCATTTCATTTGCCAATCAAGACATTTTTTAGCTCTATGTTATCACAAGAGACTATGTAACAAAATAAAAAAGCTCCCGGCGAATACATGAACGGGCATCAAATTATAAATTTCTATAGCCCGTAAACGAGTGTCTTTTTTTTTCGATGCGAAACCGCCCTTAAAAACTTATTGAATTCAGCTGGCCTTATTGATAATGAATCAATGAAATAACCACTAAAACTTGTTACGTTACAATAAAGACCATAAGGAAATTCCATCCAATGAGCATCAAGACAAAATCTCTTATTATTCTGATTATTTTAGGAATCATTGATGTGGTAATCCCGATTCCGATTCTCGGAGTAATTCTCATTTATGTAGTGCTCCAGAGACCGCCCTGGTTTACGAATGTTGTACAAGAAATCTACAATACAGAATAAGGTGTGGATCCGTGTCTCCCCATCTTGCCAGCCTCCTCTTTATTGACATACCCACAATTTTTTACTAATCGTTTAAGCTGAAACAACCCATTTATGATTTGGCGCCTGGATTTTGCACAAGTCGGGGGCTTTCATTAATTTTTATTTAACTAAGTTGAGTGATTTCTTGCCAAGAGACATGCTGAAATAAGGAGTGACGTGATGAATCGTCGATATATCCGCTGGTTTATTCTATTGTTGGTCATTGCGGCTGCAGGCGTGATCATATGGTATCTCACTCGACCGGACCCTGTCCAAGTTTTGGTCAAGCCCGTTGATCGAGGTATCGTGGAACGGACGGTAGCAAATACGCGTGCGGGAACCGTGAAAGCCTGCCGGCGGGCCAAGCTTTCTCCAAGTATCGGAGGTCAAATTGCAAAACTCCCCATCCGTGAGGGAGACACGGTGAAGAGAGGAAACCTTCTTGTCGAAATCTGGAATCAAGATTTGACTGCAGAAGTTAGATTGACGGTCAGCGAAGCCGCGGCTGCACGGGCACGCGCAAGAGCAGCATGTTTGAACGCCGATGTGGCACAGCGGGAATCGAATCGTATTGTAAACCTTCGCAAAACAGGAGCAACCTCGGAAGAGAGAGCAGACAAGGCCGTCACCGAGGCCAAAGCCCTGAGGGCGAATTGCGAAGCAGCAAAGGCATCCGCCCTTATGAGCGAGGCTCGCATAGGCGTGGCCGAAGCAACCCTGGCTCGCACCCGGCTGATCGCCCCTTTTAATGGAGTGGTGGCGGAGATCAACGGCGAACTGAGCGAATATGTAACCCCGTCTCCTCTGGGCATCGCAACCCCGCCGGTAGTGGACCTTATTGACAATACGTGCTTTTATGTCACCGCGCCCATCGATGAGGTGGATGTCCCCAATATTGAACCCGGCATGACCGCCCGGGTGAGCCTGGATGCCTTCGGCGATCGCCGCTTTGCCGGCAAAATCCGCCGAATTGCTCCCTATGTGCTGGATCGTGAAAAACAGGCCCGCACCGTGGACGTGGAGGTGGAATTCACCATACCGACTGACATCCGGAAAATGCTGGCAGGTTATAGTGCGGATGTCGAGATAATATTGGATGTTCGGGAGAACACGCTGCGCATCCCCACCGAGGCCGTGCTGGAGGGAAATCGAGTCTTTGTTTATCTGCCGGATAATAAAGTGATCCGGGAACGCACTTTCAAAAGCGGAATTTCCAATTGGTATTATACCGAGGTCATCTCCGGTCTAAATCCGGACCAACGGGTGGTGGTCAATGTGGATCGTGCTGGAATAAAAGACGGCGCGAAAGCGGTGTTATCCCAAGAGGCGCCATGATTCAATTAGCCGATATTGAGAGAATATTCCAGGTAGGCGACGAAACGGTTCGCGCACTCAGCAACGTAAACCTTACCGTGCATCAAGGGGAATATGTCTCCATCATGGGTCCTTCGGGATCAGGAAAATCCACCCTGCTCAATGTTATGGGTCTCTTGGACAGACCGGACAAGGGGATCTACAGCCTGGAAGACCTGGACACAACCGAGTTAACCGATGACCAGCAGGCATCGGTACGCTGTCACAAAATTGGTTTCGTGTTTCAGTTTTTTCATCTGGTACCCCGTCTTACCTCTGCTGAAAACGTGGAACTGCCCATGATCCTTGCCGGCGTTGATCCTGCTGAAAGGAAAACCCGCGTCCAGGCGGCCCTGTCTTCCCTGGGCCTCAGGGACCGCGCAAAACATCGTCCGGATCAGTTATCCGGCGGACAACGCCAGCGGGTTGCCATTGCTCGCGCCACCATCATGCAGCCGGATATTGTTCTTGCGGATGAGCCCACCGGCAATCTGGACCGGACCTCGGGGATAGAGGTCATCCAAATACTCGAAGATCTCAACAATAAGGGCATGACTCTGATTATGGTAACCCACGATCCCAATCTGAGTAAGCGGGCTTCCCGAAAAGTGCAGCTGGTGGACGGAAAGATCTCATCGGATACCGGAGGTTCATGAGAAAATGAAACCTGGGGATGTCATTCAATTCAGTACCAGAGCGCTGTGGGGCTATCCGACCCGGACGCTTTTAATGATTCTTGCCATGGCCATCGGTGTGGCATCGGTCATTCTGCTCACCGCCTTGGGAGAAGGCGCTCGCCGATTTGTAACCAATGAATTTACCTCTCTGGGAACCTACCTTTTAATCGTATTGCCGGGCCGGTCTGAAACAACGGGCGGCCCTCCCCCGCTGCTGGGTGAAACCCCCCGAGACCTTACCCTGGAAGACGCCCTGTCCCTCACCCGAAGTTCCGCCATCCGACGTATGGCGCCGATTACGGTGGGATCCGCCCCGGTCTCCTGGAAGCATCGAGACCGGGAGGTCAGCATTCTCGGCTCCACTGCCGATCTTTTTGAAATTCGCCATCTTTCAATGGCCCAGGGCAGGTTCATCCCTGCCGGTGACCCCACAAGGGGCTTGGCGGTCTGCGTCATGGGATACAAGGTCAAAACAGAACTCTTTGGGAACCAATCCCCCCTAGGCGGATGGGTTCGCATCGGCGACCGCCGCTTTCGGGTCATCGGAGTGCTGGCCAAAAAAGGTCAATCTTTGGGACTGGACATGGGGGATGTGGTGGTTGTTCCCGTGGCCTCTGCCCAGGCCCTGTTCAATACCTCTGCGCTGTTCAGAATCCTGGTGCAGGCCAACGGCCGCGATGCCGTTCCCAAGGCCAAGAAAGCCATATTGAGCACCATCCGCCAACGGCATGAAGGCGAAGACGACGTCACCGTCATAACTCAGGACGCTCTTCTTTCCACTTTTGATCGGATTCTCGTGGCCATGACCCTGAGTGTTGCGGGCATCGCCGCCATCAGCCTGTCGGTTGCCGGTATTCTGATCATGAACGTTATGCTGATCGCTGTTTCACAGCGCACCTCAGAAATCGGACTGCTCAAGGCCCTCGGCGCCCCGGGCGCCCATATCCTTGGACTTTTTCTGGCCGAATCCGCCATTCTCTCACTCATCGGTGCCGGTTTCGGGCTCATTCTGGCATTTTTAGGGAACTGGGGTCTCGCGCACGCTTTCCCCAGTTTTCCGATCACGGCTCCCATTTGGGCCCTGGGGGCGGCTGTCTTGGTTGCACTTCTCACGGGTCTGGTATTCGGAGTACTGCCCGCACGACGGGCGGCAAGACTCGACCCGGTGCAAGCATTGTCTCGCAGATAAATGTAACCTAAACAAAGCGTTTCAAATTGTGACACAATATTACAAAGATCAGAACTTAGGGGCTTCGCCCCATTTGGAATAATGGAATCATGGAGTAATGGAATAATGGGTTTGAAGGAATTTTTCACAATTAAACTGGGTTAGTTCAGCCCTTGCCCCCAATATTCCAGCATTCCAATATTCCATTCTTCCATTCCCATGGCATAAACAGGTTGGTGCTAAAAAAAACGTTGTGGAATTTCCGAGACGTTAACTTAAATAGGTTCCCTTATGTTAATCAAAGACTCCGCAAAGCTGGCCATAGCCACTTTATCCGGCCAAAGGATGCGCAGTTTTCTCACCGCTCTGGGCATTGCCGTGGGGATCGCTTCAGTGGTGCTCCTCACTTCCATCGGTGAAGGCATCCACAAATTCGTTCTCTCGGAGTTCACCCAGTTCGGTACCAACCTTATCGCGGTCTCCCCCGGTAAAACCACGACTGCCGGCATGTCAGGGGCCATTATCAGCAATGTTCGACCGTTAAGCATTGATGACGCCCTGGCCCTGGCACGAACTTCCAAAATCCTCGGCATGGTTCCCTTTGTCCAGGGAAACGCACGCGTGGAATTCGGAAAACGCAGCAGGAGAACTTACGTCTTCGGCGTGGGTTCTCAGGTGCCCACGGTGTGGCAAATGAAGGTGTCCATGGGCCGTTTCCTCCCGGATGACGATCCCCGCACGGCCCGCGCCTTTGCCGTGCTGGGCAGCACGGTAAAAGATGAGCTTCTCGGCTCAATAAATCCCCTGGGCCGGCGTATCCGCATCGGCGGAGAGCGCTACCGGGTCATCGGCGTTATGGAATCCAAAGGTCAGATGCTCGGGTTCGACTTAGATGACGCCGTTTATATCCCCACCCAAAGAGCCCTGGCCATGTTCGACCGGGAAAGTCTGATGGAAATTGATATGATCTATGGCGGCGACAGCAACGTGGATGAGATTGTTAAAAATGTCAAAGCGCTGCTCATGGATCGGCACGGCGCAGAAGACTTCACCATTACTACCCAGGAACAGATGCTGGATGTCCTGGGATCCGTACTCAACATACTTACCCTGGCAGTGGGCGCTTTGGGCGGAATTTCACTTCTGGTTGGAGGTGTGGGAATTCTCACGATCATGACCATTAGTGTAACTGAAAGAAGGGCTGAGATCGGGCTGCTTCGCGCCATCGGCGCGGGCCGAGGGCAGATCCTTTCTCTTTTCATCAGCGAGGCCGTTGTGCTGTCGAGCATCGGCGGTTTTGCCGGCCTGATGATGGGCACCGGGGGGGCATGGCTTCTGGGAATGATCGTGCCTGCCCTTCCCACCCACACCCCGTGGCTGTATGTGGTTCTGGCTGAAATCCTGGCAGCGCTTATCGGTTTACTGGCCGGGGTTTTGCCCGCCCACCGGGCGGCGAACCTGGATCCCATCGAGGCATTGAGGGCGGAATAGCTGAGAATCATAGCATGGGTCGCAGGAGGCGCTCAAAATACGCTGATGTTGCTGGATCCTCTTCAGGTTATTGATTGTTATTACCTTCACGTTGGAGCACGAAAATGGATGCCGCTGCCGGTGGATTCGTCAACAATGCATTATGAATAACTATTGCAATTCCTGATTGATTTCGGAGTTAAAATTTACCAGCACAAGTTTCACCGGCCATGGATTTTTAGGACAAGTGATGTGAAAAACAGCTTAGCCCTGATGAACCAGCGGTAAATTCAATGGACCGATTTCCATTCCCGAATCCGGCACGAAGACACCCACTTCCTGCCCCCCAAACGGATCAGCGATTTCACCAATTTTTGAATTTTATTTTTATTAACTTTGCCGCCCAAGGGCAACCCCCTCCGAAAAAGGATTTGCCCTGCAAAAGACAATAAAAAATTCTACGCTTAAATTATTTATTTGAGATTTTTTCCCGGCTTAAACGTAACCGTATTTTTGCCCTTGATCTTGATCTTTTCACCTGTCTGTGGATTACGTCCCATTCGGGTTTTTCGATAAACCTTCTTGAATGTCCCAAAACCTACTAAAGTAACCTTGCTGTTTTTTTTCTTCAGACCTGTTGTAACACCGTCAAGAAATGATTCCAATGACGCTTTGGCAACAACCTTTGTAACTCCTGCATCTTTAGCCATCTTTTCAACCAATTCAGCTTTTGTCATCCGCGTCCCCCCCTTTGTTTGTTGTTAATTCATGCCTGATATACCTTGCTTTCTTTATAAAATGCATAAACAAAATCAGAAAGTCAATATGTAAAAGCTTTTTTTTCAGGATTTTTAAAAAGAACTTATTAAAAACATGCTTTCCTCTATCAGTATTTGAAAAAATAATGTCGAAGATACAGAGTAGTGGACCTTCGTGACATATTGATATTCCTGGTGCTTTAGGGATGTCTATAACCTCAAACGAACCAAAGTCGAGGATGCCCCATATCTGCATTATTAAGAGCGAAGTCCCTCTGATAAAGCGGTATAAACCTCCGTCGTCACCTGCGATCCCTTATTAGCAAAGGGAATAGGGCCCCTTGATTTTCGCTCATTTTTGGTTTACTTTTTTTTGGATTTCGGCCATAATATTTCAATCTTATAGGATACCCCTTCTGTTTGAAGATGGTTGAGTAACTACTATCTTACAGAATTGATAAACGCATTTTATTTTTGAGGGAAAAAATATGGGTATAAAATTGATTATAGTCGGCGGAGTTGCCGGAGGCGCTACGGCAGCGGCTCGGGCCAGAAGAGTGAGCGAAGATGCTGAAATTCTCATTTTTGAGCGGGGAGAATATATCTCCTTTGCCAACTGCGGACTTCCCTATTACATCGGAAATGTTATCGAAAAACGCGAAGACCTTCTTTTGGCCACGCCCGAGGAATTTAAAGGGCGTTATAACATCGATGTTCGGATCTTCTCCGAAGTAGTGGGTATCAATGCCACAAAAAAAGCGGTACAGATAAAACATACCACCACGGGGAAAACATACTGGGAAAATTATGACAAGCTTATTTTATCTCCCGGGGCCGAACCCATCAAGCCGCCTCTGGAGGGCATTGAACTGGAAAATATTTTTCACCTTCGAAACGTACCCGATTCGGATCGAATCAAAAAAATTGTGGATGAGCGCAATCCCCGATGCGCGGTTGCGGTGGGCGGCGGCTTTATCGGCCTGGAGATGGCCGAAAACCTGACAGAGCGAGGCGTTAAAACCACAATCGTGGAGATGCTCGATCAGGTGATGCCAACCCTGGACTATGAGATGGCGGCCCTGCTTCATGAACATCTTGAAGCCAAAAACGTGGAACTGGAGCTTGAAAACGGCGTAAAATCATTTTCAAAAACGGGTAACCGGATTTTAGTCTCCACGCAGAAAGGACGCAACATTGAATGTGACATGGTGCTGCTTTCCGTAGGGATCAGACCCGAAAATAAACTGGCAAAACAGGCTGATCTGAAAATAGGCCCTACGGGCGGCATTGCGGTTGATGACACCATGAGGACTTCGGATCCCAACATCTATGCCGTGGGAGATGCGGTGGAGGTCAGAGATCTGGTCACGGGCTTTCCCACACTCACCGCCCTGGCAGGACCTGCCAATAAACAGGCGCGGATTGCCGCAGACAATGCTTTGGGCAGAAAGTCGATCTTTACCGGAACGCTGGGGAGTTCGGTGGTAAAAGTGTTCGATATGGTCGCGGCATCTACCGGCGCCAACGAAAAATTTTTAAAAAAGCACGACATTCCCTATCTTGTTTCCTACACCCATTCCGGCTCCCACGCCGGCTATTATCCGGGCGCTACCAAAACATCGATCAAAATTCTTTTTTCCCCGGGAACCGGTAAAGTGATAGGGGCTCAAATCGTAGGCAAAAAGGGTGTAGACAAAAGAATCGATGTACTTGCCACCGCCATTCGGGCGGAAATGACCGTCTACGACCTGCAAGAACTGGAACTGGCTTATGCACCGCCGTATTCATCGGCAAAAGACCCTGTCAACATTTCCGGCTTTGTGGCTGCCAATATTCTAAAAGGGGATATGGAAATAACCCATTGGAGTGAACTTGACGCGCTTCAAAAAAATGGTGCGATTTTAGTCGATCTTCGCACCAAATCAGAGCTGAAACATGTGGGAAAGATGCCGGGCGCTTTGCATATTCCTATTGATGAACTGCGAAGCAGACTATCCGAACTCGATAAGCAAAAGACCTATATTACCTTTTGTGCCGTGGGCTTTCGGGGGTATATAGGCCACAGAATTCTAGTTCAAAATGGTTTTAAATCCAGAAACCTAAGCGGCGGCTTTATGACTTACACCATGGCGAATAAGGGGAAATAGTCGGTCAGCCGGTGTAAATATGCTCTGTTTTTCCAAGCTATGGGCAGAGTATGGGAAAACCTCCTTTATTTTAAATCTCGGGAACTGAAAATGATATTGGCTGTGGATGTCAATTACCGTGGAGATAAAGCTGTCGCTGCAGGTATCGTGTTTGAGAAATGGTCGGATAAAGAATCGATAAGAGAAATGGAAAAAATCGGATACCCACTCTGTTAAAACGAGTTGATCAACTATGCAAGGAAAGAGATACAAAACCTCCTTGTGTATTGCACGCAGACAGGTCCGTACGATAAGATTCCTCTTACAACCATCCCATATTTGCTGAAGAATTGACGGCGCTTACCTGCCCCCGGTGAACTCTTATTTGTTTTTACTTTTCATGTGTAAGCTTTTTTGATATTGAAAATGAAAATTTATCAACAATTCTTTTAACAGGATATCAAATGAATATACTCTTTGCTGCTTCTGAAAATGCATGGGGGGGCTTTTTAGGCCTGATCCGATCTGAACTTCCTCAGCATCATTTTGAGGCCACCGGACGATTTGAGGTGGACCACTTAAAAGGATTCGATGTTTTAATACCCACCATGAGTCCCGTAACTGAAGAGTTGCTTGAAAAAAGTGATCGACTGCGACTCATCCAGCAGTGTGGTTCAGGATTAGAAGGAGTTGATCTTCAAGCGGCCAGGAAGCGAAATATTTGGGTTGCCAATGTGCCTGCGAATATTTCCGGAAATGCTGATTCTGTGGCGGAGCTGGGTATATACATGATGATTGGACTATCCAGAAATATTCGGGGCATGGCCCAAAGTCTGAAAGACGGGAAAATGGGAGAACCCCAGGGAAGAGCCTTGAGCGACCGCACGGTTGGTCTTGTGGGGCTTGGCGGCATCGGTCAAGCCCTGATTAAAAGGCTTAAAGCCTTTGATGTGCATTTGATCGGAATCAAACGTCATCATATCCCCAACGCCATGAAAGAACTGGATTTGGAATGGGTCGGAGGGCCTGAGGATATTAATGAGCTATTGAAAAAATCGGATTTTGTTATTCTATGTCTCCCCTATTCTCCCGAAACCAAGCACCTGATAAACCCGACTTCCATATCTTTTATGAAACAAAGCGCTTTTTTAATCAACCTCTCCAGGGGGGGATTGGTAGATCGTGAAGTGTTACAAGATGCCCTCGCCTCCGGCAAAATCGCAGGAGCCGGCTTAGATGTGTTTTGGGAAGAGCCCCCGGATCCCAATGATCCTATTTTCAACTATAATGTATTGGCCACTCCTCATATCGGCGGAGCTACAGACGTTTCCATGCGGGGAATTGTCAAGGCAGTAGCAAACAATATTCTCCGGTTGGAAAAAAACAAGGAACCTTTGTACGTAAAATATTAAGGCAGAACCCGACACTCCATTCTTCCATTGGGATCGCACAAACATGTTGCCATTAAACCTGCACGGATGAACGGGTCAGGCATGTGAGCTGTTTCAGCCTACATTTTTCCGGTCATAACATGCCCGTAATGCAGGGTATGATCCATGATATACCGCTTGATATGCATGACCGGCATTTTCCCCCGGATAACATAGCGATACAGCCCCGCATTGGTGATATCCCCGATAAATACGGCCCCCATGAGCCGGGTGCCTTGGGGATTAAAAACCACCTTGCGGTAAGTCGTATCCGTGGCATGTCTGTATACCTCGAAATCGCGGTCTTTTGTGTGAACCACGCCCATTGAAACAAACGGTTCTTCGGCCACCTGGGTTGCGTTCAAGATGCCTAAGGTGCCGGAATAGGCTGTTTTTACACCCGCCATGTTCCGCCCGGCACACCGTCCCATTTCAACGGCATTTGTCCAGAGGGCCGTCATAATCCTGTCTCCCGAACCCGGCTTGAAGGTTACGGCAACATCACCGGCGGCAAATGCATCCGGGGCACTGCACGCCGTATACCGGTCCGTAACAATTCCCCCGTCGATCCACACATTGGTTCCGTTGAGAAACTCAACATTGGGACGCACCCCTTTTCCGATGCACACCATCCGGCAGGACATTTCACCCCCGTGGTCAAGGGCAACCCCGGTGACACCGGTATGCTCTGAAATGATATGGGTTGCAGCGCAACCTGTTTTGATTTTAAGACCGGCTGTGTCCATGGCCTTACGAATCAGGAACGCATCTTCTGGTTCCATGAGCTGTGAAAGCACCTCGGGGGAGTAGACAACCAGCGTAACCTTCAAACCTCTCTCAAGAAGGGCGAAGGCAGCCTTTAGGTTTAAAAGACCGCCCCCAAGCATCACCGCATGATCCGACGTTTTCACTCTTTTGGCCATGTTTCTGGCATGGGCCAGTGTTCTTAAGGCAAAAACGCCCTTTGTATCCGTGCCTTTGATTTCCGGCGGAATATACGGTCGGCTTCCCGTGGCAAAGAGTATTTTTTCATAGGCCAGAACGCCGCTTCCCTGGACAGAGACGGTTTTTTCGGCGGTGTTAACCGATTCCACTCTGGCCTCGGTCCGTACGAAAATATCCCGGCCGGTATAGGGACCGCAGCCGGACAGGACCATATCTTCCGCACGCTTTTTTCCGGACACCACAAAGGGAATCAGGGGTCGGAAATAGGGCGTGTCCGGTTCCTCCGAAAGCACCGTAACAGAGCCCTGCCGATCATGCAGACGGATGGTATGGGCGGCGGCCATGCCCGCGGCACTTGCCCCCACGATAATGTATTTACTTTTTTCTTCCGTCACATTATCCCCTTTCCGCCCGAAGCAACTCCCGGGATACATGATTACGAACCTTGGCCGAAAAGGAGTCCACGGTATCGTAGACCAGCGCCCCGGTGGGGCATGCACTCACACACGCGGGGATCTCCCTGTCCGGGCAGCGATCGCAGCGATAGGCCTTGTGTTCTTCCAGATGACGGCCGATAACACCGTATGGACATACCATTACGCAGGTCCAGCAGCCGATGCATTTGTCCGTGTCTGTGATGACCACCCCGTTTTCATCCCGGCTGATGGCGCCACTGATGCAAGCGTACATACAGGGTGCGTCTTCACAATGCCGACAGACCAGGGGAACCTTGCCGTCAGGTTCCACCCATTGGACATAAACACGGCTTTTGGGAACCGGTGTTTCCGATATGGCGCCGAACAAGGTTTTGCTTTTGGAATGTTCCACCGCACAGGCAATCGTGCAGGACAAGCATCCAACGCATCTATGGGTTTTTACAAATATTTCTTTTGGCTGTGACATAACCTGCTCCTTTATTGATAAACTCGTAAAAAGTCCGATTTAGACGGTTTCGTAAAAAGTTCAAACTCCCCCGCCAAACATAGGCGGGATAAAAAGGCGTGCAAATTTTGTAATCATGAGGCGTACTGATCGTACGTTGAATGATTGCGAAATGCAGCACAACGCAGAAGTTGGACTTTTTACGAGACCGTCTTTATTGGTTTTTTTTAGATTCCCAATGCCTGGCGCTTCTTATCCATGTGGGCGATCATCAGGCCGGCACCCTTGACAGGATCGGGTTCAACGGCAAAGGTGGCGCCCACCACTTCATTTGCACCTCGGGTCAGCAGCTCGGTCACAACCTTGCTTCCCAGAACCGGGGGTACGGTCCCGAGCACCGTGAAAATCCCCGAAGATACCACATAAGCGCCGATGCTTACCGCCTTTTCGCTCATCCACTCCGGAGCAGCGCCCGCCACGGGAAGATCGCTGATATCAACCCCGAGTGCATTGGCTACCGAGGCGCATAACGTGAGGATACGACTGATATCGACACAGGAGCCCATATGCAGAACCGGTGGAACCCCCAGGGTCCGGCATACGCCCTTGAGCCCGTCACCCGCCTGGTCGGCAGCTTCGGGAAGCATCAGACCTGACTTGGCACAGGCGATGGCATTGCAGCCGGTGGTCGTCACCAGCACATTGTTTTTAATCAGCTCCCTGACCAAAACCACGTGGCCGTGATCATGCTTGATTTTGGGATTGTTGCATCCCACCACACCGGCGATTCCCTTGATATCTCCGGACTTGATGGCGTTCAGCAGAGGATCCAGGGTTCCGCCCAGAGCCTTGACGATGGCTTCGGCGCTGAAACCGACCATGCATTCGGTCTTGTCTTCCGGGATAAGGACCTTTTCCGGGATGCGAAGGCTATAGTTTTCCACTGCCGCCTGAACAATCTGCCTGGCAATATCAAATGCCTTTTCTTCACTGAATTCCATATGGATTGCGCCAGGGAATTTGGCCTTGGGAGACGTGGAAATGAATTTCGTATGGAAACATTCGCTAAGGGGCCCGAGTGACGGCATGATACACTGAACGTCCACAATCATTGCCTCAACCGCCCCCGTGATAACGGCGAGTTCCTGCTGCAAAAAATTTCCCACAATGGGAATACCGTGTCTCATGATGATCTCGTTGCCGGTACAGCAGATGCCCGCAACATTTATACCTTTGGCGCCTAACTTTTCCGCCAGTCCTACAAGTTCCGGGTCATTTGAAGCGGCCACGATCATTTCCGAAAGCACCGGTTCATGACCGTGAACGATAATGTTGACATGGTCTTGCTTTAAAACACCGAGATTGGACTGGGAGCGTACCGGCATGGGCGTACCGAAGAGCACGTCCGACAGTTCCGTTGCAATGGTGGATCCGCCCCATCCGTCGGCAATGGAGGCCTTGAGGCCCTGAAGGATTAAATTGACCGGGTCGTTGTCCACGCCGATGTGGGTGCGATGCATAATTTCCACGATTTCACGATCTATACCCCTCGGGTCTATTCCCAGGCTTTTCCACAACGCCACGCGTTTTTCAGGCGCACGTCGGGTAAACTGCACAAATCCTTCCTGCTTGCCAAATTCGCCGTAAACCGCCCGGGCAAGGTCCAGGGCGATTTGTTCCTTGGTGCGGCCTTGGGTCTCTATGCTGTATTCACCGGCAAGTGCTTTCAGCTTTTCCTCATCCTTGATCTCGTATCCCCCGCCTTTCCCTTCAGCAGTCAGTAAGAGGGTGTGGGCAAGGTCACGGCCATGGTCGGAATGGGCGGCCGCCCCGCCGGCAATCATGCGTATCAGGTTTCGCGCCACGATAATATCCGCTGTGGCGCCGCAGACCCCTTTCTTTGGTCCCTGGTCATCAAAAGGGCTGATCCGGCAGGGGCCCATGTTGCAGTTGCGGCAGCAGACGCCCAGCTCGCCGAACCCGCACTCCGGAAGCATTGCCTCATATCTGTCCCAGACCGTCTCCAGGTTCAGCTTCTCGGCCCGTTCCAGCATTTTGTGAACACTGGGATCTATACTTTTTTCCAGAATTTTATCTGTGTAGGCCATTGTACCTTACCTCCTGTTTTGTTGGTGAAAAAGAAAGCCGTTGAATCCGGCTTTCTCAACTTAGGTTCAATTATTTGAAACACGCTGCAGCCCTGTTGAGCGCTATCAGAGCATTTTTTTCGCCGGCCGTTTCCGGCCGAATTAATACATAATAAATCATAAGACCGTGTGTCAACGCCATATGCAAAATTCCCCAGGGCAAACGCATTTGAATCCCAATAGAGGAAGAACGTTCCACGACGGCGTGTATCTCAACCGACTGAAACTTGTACTTAAGCACCCGTAAGCCCGAGGCATGCCAGAGTTATTAAGAACAATTCGTGGCTAAATTATCCCATTGATTTTTTAAATCATAATTTCATTCGGCTCGGGCTAACGCGTGCTAAAGCCCTTCAAACAGTCAGTCGGTTTCCAAGAGAAACACGCCGTCGCTACGCTGCACCGAAATCAAATGCGTTTACCTTGCAAAATTCCCGAAGTTTCAGCACAACCCAAAAAGGCCCCAAAAGCTTGATTAGCAATAAGGGATATGGTAATTAAACGTCTCAGAAATTTTACAACTTTTTAAAAATACAGGTTTATTAATAGCAACCTATTTATGCCATCAGAATGGAATGTCGGAATATTGGGAGTAAGGGCAGAAATAAACCATTTTAATTGTAAAAAACTCCTTTCCTTTCATTTAACTTCGTTCAGGACAAGCTCACCCATTATTCCATTACTCCATCATTCCATTATTCCAATTGTGAGCGAAGCGAACTAACTTGTGGCATTCCGTCATATTTTTGACACATTTTAAGTTTCTAAAAAAGGATTTATGTTAAATCATATTTTTAAAATGCAAAAATTTAGCTTAACTATTTATAAATATTAAAGATTATTATCTCCAGAGTTTTTGGCACAAAATATGCAAAATTATTGAAGAATATAGTATGTAGAATATAAAAATATGAAGAAGGCTGAATAGATATTTAAAAACAACTTTCGTTAATAAATCCAACTGGATCTTAAGATTACTCGGCTTATGCAAAGCAAATAAAACATCACGATCCTCGTTGCTGTTTTCTGGATATCGGAAATAAATTACGAAGTCTGTATTCGGAAATATTGGATGGAGATTAATCATGAAAAAATATCTTAAATGCATGGCATTAATATCAACTCTAATGATATTTTATTTGTTCTGCTTCGGATGCCAAACAAAAAATAAAGAGTTTCGCATTGGCGTGTTACAGTGGACGGAGAAGATTCATGCATTTAACCAGACCTATAAAGGTGTGCTCGACGGGCTTAAGGACAAAGGGTATAAGAAAGGTGTAAACTTAGACATAGACTACAAAAATGTAGAACAGGATAAAGAACTTGCGCTGAAAACCGCTCTTGATTTTGTAAAAAAACGGGTAGACCTGATTTTGACTCTGGGCACGGGAAGTACCTTGGCGGCGTTAAAGGCTACCGAAAAAAAACCGATTCCCATCGTGTTCTCTATTGTGGGTGCGCCAAAGGCTACCGGGATTATCCGCAACTACGATGATTCCGGACGAAATATCACCGGCGTCAGTATGAAGGTGGAGGTTAAAGAACAGTTTGAAATGCTCAAAGAGATTCTTCCTGAAATGGAAAAATTGGGTATTATTTATTGCACGGAAATGCCTCAGGCGGTGGTCACCGGAAAAGAAGCCGCCGCCGCTGCTCCTGGATTGGGATGGAAACCTCTGACCGTCTCATTTCCGAAAAGGGATTTGCCGGAACTTGATAAAATCGTTAATTTGGTGGCAAAAAAAGTTGATGCCATTTATATCCCGACTGATCCTATCCTGGATTCACCTGAAAATTTAGAAACCATCATTCATATCTCGGATGAACACAAGATACCCGTTGTCTCAGTTTCAGGAAAATCCGTAGAAGATGGTGTATTGATGGCGGTGCATTGCGATTTTTACGAAATTGGCCGACAAGCCGCCGATCCTATGGTCCAGATAATATCAGGAGTTAATGTGCGAACGATTCGCTCTCAACGACCGATTATCAAAAAGCTATCCTTGAATTTGAAAAAGGCACGGAATTTGAATATTAAAATCAAACGGCAAGTTATTTTAAAAACTGATAATATTATTGATTGAAAGACGATTATTATGCAATTTTCAAGGCTTTTACCCAAAAGATTCAGCACCCGATTGATAGCGATTACAATCATTTCAGGTTTGATTCCTATAATAATCTTTGGTTGCTTAATAAACATATTCGATAACCAATTTCTCACCCAAATCAATTATGCGGTTCACCAGGGGCAAGAAGAGCAGTGGCAACGTAGTGAAGCCGTAGTGAGAAAAATGGCAGAAGATTTTATTCGTCAGAAGGTACTGGATGTGGTCCTTCAGTTGGAATTATACCTTCAGGCCCACCCTGAGATGACCGTAGAAGGCCTGCAAAATGACTCGAAATTCAGAGAAATCGCTGTTCAACCCGTGGGTCAAAAAGGATACACCGCGGTTCAGGATGTGGATACCGCTATTAATCGCTTTCATAAAGATTCCAAAATAGAAAATCTGGACTTACATTCGCTATCGGACAAACTGCCGGAGTTTTGGACGATCATGGAAGACAGTCTGGATGGAAGATATTCATATGGATACTACAAATGGAAAGAGCCTAACGGAGAAATACGTGATAAATTTATGTACATCGCCCCGCTTAATAAAAAAACCGCGGACGGTGTTCGATTGGGCGTTGCGGCAACGACTTATATTGACGAGTTCACCCATCCTATTCTGGCCGCACAGGATGTTTCTCACAGCACATCCCGCTACTTGATGATCGCATTAAACAATCTAATACAATCATTTAAAACAGTGGGATTTTTGTCTATGAGTTTGGGAATTGTGTTTATTATAATATTGGCTACTTGGACGGGGTTCTATTTCTCCCGTGCCGTCACCAACCTTCAAGAGGCGACTAAAGCAGTCAATCAAGGCAATTTTGACATACGGGTTAAGCCCGCTATGTCCGGCGATATCGGACAATTAATAAAAGATTTTAACCAGATGCTGGCCCAGTTGTCTATAACTACGGTGAAGAAGGACCAGCTGGAAGCCAGTCAGAAAGAATTGAAGACAACCAACGCCCGGCTGCATCAGGAAATCATAGAACGTGAGCAAGCCGAGGAGGCGTTGCGAGAGAGCGAGAAAAGATTTCGAGAGTTAGCCGAATTATTGCCGGAGACCATCTTCGAAATAGATGTCAGTGGTCATCTCACATTCGTAAATCGAAGCGCTCTAGACTATTTTAAGTATACGCAACAAGACGTTGATCAAGGGTTAAATGGGTTTGAAATGTTCGTTCCGGAAGATCGCCAAAGAGTCATGGAAAATGCTCAGAAGATATTGCAGGGAGAACAGATGGGTCTTGTCGAGTATACCGCATTAAGAAAGGACGGCAGCACGTTTCCCGTTATGGTGAATACCGCCGCTAGAACCCATGAAGATAAACCAACCGGTTTGAGAGGAATTGTCATTGATATTAGCGAAAGAGTACAGTCGGAGAAGGCACTGCGGGAGAGTGAATCTAAATTCCGCAGCCTTTTCGATTTATCTCCTCAAGCCATTGCCCTTACGGAATTAAAAACAGGTAAACTGGCTGATGTCAATAATATGTTTTGTGATCTGACCCAATACTCCCGGGAAGATATCATTGGAAAGACAACAACGGAAGTCGGGTTTTACTCTGATGATGACAGGACCAGATTTATAAAGGAGTTACAGACATCCGGAAAAGTCAATGGATTGGAGATGGATTTTAAGGCCAAAGACGGCAGCATTCTCAATGCACTTATGTTTGCCAGAGTCATTCGGATTTCAGGTGAATCTTTTATTCTAACGATTTTTCTTAACATCACTGAACAAAAAATGCTTCAAGCCCAACTCCAGCAAGCCCAGAAGATGGAATCCATCGGCACGTTGGCCGGCGGCATTGCCCATGATTTCAACAACATCCTTTATTCCATAATCGGCTATACTGAATTGGCGTTAGATGATACTGAAAAAGAAACCCAGTTACATGACAATTTACAGGAATTGCTTGTCGCTGCACATCGTGCCGGAAACCTGGTCAAACAGATCCTCACATTCAGCAGACAGGCTCATCAGGAACTAAAACCATTGAAAGTTCAGATTGTAGTCAGAGAGGCATTGAAACTCATCAGATCTTCTTTGCCGACTACCATCGAAATCCATCAGAATATCAGCAATACCTGCGGTTTGGTTATGGCCGATGCCACACAAATTCATCAGGTCGCCATGAATCTTTTGACCAATGCCTATCATGCCATGGAAGATGAAGGCGGAAAACTGGATGTAACCCTAAAAGAGTTGGATTTAGATGTGGATGACTTGAAAGACCCGGCCATGCTTGCCGGATCATATGTTTGTTTGACGGTGGAAGATACCGGCGCGGGCATTGATGAATATGTAATGGATCGCATATTCGAACCCTATTTTTCTACCAAGGAAAAAGATAAAGGCACCGGACTGGGTCTTGCAATGGTCCACGGCATCGTCAAAAGCTATGGAGGCAATATAAGAGTATACAGTGAGCCGGGCAAGGGAACCGCATTTCATATTTACCTGCCGGTAATCCAAACCCGGGCTGAAACAAAAGAAACCCGGATCATATCACCGGTGGAGGGGGGTAAGGAACGAATCCTTATCGTGGATGATGAAGATCAGATTGTTCGGATGACACAACAGATGCTGAAACGACTCGGTTATCATGTCACCGCACGAACCAGCAGCATTGAAGCACTGGAAGCCTTTCGAGCAGCTCCTGATAAGTTCGATCTTGTCATCACCGATATGACCATGCCGAATATGACAGGTGTTCATCTTACCCAAAAACTTATTGAAATAAGATCTGATATTCCGGTTATAATTTGTACCGGCTTTTCCGAAAAGATAAGCGAACACAAGGCAAGTGCCATGGGCATTCGCGGATATGTAATGAAGCCGGTGGTTAGAAGTGCACTTGCTAAAAAAATTAAAGAAGTGCTGGTATAGGGATGCTTTTAAGATGAGAGAAATATTCAGTGTTTTATTCCCCTATATTGTTATACTTTATATCATTGACTGTATATCATATGTTAAAAGGCATGATTTTCTTTTTGTATCGAATTTTAGGGGTTACTTTAAGCTGATTAATTCCGGGCTGTGCATCAAGAGTGTATCGCCGCTTTCTCGTACATTCCTTTCCCGTAACAATCCGGTACTCTTCACCAGCAGCGGTATTTACCTTCCCACCTCTGAACAGCACTGCCAAAACATCTTTTACCGGTCAGAGGATTTTACGTTTATCCCATATCACGACATGGACACGTTTGAAATTGATGGTAAGCGAGTGCGCTTAAACCACGGCAATTTCATAAACCCCGCCTCCATACGTTACGCCAAGCACATCGGAAGTTTCATTCAGGAGTTAAAAGATTCAAAGCCATGGGAACGTCGCGATAAAATAAAGGCTTTTCTGGATGAAGCGAACGACTTTGGTCAAATCGAAAATCACGAGAAATCGTTTACCATTCCGTTTTTTTATTTAAAAAGCTTATGTATTTTCCTTTTTGCTTGCATATTTATTATACTCCCCATTGGTGTGTATGCGAATCATTCGGTATATTTTAATTTCCCAATTTTTGTCCTGATGATCCTTCTCATTTACCTTACGATCATCATTATGTCCTATACCAGCTCGGTAAGATTTACCCGGAAGAATTCGATCAAAGATTAAACACCATGCTTTCGGTCATCCTGATGCCGGTTGCCGCTATCCACGTGCTCAGTTACCTGACTCGAGATATTTATGCCAATTTCGACCCCCTCGCCATTGGCCGGGTCCTGCTTCCTCGAAACGATTTTCAGGGCCTGTTGAGAAAAGAGCTTTTTTATATTGACCAGGCAAAAACCCAGCATGACCCATGCGGATGGTCTGAATTCTGGGAATTAAGACAAAAATCAGTTATGGGTTTACTTGCCAAGACGAAAATCGATTTATCCGAACTACGGCTCCCTCCTGATAAGAGGGATAGATCTGCTGCTGCGTGTTGCCCGCTTTGTTATGCTGAGTATCGATCCGGTTTCAACCGATGCAGCGATTGCAGCATAAACTTGAAACCATATGAATAAAGCCGCCTCCGGGTGTAAATCAAGACTGTTGTTTGCTAAGATTGCTATGGCTATTTGGTGTCAGGTGTCAGGTGTCAGGAAACATGTTCAGTAGTAATGGGCCAGCCCTGAGGAAACGATTCATTTTTTACACCATACACTGCCGTTTCCTCTTCGCCTCTGGCGCGATTCACGCCTTCAATTTTGTTACGGATATGCCGATCATCATTTTTCTCGGCGAGTTGGGCAGGAGCGCTGTTTGACGAGCGCCTGGATTGGCTTCCTAACTCGTATTTCTCTTCTTGGGGCCACTTGTGCGTCAAGTCACAGGCATCGATGGGTAATCCACACAACTTTTTATAGACCTTAAGATCCTCCACGTCCATAAAATTTCTATTGCTCACCTCGTTTCCCCTTTAATCCTTAACCCTGACACCTGACACCTGACACCTGACACCTGACACCTGACACCTAAAAAAAGGTTCGGAGCCACGCTTTGTCAATAGAAAGGCATCAGCGTTTACCAACGGTCTTGATTTCCACCCGGCAGCGAAGCGACGGCGTGTTTCGCTTGGAAACCGACTGACTGTTTGAAGGGCTTTGGCACGCGTTTGCCCTGGCCTCGGTAACAGGATAAACGTATTTGATCTCCCGGCAGCGAGGTGACGGCGTGTTTCTCTTGGAAATCGACTGACTGTTTGAAGGGCTTTAGCACGCGTTAGCCCGAGCCGAATGAAATTATGACCTAAAAAATCAACGAGATAATTTAGCGACGAATTGTTCTTAATAACTCTGGCACGGCTCGGGCTTACGGGTGCTTAAGCACAAGTTTCAGTCGGTTGGAAAGAGATACACGCCGTCGTGGAGCGTTCTCACTGTATTGGGATTCAAATGCGTTTGCCCTGGCCTCGGCAAGGCCGGGTCTGGACTTTGCACGATATTTGTGTCATAAACATCGGACAGCAAGAAACGCTCCCTTATGGGATAATTATCAACATTTTTAAAAAAGTTTCTCCAAAAATAAAATTGCTGACGGTCAAATGCATATGATTCGTGTCGGAAAGCAGGTATTATGCCTAATTCTTTTTTTGAATGTCTTGTTCATGGGTTCCCATGTCATTGCCCATCCGCATGTATTTATTGTCCAGCGATTGAAAATCGTGTTTGACAATAAAGGTCTGGCAGGGTTTGAGATGGAGTGGCATTTCGATGAGATGTTCAGCAGCATGATCGCTATGGATTACGATCAAAACCAAAACAGCACACTGGAACCGGCCGAAGTTGCGGTAGTGAAAGAAAAAGCATTCTCATATATCGCTGAATACGATTATTTTATTTTCGTGAAAATCGATGGTCAGTCCTTCAAAGTCAAGTGGTTCAAAAATTTTAACGCGGTTTTAAAAAACGGTAAGCTTTCCTATCACTTTTTTGTGCCGTGCCATGTGAAAGCCAACCCATTGTTTAAACAGGTCGTCATCGCCACATATGATCCTACATATTATACCGCCATCTTTTTTGCCCGAAAACAGCCCGCACGGGTTGAGAATGGAGATGGGTTTGTGATTGAAAGCGCCATTAAAGAAGACAAAAACACCTCAATTTATTTTGGTATGGTCAATCCCTGGGCACTATTTCTGAAATTCAGGCTGAAGTCATGAGAATCGCATTTTTGTTATTTTCCCTTTTGGTTTTTTGTATTGTAATCATGCTGCAGCCGGTCTTAGCGCAAAATCCGTTTACCGCCAAACCCAAATCAAAAGCCCATCATATGACCACGCATCCTGCTGCCAAGAATTCGTTTCTGTCCATGATCATCCGGTGGCAGCACCGACTCAACCGGAAAATGGCGGATCTGGTGCGCGAAGCTAAGGAAACCCATAGCGTGAAACCTTTGGCCTTTCTATTGTTGGTTGCTTTTGCTTATGGGATGCTCCACGCAGCCGGCCCTGGGCATGGCAAAGCCCTGGCCGTATCGTATATTTTATCTCGGCGTCCGAAATTATTTCGGGGCATGTTTTTCGGCAGCTTTATTGCACTGTTTCACGGTTTGTCGGGAATCATGTTTGTGCTGATCATCCACATGATTTTACAGAAGAGTATTACAGGCACACTGGAAGATGTGATTCGCATCACCCAAATTATTAGCTTCAGTCTGATTGCCTGTCTGGGTTTGGGCATTCTGATCAAAAGCAGTTACAGATGGATAAAAATTGCAAAAGGCGGTCACCCGGCTTATAATGGGAACCATAAGCGCCATCTCTATGGTCCTTTGTTGTCCGCATTGGTGGTGGGAATGATCCCATGCTCGGGGGTGGTGATGGTCATGCTGTTTGCCCTATCCATGGAATTGGTGGGATTGGGTATTATGCTGGGGATTACCATTTCTCTGGGTATGGCCCTGACCATCACATGCGTCGTAGTAATGGTTATATCAGGTAAAGCCGTCTCGCTGCGTATGATTGGAAGGCACACAAACCTGGCGCTTACCATGGAGAATTTGATTGAGACAATAGCCGGGCTTATGGTCGCAAGCCTGGGATTGCTGTTTTTAGCCGCTGTCATTTGATTTAAGAAAAACACTTCAACTGGTGAATTATTTGAATCCAATAGCGAGGTCATGTAAAAATGGAACATTCGGAAGATAAAAAAACAGGGGTTGAAAAAGCCAAAGAAGATCTGTTAAACTTTGCCATTAACCGTGAGGACGTTAAAACCCTTATGGCACACCTGCCGGAAGCGGCAGATATCAGGCGGGGTAAGGTTGAATACGAACTCCAGATACTGAAAATTATCAGCATTGGGTGGAGCATATCATATTATCTGGAAAACTGTGCTCAGAAAAATCAGCTTTTAGAGCTGTACTGGAAGGCGGTTCATGAATTTACACAGAGCATATCTACAACAACCGGAATGATGATCGGCAATAATATCGATTATTTTCAAATACTAAAAGAACGTCTGGATATGTATTTGGCCGCCATGACCCAAAAACCTGACGCA
This sequence comes from Desulfobacteraceae bacterium Eth-SRB2, assembly GCA_004193595.1. Lineage (GTDB taxonomy): Bacteria > Desulfobacterota > Desulfobacteria > Desulfobacterales > UBA11574 > S5133MH16. Next base: position 49,515 of record RPGQ01000001.1, read on the forward strand.
CCTGAGCCTGCAGTTGTAATAGGACCGGAATTTGCCAGGACCTGCGGAAATATGGATGACGTATTCACGGTTATGACCGGCTCCAGGATGTTCATCGCAACCATCGATAGTGTTAAGGAATATCTTGAGACCATCAAACTGTGACGGTCTCGTAAAAAGTCCAACTTCTGCGTTGTGCTGCATTTCGCAATCATTCAACGTACAATCACAGTACGCCTCATGATTACAAAATTTGCACGCCTTTTTATCCCGCCTATGTTTGGCGGGGGAGTTTGAACTTTTTACGAAACCGTCTAAATCGGACTTTTTACGAGTTTATCAAATTGTAACTCCTCAATAAATTCTGGTGTATTAAAAGTGATATTGAGTTGGCTCCATAATTTATTGAGATGTTACATAAAACTCAGGCAACCCGTTTATTTCATACCATATTCGAACAAACAAGGAAAGAACTCATGATGATTATTGACATCCCAGGATATATACGGTTAGAGATCAAACATGTTGTATGTGACTACAATGGGACTATTGCTGTTGATGGAAAGCTGATTGATGGGGTTGGCGAAATTATGAACGAGCTTTCCAAAGATATAAAGTTTCACGTAATTACAGCGGACACTTATGGATTTGTTGAACGTGAATTAGAAAATGTTAATTGCAAGCTGGTAAAGATAGCTAAACAAGATCAAGCATATAGCAAACTCGAATATGTTTCGGGTATCGGAAAAGAGTATACGGTTTGTATTGGTAATGGAAATAATGACAGATTAATGCTAAAAGAAGCGCGCTTGGGGATTGCTTTGGTTCAGGAAGAGGGCGCTTGTTTTGAGACCTTGCTATCTTCAAATGTTGTGTGCAAAAGCATTATTGATGCATTTGGCTATTTTAAGGAACCCAAACGGCTGATTGCAACCCTAAGAAGATAAGAAATTTCATAGGAATAATACATTTCAAGTTTTGCACCGGCATTGCCCTTTTAATAATTTTATCTTTTTTTAAATACTATCTCAAAGGGTGGTGCAATGTTTGGGTTAAGTTGAATCTCCTGTATTATCGGGATCTATTTCTTTAGCCTTTTTAAATTTCTCGGATGCTTCTTCCTTTCGGCCAAGGGCCATCAATGCAAAGCCGCAACCGTACAACGCAGGTACAAAGTCAGGCTTGAATTCTAAAGCCTTCTGAAACTTCCCGATAGCTTCCTGGTATTGCTGCAACTCTACAAGAGCCACTCCCCAACTGCACCACATCTCAACATTTTCGGGTTGTTGTTTTATCGCCTCTTTTAATTTTTCAATTGCCTCCTGGTACTGTTTCATAATCATACACCTCAGAAATTCCACAACCTCTTGAAAATACAGGTTTATTAATGACAACCTGTTTATGACATCATAATGGAATAATGGAATGCTGGAATGCTGGAATATTGGGGATAAAGTCGGGAATAAACCATTTTAATTGTAAAAAACTTCTTCAAACCCATCATTCCATTACTCCATCATTCCATTATTCCAATTGGGGCAAAGCCCCTATGTTCCTCTCTATTTGTTTGAACCTTTTTTCAGCTGTTTTTCCAGTTCAGCAAAAAGATCCTTTTGTTTTTTTGCCTGCTGGGCCTGAAAAGATTCTATTTTCCGGGTAAAATCTTTTCTGGAATTTTGAAATACCTTAAGCGATTCTTCAAATTTATCCTCTTTTTTGCCTTTGGGAATTTCTTCTATTTTTAAGTGGTTTTTGATAAAAAGGCGATTCTCAAAGCCACCTTCAACCACATCAACAATCCCGATTTTTTTAAGCTTTTTACAGATGAAATTACCTTGTTCCAAAGAAAAAGATATGATCCGGCAAACCTGATCTATAGAAGGAGGCGCAGAATTCTGGTGTGTAAAAACCCTTATCGCAGCAACAAAAAGATGAGCATTGGAATAAAAATCTGAATTTTGCATGATAATCGAAAAAAAAGCGGTCCATAAATTGTATTGAACGTCAAAAAATAAAAAAGCTTATCGTATTTGCGCTCCTTGACAACATAATCATAGAAGAGTAACATTTATTTTTATCTTGTCAAGCGGCAAAAGCAAGAATCTCGTCGGGCATTTAAAAGAAGGGCAAGATAAATTTTACATGGGGAATTCGTACTCGTCGCAACGATAATCAATAACAATTAAAGGAGGGAAATATGACCGAAATAATTGATGTAAAAGCCAGGGAAATACTCGATTCAAGGGGTAATCCTACAGTTGAAGCAGACGTCTTTCTTTCCTGTGGGGCTGTAGGACGTGCGGCAATTCCTTCCGGTGCTTCCACAGGAAAGCGTGAAGCTTTGGAGCTCCGTGATAAGCGATCAAAGCGGTTTGGCGGCAAGGGTGTCGTCACTGCCGTTAAAAACATAACGGATAAAATCGGGCCTGCCGTCCGGGGTATGGATGCAGCAGATCAAGTTTCATTGGATAGAAGCATGATTGAACTGGACGGTACGCCCAACAAATCCAAGCTGGGAGCCAATGCAATTCTCGGCGTATCAATGGCTGCTGCACGAGCTGCTGCTCTGGCCTATGGGTTGCCTCTCTATAGATACATTGGAGGGATTAATGCCAGATGTCTTCCACTTCCCATGATGAACGTAATAAACGGGGGAGCGCATGCCGCCAACAATCTTGACATACAGGAGTTCATGATTGTCCCTGTAGGCGCAAAGTCCATTACTCAAGCCGTACAAATGGGAGCAGAAACGTTTCATAGCCTGAAAAAAATACTTAAAAACAAAGGGCTGAGTACTGCCGTAGGAGATGAAGGCGGCTTTGCTCCGGATTTTGAATCTCATGAAGAAGCCATAAAATTCATTATTGAAGCAATTGAGTCCGCCGGATACAAACCCGGAAGCGATATCGGAATTGCCCTGGATGCTGCTGCAAGCGAGTTTTATAAAAAAGGAAAATATTTCCTGCAATCAGAAGACAAAAAGCTCAATGCCGAAAAGCTAATCGATTATTATGAAAGTTTGGTTGAAAGCTATCCTATCCTTAGTATAGAAGATGGTCTTGCCGAGCAGGATTGGAAGGGCTGGAAATTGATGACCGAGCGGATGGAAGGATCAATCCAGATCGTTGGCGATGATGTTTTTGTAACCAATCCTACAATATTCAGGAAGGGAATTGAAAAAGGCATTGCAAACTCAATCCTGATCAAACTGAATCAGATCGGGACGGTTACCGAAACCCTCGATACCATTGACCTGGCCGAACAGGTCGGCTACACCACGGTTATATCTCACAGATCGGGTGAAACAGAAGACTCTTTTATAGCAGATTTTGTGGTTGGGGTAAACGGCGGCCAGATAAAAACCGGTTCCATGTCCCGCAGTGACCGGATCTCCAAGTATAACCAGCTCATGAGGATTGAAGAGGAACTTGGAGACGGAGCCACGTTTGCAGATGAAATACTATAGGTTTTTTTTGCATCAATACCTGAACAAATCTTTGGTCATTTTTCTCGGCTTTGCACTAGTGACATGTTTGTATGCACCTACAAATGCCTACGTTTTGCCGGGACCCTATATCCTGAAACTAATGACCCAAAATCTTGGGAAAGCCAAAAGCCTTCTTGTTTCTCAGACATTGGCAATTCATGATGAAAGTCCGCAAAAAATCGGAGTTGAACTCAGTGAGACCTTGAGGTACGTTTTTCCGGAAACGTTCCGTTCGGACACGTTGTCTGAAAATGGCAACAGGATTCATGTGTTATCAAAAGGCAAGGCCGTGACAGTTATTGACGGAAAAATTGCCGATGAATCAGATAACCGTTATGATCGTTATAAAGACATACTTCTTTTCAAACCCAGGGAGATGCTTAAAGACAAACTTTCCCTTCTGGGTGTGGATGTAACGGTTTCAAGTCTGGGACGCTTTCAGGGCAAACCGGCATATGTCTTGGGCGCCCAATATCCGGACGAAACCACTCCTCAGATATGGCTGGATAAGGACACATTCAGGCCTTTTCGATGGATAATGACGAGCAAGCCCGAACAAAGCCGGGAAAACCGTTTAGAAGTTCGGTATTTGGAATGGCAAAAGTTTCAGAAGACCTGGTATCCCATGCGGATTGAGTTTTTTATGGCCGGCGTACGCGTACGAGAAATTCATGTGCAAAATATCAATGTAAATTCTTCTTTTTCAAAAGAGCTTTTTGATATAAAGCACCTTAAATCTCTCTATCCTCAGGCTGCTCCCGCTGAACAGGAACAAGGGAAAAAAGATGATCTGAACGAAGTTCAAAAAACTATTGAGGATTTTAAGAAACTGTATAAATAATTTGCGATCCTGAATCTGAATTTGAGGCGATATATGGATCATAAAACAAAATTTATATTTGTGACAGGCGGCGTGCTTTCATCCCTGGGCAAGGGGCTTGCTTCCGCAGCAATCGGAGCACTTTTAGAAAGCCGCGGGCTTAGTGTAACCATACAAAAACTCGACCCTTACATCAATGTGGATCCCGGAACCATGAATCCCTTCCAGCACGGAGAAGTCTATGTCACAGATGACGGCGCAGAAACGGATCTGGATCTAGGACATTACGAGCGATTTACCAGCGCCATATTGGGTCATGACAACAACTTTACCACAGGGAAAATATACCATTCGGTCATCACCAAGGAACGCAGGGGAGACTATCTGGGCGGTACGGTCCAAGTGATTCCCCACATTACAGACGAGATTAAACGAAGCATCAAACTTGTGGCGAACTCCGTGGATGTCGTCATCGTCGAAATCGGCGGAACGGTAGGAGATATAGAAAGCCTTCCTTTTCTGGAAGCCATCCGGCAATTCAGGACGGATGTGGGTAAGGAAAATGCCCTGTATATCCATCTTACCCTGGTTCCATATATTGCAACGGCAGGAGAAGTTAAGACAAAACCCACGCAGCACAGCGTAAAAGAACTCCGCAGTATCGGTATTCAGCCGGATATCCTCCTCTGTCGCACAAACAAATACCTGCCCCGGGAAATCAAGGCAAAAATAGCGCTATTTTGCAATGTAACGGTAGATGAGGTGATTACAGCGAAAGATGTGGAATGTATTTATGAAGTTCCACTGGTTTTCCACAGGGAGGGTCTGGATCAGAAAATTGTGGAAAAGCTTAACATCTGGACAAGAGCACCCAATCTTGATAACTGGGAGAAAATTGTCAAAAGACTCAAAGAGCCGAAATCGTCTGTTACTATTGCAATTGTGGGCAAATATGTGGATTTGACTGAATCGTACAAAAGTTTAAATGAGGCGCTCCGTCACGGCGGAATTCCCAATGATTGCCGGGTAAACCTCAAATTTGTCGATTCGGAGGAAATCGAGAAAAACAATTGTAGAGAGATTATCGGAGACGCCGACGGCATACTGGTCCCCGGAGGCTTTGGATTTCGCGGGATTCAAGGGAAGATTTGTGCTGCAAAATATGCCAGGGAAGAAAAGATTCCGTATTTCGGTATTTGCCTGGGGATGCAGATTGCAGTCATCGAATTTGCGCGTAACCTGGCAGATCTGAACGGAGCTCACAGCCAGGAGTTTGATAAAAATACGCCGTTTCCGGTGATATATCTGATGATTGAATGGTACGACAACAAGACCGGAACTTTGCAAAAACGGGACATAACCTCGGACAAGGGCGGAACCATGCGTCTTGGCGCCTATCCCTGTGTTATAAAAAAGGATTCGCTTGCCTATAAAGCATACGGCATGTTAGACATCTCAGAACGACACCGTCACCGGTATGAATTCAACAATGCTTTTAAAGAGAGACTTGAAGAAAAGGGGCTGGTCATCAGCGGTACATCTCCGGATGGCACCCTGGTGGAAATGGTTGAGATCAAAGGGCATCCCTGGTTTCTCGGATGCCAATTCCATCCGGAATTCAAATCGCGGCCCATGAATCCTCATCCCTTATTCCGGGAGTTTATCCGGGCATCGCTAACGTATGCCAAAGCCCGCTTTTGATCTTTCAGATTTAATTTAACAGGGGGTGTGTTTTTCTGATAAGACTTTGTAAATAGCGGAATGAATGATCAGCAACGAAATCGTACACTGTTTGAATGCATTAGGGATCGTTGCGAAAAAACAGCGCTCTTATGAATTCGTAATGAAAAGATAAAAAATGTTATCTGCCTGATCTATTTATTTAAATATTGATACACTGTTTTTTCGTTACGAGCCCTTATGCATGAGTTTGTACGGTGTAGTTGCGGATTATTTATGGAGCGGTTAAATTAAAAAACTCCCCGTTTAATCGTAATTTTTTGATAGTAATTTGGAATTTTAAAAAATCCGTGAACGCTTGGTTTTTTCAGAAACATCCGATCTAAAGATCTCGGTTCATACTCCCCTGCCCATACCCTTCCAGATCCACCGCCACATGAGTAAACCCGATTCTCCTTAATTCTCGGACAATAGTCGATCTAACCACTTGATCCAGAATTCTTTCGATATCACCGGGGTCGACCTCTATTCTGGCAACCTTAGCGTGCAATCTTACACGACAAGCCTTAACACCGAGGGCCAATATGACCTGTTCCGCCTTTCCAATCATTTTAAGTTTTTCAGTTGTTATCCGCTTTCCATAAGGAATTCTGGTGGCAAGGCAGGACATGGGCGGCTTATTCCAGGTTTTTAGTTTCATCTTCTTTGAGAGGATGCGGATATCATTCTTGGTCAGCCCTGCATCCACCATGGGGGCCGTGATTTTCATTTCACGGGCGGCATCAAATCCGGGACGAAAATCTTCAAGATCATCAAGGTTTGCACCATGGGCCACATGCTTTATTCCCAGATCGTAAGCAATCTTTATTAAATCTTCGAAAAGATATTTTTTACACAGGTAACATCTTTCCTTGGTATTGGCTTTAAAATCGGCATGGCTCATTTCCCTTGATTGTATGAGCATATGCTGAACTCCCAGCTCTTTTGCAAAGGCTTTTGCATCCTGATTTTCCCTTACGGGATGAAGCGGAGATTTTGCGGTTATTGCAACCAGATTCTTTTTCAATGCTTCATGGGCCGTTGCCAAAAGAAAAGTGCTGTCAACACCCCCTGAATATGCGATGATCAGAGAACCATATCCTTTTAATATTGAAATCAGATGTTCTCTTTTTGTGGTTAAGCCATTATTCATTTTCTTTACAAAAATTGATTTATTGCCATTAAATATACGTCGCGGAATTTCTACAACTTAATGATAATATAAGATATTTTTTGAGGCTTGAACGCTTGCCTCGAATATGGAATAATGGAATAGTGGAATGCTGGAAGGTTGGAAGGTTGGTTTTTAAAAGGATATTTGCCATTTTTAATTTTTTCGTTAACAAATATTTTACCAATAAAACAATATTGCATTATCCCAGAACCCATAATTCCATTATTCCAGTATTCCACCATTCCAACTGGGGCGAAGGCCCTAATTATCATCGATAAAAAAATGTTTACAAAACTTATGTATTCTTATATACCGTATTTTCTAATTATATATATATAATCATAAACAATTACAAAGAGGTTTTTTATGGGAAAAAAAAGTTTGCTTAAATCGACCGCTAAAACGAAAAAAAAGACAAAATCAAAAGCAGCCGCTAAAGCAAAAGCTTCTCCAAAAGCCAAAGCTGCTCCAAAGGCCAAGCCCGCCGCAAAAACCAAAGCTGCTCCCAAAGCCAAGGCTGCTCCAAAAGCAAAAATGGCAACTTCCGCTCCACCTAAAAAACCGGCACCTAAAACAGGAAAGAAAAAGGTTTCAATGAAAGAACTCATTCATAAAAAATTTGGCAAATGGAAACCGGATAAGCTTTATACGGTTAGCCCTGATGAAAAATATCTTAAAGGTTTTGCTGCACCGCCATTTGCTTCAGGATCAAAAGAAGAAATTCGACGGATCAAGCAACTCTTGCTGAAAAAATTTGACATGGCGGAGATTAAGGCTGCTGCTGAAAAAGCCGCCGCCGAAAAGGCCGCTGCCGAAAAAGCTGCCGCTGAAAAAGCTGCCGCTGAAAAAGCCGCTGCTGAAAAAGCCGCTGCTGAAAAGGCCGCTGCCGAAAAAGCTGCTGCCGAAAAAGCTGCCGCTGAAAAAGCCGCCGCTGAAAAAGCCGCCGCTGAAAAAGCCGCCGCTGAAAAAGCCGCCGCTGAAAAAGCTGCTGCCGAAAAAGCCGCTGCCGAAAAGGCTGCTGCTGAAAAAGCTGCTGCTGAAAAAGCTGCTGCCGAAAAAGCTGCTGCTGAAAAGGCCGCTGCCGAAAAGGCTGCTGCTGAAAAAGCTGCTGCCGAAAAGGCCGCTGCCGAAAAAGCCGTTGCCGAAAAAGCCGCTGCCGAAAAGGCCGCTGCCGAAAAGGCCGCCGCTGAAAAGGCCGCTGCCGAAAAGGCCGCTGCTGAAAAGGCCGCCGCCGAAAAAGCTGCAGAGGCAGAAGTATCTGTATCATACGAACCCCCTGTAGACACCGACACCACCGTCTCTGACCCTATGGAAAAGGCTATGAAATATCTGGTTGCAGCTCTTGTTGTACTTGTCGCAATTATTGTCGGTTCCAGCATGATAAACAAAACTAAATATTATATGGATGAAAAACAAGGCGCACTTGAAATCTGGCAGGGAAGATTCGCACCCATGGGTGAAGAGCTTCTGATCACACTGCCCGGAGTTCAGCTCCCTGAAACCATAAAAGATGTTTATTCCAAAAAAGATGTATTTCCGCTTATTTTTAATTATTATGTGGAAAAGGCTGACACGCTGCTGGAAGTTCCGGGAATGCCTGATTTTGAAGGAATAAAGAGCTATTTAAACAAGGCGCTCTCCCATGCTGCAACATCTGCTTCCACTGAAGCTGCTTATAATCGCTTGAACAACATCGAACTGATGATTCTTTTCTACAAGGCTGATGTGGCCGCCGGAAAGGAAACCCTTTCCGACCTTAAAGACGCAAAATACTATCTTGACCAAGCCACAGGACTCAGTACAAATGACCTTCAGGCGGGTATAATAACTCAAAAAATTGATGCTGTGGATAAACAGATTGCGACCCTAAAAGCAAAAGAAAAAGAAACAAAATCCCCGGCACCGGCACCCACGGCACCGGCACATTCGGCAGAATAAATTCGTTATAACCCATATAGATAAAAAAAGCGGATAGCAGTTATAAAACGGCGATCCGCTTTTTTTATTTCTTAGATAAATTGTCAGTTTTATATCCCACATTCCGCACCCCTTTTTTTGAGCATATAGTCCATTTTAATATTCAATGATAACAGTGGGCTAAATCATTCTTGAACATGCTTTAGACAAAAATTTAATTCAAATTACAGAACTCGGCACCCAAGGGAGTGCTCCGGAGCTCAGTCTCCAAAATTTAGAAAAAAAGGTTATGATTATAGAAAGCCAAGAGCTTGCCGGAGCCAAACAAAACAGGATTTGTCAAGTCAAGCTTTTTAATCGCCGGAAATACCAAGGTCGTTATTCCGGTCAGCTGTGTGGAACAAGGACACTGGAGATACAGATTTATTTTCATTGATTTTTTCCCCGTATTCAACTATAGATCCTCAGAGCTTTTTTAAGCAGGGAGAATATCGGGAACGCCCCTTGATTCTCCTGCCGTAATGACCACCTGCTGCCGCTTCACAGTATGTCCGATAACTTAAGGACGTTCCCAACCTGAATTTTTCATTAAGAATTCAAGTCACCGCTGTTCTAAATGTTCGAGATAAATAAACGCATAATTTCAAAGTGTTCCGGAATGCGTCCCGAATTATTGATGATTGGATAAGCCCGATCTGCACGAACGTCCCCGAGGATTATACGGGAAAAATGATTAAAAAAAAGAATAAGCCCTACAGCATGTCCTTTTCGACGGGAGCACTGTTCCAGCAGCAGTCGGTTATGTTTGCAGAACTTTATGCCGATCTTGGCGATTGGCAATTCGTCCGTGCCAAAGTTCTTGAGAGCAACCTTTTGCAGGCCCGAACTAAAAATACCGCTCAGCGTGTCTGTAGGGAGGTAATCTCTCGGCTTAAACGCTTAACTCCGGATCAGTTGCTGACATTGGCCGATAGCTCTTCCAGAGACCAGGGCCACATCCTGTGGGCTGCGGTTTGCAAGCGTTACCGATTCATTCATGATTTCGCTGTTGAGGTGGTCCACGAAAAGTTTATTGGCATGGACCTGCTCCTAACCCGGGCGGATTACGATGTGTTTTTCAATCAAAAGGCCGAGTGGCACGATGAAATGGAGCAGCTCCGTGAATCGACCCGCAACAAGCTAAGACAGATTGTTTTTAAAATGCTCCGTGAAGCAGAATTGTTGTCTATAAAAAACATGATTATACCCATTATTTTAAGTTCCATAGTGCAAAAAAATATCCAGGACGATACCGATTTGACCCTGGCGATATTCCCAATTGTGGATAGGGAGGCATAGCCGTGAGTGTTGCCGTGGTAAGCTTGGAAAAAGCGCCCATGCAGGAGAGATACAAGCATCTTCTCAAGATCATCACCAGCGAACGGTTTATTAAAATGCAGGGGCTTGGAAATGAAGTTCCTTTCTTCATTTGCCCCTATCCGTCCGAAGAAGCTGTAGAAATGTCCCGCATGCAAAAACAGCTGTTCAACACCCTTGAGAAATCGGGAGTTCGCATCCTGGTCATCAATCTATACGATCTCGCCATTGAGCTCTTGAAACAAAGAGGCATTTTTGAACAGGTGTTTGAGATTGAGGCATCCAGTGGCAAGGGCGCATTTCGGGAGCTGCTTCAAGGGGTCCTGGATCCGGAAACGCATCTTGTGCCGGCCATTGCAGATAAAATGGCGCCGGCTGAGTTCGATGTCATGTTTCTTACAGGGGTGGGGCAGGTTTTCCCCTATATACGCTCCCACAGGGTCTTGAACAACTTGCAGCGCACAGCAACCGAACACCCGACGGTAATGTTTTTCCCGGGGGTTTATTCCCATTCTCTTGAAAAAGGCGCTTCTCTGGATCTATTCGGCCGTCTCCATGACGACAAGTATTACCGGGCCTTTAACATCTATCACTGCGAAATCTAATTCGAGGCAACCCAATGTCACTAAAAAAAATGTTTCAAAAACCAGTTGATCGCCACATCGAAGGGGTCATCAAGGCCGATGACGAGGAGCGTCTGAAGCTCGAAGTTGAAGAATATGTACTGACCAATGAGGTTGCCAAGCGTCTTGAGGCCTTTCTCGACGCCTACAAAAATTATGAAGGCGCAAACGGTGCCTGGATCTCTGGTTTTTTTGGCTCGGGCAAGTCCCATCTTTTAAAAATTCTTTCCCTTATCTTAGAAAACCGGCTCATCGAAGGTACTCCGGCTTTGGATCTGTTTCTGCCTAAATGCGAGGACAACGCCATTCTCCGCGGCGATCTGCAAAAAGCCGCGGCAATTCAGTCAAAAAGTATCCTGTTCAATATCGATCAGAAAGCCGATGTCATCAGCAAGACCCAGATCGACGCCCTCTTAGCTGTCTTTGTCAAAGTGTTCGATGAAATGTGCGGTTACTACGGCAAGCAGGGGCATATCGCCCAGTTCGAACGCGACTTAGACAACCGCGGCCAATACGGCGACTTCAAAACCGCTTACCTGGATATCTCAGAAAAAGAGTGGGAATTCGGCCGGGAGCAGGCGCTCTTGGAAGGGCAGAACATAGCTGAAGCTTATGCCCGTGTTGCCGGTGTAGAAAAAGATGCAGCCCTCGGCATCCTGGACAAGTACCGCAAAGACTACAAGGTTTCCATCGAGGATTTTGCCAATCAGATTCACGATTATATCGAACGTCAGGGGGCTGAATTTCGATTGAATTTTTTCGTGGACGAAGTGGGCCAGTATGTTGCAGGCAACACCAAGCTAATGACCAACCTGCAGACCATTGCCGAAAGCCTGGCCACCAAATGCCGGGGCCGAGCTTGGATAGTGGTCACCGCGCAGGAGGAAATGCAAAAGGTTATCGGAGAAATCAACAGCCGGCATAGTGAGGATTTTTCCAAGATACAGGATCGCTTTGCTAATCGCATGAAGCTGACCAGTGCCGATGTCGCAGAGGTAATCCAGAAGCGGCTTCTGGCAAAAAACAGAGACGGAGCCGCCTACCTTGAAAAGGTCTACCGAACACAGGCCAACAATTTTAAAACCCTTTTCGATTTTACCGACGGTTCCAAAACCTATCGCAATTTCCAGGACCAGGACCATTTCACTGATTGCTATCCCTTTATCCCCTACCAGTTCGCCCTGTTTCAGGCGGCGATCCAGGACCTTTCCATGCACAACGCCTTTGAAGGTCGCCACAGTTCGGTGGGCGAGCGTTCCATGCTCGGTGTCTTCCAGCAGGTGGCTATTCAGGTGTCGGGCCAGGAGGCAGGACAGCTTGCAACCTTTGATCTCATGTTCGAAGGTATTCGCGCCGCCCTCAAAGCCAACATCCAGCGGTCGATCCTGGTGGCTGAAAAGCACCTGGACCACCCGTTTGCCGTCCAGGTGCTCAAGGCCCTTTTTCTGGTCAAGTATGTCAAGAAGTTCAAGACCACAGTTCGAAACATCTGCGTCCTGATGCTGGATCGGTTCGACCGGGACCTACCGGCATTCACCACAGAGGTACAGGAAGCTCTCAACCTGCTCGAACAACAGACCTATATTCAGAGAAACGGCAACCTTTATGAATTTCTGACCGACGAGGAAAAGGATGTCGAACAGGAAATCAAACACACTGACGTGGAAACCACAGACGTCTCGGACGAGCTGGCCAGGATTATCTTCGACCACATCATACGCAACCGAAAAATCCGCCACGAGGAGAGCGGGAGGGATTATCCTTTTTCAAAAAAACTGGACGACCGACTCATCGGCCGCGAATACGAACTGGCCATTCATGTGATCAGCCCCTTTAATGAAAATGCGGGTAGAGAAGAGATGCTGCGGATGCAGTCCTGGGGCCGGGACGAACTGCTGGTGCTCCTGCCGCCGGACGACCGCCTGGTTCAGGACCTTTTAATGTACAAACGGACCGAAAAATACGTTCGCCAGAACATTTCCATCATCCAGCAGGAGACGATCAAACGAATTTTGACCGATAAAAGTTTTCAGAACCGGGAACGGCTGACCGAAATTCAAAAACGTGTTCACATCCTGCTCAGCAAATCAACGCTGTATATTTCCGGAGATGAGATCGAGATTGGAAGCAATGATCCTCAACTTCGCATAGTTCAGGCTTTTTCATCGCTGGTCCTGCGGGTATATCCGAACCTTCGCATGTTGAGCGGAATCGCCTATACGGAAGATGATATCTCCAAATACCTCAACCAATCCCAAGACAGCCTTTTTGACAGTGATGTAACCATTCTCAGCGAACCCGAACAGGAAATGCAAGCCTTTGTTCAAGGCAACCGTAGAAACGGGGTGCGCACTACAATGAAAAGCCTGGTGGAGCACTTCGAGCGCAAACCCTACGGCTGGCACCTGGGGGCCGTATTGTGTGTCCTGGCCAAGCTTTGCGCCCGCGGGAAGATCGAAGCTCGATCCAACGGCGATATCCTTGAAGATGCCGAGCTGGAAAAGGCCCTTCGAAATACCCATGGATACGGCAATGTTGTAATGGATCCCCAGATCGACTTTACCGCATCCCAGCTTCGCCGTCTGAAAACCTTTTACGAAGATTTCTTCGATTCTCCACCCAAGGGTCGGGAGGCCAAGGAGTTGGGAAGGGAAACGGCAGAAGCGTTTAATGCGCTGGTCAAAGAGCTTGCCGCCCTTTCCGGCCAGGTCGAACAATATCCTTTTCTGGCTCAACTGGACCAGCCAACCGAACAGGTCAACAAACTGGCCGGAAAACCATACACCCACTACCTGACCGAACTGAGCAGTTTTGAAGGTACGCTTTTGGATCTGAAGGAATCGATCATAGATCCCATCCGCCGATTCATGACCGGTCCGAACCAGGGGCTTTATAAGGAGGCCCGCCGTTATTTGCAGGAACAGGAGCCGAACCTTCCCTATGTGCCCGGCGATGACGCGGCGGAGATACAAAACATCCTGGCAGATACAACCTGCTATAAGGGAAACCGTATGCAACAGGTCAAAACTTGCCTGGACGCCCTCAAAGCCAATATCGCAGCACAGGTGAAAGCAGAGGCCGGAAAGGCTACCGATGCCATTGCCGCTTTGCGGGACCGTCTCGTTGACATGGATGAATTTAAAAATTTGAGAGGGGAACAACAGGCGGAATCAAAACAAGCCTTTGAGACCAAACAAAACGAAATCCAAAGCCAACGACTGATCGCCGTCATTCGGGACACCCTGCGCCGGTTTGAAGATGAGGAATATCCGCGCCTTTTAGCGAAAGTGGAATCCTGGAGCAGACCTGGAAAAAACGAATCAGACTACAAAACGCCGGCAGGCGAGGGCAAAGGCAAAGTGTCCGATCCGCCTTCTCAATTTGTTCCGGCACGATCCATTCGCGTATCCTTTGACAAGCCCTGGCTGGCAGAGGAATCCGATGTGGATCGATACCTGAAGGCTCTGAAAAAAGCCCTCATGGAGCAAATCGCCAACGGCAAGCGCGTGCAGATTTAAATTGCAGATTGGAGCGACACGTTTATGGAAACCGGTTCACTGAAAAAATTTGCACAGTCCGCCCGTTGCCGTTTGATGGAGCAGGTTGAAACCAAACTGGATCAGGCTCTCACCGCAGACAATATCGAAGTCCGGGAAAAAGCCAATGCCATAAAGGAATTGAAAAAACAAATCGCTCGAACCTCGCGTCCGGCGGTGGTGGAAAGAGTCGCCTATACCTGGTTCAACCGTTTCTGCGCCCTGCGCTTTATGGATGTCAACCGTTACACGACCATCGGGGTGACCACCCCGGCGCAAGGCTTAACCCAGCCGGAAATCCTTCAGGAAGCCAAGCAGGGTCATATCGACAGCCGCCTGGATCGTTTTCTTGACCGGCAGAAAATTTTCGATTACCTGGAAGGGCGCACCCCCTCTTCAGATCCCCAGCAGGAAGCCTACCGCCTGCTGCTGGTGGCCGAATGCAACTACTGGCATTCGGTAATGCCGTTTCTTTTTGAAAGAATCGCAGATTATACCGAACTGCTGATGCCCTGCGATTTGCTGTCGGAAAATTCGATTTTGGCATCGGTACAAAAGGCGCTTACCGCTGAATCCTGCAAGGATGTTGAAGTCATCGGCTGGCTTTACCAGTTCTATATTTCGGAGAAAAAAGACGAGGTCTTTGCATCGCTTAAAAAGGGCAAAAAAATCGCACCGGAAAATATCCCGGCAGCCACCCAGCTTTTTACACCCCACTGGATCGTCCGCTACCTGGTGGAAAATTCCCTTGGCCGTCTGTGGATGTTAAACTGTCCAAACTCTAATCTCAAGGAAAGGATGGACTACTACATTCCGCAAGAAAAAGAGGAACCACGAATAGACACGAATGGACACGAAAAAGAAAACAAAGAAATTGGTGTTCATTCGTGTTCATTAGTGGTTCAAAGCCCGGAAGAAATTCGCATCTGCGATCCGGCCTGCGGTTCAGGACATATGCTGGTGTATGCATTCGACTTGCTCTATGCCATCTATGAAGAAGAAGGGTATGATCCGCCTGATATCCCTCGCCTGATTCTTGAGAAGAACCTCTATGGTATTGAAATTGATGAGCGCGCCGGAGCGCTGGCAGCATTTGCCCTGATAATGAAAGCCCGTGAAAAATACCGGCGTTTTTTCCCCAAACCGGTGCAGCCCCGGATCTGTGTCCTGGAAAACATTGTTTTTAAAGATAATGAACTAAAAACGTACATGGACGAAATCGGGCGGGATCTTTTCACGATCAATTTCCAGGAAACGTTGCACCAATTCAGGGAGGCGGACAACTTCGGATCGCTGATTCGGCCAGCCCTGACCGAGGTGGCTCACATAAAGCGTGTTTTGATTGAAAAAAATGTTGGCGGAGATATCTTTTTGCATAATATCCATGAAAAGGTTCTAAAGGCACTCCAACAAGCTGACTTTCTCTGTCCCAAATATCATGTTGTGGTTGCGAATCCGCCTTATATGGGTTGAAGAAATATGAATGGTCGGCTTGCAGCATGGTTAAAAGACAACTATTCAGACGTAAAGTCGGATCTCTTTTCTGCCTTTATCGTCCGCAATACCGAACTGGCGCTACACAAGGGCCAACTCGGCTTTATGTCGCCTTTTGTCTGGATGTTTATTTCATCCTACGAAAAACTGCGCAGTTTCCTGATTAACCAGAAAACCATCACTTCCTTGGTGCAGCTTGAGTATTCTGGTTTTGACGGTGCTACGGTGCCGATTTGCACCTTCACTGTAGAGAATGCTCATCACCCGAATTTCAGAGGCGGATATGTGCGACTTTCTGATTTTCGTGGCTCAGAAAACCAAGGCCCCAAGACACTTGAAGCCATCAAAAAACCAGATTCTAGCTGGTTCTACCGTGCGTCTGCTGCTGATTTTAAGAAAATTCCCGGCAGTCCGATTGCTTATTGGGCAAGCAAAACTTTAGGGAATGCATTTGAAGATAATAAATCAGTTGCAGAATATTTTTCTGTGAACCCAGGCATAAGAACTGGAAAAGATAAGTTGTTTCTACGTTTGTGGTTTGAGGTTTCTCACAATCAAACTCAGTTTGAGTTAACCGACGCCAATCAAATGATTTTGGAAAACAGATGGTTCCCACTTCACAAGGGTGGAAACTTCAGAAAATGGTATGGTAATGGCGAACATGTAATTGATTTATACCAAGACGGAATTGAGATAAAAACAAAGAGTCCAGATTTTAGATTGCGGGAAAGAAAATGGTATTTCAAACCATTTGTTTCGTGGTCAAGAATAAGTTCAGCAAGTATTGCTTTTAGATATTTTGATAAAGGTGTCCTGTTTTCTGATGCAGGTCCTGGCATTTTTGCGAAAGAACAATGCATCAGAGTAATGGGTTTGCTGAACTCAAAATTGGGCAATTATTTTCTCAAGGTAATTAATCCAACTCTTAATTATCAAAAACAAGACATTGAAACGGTCCCCTATATTCAAATAGAAAAATGTGCGAATATCAGTGCCGTTGTAGATATAGAAAGAATAGACTGGGATAACTATGAAACATCCTGGGACTTCAAAGAGTTACCACTCACCCAACCCGATTTCCGCCAGGCTATGCTAAAGGCCAGCTATAACCAGCTACGTGAACATTGGCAAGAAATGACATTGGACATGCAGCGTCTTGAAGAAGAGAACAACCGCATTTTTATTGAAGCTTATGGCCTTCAGGATGAGCTAACTCCCAATGTGCCACTCAATGAAATCACCCTGACCTGCAACCCCCACTATCGATACAACGGTGAAAAGAGCGAAGAAGAGTTGGAGAAGCTACTGTTGGCAGACACCATGAAAGAATTCATTTCCTTTGCCGTGGGCTGCATGTTCGGCAGATACTCGCTGGACAAATCCGGTCTGATCCTTGCCAGCCAAGGCGAAACTATTGAAGACTATCTGAAGCAGATCCCGGAACCCACCTTCCCGGCAGATGATGACAATGTCATCCCCATACTGGAGGGCAATTGGTTCATTGATGATATCACCGAAAGATTCCAAAAGTTCCTCCGGGTCACGTTCGGCGAAGAGCACTATGATGAGAATCTAACCTTTATTGAAAACGCCATCGGCAAGGACATCCGCAAGTTTTTTCTCAAGGATTTTTATGCCGACCATGTGAAGCGCTATAAAAAACGCCCCATTTATTGGATGTTTTCCAGTCCCAAGGGCAGTTTCAATGCGCTGATCTACATGCACCGCTACCGTCCGGATACCGTGTCGGTGATCCTCAACGACTACCTTCGGGAATTTAAGACCAAGCTGTCGGCACGCAAGGAGCACATGGAGCAGATCAGCATCAGCGCTTCGGCCATACAGAGTGAAAAAACGAATGCTCTCAAGGAAATCGAAAAACTGAAAAAACTGCTCGACGAACTCGAAACCTGGGAGCACGATGTTCTCTATCCCCTGGCATCCCGGCGCATAAAAATTGACCTTGATGATGGCGTAAAAGTCAACTACAATAAATTCGGACCCGCATTGAAAAAAGTGGCGGGATTATCGATGGATCATTAAAACGCCCGAATGGGCGCCAATGGACACAAACAGGAAGTTTATTGGTGGTTCAAATGCCCCAATCGCGGGGTAAAATGCCGATACAGGGCTTTGTCGGCGTTGAAAGGTGTTGAAAATGCTTAAACAAATCAAACTAAGGCATGTCGGACCAGCAGAATCGATGGACATCCCTTTTGCGCCACACCTGAATATCCTTACCGGAGACAACGGGCTGGGGAAAACCTTTATCCTGGATATTGCCTGGTGGGTATTGACCCGAAAATGGGCCGGGTTGCCGGCCTGGCCGGACCCGAAAAAAAAAGGTCGTCCGAGCATCGAATTCAAGGTTGCGGCCAAAAACATAGAAGGGATGGCGGAATGCATTCAGTACAACCGTAACCGGCAGGATTGGGAAACTGCCAAATCCAAACCGACAGACAAGCTGGTGCTCTACGCACGTGCGGATGGCGGAATTTCCGTATGGGACAAAGCCCGATGTAGCAACAGCATTTCCAAGTCCGGCGAAGATTCAACCGGGTTTTTTAATTTTTCTTCGGATCAGATCTGGAGCGGTCTTGAGGAAGGAAAAAAAGTCCGTTGCAATGGCCTGATCCGAGACTGGGATACCTGGCAATATCAAAAGGAGAAAACATTCAAGATCTTTTCGCAGGTATTAAAGGCCCTGTCCCCGGAGTCGGGTGAAGAGATGAAGCCGGGAAAATCGACCAGGCTGAACGTCGATGATGCGCGAAGCATTCCTACCGTCAAATTGCCCTACGGCATGGTACCGGTAACGCATCTGTCGTCCGGCATGAGACGGGTATTGGCGTTTGCCTACCTGCTGGTCTGGGCCTGGGACGAGCACAAGGAAGCGATTCAACTGACGAATCTCAAACCGGCGGATCGCCTGATCATTCTCTTTGATGAAGTGGAAGCCCATTTGCATCCACGGTGGCAGCGGGCTTTCCTGCCGGCTTTACTCGATGTGGTCAATTTGCTCCAGCAGGACATCGACATCCAGATCATTGCCAGCACGCATGCGCCGTTGGTTCTGGCATCCGTCGAGCCTCTGTTTGATGAAGACCGGGATCGGATCGTTCATGTGGCGTTTGAAAACGGGAAGGTGTCGGCCCGGGAAATTCCGTGGGCCAAACAGGGGGATACCGTCAACTGGCTGGTTTCCGATGTGTTTGGATTGAAACAGGCGCGTTCCAGAGAAGCCGAGCAGGCGATAGAAGCTGCCGAAACCTACATGCGAGGAGATTTGAGTGATCTGCCTGAAAATTTGCCGGACCGTGATGCCATTCACAACGAGCTGAAGCGTGTTTTGGCCGGTCATGATCCATTCTGGCCGCGCTGGATTGTTACGACGGAAAAGGAATCCAAATGATCCATTTCGACCCGCCTCCCGAACCTGCACATTTTGACGAAATGGTCCGACAGCCCGGCCTGCAATGGCTTGAAGCGCATCGGGTCAAGGCCGAGTATACCCTACATCGCCTTCACCTGAGAGACGATGAACGGGTGATCCGTCAACGCAGGGAATGGTACCGCATGTATCAAGACGGGGAGTTGAACATAGAGGGCCTTCGGAAAAAAGCGCCATTAATTGCACGGGCCATTGAACGCGAACAGGCTGAAAACCAGCTGGTGATGGGATGAATTTCAACTTCCAGGTACAAGGTTTCGACTGAACTCCGGATAAGTTGCGATAAAATGGTCGCCTGATTCAAAGGGCATATGGATAAAATAAAACAAGCACTGACAAATATATTCAAGAAGCATCGTATCGTCTTCTGGTACGACGCCAAAAAAGAGCTTCGACACGAATTTGAAACCCTGGAATTGCCGGGCATTGAAAAGATAGAACTCAAAAACAACGAATTCGGGGTGAAGCATCACATCCTGCGGGAAAAACCTGAGCAAAAATTTCTTTTGTATCATGAAGGGCCGCAACCACCCGACTTAGATAACTGGCTGTTGGATGTGCTGTTGGCGCATGGTGAGTTTCGCACGGACCAGGCAGGCATATGGCTGAGCGAACTGGAACTTGGGATCGAGTTTGTAAAGATTATCCAAACCCATGCTGATTTCTTCAATGCCGCTAAGCGACGCGAGAAGCTCAAGGATCTGATCAAGCCGGATGATACCCCGGGCATGATTCGTTTGAAAATGATGGCGGTTTGCGCTGGAGCCGAACCTCGGGTGGATGAAATTCTGGAAAACTTGCTGGCGGAGATCGCTGAAGGCGGAGAAGATAAATTCAACCTGATCCGGAGATGCAACCTGGACACGTTTCTGTGGGACCAGCTCAAGCGAAACTACGGATACGACCCAGAGACTGCCGGCATGCGGGATTTTGTCATCGAGCTTTTCAAATCCTGCTATGCCATGGGTACCGACGGCAGAATCCGACTTACCGGCGATGCCTTGGTGTTTTTAAAACGATGGAAAGACAGCATTCGTCATCACAAAGCCTTTGAAATCTTGTCAAACGAGTGTGCCGATTTTCTGAAAATTGAGCAGGATCTTCAAAAGCAGGATTGCATAAGCCTACTGGAACTGGATTATTTTCGACTGATTGATCAGAAAATCCTCAGCGATCTGGTACAAAACGTCGTGGAGCGCACCATCTCTGCCGGAGCCTGCGCAGTGGTGGTCCGGCAGCGCCGGCAAAACCACTGGTACAAGGATTTTGTTCACCTGTACGAGGCGGTGGACCATGCTTCCCAGTTCATGCAAGTGCTGGATGAAGTCAATCTTGAAATGGAATCCCTTGTCGAAGGGGTTCAGCGCTATGCCGAACTGTGGTACCGGCCGGATCAGCTATATCGCAAATATGTTTACCACGTCAGCCGGTCAGGCCAGACCACGCTCATGCAAAAGCTGTCCGACATGATGGAAAATCTTTATTCCAACACCTATCTTTTGACGCTCAACAACAACTGGCAGCGTATTGTGGATGCTGCCTCCAAATGGCAAGCGCCGCCTGTTACGCTTCAAAGTCGGTTTTTTACAGATTACGTCCGACCGTTTTTGAAAAATCGAAAGAAAGTGTTTGTCGTCATATCCGATGCCCTTCGCTTCGAAGCAGGTCAGGAACTTCAAGGCCTTATTCGACAGGAAGATCGTTACTGGGCAGCCATCGAGCCATGTCTATCCATGCTGCCAAGTTACACCCAAATGGGCATGGCTGCCCTTTTGCCGAACAAAGAGATCGCCATTTCGGAAAACAATACCGGAAGTGTATTGGTAGATGGGCAAAATTCACAGGGAACGGCCTATCGCAACAAAATCCTTCAGAAAGCCATTCCGCAAACTGCAAGGGTCCTTCGGGCGGACGAACTGCTGACCATGAACAAGGATGACTGCCGCGGGTTGATTCGGGATCATGACGTGGTTTACGTGTACCACAACCGAATCGACGCCACAGGGGATAAGCGCGAGTCCGAGGAGCGGACCTTTGAAGCTGTTGAAGAAACGCTTCAGGAACTCATTAAAATCATCAAAAAGCTCACCGCCGCCAACGCCAACAATCTTCTTGTGACGGCCGATCATGGTTTTATCTACCAGCATCGCGCCCTTGACGAAAGCGACTTTAGCGGAAGCGAGCCCGAGGGAGAGGAGATCCTTTTTCGGGACCGCCGCTTTGTCATCGGAAAAAAGCTTTTGGAAAAACCGGGCTTGCGCAAATTCGAATCGAGTGAATTGGGTCTTAAGGGAGACGTAGAAATCCAGATTCCAAAATCGATCAACCGGTTGCGTTTGAAAGGATCGGGCAGCCGGTTCGTTCATGGCGGGGCATCGCTGCAGGAAGTGGTCATTCCGGTGATTCGAATCAACAAGAAGCGGAAAAGCGATGTGTCTGCCGTGGAGGTCGAAATCCTTCAAGGCGCTTCAACAGTCATCACCTCCGGTCAGGTTGCCGCAACATTTTACCAATCAGAGCCGGCCAGTGACAAGGTTCGGCCGCGCTTTCTGCGCGCCGGCATCTATAATCCGGCCGATGAGTTGATTTCGGATAGCCATGACCTGGCCTTTGACCTGTCTTCCGAAAATCCACGGGAACGGGAAATCAAGGTAAGGTTTGTGTTGACGAAAAAGGCCGACGAGGCCAATGGTCAAAACGTTACCTTGCGGCTTGAGGAAAAACTGGGCGGAACCTCCCACTACCGGGAATACAAATCGATCCGATATCTGATGCGGCGATCATTTACCAGCGACTTTGATTTTTAAAAAAGGACCGGCTTGTCATGAAAACCATTGACCAGAAAATAAACGAGCATTTCCAGGGATTGGTCGTTCGCAAAGACCTTGTGAAGACAGTTAAAGGCAATGCTATCGTCCCTTCCTATGTGCTGGAATATTTGCTCGGACAGTATTGTGCCACATCTGATGAAACGAGCATCCAGACCGGTATTGAAACCGTCAAGGAAATTTTACGAAAGCATTACGTCCACAGAAACGAATCCGGTCTGATCAAGTCGGTGATAAAGGAAAAGGGACGACACAAGGTCATCGATAAGATAAGTGTGGCACTTAATGACAAAACCGATGCTTACGAGGCAAGTTTTGCAAACCTGGGCATAAAAAAGGTACTGGTCGATTCAGATACCATCAAAAAGCATCCCAAACTGTTGGTCAGCGGAGTCTGGTGTATCGCTGACCTGGAGTATATGTTTACTGATAAACAGAGTGCCTCGCCTTGGGTAATGAGCTCTTTAAAGCCGATACAGTTGTCGCATTTTGATTTTGATGGTTACCTGAATGCTCGAAAAAAATTTCAAACCGATGAATGGATCGACCTGCTGGTTCAGAGCATCGGTTTTAATCCTGAAATGCTCGGGCGCCGGAGTAAGTTCCTCCAGTTGCTTCGCCTGGTGCCCTATTGTGAGCGAAACTATAACCTCATCGAACTCGGCCCCAAGGGTACCGGAAAATCGCACATCTACTCCGAATTTTCACCGCATGGCATTCTAATCTCGGGAGGCGAGGTGACCGTGCCTAAACTGTTTGTCAACAACGCGACCGGAAAAATCGGCCTTGTGGGTTACTGGGATACCGTGGCCTTTGATGAGTTCGCCGGAAAAAACAAGCGTGTGAATATGGCCCTGGTGGACATCATGAAAAACTATATGGCTAACAAGTCCTTTTCCCGTGGGATCGAGTCCATTGGTGCTGAAGCCTCCATGGTGTTCGTGGGTAACACCCAACACACCTTGCCTTATATGCTCAAGCACACGGATCTTTTCGATGAATTGCCTGAAAAATACTATGATTCCGCATTCCTCGACCGCCTCCATTTTTATGTCCCCGGCTGGGAAGTGGACATTATCCGCGGTGAAATGTTCAGTGATGGTTATGGGTTCGTTGTCGACTATTTAGCTGAGATTTTGAGAACTTTTCGCAACCATGATTATTCTCAACGATACAGTGAATATTTCGAGTTGTTGAGCGATATATCCACACGAGACCGTGACGGTATCAACAAAACCTTTTCCGGGCTTATGAAAGTCCTTTTCCCACACGGTGAAGCCACGGAGAAGGAAATCGAAGAAGTACTTCGTTTTGCTATCGAAGGGCGGAAGCGGATCAAAATGCAGTTGATGCGCATTGATCCGACATATGCCAGGGTGAGGTTCGGCTATACGAAACTCGAAGACGGTAAAACGTATATTGTCAGAACCTTAGAGGAAAAAGAGTACCCCCAGTATTTCGAATTTAGCAGCGAAGATGATCCCGCCTCGGAAAGAACCGAATCTGATTCGGCTAAATATCAGCAAGAGGATGTGCCTCCGGAAGAGCTAAAAGAGCAACATCTGACTTTTCAGGAAAACCAACGTGGCGTATCATTTGATAAGCTATTGGGGCCGTATCTTAAAGGTTCAGGGAAAATAACGATCACGGACCCATACATCCGTCTGTTTTTCCAGGCCAGAAACCTCATGGAACTGCTGGAAACAATCGGCGCACAAAAACCCGATGAAGATGAAATTAAAGTCCACCTTATAACGATTCAAGACGAATTCAAAGGACCTCAGCAGATCGAATATTTCGAAAAAATGCAGGAATCCTGCGCGCCAATCGGAATTCACTTTTCGTGGGAATTCGATGAAAACAACTCAATCCATGCCCGCCATATTGTCACGGACCACGGCTGGAAAATTTTGCTCGATCGCGGCCTGGATATTTTTCAACACTATGAAATGAACGACGCCTTCGTAATCTCCAACCGTCTTCAGCGTTATCGCGCTTGTAAAGCATTCGAGGCAACATTTATTAAAATATGAAGAAAAGGGGGATGGTTCAAAACAGACTTTGTCATTTTTTTGTCCGAACTCACCTTCATGGGCAAAGAATATTGCATCAGAGTGAAGGTCCATTGCAAGGCTTTTTGGATATGGCTCAACAAAAACGACTCGCGATATTCCCGATGCTACAATATGCTTAGCACAATTATGGCCTCACATCCCGTCATAATCATGATTTTGGCAAGTCATTGCGGCCGGTGCCGGAACATCCAGCCCGCCAGCGGCAGTGTAACACCGGCCATCAGTATGAGGGGCCAGAGTTGGGGCCAGATCATGCTCACATCGGCGCCTTCCAGGAATATATTTCGCAGGGCGGTGATGATATGGCGCAAGGGATTGATTAAGGTTCCGATCTGGAGCCAGTGTGGCATATTTTCGATGGGGGTGGCGAATCCGGAAAGGATGACTGCCGGCATCATGAAGACAAAGGAACCGAGGAGGGCCTGCTGCATGGTCATGGACAGGGACGACACCAGCAGCCCGACGCCCACTATGGTGATAATGAAACACCCCAGGGCCAGGACAAGAGTCGGAATGGTTCCGCGAAACGGCACACCGAACCAATAAACCGCACCAGCCGCGAACAACAGTGCATAAATGATCCCGAATAACATGCCGGGCAGGGATTTGCCGATGAGAATTTCTCCAGGGTTAAACGGAGCAACCAAAAGCTGATCGAAAGTGCCGAACTCGCGCTCCCGCGCCACCGAAAGGCTGGTCAGAATCATGACCACCACCATGCTGACGATGCCGCCCAGGGCAGATACAATGAACCATCTGCTTTGAAGATTGGCGTTGAACCAGGCCCGGTCCACCAGTACCACGCCGGGTCCGTCCATGCTAACCACCCCGTTTTTGACAAGGTCCTGATTGTACTGTTCGACAATGCTTCCGATATACCCCAGGGCGATCAGGGCCACATTGGAATTGCGGCCGTCCACGATCACCTGGAGAGTCGCCGGCCGGCCGTTGTGAAGATTACGGCTGAATCCGGGGCCGATGTGGATGACCAGACGGGCTTTTTCGCGGTTGATCATAAAGGCAATCTCTTTTTCGGTCAAAAGAGTCTTGGTCAGCTCAAAATTTTCAGATCCTTCAAACCGGGACAGAAGCTGCCGGGACTCGGCGGTTCGAGACTCGTCCAATACCGCATAGCGGACATTTTTAAGGTCATAAGTCGCAGCATACCCGAACACGAAAAACTGGAACAACGGTGGGCCGATAATCACAAAGCGACTTTTGGGGTCCTTCAGAATCATGATAAATTCTTTAATCGTCAATGCGATGATGCGGCGTACGAAATCCATTAGCCCTCCAGACGCTTGGTGATTTTGCGAAAAGCCAGGCTGATAAATAAAACAGCCATGACGGCCAGGGCCAAAGCATTGGGCAGCAGCACCGGCCAGACGTCGCCGGCCATGAAAAGGGTGTGGCTGATGTCCACGAAATACCGCGCCGGAACCACGTGGCTTACGATTTGAATAAAGCGGGGCGTGCTTTCCAGATCGAAAATAAGGCCCGAAAGAAAGAGTGCGGGCAAAAATCCCGCCACAATAGAAATCTGTGCGGCCACGAATTGGACTCGTACGGCAGCCGATATCAACAGCCCGAAGCCCAGCGAAGCCAGCATGAAAAGCGCACTCAAGATAAAGAGGGCGACCATGGAGCCGCGAAACGGCACATGAAACAGCGTGGTGCCGACCACCACGGACAAACCCATTCCCAGCATACCCAGAATAAAATAAGGAAGCACTTTGCCCAGTAAAAGATCAACTCTGCGAATTGGCGTGACCAGAATGGCCTCCATGGTCCCTCGCTCCCATTCCCGGGCCACCACCAATGCGGTCAACAGGATTCCGATAAGGGTCATGATCAGGGTAATGAGACCCGGTACCAGAAAGTCGCGGCTGACGGCGGCCTCGTTGAACCATATCCGTTGGGATATTTTCACGGCAGGGCCGGCCACGGATTCGCCCCGGGCCTGACGCAGCTCGGTCCATGTCTGAAGCACCCCGCGCACATACCCCTGAATCAGACGCGCCCGGTTTGCATCGATGCCGTTGACAATCACCTGAACCGGCGCCGGGTTCCGTTGGTACAAACTGGACGAAAAATCAGCTTGCAGATGAACAATTCCATCAACACGCCTTTGATTCAGCCACTCCGTTGCTTCAGCCATGGATGTCAAATGAATGGTTTTGAAATACGGTGACAAATCGAATCTGGCCGACACCTCCCGGGCCACCGGGCCGTTGTCGTCGAGCACGACGGCGATGGGCACGTTTTCGGCATCCAGGGTGACCCCGTATCCGAAAATAAAAAGAAGTACCAAAGGTAAAACAATGGCCAGCGCAATGCTGCTGGGATCGCGCAGGATCTGGAGCACTTCCTTGCGGAGAATCCCCCGCATTCGCATAAAGAAAAGGGTGCGCGGCATCATTTTCTCCCTCTGCTGTTTTCAATTCGATTCGGTCCGCCGGAAGGTACAATGGTTCCCTCTGCAAGGGCGATAAACGCATCTTCAATGGTCGGTTCCGGGTTTTCTTTTGAACGGGCCAGCGCCCGGATTTCAGAAGGCGTGCCCATGGCGAGGCTTTCTCCTAAAGACATGATCAACATCCGGTCGCAGTATTCGGATTCCTCCATAAAATGTGTTGTCACCACAACGGTCACCCCCTGTTCGGCAAAGCCGTTGATCCTGAGCCAGAACTCGCGGCGAGCCAAAGGATCCACGCCTGACGTCGGCTCGTCCAGGAAAAGAATGTCGGGCTGGTGCAAAAGCGCCGCCGCCATGGCCAGGCGCTGTTTGTAACCGCCCGGCAGTTGAGCGGCGGCCTTGTCGCGCCATTTTTCAAGTCCGAATTCCGAAAAAGCCCATTCCATACGCACCCGCAGCCGATTTCCGCCAAAACCATAGGCCTTCCCGAAAAAGCGCAGGTTTTCCTGTACGCTGAGTTGGCCGTAAAGGGAAAACTGCTGGGCCATGTATCCCAGATGTGAGCGAGCCCTGGACGGGGAGTGCCGTAAATTATGCCCGGCCACGCTAATCTGGCCGCCGCTGACCTCCAACAATCCGCACAACATCCTGAAGGTGGTGCTTTTCCCGGCGCCGTTCGGACCGAGCAGACCGAAAATCTCACCGCGCCGCACCTCGAAAGTGAGTCCTTTGACCGCCTCGAAATCACCGAAAAATTTCTGAAGATCCTTGGTCTGAACCACCACTTCTTCATTCCGGATTGTCTTGCCGGAAGTTTTGTCGACAGGGTTGATTTGAAATCGGCTCTCTTTGTGGGGAATCAGGGTCATAAAGGCATCTTCAAAGGTCGGGGGTGTGTTCTTGATGGTTGCCGGCCATTTTTCCGGCAAAGCGTCGGCCACGGCTTGGGTGCCGTAAACATCGGTCACCACGCGCACCCTCCCGGATCGGATGGTGGCATCGATAATATGCGCTTTGCCCACAAGATGCGTGTGTATCTGACGAGGCTTGATGTCCGGCGAAGGATCCACGAGCACTACTTTTTGTCCCACCCGCTCTTTGAACTCCCGGGGCGTTCCTTGGGCAAGCTTCTCGCCGTCATGCAGCACCACCACATAATCGCATCGCTCCGCCTCGTCCAGATAGGCTGTTGAGAGCAGCACCCCGATGCCATCCCTTTCCACCAGCTCGTAAACGATTTTCCACAGCTCTCGACGCGAGATCGGATCTACGCCTACGGTGGGCTCGTCCAGCAACAGCATCTCCGGCGACTTGATGAGTGAACAGGCCAGCCCCAACTTCTGCTTCATTCCGCCGGAAAGCGCACCTGCCATGCGCCGGGTATAGGGTTCCAGGCCGGTCATCTGAAGCAGGCGGTAATACCGATCTTTTCGCTCGGAAGACGGCACCCCTTGAAGATCGGCATAGAGATTCATGTTTTCCGCCACAGTCAGATCCTGATACAGGCCGAATTTCTGGGGCATATAACCGACACGACTCTGAATCTCGATGGTATCGACCATGCTATCGAAGCCCAAAACGGTAACAGTGCCGGCCGTGGGGACGATCAAGCCGACTGCGGTACGGATCAAGGTGGTTTTCCCGGCCCCGTCCGCTCCCACAAGTCCGGTTACCTGTCCGCGCAGTGCATTGAGCGAAACGTCCCGCAGGGCCTGAATCGCAGGCCCTTTTTTGGAGGAAAACGTCTTTTCCAGATTCCGGACCGCCAGCACCACATCTGTTGAGGCCGTGCTCTGCGTATGTGACTGAGCAGCCATATCGCTTGCTATCCTTAAGAAGGTTGGACGGTTTTTTGTGGCGGGACTTCGCCGTCCCGGGATACACCGGCAAAGCGGTGCGATCCACGATTACCGTGACCGGCATTCCCAGCCGAAGCAGGTCTTTGGAATCATGAACAAAAACCCTCACCTCGTACACCAGCTTTGTTCGCAGATCCTCTGTTTCCACGGTTTTCGGGGTAAATTCGGCCACAGGAGAAATAAAACCGATCCAGCCTTCAAAACTTTGATCCGGGAACGAATCGCTCAAGATCTTGGCCTTCATACCGAGATTGATCCGGCCGAGATCCGGCTCCGACACATAGGACCGTACCCACTTGGGATCGGTCAACATCAGAGTAACAACCGGCTGGTTTGGACTCGCCATTTCTCCGGGCTCCAGAATCCGGTTCCGAATGATACCCGGCGACGGTGATATCAAAGTCATATCCGCAAGCCTTATCTTTAATAGTGAAAGAAACGCCTTGAGTGCCTCCAGCGTATTTTTGGCCGCGGCAATGTCTTCCTTTCGAGGGCCTTCCAGTGCAAGATTCAGCGCCTTTTCTTTGACTTTGAGCTGGGCCTGATCCACATCAAACTGAGCCCGGGCATTGTCCAGGGCCTGCTGGCTTGTAGCCCCTGACGTTTTACTGATGCGCTCGAAATTCAGCATCGAATTCCGGACTATGGCTTTTGCCGCCAACACTTCGGCGCGTGCCTGCTCGATCTCCTGCGGTCGGGTCCCGGCTTCGAGTCGTTTGACCACCTCCTGTTGGGCGGCAATTTGGGCCTCGGCCTCTTGGATCTGGGCTTCCAGTCGATGGGTCTGAAGTATCGCCAGAACCTGCCCTTTTTTAACGCGATCCCCTTCTTCTACAAAAATCTCGGCAATACGCTCCTGCTCATTAAACGCAAGGTTCGCGTCGCGGATATCGATATTTCCGTAGATCTTAAGCTCGGTGGTGGACGGATTGTTTTTCATTTTTATGAACCACCGGCCACCCAGAACCCCGCCCGATATAAAAATAACCGCTAAAATAAAAATCTTGAAAAATCGCTTCATTGTATTGATGGTCCACCCTACAGGTGTGGATTTTGTTGGATTATGGTTCTGTCTGAAAATTTCAAAATCCATTGAATTAGTCAATCGTTTATTTTTTTATTCTCTCTCACCCGGCCTCCCCCGATCGGGGTGGAAATCAAGACCGTTGGTAAACGCTGATGCCTTTCTATTGACAAACCGTGGCTCCGAAGCTTTTTTTAGGTGTCAGGTGTCAGGGTTAAGGATTAAGGGGGAAACCAGGTAACCAACGTATGTTGAATGGATTAGAGAAAACATTGGAACGGAAAGTCCCAGAGCGAAAACGCCGCTGGCAGTTAGCTGAGGAAAGGGCAGCGTATGGCGTAAAAAATGAATCGTTCCCTCAGGGCTGGCCCATTACTACTGAACCTGTTTCCTGACACCTGAAACCTGAAACCAAATAGTCATAGCAATCTAGCAAACAACAGTCTTGATTTACACCCTGACTTATTGAGAAGTTACACATTTTTCCATGAACCTTGCGTAATTATTCAATATGGTGTATTTTCCATAAAGGAAAGCATGATAAATATATTTATGGCTCCGGAATATGAATAAATTCTTCATGGAGCATAGGGAGCATAGGGTCGCCCATGATCTGTCGGGTAAGAAACCGGATCTTAATCACCGGTAAGCAGGACCGTGCAAAAGGTGGGCGGTTGGTTTAAAAGCATCGATTGTCGCTCTACAACAATCGAAACGCATAATTGCATAGATGGTTGCAATGAACTCGAAGTATTGATATCAAAAAGATGAAGTTAATTTACTAAAATTACCATACAAAATGACTGAGACAGTTTGAAGCCACATCGGATGAATCAATAGAAAACTATTGACGTTTTGCCCGAATTTTCCGGTTAACCGATGAAAAGTGGGATAGGCAAGCAGAAAGAGTCAAGAGCAGACTTGCCCCCCCCTTTAGACCCTTTTTAATCCCTTCAATATTCCCAGGTCCTTGAGGGGAAAATATTCTTTCGGATAAACCATGACAAACATAGTAAGCGATCAAATATTGAATGAAATTATACGCAGGATTGCTGAAACAGCAGATCCGCTCAAAGCGCTGCTACTTTTTCACAAAATTCCTTTCGGATTTGTTCACGATATTGCTGAGCTTTTGACAGTCCTGAAGCAAAACGGAATTAGCTTTTCAGAAGAGATACGAAAAGCAGCCGAATTGTCAGATTATGCGGTAAAACCTTGATATCCAGGCCCCATGGAAAATCAAATGGCTTTTGCCCATTCG
Source organism: Desulfobacteraceae bacterium Eth-SRB2 (assembly GCA_004193595.1). GTDB lineage: Bacteria > Desulfobacterota > Desulfobacteria > Desulfobacterales > UBA11574 > S5133MH16. The sequence continues at coordinate 80,534 of RPGQ01000001.1, forward strand.
CGCTTTAAGAAATTTGACAGCGAATGCAAAAATTTTGAAAGAAGCTTATATAAAAGGAACCCTGCATATCTATGGCGGATTAAAGCTATTGGAATAAAGCAAATGATATTTCTAATGGATGTTCCCTAAAGCGTACTGTTAATAGCTGGTTGTCAGAGTTTAGGGGGATAATAAAGTTCATATGCCGGAGAACAAAAAGAAATGATTCCTGATTTTGAAGAAAATGGCAATTTGCCAAAAGGGATATATAAAGCAGCTTTCTATGAAGTAAAGGACGCTTTTGGCACAGCATCTGCTCGGCGAAAATGGTTGATTGGGATTTTACAAAAAATAATAGAGCTTGCGAAATCGACAGGTAGATTGGAAAGAGTTATTATTTGGGGCAGTTTTGTATCAGACAAAGAGTTTCCCAATGATATTGATCTGCTTTTTATAATGAAAGAAAATTTTATTGTTGAAGATGTTGCTCCTGAAGTAAAATCAGTGTTTGATTACGTAAAAGGAAGGCTTGTTTTTAATGCAGATATATTTTGGACAAAATCTTCAATCGGGGAAGAAACTATTAATTTGTGGTTAGAAACCTATCAAATGACACGTAATTTCGAACCGTGTGGTATAATTGAGGTGATAATCAATGATCAAGAATGACGAACAATTATCAAAGGCTAAGGAAGCGGCCAGGAATTTAAAACTAATTTTGGAAAGAGCCAGGAAAATTCACGATGTTCATGAATATAAGGCCATGTCGGAACCGATATTGCTTGAATTACAACAGCGAGAAAGTGAAATTATCCAATATCTGAGTTTTGCAGAAAATCAAATGGCTGCGGTGTAAAAATCTACACAAGTAATACATAGTCAGTTCTATTGAAAGTCAGCGTGACGCGGAAGAGGAGGAAGTAATCGGAAAACTTCAACTAATCGCTGAGATGCAGAACAACGCCATTCACTCAGATGGCCAGGGTCGTTCGGTTTGAGTTTTTTACCAGTTTTGTGTTTAATCACCTTTTACAAAGGCCAATTTGCCTTGCCCACTGGTGATGGTGCGTTCGCCGGTGACAAATTAAAAGCATGGTAAAAATATGAAAATCTATTTAGACAACTGCTCTTTTAATCGGCCATTTGATGATCAGTCTTCCATGCGTGTCAAACTTGAAACTGAAGCAAAATTATTTGTTCAAGAAAAAATTCTAATTGGAAAATTGCAATTAATCTGGTCACATATTTTAGAATATGAGAATATGCAGAATCCGTTCATCGAAAGAAGGAATGCGATAATAGAATGGAAAAAAATAGCAGCCGAGAATATTGGGGGTGCTAAAAATGTTGTGGCAAGAGCATCCGAATTTACACTGCACGGCGTAAAATCTAAAGACGCACTCCATATTGCATGTGCTATTGAAGGAAAAGCGGAATATTTCCTGACAACAGATGATAACCTTTTAAATAAATTGCCTAAAACCAAAGAACTTATTGTGATTAACCCTGTTAATTTCATTCCCATTTTGGAGAGTATGTAATGATAACAGATACAGAGATTAAACAAAGAGGCATAAAAGCATTAATTGCCGATCTTGGCAATGTACAAGCAGAACGCTTCATCTCTCTAATAATCAGAGAACCTTTTGATTATACAAAGTGGCAAAGAGACCTTTGGCCCGACGAATCCGTTGAAACGCTAAGCAAAAAAGCCATGGAAGCAATACAAATGAAGAACGGCGAACAAGGCGCTTGAGAGGAACTGGGCAAAGCCGTGCCGTTTTTGAAAGGCAGCATTTGACCGATAGTTTTTACATTTATCATAGTTTTTCGGTTATCGTTGCCCAACCCCTCAGCTTGGTGTGTGGATATTTGCATAAATTATAATTCAATAAGAAGTTTTTGAAAATGACATCATTAAAGGGCTCTGTCTATTTTGCTCCAGGTATTAAATTTTCAGATTTAGATATTTATGGCGACCAATTTCCTGATCAGTACAGAAGACGCATAAAGAATCCTGGCCCAGAGGATCAGGCTTTGTTTTATCGCCAGAGGGGATTTGCTTTGTTGGAAGTTCATTGACTTATTGAAATCCCAAAAAACAAATCCCAAACAAAAAAACAATCGCTTTGAACCAGTTTGGAATTTGTGATTTTAGACACAAAACTCCAAGGCAGAGCCATCTATCTCTGACCTGGCCCAAAGGACTAGGTTTTCAATGTAAAAATAAAGGGCTTATATCTTGATCCAGCTACGGATAATGATAATGACGACGATGACGATGGTTTTAGCATAAACGCTTACCGTAAGCATGGAAGCCATATCTCCGCCCGCCGTCTTTCTTGTAATCTTCAAAATGGGGCAAGTTGGTTCCGGGGAACTTTATCGTTCAAACCTGCTCTAATTGTCCAATAAACTCCAAGACAAGTTGCTGAAATTATTTAATCTGGATGATGAATTTATTTGATCTTTCTTGTTGATTTCGAATCTAAATCGATACCATCATCAGAATGGCCTGGATTCAAGGTGTAAGGCAGGAATCAATCAGCGCTATAAAAAATCAGCGAAATGAGCATATACTATATATTGTGGTCCGTAAATATGATTTAAAGCCTTTACCGTGAAAACCTATTAAGCGACAACCATATGATATCACAAAAATTAAGCGCATTGCCATATATTGCAGGTATCTTTAACGTGGTGCTGATCCGGCAGGGGTTGATCGTCAGCAAAAACTCAGTCGGGTCAGCACGTGGTTAGCAAATCATCGTATCTCATCAGCCTCGTGGTCAATGAAACACGTTAAACATTCGAAATCACGACCCTCATGGATCACATTTCCTTTACAATCAATATTTTTACACCTTTTTCTAATTACCGGTATATTTTCCCTGCAAACAAAGCAGAATAAATTTGTAGAGTTTGGTTTATTGGGAGAAAGTTGAGCTGTCAAAGGATTCTCATCTATATTCAATTCTCGATGTTCTGATACACAGTTTGGACATATGTATTTCCTTTGGCGCTTGTTAAATCCAAAAAATTTCTTAGCATCAGCAGCGCCTAATAAATCTAACACCACCATCATTTCACGACTTAGCACAGAACCAACAGGATGTACCGTCCATACAAAAGATCTGGGTATCGATTCGAGATATGACCGTCGTATAAGCGTCCATTTCTGTGGGGAAATTAATTCATCAGATATTTCTAAGATTGCTTGTATTATTTCCTTTTCAGAGAATCGAAGTCGTTTATCGACGGTATGGAAAATTTTGTTCCTGGCAAGCCTAAGTTTCTCGTAAAGCTGCTTAATTGTATCAGAAAGTCTTGGTTCAGCAACGGTATCATGAATTTTAATTAGGTTTTGTGCATCGGCGATGTAAAACGAAGAAAAACTAGTATCTTGTTTGTCGGATTTTCTTGGCCATTCTGAAGCTTTGCTGGTGATAAGGAGATACGGTGATATTAATGCGATCCGAGCTTTAAGATGAAATTCAGCACCTTGATGTACAAGAGCAACAGCGGTTGCAAGGGGTTTTATAGCGGCTTTCCAATATTCCTCAGGTTGTTCATCATCGATTATTCCTTCCTCCGCCTCTGCATCTTCATAGTCAAGCAGAAGGTCAAGAACCGTATCCCAAGCAAGGTTAAGAAAGGCAGTTCCTTGATCAGCAAAATCATCATATGTTGGAATATCAGATATCATTTAAAATAGTATTTTTATGCTAACAACGCTTTTCAGCCGCAGTTTTTAGCTGTCCGGCAAAACTCTCACTCTATTTCCAGAATTTTCGTTTTATCCAAATAGATTTTAAGATGTTTACTTGAAATGGCATATCCGATTCCGGTGCTAATATATAGATCCATGACGTTAACGATTTCCTTTGTCGATTGTAGTGGGTCAACACCCATCAACTTAACACTACCATGCTTTTCCGTTTTCGTTATGTATTTTCGAAGTTTTTTAAGCCCCTTAGAAATGCCTCCCTCCCTCATGCTCACAATACCCAGGATATCTCCGTCTGAGTTTAATAGCGCGGAGCCGGAGTTTCCTTTATTGATAGGTGCTTGAATGCAAATGATATCGTGGTTGGGTGCAAGACCTGAGACCATGCCCTTGTGCGTTAGCTTCGCGGGTGCACCCAAAGGGTAGCCTGAGAAATAGACATCTGATCCCACGGATGGAACGTCTCCCCAAGTGAAAAACGGAAGAACAGCCCCTTCGATTCTAGGTTTCTTCTTAAGCTTAAGCACTGCGAAGTCGTGCACGAGCGGGGACATATCCTGCTTAGTGGGTCTGCTCACACAGGTGGCCTCAATCTTCTCGCCGCTGGGGCACTGAACGAAAATCTTTTCGTGAGCCGTCCATTCGAATTTGTTCTTCTTAGGGTCTACGACCACATTCGCTGTGATAACGTGGCAACAAGTCGCAATATGGGATTTATGTATGAAGAAACCCGTGCCAGCTGGTTTGCCAGCAATAAGGATACGCACACAATTCTGGCGAGAGATGGAGAAAATATTCGTCGGCGGCTGCTTCGTCTTTCCCTCGGTTGCACAGCTGATTGACGTAAGTGTGAAAATTATTACCAGGATAAGACTTGAATATCGCATTTGTCCCTCCCTATTTGTTGCCGAACGTTGATGTTAAATGGCCAACCTTGAAATGTAGTACCATACTTTTAGAACAGAATTTTCGAAACTACAGATATATTGAGACTATAGCACGAAAATTGATCATTGAAAAGCGTGAGGTTTCTTGCCAGTACATGTATTTTTATGTAATGTCAATAGGTTGTGATACTATTTGGATATCGATCGCTCATGTTAAAAATTATTGCCTAACCCCGATTATCCCCCGACCCTACATCTTGTGTTTTTCATCCCCCCTTCAGTTCGGTTTTTCGTTCAAGATTGCGTGCCTCAATCAATACCGGTCATTATACTAATATCATTGAAGATTACTTTTGTAAATCAGAACCTTATATGATTAAATCATGGCTTTGTTTTTAAAGATGGCCTTTAAAATTGCCATCTCTATTTCTGGAGTAGGCTTCCATCTAAATTGATGATCAAAACGTTTTTTAGCAAAGTGGTGGTGGACATCGCACACGCTTGCCGGCATATTGTGGGAAGGATATATCTGGGTCACGTTTCATCAACCTTTCAGTATTTGAAGGATATCGAGGTGGTTAATTCTGCTTATATCAAACGCAGTTGATAGGTTTGCTTTAGACGTCCGCGCACCCAGTTAATATCCAGCCATGGCCCAGTTAAAGTTTCACGGACAAAGCTTATAAAATCACGTACTCCCTTTTCAATAAATATCTGAACAAGGCTTTCAGAATATTGGGCAAGCACGTTTATCGTCCGTCCAATTCGCATTAAATAGTGATATCCCTTCATAGCATTCCAATCATATGAAAATCAGGGGGACATTAGGGGACGATCTTAGGGGACATTGGTCTCTCAAGTCTCCTTACCCTGTCCCCCCAATCGGTTGCGTGTTTCCCACAGCGCCTTTTCACTTGACTCAAAATCTTGAATCTCTTAAGGTTTCAATTAATCTGGATGTTGCTTCCAAAAAAAGAACGTTACACTTTGAGACCTTTGAAAAATGTTCAATTTTGTTCAAGGCCAAGGCAATTCTGCAGGATAGCAGAATTGGACAGCCGCCAGGCTGCCCGCAAGGGCGAGGGGCATGGACGCCCCGAGTCAACGCGAAAATTTTAACCACAGGAATACATTTAGTATTTTGAGGATTAAAATTTGAGTCTGACGCAGGAATTGGGCAAAAGGGGGCGTTTTGCAAAGGTCTCACTTTGAGACAGCACTATGACCATAAGACGCTTCCTCATTTTTGCACCCATACTTCTCATTATCGTCTTGCTCCAGTCATATTTCTGGGTGCCCACCTACGAGGAGCAAACCAAAGGAAATCCCCAACGCCTCAATGAGTATATTGCCGGCTCCATTGGTGATGCCAGCCTGCTGAATCCCATTCTAACGGCAGATTCGGCTAGCAGCAGCATCGAAAACATGGTATTTGAGGGCCTCATGGACAGGGATGAGCAGTTGCGCTTCAGAGGGCGCCTGGCAACATCATGGGAAGTGTTCGAGGAAGCCTATTTTTATGTCAACCCATCCGCCGACGTACCGGGATTGGGTAAGGCAGACCCGCAAGATGTGGCCAATTTTCTGAAAAACGCAAAGAAAAAAAAGAATGCCATAACCACCGGGCTCAAAAATTCTTTAGATTACATTACTTCAATTTCTGTTATCCCGCCTCGGAATTATTCGGTAACGAAAGAATTAAAAAGCCCGGATACCGGCGAACAGAAAAAATATATTACCATCAATATCGCAGCGCCTGCCAGAATAAAACTTGTTCTTAATCGGGTAGAGCCGAATTTTTTCCAAAACCTTTCATATCTGTTGGGGAAAAATTACTTTGAATCCTTTAACGGCAAAGCGTATCTGATGTCTGATTCCGAGATGGAAAAGGGAATATTAGATAAATATGCCGGTGAGCTGTTACCGGCTGTTGAGCACAATCCGGTTCTTTTGTTTCACTTAAGGCCCGGGGTAAGGTTTCATGACGGCCATCTATTTGATGCCTATGATGTTAAATTCACCTATGAATCCATCATGAATCCGAAAAATCTTTCCCCCCGTATTGCAGGTTATGAGCCGGTTAAATCTGTTAAAGTTATGGATCCGTTGACCGTAAAAATCGTTTACAAGCGCCTCTATTCTCCGGCCATGGAAACCTGGGGCATGGGAATCCTTCCCGATCATTTGCTCAATCAAAACGCTCTTAAAAAGGAAGCTCACCGTCTCGGGAAAGACCCGAACACGTTTTCCATGCGCCAGAGCAGCTTCAACCGGCATCCCATCGGGTGCGGACCGTTCCGGTTTCAGGAGTGGAAATCGGATCAGTACATTATTCTGGATCGTTTTGACGGCTACTGGGAGGGACCGCCCAACTATAAAAAATATGTTTTTCGTGTGATACCGGATCAGCTGACCCAGGAAATGGAATTTTATGCCGGTACCATCGACAGCTACGATGTTCAACCCCATCAGGTAAAACGACTGGAAAAAGACCAAAGGTTCCAGAGTTTTTCCGGCACGGCTTTAGGCTACACCTATATCGGCTACAACATCCGGCGCAAGCCCTTTGATGATCCCAGAGTACGAAGGGCGCTGGGTATGGCAATTGATATGGACAAGATTATCAACTATGTGCTTTATGGTCAGGGAGAGCAAATCACCGGTCCTTTTGTCAAACAGACCGATTATTATAACCACAATATCCAACCGGTTCCTTACGATCCCCAGGGAGCGTTAACCTTATTATCTGAGGCCGGCTGGAAACCCGATAAACAGGGATGGCTGACAAAAGACGGTAGTAAATTCCAATTCACCCTCATTACCAACAACGGCAACGATCTCCGTAAAGCCATACTGGCAATTGCTCAGGACTCATGGAAACAGATCGGAATCGATGTGCATACGGATCTTTTAGAGTGGTCCGTATTCATCCAGGAACGCGTGAACAAGGCAGATTTTGATGCCCTGATCCTGGGCTGGCAAATGGGAATAGACCCGGATCTATATCAGATATGGCATTCGAGCCAGACAAATCCGTATCAGCTCAATTTTGTAAGTTTCAAAAACAAAGAAGCCGACGATCTCATCATAAAGATACGTCAGGAATATGATCACAACCGACAGGTCCGATACTGCCGAATGCTTCATGAAATTATTGCAAGAGAACAGCCGTACACCTTTCTTTATGTGGGAAAATGGACGGCCGTTTTAGACAAACGGATCGTGATAAAGACGATCGATGACACCGGACACATAGGCTATAAAAAGATAACCCCCACGAAAACCGGAAGTTATAGTTTTTATTTTAACAAATGGATAAAGCTTCCAGAGGCTCCCGCCTTTATGGATGAGGGATAGACCATGATATCATTTATCGGACGCAGTGTTATCCAGAAGATCATTACTCTGTTTTTCGTCTCAATCGTATCTTTTTTGATCATTCATATTGCGCCCGGCAAGCCGAGCCAGGTGGATCCCATGAATCCCAAGTTCACTCCTGAAATGGTGGAACGTTTTCAAAAAGAGTTCCATCTGGACAAGCCGCTTCATGTTCAGTATCTTTATTTTTACAAGGACCTTTTTACCGGGGAAACCGTTTCCTGGAAGGACAATCAATCGGTCCTTAAAAAAATATGGGAACGATTCTTAAACAGTCTGCCCCTGTTTATTGTGGGAACAATTATTACCTGGACCCTTTCTTTTCCTATCGGCATCAGATCGGCCATTTTCAGGGGGCAATTTTATGATCGGAGTGCCACTTTTCTATCGTATCTTCTGATTTCCATTCCCGGTTTCTTTTTTGCCTACGTCCTGATTATTTTCGTGGTGAACCAATTCCATGTTCCGGTTATCGGCATGGAAACTTTCGGAATCGGAGACGGTGCTTCCCTGCCGTATATATTCATGGACAGGATCTGGCATCTGCTCCTCCCTTCCGTGCTGGGCGCCACCGGAGGAATTGCAGTCCTTTCCCGGTATGTCCGAAGTCAGATGCTCGAAGTGGAAGGCCAGGATTATATTCGTACGGCCTGGGCCAAAGGACTTCCACCGGAACAGGTCCACTATAAGCATGCTCTGCGAAATGCCCTGCTTCCTTTTGTAACCATGTTCGGACTTATTTTACCGGGTCTGATCGGAGGCTCGGTGATCATCGAATCCATATTTTCCTGGCCCGGGATGGGACGGATGGCCTATGAGGCGATTCTGGCCAGAGATTACCCGGTTATTCTGACGGTTAATTTTGTTTCGGCAGTTCTGGTACTGGCCGGCACTTTTATTTCAGATCTTCTTTACTTGGTTGTGGATCCAAGGATACGCCTGTAATGAACAAAAAAGAAAAAGGGTTTAATAAGAATTTTCAATTGGAAACGCCTCTGGCTCCGAAACGGACCCGGCTCCAGGAATTCTGGCGTCTTTTCAGGCAAAACCGGTTGGCCATCCTGGGGCTCTTTATCTTCATCCTTTTTTTCTGCTGCGCAATTGTGGGTCTGTTTATGACTTCCGGACCGGACCCTTTATTGGATCCTGCCATGATCCGTCTTCAAGAAAAGCTGCGTCCGCCCCTTGCAAAACCCAATCTTGATTCCTTGCGGCGTGAAGAGATTCCATACCTTGGGTTTTACCTGATGGGAACCGATGATCTGGGACGGGATGTTTTTGCAAGAATGCTTCAGGGCGCCTGGGTTTCTCTAACCGTTGGTTTTGTGGCCGTGGGGATATCTGTACTCATCGGTATATTCATGGGCGGAATAGCGGGATATTTTGGGCAACACCATATCAGGGTCGATCATGTTCTAGTGACGCTTGTTTTGATTTCCGGCGCAGCCCTGGTAACGGCCAATTTTATCCGTTCCGGTGCGGCGCTTTTATGTCTCACTCCGGCATACATTTTTTATTTTATTTGGAGCCAAAACAGATCCGGGAAAAAAACGTTGCCCTTGTGGGCGAAAGTTTTCCGTAAAAACGCCGTCTCCATTGACACACTGATCATGAGAATCGTGGATATTATGCTCTGTTTCCCGAGTTTTTTTCTGATTCTGACGGTGGTAGCGCTTCTTCCTGCAAGCATATATAATATTATGATCGTTATCGGGTTGACCAGCTGGATGGGGGCCACGCGTTTTGTCAGGGCTGAATTTCTCTCTTTAAGAGAACAGGATTTTGTGGCGGCAGTAAAGACGCTCGGCGCCGGTAACTTCAGGATCATTTTTCGCCACATGATGCCCAATGCCATGGCGCCGGTGCTGGTCTCCGCAACCATCGGTATTGCGACGGCCATTTTAACGGAAGCCGGCTTGAGCTTTCTGGGATTCGGCGTACCGCCCCCCCACGCCACCTGGGGAAACATCCTTTCAGACGGCAAGAATTTCATCTTTGATGCACCCTGGCTTACCTTCATACCGGGCATTGCAATTCTTATTGTGGTTCTCTCTTTTAACCTTTTTGGTGAAGGTCTCAGGGATGTATTGAATCCAAAACTCAGGGAAAGACACTGAATTGTTTATTTAAAATTGAAAATTGACAAATGACGAATGACAACACTCTGATTTCTGTCCAGGATTTAAAAGTGTATTTTCGATCCGGCCACGAGTGCGCCCGTGCCGTAGATGGTATCAGTTTCGAGATTCGGCAAGAAGAGACTGTCTGTCTTGTCGGCGAATCCGGATGTGGAAAGACGGTTTCCGCACTCAGCATACTCGGTCTCATCCAGACACCTCCCGGGGAAATAGCAGGGGGCCAAATTATGTTCCAGGGTAAAAACCTGCTGGAACTCGACGAAGAAGATATGCAGAAGATTCGCGGAAATCGTATTGCCATGGTATTCCAGGAACCGCTGACATCCCTGAATCCTGTTTTTACCATAGAAGATCAGATCGGCGAGGCAATAAGTATCCATAAAAACATAGGGTCCGGAGAGTTGCGGGACTGCTGTATTAAGCTATTGAAAGACGTAGGCATCCCCTCCCCTGTGCAGCGACTTAAAGATTATCCCCACCAGCTCAGCGGCGGGCAGAGACAGCGGGTCATGATTGCCATGGCTCTGGCATGTGATCCGGATCTGATTATCGCCGACGAACCCACCACCGCCCTTGATGTAACCGTACAGGCTCAAATTTTACAACTGCTTAAATCCATTCAGGAAACACGATCCATGTCCATACTATATATTACCCATGATCTCGGCGTAGTGGCGAATATTGCCCATCGGGTTTATGTCATGTATTCCGGTATCGTCACGGAACAGGGGAACGCGGCTCAGATTTTTCATCATGCCCGGCATCCCTATACCCAAGGGCTCCTTGCATCACTTCCCAGCCGATCAAAACGGGGGAAAAGGCTTTTCAGCATCCCCGGCACGGTGCCCAACCCGGCTTACAAGCCTGCGGGCTGTCCCTTTCATCCCAGATGTCCTCATGCAATCCCAATCTGTGGCAAAGAATATCCCAAAATGTGTGATTACGGCCAGGCACATCTGGCCCGCTGCCCGGTATTGTTTAAAAATAGTCATAACCCGGACAAACCTGAACCAAAAAGCATTTAAAATTGAAGATTGAAGAATTAAAAATTTATATCTATATGTTATCAGGTTTTTCTCTTAAATATTCAACAGACAATTTCTTTGGTCGCTTAGCTCCATCATCTTAATATTGATAATTATAAAGAACTGGAAGAATTCCTTAAATATTCAATTATTCACAATAAAGAAATTATGTTGTTTAGAATTTTTTGACATTACATACACAAAATTTATCATTAAAAAACAAACTAAATGGAATCCAAGAGTAAAGACAAACAGATGATCCTGCGTGTACAAAACCTGAAAAAATACTTTCCCATACGCAGAGGTTTTTTTCAGAAAATCGCCGGATGGGTTAAAGCCGTTGATGACGTGAGCTTTGAAATCGAACAGGGAAAAACCCTGGGTCTGGTGGGAGAGAGCGGCTGCGGAAAAACAACCGTTGCCAGACTCATTTTGAAACTTTTGGAGCCGGATAACGGAAAAATTATCTTTCGAGGGATTGATATCGGTGAATTAACCGAAAAAGAAATGAAACCCCTTCGAAAAAAGATTCAAATCGTTTTTCAGGACCCCTTCGGATCATTAAATCCCCGGATGACCACCGGCTTATCCATTGAGGAAGGACTGAGAATTCTGGGTATTAAAAGGGGTAAAAAACGAAAAGAGCGCCTTGAAAAACTCCTCAAAATGGTGGGCATGTCTCCGGAAAGCGCAGACCGATATCCCCATGAATTCAGCGGCGGACAGCGCCAGCGCATTTGCATCGCACGAGCCCTGAGCGTGGACCCTTCACTGGTTGTATGTGATGAACCCATCTCGGCTCTGGATGTATCCATACAGGCCCAGATCATTAATCTTTTAAAAGATCTTCAGGATCGCCTGGGATTAAGCTATCTTTTCATCTCTCACGATCTCAATGTGGTGAGTTATCTGTGCAGCACGATTTCTGTTATGTACAAAGGCCAAATCATGGAGTCCGCACCCGCGGAGGAGCTTTTTGAAAATCCCCGTCACCCCTATACCCTGTCACTGATTTCGGCGATTCCCGATCCCGCGCCGGGGTTAAGACGAAAAATAGAGATCCTGGAACCGGATCTTTCTGATTCTTTGATCACATCCAAGGGATGCCGTTTTCAGGGAAGGTGCCCCATGGAGGAGCCCCGTTGTCTGGAAGAAGAAATCAGCTTTGAAAAAGTCGGAGAAAAACACTTTGTAAGATGCTGGAAGGCCGCTAAGAAGTAAAAAAGGTTTCGAGTAATTTAACATCTCGGAATTTCTACAACTTAATGAAAATATAGAATATTTTTTGAGGCTTTAACGCTTGCCTCGAACATGGAATAATGGAAGGGTGGAATACTGGAAGGGTGGCTTTTAAAAGGATATTATCCATTTTTGATTTTATCTTCAACACATATTTTACCATTAACCCAACATTTCATTATCCCAGGACCCATTATTCCATCATTCCACCATTCCAATTGGGGCGTAGCCCCTAACTTGATTGTTGCAAGGAGGCGTTACGATGGAACCTGTATTGCTGGATAAAGACGGCCCCGTGGCGTGGCTTACCTTAAACCGACCTGAGAAACGGAATGCACTCTCTTTGGAATTGATGAAAAATATGCTGGATAAGCTAAAAATTATAGAACAAGATCAGTATATTCGAGTGGCTGTCATCAGGGGAAACGGCCCGGCGTTTTGTGCAGGGCATGATCTTAAGGAAATGGTAGGAGCAGACCTGGGTGTCCGGCATTTTCACAAAATTTTCTCCGTTTGCGCAGAGATGATGCAAACGCTTTTCAAACTGCCGCAGCCGGTGATTGCTCAAGTTCACGGCATCGCAACGGCAGCGGGATGCCAGCTGGTTGCCGCCTGCGACCTTGCCATTGCGGAAACCGGGGCTCAGTTTGCCACCCCGGGTGTAAAAATAGGTCTGTTTTGTTCCACCCCATCGGTTCCCCTGGTCCGGGCTGTGGGGCGACGAAGGGCTTTGGAAATGCTCTTGACGGGTCGTTTTATTTCGGCCGAAGAAGCGGAACGGTTCGGACTCATAAATAGAATAGTTGCTCCGGACAAACTTGTGGAACAGACCGAAAACTGGGCCATGGAAATCGCTCAATACAGCCGGTATACGCTTGCTTTCGGAAAGCGAACTTTTTATAACCAGGTGGACCTGGATACCCCGTCAGCTTACAATATCGCAACCCATGCAATTGTCATGAACTGCCTTGCCCAAGATGCACAGGAAGGCATGCTGGCTTTTTTGGAAAAAAGGAAGCCTGAGTGGAAGAACCGTTAGAATGCTTCCTAGGGTTCCATGGTGGGTTGGGAATTTCAGACGCGGCCCAAAATATCTTTGAAAATCAGTATAGATCCAGAGTAAAAAAACCTGGCCCAGAGGACCAGGTTTTTCAAAGCAAAAATAAAGAATATAATAAATTCTAACGTTTTGAAAACTGGAACCGTGCCCGCGCACCCTTCTGTCCGTATTTCTTTCTTTCCTTGACCCTGGCGTCACGGCTAACGAAACCGGCTCTTTTCAATACTTTCCTAAGCTCAGGGTTGGCCAACATCAGCGCCTTGGTGATGCCATGCCGAATGGCACCGGCTTGCCCTGAAAAACCTCCACCGGCAACACGGGCTTTTACATCAAATGATCCAAGAGTATTTGTCAAAACCAGCGGCTGCTTTACAATTGTTTTTACCACCTCAACCTTGAAATAATCATCCATGGGGCTATCATTAATGGTGATTTCGCCGTTCCCCGGCGTTATCCAGGTTCTCGCGATGGCACTCTTTCGTTTTCCCGTAGCATAATAAACGTTTTCTTTTTCCATACAATTCCCCGATAATTAATGAAAATTAACCTGCGCTTCTAAAAGTCAAGAATCTCAGGTTGCTGGGCATCATGAGGATGCTGATTACCTGAATAAACCTTCAACTTTTTGAAAAGCTTCCTTCCCAATTTGTTCTTTGGCAGCATACCCTTAACGGCAAAACGGATAAGATCTTCAGGCCTTTTTTCCAAAAGTTTCTCAGCGGTAATGGTCTTGAGCCCCCCGATGTAACCACTGTGCCGATAATATTGTTTCTGTTGCCATTTTCTTCCGGTCATGACAATCTTATCCGCATTAACAACCACCACCCAGTCACCGGTATCCACGTGAGGGGTGTAAAGAGGGTTGTGTTTTCCCCGCAGGCGGGCAGCTATGTTACTGGCAAGTCTCCCCAGAACCTTATCTTGAGCATCAACAACACACCATTTGCCCTTGTTGTCGGTATTTTTTGCACTATATGTATATTTTTTCACTATGTTTTTCTCCTCTGAATATAGAAACTTTGATGAGTAAATAAAAATTGTGTCTGTGTCAAGGAAAAAGATTAATTTATAAGTACCATTTTAGCTTTTTGAAAATAGTATCGCATATTGGAAAGGTTGGTCCGGAACCGAGTTATTTGGCTATATCAAAATATAAATTCGGTTCATTGGGTTTTTCCACCTTTTTATTTATCCAACACTTTCCTTACACTTTTAGCAAGATTATTAATGCTAACGGGTTTTAATAGAAAAGCTTTGATCCCCATTTCTAAAGATTTTTTCTCTTTTATTTTTTCGTGATAGCCGGTACATATGATAATCGGCATATCAGGCCGTATCTTCAGAATCTCTTTTGCTAACCGGTCCCCGGTCATCTGAGGCATGGTCATGTCGGTAATCACCAGATCAAACTGATCCGGGTTGGCGTAAAATAGTTCTAAAGCCTCAGCAGAACGGTTTGTCGCTGTAACCCGATAGCCCATTTTTTCCAGTCTCAGCCGCCCTAAATCTGCCAAAGATTCTTCATCATCAACAAAAAGAATGTTTTCGTTGCCGGTGCAAAGCTTTTCTTCAGCAACAAATTCGGTTTCCGCTTCTCTTTCAACCATGGGCAAAAATATGTGGATGCGGGTCTCTTTACCCGGCTCACTGTCAACTGAAATCGCCCCGCCGTGGCCTTTGACAATACCGAGGACCACAGACAGACCCATGCCCGTACCTTTGTCAATTTCTTTGGTGGTAAAATAAGGATCAAAAATCCGCTCCCTGATTTCAGGCGCTATGCCCTGGCCGGTATCACTTACCGTCACCTGAACATATTTTCCGGGAATCAGGTCAGAATAAAAAGTCGCTGCCACTTGGTCAAAAACAACATTTTTTATTTCAATTTTCAGAACCCCTCCGGTTTCCTCCATGGCATGAAAAGCATTGGTGCCTAAATTGAGGATCACCTGATGGATCTGGGTAGAATCGGCAAGAACCGTATCACTCGCATCCTGAATGTTCTGGCGAATCTCAATGCTTGTAGGAATCGTTGCCCGTAAAAACCTGAGAGCGTCTTTGACCACAGGGATAATTTTGGTGGGTTTTAATTCCTGATTTGCCTTGCGACTGAAATTGAGTAACTGTCTTACAACATCTTTGGCCCGCATACTGGCTGCCCGGATCTCTTTGAGGTTGAACCGGGCCGGGCTCCATTCCGGGATATCATCTATCGCCAGTTCCGCGTTGCCTAAAATGATGCTGAGGACGTTGTTAAAGTCATGGGCAATGCCACCGCTTAGGGTTCCGATTGCCTCCATCTTATAGGCCTGCCTCAGTTGGGCTTCGAGTTTCTTTTTCTCGCTAATGTCAACAAAACTGCAAAGCAAGCACTCCTTACCCTCTAAAAAGATAGGTATAACCGTCTTTAAGATGGAAACTTCCCTGCCATTTGCTTCAGAAAATACATACTCTGAGCTATCCATGTTTTGCCCAAGATCGGTTACCGGGCACTTCCCCTTTGATGCCGGACAAATATACTGATGACATACCCGGCCGATAATCTTTTCTTTGGGAGCGTCTAGTATTCTGACGGCAGCAGAATTGGCGTCAATAATTGTGTGGGTTTCCGCATCAATGATCAAAATTCCTGTTTGTATGGAATTGAGTATGGTCTTTAACCGCTCTTCGCTTTCATAAAGCGTTTTATTGGATCGGCGCACCTCGGCAATCATATTATTGATAGAATCTATAATATAGACCAACTCCCGGGTGCCTAAAGCCTTGTTCCTGGGTATGGGCCCATCAGAACCGTCAACACCATAAGCAGATATGCTCTCAACGATGTCGCTTACCGGATTTGATAGTTTTTTATTTATCATGAACTGGAGAAAAAAGATGAGCAAAGAAAGAAGTGCTGCATAAATCAAAAAGAATTGTGCAATATTGTACCCAATGGCATGAATGAATACGGCATTTGGAACCATAAAAAAAAGTGTCCAGCCAGTAACTTTTTCAAGGGCCTGTTTATGGCACAAATATTTCTGACCCTGATAGGTAACGGTTTGCAGACCCCCTGGATCCAATATACTCCAATCCGTTAGTTCGAAGCCCAGGTTATGCTGGCTTTTCATCATCTGACCGTCAGGATGATAAACCACAGTGCCGTCGGAAGAAAGGATGAACAAATACCCGCCACTAAAAAACTCGCCCGGATTGAAGCGGCGGACCAGGGGAACAACCCCGCTAAGATCTTTTTCCAGAACCAAAAGATTATCCCCGGTCAGGGGGTAAATAAAACTCACCACGGATTGCTTGCTGAAGAGTGATTGATGCACCTTTGATACCGGCATCTTTTTTGATATATGCTCGATATGGAAAAGATCAAGCCCAAGGTATTGTTTATAAGTGTCTTGAATGTATATGATATGTCTATGTTTATCCAGGATATAATACATATCGCCTTCTTCCTGCAGGCGGAGATTTTCCTGAAGGGAGGTCATAATCCCGGAGGGTTCGCTATCAGGAATTTTGGCTATAATATTCTGTAGGTGTTTATGTTTTTTGTCGATATAGTCGCCAATAATGGCATCACATGTCTTAACAATGCTCTTCATCGCCGAAGCATAATCATTCTTTTTTTGCCTGATGTCTAAAGTAGATATTATCAAGGCACTAAAAATAAAAAAGCAAGCACCGGCGATAATTATAATGCGCCGGATCCTTGCGCGAAAAGAAATGTGGTTACTCATTTTATTTGTCCTGCATTGTAAAATTTAGCGTCTTTGATCCGCACCTCATAAATAGGCCTGATAACATCACCAAAGGCATCAAACCTGACCGGCCCCATAATATAATTTACTTCCGGTAAACTAAGCAAATTTCTTTTAATCTCCATGGCTGTGAAAGCGGAACACCTTTTCAGTGCTTCGGAAATGATATAAACCGCTTCATAGGCCCTGACCGCTCTTGCGGTAACCGGATGATAAAATTTTTTTTGATCTTCCCGGCGAAAGCCTTATATTCAGCATTATCATATCGGGGTTTGATAAACGTAATGATCGTCATCCCTTCAACCGCCTTGCCGCCATAGTGCATGAGGTCGGAGGTCTGTGCCCAAAGCGTGGCGATAAGATCGCCCTCAAATCCTTTGGAACGAAGTTTCTGAGCTGAAACGCCGGTCATGGTCACCTCTGTCAGCAGGATGATCGCCTCAGGGTCCGGCTCCATCAACTCACGTATTACTGTGCCCCAATTGGTTTCTTTCCGGGAATTGAACTCAACGGAATAGGCATTGCCACTAAAATGTTTTCCGGTCTGTTCCACACACTCCAGCGTAAAACTGGGATTCGACATGTCCAGAAGAAAGCAAATCCTGTTAACCTGTCTTTTTGCAAGCAAAGCGCTCAGCGCCCGGCCATAACTGACGGTATCCACACTTGTCCTGAAAAAAAGATCATCTTTACCGGTCAACCTGGATGTTGCCGTGTATGGGGTAAACAACAGGGTATCATGTGATGTTACATAAGGGTATGCCTTGAGCGTACTCTCAGAGTGGGTATGCCCAATGATAACCGGAGTCCCTTGGGCGATCAACTCCTTGTCGGCCCTGATGATCCCATGGCCCGTATTTTCATCATCTTTTATTATTAGAGAAATGGGATGCCCGTGTATGCCTCCTTTCTTGTTGATCTCCTCGGCAGCAATCATAGCGCCTTCACAAATATACTCTCCTGCCGTGCCGCCCCTGCCGCTAAGATTTACCGCAAGGCCGATCTTGATAGCCTCTTTCTTTGAATCACAAGCCCCAAGCCAAAATATTTGATAAATAACCAGGCATAGAACTATGATCAAAAAAGATCTTTTCTTGCCAGTCATGATAACCTCCGAAGATTCATTGGTCGTCCAAGTGACGCTTTCTGTGTTCAATGCTCACCTTGTTAAAAAATATCCTGATTTATACACACGTTATAGAATATCTTTTATATCGATAAATTACAACATATAAACATAATACCTTAAAAGGGGTGTAAATCAAAATTGTTGGTGATTTAGCTCAAGCAATCCAGGTTTCAGGTGTCAGTGTTCAGGTGTCAGCTCTTACGTTCGTCCTCCTGACACCCGACACCCGACACCTGAAACCAGACTTTCGAATTCCGATGGAAAGTAATAAATGACCGCTGTTAACCAACATCAGTGAATTACACACCCTTAAAAGTTATACGATTTAAAAGCCGGAAAAAGCGGAATTTGACAAATAGAAGGTCTCATGCCATATATGTTTTAGATAGAAAATCTGTTTGAAATGGTGTTTCATGGAAAATTTGGAAATCGAAGTAAAATTTTATTTATCGGATATGGACTCCATACGTGACCGGATTCTTGAGCTCGGTGCGGTGTCAAGGGAACGAGTTTTTGAAACAAATTTACGCTTTGACGATGCCGATAACCATCTGATTCAAAAAAAATCTTTGCTGCGGCTCCGCCAGGACACAAAAACAACCCTTACTTTTAAATCCGAACCTGCTTTTAAAGACGATCAATTTAAAATATTAAGAGAGCTGGAAGTTGAAGTCAGCGATTTTTCCACCATGAAACATATTCTGGAATCTTTGGGGTTCCGGGAAGAACAAGTGTACGAAAAATGGCGTGAAACTTTTATATTAAACCATACCAACCTCTGCCTGGATACCATGCCCTATGGCGACTTTCTCGAAATCGAGGGGCAAAAGGAAGATATTAAGAAATTGGCATCCCAAATCGGTCTTAAGTGGAAAAAAAGAATCCTTCTTAATTATCTTGCAATATTTGATGTCATCAGGCAGAAATCGAACCTGCCTTTTTATGATGTCACATTCAGCAACTTTATAAATATCAGGTTTGATATTGCGAAATATCAAGATCTTCTTGAGGTTAATCGTCATTGACGGCTTCGTAAAAAGTCCAATTTCTGCGTTGCGCTTCATTACTTAAAGCCGTACAAGTTAAAAGTGTCTAAAGTGATCTAAAGTGCCTAAAGTTATGGTGTCGCTCCCGCCTGCCATTGCAAGGCACGAGCGGGCAGGTCGCTCCGCTGTTTTTATATAATTGGCAGAATTCCTTAACTTTAGCTCACTTTAAACTTTAGTTCACTTCAAACTCTTGCAGCGATTCATCAGGCGGAGCCGGAAACTCTGACCTGGCCTAAAGAACCAGGTTCTCAATGTAAAAATAAAACCATGATTTCTGTTTTGACATTAAACCTGCGTTTTGGATTGGCAGACGACGGACCCAATAGCTGGCAATACCGCAAAAAGGTCTTTCCCTTGCTTTTTGAAAAATATCGTTCAGATTTTATCGGTTTTCAGGAAGCCAATGATTTCCAGACAGATTTTCTGAATGAGATGCTGACGGAATACGACTTTATCGGCAAGCGCAGCCCATCACCGTCCTTCTGGCAAGACATCATTATCTTTTATAAGAAAACCTGGACCTGCATCTATCGAGAACATTTCTTTTTGAGTCCAACACCCACCATACCGAGCCGTTTCCGGGAAAGTCTCTGGCCGCGACAATGCACCATGGGTATGTTCAAAAACGGCAACCACATGATCATATGTGTCAATACTCATCTTGACTTTGACACCTCGGTCCAAACCAGGAGCGCCAAACTGATTATGGAGCGCTTACTGCATTTTCCGAGTGGCGTACCTGTAATTATGGTCGGAGACTTTAATACCACTCCCTTTAGTCCCTGCTATAACATCTTTACCGGCCATGGTCAGGAAACAAGGGAACAGGAGTGTTATTTTAAAAACGCGTTTAAAAAACCCTTTCCAGGGACCCATCATGGATTTACAGGGAGTATAAACGGAGATTATATAGACTGGATTCTTTATCGCGGAAAAATCTTCAAACAAGATTGCATGGTCATCAGGAATACAATTGACGGTCTTTATCCCTCAGATCATTTCCCGCTCTATGCCACATTCAAGTTATAGAATCGCTTCCTGTCTGCGTGCGAGCACGCACAGGCAGGCGCGATTCTATATAATGCGGCTTCGCCGCTCTAAAAAAAGGAAATTCCTATACTATCAAGTTAGCCGCCCAGGAAAAAACAAAATGAAAACTAAAATTGCACTGGTATTTTTTTTCTTCACCCTGGTGATCGTGAGCTTAGCAATTCCACACCGCAATGACAGTTTCTCGAAAAGTCATGCCATTGAGCCTGCAAACGCACCACCGCCTGAATGCCGGAAATTAATAAAGTTTGAAGTGGGGGGCGTGCCCGTTTGGGAGATTTCGGGCAGCGGCGCCTTGCTTTTCATTTCAGGGATGGCGATTAACGCAGATGGAGCGCCAAACACTTATCACCCTGAAGATAAAGGGATGGATTTTCTTGCAAATGCCGGCACACCGGGTAACTGGCGGTCTTTAGTCACTCATAATGGCAGAACAAGTGGTGTCCCTGTTGTTCAGGGCCCCTTGGATCCGTTTCCCGGATTTTATATATCAACCACGGCTTTGTTTGATCCAACCAAACCGATAACAGAACCCGGGTGCTACGTTGATTCTCGCCGGGTGCCATACTTTGTATTACCCATGGGGCGCTCCGGCGGCGCCCGTCTCGGTGACCTGGGAGTTGTCATTAACCTTCGAAAGGATTTGAAAAGTTCTGCTATCTACGCAGATATTGGCCCATGCAATAAAATCGGCGAAGGTTCCATACGTCTTGCAAACAATCTCGGAATTGACTCTGATCCCAGGCGGGGGGGTGTCAGCGACGGAATAGTATATTTAGTTTTCCCGGATTCAGGTAATGACAAACCCAAGCCGTTTGAAGAAATTGAGTCCCAAGCCATGGAGCAGTTTGAGCGTTGGGGAGGAATTGAGAGACTCCGGGGCTGTTTGCAATAAAACCATGCTATTATTATTGCAACGTCTTAGCCTCTAAACAGCAAATTCCTGTCTATATTTGACATCAGCTTTCCCATTGCTTCATCCCATGATTCAGAACTCAGAATTAGAGGTCGCATCAAAAGGATAAATTTGATTCTTTTTTCAGATGTTCTTAGATTATGAATATTAATTTTCGAAATATTTTCTTTAAGCCTGGGAAACGGATATTTTATTAGATCTGGAAAAGATGCATATTCAAGAATTCTCTTCAGTTTGTATTCCTCTGAAATATTTTCGGAACCGTCCCAGAAATATTTTCTAAGATTTTTTTGCATAATCGACCATCTGTTTTATTAGTCTTTCAACAAATTGACGAAACTCATCTTCAAACATATCGGCATTTATTGAAATATCGCCTCTCATCAAAACTGTTCCTTCAAGACGTTTATCTGCAAAAGCAATAAGAACCCCTTCATAATCAAGAGGAACTATTTTGTATTCAGCCCACTTAACTACATTATCGAATTCAACATCCTTGAATAAATAATAAAGATCAATAAAATCCTTTACCGATTTTCTGTCATAAACAGCGGTTATTTTATTTGTGGCGATGTTCTCTTTTGAATCAATAATAATCTGGTTTGTTTCTTTTCTCTGCCCTATGTTTTTATAATTTTCAAAAACAAACTCCAGTTTCAAAGGCTTACCGTCTTTATAAATAAAAGCTCTTTTAAAATACTCACTGCTTTGCATTACTTCAATTTTAAATTTTTCACTTATTTTATTGATGATTTTTTGGAATAAAATATCAAATTCTTCCTCTGGATATAAATACCCGTCAAAAAAGAAATCCAGGTCATCGGAATAGCGATGCTGATAATAGAAACGGGATAAACACGTTCCACCGCTCAAATATAAACGGTCAGACCTGATAAAAGCAAAAACTTCATCCTGAAAAGGATATAAAAATTTTTCGTAATATTCTATTTCCTTTTTATCAGCTTTTCGTATGTATTTTCCAGTCATCTACTTATTCTGCCTTGATTTTCGAGGCTGACAATATAATATCCGACAAAGAAGGAACATCTTGACCGCCTGGGTACTACAGGGAAAGGTGCGTAAGTTTAAATAACATAGAAAAATCCAAACTGCAAATATTTTTAGCGGATTAGAGGCGGCAAGGAAGGTAAGAATTTTCGAAAATGGGCAGTTTTCTGTCATGAAATTAGCTGGTCACCAAAATTATATTGATCGGAATTGGACTGAGTGTATTTTTTTGGTTTAAGGTGAAAATGCTAAAATAGAAATGTTCAGCCCAAAGGACAACCGTTATTATCAAGGTTCCTCTTCCCCAATATTTCACGAAGATGGTTCCATTTCAAAGTTGACCATTTATAGAGATATTACCACAATCAAGCAAACCGAAGAGGCACTCAAAAAATCAGAGCGAAGGCTGAAGATCAAGAACCTGATCGCAAATATCTTCCTGACCGTTCCTGACGAAGAGATGTATGGAGTAGTATTAGATATAGTACTGGATCTACTGGAAAGCAAATATGGTGTGTTTGGATATATTGATGATGAGGGTGCGTTGGTTTGTCCATCTATGACAAGAAACATTTGGGATCGATGTCAAATGATAGATAAGGATATCATCTTTCTGGAAGACACGTGGAAGGACAGTATTTGGGGAAAGGGATGAATCCGGCGAGGTACAGGGCTCCTTTGCATTTGTTACTGATATTACCGAAATAAAGCAAGCTAAAGAAGAACGAAATCGCCTGGTGGTAGCCATTGAACAGGCTGCGGAATCTGTGTTCATTACAGACAGAAACGGAACGATTCAATATGTCAATCCTACATTCGAGCGTTTAACAGGATACAGTCGCAAAGATGCTATTGGGCAGAACCCACGGATTTTGAAAAGCGGAAAGCAGGATGCTTTTTTTTATAAAAGAATGTGGGATACCCTTATCCGTGGAATTTCCTGGAAAGGACGCGTTATTAACAGAAAGAAAGACGGCAGTTTTTTTGAAGCAGATGCGACAATTTCACCCATATTCGATAAATCGGGCAAAATTACAAATTTTGTGTCTATAAAACGTGATGTAACCCGTGAAATAGAATTGGAAAAACGCCTCTTCTGTCCTGTCAAGTGAGGAATGGATTTTTTATTTTGATGCCTTCTATATACTGGCCATGATTGAGATCTTCAGTAAGAATGGTGGCGACATTTTGCGAAAATGCAGCCGAAACGATTAAGGCATCCCAGAAAGATATTTTATAATTTTCCTCGATTTCGCTTGCCTGTATAATGATCTCGGGATTATTGATAACAACTTCCCAGGAAAAGTATCTTTTTATTAGTCTCCTAACTATCGCCTTATCAATGGGATTGGGTATTTTCTTTGTCAAAGTCACATAAAACTCCTGGAAAACCTGGGTGCTCAAGACGCCGAGTTTGGATTCCCATAGTTGGAAAACAGTTTTTTTGGCTATCTTATGTTTGTTTCCCGCATCGAGATCGTGGGCATAAACAAGAATGTTCGTGTCAACAAAAGTTCTATCTTTCATATAAATCCTCACGTTTCCAGTTTATGTGACATCCTAAATGAAACCCTTTTTTCAAGCTTTGTAACGCACTTCGCTTTGCTGCTTCGTATTGATCTTCTTTCTCTACAAGTTGCCCGAGCAGATCACCCAGCATTTTACTTACAGAAGTTTCTTTTTGAGCAGCAATGACTTTCCCTTTTTTAATAATTTCTTTTTCCAGACTTAATGTAATATTTTGTTTCATTTTGGACTCCAAATTTGTCATTCTCGTAAAAAGTCAAAATCCAACGCCCCTTTAACTTACGTGTAGCACGCATTTTACGTGTTGTCAAATGCAATTTGGACATTTTATCTTTTTTGGTATGCGTTCACGGGTTCAAAGGTTCAGGGGTTCAAGGTTCCATTCTAGTCCCCGGACTGCATTTGGGATGCGTATTTACGAGAAAAGCGTCAGTTTCGTCAGTCCTAATCCAAAATTTGAAGCTAAATTGGCAATTACCTGGGAAAATGAACATTTGTAACGAGGACTTCGGATTTTCAATGCCTTTTTTTCCTTAACCCTGAACGTTGAACCCTGAACCTGTGAACGGTTACCTTTTTTGTTATGGCTCTTTGTTTGGCACTGTCAAAATCTTGACAGACATTTCTGCTCTTGATCTTGCCATATTTCCTTTCACAATCTTAAATGCCTGCTTCAGCTCAGAGCCAAGACCATACCGAATATGACCGGTGTTGAATTGGCTCCCAAGCTTTTAGAGATCAGACCCGATATTCCCATTATACTTTGCACGGGGTTCAGCGAGATAACAGACGCAAACAAGGCTAAAGCTCTGGGCATTAGCGAATTTCTTATGAAACCTATTGTTAAAGACCAAATTGCCGGAGCTATCAGGAAAGTGCTTGATGAATAACCTGGTTACTGGTTGCTGGGTACTGGTTGCTGGGTACTGGTTGCTGGTTGCTGGTTGCTGGGTACTGGTTGCTGGTTGCTGGGTACTGGTTACTCGTTGCTGGGTACTGGTTACTCGTTGCTGGGTACTGGTTACTCGTTGCTGGTTGCTGGTCAGGGCAGAGCAGAGATCCTGATTTGTCGGGAGTACTTGAATTTTAGATTTTGAACGTATAACATAGTTTCTCTAAATACGAGAAAGAAATATATTGATTAATCTTTTATAAAGATATAGAAAGATTGAATGAAAAATATCCTGGACCTTCTAATCGATGATTTCCATGAGCTGGAACTGCCCGATCTCATGTTGCGCAAGCAGTCAATGGCATGGGTGCCCCGCAAAGCCAACGTTGTGATCGGCATGAGGCGTTCCGGCAAGACATGGTTTTGTTATCAGCAAATGCAGGAGTTGCTGAAAAATGGGCTTGAAAAGGAGCGGCTGCTCTACCTGAACTTCGAAGATGAACGCCTGCTCCCATTTTCTGCCCAGGACTTTCAATTTGTGTTGGAGACCTACTACCGCAAGTTTCCTGCGTTTAAAAGCAAACGATGTTACTTATTTCTTGACGAGGTACAGCGTATTGACGGTTGGGACAAGTTCGTTCGGAGGGTGCTGGATACCGAAAGCTTGTTGGTCTGCGTGACTGGTTCATCATCAAAGCTCCTCAGCACGGAAATTGCTACAAGTTTAAGGGGCAGATCGCTTACAACAGAAATATTTCCGTTCAGTTTCAAAGAGTTCTTGAGATACAAAAAGGTTGAGCTGAAATCAGAGCGCAGGTTCGGTTCCAAAATTAGAGCAATGCTGCAAAATCTTATGGGGCAGTATCTCCGGACAGGGGGATTTCCCGAAGTGCAGACTTTTGATAATGAGTTAAGGCGCGAGGTTCTCCGAAACTATCTGGATGTTGTGATCCTGCGTGATGTGGTAGAGCGACACTCCATAAGAAACACCGTGGCGCTCAGGGCGCTTATTCGGCATATTATCAACGCTCCTGCAACGCGGTTTAGCGTCAATAAATTTTACAATTCGTTGAGAAGTCAAGGTGTTGCCTGTACAAAGAATAATCTTTATGACTATTTAGCCCATCTCGCGGACACCTTTCTTTTCTACCAGGTTCCGATACACTCCCGCTCAGAGAGAGTCCGCCGTGTGAATCCGAAGAAAGTCTATGTTATTGATCCGGGGATTCTGGAAACAATGTCTTTGCATATAACGGATGACCGGGGCGCGTTGCTTGAAAATATTGTTTTCATGCATCTTC
The DNA here is from genome assembly GCA_004193595.1 of Desulfobacteraceae bacterium Eth-SRB2. Lineage (GTDB taxonomy): Bacteria > Desulfobacterota > Desulfobacteria > Desulfobacterales > UBA11574 > S5133MH16. The sequence continues at coordinate 106,591 of RPGQ01000001.1, forward strand.
GCAGGCAGGGACTTGCTCCAAATTATTACGTTACGAAAAACGGGGCCGAGGTTGATTTTATACTGGCTGCGGAAGGAAGAAGCGTACACCGGCTTATCCAGGTTTGCTGGAATATTCATGATCCTGTTACACAAAAAAGGGAGGTCCGTGCTCTTCAGACGGCAATGAAGGAACTGGGGCTAAACAAAGGCACCATCGTCACCTGGTTGGATGAAGAAGTGTCCGATCAGCGTATCGATATAGTGCCCGTCTGGAAATGGCTGTTGATTGACGATTAACGAATGATGATTGATAGCGGTTGCTGGTTACTGGTCAAATTAAATAGGACGCAGATTTTCGCAGATATACACAGATAATAATATTAATGCCTATGCCTGAGCGAATAAAATTAGGACTAAAAAAGGCGTTACTCTTGTATGCTTTGATGAACCTGTCTTTGCACCCTTCCCAGCTTAATAGTATCCCGTCATATTTTTGGCACATTCTTAAGTTCCTTAAAGCGTAATCCTGTCAAAGCATTTTTTAAAAAGGCGGAAAGAAAGCATAACTGTCTGTGACTATTGATAGTTTGTTGCTTCTAAGGTTTTTGGCACAAAATATGCAGAATCCAGTAAAGATGTAGAAAGCTGAATAGATGGCTAAAAAACTCTCGTTAATAAATCCAAATAGATACTAAGCTTTTAAAAAAATAATGCCTAAGGGTAATATATATAATATGCGGAAAACATGAGAATGGATAAAACAATTAAGCAGTTTGGTATCGGGACTATTATTACGGTTTTATTGTTTTTCATGGGTTCCGGCATGGCCTGGGGAGATAGTGCGGAGGTAAAAATCGGAGTCTTGGCCAAAAGAGGCCAAGAACGATGTCTGGGAAAGTGGTCCCCCACGGCCAAATACCTGTCCGCCGGGATTCCAGGCAAGACTTTTGTCATTGTGCCCCTTGATTCCAGGCAAATCTATTCTGCGGTTGAAAAAGGAGAAATCGATTTTGTTCTTGCCAACCCGTCAATCTACGTGGAAATCGAACACCGGTTTGAAGCAAGCCGGATTGCGACCCTGAAAAATTTACGTTTAGGCAAAGCCTACACTGCGTACGGAGGAGTTGTTTTCTGCAGGGCCGATTGCAGCGACATCCGGCGACTGACCGACCTCAAGGGAAAGACCTTCATGATTGTTGACGATCTTTCTTTGGCTGGATGGAGAGCGGTCTGGAGGGAATTGAAAGAAAAAGGCATTGATCCTTATCGTGACTTTACAAAACTTATGTTTGGACACATCCATGACGAAGTGGTCTATGCGGTCAGGGACGGCCTTGTTGAAGCGGGTTCCGTTAGGACCGATTCGCTGGAAAGAATGGCGATGGAGAAAAAGATCGACCTTCAAAGTTTTCATGTAATCCATGACCACGGCGATAAGCCTCACAAGTTTCCTTTCTTACACTCAACCCGCTTGTATCCGGAATGGCCCATGGCAAGAATCAAACACACTTCTGATGAATTAGCGGAAAAGGTTGCCATCGAATTAATCGAAATGCCTGCCGATTCCCAGGCCGCTGAAGCCGCAAGATGTGCCGGATGGACAACTCCTTTGAATTACCAACCTGTCCAAGAATGCCTGAAAGAGTTGAAACTCGGCCCTTACAAAGACTTGGGAAAAATAAAGCTCATAGATGTTATTAGAAACTATTGGCACTTAATTTTAGTTACATTTGCCTTGTTTCTTGTTATGGCAGGCTCTCTCTTCGTATTCTGCAACCTCAACCGAAAAATTCAAGCATCGCAGGTCAAGTTGCAATTGGAGGTTGAAGAACGCAAGCGCACAGAAAAGCTTCTTATGGGATCAGAAGAAAAGTTCTCCAAAGCATTCCACCATGGCCCCCTGCTGATGACAATAAATTCAATAGAAGATGGTAAATTCATAGACGTTAACGAAAACTTTGTGCGTACTACAGGATACAGTAGAGCAGAGGCTATTGGTGCCACATCGGTCGATTTGGGGTTCATATCTAAAGAAGATCGCGATAAACTAGTTCAGGAAACAATAAAAAACGAGTGCATTGATGGAAAGGAACTTATACTGCGCAAAAAAAATAATGGTAAATTATATTGCCGTTACTTCGGTGAAATAATTATGATTGCCGGAGAACAAAGATTACTCTCTATTGTAAGTGACATCAGCGAGCGTAAAAAGGTAGAAAAAGCACTACGGCAACATGAAAAACAACTCTTTCAGACCCAGAAAATGGAATCATTAGGGGCTTTGGTTTCCGGTGTGGCTCATGAAATCAACAACCCCATCAGTTTAATCCTGTTTAACATCTCTGTTTTTCAAAACATCTGGCAAGATTTTCAACCAGTTATGGAACAACAGGCTAAAAAAGAACCCACTAGGAAATACGGAGGACTAAAATATTCATACATAGAGAAAAAACTTGATCACCTCCTATCGGACACGGGTACGGCTTCCGGCCGTATTGCAAATATTGTGAGCAGCCTCAAGAATTTTGCCAGGCAAACAGATATTGCTGAGAAAAGACCCATGCAGATAAATGAGGCTGTTAATTATGCAGTAAAACTTTCACAAACCACTCTCCGTAAATCACAAGCTACTGTCGATATTGAACTTGCACATAATCTTCCCTTGATAGAGGGGAACATTCAGAGTATAGAACAGATTGTCTTGAATCTGATTATAAACGCCATTCAATCAATCGAACACAATAAGGGCAAAATCAGCATAATTACGGAATTTCAAAAGGAAAAAAACAAAATTATTATTTCAATTTCGGATAACGGCAAGGGTATTGAGCCATCCCTTTCAGAAAGGATTTTCGACCCATTTATTACTGACAAGCAGGCTCAAGGCGGCACCGGTCTGGGACTATCCGTGACCTATAACCTGGTTAAAGCTCATGACGGAGAAATTTCTTTCAAAAGCCGGCAGGGCAAGGGGACAATTTTTACACTCTGTCTTCCAACAAAACAGGTTGAATTAACTGCAAAAATCTTGGTAGCGGATGATAATAAGATAATTCGACACATGCTTAAAGAAGTCCTTGCAGAGCACCCTTCCTATTTGGTGGAAGATGTTGGCAATGGGATCGAGACCTGCATTAAGCTGGGAAGTTTTCACCCGGATCTGCTTATACTTGATTTAAATATGCCTGGCATGGACGGTCTGGAAGTCTGTCGAACCATAAGTAAAGATCCCAACCTTTCGAACATAAAGATTATGATCATTACAGGATATCCTGATGACTCGAGAGTGAAACAGATTGCCAAACTGGGTTATACCCACATCTATACCAAGCCTTTGAATTTAAAAGATTTCCTTAAAAAAGTTAACATTATTTTGAGAGAATCCAAAAACGAACCCGAATATGGAATCCATTCCCGATCATAAGACGCCTATTTTAGTTGTAGATGATGATGTCGGCCTCCTTTTAAGCATCGAGACCATCCTTGTCAGTTCCGGTGTTCCGGAACCGGCCCTTGTTTCAGACAGCAGACGGGTAATGGAACTCATAAGGAAACACCGGTTTCATCTGGTCCTGCTGGATCTCATCATGCCCCACATCGGCGGTCTTGAGTTGCTCAAGCAGCTAAAGGAGGAATTCCCGGACATCGAATGTATAATTGTGACAGCCATAGATGAAGCTTCTACCGCAGTCCAGGCGATTAAACTCGGCGCATTTGATTACCTGGTAAAGCCTATTGACAAAGATAAGATGATCATTGTCATTAACAATGCTCTTGAGAGATACAGCCTCCGGCACGGACTGGCACCCATTGAAAAAAGCAAACCTTTTTCAGAACTGAAAACCCGGTCTGCATTTAAACATATGGTTGCGGAGGATGAAAATATGGCCCGGGTTTTTCATCAGGCCGAGACCGCTGCTGCTTCTGATTATAATTTGATAATTACCGGTGAAACCGGAACCGGCAAGGGAATGCTTGCTAAAATCATTCACCGTCTGAGTCATCGGTCAAATGGCCCCTTTGTGCCGGTCAACATCAGCGCTTCCAGCAAGGCTCTGTTTGAGGACGATTTTTTTGGCCACACAAAAGGCGCCTATACCGGCGCATTGGCCGAAAAAAAGGGGTTTTTTGAGGCCGCTCAGGAAGGGACTCTTTTTCTGGATGAAATAGGGGAGCTTGAGCCGGAGCTACAGGTTAAGCTGTTGCAGGTAATTGAGGATAAACAGGTGTACCGCCTGGGCAGTACGAAGCTCCGAAAAATTGATGCTCGGATTATTGCCGCCACCAATCGTGATATTAAAGAAGAAATTATTAACCATCGATTTAGAGAAGATCTTTTTTTCCGGCTGAATATGTTCCACATCCATATTCCGCCCCTTAGAAAAAGAAAAAAAGATATTATTCCACTGTCCCGTCATTTCTTAAATATCTATGCCCAAAAAAATCAAAAAAATATCGATTCTCTGGACCTCGATCTGATTGATCGCTTGATGAATTACCCTTTTCCGGGGAATGTCCGCGAACTGGAAAACATTATTGCCTCGGCCGTCCTTCTAGAGAACGGAAGAAAACTGACATCTTTTGCGGCCCAAAACCTTAAAAGGTTTCCCCAACCCGGCCGGACTCAAATCCATAAGATACTTTCCCTTGCAGAAGTTGAAAAACAACAAATTTTCCTTGCCCTAAAGGCTACCGGAGGGAACCGTACCCAAGCCGCCAAGATACTGGGCATCGGATTGAGGACTTTACGAAGAAAGCTCAATCAATACGGTAATGCAAAACCCCGGCCAGAATGATCTGCGAATAGGCCATTTTGACCTATAACACTTAACTACAAGAATTTAAATAGAATATCAAGATATCTTCAAAAAAAGTAGGCCAAGTTGACCGCTATTCATTTTTTTCTCCATGGACCCGCAATGTCTGCCGTCCGATCAAATCTTCTCTAACCAGCCTTAATTCCTGAACAAAACAGTTTCTTACAAGATTTTCCTTTTTTGGCACGGTTACTGCTGTAGGGAAAGGATCATGGTAATTTTAATTGTAGATGATGATCCTGGCATTTTAAATGCTCTCGAAACTAGTTTAACCAGTAAGGGTTACCATATCATATCGGCTCGAAACGGCCGGCAAGCTCTACGGATAATTAAATCATCAATTAAAGGGACTGAGCCGGTGAATGTTATGTTGGTCGACTTTTTAATGCCTGGCATGAATGGGCTGGAATTGATTTTGTCGGCCCGAAAAATAAAACCTGATTTAGAGTTTATTCTTATGACAGCCTATGGAAACAATACGGTTAAGGAACAGGCATTAAAATTAGGTGTTGGCAGGTATATCGAAAAACCTTTTACGCCCGATAGTCTTTTAAAAATGATCGAGATATTAAATTCAAAAATAAATTCTGGATAATAGATTATAAACAGCAAACAAAAACCAAAGGAGATGAAAAATGTCGGAATCAACAGAAATAATGGACCAGGCAGTAAAGGCAATGGCAGACAGGCAGGGAAAATATCTGACCTTTACCCTGGCGGACGAGGAGTACGGTATCGGTATTTTAAAGATCAAGGAGATCATCGGAATGATGCCGGTCACAACAGTCCCGCAGACGCCGGAGTTTGTAAAAGGGGTGATCAACCTGCGGGGTAAGGTAATACCGGTGATTGACCTCAGACTCAGGTTTGGAATGGAGTCTATCGATTACACGGAACGCACCTGTATTATTGTGGTGGAAATCGACGGAACCGCCGGGACCGTTCAGATCGGGATTGTAGTGGATTCGGTTTCTGAGGTGTTGAACGTTAAAGGGGAAGAGATCGAAGATACGCCGACATTCGGCACCAAACTGAATACAGACTATATCTTAGGCATGGCCAAGATGGAAGGGGGTGTTAAGATTTTACTCGATATTGATCGGGTCCTGAGTGCTGATGAAATTATTGTACTTGAAAAGGCGGCATGATCTCGTTGCTGGTTGCTGGTTTCAAATAACTGATACCAATAACCAATGATAAATGACAAACAATAGGAGGGATAAAAAATGTTTAAAGAAATGAAAATGGGAACAAAGATAGCATGCCTTGCAGCCTTATTGATTGTTTTAACAGGAGTTGTCTCTTTCGTGGGCTACAATGGCCTTTCCGGAGTTGTTGACAGAGTTGAAAAAGCCGATGATGTAAACAGGATGCTTAAGACTATGCTCGCAACTCGTCAGCAGGAAAAGAATTTCATTATTCGAGCAGACAAAAAATACATCGACAAGGTTAAAGAAGAGGTAGTCAATCTAAAAAAACAGGCAAATGAAACCAGGGACAAATTCAAGGACCCGGCAAACAAACAACAAATGGATGATGTCCTGACGGCAATCGGCAAATACGAAAATGCATTCGGGGAGTATACGGAACTGGCAGAAAAACAGAAGCTGTCCGATGCTGCAATGGTCAAAAACGCCAGAGCGCTTCAAGCTGAGGCTGAAGAAATGCGGAAAGAACAGAAAGACCAGTATCAGGTTCTACGCAGCAAGAACGCTTCGGCTGACCAGCTTGACGATAAATTGTCCAAGGCGGATGATGCCAACCGCATCATCAAGTGGGTTTTGGAATGCCGCCGGCAGGAAAAGAATTTCATCATTCGCAGCGACAAAATGTATCTGGACCGTGTTGCCAAGTATGTACAGGATATAACTAATCTGGCCGCAAACATGAAGACACGGTTCCACCAGGTCAAGAACCAACAGCAAACCGATCATATGATTATCTTAATTCAGGGTTATAAAGCAAGCTTTGACGAGTGGGTAATGCTAAAGGATAAGCAGGAGGCGGCCGACACGGCTATGGTTGCGGCAGCGAGAACAACTCAGGAGGTTAGCGATAAAGCCCGTGCAGATCAGAAGACAAAGATGGAAAACCAGATTTCCAATGCCAACTCAATGATGATGATCGGTACAGGTGTTGCGATCCTTTTAGGTGCACTTCTTGCTTTCTTTATCATCCGGGGCATCACCCGTGCCATCGGCCAGGTCATTGAAGGCCTTGGTGAAGGTGCCGAGCAGGTGGCTGCTGCATCAAGCCAGGTCTCAACCGCCAGCCAGTCCCTGGCTGAAGGGGCATCGGAACAGGCGGCTTCCATCGAGGAAACATCCTCGTCATTGGAAGAGATGTCATCTATGACCAAGCAGAATGCAGACAATGCCAACCAGGCGGACAATCTTATGAAAGAGGCCAACCAGGTAGTTGGCAGTGCCAACGATTCAATGACCGAACTTACCGGATCCATGCAGGAAATTTCAAATGCTAGCGAAGAGACTCATAAAATCGTTAAAACAATTGATGAGGTTGCGTTTCAGACCAATTTGCTGGCCCTCAATGCAGCGGTTGAAGCGGCCAGAGCCGGTGAAGCCGGGGCCGGATTTGCCGTTGTGGCCGATGAGGTGAGAAACCTGGCTATCAGGGCGGCGGATGCAGCCAAAAACACGGCAGAGCTAATCGAAGGAACGGTCAAGAAGGTTAAAGACGGCTCAGACTTAGTAAACAGGACAAACGAAGAATTTGGCAAAGTTGCTGAAAGCTCTTCAAAGGTCAATGAGTTGGTAAGTGAGATTGCGGCGGCTTCCAATGAGCAGGCCCAGGGAATTGGGCAGGTCAATACGGCAGTCACCGAACTCGACAAGGTTGTTCAGCAGAATGCGGCCAATGCCGAAGAATCTGCTTCTGCCTCTGAAGAGATGAACGCCCAGGCTGAACAAATGAAGGGTTTTGTTAATGATCTTATTGCCCTTGTGGGTGGAAGCGCAAATAATGGCAAGAGTGTTCTTCGTGCCAGAGGTAAAGCCCCAAAAGCAGTAGCAGTAACAGGCAAAGCCCTTGCAGCTCCTGTTAAAAAAGAAGTAGTCGTTCACAATGCAAGGGAGGTTAATCCAGAGCAGATTATCCCGATGGATGATGATTTCAAGGATTTCTAAATAAAACTAAAATCGCTTTGCGATTTTAGATAACATCTGCCTGTGCGTATACGCACAGGCAGACGCAATTTTATACAATGCACACTCGTAATACTCTCACTTGCGAGAATAGCGAACAGCTGCACCGCCAAAATAATATAGGATATGAAAAAGCAAAATAAGGACTATATTGAACGATAAGTATGAAAATGGATAAAACAATAAAACTTTCTGTCATTGGTACTTTTATTGCTGTTTTATTGTATTTCATGGGTTCCGGCATGGCCTGGGGAGATAGTGCGGAGGTAAAAATCGGAGTCCTGACCAAAAGAGGCCAAGAACGATGCCTGGCAAAGTGGTCCCCCACGGCCAAATATCTGTCCGCCGGGATTCCAGGCAAAACTTTTGTGATTGTGCCTCTTGATTCCAGACAAATCTATTCTGCGATTGAAAAAGGAAAAATTGATTTTGTTCTTGCCAACCCGTCAATTTACGTGGAAATCGAACACCTGTTTGAAGCAAGCAGGATTGCAACCCTGAAAAATTTACGTTTAGGCAAAGCCTACACTGCGTACGGAGGAGTTGTTTTCTGCAGGGCCGATCGCAGCGACATCCGGCACCTGACGGACCTCAAGGGAAAGACCTTGATGATTGTTGACGATCTTTCTTTGGCTGGATGGAGAGCGGTCTGGAGGGAATTGAAAGAAAAAGGCATTGATCCTTATCGTGACTTTAAAAAGCTTACGTTGGGACACATCCATGACGAAGTGGTCTATGCGGTTAGAGACGGTGCCGCTGACGTTGGGACTGTGAGGACCGATACATTAGAAAGAATGCAGTCCGAAGGAAAAATCGCTCTAAAGAACTTTTATGTGATCCATGACCACGGCGGTGGACAGGAGCGTCTGCCTTTCCTGCACTCAACCCGTGAGTATCCTGAATGGCCCATGGCAAAAGTCAAACACACTTCCGATGCATTGGCGAAAAGGGTTGCCGTTGCATTATTTGAAATGCCTGCCGATTCCCAGGCCGCTGAGGCCGCGAGATGTGCCGGATGGACAACTCCTTTGAATTACCAACCTGTCCATGAATGCCTGAAAGAATTGAAGCTCGGCCCTTATAAGGACCTGGGTAAAATAACGCACGCCGATGTTATTAGAAAATATCGGTTTCAGATTTTATTCGTTGCCGTGCTGTTTGTTTTTATGACAGGATCTGTCGTTGTTTTCTTTAACCTTAACCAAAAACTTAAATTTTCTCATCAACTGTTGAGAGTTGAGGTTAAACAACGTAAGCAGGCACAGATAGAGCTTCATAAAAATGAAGCAAAATATCGCCTTTTAGTGGAAAACGCCAATGACGCCATTTTTATTGCACAGGACGAATTAATTAAATTCCCCAACCCCAAAGCTCAAAATATAACCGGTTATTCAGCAACAGAGTTGACGAATACTCCTATCACAAAATTAATTCATCCTGAAAATAGTGACATGGTTCTTGATAGACATCGAAGAAGATTAAAGGGAGAGAATGTTCCCGCCACCTATTCATTCAGAATAATAAATAAATCTGGTAAAATACTAGAGGTACAGCTTAACACAGCTCTTATCACCTGGAATAAAAGACCGGCCACCATTAACTTTCTCAGAGACATAACACTCCAAAAGAAGCTGGAAGACCAGGTCCGTCAGGCCCAGAAGATTAGGTCGATAGGCACCCTGGCAGGCGGCATTGCCCATGATTTTAATAATATTCTTTTTGCCATTATCGGATTCACTGAAATATTGTTGGAAGGTGCTCTTGAGGGGAGTAGGGACCGTGATAATCTTAATGAGATTCTCAAAGCAGCGAAACGTGCGAGGGACTTAGTCAGTCAGATCCTTACCTTTAGTCGTCAAAGCAACCCGGATCGTAAACCACTGCAAATTCAAGCTATTGTTAAAGAAGCTTTCGAATTCTTAAGATCAACGATTCCGACAACCATTAAGTTCAGCCTGAAAATAGATGATCACTGCGGAGCTGTTATGGGTAATTCCACCCAACTTCATCAAATTGTTATAAACCTGTGTACCAATGCATACCACGCCGTGCAGGAAGCAGATGGCACCATTGTAGTCAGTCTGGCCGAGATCGAATTCGGAATTGGGGACATCCTTAATAATACTGGTATGAAACCGGGAAGGTATATCCGACTGACGGTATCTGATACAGGACATGGTATGGAACGTGATGTCGTAGAGCAAATTTTCGACCCCTATTATACCACTAAAGAAAAGGGTAAGGGAACAGGATTGGGGTTATCCGTGGTGCATGGAATTGTTAAAGAACACGGCGGAGAAATAAAGGTATACAGCGAACAGGGTAAAGGGAGCACGTTTCATGTTTTTCTGCCTGTTATTGAAACCAGGGCTGAAACCAATAAAACTGAAGCCATCGCACCATTCCGGCAAGGCAATGAGCGAATCCTTCTGGTCGATGATGAAGAGCAAATTGTTAAAATGCAGAATGAAATGTTAGAACTCCTCGGTTATCATGTTACGCCTCGAACAAGCAGTATAGAAACTTTAGAGGCATTTCGAGTACAGCCGGACAAATTTGATCTTGTTATTACCGACATGACCATGCCGAATATGAACGGTGCTGAATTGGCCTCCAAGCTTGTGGAAATCAGACCCGATATTCCCATTATAATTTGCACCGGATTCAGTGAAAAAATGTCCAAAGAAAGAGCCGATGCTTTGGGTATAAAAAGTTTTCTTATGAAACCTGTGTTTAAGAGCGATCTCGCGAGGACTATTCGTAACGTGCTGGATAGACCGGACAGATCTTAAGTTTCCAAAAAAATAATATCATCAAATAAAATAAAAAAACAAAAGATGATCTATGTAAAAGGAAAAAGATTTTTTAACACCCATACGAATGAGATTACAATGGTTAAAGTGGATAAACTCCGACAAGAAGACTGGTATCCTTATGAAATGAAAAGGTGAATTTTAAGGAGGGGGGCGGTTTAATGCTTGATCGAATCGATAGAAACAAAAATAACCTTGAAACAATAGCTCTGGAAGTAGTGACACTGGACGTGCAAGATATCCCTGCTTTGGGCAATATTTTGAATTACCTTGGCGAAATGGAAGGGGATTCCCCGGCAATTGATCAACCGATTTTCCAGGAACTGCTGCAGGCAATCAAGGGCTATATTGAAAATTTAATATTAGGAGAGACAGCAGATGCAACCCCTTTGGAAGATGGAATTGATTCTCTGCAAACCATTTACCGCCATTTAAGTAACCAGCAGGAATATAAGGGGGACACATCTTATGTATTGGAGAAACTTGGGTTTAAGAAAGCAGAATCTGAAGACAAAGAGAAAGAGCCGGAAATTGAACCAGAGGCGGCAATTGAAGAAGAGGAAAAGGAATGCACAAAATCCGCAGGTAAAGACTTAAGCCAAGAAGACCAGGAAATACTCTCAGGTTTTGTAATGGAGTCCCTTGAAAGCTTGGAAGCCGTCGAGGTCAGCATGATGGATCTTGAACAGTACCCCGGTGATATTGAAACTATAAATTCAATTTTCAGAGCATTCCATACCATCAAAGGCGTTTCAGCTTTTCTCGACTTAGACAGGATAAATATGCTGGCCCACCGTGCCGAAAATCTCTTGGACAAGGCCAGAAGCGGTGAAATCAGAATAGATGCAACGGTCATCGATATATGTCTCGAATCGGTAGATTTATTAAAAAAACTGATCGTAGGTGTTCAGAACGGCTTGGAAAAAGATGTTTCACTGGATATCGGTTTAGACATTGGCCCTCTGGTCAACCGGATTGATGAGATTCAGGAAAAAGCGGACCGAATCGGTGATAAACCGGTAGGCGAAATCATGATTCAAAAAGGTGAAATCACTCCCGAAGAACTTGCTAAAGGTCTTGAAAAACAAAAACAAGAACCGGACAAAAAGATCGGACAGATCCTTGTGCAAGATAAAAGTGTGGAACCCAAATCCGTGGTCGGCGCCCTCAGGGATCAAAAAAAGACCGGTAGGCGGCATATAGACCTTCAGGTCAAGGTGGATACAAAAAAGCTGGATAACCTGGTCGATTTAACCGGAGAACTGGTCATTGCCCAGAGCATGCTCCGCCAGAACCGGACGATTCTTGAATTACGGGATCAACAATTAATGAACAACCTGGGTCAACTGACCCAGATCACCACCGGTCTGCAGACCACGGCCATGTCCATGCGTATGGTTCCGATTAAGAGCACGTTTCAGAAAATGGTGAGACTGGTCAGGGACCTGGCCAAAAATTCCGGCAAACAAGTAAAACTAAAAATGTCCGGGGAAGATACCGAAATCGACCGGAATGTGGTTGATGAATTATACGAACCCATGGTTCACATGATCCGCAACTCCGTGGATCATGGCATTGGGACGCCGGAAGAAAGAAGAAAAGCAGGAAAAGACAAAAGCGGCGAGATCCATCTTATGGCCTATCACCAGGCAGGAAACATCGTTGTCGAAATTTCGGATGACGGCAGGGGACTTGATAAAGAAAAGATCATAGAAAAGGCCAAAGCAAAGGATCTCATTACAGATGAGAGCAAAATGTCTGAATCTGAAATTTACAACCTGATATTTCATCCCGGTTTTTCCACAGCCAAACAGGTAACAGATGTTTCCGGCCGGGGCGTGGGCATGGATGTTGTTAAAAAAGCCATTGAAAAACTCAGGGGCAAGGTTGAGATCAACTCCAGCCCCGGCCGTGGTTCAACTTTTATCATAAAACTTCCGCTTACCCTTGCCATAATAGAAGGAATGCTGGTCAGGGTAGGACAAGAAAAATACGTTATTCCGGCCCTTTCAATTCTTGAATCATTAAGGCCCACAAAAGAACAGTACTCCACGGTTGAGGGGAAAGGAGAAATGATTTTGACCAGGGGAAAGCTAATCCCCCTTATCCGTCTCAATCGAATATTTGATGCAGAATGCGATCATAACAATCCCTGGGAAGCACTGGTCATGGTAGTAGAACAAAATGGCAACCAGATAGGCCTGCTCCTCGATGAGCTGTTAGGCAAAGAAGAGGTTGTGATAAAAAGTCTGGGTGAAACACTTAAAGATATTAAGGGAATCGCCGGCGGTGCGATAATGGGAGACGGCAAAGTGGGACTCATACTCGATATGGCCGGGATATGGGATCTAATGATGGGAGTTGAGAATTAAAATGCCTAAAATGAGCTAAACTGCCTAAAATGCCTAAAATAGGGTAAACATGGAGCGTAAACAGTTCGCTAAAGATCTTGAAAAGCGCATTCGAAAATTCGGAAAAAATTTACATGCATTGGCAAGATAAGATAATAAATTCTAAGCATTTTAACTTTAGGCATTTTAGATCATTTTAGGCAATTTAGGCATTTCAATATACAGGATAAAACTATGAACCTGATAGTCGGCGTTTCAGATATGAAAGTCAGTAACGATAAGGAGGCAATCCTTGTCACCTATTCTCTGGGATCATGTATCGGCGTTGCAATTTATGATTCAGTGGCACGGGTAGGAGGGTTGCTTCACTATATGCTCCCGGAATCGAGTCTGGATCAGGAAAAAGCCGGAAAAAACCCGTATATGTTTGCCGATACCGGCATTCCTTCTCTATTCAAGGCCGCCTATAAATTAGGCGCCAAGAAACAGAGAATGAAAGTAATTGTGGTTGGAGGATCACAGGTTCTGGACCAGAAAGGATTTTTTAATATCGGCAAAAGGAATGATATTGCGGTCCGGAAAATGTTTCATAAAAACAATGTGATCATCGATTACAGAGACGTTGGGGGCACGGTCAACCGAACCATCAAGCTGGCGGTCAATAACGGGGATATATGGTTAAAGGTTTCAGGCATAGGGGAGAAAAAGATATGAGCAATTTAAAATCAATCATAAAAAAAATAGACAGATTGAAACCGATTTCGCAGGTCGCGACCAAGGTAATGTCTATTGCCGAAGATCCTGAAAGTTCCATGTCTGATCTTTCTAAAGTCATTATTTATGACACGGCAGTAACTGCCAATCTGTTAAAGGTAGCCAATTCCGCCTATTTCGGCCTTCCGGAAAAGGTTGATTCCGTTCATCAGGGCATTGTCTTGATGGGTATGGACCAGGTCGCCAACCTTGTTCTTTTGTCAACCAGTGGCGAAAACTTACAAACAGCACAACAAGGGTACGACCTTGAAGCGGGTGATCTCTGGAAATACTCGGTTTCTTCCGCCCTGATTGCCCGTGAGCTTGCCGAGAAAAAAGGGGTAAAGGAAACTCACCTGATATTTACGGCCGCACTGTTAAAGGATATCGGAAAAGTGGTTCTGAACCAGTATGTAAAGGACTCTTTTGATAAAATCAACACCCTGGTTACAAAACGAAACTTTACTTTCAGAGAAGCTGAAAAGGAAGTAATCGGCATTGACCACGCTGAACTTGGCGGAATGGTGGCAGAAAGCTGGAATTTCAGCCCAAAGATGGTTGAAATTATTAGACACCATCACCGGCCCCAGGAAAGCTCAATTAGTGAATTTGAATCTTCAATTGTTTATATGGCAGACACCATCTGCATGATGATGGGAATAGGTGTGGGATCTGACGGTCTTGCGTACAGGTTTCACCGGAAAGTGGTTGAGAGTTTGGAACTTACAGAAAGGGACTTTGAAAAAATCATTGCCGGTTTTGCCGAAAAGGTAAAACAGCTTGAAGCAATGATGAATATCTAAAGTCAAACGCCTATATTTAAATGCCTAAAATGATTTCAAATTGGGGAGAAAAACCATGGCATACAACGTTTTAATCGTGGATGACTCCACTCCCATGCGTGCGGTTATTAAAAAAATCGTCAAAGCATCCGGGTTTAATGTCGGGCAATTTTTCGAAGCGATCAATGGGCTTGAAGCAATGGAAGTATTAAATAACGAATGGATCGATCTGGTTCTCACGGATTACAATATGCCCGATATGAACGGCCTGGAGCTTGTGGAAGAAATGAATAAAGACGATCACCTCAAGTCAATTCCTGCGGTGATGATCACCACGGAAGGAAGCAGGGAAAGGATCGAAGAATTTATGGCAAAGGGGGTAATGGACTATATCAAAAAGCCTTTTACGCCCGAACAAATCAAGCAAAAACTAAAGCAAATAATGGGAGAGACAGAAAATGAAGAACGACGTTTTGACAACGGCGATGAAAAATTCGATTTCTGATGTTCTGGAAACCATGTTTTTTTTGTCTTTGGATTATCCTGATGATGTTGATATTCATGAACTATGGAGCAGGGAGAAAGATCCGATTATAACTGCAAAATTGAATTTTAGCGGTCCCTTATCCGGTTACGCGGTCTTTTGTATCCCCAAAAAATTGGCGTTATCCATAACCGCCGACTTTTTGGGAAAAGATAAAGCAGACATTTACGATGATCAAATCAATGGAACCGTCAAAGAAATTATTAATATGATTATCGGCAACGCGTTTAGTATGTATGATCCCGAGGCAGTTTTCGACCTGGGGGTTCCCGAATTGGTGGGGTTTCATGATTTTATTAAAGATTTATCTGATTCTGAAAAAAGTTTTTCTGTTGTAATTAAAACCCTGGAAAATTATCTGGCGTTTCAAATGAACTTTATAAATGCCTAAAATGAGCTAAATTGCCTAAAATGCCTAAAATGGAGGAAAAAATGGAGCGTAAACAATTCGCTAAAGATCTTGAAAAGCGTACTCGCAAATTTGCAGTACAGATAATCCGTTTATCAACGACATTACCCGGCACTCCGGAGGGTCTGGTTATAAGGAATCAAATTACAAAATGCGGAACTTCCGTCGGTGCTAATTACCGTGAAGCAAACCGATCCAGAAGTCGGGCTGATTTTAAAAACAAGATCAAGATTTGTGAAAGTGAGGCCAGTGAAACACAATACTGGCTTGAAGTAATTGTAGAAATAGCCTGGCTAAACTGGGATAAAATTAAACCCGAATACGATGAATGCAGCGAATTGCTCGCCATATTCACATCTATCGGCAAGAAAAAATAACCACTTGTTAATTTTAGGCATTTTAGATCATTTTAGGCATTTTAGGCATTTCATCTTCAGGCATTTTAGATCATTTTAGGCATTTTAGGCATTTCATCTTCAGGCATTTTAGATCATTTTAGGCATTTTAGGCATTTCATCTTCAGGCATTTCAAATGAAAGGTAAGTTATGGAAACAGATATAAAAGTTTTAATTGTGGATGACTCTGCGGTGGTTCGCAAGGTTTTCAGTAATGAATTGTCCCGCGAAAGAGGTATTAAAGTCATAGGTACGGCTCCGGATCCGTATGTGGCCAGGGACAAGATCGTTAAACTTAAACCCGATGTCATCACACTGGATATCGAAATGCCCCGCATGGACGGTATCACCTTCCTTAAAAAACTTATGAAATATTATCCCCTTCCGGTGATCATTGTCAGTTCCCTTACACCCAAAGGGGGAAAAATGGCCCTGGAAGCCCTGGCCAGTGGAGCGCTTGAGGTGATTTCCAAGCCATCGGCCGCCTATTCTGTGGGAGACATGAGTGTTCAGCTTGCAGATAAGATCCGGGCCGTCTCACAGGTAGATGTTAAGGCTTTAGCCAAATCAGGCAACGAGTCAGATCCTGCAAAACCGGAGCTTTATTCACGCGCCCTGACCGCTTCCACCAATAAGATAATCGCCATAGGCGCTTCAACAGGCGGGACCGAAGCTATCAAAACGGTTCTTACGGGCATGCCTTCCAATTCACCCGGAATTGTCATCGTTCAGCACATGCCCGCCAATTTCACCACATCTTTTGCGGAAAGGCTGGATTCCCTTTCCCGGATAACGGTTAAAGAGGCCCATGATGGGGATTCGATTTCAAACGGCCAGGCCCTGCTGGCCCCCGGAAATTTTCATATGCTCCTGAAAAGAAGCGGTGCAAGATATTATGTTCAGGTAAAAAAGGGGCCCCTCGTCCACCATCAGCGGCCTGCAGCGGATGTTCTTTTCAGATCGGTGGCCAATTATGCCGGTGCAAACGCCGTGGGTATTATCCTCACCGGGATGGGATCGGACGGTGCCGCAGGATTGTCTGAGATGAAAAAGGCAGGCGCCCGAACCATTGCACAGGATGAAAAAAGCTGCGTGGTTTTCGGTATGCCCAAAGAAGCCATTAAACTCGGAGCCACAGACAAAGTGGTGAGTCTCGGGGATGTTACAAAAACCGCGCTTGAAATGATTTAAGATTGAAATACCTGAATGAAATGCCTAAAATGAGCTAAATTGCCTAAAATGCCTAAAATTGGGTGAACAGGGAGCGTAAACAATTCGCTAAAGATCTTAAAAAGCGTACTCGAAAATTCGCAGTACAGATACCTGAATCTTGTACGAGTCGGAGGTTTCCCTATGCAAGGCATTTAAGGGCGAAGCAATAATCTTGTTTAACTTTAGGCATTTTAGATCATTTTAGGCATTTTAGGCATTTCGTCTTTAGGCATTTCGTCTTTAGGCATTTCGTCTTTAGGCATTTCATCTTTAGGCATTTCATCTTTAGGCATTTCATCTTTGGACATTTATTTTATATTTGAAAAAATGAAATATGAAACAATTAACCAAAAGACAATTTAAGAGATACTGCGATATCGTTTACAATGAATCCGGTATTAAGCTGAACGAAGACAAATGGCAATTGTTGAACGCCAGAATTGGGAAACGGATCAGAAAACTCGGCGTTCAAGCTGATAAATATCTTTCGATAATTGAGAAAGATCATGATGAATTGAATCTTTTTCTTGATGCCATCTCCACCAACCACACCTACTTTTTCAGAGAATCAAAAAGTTTTGAGTTTTTAGATACAAGCTGTCGTAACATCTGGTGTGCGGCGTCTTCCAGCGGAGAAGAACCGTATTCTTTAGCTACATATTGTTTAGAGTTGGGATTCGAGCCGTCGATACTGGCAACAGATATTTCAGATTCCTGTTTAGATAAAGGCAGAAGGGCCATATATCCCAAAAAGTGTTTATCAAATATACCCAAGCATATGATAAGACGTTATTTTCAAAAAGGGACGGGCAAATGGGAAGATCATGTGAGAGTAAAACAAAATATAAGGAGAATAGTAAAATTCGAAAAGTTCAATCTCCTGAAAGATTCTCCTCCTTCAAAAATATTTGATATCATATTTTGTAGGAATGTAATGATCTATTTTGATATTCCTACCAAAGAAGCTGTCATACGTAAATTGTTCAAGGTTTTAAAACAGGACGGTTATTTTATAATAGGCGGAGCCGAGAGCTTAAGCGGCTTAAATCATTCCTTGAAATATATAGAACCAAGCATCTACAGGAAGATCTAAAATATAGGAAATGGATGAGAAGAGTGTCGTGACTAATATTTTCTTAACATAAAATTGGAGGAAAAATCTTATGAAAGAGCGACTGTTATCTGTAAATGACATTTGTGAGTACTTTGGCATTGGAAGGGATACGATCTACAAATGGATCGATATAAAAGGGTTGCCGGCCTATCGTCTCGGCCGTCAATGGAAGTTTAAAAAAGAAGAGGTGGATAGATGGCTAAAGAAAAGCTATCATTAATAGATACAGGTAGATCTTAAGCTTCCCAAAAGTTAATATTATCAATTACAATAATAAAACAAAAGATGATAAATATGTAAGGAAGATAAATTTTTTAAACACGAATACGAATGAGATTACAGTGGTTAAAGTAAATAAACTCCGACAAAAGGACTGGCATCCTTATGAAAATGGCCAGTATTCTTATCATAGATGATGACGTCCAAATATTGAGCATGCTTCGCCAAACCTTAGAGCGTGGGGGGTACGACGTGTTGGAGGCTTCTAACGGTAAGCAGGGCATGAAACTCTATCTGGAAAACCCCGCCGACCTGGTCATCACGGATATAATCATGCCTGAAAAGGAAGGTATTGAAATAATCATTGAACTTAAGCGAGACTATCCCGATGTGAAAATAATTGCAATTTCAGGAGGCGGCAGAATCAACCCCGAGGATTATTTGGATATTGCCAAAAAATTAGGGGCACAGCGAACATTTACCAAACCATTTGAACGGAAACAGCTTTTGAATGCGGTTCGGGACCTTTTACAATAACCATAAGCAATTGCATGCCTACAGACATAAATTCATCTCAATTACCTTTCATTAAACCGTTCATATAGCTTTAATCCTTCAAAGATATGGGTCTGAGAACAGGTGTGACATATTTTTACTACTCCTCCCGGCTTAATAGTATCCTGTCATATTTTTGACATATTTTTAAGTTCCTTCAACGTAATTTTGTCAAAGCATTTATTTAAAAAAAGCGGGAAGTAAGCATAACCCTCTGTGCCTATTGACAGTTTGTTGCTTTTAAGATTTTTGGCACAAAATATGCAAAAGTTTGCAAAAAATAGTTAAAAACATCAAGAAAGGGGAAAAGACAGCTAAAAAACTCTCTTTAATAAATCCAAATAGACCTTAAGCATTCAAAAACATAATACTAAAGTTAAGCGATGTTTTGGGAAGAGATGTACTGTGATCTTGATGCATAAAGGAGGTAAAAAGAAATGGCGGAACTTGCTGAAAAAATGGATCAGGCCGTAAAGGTAATGGCAAACAGGGAGGGAAAATATCTGACCTTCACGTTAGCTGATGAGGAATACGGCATCGGTATTTTGAAGATCAAGGAGATTATCGGAATGTTGCCGGTCACCACGATTCCGCAGACGCCTGATTTTGTAAAAGGGGTCATTAACCTGCGGGACAAGGTAATACCGGTAATCGATTTGAGGCTCCGGTTTGGAATAGAGTCAATCGATTACACGGATCGTACCTGCATCATCGTAGTTGAAATCCAAGGGACTATCCAAACGGTTCAAATCGGGATTGTTGTGGATTCGGTCTCTGAAGTGTTGAACATTAAAGGGGAAGAGGTTGAAGATACACCCACATTCGGCGCAAGACTGAACACGGACTACATCTTAGGCATGGCCAAGATGGAAGGAGGTGTTAAGATTTTACTCGATATCGATCGGGTCTTAAAGGCAGAGGAAGTAGAACTGCTTGAAAAAGCCGCATAAATTAAGAAATAAAATTAAAAACCATACGCTTTAAAAGGAGAATCGAATGTTACACAAATTTAAACTTTCAACCAGGATACTCTCACTGGGTATTGTCATTATCGTATGTTTTTCATTGGTTTTTGCGTGGATCTATCCGAAATTAAAAAATAAAATGTATGAAGCCAAGTATTTAAAAACACAACATTTGGTAGAGTCTGCGTATGGTGTTATAGACTATTATGCCAAGCAGACTAACTCCAATGCTATGTCTTTGGACCAAGCACAAGCCAAAGCCATAGAAGTCATAAAAAATATGCGTTATGCGCAAAAAGAATATTTCTGGATCAACGATATGACGCCAAAAATGATAATGCATCCAATAAAACCGGCATTGGACGGAAAGGATTTAACACAAAATCAGGACCCCAATGGAAAGCGGTTGTTTGTTGAAATGGTTGAGGTATGCAAAAGAAATGGCGCAGGATTTGTCAATTATCACTGGCCTAAGCCCGGTGAAGCCAAACCCGTACCCAAGACTTCTCATGTAAAACTTTTCTCTGAATGGGGATGGATCATCGGTTCAGGGATCTATATCGATGATGTTGAAAAGGAATTGGCAAAAATATTTTATATTATTTTTGGTGTGATAATTTTTATCGCCGTTGGTGGTCTGGTTTTATCATATTTAATGGCACGCTCAATTGCCCGACCCATCGATCGAATCAGCATGGGTCTTTACGAAGGCGCCGACCATGTAGCCTCGGCATCCGGGCAAGTATCTTCGGCCAGTCAATTACTGGCTGAAGGGTCATCAGAACAGGCGGCTTCCATTGAAGAAACTTCTTCGTCTCTGGAAGAGATGTCTTCCATGACCAAACAGAATGCCGATAACGCCAACCAGGCGGATAACCTTATGAAAGAGGCCAACCAGGTCATTGACAAGGCCAACGATTCCATGACCGAACTTACCGGATCCATGCAGGAAATTTCAAAGGCAAGCCAAGAGACACAAAAAATCGTCAAGACAATCGATGAAGTTGCGTTTCAGACCAACTTGCTGGCCCTCAATGCTGCGGTTGAGGCTGCCCGGGCCGGTGAAGCCGGTGCAGGTTTTGCGGTTGTGGCGGACGAGGTCAGAAACCTTGCCATAAGAGCGGCGGACGCGGCTAAAAATACCGCAGATCTTATCGAAGGTACCGTGAAAAGGGTAAAAGAGGGATCGGAAATAGTGACCAAAACAAACCAGGAATTTAGCAAAGTTGCTGAAAGCTCTTCAAAGGTCAATGAGCTGGTAAGTGAGATTGCAGCGGCCTCCAATGAGCAGTCCCAGGGGATTGGACAGGTCAATACGGCGGTATATGAACTCGAAAAGGTTGTACAGCAGAATGCGGCCAATGCCGAAGAATCTGCTTCCGCCTCTGAAGAGATGAACGCCCAGGCTGAACAGATGAAGGGTTTTGTTAATGAACTTGTCGCTCTTGTGGGAGGTAAAGCAAAAAACGGCAGGAATGTTCTTCGTTCTCGATATAACGCCCCAAAAGCAGGGCCAGGCAAAACACTTGCAGTTCCTGTTAAAAAAGAAGTCGTGGTTCACAATGCAAGAGAGGTTAATCCTAAGCAAATTATTCCTTTGGATGATGATTTCAAGAATTTCTAAATAGCATTAATTCCTATCTGAGCCTGCCTGTGCGTATCCGCACAGGCAGGCTCAGGGTATTAAGACAAGGATATGACCAAGGAATCAAATCGCCCTGTTCCGGGCAACTATTTTCTGCATCCCGGATTCATATATGTATCCACCAGACCGACCGTAATATCAACGGTGGTCGGGTCGTGTGTGGCGGTCTACATATATTATCAGCGCAGGCGGACCAGCGGTGTAAATCATTTCCAGTATCCCTTTATTCATGAAAAGGATCAGGCTACCGCCCGCTATGGAAATGTTGCCATACCGACCCTTATCCATATGATGATAAATGACGGATCAAAATTAAAATATCTTGAAGCCCAAATTTTTGGGGGGGCTTACCATCCCAAGCTTTCCACCAAAGACATTGGCATAGACAACATAAAAATCGCAAGACAAACCCTTGCCCAAAAAAAAATCCGCATTGTTTCCGAGGATGTGGGCGGAAAAAAGGGAAGAAAAATTGTTTTTAACACCAGCGCCGATGAAATAGCAGTGGTTAAAGTAAATAAGCTTCGAAAAGAGGACTGGTATCCTTATGAAAATGGCCGACATTCAGACTTTTCGTAAGCAATGAGTGAAAAGCACAGGCGTTGATAATGAAAAAACTCATGGCCCGTATTCTTATTAAAGATGATAACGCCCGAATATTGAAAATGCTCCGCCAGATCTTAGAACGTGAATGGGTTGATGTAATGAAAGCTTCTTCTGTTTTTATTATTTACTGACGGCTTCTTGTTTTTATGGAGGGGAAGAGGTTTCCTTTGGAATCGAAACAGCAGGAACAGGAATTTTGGGTTGCTGATCTTCTTTATTATCAACCGCAGACGCTTTTTTCTTTTTAGCAGGCTTGGTTATTTTATTAAAAACAATAATTGCCCTGTCTTTGTATTTCTTTAAACCGTTAAGAGCCCTCTGTGCTTGGGCTTTGCTTTTGAAAGAACCCGTCCTTATTTTGTACCATTTGCTTTTTCCGGGAGACATTACCGTAACATAATATGCCGAATATCCTTCATTTTTAAGTTCTGTAATTATTTTGTCGACAAACTTTTTATTCTTAAGGGATTCCACCTGAATTGCCCAACTTCCACTTGAACCGGACTTTTTGTCCAAAACAGCTGCGCTGCTTTTTGGAGGTGACTTTGTTTTCCGAGTCTTGTCCCTTTCCTTTTTTATGAAAGTGTAAGTTCCGGTCGCCGTTGGGCTTGGGGCCTGGCCGGACTTGAAAGCCTTTGACTTAATCGTTGTTGTTTTTTCCATAAGAACGGGTGATGAAACAACCGGTACAGGCAGGGACGGCGCATAAGTAATTTTTATGGAATCACTCGCCAGTTTTCCGTTCTGATCCTCTGCAGCAATGGTAATCGTATTCACCCCTTTAGTTAAGGATACTTTGAATGTCCATTCTTCTGATGTGCCCGTATTCTCAGCCCCTGTGTTGCATGTCACATTTTTTAGCCCAACGTCTTTTGAATGGATCACCTGCCCTGAAACAATGATCCAGGATTGGGATGTCGTGGATTCCGCTACCGTTGCAGGACGTTGTATTATTACAACCGGCTTCGTACTATCCTTGACTTGGTATGCATAAGCACCGGTTTCGCTCCCATATCCGAGAACATCACGCGCCGTAACTTTGTAATAAACAGTTCCGGTTTTCTGCGGCGGAATTGTTACTCTATAATCAAGACCGGTGGAATACATGGGGATTAATTTCCATGAATTTCCTGCATTTATTGAATAAAGCAAAAAAGCAGACTGAACACCCGATGTGTCCCTAATATACACATTTGCCGTAACCGGATCACTTGAAAAGGGTTTTGTTGTCGACAAATACGGTTCTGTTATTACAGGTCTGTCATATACAAATAGGGTAACCCCGTTAACAAGGTCAGATGAATTGCCTGTCTTATCAAAGGCATAAAAATCCACGGAATGTAATCCTTCCCCGGCTTTGGATGAATCCCACGAGTTTCCAAACACCCCGTCCCCGGGCTTTTTATCCGAGTGTTCGCCATCATCATAGAGCTGAACCGTTGCCAACGTATTGCCGGCCGGGAGCCGAATTATAGCCGTCACTTTTGACGTGTCGATACCTGAATCTCCATCATAAGTACAGACAGAAAATTTGATTTTTGTCCCTTTTAAACCCATGCCTGCATCAACATAGGGCTGTATTAGAACCGGCGGTATGGAATCGGCTAATCGTGTAACGGACATCCTATAAGATGACTTATTTTTTATTCGGTTTCGTGCCTGGATTAAAATTTGGTTCCGTCCCTCGGCCAGAGAAACCGTTCGGGTAAAAAAACCTTGGGGCGAAAGGGACAATGATGCCGGCACACCATCATTGACGAAAACAGAAGCTGACCGGATACCGTGAGGATCTGAAATTTTTCCGGCGATTTTAACGGAAGAAGATATATAGGAACTGCCGCTTTGAGGAGTGGAAATCTGAATTTTCGGACCGTTGACATTAAAATCATCAAAGACGTATATCTGTCCTCCGGCCGCCAGCATAGAGCCGTCAGGGCTCCAACGAACATGGTGCACCGGATCTTTGTTATAATATTCGATTCCATACGTATCTGTATTACACACAATCAGGCCATTATCGTGCCCCACAGCCAGCCGGGAAGAATCCCTGTTGTAATCTAAAGAATTGACGTTTCCAAGTTTAGGAAGATCAAAACCGCTTTTGCTCCAGTTGGAAGTGTCAAAGGTATAAATCATACCCGTATCGCCGGAACCGGATCCTACTGAAAGATATTCTCCATCATTGCTCCATGCAAGGCACTTGAGTTTTCCCGTAGGAATTGACTCAACTTTCATCGTTTTTATGGGAGAAGTCCTCTCTGTATCCCATATCCTCAACTCTCCATACTTGTCCACTGCGGCAAATTGAGATTTGTTAACCGGGTTAAACCTGAGTTCCTGAATTTCAGCCTTATGACTGAAAGTCATCTTAAGTTTGCCTGACGTCGACCATTTTTTTATCATGTTGTCGTCCCGGATTGAATAAATGGAGTTGTCCTGCCAGCCCAAAGATTTATCCGCTGTTTTTGCCTCGCCATCCGTAGCAATATCCCATACCTTATCCAGTTTTCCGCCGGGAACTTTTAAAACGGCAATTTTATCTTTACCTTTAAAAACGCCGGTTGCCAGTTTTCCGCCGTCCGGGGAAAAGAGAAACGAATAATATTTGCCTGAACGTCTTTTTTTAGACCAAACTTTTGTCCAGCCAGATATTCGGTATATGGACAATCCGGAACCGTTTCTGTGCCTGAACGCAAAATATCCGTTTGAAGACCATTCACACCATTCGGTAGCTCTCCCCAACTTTTTCCACGGAAGAAATTGGGTTCCGTCATATCCTCCGAGCACAAAAGTTCCGGTTCCCGAAACGCCCGTCGGGGTATGGGTTACCGTAACACTCACTTCTTGTGATTCTGATGACTCCACGGTAAAAACGCCACCGGCCTTACCTCTATTGTTTGTCTTGCGATCGGGTCCTTTTGTCCAGGTACACTGGGCAGACGGCTTTAAACGCCACTTAACTGCCTGGTTCGATGCAGGTTTTTTATCAGTAAAATTTTTTACATAAGATTTTACCTTAAAAGAATTATTGCCGGCCGGGTGGAATTCAAAGGTTATACTTACGGCCGGTGAAGTGCAGGTTAAGGGAATTGAAGCACCAGGGCCGTAAGGCGAGATAGCCGTAATAATAGCATTGCCGCTGGAATCAGGGGTAAAACTAATCTTTGCCTGACCCATAGCATCGGTAACCGCTTCGCCATTTGGCGGTGTAAAAAATCCCGGAAATCCGGTACGAAATAAAATTGTTTGGCCGGGTAGCGGTCTTCCGTTATTATCTTTTAACCAGGCAGCAATTGTCGCAGAGTTGTTCTGTCCGATAGCAAGGGTTTTGGGTTTAGCTTCTGCAGTCAATTGAATGATGGAAGCTCTATCCACCCGAAAGGAGCCGTTCAGGGCCTGCTGCCATTTTCCTTTCTCATCAGCCGCCTTAAATTCATAATAGTGTGCCCCAACATCCAAGTTCGTAAGGCCGTAGTAGGAGAAAATCTTTACCGCTTTTGGATCGGCCGACGGCACGAAAAATTTGTGAAGTTGTGTGCCGTCAATGAAAAGGTTTACCGAGGCATATGGTTTGCTGTCAATTCCTGAAAATATCGCCACGAGATTGTATATATCATCAGGAGCCCCGGATGATGGGGTTACGCGGCTTACTGCCGGTACTGATAGAGAATTTTTTGAAAAATGAAAGTCTTTTATTATGATATCCGGTGCTTCTTGGGTTATGACAATCACTTCGTTAATGTTCTGGTCGCTTTTAGGATTATGTGCAGTGATGTTATAAATACCCGGCTGAGTTCGCCATAGGGAATAGACTCCGTTAATATCGGTGGTAACCGAAAAACTTCCATCCATTGTAGCAACAACAGCATCGGAAACCGGGGTGCCGTCAGTACCTTTTATCATGCCATACAGTGTTTTTGTGCCCGGGAAAAATTTTTGGACAATTCTCTTTTTATCGAATAAGGTTAGATCCCGAACACCCGGGTTGGCAATATCATCCATCCCCCCCAGCAAAACCTTTCCATTTTTATTTTCCTGAAAACAGCGCACCTGGTTTTTGCACATCATTGAAGCATTGTTTTTGCCGCATTCAGGCGATTGCACCCACCCCTGTGCGTCTTCGTCAGGATACCCGCAAAAACCGAGGGCGTGGCCGATCTCCTGCGCGGCGACTCTGATCAAATCTCTTTGAGCCTGGCTGAAATCAACCTTGTCTTTATCCAATACAAAAAACCATGGCTCTGTTTTGCCCTGCTCATCCTTTATATGAAAAAAGATTCTCGCTCTGTAATCCTTATCCGCATCAGCCGCTTCACTTATTGCAGGATACTTACAGCGTGTATTGCAATTTTCAAATAAGGTATAACTATATGCTTCCGGAAGATATTCGGAGAATAGACCGATATCACCGTGTTCGTCCAGACACAGCCTATCGCCATGTCTTACGACCCGGGGACCTTGTTTGGACCATCCTTCAAAAATGATATCCGCTTCTTTTGGGTTGCTTGCAGGGGCAAATACCATATTCCCACCGCTGGCATTTTCCCATATCTTACAGGCCATATCCATGGCTTCTTTTGCTGTTACCAAATCAGGATCTTTATCTACACCCAAGGGATTCTCTCCATGATAAAAGCCGTCTGAAAAAAAATACTTAAATTCAACACCCTTGTTTGCCATAGTAGAACCGGCATCAAAAAAAATAAGTGTCAAAACGATCAATAACACATGGGTTGTTTTTGACATGGGTATCTTCATATAAAAACAGTTACGCAACATATTTGAATTCGGCGGGATAAAAACCAAAGGGGAAAGTACGAGCGTTGCGGATGAGGGTATTTTGGCTTTGAAATATCCGTGCTATTGACCATAGTTAAGCCGCTTTACCAGGTATGAATCACCGCTTGTAATAAGCTCCATGGAGATACTGCCGCTGGTTTCCTCCCATGTCCCTTGATCCAAAAGAAAGCGGGTGAAATATTTTCCGTTTATTCTAATGTTTCCCGTATCATTCTGAAAAGAATAATCAACCAGTTCAATCCGGTAGTTATAGGATTTGATGTTTTCCATGTTTTTTTGATAGTTCGGCAGCATGTCCTGAAAAGGAGTGTTGTTTTCAGTGGCATCAGGAGTAAAAAGGCCGGCAAATTTGTCAAGATCTTTACTTTCATATGCCCGACAATAGATACGCAAAAAGGATTCCAAACGATCTTTCCGGTCTTGTTGAGAAATAGTTTTTTCTTTGGAGGCCAACATCTCTTTATCTTTTTCCGGTTTAGATGGTTTACTCTCCTCAACAACGCCGGGACGTTCTGCTTTAGGCTCTTCTATCATTGAATTATCTATTTCAGCGGTAACTAAAGGCTCTTTAATATCCGATTCCGCTACCGTGACTTCCTTTACTTCAACTTCCGAAGCCTGCAAGTTCGACAGGCTGACGGTTTCCTGTTTTTCAGGGGTAGGAGGTGTCTTAGGAAGAATCGGAGCAACCGTGGCAACAGACGTCGCATGCACATCTTTTTTAATTTCAACCGAGTTAACTTCACCTACAGCCACTTCTTGCTTCTCGACTTTAGGCTTTGCAACGGATGACGTTACGGCTTTTTCGGCAGCGGCCTTCTCAGCGGCGGCCTTCTCGGCAGCAGCTTTCTCGGCGGCAGCCTTCTCAGCGGCGGCCTTCTCAGCAGCGGCCTTTTCGGCAGTAGCCTTTTCAGCAGCGGCCTTCTCGGCAGCAGCCTTTTCAGCAGCAGCCTTCTCGGCGGTAGTCTTTTCAGCAGCGGCCTTCTCAACGGCAGCCTTTTCGGCAGAAGTCTTATCAGCGGCGGCCTTTTCGGCGGTAGTCTTTTCAGCAGCGGCTTTTTCGGCACCAGGTTTCTCAACAATAAATGTTTTCGGTAGGGTCTTTTTCTCTTCTTTAACTTCTAAAGGTTGTTTTTCCGGCGGGCTGACAATTTCCTGTTTTATAGGGGTAGGAGATATCTTAGCGGGAACCGGAGAAATTTTAGAAGTGGTCTCCGAGACTAATTTGTTCGATAAAACAGCCGATTCAGCTTGATCTTTGGGAAGCTTCCGGCCGACCGATTCCCTTGATTCCTCTGTTAACTCCTGCTGTGAAACTAGAGTTGATGCAGACGGCTCGGGGGGGATAGGGGTCAGACCTTTGGGGTCGCCGGTATTGTCTATGGGTACACGATCATGATACACGGGCTGTGTTTCTGTTTCGCTCCGATCCTTTTGGACCAAATATGTGGTTTCAGTAGATGTGGTTTCAGTCTTTTTTTTACTGGCCTGAAAATAAAAAAAGCCCCCGATGATGAGAACTATCGCCAATCCGGCAGTATATATGGGTATCATCCGGACCGGTTGCCGCCCGGGTCTTCTCTCAACCTCGGGTTTTATTTTTTCAACCGGTTTGCGCACTTTATCTTGTATAAGGGGTTTTGCTGCAGATTCATCTGAAGTTTCAAACGTTATGTCTTTAATCTCTTTTATATATTCACGCAGCAGTTTAATCTCATTTATGATGCTGGTTCTTTGATGAAAACTCATCTCATTTCGGCGCTTATCGAGTTTCTCGATCATTCCCTCCGCGTATTCCAAGCCTTTTTTGATCTGGTCCATTTCGTTCAGACCCGCATCAGGTATACCGATCAATTCGACAATTTGATCCTGAGAGTAACCGATGAGCACATAATGAAAAATTATTTTTAACCGTGCACGATCATACCTACTGTAAATGCGACGGTTCAATTTAGTTATCTGGGGCGATATGAGCCCTTTTTCCTCGCAAAAACGGATATGACGTTTACTGATGTCAAACTCTTTGGCAAGTTCAGATATTGCAAAATGTTTTTTTGCATTTTTCATTTTCATCACCAGTATTTTGAATTTGTATTAACCGGAAATCTTTAAGTGCACGGAATTTGATTTGGATGTATCCGGATAGCAAAGAAATAAAACAAATTCGTAATAAATTGAATTCATCACGTTTTAAGTTTTAAGATTTAGGGTTTATATAACCAAAAATTATTGTTTTAATAGATAGTTAACATTCTATTAAAAAGGTCGCTTTCCTGACTTTTTATGAGACCATGAAATGAAATCTATTATAAAACAAATAAGTTTGCATGTCAAAATAAAATGAGCTATACAATCTCCCATTCCAAAACCGTCAATATGGGTGTCCTGTACAACTTAAAATTTTATCCTTATGAAGTCGGGCTATATAATTTTAATAGTGTTTATCTCTTTTTTTTTATGGGCCTGCGGACCTATACGGATTCCCCTTCCCGAACCTGTAGAATTTCATCCGGGAGACGAACTTTTTTCAAGGGCTGAAAAAATGTTTCAACAAAAAGACTATGGTAATGCCCTAAAATTTTATGATAAATATCTTGCACGTTTTCCTGATGGGTACCTGGCCGCCGAAGCTTTAATGAAAAAAGGGTTGATCCATACCGCATTAGGAAAAAATGATGAATCACACGCCATCTATAACCGCCTGATCGCTGAATATCCTTCCAGCCCTGTTGCTTTAAACGCCAGAGTTGAAATTCTTGTAACCTTCTTTAACCAAGGGAATTACAACCAGGTAATTCGCCGTGCGGCCGACGTCAAGGAAGAGACTTTTTTCAAGGTTCACATTCTTAAAACCTACAGCCTTGTCGGTGATTCATATATGGCCATAGGTTTTCCGGCCAAGGCCTTAAATTATTATCTTATGGCATATACAAAAACTGAGAAACAGGAAAAAGAAGAGATTACTTTAAAGATAGAATCTGCGGCCCAGGCGGTTGATCCGGCAATTATAATTTCTCTTTTAACCCGTTTTAAAAATGAGTTGCCTGTAGAATATTTCATTTACCGGATGGGACTTAGCAAAGCAGAGTGGAAAAAATACGAGGATGCTGTCGGCCTGTTGTCAGAGTTTATCAAAAGATTCCCGGGAAACGAAAATGTGCCGCCGGCAAAAAAATTGATCCAGGATATCAATGAAAAATTTACCTTTAAACATAATACGTTAGGATGTTTACTCCCGCTAAGCGGCCCTTACACCATTTATGGCAACAAGATATTAAAGTGTATTGAAATGGCCCTGGCTCAGTTTAATTCCCAAAACAACCGGTCTACAATAAAATTGATTGTAAAAGATACAGAATCTGATCCTGAAAAAGCTGTCCAGGCTGTATATGAATTGTCCGAAGAACGGGTCGGGGCTATTATCGGGCCTGTAACCACTCATGAGGTTGCGGCTTTGGGAGCCCAGGAAAAAAGGATCCCGATAATTACTCTGGGTCAGAAGGAAAATATTGCAAAGATGGGAGACTATGTTTTCAGGAATTTCATTACTCCCAAAATGCAGGTTGAGGCAATAGTATCTTATGCAATCGAAGTTCTTGGAATAAGTCGTTTCGCTATTCTTTATCCTGATGACAAATATGGTACGACCTTTATGGGTCTGTTCCGGGATGAAGTTGAGGCTTATCAAGGAGAGGTTGTCAGCGCTGAACCCTATACCCCTGATCAAACAGATTTTGCCGAACCCATAAAAAAACTTAGGCAAGCCCAAATCGAGCTTTCTGAACATCCCCAAGGAAAAATTGAAAATTCAGATCATAAACCGGCTGAAGCTGCTGTTGATTTTGAGGCCGTCTTTATTCCTGACGGCCCAACCACATCAGGACTCATAATACCCCAGCTTGCTTTTTACGATGTCGTGGGCGTGCATCTTTTCGGAACCAACCTGTGGCATTCCGACCGGCTAATCCAAATGGCCAAACCATTTGTTCAGGGCGCCATAATGGCCGATGGTTTTTTCGCCGGAAGCCATTCAAAAAAGGTAAAAGATTTTGTTGAAATGTTTGAGAAAACTTTCCATGATAAACCCGAATTCCTTGAAGCGGTGGCTTATGATACAGCAATAATGTTGTTTAACCTGGTCAGCAGAAATGATATTCAATCCAGAAGTGAAATAAAAAATAAAATAATGAACCTTCAAGACTTTCAAGGGGTAACAGGGATAACTTCCTTTGATAATAGTGGAAATGCCCATAAAGAACTTTATCTATTACAAATACAAGGTAATAAATTTATAGAGCTGGAGAACAATTCATGAAAGATAAAAGAGGCCTTTATTATTATCCTTTTCCTCAGAACAAACGAGTTCGTATGTATGTGCGAGAACAAGCCGATATCATTGAATTTCGGTTATGGAATCAAGATGATCCCAAGCTTTGGAAGGAACACGGATGGGTACCCTACGATGCCATAATGCAAGCCACGGAAATACATAAAGCAGAGGATTTTAAACCCAAGCAGGCCTATGACATCGAAATTGCGAAAGCCTTGATAAAGGATCAGTCGTGATATTAACCCGAATTTAGAGTTTATCTTAATGTTGATGAACTCGTAAAAAGTCCGATTTAGACGGTTTCGTAAAAAGTTCAAACTCCCCCGCCAAACATAGGCGGGGTAAAAAGGCGTGCAAATTTTGTAATCATGAGGCGTACTTTTCGTACGTTGAATGATTGCGAAATGCAGCACAACGCAGAAGTTGGACTTTTTACGAGACCGTTAATGTTGCGTCATCACAACTTATCCAACACATCACAAAGCAACCGGACGCCAAAGCCGGTGCCGCCGGCGCCGCAGTATGCAGATTCCTTTTTGGCGTAAGCCGGACCTGCAATATCGATATGGGCCCAGCGGGTATCTTTAACAAATTCCGAGAGGAACAGCGCAGCGGTGATGGCGCCGCCATAACGGTTGCTGCTCATATTATTCAGATCGGCAAAATCGCTTTTCAAAAGTTCTTTATACTCTTCAGGCATGGGCAACCGCCAACAGCGTTCATGGGTTTTTTGGCCGGATAAAATAATATCTTCTGCCAATTTATCATCAAAAGAAAAAGTACCGGCAATCTTTTCGCCCAGAGCCACAACACACGCTCCGGTCAGCGTGGCCATGTCAATGAGCGTCCGGGGTTTATATTCCTTAATTCCATAAGAGATGGCATCTATCAATATCAGTCTGCCTTCGGCATCGGTATTCCCTATTTCCACGGTTTTTCCGTCATAGCTTTTGATAATGTCTCCCGGACGGGAAGCATTTCCCGAAACCATATTTTCAACAATCGGAAGAATGCCGATAACTCTAAGCTCGGATTTAAGCTTTGCTGCGGTGATCAGTGTTGCGGCAACCGCGGCCGCACCGGACATATCCAGTTTCATTTCGTTCAGACCTGCCGAAGACTTCAGGTTGATACCGCCCGAGTCGAACGTTACGCCTTTTCCCACCAGTACAACCGCTCTTTTAGACCCCTTTGGATTGTGTTCCAAGATTACCATTCTAGGCTTGCTTTCACTACCGGCAGCAACGGCCATTATTGCACCGAATTTTTTCTGTTTCAGCTCTTTTTCACCCAACACGGTGACCTTGAGATTCTCTTTTCTGGCCAGCGAAACAATAGACCGGGTGAAATGTTCGGGTCTTTTATCGTTAGACGGCGTACTGACCCATTCTCTTGCAAGAATAGTCCCCTGGCAAATAGTATTAATTCGTGATGATAATCGGCTGTATTTTCCGGTTTCATCAGGTTTTACAAGAAAATTGATCTTTTTCACCGGGATATGCTTTTTTTCTTTTTTATATTTATCAAAAATATGATTCCCCAAATAGGCGCCTTCCAGCATTGCCTCAAGCAGTGGCGTCATTTCCATATTGATTTTTTTGGCCGGAGGAACGGCTATCAAAACATTTGAAAGTTTTTTCTTGATCAATTCCTTTACTGCTCTGCCGGTCGCGGCGCGCAATGTCTCTATATCGATCTTTTCAAATTTTCCAAGCCCTATAAAAATTACTCTCTCAGCTTTAACCTCGGGCAGATTATAAAAGATAATGTCATCATCTTTTCCACCCTTGAACTCTGTAATTTTTTTCGCTTTTCTTATAAGAGAAATTATAATTTTGTTTTCAAATACATTTTTATCCTCACAAACAGGAATAACCAGTGATTCCACTTTTTCTTTTTTAAGATCAACCGATTTCAAATATATCATCCGTGCTTCTCCTTTCAGACAGATCCGGATTTTTAACTGTAAATTTTCTGGTCTGATATTATATAGTTAAAGATTACTGTCAATGATAATATTTATTTGGAAAGAGATACACGCCGTCGCGGAGCATTCTCACTGTATTGGAATTCAAATGCGTTTACCCGGTTTCCTTCAGCGGATTATCTTGACATTATAACGGGTTGTTTATATCTATAAAAAAGATTTTTTTATAGCAGCTGAATCAAAGATCTCAAAAGAATGGAGGTACAACATGGCGGGCATCAATAAAGTAATCCTGATCGGCCGTTTGGGGAATGACCCTGAAGTTCGTTATACACCGGACGGAACTGCCGTTGCCAATTTCAGCATAGCAACGTCTGACGAATGGACGGATAAAGCGACGAATGAAAAAAGAGAGCGCACCGAATGGCATCGCATCGTCGCCTGGCGAAAACTGGGTGAGATATGCGGTGAATACCTTTCAAAGGGGAGGCAGGTTTACATAGAAGGCAAGCTACAGACCCGGTCTTGGGAAAAAGATGGTGTTACCCGATACAGCACTGAAATTGTTGCATCTGATGTACAGTTTCTCGGGTCCAGGGATTCCGCCGACACATACAGATCGCCCGGACCCTCACAAACTCAGGAATCCTCGGCACCGCCATCTCCGGACAAACAGGATGATGATATCCCTTTTTAGGGCCTTGGAAAATACTAAATAGTGTCCATCCATAAACGGCATCTTTCGGCCCCCGGCGGCGTTCTCGCTCGTTTTCAATCCTCGAAATAGCTCGCTATGCCTGCGGTTGAAAACTCGCTCGGGCCTTGCCGGAAACCAAAATCTACCATTTATGGATGAAGAAACGGATGGAATAGCCGATTTCAAGAAAACAAAAGGCTAGAAATCCTGACACTGAGAAAGTAAGGCTCCAATGTAGTGTTTTTTGGTTTCCGATATGGGCAAATCTGCAAATACCTCAGCCATCCGGCGTCTGCACCCCAGGCAGTCTCTTTTCGAATGATCGTGTTCATAGTAAACTTCCATAAGTTCATCCGCGCTTTTTCCATAAATATCGGTCAGGCATTCATTCTTGCGAAATGCATCCATACAACCATAAACCGTGCCGTCTCTTGCCGAAATAATGAGCGAAGCCGGACATGGGGCGGACATAAATACGGTTTTGGATGCCAGCTTGGCCAATGAATCATCAATCAGATCTTGATAAAACATATTGCATGCAATTTCATCAGGCTCTCTTGAATCGCCACTGCCAAAATAAGTCTTTTCCGTGTAAGTTAGAAGATCTTCATCTTGT
Organism: Desulfobacteraceae bacterium Eth-SRB2; assembly: GCA_004193595.1. Lineage (GTDB taxonomy): Bacteria > Desulfobacterota > Desulfobacteria > Desulfobacterales > UBA11574 > S5133MH16. The sequence goes on from RPGQ01000001.1 coordinate 141,287, forward strand.
GCCAGAAAAAAGGTGCTCTGGTCCAGGTAAAGACAGGGTAACATAAAAACACTTTTAAGCGCATTAAGAAGCCCGATTAAAGAAGCGGACTCAACTCGGTTGTCCGGAGCAATAACCGGCAGCAATATAAGTCTCGGCACTTCCTGATGTATGAAGCCTTCCCTGTCAAATTCGCCGGATGCTCTCTTCAAGGACTGGTAATAATAACGCAAATAATAATCTATTTCCTTGGCGGTTGTCAGGGGTGCCGAATGAACAAAATGAAGATAAAGCCGGGCAAATAGGTTGGTCTTGAGGAATTTGCCCACGTCTTTCTGAATCCGTTCAATCCGGGGCATACTTTCGGGCAGACCCTCGCCAATAAGATAAAGATTAGATGTCAGGTTTACATATGAAAACAGGCCCGACAATAACCGACAAAGCCACTGGAAATCGGCCTTTTCCTGTTGTTTGGCCAGGATTACGTATATTTTTTGTATGGCGGGTTTGATCATCATCACTTGTTTGTTATTTTATCACGATACGATGCGTTTTCCTCCGTCAAGAGAATTAGCTCGCCACATATTTTGGATCTTCTGAAGTTCATTGCTCCCAAACCCTTGGGTTTCGTACTGAGATCCAATGGACAAATATGCCGGACGGCTGTTATGCAACGGTCGTATATCGTAATCCTTGTAATGTGTGGCCAGGGGGGTTCCAAAATAGATCTGCATCTGCTGTGAATTGCTGTTCCCCATAATCTTGACTTTGTTTTTTTTCACAAACTCAAGAGTTTTCACCGCATCCTCAAAAGTTTCGTAAGGCAAACCAAACAAGGTAAAAAGTTCTACTTCTATGCCCTGATCCTGGGCCAGCCGGATCGCCCGGGCCACCTGTTCCGTGGTTATCTTCTTGCCAAGCTTTGTTAATAAACGGTCAGAAGCCGACTCGAGTCCGAAGGCAATAACACCTACCCCGGCTTGTTTCATCTTCTTCATCAACTCGGGAGTTACAAGGTCCACCCGGGTCTGAACCCACATCTTCACCTCAATGCCATGCGTCAAGATTCTGTCAAAAATTTCTATAAGCCGTTCGGAGTTACATGAGATATTCGGATCGGCAAACCAAAGTCTTTTTACCCCTTTTTTTGTTACCCATTTAATTTCCTCAAGCACCCGGTCAACGGAATGAAAGGTTATTTTGTGTTTAAAAGCATGGGGCGTGTAACAGTAGATACAGCGATAAGGACATCCGCGAGAGGTCAGCATGACGGCCTCATTCATACAAGAATAGTCAAAAATATCATTCAGATATGGTGAAGGATAATGATCTAACTCCGTAAAGCCCTCAATCTCCGGGGTATCAAAGACAACGCCTTGGGCGTCCTTGTAACTTACACCGGCAAGGTCTGAAAAAGGCGTCCGGTTTTTGATGGCCTGGGCCACCCTCAGCAACGTTACTTCGCCCGAAGATCGACAGATATAATCAATATCCGAAAGCTCTTTAAAGGCGTCAGAGGGCATGAAGGTCGCCTGTGGACCCCCAATGGCGACCTTTATATTATTGTCCATGGACTTTATAAGGTTGGCGAAGCCTCTGACATAAAGCATGGTTCTCTGGTAAGCCGTCAAACCCACCAGGGCCGGTTGAAAGCCGGTGATAAGCTCGTGAAAACCGGAACGGGACAAAGACGTATCCTGCCCTACGATCAATATTTTGGTCTTAAACCCCTTTGATTCAAGAAAGGCGGCAATGTAGCCCAATGAAATCGGCGTCATTGTCGGCGCAAACGGATTAATTTCAATCAGTAAAATGTTCATAATGGTATAGGCTCAACCTACCCCGAAATCTTTCTTTTTCAATTTATCAAAAATTTTCACCTTTCGGGTCTGTATGATGGACGCTTTTATTATCAGGTGCCCTTGCTAACATGAACACAATCAAACGTCAACCAACACATTTTACCTTATCCTCGAAAAACTTACGTTCGATATCGGGTATAATAATTTAAAGATAGCATTAACACATTTGAATACCAATACGGGGAGAACACTCCACCACGGCGTAAATCTTTTTCCAAGAGAAACATGCCGTGGGAGGCTACAGCGAAATCCAATGCGTTTACCCTGAGCTCTTATCAAATTATTATTGACAAACAAAACCATCTTTGGCATATATTTTCTATAAAAAGTAAACTCTTATCTATATCTATGAGTCTGTTGATTAACATAAGGTATGCCATGATCACAATCAGGTCCGATCAGATGCTTCTTTTCAGCAAACACGCTCGGAAACGGTTTGAAGACCAGATGGTAGCACATATGCAAATAAGGTATAGACAAGGCGGCAGTTTACCTGAGGCACAACTCCGCGAGCGGGTGATCGCCTTGATTGCATCTGCCGAGAGTCATCAGATCGATTACGAGGATGATGTGCAGCATTACATCGAACTCTTTTTCGACCGATCATCGGATATTTTTCAAGACCCTGAAGTCAAGGCCATCCTGAAAGCAAGCGACATTTCACCTTCCACAAAAATTGCTTTCCTAAACGACACCTTGAGTTCAAAGGGAAGCCCTGATGTGTAATAAAGTTGGAAGTCCGGTTGAGTCCTGTCCCACCGGGACCCCTCGGGTCGACGATCCCAAGCACAAAAACTGCGCCATTAAAATTCTGTCTATTAAGGAACCCGGGGGGTACGAAGAATACAAGGATAGTAAAATTAGCATCCATGTAAAATCATTGGACAAACCTTTACACATCAAATATGAGGTTAAGGTTTGCACCATGAAAGTAACCCTCTGGATTGAATACGATCCCGCAAACAAGGTCCATTCCGCCTTCTATAAGTCATACCAAGGTAAGGGCGTGACGGGAAAGCGAGTGGTGGTCGTCTTGCAGGGCGAAACCAAGGCCCCCGGCACCTACGAGGTTGTTTGGGATGGCCGCGACAAAACCCGGGATCATCGAATCCTGCTCGACGGCACCTATACGGTTCGCATTCAGGGCCTGCACGAAGTGACCCGGAATGACAAGACAACCATTAAGTTCCAGCCCCCATTTTCCTGTAATTACGGCATGCACTATCATAAAAGCAATTACCTACATTCGTCTAAAAAAGAGGTGGAGCACGCAAGGGACAAACAGAAGCGACTCAAGGACGGCACCGCCTTTGATTCTGATTCAAGTGTCAGCACCCCGGCTTCACTTGCTTGGGAAGAAATGCAAATTTGCGCTGTGATCGTGGAGGAGCTCCACAGCAACCCATTCCTGATGGCTTTCCATTCAGAAGAAAGCACATCCGGCAAACGGGCCTACTACAAGAAAAGCAAAAAATCCGTGATTACGACTTATGCTCCGGCGAAAGGGAAAGGGAAAGGCATAGACATTGACAATTCTGTTTTCCTGTCCAAGCAGCCGGCCGACGCACTGCGCGATGTATTTCTGATGGTTATGTCGGGTTGCCGGACAGGAAATGAAACATTAGCCGTACAGAGAAGGCTAAAGTCTTTATCAAAAAAATTCGATCCGCGCTGGGTGGATGGGAAGCATGGACCCAAAACAACGGCCGCCTTGAAGGAGTTGCAGAAATGGGAAGGTATTCAGCCCGATAACGGCACTAAAAACCCGGCCACCCTTGCCGCCTTGAAAATTGATCCAACCCTGGATGAGAAGAAACAAACGCGGGAAGTGCAAAAAAAGCTAAAGTCCTTCTCAAAGCGTTACAATCCCGGAAAGAGAGACGGTATTTGGGGGGATAAGACCGAAACCGCACTCACCCATTACCAAGAAGACCATACCCCCGAACTCGACGTCAATTCATTGCCGGACAAAAAAACCATGAAACATCTTAAAATAGACGGCTCGGAGGGGGCGTTGGAACGCAGCCTGGTGGAGGCCTTTATAAAGCGTGGCTGCAACATCGTTTTCGGCTTTAAAAGAAAGGTCACCTTTGATGGGGCTGAGAAGTGGCTCATCAATTTCTGGAATCAGGTTGCGGGAGGTTCGGGGATCGATGATGCCGCGACCGAAGCCAAAACAATGTGCGGCAGAAAATACGCCAAGGAGTTGGCGTACAACCTTAAAACCCGTACCGGGGTGGACAAGAACACCACTCTCCATCCGGCCCGCCATGGAAGGGATATCTAAGGATGCTCATATGTCGATTTATAGAACCCGATACCGGCTTTTCGCAGCAGTTTTTTTACTTATCATTGGGAAAATAGAAATGACCAACGGCAATCAACATATGTTAAATTCTGAAAAAACAGCCAAGGCAATCCAATCATTCTTCGCTCAAGCGGAAGAGACCGTCACACCGCAACAGATTGCCGAACAGATGAGTAGTCCATCGTCAATGCAACATCCGGACCTGGGTCCGCTTCTGAACTTTCGCGGCAAACTCGGAACTCTATGGGTGAGTTCTCGAAACAATGTGGTCTATTACTCCGGAAAGGCGATAACCGGAAAAAACAAACCGGTCACTGTTAATGAAGGTTACGATATGGCGAACCATTTCGCGAAGCGGCAGGTCCCTGAATTCGCGCAACGTAACTATGAAGCAGATCCCCTGGAAGCTGATGTTGAGAGCTTAACCTTGCGCTGGACCGAGGTCCCCAGACCCGATTCTGAAACCTCTATTTTCCCAAACTGGGTTGAGGTTGTTGTCGATCTCACTCAAGGTCGCGTGAAACGCTTCAGCGCCTCTGACTTACGCCTGGTACGGACGACACCTCCCAAATTTAACAAGGAACAGGCGGAGGCCAGAATCAAGGCAGAATTCGAGAAGGCGGCGATTGAGGATATCGAACTGATGGAACAGCCCATTTGGGACGAACCCAAGGTGATCACCGTCTGGAGTGCATTGGTGTTGACCTTGGAGCCTGAAGGCCCGGTGACCGTCCGAGTGACCATCAATGCCGATACCGGAGAAATAATTCCAGAATAATACCTGGATAAGGTTAAAAATTGTATCTGGAGTTTTGCGCAGCAAAATTTAAGATACAATCATATTGAACAGTTTAAATTTTTTCAAATCGATACAACGTTAGGGTTCACTCAAAAATAACTTTACATTCTTGTTATCGGATTTAGGGTGTAATTCCACGTCGGAAACTTCGTATGAGGCTTAATTGAGAGAAAGTCCATTTCGCTATCTGACACTTTTTCTCCTGTTTTGTAATGTTTTCTAACAAAATGTGCTTTCACTTTCAGGCCTGTTGATGTCTTTGTAGTTCGTATCAACTTAAGTGCTTTCTCGTATGTCCTATTTCATTCGTAAAGATTCGAGGCACATCACGCTATATGTTTTTATAATATATTTTAAAAGTTTACGTGACGAAAATCATCAACTTGGCGCTGCAACATACCGAAAAAAAGCTGAAATAATCAAGCGCAAAGATTTGGCGGTTCAAAAGATTTTTCAGTGCATGCACTGTGTTGTTTTTTAAATCTGCGAAAATGGCTGGCGTTGGCTTTGAACCTTATGAGTCAACGGTAAAAATATCCGCTGATCTAAAGGTACTTCCACCGTTTTTGTAGAAAGCTGTTCGAAGAATATGGTGATTACATCGACCGGCTGCAAACCAAAGGGCAATCCAGATACTGGCACAATGACGACTGGCTCAAGTATGGCGGACATGGATCGATTATAAAGGTGTCATGAACGGCTTTTTAAGATCAAAAGAATTTAAAGAGCTTTTTGGACGAACTCAAGACCGCCCAATCGTGAGGTCTGTTGATTAATGGTCTTTTCGCACAATCTCTACCGTTATGCTCAAAAATAATCCTCGGAATATTAAAAGAGATTGGGCCGATAAATAGGAGGAGTATATGTTTAGGTGGAATGCCGGAACTTATTATCATACTGGTTATTTATCCTGATTATTTTTTGGCGCGGGCGAAGCTTCGGAAATAGGGGCGAATGGGTGAAATACATAAAAATTTCAAAGGCGCCACCTCAGGCCTGAAAAGAACCGGACAAGATTGAAGAGACAAAGAACCTTAACAAAGAGCCTGCAGAACCGCATGGTCGACAATCGAATTATTAGTAATAAGGGCTTTAGCCATGACGTTCCCTCATTTAGGGTTAAAGAAAGATTATCGAACCCTGCAGCTCTTGACTGGCCAATCCACATCCGGGGTGGAGTCAACTTTCAAAGATCGTTCTGTGCGGAATTTGGGGGCGAGATAAACGGTTTGTCTGTCTCTTTTCGTTTCCAAAACACGCAAGACTATCCGGCCAAGATTTAATCGTTACCATTTTTCACATAAGGCCGGTTCGTTAAACACTTCTAAATGAATGTCACGGTCACCATCCATATGGTGTGCACAGATAATTGTGCATGAGATGCACTTTTATGTTCATCATTGAAAGCAATATTCAAAAAAGACCTTCCATACCACCCTTCTTTTATGGTTATTAAAAATTTTATTCGATAAAAGATATTGCATATCAGCCAGTTAAAATGGTCATTGGAAATTAATTTCTTGATTATGATTTGGCATGAAAATTGACTATCTTTAGCGTCTGTAAGGCCACCTTATTATTTTATCAAGTCAATAAAACGATTGCTTGATGGAGAGAAAAATGATGCACAGAAACAATCGCACCAGACCAAGACTTTCCGTGGGGTTATCATTGTCTTAACTTTTGCAATCATTTTTTCATCAACTAACTCCTGTATCGCTGATGATGGAATCACTTACAGGTGACTGTAGAAAAGTGTCAGAATCCGATTGTTGGAACTCCAGTATATCTGTTCAACGAAAAGCGGATCATATCTGGGTCAAGTCAGACCACCGATTCCAGGAAGGAAAAGTGGAATTTAATCTCTCCGAAGAGGAACCTATAAAATCCGGGTGGATTACCTGGAATTTACAAATTCACCAAGCCCGGTGTATACGGTTCCGGCAACCTGTCGAGACTTTCCACCATTTACAGGATGTGATCCTAACTGTTGGGGATTATCCATCGTCACAGGCCCATTTCAATATACCCGTGTATCGTTTTAACAGAAGCGGGTTCACATATTTGAGCCGGAACCAGACCACGGACTCCAACGGCCAGGTGGTGTTTTAATCTTCAGACGATGCTTTACAATGTGCGGGCCGATTTTCACCGTTAAGAAATTCTGGTCCGGATTCCTTTACCTGTAAAACGGCGGTGACCATGCACATAGCCCGGACGCGCAGAGATTACCGTCACCAGTTCCAGCGCCTGTGGAGGCGTGAACGTATATGTATTTACAGCGTCAGGCTCCTATCTCTCAGCAGGTCACTACCAATGCAGGGGGCAAGGTGACTTTTCATGTTCCTGCCGGTGATTACAGAGTTCAGGGCCGATTATCAGAGCCAGTATTGGAGCGATTCCACAACACTCATTGCCGGTGAGTCAATCCGGTCAGTGTTTTGACCGGCGGCGGCAGTTTACATTTACACGGTTTTGAAGGTCCGGGGTGCCTATAGCTGATGTCAACTGTTAGTAATGTTCAAAGCGAATCGGGGTTACATTGGAATAAAGCGTGCCACGGACCCCGGTGGTCAAGAGTCTCTTTTTAATCCTGGCGGACAGCGCACAAGATCGGGTGGATTATCTGGGATACCAGTTCTGGAGCCCTGTGTATGCGGTGAGCGGCAACCTGTCCGGGGACCCTCACTTTATTGCCCTTACCAGGATGTGACCCTTACCGTCACAAAGGGGATTATCAACCTTAAATGTGAACCCATTGCAAAACATACCGGTGTATCTGTTCCAGCAAGTAAGGTTCATGTTTGGGCCGAACGGACCACGAACAAGCGGTCAGGTGGTGTTCAATCTTCCAGACAGTCTTGCAAGGTTGCGGGCCAGTTATCTCAGGACGGCAATTCTACCAGTTAGAAGAAAGGGGTCAAGTCTACTTTTGACCCATAAGAATACCGTCTTGTATTTTCCCTATCTTTTTTTAATTTTTCTGTTATATTTGTTAAGCTTCAAAACTATTTAGTGATAAGGCCGCCGAAACCGGCTTATCTTGGAAAATGTGGAAACAACGGATGAGATCGGGTAAAGCCGAGGTTTATCCTGCCGAACACTTCGTTTAAGTTCCGAGATTGATGAAGGCCGGGAATCGGTATTGTGGAGCCCGGTGAGGACTTCTATTCAGGCAGGTGTTGTAAACCTTGACGTGGAGAAGTCGATATTTCCCCTATTACTGTAAATATAAAGCGATCACAGAAAGCATTCAGTCCAGGGTTCTCAACCCTTACATGGAAGGAGCTCGACAGGGAGCCGATATATATTGATCGAACCGGATATCGGTACTGTGGATGTCAATGGATCCCATCCGAATTTATCACCTGATGCATTAACCATACACAATCCACTGCTACCACCCAGGTTCTGGAGGCACTGCCACCAATTTCAGCGTCGTTGTGACGGTTAATGACATGGTTTTGCCCTGGTAGAAATAAGTGCCAATCCTTCGATTATTATACAAAGGTTTTCAATGCTCTACTTTAACGTGGACATCCATAAATGCGCAAAGCGCTTTTATCGATAATGAAGATGATGTTAGCACTGTGTTTGTGGTGGATCGACTGCAATTGTATCCCGACCATACCACCGTCCTATACCATCACGGTAACCGGTCAACGGGTTCAAATAGTGCACAAGCAGTTGTCACAGTGGTTGGTAGCCCTGAACCAAATTTTGCCCGAAGAGTCTTTCGGCAAAAGAGATATGAAGACCTGATTCAACTTGATGCCACGGTGGATGAATACGATACCAAACGCTTTTCATTGATCACCGGCCTGGTTCGTTCCAGTCTTCCACGGTTCATTACATGATACCATGCTCCGGGATATTCTATCCTAAGTGGACGTGACATATTTTAACATATAACATTCTATTTTCCATGGGTCAATAGTAGACTTGACCCCATTTTTATGACCCCATTTTTCCAAGCCCGGCGGAGTTCGTTTATTAGGAATTCCGACCGTGTTAGACAGGGTGATCCAACAAGCGGTGGCCCAGGTGCTTAACAGAATCTGGGATCATATCTTCTCCGAGTATAGCTTGGGGTTCCGCCCGAAGCGCTCACAGCATGACGCTATTCGCAAATACCGTGAATATGTGGAATCCGGACTGCGGTATGTAATTGACATTGATTTGGCAAAATTTTTCGACCGAGTGAACCATGATAGGCTTATGGCTCGATTGGCTACGAAAATAACTGACAAGCGGGTGTTGAAACTCATCCGCAGTTTCCTGAATTCCGGTGTCATGATTGCCGGCCTTGAGAAGGCGACAAAAGAAGGTACTCCCCAAGGTGGGCCACTTTCGCCGATTTTAAGTAATATCGTTCTTGACGAACTTGATAAAGAGCTTGAAAAGCGTGGACTGTGCTTTGTCCGTTATGCAGACGACTGTGTCATCTTTGTCGGAAGCAAGCGGGCAGGGGACCGAGTAATGGAAAGTGTCAGCCGTTTTATCGAAAAGAAATTACGGCTGGAGGTAAACCGGGAAAAAAGCGCCGTAGGTCGCCCGTGGGAACGCAAGTACCTGGGATTTTGCCTGACGAATTCACGCAAGAATCCCAAGATCCGTATCCACTGGAAAACGATCAAACGGTTTAAACAGCGGGTACGTGAAATCACGGCCCGCCGCCGTGGGCGAAGTCTTTCTCAGGTGATCAATGAACTAAATCAGTTCATGAGCGGATGGTGGAACTATTATGGATTGACCGAATCGTTCAACCGCTTACGTCCATTGCCACATTGGATCAGGCGCCGTCTTCGGGCGTTGGTCTGGAAGCATTGGAAGAACCGCAAAACCCGTGTGGGTCAACTCCTGAAAAGAGGAGTGTCCCGAAACTATGCCGTGACCACAGGCTGTGCCCGTAAAGGCCCCTGGCGTATGAGCAAAGTAAAGTGGGTTAATAAGAACCAGATCCGCTTCCCAGTAGGCCGCAGAATTTTCGACCCCTTTGGCCGATCCTGCCTGAGGCTCGCCTTACGATTGGCTCCAGCCCTTTGGAGGGTCCCTCACGGTCAATGGCATTCGTTTAAGATATGGGGCCATTCGTTTAAGGAATTACAGGGGCAAAATTATTGGCGGTGTTGCCAAGGTCTCCTTTTTCTTCTTTTTTGTAGGACGCCATTTGGATTCGGGTTTCATGACCAAATGTCCGGCGACAATCTCCTTTTTGCGAAGGCTGGACTGTCTCGCCCCATCATTTTTCAGCCCAGGGATCCTTCCATCCTATATAAAGGAGATGGCACAATAGCAACAAACATCGCGCCTCTAATTACAAGTCCAATTACATGGATGTTTGTCAGCCTGGTTGAGTCCTTAGCGGAATACCCGGAACAGCGGTTATATGGGCGACGGCGGTCAGCCATCAGAAGCACAACAATTGTCAGGGAAAATGGCTGTTGACGCTGGCGGGAATCTCTATATTGTGGATTCTGGGGAATCATTGCATTCGTAAGATTGGATACAGACGGGATCATCACTACCGTAGCGGCAATGGCATTGCGTATCTGGCAACGATATCTTGATCAAAGCAGTCAAATGCCATGCTGTACAATCTAATAAGCGTGACGGTGGATGCTGCCGGAAACCTATATATTGCAGACCTCTTCAATTATCACTCAGAAGGTGGAATGCGGAGGCACATAACTACCGTTGGGAAGCAGCGCATGGTTTTAGCGGTGATAGTAACGGACTGGCTACCGATTACCCAGTACTCCGCAGGGCCTATTGATGCCAGCTCTTGACGGCGAAGGCGAATTTATACATTATGGAATTACGATGGGGAGATGGGTTGGCGGACTACGCATGGTGGATCCCAAAGGGGTAATCACCACAGTTTTCCTTTGGATCATTTTATATCAGCATGGCCTTTGACGGTGTCGGGAATCTATATATCTCAGATTTCAATTGGCATACCATCTGGAAAATGGATACCAGTGGCAATATCGTTCCGGTAGCCCGGCAATTTCTAAAGCGGCTTTTATAGCGGCGATGGCGGTCTGCCGTCGAGGGCCCAGTTTAACTATCGACGGAGCGCAACCGTTGATCGACCGGAAATCTTTATATCGTGGATAGCGGCAATAAATGCGAATTTCGCAGGTAAATACAAACGGTTTTATCACACCACGGTGGCGGGCCAAGGGGCAAACGGCTATACAAGCGAAAGGCCTCGGCAGATAGATTTGTGATTGCAAGTCCAGCCGACGTTGCCATTGATGACGCCAGTGAGCTCAAATTTCCTATCAATGCAGCACATCAAGTCCAGTAAAATCGGCCCGCTGGTTCCATATGTTTATATGAAGAGCATGGGCGCAAGAGTGTTTACTGAGAAAACGGTTTGGGGAATTACGTTGTCAACGGAACATATCGGCCAGCATTTTAAAGACTGGATCTGGACTACCGGCGCCGTGCATTACGAATTCACCTATGATAATAATAAACTTGTTGGTATCACCGACCGGTTGGCAATCGGACCAGCATTGAAGGGATGCGGGAGGCGGACCATTGCCATTGTCTCAGAGGGGACTCCACCACCACGATTACCATAGACGCCGACAGCCGTCTTACCCGCGTTACCTATCCTGATGGAAGTTTCACCACAGCTTTAGGGTATACCCGGACGGTTTTATGACCACAAAATCGAACCGGAGGAATCGTTTTGTGCATGTTTTGATACTTCGGGCGGATTAACGGATGCAACCGATCAGGAAGGCGGGCACTGGAGCTTCAACGGGGTCATGTACGCTAACGGCGATGTTCATGCCAGGTACTCACCGGAAGGCAACCTCACGAGAAATATCTTGATGGCTATACCGACTCCGCAGCACGGTTCAACCATCACCGATCAAAGCGAAATGCAAACAGTTTACCTTTGAATTCAATTTACAGCAAGGCAAATCTCTTCCACATTGGTATGGACTTTGAATTCAAATTACGACATCGATCCGGAATATGAAGTTTAAAATATGTAAAGGAAATGGCAGAACCACTCCCTCTGTGGCCTGGAGAAAATTACAATCAAAGAGATAAAACCTACCGGGATACGGATGCGGATGATGGCTTCGGATCGATGACCAGCTCGTGACGGTTAACGGTAAGGCCACCACCCTGGTAAACTCTGTCCGCAAACCCATGGGATTACCACCTCTCTCCAAATGGAAGGACCGTCGCATCGGACTATGATCCATCGCCTGCTGACGCAGCGCGTGAATTACGCCCGGTCTTTGACACCACTTATGAATATACCATGACGGGAGGCGGCCGACAGATATTAACACCAATATCAAACATACCAACTTTTGCATTATGACGCCCATGGGTTTCAAAACTGGTACCGATGCCGAAATCACCACCACGTACACCTACGATGCAGTGGGTCGCAAGTCAGCTAGCTTTCATCGGATTCTAACGTATCCGCATCTCGCCAGGAAGTCAAGCAAAAAGTCGCAAACAATTGCTCCTTTCACAAAAGGTTTATTAATTCAGAGAGTTACGCTGTTGATTCGATAGGATGGGTTCTTGATAGAGAAAAAGCGAATGCCATTGACCGTGGGCCTCCCCAAAATCCGATATAATCAGAGGCTTTTTAGTTTTATTAGTTCTCTAAAAAGCAACCCGAGAGGTGCGCCCAAACTTGGCGATGGTTGGCCTGAAACTGCTGTAAAAAGCTTTATTTGAAATAAATTTGGGTATCCGGATGTCTTTTTTCGCTAATATGAACCAGATCTCAGGTCGACGAGAGTTGTAAACTTCGGAAATTTACAAATCCTGATACAAAATCATGCCTTTACAATCCCCATAGATATTGGTATAGCAACTTGGACCCGCATAAGCGGCTCAGTCCAACATGGTTTTATCCTTCATCCCGCTGAAGGATGATCAAAAGCTCCCTGACCCACTATCTATCACTGCTAATCTTACAACTTTGCTCAATCCAACATGCGGGACAAAGGATAAAACCCTATACGTTAGCTTTTTATAACCGATCGTAAGCTGATTTTCGCAGGGGTGCCATATGGAAAATATAAGCAAGTTAGCCACATCAATACAAAAATTAATCTCTCCCTTTACAGAGCCTATTTTTTCTGAATTTGGTAATTATATAGCAGAAAAAATCCGTTTTGTTCGTTTTCAAAACAGCCTTAAGGTACTTGCACGGGCAAAAGATATATTACAAGAAAAAGGCCTTGATACAAAGTCTGTTGATCTTAAGGTCTTAGTTCCAATTATAGAAGGAGCGGCTCTAGAAGAAGACGATGAAATGACTGAAATTTGGGCAAAATTACTCGCTTCAGCTTCTCATGATGATAACGTTATCACACCTTTCCCAAGAATCCTATCTGAACTAAGCCCGAAGGAAGCAAAAATACTTTCATACCTATACGATCAATGGTCGGCGGTAATTCTTATTGGAGATGGACAAATTTCTGAACCAACATGTGAGCACTTACTGGATAATTTTGATTTCAAATCGGATAAATACGGAAGTGAATTTGAATTAATCATTAACAATCTAGTAAGGCTGAGACTTATTGGTCTTGGCGGAGTTCAAATTAAGGACATAGACTCACAAAATTACGCTATTCAAAATTACCAACAAATTGTATTAACTCAGTTCGGTTGGGCTTTCATTAGAGCTTGCCAAGGTCCTGAGGCGGATGAAAAATTCAAATAATCATTAGCTAACCATTCACTGGTGCCGACCCAAAAAGCCGGGCGGCACAGTTCAACGTTCGGCATAGGAAATAATGGAAACGAATCTAAAAAAAATAGAAAGAACGTCCAAGTTAAAAAAAGATGAAAACTGGGAATTCCGTGCATTTTTAAAAGGCTACGATATTCCACTCGAAGAGTTAGATTCAATTGGGAGCATTACCCGTTTCTCCGCGATAATTTATGAAATTAATAGAATAAAGAGACAAAATTGCAATAAACTTTAATAATCATAATTAAAAGTTGAATATCAAGCAGGACAATAATCGCCGCTTAATATATCTCATCATGGGTAATAGAGCTTGATTTCAAAAAAGGAAATTCCATGGTCCCCAAAGCTGCGGTTATCGTCTCCGAAGATTGGAAGTCGGGTTTTTTATCATTCGTCAGTGAACGCTTAGACCAAATAGAAAAGGATTACCAAATGGAATCAATGGATGATATATCCAGAAGCCTTTTCGCAAACCGTTCTGATATCATGGGACAAGCGGCTTTGGCGTTGATCGAGAAAAAGTTCGGCCACTTGCTTGATCAACAATATTGCCAATGCCCGCATTGTCTTCGCCGAATCAAAGCCAAAACTAAAAAGGTCAAACGTGAAATACAGATTCTCGTTGGGACCGTAACGCTGTATCGTCCCTACTTTTATTGTAATAGCTGCCAGTTCGGTTTTTATCCTATAAACGAAGCGTTAGGGCTTTCTAACCGCAAAATACAACCGGATGTCCAAGAATTAGAAGCATGGCTGGCAGCTGAGATGCCCTATGAAACCTCCTGCGAAACGCTTCAACGATGTGCCGGTATACCAGTCAGCAACCACCATATCCACGATGTTTCCAATGAAATTGCGCAAGATCTTCAGATTTTAGATGTTTGCCCCGGAAAAGAAGAAATTAAGCGTCAAATTGACACAATATGCGAAGGTAAATTCCGCAGGCCCATCTTAATGATCGGCCTTGACGGCGCTCATGCACCGACCCGTCCCGAGCCTTCATCCAGAAAAGGGCCAAGGGGTAAAGGTGAGTGGAAAGAGGTTAAAGGGTTTCGTCTGTATCTGCTTGATAGTGAGCGCATTATCCATTTAATCAGTTGGCATCAGATTAAAAACGACAAAGAGCTATCGGCCGATCTGTTACGCATTAAACAAACTGCTCTGATTCCTGAAGAAAAAGTACGCATCTGCGTTATCGGTGATGGTGCCCCTTGGATATGGAATCGCATCCAGGAGCTTTTTCCTGATGCCAAGCTGGTATTGGACTATTATCATTGCAGCCAATATTTATACGATACAGCGCATGCCCAATACGGTAAATACAGCCAAAAGGCTCAAGAGTGGGTAGAGGCGACACTTACCCGGCTATTCTCAAACAATATTGAGCAAATAATCGCTGGGATCAAACGCATGAAGCCATCATCGAATTCTGCCAAGGAACAAATCGACAAAACTATTGGATATCTTTCCGAACGTACTGACAAACTCAAGTACGGTGCATTAAAGCGTGGTGGTTATCACATTGGTAGTGGTGGTATTGAAAGCTCCAATAAGTTTATATCCAATGCTCGCTTGAAGCGATCCGGTGCCTGGTGGTATCCGACCAATGCCAACAACATCTTAAAACTCCGCTGTGCTAAATACAACGGAACTTTTGATAGAATAATGGCTGAAATCAAGAAAAAAAATAAGCCAAATTATTCTCAAAAAGAACTGGGTGAACTTCGTCTCGTGGTTAACAATTCTTGAGAAACAGGTAATGCTCCCAGCATAGAGTAAGGATTTATTCGCAGTCTTTTTCTTAACGGTCTGTTAAAAGATCATTTGATACTTGGCAAGTAAATACAGTTTCGATATGCCCTATGGTATTGGTATGATACCAGCACTTTCTCAATATTTTGGCTAACCACAACATGTGGGTGTGCTTTGGATTAGCATTCGTTTCAGGAAAATGTTTCATCTCAACAGTCGCTAAAATCGAATGATAGCGTGGATCGAAAAGTGGCTATCGCAAATATATAAAGGAACTAATTATATTTTTAAAATATAACATATTACTGATATTGTGTTGCTTTTTTTTATGTTATATTATAAAAATTTAGTAACAATCTTCATAAAGATAATTTCCTGCCAAATTAAACAAGGAGAAGAGCGATGAAAACCTTGAGGCTCTCATTCCTATTTTTATTGCAATTATCATTTTGTTACCTGATCATGATTATTTTATTCCCTGGGTCCCTATTGGCAAAAAAAACAATCTATTTCCCGCATGTTGCCAGCGATAACACCTGGGAAACAGAAATCTGCTTAATAAATACCAATAGCGGAAGCAGCCTCAGCGGCGAACTATATGCTTATAATAATGAGGGCCAGAAAATCCATTCGGAAAATATTATGTTAGAATCACGGGCTCGAAGAGAGATTATTATCGGCAACGAGTTGCCCTCTCCGAAAAATGTTGGCTACATTATTTTTGAGTCTGATTTAGAAACGATCTGCGGATATACAAAATTTTATATAGACGGGAAATATCGTGTCGCCATTCCCGCATCTTCTGAGGTCAATGCCAGCAGTATTTACGTTTCTCATATTGCATCAACCTCAACCTGGTGGACCGGCATTAGTCTTCTAAACACCAATTCAACTGCAAAAACGCTAACCATCGAGTTCGATAACGGCACCACAATAACAAAAACGATCCAAGCCGGAGAACACCAGGCGTTCACCATTAAAAGCCTATTTCAGGGTAACGCACAACCAGACTTCACCTCAGCTATCATAAAGAATGGCGCTGGGATTGTCGGTCTTGAATTGTTTGGTGGTTATGACAGTAGTGGCAATAATTATCTAAGCGGCATCCTCTTAAGGGATGATACGGCAACCGACATCTATTATCCTCATATTGCAAGCGATTCAACCTGGTGGACGGGGGTGGTTGCCTATAATCCTTTTACTACCCCCTGTACCCTCACGATTACTCCTTATAAAACGGATGGGACGGCGTTATCTTCTCAAACAATTTCACTGGCTGGTAACGAAAAGTATATCGGTACTATCAACAACTTAAACTTCCCATCGGGAACGGTCTGGTTCAGCATCAAATCAACGGGCCCTATAACCGGGTTTGAATTGTTCGGTACAAACGATGGAAACCAGTTAGGAGGATATACGGGGGTTGGTATTAGCGCTACAGAGGGCATATTTGCCAAAGTAGAAAAAGGGGGTGGTTGGACCGGTATTGCCTTTGTGAACATTAAGGATTCTTCAGCGACCGTCACAATGACGGCCTATAACGACAACGGCAATGTGATCGAAATGGAGACCTTAACTGTTGGCGCATATGCAAAAATTGTCGGTGTGGCGCCAAGCCTGTTTTCACAAAATATCAATAATGCCACTTATATTGGTTATTCATCGAATAAAGAAGTTGTTGGATTTCAGCTCAACGGATCATCGGACGGCATGCTGCTGGACGGATTGCCGGGGATCAGAAGCGGCGGTCCAAATGAAAAGCTAAAGGCTGTTCAAACATGGATGTACCAGATTCAGGACTTGGATGTGGACGGCGCTTTGGCGGCTCTTGCAGCATCGGATTACCCACTTCTGGTGATCGAACCCGGACACAATTTCAACGAATGGGCCTATGATACGGCAACTATTGTCAACACCCTTCGAACCCCTGTAAAGGGCAGTGACCGCCGGTTGGTTGTGGCGTATATCGATATCGGTCAGGCTGAAGACTACCGCGATTACTGGGGCGCGGACTGGGTTGCGCCGACCGCCACAAAGGCAGGGTCTCCGGATTTCCTCGTCACCATCGATCCGGATGGCTGGTCTGGCAACTATCCAGTGGCCTATTGGAAACAGGAATGGAAAGATATCTGGATTGGGGATTCGGGCATTATCGATCAATTGGCTAACTATGGCTTTGACGGAATCTACCTCGATTGGGTAGAAGCTTACGACGATGAAAAGGTCATTGCTGCCGCTGCAAAAGATAATGTCGATCCGGCACTAGAGATGATAAAATTCATTGAAGAGCTCGGCCAGGCCGGGCGGGCGGTTTCTGGGGATTTCATCGTGATCCCCCAAAATGCCCCCTACCTCATCGATGCTGCTCCTGCCCGGTACTCACGAGCCATTGATGCGCTTGCTGTGGAGGACACCTGGTTTCACGGCGCAGGCGATGCAGACTGGGATGATCCTGATGCAGGTGATCTCCATGAACGACATGACGGGGAATGGTCTACGGAAAACCGTTTGAAACAGTACAAGAAATATCAGGATCGCGGGTTGCCAGTTTTTTCCGTGGATTATTGCATTTCAACCGAAAATGCTAACTATGTTTACACAGAAGCGGCAAAAGCCGGTCTGGTGCCCCTGGTTACCCGGGTGTCATTGTCGCGTATGACGGAAACGCCTTTAATCTATCCACCAGCAGGGTCTCTATTCCGTGATTTTACATTTTCTCTTCCTATTTTTTCATCGGCCAGTCCATGGAATCAAAAAGTTAACAACTCGACAGTAGTGCCTCAAAATGATCAACAAATTCTTACCTTATACCGAGTACTTCGCGGCGACACAACGGGATTTCAGCCGCCAACCACAACACCTGTTACAACCTGGCCATTCATTGACATCAATTATGATGCTTATTCCGTTCCAATTTTTGCAATGGGAAGCGGTGTGCAGAATGTGACCGTAAAGGATTATAACGGTAATGTCAGCGGTAATAATTCCAAACTGCCTACAGGGCAGGACGGCAAAATCCAGGTGCCAACTCTCGCCGGCAATATTCGCCCAGCCGGCCCCCAGGATACGGATGCAGATGGCCACATGGTGCTCTTCAATACCCAGACGGGTATAGTTTATGATTTTTGGCAGGTAACAACGTCCCAGGACGCTTCAGGAAACAGCCTCGGCGGCGGACAAACCGGAACCAACATCCTGGCCATGGGTGCCGTGGATTATTTTGACACGAGTGCAACCGGCATCAATGCGGACAGCATTTCCAGTGCTCGGGCAACAGGCGTGCCGCTACTGGCGGGTCTGATATTACCTGAGGACATTGAAAGTGGAAGCATCGATCATGCCCTGTGTTTCGCGATTCCTTTTCCCAGGAATCTAAACACCGCAAACCCTTTTGAGCCTTTTTCCACCGATTATTTTTCGCCCGCCTCCACCACAGAAACTGATTATTACAGTACCAACGCTAATGCACTAGCAGCAGGGCAAACAATTCGCCTCAAACAAATCCTTGTGGATGAAGATGGGCTGACTATCGATGAAACAGGGTTATCACCAATTACGCTCATGTTTCTAAAGGCACTACGAACCTATGGCGGTATTGTTGTTGATAACGCCGGCGGTTTTTCCTTTTATGCCGAAGATATTCATACTGGAAATCTTAGGCTCACGGAAGATCAAGTCAACCAACTGATCGGTAGCCCCATCGGTACACAGATACCGTCCGGAAAAACCAAATGGCAATTGGTCCTTGAGACGCTGTCACTGGAACTTGAACAAATTCCTATGGCATATGGTCCCTGGACATCTGGTCAAAATCCATCATCTGCAACCATCACAACATCCAACTATGAAATTGTTTCCCGGGTCTCGTCCTCTAACGATTAATACGCGCATTGCTGCGTTGAAAGCAGCAAACAAGACTGTGAGATCAATGCTGCCAAGCGGATACTGGCAAACCCTTTTCCCATCATTGACATTTACATATTAATAGGGGATGTTCGTGCAGAAAGTGCTTGGGGTTTAATATTCAATATGAAAGTTACAGGTTATGCCAAAGTTGGAGAGATTAGATGCCCCTGGAGTGTTGCACCATGTCATGGGTCGGGGTATTGAGTGGGAAATGGTGTCAAATCTATGTTTGACCCTTGGGGATAAACGATAAGAGTAGAATGTCGAAATGATCTTATTATCAAGGAGTTTCGATGCTTAAAAAATGTGACAAAAAAATAATAAACGGATAAGAAAAATACAAGACAGTGTTAATAAGGGTCAAAGGCAGACTCGACCCCATTTCTTACATGAGAGAAAATAGTTTTAAGATAGATGTTTTAGTTCCAAATAATCATACTTTTTCCCAACTTTTTTTATTAAAAGCCAATGAGATAAATATTTAGCTTGCTATTGCATATAAGGTGCTTATCATAGGGAATCAATTAAATCTCGCCGGTAATTGGCGGGAGGGTTTATTTCTGTGGGAATATCCGTTTATTAAACGCTATCATCCTTCAGTTTGTAACGTTGAAATTATTTGAAAGGAGGATGATATTATGACGAATGGAACAGTTAAGTGGTTCAATGACAGTAAAGGTTATGGATTCATCGAGCAGGAAGACGGACCGGATGTATTTGTGCATCACAACGCAATCAATGCGGACGGCTTCAAGTCTCTCAATGAAGGTGACAGCGTCACGTTTGAGATTGAGCAAGGGGCAAAAGGCCCGTCTGCTGCCAATGTGACCGTAGCCTAACCTGCTTTTTTATGGCAACTGAAGGCATCTCCTGTGAAACGGGGGATGCCTTTTTTAATGATCGCTTGCACGGAAACACCAAAGTTGGTTGAGATCCTTTTTCCCGTTGTCGGTCATCTTATGGATCCGGCAACCCACCCGAAAGGAAACATAATGGCAATAATTGAACATAAAAAAAGCCGGGCGGAAAAAAACAAGGTGGGTTTCCATGAGGGTCAGAAAGTGACGTTGCTCATCTCCCATCGAACGGAGATGGGATTCGTCGCCGTCATCAACGGCAGCCACAAGGGCATCCTGTATGAAAACGGAGTATTTCAGCCGCTGAAAATCGGCCAG
This sequence comes from Desulfobacteraceae bacterium Eth-SRB2, assembly GCA_004193595.1. Taxonomy (GTDB): domain Bacteria; phylum Desulfobacterota; class Desulfobacteria; order Desulfobacterales; family UBA11574; genus S5133MH16. Next base: position 161,817 of record RPGQ01000001.1, read on the forward strand.
GAAATTGACGGCTATATCAAGAAAGTGCGTGACGATGAAAAAATAGACCTTTGTCTGCAAAAGCCCGGCTACAAAGCCATTGATGCCCTATCCCGAAAAATTATGGACAAATTACGGCAACAGGGCGGATTTATGGCCATCACCGATAAAAGTCGGCCCGGTGCAATCGCCGACATTTTTGGCGTCAGCAAAAAAGCATTCAAGAAGGCCATCGGCAACCTGTACAAAAAAAGGCTGATTACCCTTGAAAAAAACGGCATCCGGCTGCGGGACAAAAATTAAAAAATCAATGTTTGGAGCGCGTGCGTGAGCACCTGTTTTCCCGAGGAATTACCTATATTATTTCTCACCGGATCGGTAGAACCTATCCGGGTCCTCCAACCAGAGGTGGAGGGCTAGGATCAAAACTAAAGCCGCAACTCTGAACTTTGAACCCGGAACCTTATTAACGATGCGCAAATTGGCTTTTGGATACTCAACGAAATGCAATATCCGCTGTGAGTACTGCGTGGCCACGGAAGATCTGCCGGCCGATAAAAAGATGGATTCTGATCGGGCCAGAGAAATCATTGTCGAAATGGCTCAGGCGGGTGTTGGCGGCATCAGTTTTTCCGCAGGGGAACCGTTTTTATATTTCAACGAAATTGTAGCGCTTGTGAAACTGTGCCAACGCATCGGAATATATACGCGAATGGTCACCAACAGTTTTTGGGCAAAAACCGCAGCGTCTTCCGACCGCCGGGTTTCAGAGCTGAAAAAAAATGGGCTTTGCCAATTGAGATTAAGCTTTTCAAGGTGGCACCAGAAGCATGTAAACAAAGACAATGTGTTGAATGCCGGCCGTGCGGTGTCTTTCAAACGCAGGCAGATTTTGACCGATTACCAAGCCAGCTGCTGCGACATGAACCCTTGTCTGACGCCGGATCTTGATATGTACGCCTGTTGCGATGCGGGCAGCCATTTTCCGGAAACAGACTTTTTTTACCTGGGGAACCTGAAAGACAATACGATAAAACAACTTTTCGCTAAAACGGAAACAGACCGCTTGCACAACCTCATTCGAACCATGGGGATAGCCCACATCGCATCCTATACCGGTATGCGGGCCCGCGAGATCATCACCTATAGTAAATGCGAACTGTGTCGCAAGCTGTTCAACTCCCCTGAAACCGTAACCCGGCTGAAAGCTGAAATCCCGCAACTGACAGCCTGGTGCCGATAGTAATTCAAGTTGCCAGGATATACGGAAGGTGTTGAAATGACCTCAAAGAAATATTATGCCGTCGCATCCGGCCGCAAGCCCGGAATTTATGATAACTGGCCGGCAGCACAGGCCCAGGTGACAGGCTACCCGGGCGCGAAATTCAAAGGGTTCCCAACTCGAAAAGCGGCCGAGGCGTGGCTAAAAAAGCCCACAACCTGTCAACCCAGCGTCAACCCCCCGCGCAAGACCGGGCCGTCAAATTCAGACACCACCCCCAAAGCCGGCGAGGTAACGATATACACCGATGGCAGCGCCCGCTATAACCCGGGCCCCGGCGGTTACGGAATCGTCCAGATCTATAATGGTGAGCAAAAAGAACGCTCCGGCGGCTATAAACTGACCACCAACAACCGCATGGAACTCATGGGCTGCATTGTGGCGCTTCGTGAACTCGAGCACCGCGACAAACCGGTGACGCTCTGTTCCGATTCCAGCTATATGGTAAACGGCATCGTTAAGGGGTGGGCGAAAAACTGGCGCAAAAAAGGCTGGATCAAATCCGACAAAAAGCCCGCCGTCAACCCCGACCTATGGGCTCAGCTGCTGGATCTCATTGAGGATCTGAACGTCACTTTCAAATGGGTCAAGGGCCATGCCGGCAATCCCTTCAATGAGCGTTGCGATCAATTGGCCGTGGCTTGTGCCCGGCAGGAGGGCTTGCCGCCGGATGCCGGGTATAATGCCCCAGGGGTCAAGGGGCCGAGGATTCCAGAATTCGAGTGAAAGAATTTATAGTTACCCCCCCTTGCGATTTTGTTTGTACCCGATGGGCCTTGTTGGTGTTCATTTTAAAAAACGGTTTGGGCGGGCGGGTCGACCGGCGGGCCCCGTTTTTCTCGATCCGCCGGCTTTCGGGCCGGATGGTTTTTGAGCGATATAAACCGCATGGCTGCGTCCGCCCCGACCGGCGCGTTGCAGGCTTACAGAGAATCGGGCCGCTTTCAACCGTTTTTCAAAGGTCTTGTTCGGATCTTCGGACCAAACCGCAAACACCCCGCCCGCCTTCAATGCCAAATGGCTTAACGCCAGTGCCCTATCGCCGTACAGATACGATCTTCTGCCCGTCCCCCCCCTACGCGGACCTTCGTAAAGGTCCAGAATGATGGCATCAAAACGATTTTCCATATCCTTTTTTGCTACACAGCGGATGCGCGCGGCCACGTCATCAATTACCACCGTAACCCGCGGGTCGTCAACGGCCCCGCCGGTTAAATGGGCCAACGGTCCCCGACACCATTTGACGATGACCGGGTTCAACTCAGCCACCTCGACCTGAGCGTCAACGGAAAGCGTATCAACGCCTGGGGTCGGACCGAGATAATATGCTATAAATACACATAAAAGAATGTTTTTGAGGGGTCATTAAGGGCTTAGAGTGACGATTTTCATGCTAAAAAGACAGTTTTAAGGTCAATCGCATACGTTTTGATGCTTATGGCAAGGGCAAACATATACTACATACCGGGTTTGATTTGGCATATAACCCATCGGTGTCACAAGAAGGAATTTTTGCTGAAATTCGCAAAGGACCGCAGAAGTTGGTTGAAATGGCTGTTTGAGTCAAAGAAGCGCTTCGGTACTAGGATATTAAACTACACCGTCACATCAAATCATGTTCATCTGCTTGTTCAAGACGACGGGGGTCGTGATGTGCTGCCCAATTCCATTCAATTAACCGCAGGCCGCACTGCTCAGGAATACAACCAAAGGAAGAAACGAAAGGGCGCGTTTTGGGAGGATCGGTATCATGCGACCGCCGTACAGAATGATGATCATCTTGTCCGTTGTTTGGTTTATATCGACCTAAATATGGTCAGAGCCGGCGTTGTTAATCACCCATCGGAATGGCCTTTTGGCGGCTATAATGAAATACAGACACCTCCCCGGAAATATTCTTTAATCGACCGGGGACGGCTAATGACCCTGCTTGGGTTTGACGATAGTGATAGATTCAGCAAGACCTACCAGGACTGGGTGGAATATATACTCTGCACCAACGGCCACCGCCGCGAGGCGAAATGGACGCAGAGTATCGCCGTTGGCAGCAAAGTTTTTGTGGAAGATATAAAGGATAAGCTTGGATACAGGGCTATCGGTAGAAAGGTTGTCGGCACGGGAGATGGGTATGAACTCAAAGAGAACGTTGCTTCTTACAGCGCTGATTTTGGTGCCAAAATGAGCACTTTAAGACCAGAAAACAACTTTAAATGGCGCGTTTATGAAATGAATTCAACATAGTATCTCGGTCCGACCCCAATTGGCAAAGGTATGGGGATTTCATAAATCATTAAAGAAGACGGTATGCTGATTCGAAACATTAAAAAAGTGTTACTTCTAATAGGATTTTTGTTTTTCTTTTCTCTCTCAATTCCCAGTACGATGGCAGGAGACATAGAACACAACTCCAGGTGTGGGCAAAGATACGCTCGATGTTTAGAAAAATGCAATTTTATAACCGAAATTAACGATAACCTCCGATGCAGAAGTGGTTGCTGGGAAGAATACCAGTGGTGTTTGAAGGAATGAAACTAATTACTGTGTGATTAGCAAAAATAATTAAATTAATCAGATATGAAAATTTCAGAGGAAAGCGAAATAAAATGAGGCTTGATCGACCAATGGATCAGAACTTATTGACTTTTATATAAATATTTTGGTTTAGATGCCGATAATAATTTAAATATTTTTCAGGAAGTATCGAGCCGAAAATATGGGCCTTTTAGACTATATCCTGCAATACTTGATCAGAAATAATATTTAAGGGTGTAAGTAAAAAAACTGGGGAATTTATGGAGAATGTTTGCAGGTCATCGACAATTATATCGAAAGGAATAGGCGAGGTAATTGATGAAGCAAATAAGACGGGTATAGTCATATTGAAAGAAGAATGGGGAAAGGCTTCTAAAGGGTATACAAAAATCGAACAACCCGTTTTTAAAGAAAATATTTAAATTACACCAAAAATCAAGAAATTGTATCAGGAAGAATATAGCAAATATAAAAATGAAATTTTACTAAAACATACTATCTAAGCTTTAACATCCCATTTTTCCTTCAGATTATTTTCGTTTAAATCCAATAAATTACTAAACTTTTACGTAACGCCTACCGATATATTAAAAGAATCCGTTTTTTTATATATCTTTATCAATATGTTGTGGAACCATTTAAAAGATAGAAGGTGGCGGTGATGTGTAACAAATTAATGGCAATTAAAGATCTAATATCCAAAGACAATCAAATTGAAGTCTCAGCAAATCATTTGAATAAAGTTATTCAAATGGATCAAATGTATTATAAAAAACTGAGTGAAATTGGTGTCGAGAACCTAAATATAGAAATTGAACCTAATGTAATGATTAGGGTGCAGTTTTTCCCCTCTCCCACTTTGTTTGACTGATATCATTAATTAAGTCCATATGTTGGAAGCTCCATTGCTTCTTTGCTTTTTAAGAAAAAGTTTTCATTCAAACGTTGCGCTTGCCGACTTGTTTTATCATGCACAAAGTCGATAAATGCATCCCAGTCATCGTTTACCTCTATGCATCGTAACTGGAGCAACGCTTCTGCCCGTTCTTTGATCCATCTCATGCCACCGCTATCAAACCTTTTGGCAATGACATAATTTACAGCGCCCTCAACAGCTCCGGAAGAAATCTCTAAATCCCTCTCCTGTAAAGTTTTATAATCCATCTTATCAATGCGTTTATTAAGATAGTTTCTTATCTTTTCCAAGCGTTCCCGGCGGCTTTTATTACCAGGACCTCGCCGGGGAAGTAATCCAAGACGTTTATCAAGTTCATCGACAATTGCTGAAGCACGTCCATCATAAAGAAAATCCTTTTGGGCCTCGACCCATTCAATAAGTTCATCACTCCCTTCTTTATAAAGACAAGCACCTGCTTTCCAGAGATATTCCAAAATACGGAAAATATCTTATTGGTATGGATGGCTTCAGAGAAAAATCCTCCACATGGCAAACCACAAATCGTTATCCCCATCTGTAACAATCTGACCACTTCCGCTTTTGTGGTAAAACCATCGCTTATCAGCTTCGCAACGGCGATGGCAACAGCACACGTTTTGGGGCATGGCATAGACCTTCTTTGTTGGATAGGCCTTCCAATAAACCGTCATCCGTGTTTCTTTAGCGTATACATGACCACTATTGTGGACATCTTTGCATTTTTGATTTATCCTCCTCTTCTTGCGCTTTGATCCTCGACGCTTACATGAGCAGCTTTGCCCCGGTGCCGCTGTGATCCCGGATGTAGATTCTTGACTCTTTTACCACGTCTCTTTTTTAACTCCTCTTCCGTGGCTGTAGGGGTGCCTTTACTGTCTATCTGAATGATAAGAATATCCCTTATCATTTTGCATTTGTTTCGATTCAAAACCACTGACAGTATGTTTGCCCAAGCCCAAGACCATCTTCAATGGTTTCTGGCATGGGGATCATTGATGTCGTGCTCAATACCAGAACGGTCTGGTGCATAGCTTCATTTTGTTGCAAGCCTGACCGCATAACTGCGTACCAGCATGCTGAAACCATCCCAAGGTAAGCCCAGTTCAATATCTAACGGATAGTATCCACCACCAAATTTACCCCGATAAATGTAAGTACGCCAATACCGAACCTTGCCAAATACCGTGCCAATAAGACGATCCTTTAAACCTTGACGCTTACATCCACTCTCTGTATGTGTGAGCTTACAATGATCCTCACGCATACATAAAAACAAGGAAATAAACAGCCTGCCCAATTCATAAACTTTGGAAACTAACTACCCCCAAAAGTAGATGGACTTGCACGTCAATACCCAGACGACTACATCTTCAATTTGTTGATTCGGTCTCTTTTATCTCTTGGATAGATTCTGAAACCGTTATGTCCGGTGCTGGATTCTGTAACATGACAAGCACTGTAATGTTTTTAACCATATGATATCACTCCATATAAATAGTTGTTCATGCGGGTTTTCCATAACGCAGAGTTTTTGCATAATAACATACACAATTTAGATAACTTTGTCCCGAAAAAAATGAATTTAGCCAGTTTTTTTGGAAAAACCGTCATATAATTCCATTATCGTCTTCTTGGGCTACCACAATGTTCACAAGGAAGTGTTACTCCATAAGTGCATTTATTACATTCTTTACAGTGCCACTCCCTCCAATCTCTGCATGTTCCACAAATTTTACAATGCCATGTACAACTATCTTGTACTACTTCATCCCAACAAAAAGAATACCAGTATACTTCACCACATTTTGAACAACTGTAATCCCCCATGAGCTTTTTTAATGGCACTTCTTCACAACCACAGGGAAGTTCATATTTCTCTTCCAGTTCATCTTTCGACAACTCTGTGTATTCTTCAATATTTTGCAGAGCGCAAATTGAAAGATCTTCTATGTCCACTCCATTGAACGGATTATTACAATCAGTACATCCGCAGTTCTCATCACAAGGTTCATTATTTCTAAAACAAATACAGCGCCGATTACGACAACCTGTTTTGCATCTGCAATGTACGGCCTTTTCCATTAATTATCTGCCTATTACTTTAAAACGTATCTCTTAAAATAAAAATTGAACTATGGGAGATGAGAGTATCTGCGCCCCCGTCAAAAGATGATCTTCATCGGAATACGTAAAACTTCTTCCCGAAATATCCCTTAACGCATTCATCTCATAACTGCGGGTGCCGTTTGTATCATATTGATACTCTTCAACCAGGGTGCTGTCTTTGGTTACAGTCAGAAGTCGTCCCATGGGATCGTAGGAATAAACGTAATTGGAGGTGGTGCCGTCTATTGTTTCTGTTTTGTTTGTAATTCGACCATTATTGTCACGGGCAAGATTCCATGACGTAATACCCTGCCCGCTAACGCTATAGACTTCATCCGATACCACTCCATAGCCGTTAAACGTCCGGCTCAAGTTCAGTGATCCACCTGTCACCGCGTCCGGCAGGCCGTTTCCAGCATTACGGGTGATAGTGAAACTCCCTGCGTTGGTCAACAGATCGTCATTATCGTAGGTGTAGGCTTCGGTCGCTCCGGCATAGGCCAGCGAGGTTATATTAAAATCATCGTTATAAGTATAGCCAAGAGACTGGTTCAACGTACCGCTCAAGGTCTCGGAAGTGACGAGTTTTCCATCATATTCATACGTAATCGATTCTGTTCCCTTTGTGATCGAACCCACATTTGTGCCACAAAGATAGGTATAATCAATATTCCCCTCCGGCGTCTGGATCTGCTCGAGTCTGCCGTTGGCATAGATGTTGTTGATCTGGTTGCCGGAAGGAAAGTTGGTCTGTTTCAGTCTCCGGTCCTTGTCATATACGTAACTGTAACTTCCGCTCAACGGGGTCTGGTAGGAACTTTTCAGATTCACCTTGTTGTACCCAAAACCGTGATTGATGGCGGCTGGATTAGTCAGCACGGTCATGTTGCCGTTTTTGTCATAAGTAAATCCAACAAAACTTCCATCCGGTCTGCTGATGCCGACTCTGCGACCCACTGCATCGTAGGTGTACGTGGTGGTGTGATTTTCAGCATCGGTAACAGTTTTAAGAAACCCATGGGCGTCATACGTAAAAGCAGTATGTCTGATATTGGTGTTAATATCTGTCGGCCGCCCCCTGGCGTCATATTCATAAGTGGTGTCAAAAAGACCGGGCGTACTCACGCGCTGCGTCAGCAGGGCGACGGGATCATAGTCCGATGCGACGGTCCTTCCATTTGGAGAGGTGGTAATCCTATGGGTTTGCGTGACAGAGTTTACCAGGGTGGTGGCCTTACCGTTAACCGTCACGGTTTCGGTCATCAGATCCGGAATATCATCCGCATCCGTATCCTGGTAGGTTTTATCTTTGATTGTAATTTTCTCCAGGCCAGAGGGAGTGGTTTCCGTCATTTCCTTTACATATTTAAACTTATATTCCGGATCGATGTCGTATTTGAATTCAAAGTCCATACCACAGGGAAGAGATTTGTTTGCTGTAAATTGGAATTCGCTGTAAACTGTTTGCATTTCGGTTGGATCGGTGATGGTTGAACTGTAAGCGCCGGTGGAGTCGGTATAGTCAAGATATTTCGTGAGGTTGCCTTCTCCGGTGAGTACCTGGTTACGAACATCGCCGTTAGCGTACATGACCCTGCTGAAGCTCCAGTGCCCGCCTTCCTGATCGGTTGCATCCGTTAATCTGCCCGAAGTATCAAAAACATGCACAAAACGATTCCCCTCCGGTTCGATTTTTGTGGTCATAAAACCGTCCGGGGTATACTCAAAGCTGTAGAAACTTCCATCAGGATAGGTAACGCGGGTAAGACGGCTGTCGGCGTCTATGGTAATCGTGGTGGTGAGTCCCTCTGGAGAGACAATGGCAATGGGTCTGCCTCCCGCATCCCTTTCAATGTTGGTCTGATTGCCAAATCGGTCGGTGATACCAACAAGTTTATTATTATCGTCATAGGTGAATTCGTAATGCACGGCGCCGGTATCCAGATCCACAGTCTTTAAATGCTGGCCGATATGTTCGTTGACAACGTACCCCAAACCGTTTTCCTCAGTAAACACTCTTGCGCCCATGCTCTTCATATAAACATATGGAACCAGCGGGCCGATTTTACTGACTTGATGTGCCGATTGATAGGAAATCTTGAGCCTACTGGCGTCATCAATGGCAACGTCGGTTGGACTTGCAATCACAAATTCATCTGCCGGGAGGCCTTCGCTTGTATAGCCGTTTGCCCCTTGGCCCGCCACCGTGGTGATAAAACCGTTTGTATTTACCTTGCGAATGCATTTATTGCCGCTATCCACGATATAAAGATTTCCGGTCGGATCAACGGTTATGCCTGTCGGATAGTTAAACTGGGCCTCGACGGCAGGACCGCCATCGCCGCTAAAGCCGCTTGTGAAATTGCCGGCTACCGGAACGATATTGCCACTGGTATCCATTTTCCAGATGGTATGCCAATTGAAATCTGAGATATATAGATTCCCGACACCGTCAAAGGTTATGCTTGGGATATAAAAATGATCCAAAGGAAAAACTGTGGTGATTACCCCTTGGGGATCCACCATGCGTAGTCCGCCAAACTCCATCTCCCCATCGTAATCTACAATGTATAAATTGCCTTCGCCGTCAAGAGCTATATCAATAGGCCCTGTGAGCATTGCATCGGTAGCCAGTCCGTTATCACCGCTAAAACCATGCGTGCCGTTTCCCGCAACGGTAGTTATAATGCCTTCCGTATTCACCTTTCTGATGCGATAATTGAAGAGGTCTGCAATATATAGGTTTCCGGCAGCATCCACCGTCACGCTATTGGGATTGTACAGCATGGCATTGACTGCCGGACCGCCATCGCCGCCGTAGCCGGCAATGCCATTGCCGGCTACGGTAGTGATGATCCCGTCTGTATCCACCTTACGAATGCAATGATTCCCAGAATCCACAATATAGAGATTCCCGCCAGCGTCAACAGCTATTTTCCCCGGACAATTAAGCTGTGCTTCGATGGCCGGACCGCCGTCGCCCATATAACCGCTGGTTCCGGTTCCGGCCAAGGACTCAACCAGGCTGACAACATCCATGTAATTGGACTTGTAATTAGAGGCGATGTTTGTTGCTATTGTGCCATCTCCTTTATATAGGATGGAAGGATCCCTCGGGCTGAAAAAATGATGGGGCGAGACAGTCCAGCCTTCTGCAAAAGGAGATTGTCGCCGGACATTTGGTCGAAAAATATTCAGTTTTTTTACATTCCAAGAAATAATCTCCTGCCTTGCCGGAATATCGTCAACGTCATTTCCTACTTTGGCAAATGCCTTAAAATATTCCCCTGGAGTATAATAGACCGCATCATAGACAAATCCGATACTTACAAAAATTTGGTTATAGGGATCCGAAACGATCCGCCCATAAACATCTCGTCCATCCCAATAAAATTCTGCGCTCTGATTGGGAAGTGGATCTAGGTTCTGTACCAGATTACGACCAGCTACCTGCACTCTAACTATAATTCGTTTTAAACTGGCAGGAATTGTTTCACCGCTAGCCGGCACAGTTATGAGCGTTCCATAACCTGAAACACGATTACTGGAATAATGAAGGTTCATTTCCGTGCCTGGAATGGGAATATCTTCATGGAATACCCGGCTTCTTTCTTCAACAAAAGAACCGGTATGAGATCGACAGCATTTTTGTTCTTCGATTTGCTCGTCTACAGTTGGTATTGTTTCCGGGTTTGGGAGTATGGCATCTGAAGGCGGGCCATAGGGCCAGTTGCAGTCCAAGGGCGTAAAATGGACAACAGCCACTTTCCAGAAAGTGGAACCCGGCTGGTATTTTTCAGGATCATTTAAGCCCTTCACCTCATCGCTGAATAATCCATCTCCGTCAAGATCATTCGGCTGATTATCCCCGTTGGCATCCAAGGCATCCACAATGCCATCGGAATTCGTATCGAGAAGTTTTACCACCACGCCGTTATCCGAGGGCACCCAGACACCTCTATCTCGATCGTAATAACCCACAGGGACAACCATTCCCACGTCGAACTCAAGGAAATTATCCACCCAAAGGATCACGGGTTTTTCAAACCGAACCCTTTGTGCGCCATCCACACCAAGTTCCGCGCAATAAGTGTAAGCGGAAGTAGGCGGCAAAACAGCCGGCATAGACTCGAGCGTGGTATACTCGGTGGCTCGGGTGGTAATGGTGATCAGTTCATGAACATCATTACCGTTTTCATCCACCAGATAGGCATGATTGTCTCCGGTAAAAACCAAGGTTGCAGACCGACTGCCGAATTCGTCGGTAACTTGTGTGCTCTGGTGTGTCACCAACGTGTCCGGATTCCCGTCAAAAATGATGGTTGTGGCCGCCGGGTCTTCGAAAATCATCTGGATGGTCTCGGCAATGGGAATGTCGTTCCAAGGCACATAGACTTTCCGGTGAGCGCTGATAAACCCTTCTTTGTTATAAGCGAGGGTCAGAGTCGTTCCACCCTCAACCGGAAGGGAGAATCGACCTTCTGCATCGGTCGAGACCGTGCCGTATTCCGGATGATCGTGAAGAGTCACCGAAACATCAGAAATAGGAGAATCGTCAATGGAACGAACCAGGCCGGTGATCAATGAAAAGCGTTTGGTATCGTATTCATCCACCGTGGCATCGGTTGGAATCAGGTCTTCATATTCTTTGCCGAAAGACCCTTCGGGCAACGGTTCAGGGCTACCAACCACTGTGACAACTGCTTGTGCACTATTTGAACCCGTTGGACCGGTTACCGTGATGGTATAGACGGTGGTATGGTCGGGATACACCGTAGTCGATCCACCCACAAACACAGTGCCAACACCATTATCGATAAAAGCGCTTTGCGCATTTATGGATGTCCACGTTAAAGTAGAGCATTGTCCTTGTATAATAATCGAAGGATTGGCACTTATTTCTACCAGGGGCAAAACCATGTCATTAACCGTCACAACGACGCTGTTGGTGGCAGTGCCTCCAGAACCTGTAGCAGTGATTGTGTAAGTGGTTGTCGCATCAGGTGATACCTGGATGGATCCATTGACATCCACAGTACCGATATCCGGTTCGATCACACAGGTATCGGCTCCTGTCGAGCTCCATGTAAGGGTTGAGAACTCCCCTGACTGAATGTTTTCAGGATCGGCGCTTATATTTACAGTAACAGGGGAAATATCGACCTCCACGTCGTTTACAACACCTGCCTGAATAGAAACTACCGGGCTCCAATACTGATTCCCGCCTTCATCAATTCGGAATTTAAACGAAGTGTTCGGCAGGATAAACTCGGCTTTACCCGATTCATCCGTTGTTTCATATTTTCCAAGATAAGCGCCGGTTTCGCTGAACAGATAGAGTTTTGCACCGGCCACATCACTCCCTGATTGAACCACATGGATAGCGGCCATGCCCTGATTTATTGTGGCTGAAGTATTCTGCCAGGTAAAGGGAGCCGACCAGAATTGCTGTCCCAGATAATCGGCCCGCACCTTGTAAGACTGCTCCGGAAGATTGAACACCACCTGACCGTTTGTGTTCGTGGTCTGTTTCCGGCTCAAATACGAACCTGCTTCGTTGAACAGATACACCGGTATGTTTGCAATGGGTTCGATGGTTGGATAATCCCCTTGCACGGTAAGGGTCACATCCTGGTGGGCAATAGTGAGGGTCTCGGACAGGTTGCCGCTCACCGTATACACAGGGCTCCAGAACTGGTATCCCAGATAATCCACCCGGATCTTGTAAGTGCCGTCTGCCAGATTAAAAGAGACTTGACCACCGGGGTCCGTGGCATCGCTTATTCCAATGTAACTCCCGGATTCGCTGAACACATAACAGTTGACATCAGCTATAGGCACTCCCGGACCTTTCAAAACCGTAAATGTAAAACCGCCGCCGCCGGTCAAAACACTGACCGGATTGACCTGACCGGCAATGAGTGTTGTGGAATCGCTCCAATACTGGCTCCCTTGATAATCGGCCCTGAACTTGTAATCACCGGCAGGAACATGAAAAGTCACCTTGCCCTCTGCATTGGTAGCACCGTTTAGGGAGAGATAGGAGCCTGACGCTGTAAATACATATACGTTCACGCCCTCCACAGGCGCGCCGGAACTGGTGACGGTAACTTCCGCGTCCGCCATGTGCATGGTCACCGTCGTGTTTTGCCAGGTAAAGGGATCCGACCAGAATTTCTGACCCAGAAAATCGGCCCGCACATTGTAAGACTGCTCCGGAAGATTAAACACCACCTGGCCGTTGGAGTCCGTGGTCTGGTTCCGGCTCAAATATGAACCCGCTTCGTTAAACAGATACACCGGTATATTGGAAATGGGCTCAGACGATGGATAATCCCCCTCAACAGTTAGGATCACATCCTGGTGGGCAATGGTGAAAGTCTCGGACAGGTTGCCGGAAACCGTATACACCGGGCTTCAGAATTTGTACCCCAGGTAATCCACCCGGATTTTATAGGTTCCTTCGGAGAGATTAAATTCCACTTTTCCTTCTGAATCGGTGGTCTGACTTTGACCCAGATATGATCCGCTTTCGTTGAACAGATATACCGGAGTTCCAACAATCGGATTCTGGACACTTTTCTCTACAGTCACCTGCAAGATTCCATCATCAGCGATACATATGGCTGTTGATGAAAAAATGATTGCAAAAGTTAAGACAATGATAACTCCCATGGAAAGTCTTGGTCTGGTGATTGTTTTGTGCATCATTTTTTCTCCATCGCTAACGTTTTATTGACTTGATAAAAATAATAAGGTGGCCCATACAGACGCCAAAGACAGTCAATTTTCATGCCAAATCATAATCAAGAAATTAATTTCCAATGACCATTTCTTTTAACTGGCCGATATGGCAATATCTTTTATCGAATAAAATTTTTAATAACCATAAAAGAAGGGTGAAACAGGAAGGTCTTTTTTGAATATTGCTTTCAATGATGAACATAAAAAAGTGCATTCATGCACAATTATCTGTGCACACCATATGGGATGGTGACCGTGACATTCATTTAGGAAGTGTTTAACGAACCGGCCTTTATGTGAAAATGGTAACGATTAAATCTGGCCGGATAGTTCATGTGTTTTGGAAACGAAAAGAGACAGACAAACCGTTTATCTCTGCCTAAATTCCGGCACAGAACGACTTTGGAAAGTTGACCTACCCCGGATGTGGGATTGGCCGTCAAGAGCTGCAGGGGTTCGGATAATCTTTAACCCTAAATGAGGGAACGTCATGGCTGTGTTCTACACACACTCCGATTGTCGACCATGCGGTTCTGCAAGGGGGTTTTGTTAAGGTTCTTTGTCTTCTTCAATCTTGTCCGGCTCTTTTTTTTCAGGCTCTGAGGTGGCGCCTTTGAAATTTCTTATGGCTTTACCCATGCCCGCCCCTATTTCCGGAAGCTTGCCTGCGCCAAAAATAATCAGGATAATAACCAGTATGATAATAAGTTCCGGCATTCCAATTCCAAACATATACTCCTCCTATTTATCGGCCTCGTCTCTTTTAATATTCCGAGGATTATTTTTTGAGCATAACGCAGAGATTGTGCGAAAAGACCATTAATCAACAGACTCATTTATTGGGCATGGTCTCTTTGAGTTCGTCCAAAAGCTTCTTAAATTCTTTTGATCTTAAAAAGCCGTCTATGACACCTTTATAATCGATCCATGTCCGCCATACTTTGAGCCAGTCGTCATTGTGCCAGTAATATTCGGGATTGCCCTTGCCTTGCAGCCGGTCGATGTAATCAACATATTCTTCGGAACAGCTTTCACAAAAACGGTAGGGTACCTTGGGATCAGCGGATATTTTTACCGCGGACTCATGTTCAAAGCCAATTTGAGTGCCACATTTTTCGCATTTAAAAACACAGTGCATGCACTGAAAAATCTTTTGAACCGCCAAAATCTTGCGCTTTCTGATTATTTCAGCTTTTTTTTCTTTGGTATGTTGCAGTTTTTCGCCAAGTTGGATGATTTTCGTCACGGTAACCCTTTTAAAAATATATTATAAAACATATAGCGTGATGTGCTCGAATTTTTACGAATGAAATAGTTAGTGCTCATCCATAAATTTATATTGGGCCCAAATTCAGTTGCCAATGCAGAAATAAGCAATTTTTCGCAAGGTCAAGGAAATCAAGGAACACCGCGTTCCGCCCCGAGGCGGAAACAAGTAATTCCGCAGATTGACGCAGAGATTGCGGAAAAGGGCCATTTCTGAATGGAAACTATTTGATAATAACACCGGTGTATTTACCTGTCAATCTATTCCAAAAACCAACTTTACTCTTTTATTCGCCTTCGCCTGAATACCCTGCAGCTTGTCGTAGCGGAGCGGAGATCCCGCCCAGCGGTGCTGCAGGGATGAAAGGCGAGGTGAACCGCGCCGAAGCTCATCAGAGCGAAGGCGGGTTAATTCCGCTATATCATTTCAACGTTGTAATGGCTACGGCGCAATTCCGCTTTGATACCTCGCAGCTTGCTGCAGGATGCTTCATTTTTTTCTATTGCTTGTAAAATGATAACACTCGTGATAATCATTTTTTCGGTCAAGCGAATTAAATTTGTAATAGGTGAAAGGAGCCCAATTTATGTCAACGAACTTTCGTGCCCATTGTCTTCCGCTTTTGATCGGAAGCCTTCCTGTGCATGATCACGCGGAAGGGGTAAGGCTGGTTTTCAAGAATACCCCTGAAATTCCTCTATGGGTTCAACTTCCTGCGTATAAGGAAGAAGGAATGATCGCCCAGTTTCAGCCGGGTTTCCCGGGCCTTAAAATAGAAAAGGACAAATCCTTTATTGATACCTTCCATCCCTCTTTTGATGACGATCTTTTGGAGTTTTACGAAGATTATATGGCGGTAAAGGAGGGAAATACAGCTCTTGAAGATTCGAGATTTGCCCTGACAAAAGATACTGCCAAAGGTTTTTTTTCTTTTGTAGATCAGCTCCGGGCGCTTTCCCATCCCCCGGTAGCGGTTAAAGGCCAGATAACCGGACCCATAACCTTTGGGCTGGGGTTAACCGACCAAAACGGAAAGGCAGTATTTTATAACGAGCAATTAAGGGATGCCGCGGTCAAGCTTTTGGCTCAAAAAGCCCGGTGGCAGGTCAGAAATCTTTCAAAATTCGGATGCCCGGTCATCGTTTTTTTCGATGAACCTGCCCTGGCCGGATTCGGCTCATCCGCATTTATAACCATATCCCGTGAGGAAGTGGTCACTTGCTTTGAGGAAGTTATTGAGGCGGTCCATGAGGAAGGGGGTCTTGCCGGAATCCATGTCTGCGCCAATGCCGACTGGTCCCTGCTTTTGGAGTCTGCCACAGATATCATCAGCTTTGATGCCTATTCCTATTTTGATAAGCTGATTCTCTATCCGGATCTTGTCAAGCGCTTTGTCCAATCCGGCGGCATCCTGGCCTGGGGAATCGTTCCCACGCTAAACAGCGACGACATTGAAAAAGAGACCACCGATTCATTGGTTGCCAAGTGGGAGGAACAGGCCCGGGCCATTCAGGCCATGGGTATTGATAAGTCAGTCATACGGGCCCACACCTTAATAACGCCAAGCTGCGGAACCGGTTCTCTTAGCCTTGATCATGCAAAAAAGGTGCTCGTTTTAACCAGACAGGTTTCGGATATCATCAGAAAAAAATTCTTACCCTAATTGAGCGCAAACAGGTACCTATTGGCCGGCGTCCGAGTTTCCGAACCCCTCACATATCGGATTTAAAAAACTGCTCCGGTTCTGTCATGGAACTGGCTTCCTGGGTATATTCGGTGGGCACGGTTCCTTCTTTGAAGCATTCAAAAATAGTCTTTTTGGATTCGGGAATGGGTAACAGACCGGTTTCAGCATCGATTTTAGAAAAGACCACGCCTTCGGGAACCTGAAATACTCTAACGGGTTTGCCTTCCAGTACTTTCCGGACAAAACCGAGCCATATGGGACTTGCAGCCTTGGAACCGGTTTCGGTCTTTCCAAGGGAGTCCTCTTCATCAAAACCCACCCATACTCCGGTGGTATACCGTGGCGTGTATCCTACAAACCAGGCATCATGAAGATTGTTTGTTGTACCGGTTTTGCCTGCCACGGGCCGGTTCAATGCTTTGAGCCTGTGTCCGGTTCCGTGCTTGACCACACCCTCAAGAAGATTGGTCACGATATAGGCTGTATTTTTTTCGATGACCTTTTCTCTGACAGGACTCGATTCCTCGATCACATTGCCGTCTCTGTCCACAATCTTCGTTATAAAGACAGGACTTACAAGATAGCCGTTATTGTTAAAAACCGAATACGCCTTGACCAGCTCCAGCAAAGATACACCTGAAGATCCCAAAGCTATTGAAAGATCCCTGTTCAATTTTGATTCGATTCCAAGTTTTTTGGCATAATCTATAGCATAATCAATACCGATATCTCTTAAAATTTTTATGGTGACCACATTGCGTGATTTTGCAAGGGCATTGCGAAAAAGTGTGGGACCATAAAATTTTTCCTTGTAGTTTCTGGGTTTCCACGTAAAGTCATGTTCCGTATCCTGATACACAATCGGTGAATCGATGATCATGGTTGCAGGGGTATATCCCTTGTCAAGCGCTGCTGCATATATTATGGGTTTAAACGCCGAACCCGGCTGCCGCCTGGACTGGACGGCCCTGTTGAACTGACTCTCTCTGAAATCCCTTCCACCGACCATTACTTTTACATAACCGGTTTCCGAATCGATACTCAGCAGGGCGGCTTGAGCCTTTGGGACCTGTTCCAGGGCAAGCCACCATCGGTTGGTATTAAAAATTTTATTTTTAACCTTAACATGTATAACATCACCCACGGACAAAACCTCTCCTGGATGTTGAACTCTGGATTCGAAATAGGCAATTTTCGGGTCTGGTTTTCTTGCCCAGCGCATATCCTCAATTCTTATTATTCCCAAAGTATTGCCGATTCGAACCACTACCGTATCATTCTTGTTATTTACCTCTATCACAACGCCTTCTGTGATCTTTCCCTCTTCAAGGGGTGCTTTTTCCAGCTCAGTCTGAAGGTTTTTTGAAAACGATTCGATCTCTTCCGGCTGTAAATGCTTTATGGGACCCCGATACCCCTGGCGTTTATCCAGAGCATTGAGTCCCTTTTCTATTTCTCCACGGGCAATCTTTTGCATTTCAATATTCACCGCAGCATAAATTTTGAGCCCTTCTCTGTACAAGATGTCGTCACCGTATTTTTTTGCGATTTCACGCCTGATGTGCTCGGTATAAACGGGGACTTCTTCTATGTACCAGTTTTTCCTGGGTTTAATATCAAGCTCTTTATTGATGGCTTCCGTGGCTTGAATATTGGTTATAACACCTTCCTCAACCATCCGGTTTAAAACATATATCTGACGCTGCTTTGCCCTTTCCGGAAATCTGAAGGGAGAGTATCTGCTGGGCGCCTGGGGCAGGCCGGCTAAGATCGCACATTCTGCCAGGTTCAATTCCTGGGCAGATTTTCCGAAATAATTTTCAGAAGCAGCTTCCACCCCATATGCGCCATGCCCCAGATAAATCTGGTTTAAATACAAAAAAAGAATTTCGTTCTTCGCAAATTTCTTATCAATGCGATAGGCAAGAATCGCCTCTTTTATTTTGCGGGAATAACTTCTTTCCGGTGTCAAGAAAAACGATTTTGTAACCTGCTGGGTAATGGTGCTGCCGCCCTGAACGATGGCTCCGGCTTCAATGTTCTTAAAAAATGCCCTGACAATACTCAAAAGATCTATTCCTTTGTGTTTATAAAATCTTGCATCCTCCGCAGCAATAAAAGCTTTCTTAAGCATTTCAGGCATTTGAGATAGAGGGATCACAATTCTCCGTTCTTTAAAAAATTCAGCGATCTTTCGGGTGTCGTCTGAATACACCTTTGTGATTATAGAAGGCCGGTAATCGCTTAGCGAAGATATTTTGGGAAGATTTTTGCCCAGATAGAGATAAACCCCGACAACTCCACAACCACCTAATATCAAAATTATAACAAAGACATAAATAAAAAAACGGACAATATTTGAAAAAATGCCCCTCCGGTCTCGCCGGGATCGTTTCTTGAGTATCTGAGAAGTTTTTTTGTGTTTTGGCATAATTTATAGACCGTTAACGGATCAAACTTGTATTTATAACCTTTTTGTTTAAAAACTTAGTGTTTTGATGAGTCTGTTGATTTATGAGGATTTTCGTTCAAGATCAAGGCATGCGAAAAAAATAACCACAGGCATATATTTGATATTCCGAGGATTATTTTTTGAGCATAACGCAGAGATTGTGCGAAAAGACCATTAATCAACAGACTCATTGATAAATATCAAATATCGATCTCTTAAGCAAGGTGCTTGTTATGGGTTGGGGTATCCGGCATCAAAAATGTCCGGTTTTCGTGCAACCTGCTTTTATTGATCATTTATAACCCGTTCTCGTAAACAAATTACCTTATCTGGGATTCAACAAATCTCTTTACATGGCTGCTTATTTGCAATACATGGTAACAATCGAACTTGACCGGATTTAAATTTAACAACAATATCCGAATATCTGTTAACGAAAGCAAGTTTAACTCTATTCAGGTAATTTGTATATTGAAAATTAAATAAAAAACATAACACCTTATCCGGCATTGTTCCGCCGAGATTCCGCAGCGGGACCCCATGATGTCGCTTAACGCCTAAAGGAGGAAAAGTGATGAATACTGATTTGCCCGTTTCCTTAAAAGCCGTGGACCGTGTTGAGATTCAAACCCTTATAGACAATTATATTGATCTTTTGCTGCCGCCCTCGGAAATTATCTCCCGTCCCCCGCTGGCAAAGGACGGCAACATTTTAGATGACACCCTTCTGGCAGAACATGGGCTGTCCCTTCTGATCACAGTCACTCAAGGAGAAATCAAACACACCATCCTGTTCGACACCGGTTACACCAAGGTGGGCGTACTCCACAATATGGAACGACTGGGAGTAAATATCAAGGAGATAGAATCGATTGTCATCAGCCACGGCCACATGGACCACACCGGTTCCCTTTACGGCATCCTCGACAAAATACCCGGGACCATTCCCCTGGTGGTTCATCCCGGCGTATTTGAACATCCTCGCTATACCCGTACACCGGATGGAAGCAAGCGCCTTTTTCCCCGAACTTTGATAAAAGATGAGCTTGAACAAAAAAATATTGAACTCGTGGAAAGCAAATCACCGACCCTGATCGCCGATGATATGATCATGGTAACCGGTCAGGTAGAACGTACAACGGAATTTGAAAAGGGAATGCCCAATGCCCTCAAAGAAAAAGACGGAGAATTAGTGTTTGATCCCTTTGACGACGATCAGTCCATTGTCGTTAACCTCAACGGAAAGGGCCTGGTGGTGATTTCCGGATGTGCCCATGCAGGTATTATTAATACGGTTAGATTTGCACAGAAAACAACCGGGGAAAACAACATTAAAGCAGTAATGGGAGGATTCCATCTTTCCGGACCATTTTTTGAGAAAATTCATGACAAGACCATTGCGGAATTTAAAAAGTTGGACCCCGAAGTGTTAATACCCATGCATTGTACCGGCTGGAAAGCCATCCAGCGATTTCAAAAAGAGTTTCCGTCAAGTTTTGCGCTCAACAGTGTGGGGTCTAAGGTGACGCTTTCGTAATGCAGGTTTTAGGTAATATGCAATTTTCAGGTCGTTGTATGTTGAATAATTTGCCATAACCATTTACTTTGAAACCTTGGCAGATCCACGTTAAAACAGTGTTCGAAATTTTTACCATGAAAAAATTGTCGAAAAGCCACCGAAACTTTTTTTTATCGTTTATCAGATGCTTTTGCATCATTTTTTGCTTATCGATACTTGCCTTCCGGAGCAACACGAGTTCCGCCGCGACCATTAAAATCGGCGCGATCAACCCTCTTTCCGGCGGGCTGGCAAAAAATGGTATCGAGATCCATCAGGGGATCGAGGTTGCCGTGGCCGAGGCCAATGAGGCCGGGGGTATCGGCGGCAATCAGCTTCAGCTGATCTCACGCGATGATCAGAGCCGGCCGGATGTGGCCATCTCCAGGGCTGAAGAATTGTGCTCCTGGGAAAAGGTGGCCGCGCTCACCGGTGGTTATGTGGATTCCCTGGTCGGGCCTATCGCTGCAGTGGCTAAAAAATACCGGATTCCTTATGTCGCCAGTGCCAGTTTGCAAAAGGAGCTGGCACAGTGTAAAAATCCATTCTTTTTCAGAGTTTCCCGGCTTCAGGACTTTGTTGAACCCCTCTGTGGCATCTTGACTCAACGTTTTAAGCCCCAACATCTGGCCATTTTGCACGCCGCCACCCCTGGATCTTCAGAACTGGCCCGTGACCTTGAACGGTGTCTTAAGACCCATGGCCTTAATGTAAAACTGATCGAAAAATTCCGTCCGGGTACACCTAATTTCACACCGCTTATAGCCAAAATGGCCGGTATGAACATCGACGTGATCGTTTCAGGCGGCTTTACACCGGATCATATCCTTCTTGTGCGCCAGCTCAAAGAAAACAGAATATCACCCAAGGCATTTATTGGCCCATTCGGCATTGCATATGAAAGTTTTATAAAAACAATGGGTAAAGATGCCGACTACCTTTACAGCACGTGTGCCTGGAATCCGGGAATTACCGAGCCCGGTACGGAAGCGGCCTCTATAGCCTTTATTCAAAGATTTGTCCGAATGTTTAAACAGCAGCCCAACACCACCAACATGCACGGTTACACCTCTGCCCGAGCTCTGATTGCGGCCATGCAGGCAGTGTTGCATAACGGCCTGCCCCTTACCGGTGATAATATTCGCATGGCATTGACAAAACTTGACCTGGTTCTGCCCATGGAGCATCTTGCTTTTGACAAAACCGGAGACCCCCTCCATTACAAACATATGGTTGTCCAGATTCAAAAAGAAAAACTCGTGGTTGTCTATCCATCTGATCGAGCCTCCGGACAGCCGGTTTATCCAATGCCCCCATGGGATCAAAGATAGCTTATGTGGACTACGGTTCTGGTTTCGGGCATATCCATGGGCTCCTTTTATATCCTGATTGCACTTGGATTTGCACTGATCTTTGGAGTCACTCGCTATTTTAATCTGGCCCATGGCGAGCTGGTGGTATTGGCCGGCTATGTGGCCTATTGGCTCTGGGACGTTTATGCGCTTTCCTTTGTGTTAACATTTCCGGTCGCCATTCTGGTGTTATTTTTGATATGCCTGGGTCTCAAACGCCTATTTGCCCGGCTCAGTGAACCTCTGGAGTTAAATTCCATCGTTCTGAGTTTCGGAATTGCCATTGTCATCCAAAACAGTATGCTTATCCTTTTTTCCGGTAATTATCGGTTGATTCGCATTCCATCCCTGAACAAGAATTTCCACTTCCATGAGGTTTATATGAGTTATGGTCAACTCACTCTGCTTCTATTGTCCCTGATTGTGATTTTCCTGCTTTATATACTTATGTACCGAACGTATCTGGGAAAGGCGTTGAGGGCCACGATCCAGGATAAGGAGGCGGCCGCTCTGGCAGGAATTAACGTGACCATCATGGGAACATTTGCTTTCTGCCTCGGTGCTGTGCTTATCGGTCTGGCAGGACCGCTTTACGGCTGCACACACTATCTTTATCCGTCAACCGGACATGAAATCACTTTGCTGGCTATTACCATCACAATTTTTGCCGGTGTGGGCCGCCTGGGCGGAATTATCCTGGCAGGCTGGATTCTGGGACTGGCTGAATCTTTTACCGTAATACTCTGCGGATCCAGCTGGCGTGAGATGGTTACGTCCCTTTTGTTACTCATCCTGCTGGCGTTCAAGCCTTACGGCATTCTTGGAAATAGAGAATCATGATCTATTATCGAACATATAATGATTGACGGTTTCGTAAAAAGTCCAACTTCTGCGTTGTGCTGCATTTCGCAATCATTCAACGTACGAAAAGTACGCCTCATGATTACAAAATTTGCACGCCTTTTTATCCCGCCTATGTTTGGCGGGGGAATTTGAACTTTTTACGAAACCGTCTAAATCGGACTTTTTACGAGTTCATTAATGATTAATATAAAAACAAAAAATTCTCGATACGGCTTCAATAAGGGGTTAACCCCGGATAAAATCAGTCTTTTGATGGGTCTATTCCTTTTGTTGCTGCTTCCGCTTCTGGTTCGGCAAAATGACTATATTCTGCAGGTCTTTACCCATGCCCTGCTACTGGCTACCCTGGCACTTGCCTGGAACATTCTGGGTTTAAGCGGTTCGATTTCCCTTGGACACGCCGCTTTTTTCGGTTCCGGCGCCTATGCTTCGGCCCTTTTAAGTCTTGATTTGGGTCTGTCTCTCTGGATCACCATTCCTTTAGCCGGGTTTATAGCCGCGGGACTCGGTTTTATTATGGGTCTGATCTGCATGCGCCTGAGAGGTGCTTATTTTGCCCTGGCTACCCTGGCCTTTATAGAAATCCCCAGAGTTATAACCGATAACTGGGACCAAGTGACCCGCGGTTCTTTAGGACTGGTAGGTCTGCCGGGATTTCCCTCTTTGAACCTGGGGACATGGCATATCGATTTTTATTCCAGTTTCACGGCCTCTTATTATCTTGTGTTTATTTATTTTCTTTTATTGCTGGGCCTGGTGGGATTTATATTTCGTTCCAATCTGGGTCTGGCACTTCAGGCCATCCGTGAAGAGGAAATCGCTTCCCAAGCCGTGGGCATTGATGCGGACAGATTGCGATTGTTCTCCATGCTGCTCAGTGCCTTTTTCACGGGAGTCACCGGTGCCTGTTATGCACATCTGGTCCGATATATCAACCCGGGACTGGTCTTTGGACTTCATTTCTCCGCCATACCCATGATCTTTGCTATTTGCGGGGGCCGGTTCACCATTATAGGACCTGCTCTGGCAGCACTGATTATTTATCCCTTGGATCAATTCGTTTTTCACCCCCTGATTCCCACAGGACATGAGTTTTTATATGGGGCGGTGCTCATCTTTGCTGTTCTATTCATGCCGGCAGGGTTCTGGGGAAGTATACAAAGAACAACGAATTGAACCCTCCGTGGGGTGTAAATCAAGACTGTTGTTTGCTAAGATTGCTATGGCTATTTGGTTTCAGGTGTCAGGTGTCAGGAAACATGTTCAGTAGTAATGAGCCAGCCCTGAGGGAACGATTCATTTTTTACACCATACACTGCCGTTTCCTCAGCTAACTGCCAGCGGCGTTCTTGCTCTGGGACTTTCCGTTCCAATGTTTTCTCTAATCCATTCAACATACGTTGGTCACCTCGTTTCCCCCTTAATCCTTAACCCTGACACCTGACACCTAAAAAAAGCTTCGGAGCCACGGTTTGTCAATAGAAAGGCATCAGCGTTTACCAACGGTCTTGATTTCCACCCGTGCGAAATAACAAGTCTCTTAATGGCAACCTGTTTATGCCATCAGAATGGAATAATGGAATGTTGGGATAAGAGCGGAAATAAACCATTTTAATTGTAAAAAACTCCTCAAACCCATCATTCCATTACTCCATCATTCCATTATTCCAATTGAGCCTGCCCGCTCGTGCCTTGCAATGGCAGGCGGGGCCAAGCCCCTATGTTCTATTTACTGTCCAGATAGTCCCTTACCCATGCCAGAGCCTCGGACCTGCTTTTTATTTTATTTGTTAATTTTTCTTCTTGCACAAGGTTTAGAATTCTTTTGAATAACGGTGAAGGAATAAGCCTGAATTCATGAATAAGGTCATGGCCTGTAATCAGCGGCGGTTCCTTGATTTTGGGTTTAAAACTATAAAAAAAATTATGAATCATCTCTTTTACAAACCTTATGAAGGCCTTGTGTGTTTGATTGGGCTTGTCTCGTTTTGCCATGATATCCGCAATGGAATGCAACAGCAGGGCAGGTGTGTTGTCTCCGCATTTTTTAAAGAAACGGGTGGTCCCCTTATGTGTTAACGTTTTTTTCTGCATGGCCGTGAAAAGAAAAAGCGGATTTAAATGGTTACGGATAATAAAATCCACGAACCGCTTTTCACGATTGGAAAGTCTCAACTTTTGGTTGACTTTTTGAGCCAGATCCACACTTTTCCGGGAATGGCCGTAAAAATGGATTTTCCCCCTGGTATCTATGGTTTTAGCCCAGGGCTTGCCCATGTCATGCAGCAAAATTGCATATTTAAGGAGAACGGTTTTTTCTTCATCAAGATATTGCCGGATCTGGATGCAAGTATCCGGCAGAATCTTGTCCGGATCGTTGAGTAGGGTTTCAAGGTGGTGATACGCTTTCAGGGTATGTTCAAACACGTCATAAAGATGATGGCTGTTTTGAAGGCATCCTTTTAAGCGGTCAAAATCCGGGAAGATGGCGGTTAAAAGACCGGCGTCAGCCATTTGGGAAAGATAATGATATGATTTCGACGTGCCCAGTAATTTGAAAATTTCTTCCCGTATCCGCTCACCGGCTGAATTGTGTATGAGTTTTGCGTAAGCGCTTATACGGGAAGCCGTCTGTGGTTCGATTTCGAAATTCAAACATGCAGCAATTCTATAGGCCCGTATCAAACGGATCGGATCTTTTTTAAAAACATCTGCTGAAACCATACGAACTTTTTTATCGGCCAGATCCCCAAGACCCCCCAGGCAGTCGATAATTTCTCCTGAAGAAAGATCATATGCCATGGCATTGATGGTAAAATCCCTTTTTTTAAGGTCGTCTTCTATGAAAGAGCCGTTTAAAGAGGTGATATCAAAAATATTATCCTTGGATACCACCCGAATGATCATCTGCCCGGGTTTTCCCATCTTAAATAGGTGGCCCGATATATTTTTGGCCATGTTTTCCGCAAATTTTTTGGGATTTTCCGTGACCGCAATGTCATAGTCGCTTGGAATTCGGTCAAGAAGAAGATCCCTGATCGAGCCGCCGATGATATATGCGCCTTTTGTTTGAGAAAACATATTTGAATTAAAATGAATCATTGATTCTTTTACTTTTCTTGACGTTACCTCTTTTTATAAGTATTCTAAAGTGTGTAATTCACTGATGTTGGTTAACAGCGGTCATTTATTACTTTCCATCGGAATTCGAAAGTCTGGTTTCAGGTGTCGGGTGTCAGGAGGACGAACGTAGAGCTGACACCTGAACACTGACACCTGAAACCTGGATTGCTTGAGCTAAATCACCAACAATCTTGATTTACACCCTATTCTAAACCGTACTTATATCACTATTTTAAGATTGTGTCTATCCGGACACCCTATGGTCGAAACCATAAAAAAAGTCTTTAAAGTTGCGGTTACCGGGGGTGCCGGGTCCGGCAAGAGCTTTGTTTGCCGCCGATTGGAAGCGTTGGGTATAAAAATTATAAGTTCCGATACACTGGCAAGGGAAGCTGTGGCTCCGGGCTCCACGGCTCATGAAAAAATCCTCAAGCATTTTGGTGCAAAGGTCGTGTTAAGTAACGGCACGCTGAATCGCCAAATACTGCGACGTATTATTGTAAACGACAGTGCTGCCCGGCGTTCTCTGGAGCAATTCATACATCCGGAGATATCCAGGCTCATGCAGCAAAAAATGGCTCAAGCCCAACAGCAGGGTAACCGTGTGGTGGTGGTAGAGGTTCCTCTTCTTTTTGAACTCGGCATGGAAGAACAGTTCGATCGGGTTGTCGTGGTCAGTGCCGCCCGTAAATTGCGGGTTAAACGACTGATGGACCGCGATAATGTCTCCCGTGATCAGGCTGAAGAACTTTTAAATGTTCAGATGCCGGATCAAGAAAAGGTCGAACGTGCAGGATTCGTATTATCAAATGACGGTTTAAAGGAGCAACTCATAAGATCCGTTGATCGGTTATATGAAAAATTCTTAAAAATAACGCAAAAAGGATCAAAAGTTCTTGACAGTTAGGAAATCATGGTTTAAAATTTCGAAAATTAATGAGTAAAACACTCCTGTTTGGATCCCGCCATTTGGAAAGAATGTCTAATCTTTCGATATTATTTCATTGAGCACATTTTCTTCCATGAAAGTCAATATGGATCCGATTGATAATATATAAAATATTTCATGAGCTTATAAATTGCGGCCAGGCCGCTCTCAAACAAGGAATTCCCACATTATGAACATTGTTCAACTCAAAGAAAAGAAAATTAGTGAGTTGGCTCTTTTGGCCAAAGATTTCAAAATTGAGGGGGCGGCAGGAATGAGAAAACAGGATCTTATTTTTGCCCTGCTACAAGCAGAAATTGAAAAGACCGGTTTGATATTCGGGGAAGGCACACTCGAAATACTGCCGGACGGATTCGGATTTTTGCGGGCACCGAATTATAATTACCTTCCGGGACCGGATGATATTTATGTGTCACCCTCGCAGATACGCCGATTCAATTTAAGAACCGGAGATACGGTGTCCGGTCAGATTCGTCAGCCCAAGGAGACGGAACGGTATTTTGCCCTGTTAAAGGTCGAGGCGGTTAACTATGAAGATCCGGAGGTTTCCAGGGAAAAAATTCTTTTTGACAATCTCACGCCCCTATATCCTGACAGAAAGATACTGCTTGAATGCGATTCTGATAATTATTCCACGAGAATAATGGACCTTTTGACTCCCACGGGTTTTGGCCAAAGAGGGTTGATCGTCTCGCCCCCCAGGTCCGGCAAAACAATGCTGTTGCAGGCCATCGCCAACAGTATCAGTATAAATCATAAAGATATTGTTCTGTTTGTACTTCTTATTGACGAGCGGCCCGAAGAAGTTACGGACATGGAGCGATCCGTGAACGGGGAGGTCGTCAGCTCCACCTTTGACGAGCCTGCAGAACGGCATGTTCAGGTCGCTGAAATGGTTATTGAGAAGTCCAAGCGCCTGGTGGAACATAAAAAAGATGTGGTTATCCTTCTGGATAGTGTAACCCGGCTGGCACGGGCATACAATTCCGTTATCCCGCCGAGCGGGAAGATACTTTCCGGAGGCGTTGATTCAAATGCGCTTCAACGACCCAAACGTTTTTTCGGAGCCGCCAGAAACATTGAAGAGGGAGGAAGCCTCACCATTATCGCAACCGCCCTGGTTGATACGGGAAGCCGTATGGATGAAGTGATTTTTGAAGAGTTCAAGGGCACCGGCAATATGGAAATTCAGTTGGATCGAAGGCTGGCCGATAAGCGGGTATTCCCTGCAATTGATATCAAAAAATCGGGCACTCGCAAGGAAGAACTTCTTCTGGATCAGGAAACCCTGACGCGTGTCTGGATTTTAAGAAAACTCCTATCTTCCTTAAATCCTATTGACAGTTTGGAATTTTTGCTCGATAAAATGAATGGAACAAAGAATAATCAAGATTTTCTGAATTCAATGAATGCGTAAAAGAAAAGCAGGAGGTTGAAAATATATGAAAAAGGACATTCATCCTGAGTATCAACAAACAACCATAAGATGCGCATGCGGCAATGAATTGGAGGCGGGTTCGACAAAATCGGATATCCGTGTTGAAATCTGCTCAAAATGCCATCCTTTCTATACAGGCAAACAGAAACTTGTGGACACTGCCGGACGAATTGAGCGTTTCCGCAAGAAATATGAAAAATTTCAGAACCAATAAACAGCCCATTCACCCATACGGCTTAGCCCTCATAAACAGATGCAAAAGGTGATGGGCCGTTTTTTTTAGGCATCACTGAGTCTGTTGATTAATGAGGATTTTAGTTCAAGATCAAGGCATGCGAAAAAAATAACCACAGGCATATAGTTGATATTCCGAGGATTATTTTTTGAGCATAACGCAGAGATTGGGCGAAAAGGCCATTAATCAACAGACTCATCACTGTTTTTTTAATGGAGAGATCCGAGTAAGACCCATGTTTGATAGATTGTCAGGTGTTGAAAATCGATTTTTAGAAGTCGAAAAGCTTTTGAGCGATCCCGGAATTGTGCAAGATCGGGATGCATACCAGAAATATAGCCGGGAACATGCCGATCTAAGCAAAATTGTATGGGTTTTCAGAAAGTATAAACGCACCATAGAAGAGCTCAATGACGGCATGGAGCTTTTAAAGGACAAGGACCCGGATATTAAAGAGATGGCCCGGGATGAAGTCGGAGCCCTAACCCTTCGCAAAGAAAACCTCGAAAACGATCTTAAAAATCTCCTTTTGCCCAAAGATTCCAATGATGATAAAAATGTTATTGTTGAAATAAGGGCGGGAACCGGCGGAGAAGAGGCCGGCCTTTTTGCAAGTGATCTTTTCAGAATGTACACCCGGTATACTGAAAGGAAAAATTGGAAAGTCGAAGTCATGACCCATCATCCCACCGGAGTTGGCGGTTTAAAAGAAATCATCGCCATGATCCACGGCAAGGGGGCATACAGCCGTTTTAAATATGAAAGCGGCATACATCGTGTCCAGCGGGTTCCGGAAACCGAGGCTCAGGGGCGGATACACACCTCTGCAGTCACTGTTGCGGTTTTGCCGGAAGCCGAGGACGTTGAACTTCATATCGATTCGAGTGAGATTAAAGTCGATGTGTTCCGATCAACCGGTCCGGGAGGTCAAAGTGTAAATACAACCGATTCAGCGGTGCGTCTTACCCATCTCCCCACAGGTTTGGTGGTAACCTGTCAGGATGAAAAATCGCAGTTGAAAAATAAAAACAAGGGCATGAAAGTGCTGCGTGCCCGTCTTCTCGATCGTATGATCATGGAGCAGGATGAAAAAAGATCCAAAGAGCGGAAAAGCCAGATAGGCAGCGGAGACAGAAGTGGAAGAATCAGGACGTACAACTTTCCCCAGGGAAGAGTGACCGACCACCGGATAGGGCTTACCCTTTACAAGCTTGAAAACATTATGCAGGGAGAAATAGACGAGATCATAGAAAAGCTTGCAACTTTTTATCAGACCCAGGCATTACAGAATGCAGAATCAGCAGAAGTCCAGGAATCCTGAATGGACCATAATAAAACTTCTCAAATGGACCACTTCTTATTTTAAATCCCACGATATAGACAGCCCAAGATCTACAGCCGAAATACTTCTCGCACATGTCTTAAAATTAAAAAGGATAGATCTGTACTTGCGATACGATCAGCCGCTTTGCTTAAATGAGCTTTCGAAATTTAAAGTATTAATAAAACGGAGGATTGAACGGGAACCGGTTGCATATATTTTAGGAGTCAAGGAATTCTGGTCCATGGATTTCGCTGTCACAAAAGATGTCTTGATCCCGCGACCTGAGACCGAATGCCTGGTTGAGGCTGCATTAAATCTTTTGCCCGAGGATAACAGTTCTGATGTTAAACCGGCGATAAAAAGCATATTAGAGCTCGGCACAGGATCCGGGGCTATCATTCTATCCATTGCATCCATGCGACCCAAACATACTTATTTTGCATCTGACCGTTCCGTTGAAGCCGTCAGGCTGGCCGGACAAAACTCAAAGCGACATGGCCTGGATACGGCTGTCAGTTTCTTCTGTGCGGACTGGTTTACGCCCATAAACTGTAAAAACAAACGATTTGATATGATCCTATCAAACCCGCCTTATGTTCCAACCCGGGTTATTGGGCGTCTTATGCCTGAAATTTACAAGTATGAACCGATTTCGGCCCTTGACGGTGACAGAGACGGACTTTTCTGTTTAAGACATATTATTAACACGGCTCATCTATATCTGAACCGGAATGGGAGCCTGCTGCTGGAGATCGGTCATGACCAGAAAAATGATATCCGGAGTATTATCGACCAATGTGGAAATTATGAAAATGTTGTATTTACAAAAGATTACAGTGGATACGATCGTGTTGTCCGTATGAAAAAGAAAAAGCAATAAAAAACTGTTGCGTATCAATATTTAATTTGTTAAAAAAGTTGGTTTAACTAGTGTCCATCCATAAATCTATATTGGGCACAAATTAAGTTTCCAATGCAGAAATGAGCAATTTTTCGCATGGAAACTAACTAATTCGCACGCCTTTGGACCTATTTCCTGGTGCCCCGCGTATGGCGAGACCTTTGAAAAACGTTCAATTTTGTTCAAGGCCAAGGACAATTCTGCAGGATAGCAGAATTGGACAGCTGTCAGGCTGCCCGCAAGGGATAGGGGCATGGACGCCCCGAGTCAACGCGAAAATTTTAACCGCAGGAATACATTGAGTATTTTGAGGATTAAAATTTGAGCCTGTCGAAGCTTGGCGAAGATCCCGATTATCGGGGACACAGGAATTGGGCAAAAGAGGACGTTTTTCAAAGGTCTCATGGCGGGGTTGGATTTGGGAGTGATATGGGCGGTGGAAAAACCGTTTAAGAAGGGAGAAAATAATGGCTTATATTACCATGAAAGAACTGCTTGAATCCGGAGTACATTTTGGTCATCAGACCAAGCGCTGGAACCCCAAGATGAAGCAATATATCTTTGGGGCCAGGAACGGCATCTATATTATTGACCTTCAGAAAACTGTTCGAATGTTCAGGACAGTATATGATTTTGTAGTAGATACCGTTGCAGGCAAAAAGATGCTTCTTTTTGTAGGAACCAAAAAACAGGCCCGGGATTCCATCTATGAAGAAGCGAATCGATGCGAAATGTTTTATGTTCATAACCGATGGCTGGGCGGAATGCTGACAAATTTTCAGACCATAAAAAAAAGTATAGAACGTCTTAACTATCTAAATACAATTGTAAATGACGGATCGATCAATCTTTTTCCCAAAAAAGAGGGCCTGAAGCTTGAAAAGGAACGGGTAAAACTCGACAATAATCTTGGCGGAATACGCACCATGAATGATCTTCCCGGTGCTATTTTTGTGGTTGATCCCAAGAATGAGGCAATCGCAGTTCGTGAGGGAAGACGACTGGGAATTCCGATTATTGCTATTGTGGACACCAATTGTAATCCTGATGAAATTGATTATATCATACCCGGTAATGATGATGCCATCCGTGCAATACGGCTGATCACATCCAGAATCGCTGATGCTTGTGTTGAAGGTAAAGAGCGTCTGGCTGAAAAACAGCAGGCGGAAACCGACAAAGAAGTGGAGGAAGTATCTGAAGTTGCTGCCGCAAGTGTGGAATTAAAGCCGGGTGAAAGAAAGATTATTTCAGAGGGTTCAGAGGGACCTATTGTGGAAATAATTAAAAAATCAACATCTGCAACCCAACGTACTGAAGCCCCTGAAGATTCTGAAAGTCAGGAATCGAAAGAAACAACTGAAGCTGAAAAGACAGGAGAATAATGATGGCGACAATTAGTGCTGCAACGGTCAAAGAGCTCCGTGAAAAGACCGGGGCAGGAATCATGGATTGTAAAGAAGCACTTTCCGAGTGTAACGGAGATATAAGCAAGGCGGTCGATTTTTTAAGAAAAAAAGGGTTGGCCACAGCGGCCAAACGCGCCGGCAGGGCCACGACGGAAGGAATAGTCGAGTCTTATATTCATATGGACAGCAAGCTGGGTGTTCTGGTGGAAATTAACTGTGAAACCGATTTTGTTGCAAAAAATGATGATTTCAAGGAATTTGCAAAAAATATTGCCATGCATATTACAGCAACCAATCCTGTAAGTATACGGCAAGAAGATGTCCCCAAAGAAACCATGGACAAAGAAAAAGAAATTTACCGTGCACAGGTCCTGGAGATGGGCAAGCCTGAAAAAATAGTAGACAAGATAGTAGAAGGCAAACTTAAAAAATATTTTAAGGATAACTGCCTGATGAATCAGGCCTATGTTCGTGATCCCAATATAACCATTGAGGATCTTTTAAATGAATTGGTTGCAAAAATCGGCGAAAACATAACAATTAAACGTTTCACAAGGTTTCAAATAGGTGAGGAATAAACTTTGACAATGCCTCAATTCAAAAGGGTTCTATTGAAACTGAGCGGTGAAGCGTTGATGGGTGATCAGAATTTTGGAATAAGCCCTGATGTCATAAAATATGTGGCTGAAGAAGTCCGCTCGGCATTTGACCTCGGAGTTCAAATTGCCATAGTCGTGGGCGGTGGTAATATTTTCAGGGGGGTTGCCGCCGCTTCATATGGTATAGACAGAGTTTCTGCAGACCGCATGGGTATGTTGGCCACGGTGATTAACAGTCTGGCGTTACAGGATGTTCTGGAAGAAAATGGGGTTATGACTCGTGTCCAAAGCGCCATTTCAATGCATGAGGTGGCCGAGCCGTTCATCATCCGGAAGGCCATCCGCCATCTTGAAAAAGGGCGGGTGGTGATATTTGCAGCCGGCACCGGCAATCCTTACTTTACCACCGATACCGCTGCGGTGCTCAGGGCACAGGAAATACGTGCCGATATCCTTTTAAAGGCGACAAAGGTTGACGGCCTTTACGATTCAGATCCGGTTGTCAATAAGAATGCTAAATTTATAAAAAAAATCAAATACATGCAGGTCATTAAACAACAGCTCCATGTGATGGATATGACGGCCATTTCTCTGGCCATGGATAATAAGCTCCCCCTTGTTGTTTTTAATTTAACAAACAAGGGAAATATAAAAAAGGTCATATGTGGAGAATCGGTGGGGACCCGGATAGGCACTTAGGGGCTTCACCCCATTGGAATACGGGTAGTATTTCGAGGATTAACCCGCCAAAGTTCGGTGGCGGGTTAAAATTTGAGTCTGACCCCAAAGAAATAGGCTCCGCATTTCACGGGGCAGGCGCAGATATTGGCGGAAAAGACAGTTTGCGTTCAGGCACTAAATAAGTTATTTCCGCCCTTACCCCCAATATTCCGGCATTCCATTCTGATTGCATAAACAGGTTGCCACTAAAGGACTTGTAATTTTAATAGGGAGAAATCCATGATTGAATCGATATATCAGGAAACTCGGGAGGGTATGAATAAGTCAATAGATTCTCTTAAAAATGAATTTAAGAAGACCCGGACCGGACGGGCTTCCGTGTCCATTCTTGATGATATCCGGGTTGAATACTACGGTACCATAACTCCTCTTAATCAGATGGCATCTCTTTCTATTCCTGAAAGCAGACTTATTAACATACAGCCATGGGATGTTTCCGTGATCAAGGATATAGAAAAGGCTATATTGAAGTCTGATTTAGGGTTAACCCCTTCAAACGATGGCAAGCTAATCCGTATTTCCATTCCGCCGCTTACCGAAGAGAGAAGAAAAGAACTTGTCAAGGTTATATATAAAAAAAGCGAGGAACATCGGGTAGCCGTACGCAACATCAGGCGTGATTCCAACGAGCTGTTGAAAGGATTGAAAAAGGATGGTGAGATTTCGGAAGATGATGCCTTTAGAGCCCAAGACCAGGTCCAGAAAATAACAGATAAGCATATTAAGCTTATCGATGAAGTCTGTAAAGAAAAAGAGAAAGAAATCCTTGAATTCTAATACATCTTCCTCCAATTACAATGATCTTGATCCCGCAAAGCTACCCTCACATGTTGCCGTTATTATGGACGGTAACGGCCGCTGGGCCAAAAAGCGCCTCTTAAATCGAATTCAAGGACATGAAAAGGGTTCGAAAACGGTTCGAACCATTGTTCGAGCCTGCCGCGAAATCGGTATTTCCTATCTGACCCTGTATGCTTTTTCCACTGAAAACTGGCAGCGCCCCCAATCCGAAGTCCTTGCTCTCATGACCCTTCTTAAAAAATTTCTCGAATCGGAAAAAAAAGAGATGCTGGACAATAATATCCGCTTGTATGCCATCGGACAAATAGAACGGTTGCCGGAAAATGTCCGGCAAACATTACATAACGTCATGGCGTTAACAAAAAACAATAACGGTATGACCCTAAATCTGGCATTGAGCTACGGCGGGCGGGCTGAAATCGTTAAGATGGTTAAAGAGATTGCAATAAAAGCCAAAGAGGGTCGTATGGGTCCGGATTCAATAACACCGGAAATTATATCTGAACACCTGTATACTCATCAAATGCCTGATCCGGATCTTTTGATTAGAACAAGCGGAGAAATGCGCATAAGCAATTTTCTCCTGTGGCAGATAGCCTACTCTGAAATTTATATTACAGATACGTTATGGCCCGATTTTGGGAAGGATGAATTTGTGCGAATTCTGAAAGATTATCAGCAGCGCGAACGGAGGTTCGGTAAAGTCTGAAGATTGAACTTAGGGGCTTGGCCCCGCCTGCCATTGCAAGTTCACTCGCCAGTTGAGCAAGGCGAGGCGGCCTGGGGCACGAGCGGGCAGGCCCAATTGGAATGATGGAGTATTGGAGTATTGGAGTATTGGAGTGTTGATTTAAAAAAAAGAGCTTTAAATTTTCAGGTTTTCTCCAGGGATCTGTTTTCTGAGAGCGATGAAAAAAGGGGTTTCTTCCATTACTCCACCACTCCAATACTCCAGTACTCCGTAAATCGTTAAATGCCGGCAAACTAAATCCCCGCTGGGGATAATCAAAGCCGGGCCTTCTGGACCCGGATTTTTACTTTCGATAAGTTGTAGAATTTCCAAGACGTTTAATTAATTGATACGGGCCGGATTTCTTATATCCGGCGTGGATTCCAATAGTCATTCGCAACTTGTAAACGGCAATCCAGTCAAAATGCATTTGAAACGATGGATTACAGCTTTTGTGGCCATTCCCTTTCTTGTTTTGCTCATCGGAACCGGGGGGGCATTGGTGTTTTCTATGGTTATCGGTGCCGTATGCCTCATAGCCCTTTGGGAATTTTTTCATATTTTACTTGGCAAAATTGAACCCTTGAATCCATTTTGCTTTAAGCTTTTGGCTTTCATCATAGGTCCGGCTATTATCTGGGCTGCATATATGAATTCATTCAAAATTATTTTAGGCCTTATTGCTTTAAATCTTATTGTCTCTGCTCTGATCTCTCTTCCTAAATTTAAATCTGATGCATCCGTATCGGAAATTGTTTTAAAACAGGTTTTGGGAGTTTTATATATACCTGTATTTCTATCGTATCTTGTTTTGATCCGGAATGGTGATCATGGCGTTTCCTGGATTTTTTTCCTATTAATCGTGATTTTTCTGGGTGATACCGGTGCATTCTATACCGGATCTTATCTGGGGCGACATAAGCTTTGCCCTGCCGTAAGTCCGAACAAAACCATAGAAGGATCTGTTGGCGGACTTTCCGCCAATGTATGCGCGGGTGCTTTGTTCAAAATTTTCTTTTTTCCGCTGTTGCAGTGGAACTTAAGTATCCTGTTTTTCCTTTGCATCGGTGTTGCAGGACAGGTGGGCGATCTGTTTGAATCTAAACTTAAAAGAATCGCCAATATAAAGGATTCCGGTGAATTACTTCCCGGTCACGGTGGATTTCTGGATCGAATTGATGCGTTACTTTTTGCGGCCCCGGTCGCTTATTTTTTCATAGAATATATATTATAAAATGAAAAACCTTTCCATACTTGGATCCACAGGATCCATTGGGCGCAATACACTTGAAATTGTAGCAATGTTTCCCGAACGATTTACCGTAAAGGCGCTTGCCGCTAGAAATAATACGAGCTTATTGGCCGGTCAGGTAGAGAAATTCCGCCCTGACATGGCTGTGGTTTTTGATGAGACCCGTGCCATTGAATTAAAAAGCATGCTTCCGTCGAAGTCAAAGGTTGAAATTATGTATGGACAAGAGGGGTACAGGACCGCGGCGACCTATGATTCTGTTGATATGGTTGTTACCGCAGTTGTGGGAGCGGCCGGACTGATACCCACCCTTGCTGCCATAGAGGCGGGGAAAAACATTGCCCTGGCAAATAAGGAAACCCTTGTAATGGCCGGCGAGATTGTTATAACAAGAGCGGCACGAAATCGTGTAAAGATCATTCCAATAGATAGCGAGCACAGCGCAATTTTTCAATGCATTGCGGGCAATCGCAGGCAGGATCTGGATAAAATTCTCCTCACGGCTTCCGGCGGTCCGTTTTTGAACCGGCCGAAAAACGAATTTGTGAAAATAAAACCCCGGGATGCGCTCAACCATCCAACCTGGCAAATGGGAAAAAAGGTTAGTGTGGATTCAGCGACCCTAATGAACAAGGGGCTTGAGGTTATAGAAGCAAAATGGCTGTTCGGTGTTTCGCAGGAAATGATTGAAGTTCTTATCCATCCGCAAAGTGTGATTCACTCCATGGTCTCTTTTAAAGACGGCACGGTAATGGCCCAGCTGGGAATTCCGGATATGAAGGGGGCAATTGCATATGCCCTGTCCTATCCCGAACGTCTTGCACTGGAACAGCCCTTGCCTGATTTTGCCGCGATCGGGGCGCTTACTTTCGAAAAGCCTGATTTAAATAAATTTCCATGCCTTGATCTGGCGTACAAGGCCTGCCAAGCCGGAGAGACGCTGCCGGCGGTGTTAAATGCGGCAAACGAGATGGCTGTTCAGGCTTTTTTGAAGCAACGGGTACCATTTGTCAAAATACCTGAGGTTATCGGAAAAACAATGGAGAGCCACGCAGTTGTTACGAACCCGGCCTTTGATGATATTATCGAATCTGACAGATGGGCCCGGGAGCAGGCCCGAGATTTAATCGACAGGATATAATATTATGAAAATATTATGAAAATATAAACAAAATTAGGATGGTCTTGAAAAAAGCCAATTAAATATTATTATCTAAAAAATTAATCCGAACAGCCAGAACAAAAAAAGATAGGTTTTATTTTTTACAATTAAGAGCACGAAAAAAATAATAAATTATAATCTTCGTGTACTTCGTGGTATAATTCAATTTTTCTTGTCACAAAATAGATAAATTTAATATTTAAGAAAATAAAAAAAATCGTTCTGCTTCTTAAGAATTTATCAATCTTGATGAACTCGTAAAAAGTCCGATTTAGACGGTTTCGTAAAAAGTTCAAATTCAAGGCGTGCAAATTTTGTAATCATGAGGCGTACTTTTCGTACGTTGAATGATTGCGAAATGCAGCACAACGCAGAAGTTGGACTTTTTACGAGACCGTCAATTATAATTTTACAATCATTTTTTAGCAGGAACTATTACCGTAATGAGCGTTAATATATTTGCATTAGTCATTGTTTTGGGCGTACTGATATTTTTTCATGAACTGGGACATTTCCTGGTCGCCAGGTTATTCGGCGTGGGGGTTGAAAAATTTTCACTCGGTTTTGGCCCCAGATTAATCGGTAAAAAGATCGGCATTACCGATTATATTATTTCCGCCATACCTTTAGGCGGATATGTTAAAATGGTTGGCGAGCAACCCGATGCCGAGTTAGATCCCGCCGACATTCCCATCTCATTTACCCACAAAAATGTCTGGAAAAGAATACTTATCGTTGCGGCCGGTCCTTTTTTTAATTTCCTTCTTGCCGTGATAATATTCTTTGGTATTTTTCAAATTTCCGGCATGTTTATCTTGCAGCCTTCCATAGGAGAGGTGCAGGAAGGTACACCCGCATACCGGGGAGGTCTGGAAAAAGACGACCTGATCACATCCATAAATGGCGTTGATATATCCACCTGGGAGAAAATGGCGGAAATCATTACGGGAAGCAAAGGCAATACCCTTTCCATATCCGTGCGTCGAAAAGATTCTACCCGGGTTGTAAATATTACGCCGGAAATCAAAACATTTAAAAATATATTTAACGAAGATGTCGAACGGTATGTCATCGGAATTAGCGCGTCAGGTAACGGGTTCTCAAAAAAATTGAATGTGTTTCAGTCCCTTTCGCAGAGCATTATACAGACCTATAATATCACCGTCCTGACCATAAAGGGTGTTATCAAGCTTTTGCAGGGGACTATTTCGCCAAAAACACTGAGCGGGCCGATCATGATTGCCCAGATGGCCGGGGAGCAGGCCAGGGAGGGGGCGACCCATTTGATCTTTTTCATTGCACTGATCAGCATAAACCTTGCCATTCTCAATTTTCTTCCCATCCCGGTTTTAGACGGCGGCCATCTTCTTTTCTTTTTTATTGAGGCGGTCACGGGAAATCCGGTAAGTATAAGGGTGCGAGAAATTGCCCAGCAGGCAGGTATATTTGTGTTGTTACTGCTGATGATATATGTGTTCTATAATGATATTGCGAAGGTCTTTTTTAGTTAGTTAGTTGTGTTACTACGGATGGATACAATTCGACGATGCCATATCGACTTGAGATAGCCCTAAAATCCGAGCTGTTTGATGCTGAAGGGAACGGAATTCGCCAGAAGGCAAAGAATTATTTCGGTATTGACCTGGTCAGCGTTCGTTGCGTTTATATTGTCACCATTGACGCCGATCTTTCCAAAGATCAGCTGAAAACCATCCAAACAGAAATCTTTACCAATCCCGTGACCCAGATCTCCTCCTTGGATCCCCTTGATATGGAATTTGACTGGACCATCTGGGTCGGCTACAGACCGGGAGTCAGAGATAATCCCGGAAGTACCGCTGTTGAGGCGGTGGAAGATATTCTGGGGATAAGGTTCGGGCCGGGTCAAGCCATCTACACTTCAAAGCGGTATTGCCTGAAAGGCAAAGGTCTGACCGCGGAAGATATGGACAAAATTGCTGCCGAACTTCTTGCCAATGATATCATCCAGCAGTGGAAAATTTTTCCGGCGGACCAATGGAATCCTGCCCAAGGAACCGGTATTATCATCCCCAGAGTCATACTTGACCATACCCCCACGGTGTCAACAATATCGGTAGGCAGCGATTCAACCTTAAAAAAGATTAGTGACCAACGGGGCCTGGCATTGAACCCTGCGGATATACCGTTCATAAGGTCCTATTTTTTGGATGCTAAGGTGCAAGCCTCACGGGCTTCCGTGGACCTTTCAGATCCAACGGATATTGAACTTGAATATATTTCCCAGGCCAGAAGCGATCATTGTAACCATAATACCTTTCGAGGGCTGTTCCGTTATTCGGATCTTGAAACCGGTGAGACCGAGGTTGTGGACAACTTATTTAAAACCTGCATTGAGACGCCGACGCTGACCCTGAAGGAGAAAAATCCCTGGGTGGTATCGGTTTTGTGGGATAATGCCGGTGTGGGACGATTTGACAACAACCATTATTACGTTATTACCGGGGAAACCCACAATTCTCCATCCAATATGGAGGCATACGGCGGAGCCATTACCGGAATTGTCGGGGTATACCGTGATCCTTTAGGAACCGGTAAAGGGTCGAAGCTGGTCATGGGCAGTTACGGCTATTGTGTGGGACCCAGGGATTATAACGGGGTCCTTAAGCCGCGTCTTCATCCCAGACGCCTTCTGGATGGTGTTATTGAAGGGGTAAGAGACGGCGGTAACAAAAGCGGAATTCCCACGACCTTCGGCCAGGTGCTTTTTCATCCCGGATATATGGGAAAATGCCTTGTTTTTGTAACGGCGCTGGGAATTATGCCGGCTTTTATCGGGGAAGAACCGTCGGAAACAAAGAAAACATCTCCCGGAGAGCTGCTTATCATGTGCGGCGGGAGGGTCGGCAAAGACGGAATTCACGGGGTTACCGCTTCGTCAGAGACTTTTTCCGAGCATACCCCTGCCGGTCATGTTCAGATCGGTGATCCCTATACCCAGAAAAAAATGCACGATTTTCTTTTAGAGGCCAGGGACCGGGACCTGATAAGATTTATTACGGATAACGGCGGGGGAGGACTCTCATCTTCTGTGGGCGAATCGGCCCGGTTTAGCAATGGGTGTGAGGTCCAACTCGAAAAAGTTCCCTTAAAATATCAAGGGCTTGATCAGTGGGAAATTTGGGTTTCCGAATCCCAGGAACGAATGACCGTGGCGGTTAATCCCACGCATCTTGAACGTTTTATGGAGCTATCCGGAATGCATGCCGTAGAGAGTACGGTCATCGGCAGTTACACCCATACGGGAAAACTTCATATCACCTATAACGGCAGGACCTGTGCCTATATAGATATGGATTTTTTAACGTCGGGTTTTCCCCAGTGGGAATTTGATGCACAATGGCAGGCATCGGAAAGACGGGGTTTGTTTGAACCGGTTCTAAAAGAACCCAGTGACTATGAAGCATTACTAAAGGACCTGCTTTCACGCCCCAATATCTGCTCCAAGGAATGGATAAGCAGGCAGTATGATCATGAAGTGCAGGGGTCCAGCGTGATTAAGCCTCTGGTGGGTGCGGATCGTGATGTCAATAGTGACGCGGTGGTCATACGGCCTGTGATCGACTCTAAAAAAGGTCTTGTATTTTCCCAGGCCCTGCTGCCCGCCTATTCGGCCATCGATGCCTATCACATGACAAGTTGTACAATTGATGAGGCGGTGCGCAGACTCCTGGCTGTGGGTGGAAATTTTGACCGTATCGGCGGCGTGGATAATTTCTGCTGGCCCAGTATTCAATTTCACCCTCAAGATAACCCGGACGGAAAATTCAAAGCCGCACAGCTTGTGCGATCCTGCCGGGCATTGCGTGACATCTGTCTGTCCTATGAAATACCGCTTCTATCCGGTAAGGATAGTATGTACGTTGACGGCCACCTTACCGGGCCATACGGTGAAACCCACAAAGTATCCGCACTGGAGACCCTTCAGTTTTCTGCAACCTCCGTTATCGACGATATCGAAAAATGTGTCACCATGGACAGCAAAATGCCCGGAGACCTGGTTTACGTATTGGGGACCACGCGAAACGAACTCGGCGGATCCGAATATTACGAGCATTTGGGGTATGTGGGGCGGAATGTGCCTCATGTTTTTCCGGAAAAGTTCGCCCATCTGTACCGGGCTTTGGGCCATGCCGTTGACCAAGAGCGGGCGGCCTCTGTTCACGGTATATATCGTGGCGGTCTGGGGGTACACCTTGCCATGGTGGCTATGGGCGGGAATTTGGGGATGACGGTTGACCTGGGTCTTGTTCCCACGGATCCGCTTGATTGCAATGATGTTATTTTGTTTTCGGAATCGGCCGGCCGTTTCATTGTAACCATCGATTCTGAAAACCAAAAGATTTTCGAAGAAATTTTTAAAGGGCTTGCCTGCGCCTGTATCGGGTCCGTAACTCATGAATCCGACTTCATCATAAAAGGGATTGACGGCAGGCCGCTGATTAGCATTCCTGTGCAGGAACTCAAAGACGCCTGGAAAAAGCCCTTTGGAGAATTGATTTAGCTGGGTATTGGATATTAGTTCCTAAGCTCTGAAATTTGTGTTTCTTGTGACAAAGAAATGTTTAACCAATTAAGTGTAAAGTGTCTAAAGTGATCTAAAGTGCCTAAAATTAAGGAATACTGCCAATTTGTATAAAAGCTGGAGCGAAGCGACTCCTTAACTTTAGTCACTTCAAACTTTAGTTCACTTTAGTCACTTTTTCGGCTTGGCTGAGTATTGGAGAGATTAAATGAATCACATTAGGGCCCTTGTCCTTACCGGGTACGGCTTGAACTGCGACAATGAGACAGCTTATGCCTTAAGGCTTGCCGGCTCCGACGCTCACAGGGTTCATATCAACGCTCTTATCCACGGATCCGTGAATTTAACCGA
The DNA here is from genome assembly GCA_004193595.1 of Desulfobacteraceae bacterium Eth-SRB2. Taxonomy (GTDB): domain Bacteria; phylum Desulfobacterota; class Desulfobacteria; order Desulfobacterales; family UBA11574; genus S5133MH16. The sequence continues at coordinate 204,156 of RPGQ01000001.1, forward strand.
TTTTCAAATTATGGTGTTCGGAGGAGGATTCAGTTGGGGAGACGATCATGGTGCCGGTGTGATCCAGGCGGTGCGAATGAAGACAAATCTGGGGGATAAGATTTTAGAGTTTATCGATGCCGGAAACCTTGTCATCGGCATATGTAACGGATTCCAGACCCTTGTCAATCTTGGCCTTTTGCCCGGTTTCGACCATGACTACACCCGGCGATCGGTTGCACTTACATTCAATGACTGTGGAAATTTCAGGAACGATTGGGTGACGCTGAAGGTTATTTCCAAATCTTCCTGCATAGTTACCCATGGATTAGATCGGCTGGAACTTCCCGTAAGGCATGGGGAAGGAAAATTTTATGCCGGCCCGACCACCATCCGTCGTCTGATTGATGACAACCAGGTCGTGCTCCGGTATTCAATGTCCGACGGCAGACCCGCAGACGGCAAATTTCCTTTCAACCCCAATGGATCGATTTATGATATCGCCGGGATATGTGATCCCAGCGGCCGGATTTTCGGTCTGATGCCCCATCCCGAAGCCTTCAACCACTGGACCAATCATCCCGACTGGACGCGAATCAAGGAAAATAACAAACGCCGGCAAAGCAAAGTAGAATCCGGCCCCACCGCCGGCATTCAACTGTTTAAAAATGCCGTAGAATATATTCGAAACGGTACTATAAAATAATTTTATACCACTATAAAATTTTTTAATGGCTTTTCTGTCAAAAATATCACACTTCAAAACTGAATTTATCAATACTAAAATCCTTAATATTATTAACCGGTATCTGGATATATCTATTATTATTAATTATATCAATTAGATATAATCGATACCTGTTTTGCCTATAGGGTATTCCTTAAAATATTTTTCAAAAATATGTGTTGTGGCACAAAATTTGTGTGAAGGAGTTTGACACCATGAGAAAAAAAGCGGGATTCACACTGACAGAGCTTGTCATCGTTATTGCGGTATTGGGCATATTGACTGCTGTGGCCGTACCAAGTTTTTTAAGCTGGCTGCCGAAATATCGATTGAGAAGCGCGGTGCGTGATCTTTATTCAAATCAGCAGCTGGCAAAGATGGCGGCCATTAAAACCAATCAAAAATGCAGGGTTAATTATCGCGTGAATCCGGATCAGTATAGGGTGAGTCTTTTGAAGAAAACCGTTATGTTAAAAGATTATGGAAGCGGAGTTAAATTTGAGGGTCCGAATAAAAAAACGTTTGCCGTGGACACCATAACGTTTAATTCCAGGGGAACCAGTAATGCAGGATACGCCTATCTGTCAAATTCGGGAAATACCGATTATTACAGAGTCGGTCCGTTGACTTCGGGAGCAATTAAACTGCAAAGATGGAGCAATAAGTCATGGAAATAAAACAGAAACAAAGGCTTATTTCATTCAAAGTTTCAAATCAGGGGTTTACCCTTGTAGAGCTTCTGGTCGGCATGGCCGTATCTCTGCTTGCCATGGGAGCGATCTATTCAACTTTTTTGAGCCAGCATAAATCATATCTGGTACAGGCAGAGGTTTCCGCCATGCAGCAGAATCTCAGGGCCGCCATGTTTTACATGCAAAGAGAAATCAAAATGGCGGGCTGCGATCCCACGGGAAATGCTGGGGCAGCAATTATGATAGCGAATGTTGCGGAACTTCAATTCACAATAGATGAAAATGGAAATGGCTATCTTACAGATCCAGGCCCTCCATCTGCAAATGATCCTAATGAGCAGATACGATATGCTTTGACAAACGATGTAAATAGAGATGGAATTGCTGATGGCAGCCCCTGTAATTTAGGGAGAGAGACCTGGGGTGGTGGTCTGCAGCCAGTAGCTGAAAACATCGATGCCCTCAATTTCGTTTATCTGGACGCAAACGGCAGTCCGACCATAACGCTTGCTAATATAAGATCCGTAGAAATAACCATTGTGGCCCGGACCGGTAGGGCTCTGTTGCCTTCGATAGATAACAACACATACTTGAACCAGCAAGGGACACAGATTCTGGGGCCGCCCAATGATAACTTAAGCCGCAGATGTTTAACAACGGTTATCAAATGCCGAAATTTAGGCATATAGGATGATACCATGAAAACGGGTAAATCATATACAAAAAGCATGGGGACCGGGACGATAAAACCGAAAAAAGATGAGGGGTTCACCCTTATAGAAGTGCTTATTGCCATTTCTATTTTTGCCGTTGGCTTGCTTGCGGTTGCCGCCATGCAGACCTCTGCCATCCGGGTGAATTCCAGCGCAGGTAAAATTACAACAAGTATGACCTGGGCACAGGACAAAATCGAAGAATTAATGGCCCTGCCATACTCTGACCACCAGCTTGAGGACCTAGGAGATCCTCCTTCAGGTACGGATTCGCAAGGCCAAGTGCATCAGGCAACTTCTGATGGTTATACCATATCCTGGACCGTAACCGACGACAACCCGCTTCCCGGCACCAAGCTTATCACTGTGACGGTCACCGGACGAGGAAAAGTAACCGAGGTTACCTATGTTAAACCCGATCTGTAAACTTAATTACGCCTCGCAGCTTTTTTTATGTATGGAGACAAATAAATAGGAAATACTTATGAAAGAAAAACACCTGCTGGAAAATGAAAAAGGATCCACAATTGTTTTAGCCGTAATTATGCTGTTTTTACTGACAATACTTGGTATCGCCGCGACAACAACATCAAGCATTGAAGTCCAGATCGCCGGAAATGAGTTGCGCCATAAACTCGCTTTTTACGCAGCCGAAACTTCAAAAGTTTGGGTGATAATGAATTCTAATTTATACGGCTCCGAAAACATCACGACAGGGACCCAACATTTTTTCCCAAACGATACGGACCCTTATGTCCCAAACACTTCTGGTCTCCCTGCGCCGGAAGAGCTTAACTCAAATCAGTCTTTTAATGGAAGTGTTGGATTCAACAGCTCCGGAGACCCTCCCAGGGGATCAGGGTATGAAGCCGGTGAATACCAGGCGCATCGCTATATAATGACCTGCAAAGGGTATAGTTCTCAAAATACCACCACGCAGATAGAAATTGGATTTTATCGTATAGGTTTTTAAATAAATCGAATAGGAGAAAATACTATGAAAAGAATGAAATATTACAACTTAACCATTCGTTTGGTCATTTTTAGCCTTATTTTTATGGCGAATCCGGGTGTTGCCGATGATACCTGTGTCTTCTCGGTAACTGCCGATGACGTGCCACCCAATATTGTTCTCCTGCTGGATAATGGGGCTGAGATGGAACAGGCCATCTGGCACTCCGCCTATGACAATAGTACGGATTATACTCCGAGTGTTCCTTGGATTTTGGATGTTGTCCCCAATGGAGCTGCCGGCAACGGATTTTTTAACCCAAACGGTTATGGTATTACCTCACATGGAGGCGGGTATTACTTGGTGCGAATTTTGGACACTCTGCTGCTTGATAGTTATGATAATGGTCTCATTGCAGACAGCAGTGATTCTGGATTACAGGAAGGCACCTGGACCATCAACGGAAGAACTATAACCTTGCCTGCTGAACCTGCCACAACTGAAGTGGATGGGGTCATAGATAATGCAAGCAACATCAGATATTCCAAGAATTACCTGAACTGGCTGTTCTTTGCCCAAAGTGCAGGCGGCAGCCCTCTATATGATGGCTCGGCTTTGCAGCATAAGACCCGCTTTTATTATGCCAAAAAGGCAATCATGACGGTTTCAAAGCTTGCATCAAACCAGGCGAAATTTGGCATTTACAACTTTGCAAACGATGAGGGCGCATCCAGTGTCCAGCCGCTTGGCATGGTAGTCAATACTCCCCTGGCACCTCTGCCGGCGGATAACACCCTGGACTCAGCCTTTGTAAACAATGTCAATACCATGGGAACTGTCACCTATTCCCCCCTGGCCGAGGGGCTTGCAACTGTCGGGGGGTATTACGCCTCTGCCTCTTCACATGTTGTTGGTGCATATTGCCAGAAAAGTTTTATAATAATCGTTACACCGGGTGTCTCCTCTGAAGATCAGGGAGTTAATGGGCCGTCATATCAACCTAACCAATTTTCCGACGCAGATGATGGGGATGATGGTGGTATCGGTGAGGGAAATATCAAAGCGGACAGCACAACATATAATATTCCGGTCAACCAGAACGGCTCGACCCAACTCGATGATGTTGCGCATTATTTGTACACACATGATATCCCGCAATATTCGGGTGCGGAAGGGTTCCAAAATGTGAGTACTTATACCGTAGGGTTCATGGGTGATCAAATTAGCAATCTCTTTTTGACAAATACCTCTAACAACGGTAACGGCAACAAAAATCTTTATGATACTTCCGATGAAGAATACGGGAAATACCATTTTACGGCGGAAGAACCGGACACTCTGTCAGGAAAACTTTTGGCGGCCGTAAACGACATCCTTTCAAAGACCAGCACCTTTACGGCCCCGGTTGTGCCCGTCACAAGAACCACTAGCGGAAACCGGATCTATATGGCCTTTTTTAAACCGGGAGAAGAGAATTTCTGGGAAGGAAATGTCACCAAATTCGGGCTTTCGAATGATAATGAGATTATCGGTGCCGATATTAAACCAGCCACCTGGCCCAATGGCGCCATGAAGGACGGTGCCGTGCCGTACTGGGCCACAATAGACTGGGCCAACGATGACAGGAGCCCTGATCCTACAACCAACGGTATTCGTTACGAGAACAGGAACATTTACACCTACCTGGGGAACACAGCTTTGACTGATGCGAGCAATGCATTCAAATCAACCAACATAAACATAACAGCGGCAATGCTCGGAAATCCAACTGACATCACTGTTAATGGCAACACCGTCACCGGGAAAGACAAAGTCATCTATTATGTCCGCGGGGCGGATGTCTTTGATGAGGACAGTGATTTCAATACAATTGGCGTTGCAACAGGCGATACCGCAGAAAACAGAGCAATCATCACCGGAGACATCCTTCACAGCGAACCTAAGGTTGTTCGCTATAACGATTCCACGACCATGGTCTATTTTGGGGCAAACGATGGGATGCTTCACGCTGTGCTAGATTCGGACGGCACAGAGGCGTGGGCCTTTATCCCGCCCGACCAGTTGCATCGTCTAAAGGACATGGTGGAAGGCACAGGCCATCAATATTACGTGGATTCCAGTCCCAAGGCTTACATTACGGATGTAAACAAAAACGGTGAGGTGGATGGAATCGACCAGGTCATTCTTGTATGTGGTGAAAGAAAGGGCGGCACGGGTTACTTTGCATTAGATGTTACCGATCCCACTGCACCGAAATTCGAATGGAGGATCAACCAATACGATGATGCCACTGCAGGCACTGTTCCCGCTGCCGCAGCCCCCATGGTCATTTCACAACTGGGAGAAACCTGGTCCGAGCCTCAATTCGGACTTGTCAAGACTGCATCCGGTGTGGACACGAATGTACTTTTCGTGGGAGGGGGGTACAGCTCGGACAATTCAAAAGGAAAGACCGTTCTGGCTATCGATGTTATAACGGGCGCTGTTGTAAAGCAATTCACATCCGGTATGACTTACAGCTTTCCGAGCACCGTCTCTGTTATTGACGAAGATGGTGATGGTTACGTGGACAAGGTTTATGCGGGGGATCTCGGCGGCCAGGTGTGGCGGTTTGCGAATTTTAACAATCCGGACGACGGTAGTGCATTGACCTTTCCCCAGTGCAATGAAATTATTGATCATGCCAGTTATCCATGGACCGGCCAGGTTTTCTTTAAAGCAGATGATAGAGGTATAAACTCAAGAAATTTTTTCTATCCCCCCAGTGTTACCCTGGAGAAAGGCTACGACCTGGTTTTTATGGGAACCGGAGACCGGGAAAACGCTTGCTGTAACAATGTACCTCCCACCGAATGCAGCTCCAGCGAGCCCAATATACTTTGTGCGGTAAAAGATACCCATTCTTCCGGTACAATCATAGGGGAACGAGATGTTGCGGGGATTCTTTATCCAAAGGAACTGGTGGATCTTACAGATCCGTCAGACACTCCACCGAATCTTGGTGATCCGACAAGCGATGCTGACGGCAATGGCTTTTATGATAAAGGCTGGTATATCCGGCTGGTGGATGACAGCAACAGTGCAGTGGGCGAAAAAGTCCTCGCAGAAAGTACGGTTTTTTACAAAGTTTTTTATATTACAACCTTTACACCCAACGATGACCCCTGTATGCCCGGAGGCGAGGGTAAGTTATATGCTCTGTCGTATTTAACCGCCGGCGCAGTCATGGATTTTGATAATGATGACGCCAACGACCGAAGTGTAATTCTCGGCGGCGGAATTCCTTCAAAGCCGGTTATGGTAATAAGAGACGGCGGTGATACAAACTTATTGATTTCAGTAGGAAGTACAAATCCTGATGATGAAAGCGAAGATGTTGCAGCAGGAGTTTTGGTTATTGACCCAGTTGTTCCGAAAATCAATTTCTTTTATTTATGGTGGAGAGAGTTGTTTAATTAATACCTGTAGCTTTTGGTGAGAAGGTGGTCATGCGAGTCATGGATACTAACATACTTTTTCAGAATCTGGAAAAGCTGAGTTTTACATCCACGGATTTTATTCACTATAATAAATTTATCAATATGCCCCATGGAATTGTGCTTGTTTGTGGTCCCAGGGGAAGCGGGAAAGCGCTTTAATAAATTTCCTGGCAGGAAAAACCACCTGCCAGGAGATTCTCAGGGTTGCATGGGATCATTCTTAAACCAAAAAAAACAGGATAGAGTGCAAACCATAAGAAAGCAGATGATTGAACTTTTGGATAAAAGAGAGGTGAGTGCCAGAGAGATCTCACAGACCCTAAAAATTCGGGAAAAAGAAGTCTATGCGCATCTTTCTCATATTTCGCGCTCTGTAAATGCTCAGAGAAAAAAACTTATTATCATACCTGCCGAGTGTTTGGAGTGCGGATTTGTTTTTGAAAAACGTAAGCGGTTTACCCGCCCGAGTCGGTGCCCGCACTGCAAAAGCGAACATATCCAAAACCCCGTGTACCGAATTGATTAACCCGAATTTCTCAGGTTTTCAAAAAGGCTCATTTTTTCTGATACCATTTGCCGCTTTCCGGATGCCGAATGCCGGATAAAGAAGCTTCATGAACATAAATTATCGTTTCGTTATATAGGTGGATTACACATTAAAACGAAAAGTTATAATATCTCCGTCCCGGACCTGGTAAGTTTTTCCCTCCAGTCTTACATTCCCCTTCTTTCTGGCCTCATGATAGGTACCGGCGGTTATGAGATCTTCATAGGAAATCACCTCTGCACGTATGAACCCTTTTTGCATATCTGTATGGATGCCCCCCGCGGCGTCAACAGCTTGGGTCTGTTTTTTTACGGTCCAGGCTTTTACTTCATCATTAACCACGGTAAAAAAAGAGATAAGACCCAGGAGTTCATAGGATTGTTTGATGACCCTGTCCATGGCAGATGCGGTAATATTGAACTCGGACAAAAACTCCTCTGCTTCTTCAACGGACATCTGGGCAAGTTCCTGTTCAAGTTTAGCCCTTATCACCGTGCAGTTCTCCATGGATGTCAAATCTTTTGCTTCAGAAATGGTGTCATCCTCATCTTCGTTATTAAACATAACCAGCATGGGTTTTGCGGATAAGAAAGCATAGCCCCTTAAATGATTGGCAGCTGCAAGATCCGGGCACTTTCTTAAAGGCGTATCGTTTTCAAGATTTTTAAGACATTGGTTTAAAAGCGAAACTTCATGAGGAGAAGTTTTCTTATTCCGTCTTCTGTCCAGTTCGACATTTTCCAACTTTTTTTCTACCACAACAAGATCAGCGAGTATCAGTTCCTGATCCATGGATTGAAAATCATGGTATGGTCTCGATTTTTCAAGACCGTAACCACTGAAATTTCGGATCACATGAATCAAAGCATCACAGTCCCTTACCTGATTCCAAATTTGCTGATCTTTTTTTTGTCTCAGCATTCCCGGAAGGAAATATTCTACCTGGGCATAAATAGTCCTTTTGGGTTTATACATCTCAGTTAAGACTGCCAAACGTGGGTCAGGAACCGGTATCGTACCGATACGGTTTTCTCCCTTATGGCCTTCGGGAAGAATGCTTTGCGTTAATGCTTCAAATATCGTGGATTTGCCCGATCCGGGGAGACCTATAATTCCGAGTTTCATTTTACCAACGCTCCAAAAGTCATTTATGAGACCATCAAATGCTTAACAATTAAGTGTGAAATGCCTAAAGTGATCTAAAGTGCCTAGAGTTAAGGAATACTTCCAATTTGTATAAAAGCCGGAGCGTAGCGACTCCTTAAATTTAGCTCACTTGTAACTTTAGCTCACTTGTAACTTTTCTGGTTTATCCAGATTAGGCTGTTATATCAAAAAATTGACGATGTATTTTAATGAGAGAAAGAGAATTGCAATTCCCAATATAAGTTTTATAGCTCTGGCCGGAAAATATTTTTGTAACCTGGCACCGCAGTACATTCCAAAAAAACCGCCGGCACCAAAGAGCGCACCCAGCATCCAGTCAGGAGCGATCGCCAGACCTGTATCGGCGTATATGGGAGCAATTATGGTATAAAAGGCGACACCGGCAATAGATGTTAAAAATGTTCCCAGCAATGCAGCGCCGGCAATAGTATAAACCGGCAGTCCGAAAATTGTCATCAAAAAAGGCGCAATAATTGCCCCGCCGCCTATGCCGTATGTGCCGCCGACGATCCCCACAATAAAAGTCAACGTAAAAAGAATAATAGTATTAAATGAAAAGGTTTCCCCGTAAAATTCATATGTGTAGTTTGTAAAAGAAAATCTGACGGTTCTTACTGCCGTTTTTATTTCTAATCCTGCTTGTTTCCCGGAACGGATTTGATTTGACCTTTCCTTGAATTTTTCCTCAAGTTCCCTGGTTTTTTTCTTTTTTGAGCCTTCTTTCCCGGTCAGATCATAAAGCAGTCGAATCGCGATGTAAAGCAAGACACACCCCACAAAAAATTTGAAGTTTTTCGGATCCGGAAGGTATTTGATCCTAAAAACAGCACCCATAAATACACCCGGTAATGTGCCTGCGATGATCACCCAGGCCAGAGGCCACGCCATTCTTCCTTCCCTGATATATCGATAAACTCCGCTGGGTATGGCAACGATGTTGTAAACCAGATTTGTGGGACTCACCCCAGGGCTGGTAAACCCTAAGATGCTGATTTGAAAAGGGAGAAGCAAAAAGGCGCCGGATACTCCTCCCATGGAGGTAAAAAAGGAAACAATAAATGCAACGATAAACGGAACTAAAGGAAAAACTTCAACACCCGATACCGGAAAAACCATGATTGCGCCCCTTTTTACTTATAAATAAACAAATAATCATCTCGAATTCAAGAAAAGAATACCTGTATGCTTAACGGGGTCGAGCACTGATGTCCGAAGAATCGTCAATTTTGGATAATTACATAAAACTGTTCTGCAAGCGGAGCGCCCGGTTTTTTCTTGAAAGTACGCACCGCATCAGCAAGTGAGGTGTCGGCATACCTATTTGGGATATCCTGGTTTATTACGTCTTTTAGGGTTATATCTTCGATGATTAACCCCCGATCGCGTTCAAATTCAGCATCTTGAATCTTGAGTTCCCTCTGGGTTTTATGCTCGTATGCCGCTTCCAGTTTGGCCATAAGAATCTTAATATCGGTGGGCTTCATCAGGTGATCAGGCTCCGAAACGTTCGCCCTCAAGCCCGGATTCTATTGTTGCATGGCCCGTAAGCATGATGACTTCGGTATCGGGAAAACGATCTTTTATTTCCTTCAGGACTTCAATCCCATTCATCTCCGACATCTTGACGTCCAAAATTACCATATCAAATGGTTCGCTTTTCATCTGTGCCAAGGCCTCCGGACCGCTTTCGGCGCTCTTGACATATTGCTTTCTCCTCTTCAAACGCTTTGTCAGGGATTGCAAAAAATATTTTTCGTCATCCACAAGCAGAATTTTAATTTCTTCTATCATAGAAGTTGCCTCCTTTCAGACCACGACTTTTGTGGTCAACAAAATTCTTTATCCCGGCAAATCAGTTATAACTGTCGGGTTTGCCTGAGCTGCAAGCATTCAGGATTTAGGTAAAAACTAACTAATGTATGATCTTTAAGAACAAGACCTATGCCAACAATGGATGCCATCGAGATATATTATAACTAGTTGATAATATTAAATGATAAAGTTTTAGAGGAGATTAAATTTCTTTGAAAAAAAAGATTTTGTGTCGGGTTTTTTTACAATATGTAAAAATGTGAGGGTTTCTGACACTGATTGTAATCGTTCACGGGACCAATGGTTCAGAGGGGGTCCCCAACTGTTGACTTGTCCGTTATGCAGACGACTGTGTCATCTTTGTCGGAAGCAAGTGAACAGGGGACCGAGTAATGGAAAGTGTCGGCCGTTTTATCGAAAAGAAATTACGGCCGGAGGTAAACCGGTAGAAGAGCGCCGTAGATCGCCCATAGGAACGCAAGTACCTGGAATTCTGCCTGACGAATCCACGCAAGAATCCGAAGATCCGTATCCACTGAAAAGTGAAATAAAATTACAACAAATTATTTATAATACGCATTCAAGAATTACATCTATATCCTTGGTATAAAAAGATATGCACTGTCTTCATTACCGAAACGGTCATCAGCAAGACGGGCACCATAAACGGTTCCGTGATTTTCATACCCGGATTCATCGTCCGAGTTTCTATTGAAAGGATAAAAGGCAATAAGGTCTTTATCTTTTATGCCATAACGCCTCAGGGGGGCTTCTAACATCTGGCTTTTTTCAGATGTCATTTTGGCCACATTTTGGACCTTTTCGGCCTTATGCGCTTCTCTTTTGGGTTTTTGTACTTTTTTCGGTATAATCAAATTTTTTTCTTCCCCCTCATTTTCGACTATGGGTTTCAGTGCATCTTTATTTTCAGGCAGATTGGAGAAAAACAATACTTTGATGACAATGATGAGGAAAAGGCCGATTACAACACTTAATACGGCCCCAGGCAGCCAGTCCCGATTTCTTTTTGACCGGTCGGCGGGTGAATAATGTTCGTTGGATTTCATTTACCCCCTCTTCTTTTATTTCAGATCAAATCATTGCTGTCCGGCTAACAAGTTAATGATATTAATCGGTTGCGCTTAGCTCGGACCCGTTTTTTAATTAATATTGCCATAGCGTCCCTTTTTACTGATGGTCTTGTCCAACTCTGCGGAAAAGGAGCACGTTCGTGCAGAATGTGAATTGAAATAGCAATGCACGTTCTGCATGTACCCTTTTATGGTCCTTTGAGCAAAAAAAAATCCCCCTACAAGGTTCTACCTCATAGGGGGATAAATTTTAAGCATTATTTCAACATGTTAAGCGATCGGCTCGCCAATTAGGCCCTGACTTTATCTAAACAATTATCTCCTATTTCTTTTCTTATGCCCACAGTCAGATTCAGCGGCATTTGAAACAACGGCATCTTTCTGCAACTCCGTAATTAAACCTTCTGAAAGAAATTCTTCTGAGCGGTGTGCAACACATTTAACATAAGCACCGTGGTTCTTCCACTCATTATCACATGGACACAGATCATTAATAGAGCAGCCTAAATAATTAACTATATCGCCAGAGGGAATGGAAAGACGCTGGTCATCAGCGTCATCGGAGTCAACCTGGTCTGCATTCGTACTTAAGGGACAATTATCAAGCTCGTCAGGAACGCCATCGTCGTCATCATCAATATCGCAAGCGTCACCTTGTCCATCCAAATCGTAGTCGGCTTGGGCCGTGTTCGCAACGAATTGACAGTTGTCGTCTACGTCGAGAACGTCATCATTGTCGTCATCAGGGTCACAGGCATCTCCCTGACCATCCCCATCAGTGTCTGTTTGATCAGGATTCGGCGTATCAGGGCAATTGTCTGACACATTGAGCACTCCATCACCATCACTGTCCGGAGGTGTTAAGCTAAACACATACGCCGAACCTGAGTCGACGACGTTGTCATAATCACAATAAGCACCGATTATAGCAGTATCGCCATCTACCGCAACCGACCAGCCGAAAAGGTCTCCTAAAGCCCCATCGCCTGCTAGAAGTTTGGCCTGTTGCTCCCAGTTGATGCCATCGTCAGTAAACACACGAGTAAACACATACGCTGAACCCGAATCGTCGCCCTTATCATCGTCCGCCCAAGCACCGATCACAGCAGTATCGCCATCTACCGCAACCGACTCGCCGAAAAAGTCTCCTGAAGCCCCATCGGCGGCTAGAAGTTTGGCCTGTTGCTCCCAGTTGATGCCATCGTCAGTAAACACACGAGTAAACACATACGCTGAACCGGAAGAGACGCCAGCATCATCGTCCGCCCAAGCACCGATCACAGCAGTATCGCATCTACCGCAACCGACTTCGCCGGAAAGTCTCCAGCTCCCATCGCCTGCTGAAGTTTCTGGCCTGTTGCTCCCTGTAGTTGATGCCATCGCTGCAAACAATAATGAGTAAACACATACATACGCTGAACTAAGAGACGCCAGCATCATCGTCCGCCCAAGCACCGATCACAGCAGTATCGCCATCTACCGCAACAGACCAGCCGAAAAAGTCTGCTGAAGCCCCATCGCCTGCTAGAAGTTTGGCCTGTTGCTCCCAGTTGATGCCATCGTCAGTAAACACACGAGTAAACACATACGCTGAACCGGAAGAGACGTAATTCTCGTCATCATAAAAAGCACCGATCACAGCAGTATCACCATCTACCGCAACCGACTCGCCGAAAAAGTCTCCTGAAGCCCCATCGGCGGCTAGAAGTTTGGCCTGTTGCGACCAGTCACCGATGGCATTGCGAGTAAACACATACGCCGAACCGGAAGAGACGCCAGCATCATCGTCCGCCCAAGCACCGATCACAGCAGTATCGCCATCTACCGCAACAGACCAGCCGAAAAAGTCTGCTGAAGCCCCATCGCCTGCTAGAAGTTTGGCCTGTTGCGACCAGTCGCCGATGGCATCGCGAGTAAACACATACGCCGAACCGGAAGAGACGCCAGCATCAACGTCCGCCCAAGCACCGATCACAGCAGTATCGCCATCTACCGCAACCGAGTAACCGAAAAGGTCTCCTGAAGCCCCATCGGCGGCTACGAGTTTCGCCACCTGAGTAGCCGTCAGAGCCCAAGCCGATGAAGCGCACAGCAACAGAACCATTACAAAAACAATTGAACCTATCTTCTTAATAAATGTTGAATTCATATTTCCCCTCCTTATTGCAACATTTGGTAGCTAAAGGTGACTCCAGCATCGTCCTCGACGGCGTTGCCAAGTTTGAAGGTTGCACCTGCATCAGTTTTAACCACCACGGTATTGCTCGCTTCCAATGGCTGGTCGATGACTTCTGCCGAGAAGCTAAGTCCTGCAACATCTGCTACTGTGACGCTGTCGCAACTCACGTTACTCATAATAGCCAGAGTCACACCTTCACCTCCCGTTATCACGACGGCGTGCGGGATACGATCTGCATGATAGCCAATTCGCAAAAGCTACCCTTATATGGCAGCTCGACAATCTTTTAGATCGCCGTTTATAATTCCGTTAAGACCCGTGGCTTTCCGTCACCCAATTTCTCGGGTTTTGATTTTTTCATGGACGGTAAAAACAATTATTAACTTGCTTTTGTATGCAAAAAACATGCAAGGTTTAAGAATCAATTTTGACAAATATTTATTATGTACTACTATTTCAAAAAGTTAGCTTATATTAGTTCAACAAGTTAGAATATATTAGAAAGTTACACTCCAATAGTCTTTGACAATATTTGACAGTAAGTTTGCTCTTTTTTGCTAGTTTCAAACCATCTTGGGAAATATCAGGGGAAAGAAAAACAAAAAAGTCTCAAAGGACCCTGTAGTATTTTGAGGATTAACCCGCCAAAGCTCGATGGCGGGTTAAAATTTGAGCCTGTCGAAGCTTGGCGAAGATCCCGATTATCGGGGACGCCGGAATTGGGCAAAAGGGGGCGTTTTGCAAAGGTCTCAGTGGGGTTCTTGGGGATTAACCCATCCCTCCCTTCCGGCTCCCCTTTCGCAGAGAGGAGTCATCCAGGGGCGCTAACCCTGAATACAACCGCCTTAAATCTCGACAGCAGAGGTTCGCCGGGGGGAAGGAGCTATGGGTTATTATTAATCTTGATCAAACACCTTGCTGGGATAGCGGATCAGTTCCTGTATCTTGGCATCACGTATTTTTTTATCATGGGTGGACTTCTTTCCAAATGCCGCCGCCATTTTTTGTAAAAGATCTTCAAATTTAATCGGCTTCAGACAATAATCAAAGGCACCCAGCTTCATCCCCTCGATACTTGTCTCCACTGAAGCGTGTCCCGTAAGAAGAATAACTTCGACCAAGGGCTGAATCTTCTTGATCTCCCGCAAGGCTTCTATACCGTCCATACCCCCCGGCATTTTTATGTCGAGAATAATTACATCAAATAATTGTTCTTTTAAAAGAGTAAGGGCTTCTTCTCCGCTGGTAACACCGGTTGCAAACAATTTCCTTTTTTTCAGTCGATTTACAATTGTTTCTAAAAAATCAACTTCATCATCAACGACCAGTATTCTGAACATATCCATTTGAATCTCCTTATTATTTTTTATCCGGAATTTTAATCGGAAGCTTTATGCTAAAAACAGCCCCTTCTGATAGTTTGCTTTCCGCTTTTATGATACCGCCTAGTTTTTTAATAATATTATAGCTCACCGACAAACCCAGACCGGTCCCTTTGCCGGTCTCTTTTGTTGTGAAAAAGGGATCAAAGACCTTTTTCAGATGTTCTTCATCGATACCCGGACCGTTATCTTTTATAGCGACTACAATTTGGGAATCCTTTTTCCGCGTTTTGACTTCAATCAATCCATCCTTTTCCACAGCATCAATGGCATTGTTTATCAAGTTCAAAAATACCTGCTGAAGCTGAGATTGATCACTTGCGATAATCGGTAGTTCAGACTGGAAATCTTTGCTTATTTTGATGTTGCTTGTCTGTGCATGACTTTGCAAAAGTTCTAGGGTCTGATTTAACACATTATTAATATCAACATCATCTAAACGATGCTCCATCCTTCTGGCAAATCCGAGCATATTATGGGTTATTTTGCGAGCCCTTTCCACGTGTTCCTCAATTTTATCCACGGATTGTTCATACTCTTTAAAATTTTCACTCTCCTGAAATTTCTCTTCGTCCAGCAAATCCCGCATCCATCCTGCTTTTTCACCGATTATCGCAAGGGGATTGTTAATCTCATGGGCAATTCCGGTGGCCATTTTTCCCAGGGCAGCCATTTTATCAGACTGAATCAGTTGATCATTAAGTTCGCTAATCCCCTTGTCAACTTCTTCCAAGTGATTGAAGATCATACGCATTGCAAAAAATGTGGTCATAATTATTGCCAGACAGCCAAATACAATAATTATGATTTCCGTATTTCTGGTTGTCAATAACCCGCCTTTCTCATCTCCGACGTCCTGGGTGATCACCAAGAGCCACTCATTATTTTTCAACCAGGTCCCGGCAACATGTTTTGCTTTGCCGTTAGCCTTAATTTTTTCGGCAACCGTAGTACCTTGACCAAAAAGCGTTAAGGGAATATTTGATTTGCCTAATATCTTGCCGGAAAAACGAGGAGCTGTCTGATAAATCCCGTTTTTATTGATGATATAAGCATCACCTGACATTCCTGTCTGGGCGGTCCTGACAAGTTGGTTAAAAATGTCCGAATCCACGGTTGCCCTCAAAATCCAGCCCCGGCCATTGCTGTATCCGCGCACAGCAATAACAAAATGCGGCAATTGCCGGTATCCCATGTAAACATTACTGATATATTTGCCCTTGGTCATAACCTCATTAAACCAGGCCTGTTGAAAATATTTTAATCCTTTTAAATTATAAGGCCCGGAATATGCCAGGTGTTGACCGGCGCTGTCGATAACTCCCAGGTCAATCAGGCCGTCCGTACGCCGGCTGATCACTTTAAACATTCGGGCAAGATTCTCCTGTTGTTTTAAGTCATCAAAAGAACGGGTGTCCACAATGGTGGCAAGGATGGCGGTTCGTTCCCTTAAGAAAACTTCCACCGCATCAGACAAGGATCTTGTCCGGTATTTTATCTGATCTTCAATCTTTTCTTCATATGTTTTGGCAAACCGATAATATATTGTCTCTCCAAGAAAGATCAAAGGGAAAATGGCAACACACAGGATGATCGTCGTGATCTTTCTTTTAAGATTTTTGTATATGAATTTTCTTTGATAAAATGCCATTGGAAAATCTTTATATCTTCCTTTTTAAAAAGTGGAATGATCTGATTGCGGAGCTAACTTGATTCTACCAGGATAAAAATTTCCAGTACCCAAATACTGCCCAACCCCAAAACACAAGCCAGGCCAGAATAGTTACCGGAAGTCCGTATTTAACAAAATCCATTACTTCCAACAACCGTTCACCGGTTTCAAAATCCCGGCTCATGCCGAAGGCAATGGCATTGTTGGGGGTTCCCACCACCAAAAAATTCGCAAACGAGGAGGAAAAAGCGGTGGCCAGTCCCACTTTCCAAACATTAACATTGGCAAGTGTTGCCATGGGAAGAACAATCGGCCCCAGAGCGGCAACCGTAGCACCGTCACTCATAAAATTGGTCATGGTTCCGGTCAGCAGGCTGACCCCTATGACCAGGCCTTCACCTTTGGTCATAAAATCCGGCAGGAGATTGACAAAGGTAGATGCCAGCCAGAGGGCGCCTCCGGTAAATTTCAAGCCGACTCCCATAGCACAAGCGGCGGCATACAACCCCACCACGTCAAAAGCCACGCCCGCCTGGATGTCATCCCAGGAAACAATGCGGAATACAAACATTGCCATTACCGCGTAAAGAGTGGGGCCGCCAAGACCGGCAATTTTACTCAACGTAATCCATCCAGTGATTAAAAGGATCAAGATGATAGCCATTATGGCTTCTTGACCTCCGAATTTAGGCATATTCGCCACTTCATCCTTTACGACTTGGCTGGGATTTACATCCATGACCTTGAATTTGGGCTTAAAAAAAATATACATGTAAGCTCCGATGACCACCGCCATGAACGGAACAAACGGCAGGCCATATTTCATCCACTGCAAAAAAGAAATCGGCATCCCATATTCCATGAAATAGCCGACCATAATGGCGTTGCGTCCCCCCGCTGCCGGAGAACCCGGGCCTCCTTGATTGGCTGCAAAACAGACCCCAAGAAAAAGGAAAATGGCCAGGGCCCGGTCTTTTTTAACGCCGTGCATTTTGCAGGTAACCTTATACACTCCCATAAGTGCGGGAATCAGTAGGGCCACCAGGGCATGTTCGGATAAGAATCCGGCGCAAAGAGCCAGCATAGGAAGAAAGATGAAGGCAAAAGATTTAGCGCTTTTAATCCGGCTCAGAAGAATCAGGCCGATCCGTTTATCAAGGCCGGTTTTGGCAACGCCAACCGCTACCGCCAGGATGCCGAAAATGAAAAACACGGCATCTTTCATATATGCCCTGGAAATTTCGTTAATCGGCAGGATAGCAAAAAAATAAATCAAGACTCCCACCATAATGTCAGTGGCCCCCAGAGGCAGGGCTTCAGTGCCCCATAAAAAGGCGGCTAAAAATAATATGGCAATCATAATTTTAGCGTTCCGGGCAACCTGGTTATCATCCATCAGGGGTTTTTCCCCTTTTATTGTTTTGCCCTGGAGGGATGCCTTAAAGGCTGTTGGCCGTAACTTGTTGTTAACCGTTTCAACAATGGTTGAACACTCCTTTGCCAGCTCATACCCGGGAGGGCTGACTTTTGTCACCATGTCAATCATACTCCGGGGTGACGGCATAACAACCATAACAATAAAAACCATGGCTGCGGCAATAAACAAAATCGGCTTATAGCCCGGCTTATTCTTCCAGAAGGCGGACCGGCCGTCGGTACTCATTGTCTGTTTCACACATTCTCCTCACACGAAATTAAGGGCTTCGCGGCAGCGTTCAAGCCTCAAAAAATGTCCTATATTTTCATTAAGTTGTAGAAATTCCGAGACGTTAGTTCGCAACTTGATAGTATAGGAATTTCCTTTTTTAGAGCGGCGAAGCCGCGTTAAATAGAATCGCGAAGCGATTGTATAATTTGTTGAAAAATGATTTTGTTCCATAATCTCTTCATACAAGGTTTGTGTTTAATAATAGCAATCTTTATGCCAGATAAAGCAATAAACAAACATGGATAACCATCTAAATTAACTGATATTTAATTGACTGAGAGAAATTTTAACGGTGGAATGTGCGGATGTATATGTCAGGATTATTTACACAGTGTAAAAAAAAGAAAATGGGTTCGCCATGCTTGGCTGGAAAGCGGAAAAAGGTTTTATGAGTCCTGAATAATTTCACTCGGCGATTTCATTATCTTCCGCATCCTGGCCACACGAATTTTTTCTTCCAGATCCTTCCTTTTTTCAAAGGCTTGTTCTGCTTTCTGTATGATTTCATTGATGTCAGCGGGTTTCGTTAAATAATCGATAGCCCCCGATTTTAAACCGTCTACTGCGGATTCCATGGTCGCGTGTCCTGTGAGCATGATAACCTCGGTCAATGGAAATCGCTTTTTAATTTCCTTTAAGGTAGCAATACCATCCATACCCGGCATTTTGACATCCAGAATAACCACATGGATGTTTTGAACTCTGATTTTTTCCAGGGCCTCTGCCCCGCTTGAGGCGGTCACAACATCATAACCTTTTTTTTCAAGCAATTTTTTCGCGGTAGACAAAAACCTTTCCTCATCATCTACCAACATCATTTTCATTTTTTTCATAATGGGCTCCCCGTAACCTAGTTAGTATCCATCCATAAACGGCATCTTTCGGCCCCCGGCGGCGTTCTCGCTCGTTTTCAATTCTCGAAATAGCGCGCTATGCCTGCGGTTGAAAACTCGCTCGGGCCTTGCCGGAAACCAAAATCTACCATTTATGGATGGACACCAGTTAAATGATCAAACGGTTAATGGTTTGATTATATAATTATCACCATCAAAGATGGTAAGTTAAACCGAGGCTGGCAGCAGTATGGTAAAGGTCGTTCCCACACCGACTTCACTGCTGACATCCATGGTTCCAAGCATGCTGCCGATAATTCCATAGCACACCGAAAGACCCAACCCGGCGCCTTTTCCAACCGGTTTAGTGGTGAAAAACGGGGTAAAAATTTTATTTAAATTTTCAGGACTGATCCCGCAGCCATTGTCCTTAACCAATATTTCGACCGTGTTGTTTTCTCCCGGTCCGGCTTTGATCATCATTTTACCCCCTGACGTTCCATGTGTTTCAAGAATTGCATCCATTGCATTGTTAAACAAATTCAGGATAACCTGCTGCAATTGAGTGGGATCTCCATGAACCGGATAAGTATTTTCCGCGATATCCTGCTCAATTGAAATTCCGTGTACAATAGCCTTTTGAGCCACCATATCGACGATTTCCGGAATAAAATTTTGAAGGTCTAAATCTTGAGGTTTGGGCTCGTCCTGTCTGCCAAATTTTAAAATCGCCCGGGTAATCTCGCCACAACGGAAAATCTGAAGTTTGATCTGATCCATGGAATCCTCAATTTCTGCCAAAGACTCGGATTCCTTTATCTGGCCTTTTTCTTTCATTTCCATCAGGAGCATCTCGACCAGAGAATGCTCGCCTTTCACGATCTGAAGAGGGTTGTTAATCTCATGGGCAAAACCGGCCGACATTTCACCCAGTTCCACAAGTCGACTCATTCCGATGAGCTGCTGGTTCAAGCGGTCCTTTTCAATATCCATTTTTTCCATGCGCCCGACAATACGATTCGTGAGGTAAAATGCAACCACAAAGATCGCCGACCCGCCAACACCCATGATGAGAATAATCAGATAAGCTGCAGAAGTAAGTGCTTTGAATGCATCTGCTTTTTCCTGTCTGACCACCAGCAGCCACTTTTTATTCTGCAGCCAGGTGGTTGTGCACAGACATTTTTCTCCTTTTACATCCTTATTAATGATGGTTTCAATATGGGTATTAGATAATGGATAATTGATGTTGTCCGGGCATTTATCCATCAATTTCCCGCCCGAGCGCGGTTCTGTCTGAAATAGGCCGTTGGCATTAAGGATATAGGCCTCTCCTGTTTTGCCAATGCGGATATTTTTTACGATATTATTAAATGTAACCGTATCTATGGTTGCGCGAATCACCCACTTTTTGCCCATCTTCTCTTGGGTAACGGCAATAACAAAATGGGGTATCTGCCGGTAACCTAAAAAAATATCGCTAATGTAATACCCATGTTTCATTACTACCTTGAACCAGTTTGCATCTTTATAAACCCTTGCCCTTAAATCGAAGGGTCCGTGATAGGCAACATGCACTCCGGCCTGGTTAAAGACTCCCAGATCAACAAAGGCGTGGGATTCTCTTTGTAAGTGATCAAACACGGTGTCAAGCTTTTCTGATTGACTGAGATCTTCGTATGTATAGGAATTAACAATAAAATTTAAATCGTGCTTCCGTTCCTTGAGAAAGGCCTCGATCATTTGCCGGTGGTCCTGGACAATCCTTTTCATGCTTGCAGTCGTACTGTTTTCTAATGACGTTTTGAAACAATAATAGCCGATGCCCACTGCCAGCATGAACGGAATTAAAGGAACCAGGAGCATACTGTAAAAAATGACTCTCCTTAGTGTTGAAAAATGATCCGGCATCATCATCCCCTCCCGGAACGCATGCCTTTAGATTATTTTACATAGAGCAATCTGCATGTAAATAGTGCAATCGGCATGCCAAAAATAGCAACAAAGGAAAATACAGTTAATATTTTAGTATAATTGTATTTATATAATTAAGAAAATTTTTTAAGATAAGATTTGGCCGGCGGGTTTGTCAGGATTATTTACACATTGTAAAAAAATGAAAAAAAGATAAGAATAAAGTAGATATAACATTTTAGCCCGTAACTTCTCAATAAATTATGGATAACATCTCGTAATGAAAGTTACTTTTGCCCTGCTCATCATCATCTTTCTGGCATTCAGCGGCTATCACCTCACCTTTCGACATTTCCGGCTGCCGCTTTTTGCCCGGATATTTTATCTTACCGGCACAGAGTTCCTTGTTTTGGGACTCTTGCTCGGGCCCCAATTCCTGAACCTTGTGGACGCAGAAACGCAAAAAGGGCTGGCGCCTCTGACCGCTCTTTTACTTGGCTGGATCGGGCTGCTTTTCGGATTTCAATTTGAAATCAAAATGCTCCGGCGTTTTCCCCTGGAATTCTTTTTCGGGGCCGTTTTTGAGGGGTTAATGACCCTTGCCCTGGTATTTATCGGCGTGTATCTGACCCTTGCAATCTGCGTTGATATTCCCGATTCTTTTATGATGGTGGTTGCCATTACTCTTGCAGCGGCCGGCGGTTGCACCGCCCAGACCGGGCTTGCATTTCTTTCCCCGGATCAAATGGCCACACGTCAAAATACGGTGAAGCTCTTGAGGTTCATTTCGAGCATTGACGGTTTGATTCCCCTCCTTGTTTTCGGACTGTGCTTTTTCTACCATCCGTTAACGGGCCCAGGCGAATCATGGCCGGGAGGGCTCTGGCCGGGAATTCTAACCAGTCTTGGCGCCAGTTTCGGTCTGCTTCTGCTGTTTACCCTATTCATAAGCCACCGTCGTTTTCAACAGGAACTGATCCTGGTGGTTATCGGCATGACAATGCTTACCAGTGGTTTGGCCTCCTCACTGAATTTTTCTCCGCTCCTTACGAATTTTTTCGTGGGATTCTGGATCGTCAATCTGTCCAGGGATAAAGAAAGAATCTATCAAATTTTGATGACGGTTGAAAAACCCACGTATTTGCTGTTATTGGTTTTTCTGGGCGTATGCGTAAGGTTCGACTCAATAGGACTGGTTTTACTCGCGCTTGTCTATTGCCTGTACAGAGTCTTTGGAAAATTTCTTGCGGGATTTTTAGTGACTCGCTTGAACACAGAGTTACGAAAATATCCCGGTCAACTGGGTTTCGGACTTCTTGCGCAAGGGGGACTTTCCCTGGCAATACTACTGGACTTTCAACAAGCATTTTCTTCCCGCATTTCAACGGCTGTCATCAGTTTTGCGATTCTTGCGGTAATTTATAATGAATTTCTGAGCTATTATTTCCTGGAACGCCTGTTTAAGAAAGGAGGCTAATGGGCCGGTACAAGCAATATATCCCGGATCTGAAAATCTATGGCATCACCCTGTTTATGTTGGCCGGGTTTGCCTTCTGGATCAAGATCATCCACATAGAATCCGACTGGCAGCAAGCCGGGCTTACCACCTTTTCTTTAGGCTTTATATTGCTGGCCGCCTATATGACGGCACAGATTCTAAAGATCGCCGGATTACCGCTGATCAGCGGATATATATTTGTGGGAATCCTTGCAGGCCCTCACATAAGCGGGTTTCTCACCCATGACATGGTCGTCAGGCTGCGGCTTGCGGATGATCTCGCACTGAGCTTCATCGCATTGACTGCAGGAGGAACCCTTGAACTGCAATTTCTCAGAAAACGGGGCAAGGCTATACTCATAAATATCTTCCTGCAAACCCTGTTTGCATTTGCACTGGTATTTCTTTCCTTTTTTTTCATGAGTAACCGTTTGAACCTTATGCCCGATCTAACCGAACCTCAGATAATGGTACTGGCCTGTCTGCTGGGTGTCATCGCGGTGGCGCGTTCCCCGTCGTCCGCCATCGCAATTATCAATGAATGCCGGGCTGCCGGAGTGTTTACTACAACCGTTCTTGGCGTTACCGTGGCTATAGACGTGCTGATTATCGTCTTCTTTACCCTGGCCATGACCGTGTCGGAAATAATCCTGGGCGCCTGCACTGGTGTAGATTTCCGGATGGTCACCGTCTTAACCCTGGCGGTAGCGGGGTCACTCGGCCTGGGGATCGTGCTTGGAAAAGGTATTTCCTTATATATTTCAAAGGTGGGTCACGATCTTTCCCTGTTTCTCCTGTTTTTTGCCTTCTCCGTATTTAAGGCTTCCATTTGGTTTAATCAGTTCATGGAGGCCCATTTTGCTATCTCGCTCCATCTGGAACCCCTGCTGATTTGCATCAGTGCGGGATTTACGGTTCAAAATTTCAGCAAATACGGCTACATTTTCATGGAAGCCATGGAGCGTTTTGCACTGCCTATCTTTGTGATTTTCTTTTCACTGGCAGGGGCGTCGCTCAATCTTGATGCGCTGCGTATGACGTGGCCTTTGGCAGCATTTCTGTTTATAATCCGGACCATGGGTATTTTTGGATCCACATGGTTTGCAGGTATTCTTAACCGGGACCCCCCTCAACACAGACGGATTGCCTGGATGGCATACATTACTCAGGCAGGAGTGGCCATTGGTTTGGCCCAACTGGCGCAACGCCGATTCCCTGAACTCGGGGATTATCTGACAACACTGGTACTCGCGGTAATCACAATTAATCAGGTGGTGGGACCCATAACATTCAAAATAGCCCTGAAAAGAGCAGGCGAGATCAAACAAGAGTAAAGCCATCAACCCGAAGCTTTCCTGATTTTTTCTTTCAACGGCTTACCGAGTTTTTTTTCCATATGGTTTAGATGCTCCATCGGATCAACCCCCTGACCCAGTCGTCCAAAGGCTTTAATGGGGGCAATGAAATATACCCCCTGGTGAGGTTTTCCGGTTTGGGCACAAATCATTTCAAGGTAGGCAACCGCCTTGTCAAGAGTCTCCCGGTTTTCAATGGCCGTAAAAAGGGTTTTATTGTGGATCGTTCCACCGCTGGTGAGAGACCGAAAACCGGCAAAAATAGGAATGTGATAGCTTATCAATTGAATCAGGTCGGTGGTTTCCGCCACTGTTGCACCGGTAATGCCGATATCCAGCCAACCGGTAATAAGCTGATCCAGCAGTTCTTCATTGTTAATTACGACAATCAAAAGGTACACCGGTCATCCCTTGAGTTTTAAAAACGATTAATGAAAGGCAATTTCTTCTTCAATGCGTTTGATCCCTTGCCAAAGGTCGTTTGCATTTTGTGTCTGTCTAACAAAATCCAAAAATTCGCCTCTCTTGCAAAGCCGGGAAATCCCGGCAAGTATTTGAAGATGCAAGTGAGTCTGGTTCTCGGGCACTACAAGCGCCAAAATGATATCCACGGGCAATCTGTCCAAGGCTTCAAAATCAATGGAATCGGCAAGGCGAATCAAAAGCACTGCAGGATCACGGGCTTCCCCGCTGACGGCGTGCGGAATGCCAATGCCCTTCCCGATACCCGTGGACATGGTTTCCTCCCGTTCCATCAAGCTGTCATAAAGCAACCGGGAATGGGTCACCACACCGTCCCGAGCAAAAGTATCCGCCACAAAGCCAATGACCTCATCTTTGTCCTTTAGATAAACATTTAAAAAAATATGTCCGGCACTGAGACGTTTATAGATTTTCATGCGAGTAACCAGCCGAAACAGGGATAAGTCCTTAGTCGCTTATTTGTAAAATTTGTGTATTTTGTGGCAAAACTTTTTCCATTCTGCCACTAAGTACATGTATTCGTAAATACGGTCACGTATTTATACCTTGGTTTATTCATTCTATTTATGCAAAACTTTTGGACTTCACCTTATACGGAATAGTGACCATACAAAAATACGTCATCGTATTTATGAATTAGAGCACTTAGGCATCAAGGTACGAAGAAAGAATCATAAATATATCCTTTGTGTCTTAGTGCCTTTGTGGCGAATATTTCTGGTTCCGGCTTTTTCAGGTTAGGTCATATTTATTTTTTTTGCCAGCTCTTTTTTTATTATCAAAATAAGGATGCGGATTCAAACCCGTCAAGATTTTATTTTTAGTTGAGAATTGTCTGAATGTCATTATCGATTTTTGATCGATAATGATTCAGGGCGGCAGTATTGGCCATGATCATATCGAGTTGACGGGTATGAAGCGTCAGGTAACCCAGAATTGCAAGGTAATTTTTCATAAAATCTATTTTATGACCCTCCACGCGGGCAATCAGATTGTCCTCATTGATTTTGACTCTGAAACCATGTTTTTCCAATATATCTCCGATAAAATGTACTCGTTTAAGCCGTCTGTGATAGTCTGCAGCACCTCCCTTAAATTGGAAGCTTGTGTAATTTTCAATGGATCGCTCACTGACCAGAGCCTCCATAATGGAAAAGTGATAACCGAGCCTGGAACTTAAGCTGCAATAATTTTTCGAGATCATAAAATAGTTATGTTCGGAATAGGCTGAACGAACACCAAGGGTTAAGGCCCTGTTTGTGGTTGACTGAAACATGACAGATATGAGTCCCTTGCCGTCAATTGCGGGCGGGCCGTCCCAGGGAATAGCCGTGAACCCGTCCCAGAAGGCCAGCATGGGAATAGAGACAATATTTTTGAGTGTAACATACTTTCCCTCCACTTCTTCTTTAAATCCGTCATCCAGATTTAATACCCACCACTGCATGGGCACATTATAATAAAGTTGTTTGCTTGATTTTTCGGAAAAATTGTGTTCCTTGCCAAAATTGAACATCTCCTGAACAGATTTTTCATGGATAAACCGGGTAATATCATGGAAAGTTTTGCAGTTGGACGGATTAAAATCAGGAGAATCCGGGTTGAGCAAGTTTAAGGGTAAAATAAGGCTGCTTACCTGCTTTAGATTTTCATAAACCGGGCTTCCGTGCATAAGGTTTTTCTTTTTCTCGGACTTTATCAGCAATGACTCGATTTTCCCCTGATATATTACCCGAGAATCGGCATCAACGGTCACCATTTCTCCATGGCTCAAACGATCTACAGCACCGGACACCCCAAAGAGTGCCGGGACTCCGAACTCCCTTGCCATGCTGGCAAGGTGTCCTGCAAAACCGCCCTGCTCGGTAACCACGGCAGAGGATCGATTTAAGAGGGAGGCCCATCTGGGGAGTGCCTGCCGTGTAACAAGGATATCACCCTCGGGAAATCGCAGCATATCTATTCCTTTTTCAACCACATAAACTGCCCCGAAGGCTGCGCCGCGGCTTGCGGTAACCCCTCCTCGGGTAATCACGACCTCACGATCTGCTTCCATCGCCAATTCAGGAATATCTCTTTTTTCCATCTCCATTTGCTGCAATGGCCGGCATTGCAAGATATAAACCGCGCCATCCTGGGCAATAGCCCATTCAATGTCTTGGGGCCCTGCATAATATTCTTCAATCTTAACCGCAAGTTTTGCCAAATCTAATGCCTGATTTTTATCAATGGCGGCCAGATTTCCGGTTTTTCCGGTCAACTCCATCCGGCACACGCCTTCTTCGGGAAAGCAGATAAATTTTCTTTTCTTGGTTTTTATATCTTCACGAATAATTTCCATGGGGGCTTTTCTTGAAACAACAACAAGGTCACAGGCATCACTGCCGTCAACAACAGACTTGGGCAATCCCCATGCAGCGTTTATAAAAATCGAATCATCCCTCATATCAACGGGATTACGTGAATACATGACACCACCTGCAACAGCATCCACCATGGCCATGCATCCCACACACATGGAAATATCTTCATCCTTAAATCCCCTGTTCAATCGGTAGGTGACGGCCTGAAGAGAGTATTTACTTGCAATAACTTCCTTATACGCCTGGAAAATGCTTTCAATACTTACGTTTAATTCACTCCTGTATTGACCCGCAAATGAGCTCTCAAGTGTATCTTCCCACAGAGCGCTGCTTCGCAGGGCCAGAGTTGTCCGATCCCCGGTTTCTGATGTAACGTGTTTCCATGCCTGCATAATAGAAACGGCCAGATCATCCGGAATAGCGGATGCTATAATAAGCTGCTGAATTTCTGAACTTAAGGTGTAAAGCCTTTCCATATTGTCCACTTCGGCGGACTGAAAGCGCCTGTCTATTTCCGCCTGCAAATCGTTTTCCCTGATAAATCTTTCATAGGCGGCCGCTGTAATAACAAATCCTCCGGGAACTTTGATCTGAAGCCTGTTTTTTATTTCTCCTAAATTAGCCATCTTACTTCCCACAAGATCGGTCATTTCCTTATTTACAGTATCAAGGGATAAAATAAGTCTTTCATCTTCCATGGATTTCTTCTGTGATAGCAAAAGGTCTATATATTGCTGGATATTATTGAACCGGTCATTAAGCTTTCCGTACTTGCCCGGGGCGAGCTTTTCTATATTTTTTATCATATTAAAGATATTGACAGATACAGCCGTGCAACTGGACCTGACAAAGGACATGCCAAAGGGTTGTTTGCCCTGAAGGGCTCTCTCAATATCGGCCATAATTTCAAGCGTTCTGTTGTTGGCATTTAATAGGAGCTTGAAACTGTGATACCTATCCTTAAATGCAATTCGAAGCTCTTTTACATCAGCAGCATCCAGTTTTGGCTTCTTTATAAAAAGCTTTTTAAAACCATTAATCAGTTTGCCCATAACATTAACCGGTTACGAGAATAATCAAAGCCGGGACCTTAAGATTCAGCATCCCCTATAATTTATTGAAAAATTACGATCTTTTCTATTAAGATATAAGAAAAAAAGGCTAAAAGCAAGATGGAACCCAAGCCTGCCTTCAGCCTTTTTAAAGCGGTAGAGCCGCATTTTGTTCTATAGCATTGCCAACGAATTGTATTTAGTGCCCCAGCTTCAGCCCCCACCCCTCAAACATATACATAACTGAAAAACCATACCAGAGGGTATAGACAACATAAAACACCAGAGAAAAGATAACAATTCCAACCCGGTCTGATATTTTCTGAGGCTCGATTTTATAATAGTTGTAAGAACATTCCACCGCCTTTTTTACAACTTGAGACACTACTTTAGCTGCTTCGAACTCCTTTTGCTTTTTTAGGCCCTTGTCCATAGACTTGAGCGCTTTCCACCAGTTAAACAGTACTTGCCTTTCATTGTATCCGTATTTGGAAGAGATTGTCTGACCGTCATTTATATACATGCTGTCTGCATCGGCGAGACAGTTTGAAAGAATCTTGCTCAAATCTCCCTCCACCTTCAAACCGGTCCCGGATACATTGACCCGTGCGCCGCCTTTCATAAACAGAGAGGCTGTCTGTTGTGCCCGGGCCTGGTCTGCCATCTCTATGACCACCTGAACAGATTTTCCGGAAAACGTATCGGTTTCTTTTTTCACCGTTTGAATGTAATAGGCCGATCCTTTTGATATGGAGTTATACAGGTTGTCTAAATATTCCAAACCGTTTTGGCCCTTGAAGATCGGTGAAAATATTATTCCCAATATTACTGCAAACCCGATTAGTAATCCAAAACCGCCATAAAATTCTTTCTTATGTTCGATCATGATTTAATCTCCTCACCTTTAAGCACCCGGATATTAATAAGGAACGTACCGATTACCCAGATCGCGAATCCGGAAATTACGATGAAAAAGGCCCAGACACCAATGGACTCTAAGAAAGCGCCCGTGCCTTTTGATATTGTAATAATATCCATGGCGCCCAGCTTGGCCGGCAATGCAAAGATACGATTTAGAAAACCGGCCAGGACAGCCATGGCGTAGAAACCGCGGATCGTGATACCGGGAACGACCTTTGTGACAATTGCACCGACCTGAATACCCACCAGGGACCCCAGCAGCATACCCATGGCCAGGGTATAAAAAATAAACCCGTAAATCGCGTACTGGCTGATTGCGGCATAGCCGGCGGTAAATACAATCTGAAAAATGTCTGTTCCTACCGTGGTCATGGAGGAAACACCCAGGACATAGACAAATATCGGGAAGGTTAAAAAGCCGCCGCCAACGCCCATAATACCGGCCGCAAGTCCGACCAGCAAGCCGCTTAAGACCAGAAAGATCCATGAAATACTCCTTCCGGTGGGTGTGAGATCAAAATCAAATTTAACTTTGGGAGGAATATTGACGGCCTGGAGCTTTTTGGAAAGATTTGCCATTTCTACCCCTTCTACTTTTTCGCCATGGGCATCCTTTCCATGAAAGTCCCCGCGTTCAGCCTTTTTTGCCCTGAGAAAGTCGGTCATGGCGTAAGTACCAAGAAAACCCAGCATAAGGGAATAGACTGTTGTGATAAATGCGTCGCTGAGCACCGGATTGATCTCATAAAGCACGCGGTTGATGACACCGCCGAGGGTTGCGCCTAAAATAGCGCCGATCAGAAAGACCGCTGCAAGGCCAACGGACACATTCCCCAGCTTCCGATGAATGACACTTCCCATGATGGCCTTTGCAAAAATATGAAACAGGTCTGTCCCCACGGCTAATATGCCTTTAACACCCGCGCTCATCAAAGCGGGCGCAATTATGAAACCCCCGCCTGCACCGATGCAGCCGGTAATCAGTCCTGCGCCCAAGCCGATAAGGATCGAGACGATAAATATACCGGTGCTGTAAAAAGCAGGGCTGTAAGCTTTCTTGCCGCCCAATAAATTCGGCAGAGCCCCTTCGATCTGATCTGCAAACGCAATCCCTCCCAATATTACGGGAATGGTCAGCAAACCGAGTATTAAAAGCCGTTTTTTATCACTAAAAATAGTATTGGATACACCGATCTCCCACTGTGCATGGGCTTTTGCGCCCATCATCATAAATTGACCCCAGTGTCTAAAAAAATTCACTTCGATACCGATCCTTTCGTTTTTTTGACTATCTTATTATTTCCTCAAGCTTTTTGATTTTCTCTCGCTGAATTGTTTTTTTCTTAAACGCGTCCTGGAGCTTGTAAAATAGCTCATCAATATCAGCAGGCTTCATAAGATAATCAAAAGCGCCCAGCTCCATCCCTTCTATGGCCACTTCTACGCGGGCGTGGCCGGTCAGCATAATTACTTCCATCAAAGGATCTTTCTTTTTGATTTCTCTTAATGTCTGTATGCCGTCAATACCCGGCATCCTTACATCCAGAACCACCACATCAATCATTTTTCCTCCGATTATTTTCAGCGCATCCTCACCGTTTTTTGCCGTACTGATATTGAGTCCTCGTTTTGTCAGCCGCTTTACCAGAGTTGCTAAAAATTCCAGTTCATCATCGACCAACAGGACATTGAAGTTATTCACCTCCATCACCTCCCTGATTGAACAGCTTCCTGTATTTTTTTATGAGTTCTTCAAAATCACAGGGTTTTGTAAAATAATGTATAAAATTGTGAAAAAACGGCCTAAGGATAAAGATAACTTACAGCAATGAATGTGCCAAAAAATAAGCCATAAGCAATATTGGATAACTCTTTAAAAATATAGGGTTATTTTGGATATTGGTGTGTCGGGAAGTTTGCCGGAGAAAAATGTATGTCAGGATTGTTTACACGTTGTAAAGAAATAAAATTACGGAGTAACAACTCAATAAATTATGGAGCCAACTGGTGATAAAATGTAACCTGTCTGGCTGTTTGAGCAGGTTAGTGAGCCTTAAGAAAAAACAGCGAATAAGATCATTCATCTTTTAAATATATGATGCTGCGTTTAACCAGTTATTATTAAAGGATCTGCTACTGTTTTTTCTTTAGGCTCACTTAAATGCGAGTTCCAGACAGGTTACATTTTATTATCAGTTGGCGGGTCAATATGATTATTTTATACACCAGAAGTTACAATATGAAATGCTGACGGATTGGTATTTATGAAGAAATGGTACCGGGGCACATATCTATTTTATTGTCTAACTCTGAAAATCCCAAACCAAATTTTTTCATTTCGAGAACACGAAAACACGAAAAAAATAATAAACATAATTTCGTGTTTTCGTGATGGGTATTCGTTTCTTTCCACAAAAAGCACAACACTTACGAATCAGTGGCGAATTCCGGCCAAAAACAAAAGTCTCAAGAAAAAATACCACCGCTTTTTCTTACCAGAAGTTTGGCTTCGGCTTTTCTGATCCGTTCTTGCTGCTCGTCTTTTCTCTTCCTGGCCCCTTCCAACTTCAACAAAAGATCATCAAAATCCGCCGGCTTCATGAGATAATCAAAAGCGCCTAATTTCATACCTTCAACAGCGGTTTCCGTACTCCCGTGTCCGGTAAGCATGATGACTTCGACCAGAGGGAATTGCTTCTTTATTTCTCTTAAGGTTTCGATACCATCCATACCGGGCATCTTGATATCCAGAATGACCACATCAATGTCGGCTTTTTCCAATGTGTCAAGCGCTTCCTGCCCGCTGTAAGCAACGGTAATTTTTTCCCCTACCTCCGTCAACCTTAAGGAAAGCATTTCAATAAAATCTTTCTCATCATCCACTAAAAGCACCTTGGTTGGTATCTTGATCATGTCTTTTTTCTCCTTTATAAGCTTATTGGGTTGAACCTTTCTGTTTTGCTATATTGTCCAAAAACGGGATACGTTCATCCTGGTCCAGATCCTCTTTTATCTCACAATATCTCGGCAGTCTGATGCAAAAACGAGTCCCGTGACCTAAGCGGCTTTTCACCTCTATGGTTCCGCACAGCTTTTCAACAATGCCGCGCGTAACAAACAGCCCCAAACCCGTTCCCTTACCCGGAGGTTTAGTGCTGAAAAACGGTTCGAATATTTTATCCAGGTTTTCTGTGGGTATGCCCTGCCCGTTGTCCTGAACGGTGAGGTTTATTTCTCCGTTCAACGCTTCAATCATGATGGTGATTTTGCCTCCGGATCCGGTGGCATGAATGGCATTGGTTAAAAGGTTAATCAATACCTGCCGTAACTGGTAGGGATCACTCCAGATCGTTCCTATGTCAGGTTCTATTTCCTGAACAATTTCAATATCCTTGTTGGTTGCTTCCCTGTGTACCAGTTGTGCGGCTTCATTGGCCATATCCCTAAAATTAATTTCAACAAGGACGGAATCATCCTTTTTGGCAAACCCCAAAAGCTGATGGGTAATTCTCTTGGCCCTGTCCACACCCGTTTCTATTTTATTCAGTGCCATTTCAAAGTCCTGCTTGCGGGGCATTTGGGCCATTTCTGCTCTGTTTATAATCAGCTTCAGCCAGCCCGCCGATTCATTGATAATGGCCAATGGATTATTAATTTCATGGGCCACACCGGCGGCCAGAGTTCCCAGGGAAGCCAATTTTTCAGTGGTTGCCATTTGCTGTCTCATCTTCTTCCTGAATTCGGCTTCCCGGAGCTTTTCTTCTTCCCGCACGACCTTATCATAGGCCTGTTTGATCTTACTCAACAGATGTTCGAATTCTACGGGTTTGCTGAGATAATCAAAAGCGCCCCTTTTAATTCCATCAACACCATCCTGAGTTGCTGCATGACCGGTTAGAAAGATAATTTCCGTCCCGGGATGCTTTTTTTTGATATGGCGAAGGACCTCGATTCCGTCCATACCGGGCATTTTAACGTCCAGCACTACAACGTCCATCTCTTTTTTCTCAAGAATGGAAAGCGCTTTTTCTCCGTTTTCGGCCTGCTCGGGAGGAATCCCCTTTTTTGCCAGGCGTTTGGCGAGAGTCTGTCGAAAATTATCTTCGTCATCAACAAGAAGAAGGCGTATATTTTTCATGTGTGTTTTTTGGTTAAAAATTAAAATCTTAACATATTATATGTTAGCTTTCTAAAAAAATCAACGTTAGGAACGCTTTCATTCCATTAAACCAGCCCCAATATTTTCCACCATGTGGATGCCACTACCACTAAAACAAACAACAAAATCGGTGTGGCAACAAGTCCCACTTTAGTGAGATCCGCAGCCTTAAAATATCGATAGCTGTATGAAATGGCATTGGGTGGACAACCGATCACCAAAAGCATGGCAAATGAAGTGGCCATTCCAAGACACAGCGCGATAACCGTGGGATCGACGCCCTCCAGCCTGGCCATTGGAATCACAATGGGCAAAATCAGGGCTGCGGCAGCCACGTTGGCCATGGCATTGGTAACCAGAGCCCCGAAAATGGCTACGCCGGCAAACAGCAACAACCAGCCCCCGCCTTGAACCAGAGGGAAAAACAGGTAGGCAAAATAAGAGGCCGCTCCCGAGTAGCCCATGGCCAGACCCAGGGAAATACCGCCGCCAAAAATAAAGAGGGCGGTTCCCCATTCCAGATTATCATTAATATGTTCCCATTTCAAAATGCCGAAAAGGACCAGGAAGGTAACACCCAGCATTCCGGTAACCGAATAGTGAATCCCATGGAATCCCTTGGTTAACCAAAAAGCAAATGTCAGCCCGATGATAATGAGCGTCTTTTTTTCCAGGGCGGTCCAGGGACCGATTTCCTCATCAAATACAGGCAGTTTGTACTTGGGATTGGGACGAAACACCAGATAAACGATGGAAACTGCTATAGGTACGCAAATAATAGCCGCCGGCATGGCATACTTTATCCATTCGAAAAAGCTAATCTCAAGTCCCGTAAATTCCTTGAGAAAAGCGGCCGCCACCATACAGCGTCCCCCGCCGATCAGCGATCCCATGCCGCCGCAGGAACAACCAAAGGGGAGAGACAGCATCATAAATTTGGCCGTTTTTGTGTGCGGTTCAATGCCGGCAGCCTTCATCAACGGAAGCATGGTTATAATGCCAATGGCACATGCCGCGGCATCATGCATAAAAGAGGAAGATATGCCTAAACTGATGGCAATAATAAAAGTGAACTTGGTCACACTGGTTCCTGCTTTTTTGACGATAAAATGCCCGAGCCGTTTTGTAATCCCGGCTTTATCCAGGGAGATGGCAAAGATTAAACAGCACATGATAAAAACCACCACCGGATGCATATACGGGGCCCAGGCCCCTTTGACATCGGTGATTCCCATGATCACCAAAAACACGCCGATACAAATGGCGGTAATTTCCAGGGGGATGGGTTCGGCCACAAAGAGAAAAATAAGCACCACCAGCACTGCCAGAAACCGTTTTCCTCTGGGCGAAAGACCGTCGATATAATCCACCTCAACCCCTTCTGTGTTTAGCTTCGCAGCCGTATCCTTTAAAAACTGAGCCGTACATTCAGGGCTTTTGGGATGTATGGCTTCCACGATATATTCTTTGGCCTTTTCCTTTTCAGCGGGAACCAGGGTAAAGTGCTGGCCTACGTCCTGCAACACTAATCGCCCCTGATCACCGGTGATCTTAAATTTGGTTCCTTCAGGTCTGGGCAATAAAAAAACAATAATCCCGAGTGCCAGTGCTAAACCGAGTTGGAACTGTTTGCTTTTGAAAAACATTTTTTCTCCTTTCACATGTGTTTGGGTTGCTGATATGCCTCCCTGATTTTTTCCAGAAGTTCTTCAAGATCACAGGGTTTGGTAAGATAATCAAAAGCTCCGAATTTAATGCCGTCTTTGGCCGCGGCTTCGGATCCATGACCGGTAAGCATAATCACGGCAAGATCCGGATCCATTTTCTTGAAAATTTTTAAAATTTCAATTCCATCCATATCTTCCATTTTCAGATCCAGAACGGCCACGTCAAAATCCGCCTTTCTTATGGCCCGTAAAGCTTCAGTCCCGCTGTAAGCCTCGGTTACATCAATGCCGCGTTTAGACATCCGTTTGGCAATGATGTTCGCAAAACCTTTCTCATCATCCACAAGGAGAAGCTTTATTTGATCGGCCTTTTTTTTCTCATTTTCCGACATAATATTTTACCTGAACCGGACAAGACAAAAGTCTATCCGAGCGATCAAAATGGATTCCAACGATCACCTGTTCGTGGAAGTCGTTTCGTTTCGCGTGCCTAAACCATGGTGCCGGTAATCTTTTTCATGCGTGCTTCTATGATTTTATTTTCATGCTGCCTTTTTTTAGCCGCTGCCTCCGATACCTTGGAAATAAGGTTGTCGATATCGCAGGGTTTCATCAGGTAATCAAAGGCGCCCAACTTCATACCCTCAATGGCAGATTCCACCGTGGCATGGCCGGTGAGCATGATCACCTCGACCAGAGGATATCTCTTTCTTATTTCCTGGAGGGTTTCAATTCCATCCATTCCCGGCATCTTGACATCGAGTATAACCACTTCGATTTTGTCGTCTTCTTTTAGCCGTTTCAGAGCTTCATTTCCGTTAAACGCCGGCGTAATACCGAGGTCTCTTTTGATTAAACGCTTGGTCATGGTCTCCACAAATGGAGTTTCATCATCTACTAAAAGTACTTTTGCAATAGCCATATTATGTTCTCCTTTATCTAATCCGGTTGTTCGTTCTAAATTTGTTTTAGGTTCCCGCCTGCTGGGGAATAGCGAATTTACCGGTTCTTCCCCTCACCAAGATTGAGAAGTTATTCGCTTTAAATCAAGCCATTGACGATTCCTCTAATAAATCTTTTGGAATGGGGATGCGGATACTGAATGTGGTTCCCTCGTTGACAACGCTTTGCACATGGATCTCCCCCCCCATTTTTTTGATAATGCCATAACAGATAGACAGCCCTAATCCGGTCCCTTTGCCCACGGGTTTGGTGGTAAAAAAGGGATCGAATATTCTGGCAAGATTATTCCGGTGTATGCCCGGGCCATTATCCGCAAAATCCACCACAATGGCGCCACCATCCACCCGGCTGGTTATGTCTATGACGCCGCCCCCTTTACTGTCCATGGCGTCAACCGCATTATTGATAAGATTCAAAAAGACTTGCTGAATTTCCGTCTGAGAGGCCGGGATGAAAGGTATGTTTTCTTCAAGATTTGTATTGATGGTAATTTTACTATACTTGGCACTCTGTTCAGCAAGCCCGATTGCATCCTTGATCAGGTCGTTCATCAGGACAACCTGAATCCTTGAATCTGTTTTTCTGGCGAAACTGAGCAGCTTATGGGTAATTTCCTTGCACCGTTTTCCCTGGGTGTTGATCTGCTTTAACGCTCTTTGGAATTCTTCCAAATTTTCTTTAACTTCTTCATCTTCCAGCAAATCTTCCATCCAGCCGGCTTCTTCAACCATAATGGCAACCGGGTTATTGATTTCATGGGCGATACCGGCCGCCAGTTCACCGACGGTTGCCAGTTTTCCGGTTTCAATCACCTGCAGGTTCATCATATCCTTTTCACGATCTGCTTGTGCAATATGGATCACCATTCTTCGGGATAATAAAACCGCCATGGTGATAATCCCTAAGCCGCCTAAAAGAAAAATTAAAGCAGCAATCTTTTTGGCGCGGTAAAGGTCTGAATATGCATCTGATTTATTTTGCTGACAGACGAGCATCCAGTCGCCGCTTTTGAGAAAAGCCGACGTGTAGATATTTTTCTTTCCAAAATCATCCACCGCCTCAACGATATAAATTTTGTCTATGGCCCTCTTTCCGTTTTGTAATAAACTCATATAGTTGCTTTTACTGGGTATAATATCAAGACATGGTTTGGTTTGGCATTTTCCTCCTCTATTCACGATAAAGGCAAATCCGGTCTTGCCGATACGAACATTTTCCACCAGATTGTTAAAGGCCATAAAATCGATGGTTGCTCTAAATACCCAGTGTTCTCCATGAAAGCTTTTTCTCACCGTAACGATAAAGTGAGGAAGCCCCCGCAGGCCCAGGAAAACGTCACTGATAAAATATTGGCTTTTGATGGCCTGCTTAAACCATTCAGCTTCCGAGTACTGGGCTTTTCCCAATTTAAAGGGACCGGCATATGCAATTTGAAGCCCTTTGGCATTGACCATCCCAAGATCTACAAATACAGGATCAAGTTCCTGCTGCAGGGTTGCCAGTTGTTGTTCCAGGTAAGATTCTTTACGCAGATTTTCAAATTCGGAATTTTGTACCAGAAAACGAATCTCGCCCAGTTTCTCATTTAAAAAAGAGTCAATATTCTGTTTATGCTTTTGCACCAGTTCTTCTAAATGGGCCGCAACTTTTTCATGATAAGAAATGTGAAACTGGTAAAGAATTGCGCCGCTGACCAGGATCATGGGGGTAAACGATACAATGATAACAGTCAGAATCATTCTTCTTGTCAATGAGTTATAGTATGGGTCCTTTTTATGGCTACCCGATGTCATGTCAAAATTCCTCTATAGGCAATTCATTTAAAAAACCTTTGCCTTGATCTTGAACAAAAATCCTCAGTTATGGATAGACTCTTGTTGATTTGTTTTGCGTTTTCCCAGGATTTCATGGACCATCTTTTTAAGACTTTCAACGCTGCTGCCGCTCTTTTCCACAAAAGCGAGTTTGCTCAATTCATTCGTGTAGTCTGTATAATCTGCAAGATAGGTGTGCAGTACCACCGGCAGAGCCGGAATCCGATTCTGCAGCTTCTTTAATAAGGACAATTTGTCGGTACCGGGCAGGTCCGGATCCAGGATCAAAAGATCAAGGGTTTCGAAATGATATACCTTTTTAAGAACTTCCTGGACGTTTTTTGCCAACCGAACCCTGTAACCCTCTGCCGTCAATTCACGCTTTAGAAATTCTCGAACATGCTGATTCCGGTCAGCTACTAATATTTTGAATTCTTTTTCCACCCGTCGTCTTTTTTGATGATAAATGGTTTCGCCCGTTTCCCCTTTTAACCCTTGTTTGGTTTGGGTTTATCCGGGTTATGTTTTAAGCATTGGTCAACTATCTTTTATTTAACTTCAAAAGCAATACCTATGCCAATAAAGGTTGCCGAAGAAATTTATCATAAATAATTGATAATATAGGTGAATATGATAGAGAAAAGAATTAGAAAACTTGTTTGCAAAAAGATTAATGTCAGGATTTTTTACAGTATGTAAAGATGTGAGGATTTCTGATATTAATTGTTGCGGATTTCGGAAAAAGTCGGAGAGTTGCGAATTTCGGAGAAAATCGGAGAAGAAACTTTATTATGAATTAAAGGCTGAACTTTGAAATGAATCAACATGTCACGTGAAAGCATTCACCTCCGACATTTTTTCTGTATGTTATAAGGGCATATTTCTTAATGTAATTATTTTAAAAAGTAAAGATCCGGGTCCAGAGAGCCCGGCTTTGATTATCCCCAGAGGGGATTTAGTTTGCCGGGATTTAACGATTTACGGAGTACTGGAGTAATGGAGTGGTAGAGTAATGGAAGAAACCCCTTTTTTTCATCGCTCTCAGAAAACAGATCCCTGGAGAAAATCTGAAAGTTTAAAGCTCTTTTTTTTTAAATCAACACTCCAATACTCCATTACTCCATTACTCCGGTTGATTTATACGGGCAGGGCCATTGATCTCTGACTCCCGCAATGCGGGACAGGCTTGGCCCTGAGGACCAGATTTTTTAGAACCCAATAAATTATGGCCTCGGGTCAATAGGATCATTTAATACACCATAACTTATTGAGAAGTTACAAAAAAGATAAACCATACACCGTTATTTGAAAAAACCGTTAGGTAGGACATTTTTAGGCTGAAATCAGATCAATGACCTGTTGTATGCCTTCCTCTCTACTCACTTTGCTCAGGTTTATCTCCATGCTGAATAGTGAGGGGTCCAACCAGTCAACGTTGTAGAAATAATCCATGAATTTCTTTTCCTTTTTATCCTGTTCAAGGATATACTCTTCAACATCGCAAATTCGCGATGCCAATAATTGACTAGCGGTTTTGACCCTCTCTTCCCATTCAGACTTAATCTTTATAAAATATGCGTTTTCATATCCCTGAAGAATACAATGGCTTCCTCGTCCAACGATAACAATATTGTCCCTTTTGGCAAGGGAAATGACAATCTCTTCCAAGAGTTTAAAGTAAATCTTGGAATCTATATGCCCTGCACTACCACCGATAAGCCTTTTGATGAAATTCATACTGATGGTCTTGGAAAGAATCTCCATGAGTCCTGTGAATCGACCATCTTCATAAGATTCCACATATTCTTCAGATATATTTGCGCGACGGGCCAATTCCCGAATTATTTCCCTGTCTGCGTAGTCGTAGTTCAACTTCCTGGCAAGGGCCCTGCCGAACCCCCTTTTTTTTGAAGCATATAATCCAAAAATGGTTATAACAGCCATATGTTACCTCCTTTAGGCGTGGCCTCAAGCGTGTGGCTATAGCGCTTCGGCCATAATGTCGTTGATTACTAACAGGAGATCATAGATCCGAACAGTTCCCAGTAATTTTTTCCCTTCCACAACCGGAAGTACGGCTAAATTATTATCGATCATAAATTTTACCGCCTCTAGAATCTGTGCATCAGCGCCCAAAGATTTCACTTCCGTATTCATAATTTCGCCTACTGGGATGGTGGCCGCAGGGCCAGTTCCTTTATTGAGGAACTCATCCCAGGTAAGATCATCCCCGGTAATGATTTTTTCTTTTTGAAATATGGGGATAACTGCCCTGAGGATGTGCTTGCGTTTCACTTTTCCAAGAAGTTCCTTTGAATCATTAATTACATAAAACTGTTCTGCAACCGGAGCGCCCGGTTTTTTCCTGAAAGTACGCACCGCATCTGCAAGTGAGGTGTCGGCATACCTATTTGGGATATCCTGGTTTATTACGTCTTTTAGGGTTATCTCTTCGATGATTAACCCCCGATCGCGTTCAAATTCAGCATCTTGAATCTTGAGTTCCCTCTGGGTTTTATGCTCGTATGCCGCTTCCAGTTTGGCCATAAGAATTTCAATATCGGTGGGCTTCATCAGGTAATCAAAGGCTCCGAAACGTACGCCCTCAAGCCCGGATTCTATTGTTGCATGGCCCGTAAGCATGATGACTTCGGTATCGGGAAAACGACGTTTTATTTCCTGCAGGACTTCAATCCCATTCATCTCCGGCATCTTGACGTCCAAAATTACCACATCAAATGATTCGCTTTCCATCTTTGCCAAGGCCTCCGGACCGCTTTCGGCGCTCTTGACATATTGCTTTCTCCTCTTCAAACGCTTTGTCACGGATTGCAAAAAATATTTTTCGTCATCCACAAGCAGGATTTTAATTCCTTCTATCATAGAAGTGGCCTCCTTTCAGACCACGACTTTCGTGGTCAACAAAATTCTTTACCCCGGCAAATCAGTTATAACTGCCGGGTTTTCCTGAGCTGCAAGTATTCAGGATTTAGGTTAAAATTAACTAATGTATGATCTTTAAGAGCAAGACCTATGCCAACAATGGATGCCATCGAGATATATTATAACCAATTGATAATATTAAAAGATAAATTTGAGAGGAGATTAAATTTCTTTGAAAATAAAAGATTTTGTGTCGGGTTTTTTTACAATATGTAAAAATGTGAAAATTTCTGACATTGATTGTAACTTTTCACGGGCTCAAGGGTTCAGGGGTTCCCCAACTGTTGATTTGTCCGTTATGCAGACGACTGTGTCATCTTTGTCGGAAGCAAGCGGGCAGGAGACCGAGTAATGGAAAGTGTCAGCCGTTTTATCGAAAAGAAATTACGGCTGGAGGTAAACCGGGAAAAAAGCGCCGTAGGACGCCCGTGGGAACGCAAGTACCTGGGATTCTGCCTGACGAATTCACGCAAGAATCCGAAGATCCGTATCCACTGGAAAACGATCAAACGGTTTAAACAGCGGGTGCGTGATCACTCATTACTGTATTTCTTTAATTCTATTGCCACCTTGACAGGGAGAGATTCTTTCCAATTTTCCATTTTTTTATAACGCCGGGCATGAGTGCGCTGGGAAAAGCAAAGAAGGGCTTTGATAAAGGTGAGATTTGTGAGGACTGCCAGAAAAGACAAAAACGCACCAGCTTTTCCCAGTCCATCTCAATGCCCTTGTTCGGAAGTCCTTTTTTCTCTTTTTTTAATTATAGGGATTAATGACCTTAGAGCGTCATTTACTGAGTTTTCATCTGGGAAAAACTCAGCAACATCCGGATCGATGATTACAACATTAGTTCCTTTTTTGTATTCATTAGCGTATTTGCCCCTTACACCCTTGCTAAAATCATATTCTTCCAGCATATCTGGATCATTAGACATTGGTTTCATAATATTTCCTTTCTTTCTTGGTGGCTTTTCTTGCACTTATAATTCGAATATTATCTCCTCTTTCTGTATGAACAATAACCAACAGGTGATTATTATATGATATTCCGATAAGAACCAATCTTACTTCATCTCTTGAATGTAAAGGATCATCTATGGTTAATGATAAAGGATCTCTGAAAGCGGTGCTTGCTTCCTCAAAAGATACACCGTGTTTTTCTATATTGGTTTTTGCCTTTTTAAAATCCCATTCAAATATTAACATACATTGATTCCCATTCCAAATTTATATTTTTTGCCGAACGCAGAAGTCACCAGCAGGAAGGAAATAAGGTCTTTGTAAATATAAATAGAGCCACATGAAAGGGAATATGGCTAAAGGAAAAAGGCCGTCGATCCTTCCTGTATGGTGCACTGACTTGTCGGATGCTGAAACCTGTTGAAGTAAAAGTCTTTAAATTCTATATGGAAAATATCTTTATTCAGTCAAATGCTCAAGAGATATTCCAAGCGCTTTAGCAAGCTTACGAAGAGTCGCTGTTCTTGGATTTGCACCAGGCTTTTCAAGTTTTGCATATGCGGGTTGACTCATCCCTGCCCGCTTAGCAACTTCA
The DNA here is from genome assembly GCA_004193595.1 of Desulfobacteraceae bacterium Eth-SRB2. Classification (GTDB taxonomy): domain Bacteria; phylum Desulfobacterota; class Desulfobacteria; order Desulfobacterales; family UBA11574; genus S5133MH16. The sequence goes on from RPGQ01000001.1 coordinate 245,776, forward strand.
GCCTGCGTCAGACCAAGATATTCACGCCACGCTTTAAGTAGACTATCACCTCTGACAACATTTGCTTCAACTACTTCCTGGGGAAACCACACATCAGATTCATCAGGAATATAATTTTTAACAAGCTCCTGATAAACATCCCAAGGAATTACGGCAAAAGCAGGTTTGTCGTCCTGTTTTATTACTTGTGGTTCAGTAAGTACGTTCATCGCGTTTTTTTACCTCCTTGATTGCGATTATCTTTATTTGACCGTCAAAATCGAAAAAGACTCTGTAACGACCAACACGCAAACGGAAGTCATAAATATGGTTCTTCAAAGGCTTGACATTCTTGCATTCAGGGAAATTAACGAGAGTTCGAGTTGCATCGGTGATTGCTACACGGTAGTTAATTGGAACTTTTGCCAGCTGTCTTTTTGCCTTTTTGCTCCATTTGACTTCATTCATGGCTTCATTATAACTAATTATAACCTTATGTCAAGAATAAATATAGCTTATTATGTTTTATTGAGGAAATTTCTTATTAGGCATCCAACGGAAAGCTCACCAGATTGCATGGAGCGCAGTGAAATGCAGTTCTGGCGCAGCGCCATGTTCGGTGAAAGTGAAATAAAATTACAACAAATTATTTATAATACGCATTCAAGAATTCATCCCTTGATATTCTTGTTTGAGTAAGAATGGTTCTCAGGGTTGATTTCTTGATTGTTGGATGGTTTGGCATCGTTAGGGGAGTTCGGGTTCCGTCCGGATTTTCTCTTAACATTGCAATGTGATTGCCCTCGCGTACGATGTTGAATCCAAGAGGCTCAAAGGACTTAATAACTTTTCGAATTGGAGCATCAACAGGAAACTTCGACATCAGACAGCTACTCCTGCTTCTGCAATAAAAGCTTCCAGAATTGGCGGGTCAACATCAATTTGTTCAGGCCCGAATGTCTCGATATGAAATTTAATTGCCGATTTAACATCAGCTAACGCCGCTTCATATGTATCACCCTGACCGACCACAACGCCCTTTAAGCCGAGTGGATAAGCAACATAGGTGTCGGGATGTTTCTCAACAACTATTTTAAATTGTTTCATAATATTAGCCTCATTAAAATTGGTTTTTGCCAAGTCAACAAATTATAACACAATTGAAGTTTAAAAACAAAAAAACGGTTTCCGCATATTTTTATACACCGAACGCTGCGCTTAACCTGACGGGCGTGAAAAGCGAAAGTGGTTGATAATTTAACAAAATTTCAATGACCGGAAACTTACAATAAAGCGACGGCTTAGCCCGGTCGGAGTTCAAGCGCTTGTTCTGCCAGATTCATTTTGATGTGCTTCTTTGTAAGCCTTAAGCAAAGAGTTGATTCGTGTTTGATAACCTCTTCCCTGTTTCTTGAACCATGTTAGAACATCCTCATCAATTCGCAAAGTAACCTGGGTTTTTCGAACCACAGGTTTCAGCCCTTTTCGCAGAACAGCTTTTGCAAACATTTCGGGTGTAACCTCAGGGTTATCAGAAAAATCTATATCTTTATCACGTAGTTTATCAACACGGTCCCAATCAGTCTGGGATTTGTGAGAAATATGCTTTTTCTTCATATTTTGTCGCCTTTCGTATTGAAATAATTCTTATTGAGTCTTCATTTTCTGTGTGTACAACCACAACGACCCTTCCTTCAAGAATCCCAAATGTAACAAAACGCTCTTCTCCATAATCGTAACGATCATCTTCAATAGTAAGAGTATAACTATCAAAAATCATTGGGGCATTGATGAAATCTATTCCATGCTTTTTAATATTTGATTTGCATTTTGTATCATCCCATTCAAAATTCACATAAAGATTGTAGCTACATTTTGACAATACGTCAAGTGCGATTATATTAAAATGTTATTTTAAGGGCAGAACGAAAAATTAACCGGGTGCGCCGGGAAGCATGCAAAGGTTTTTATGCGAACCGCACGCTATCAGCGCTCCGATTCAATGCTTTGTTCGGAGTTTTTGAGGGATTCCAAGGCTTCAGCGTCAGCCAAATCCTTAGTTCTCCCTGTCGCCCTTTTGTTGCTAATCAAGTCGTCAATTGAAGGAATATGGACTTCAATTCCTTCGATATTTATCGCAATTGAGTTTTGAAATACTTCCTCAAACTTTAGCCCGGATGCGGCGGTGATGATGTCAATTCGTCTTGGGGCAACTCCGATCTGAAATATGGTTCCATCTTTTTGAAGGTCTTCCTTGGTAAGATTGTGCAACGGCGCTCCGAAACGACGCAACGCCCTTAACACGGCTTCAGCGTTCTGAGGGGACGGCATGACCCAAATATCTATATCCATTGTTGCCCGAGGATAACCGTGGGCAGCCAGTGCATAGGCTCCGACAAGGATGAATCTAACCTTCTCGGTGGACAAGGCATGTAACATGTCTTTGTAGTCTTCGTTCAACATCGTGCTTTACGCTCAGAGATGTAATTTCTCGGGTCAGCGGCCATACAAGACCAATCCGGTATTCCGGGGTACCGGGAACGTAATCGTCATTCCAATGGTCCGTCATTCTGTATATGGCTGTTTGTTTTCTATCCATGGCTATAGATACCATTTTTGTTTTGCAATATCAATCCGATAGTTTCTCCGAATGCCAAGCTTGAGCAGCGCCGTATAGATGGTAAAAATCTCTGTGTAATCTAAAAAAAAACCCCAAAAAACAACAATTGCCGAAAATCGCACAGTGTTAGGCGTCTGCCTCCAAGCTTTTGTTGGGCGAAATATGTTTATTAGCTTGCTTTTTGCAGGGCTTCTTACGCTTCCAGGGGCAGTTGGACGTGGATGAAATAGGACTCTGGATAAAGATAATCTTCACCTGATTCGTCAATGACCCTCAGGTATCCTTCTTTTGAAGCCTCATCATCAGGTAGGATTTGATATATCTTCCGCCTCTCCAAATCCTCACAATCCTTATTCTCGATGCAAACCATAAATATCGGTTTTTGGGTATTTTGTGTCATATTTTTAATCCAATAATCGTTTAATTTTCAATTTCTTTTTGCCAATGCCGTGGGCTTCATACCAGTGTAATTCAGCCTTGCGGATACTGCCGCTCTGAAGGCGAACTTTAGCAACTCCTTTCATTTTACGCCAACGACCAGATCCATACTGCTTTCGAAGTCGCATAATATCTCTGATTCTTCCAGCTACGGCTATCGTTTCAATTTTTTCGATTTCATCTATTATCTCAAAATGCATGGCAATTTACAATGTTTGATCTTTTTTTGCGCCCAACGCCGCGCTTGACATGCGGGCGCGTTTTTAGCCCGTCTGCGTCCAAGCGCATGTTCGCTGATGGCTTCTCTTTAATAATTGGAGTGAGAATGAATAAGTTCGTGAGAAATTGGTTTTACGGTTTGCCACTCTTTTGACGTATTTTCCGCAAACCAGAGATCATAATTCTTCTGTAAATTCATCCATAGATCTGCTGTAGTATCGAAAGCCCGGGATAAACGCAATGCCATATCCGGAGTTATGGAGCCTCTCTCGTTAACAATTTTTGATAATGTTTTCCTGGACACACCAAGGATAGCAGCCATATCTTTTATGGTAATGGATAAGGGTCCTAAGTAATCCTCTTTTATTATTTTGCCTGGGTGCGTTGGTTGCCTTTGCATTTTTCGCATATTATCACCTTTTTAATGGTAATCATCGTAATCCACGTTGTGTGCATCCCCTTCAATGAACTCAAAAAACATCCTCCAATTTCCTGAAACGTTAACAGCATATAGCCCTTTTTTATCTCCGCTTAGCTTATGGAGGTTGGAGCCGGGGTAATTCATATCTTTGATTTCATTGGCGGCATTCAAACGGTCTAAAATCCTTTCCAGCCTATCAGCATGCTCCGGTTTAATTCCTTTCTTGCTGCCGGTAAAGAAAAATTCCTTCAATCCTTTGTGTTTGAATGATTTAATCATTTTCCATATCGTAACCTTTTGGGTTACGCATGTCAACGATTTAATTTCCAGCGAACGCTTTAATCAGCGGCTCGGCCCTTTGGGTCCGCTGGATTTAAATATTGGGCACTATAATCTTTATGGTTGAAAACAGCGTGCTTCAATGTTACATTATATGTTACAAAATATTAAGAATAAATATATTAATTTGTTGTTATTGTGGTAAATAATAGTTACAATTTTTTAATCATATTAAGGGTTAAATCATGAAAAGTGTTATGACATTTAAGTCCGGCAAATTTTATTTTAGCGAAATATTTGACTCCCCCAAAATTAACGATCTTTTGATCCGTGCCATTGTCCTTAATGAAACGATTGTTGACTTGCCAATTTTACCTAAAATGTCTTCTCAATTAGAGCCTGAAATTATGTATAGTTCGATTTCTGGAACTGCTGCGATAGAGGGCAACCCAATTACAGAAGAAGATGTCAAGAGGATTGCGGAAGGCCAGGATATTGAAGAATATACAAAAAAAGATAAACAAGAAATTATTAATTTAATAAAGGCATATAGTTTGCTCTCTGACATAGATTCCACTGAAAATCCCTATATGTTAACCGAGGAACTTATTTGCGAGTTACATAAAATTATTACCGATCAAGTTCCTGACGAGCATAACATTCCCGGTCAATACCGCAATGGAATTGTTTATGTTGGGAATAAAGCTCATGGGGGAATATATACCCCTCCCAAAATACTCGAAGATATAAAGAACTTAATGAAAGAGTTTATTTCTTGGATAAATAGTGATGAAATTATTAATATTAACCCGTTTATCAGAGCCCCTATCGCCCATTATCATTTTTGTACTATCCATCCTTTTTGGGACGGAAATGGCAGAACTGCAAGGTTACTTGAGGCAATAATTTTACAAGCTGCAAATATAAAATATATGCCAAAAGAGTTATCTAATTTCTACTATAGAAATGTTGACGATTATTACATTGCTTTCTCAAAAACCATTAAACTAAAAAAAGATATCACGCCATTTGTCGATTATTTTTTGAACGCCGCAGTAAGCTCACTCAACAAAATTAAGGAATCAATAGTCTATTTTATCCGTATTTTTACTCTAAGGGATTATTATACATATCAAAATCAGCATAGACATATTACAAAAAGACAATTTGACTTGGTGTCATTATTATTAGATTACCCTGCAAATTTTACGTTCAATATTAAAGATTTATCCTCTACCCGGCCATTTTCCTTTCTTTACAACAGGGTCAGTACGCAAACCGCAAGAAGGGATTTAGCAAAATTATCAAACATGAGATTAATCGTTCTTGATGATAAAGGGAAATATTATCTAAATCTCCGTGTTTTAGGGTAATTTCTCTGCCCAACGTTGCTTTTCAGCGGGCGCGACTTTTGGCGCTCCGCTGCAAAAGCCTTGTTCGAAACTCATCATTATTCAGAGGTATAAATTTCTTTACCACGAGAGGTAAAAGAAACCCCTTGTTTCGATTGCGTACCAATCATTACTGATTCAACAATGGGTGGATTAACAAATTTATCGGATTGCCATTGAACTATAAAATTGGCACCTGATCCCCCACTTTTGTCTCTTTCTGGTATTACATAGCGTAAAGATTCTAATGGGTTTAATGTTACTGGTCTATCTATCTGTTTTTTTAATAGTTTACCTTGTGTTTCGTAATAATCAACCAAGGTGATTTTGATTTGATGCTTCGGATCAATGTTTCTGATGCTCAATGTCACCGTCAATAGGAAAGGTCTTTCTCTATTGCCACTGTATATATGTGAATAGGCAGGTACATAAAGAATCTGGCCTTTCGATAACTCAATATTTTTATCAGCGGCATATAATAAAATGGGTGAAACAAAAAAAATGCATAATAAAATAAGTAAATGTTCAAAAGAAATATTTTTCGTCATTGTTATTCTCCAATTATTTTTGTGTGTCGAACGCCGCGGGTTATGGGCGGCGGGTAGTTTCGCCGTCCCTTACCACGCATGTTCTCCAAACCCACCTTAATAACGGTGCGCTAAGACGAGACCGGTTTCATCCAACTTTTTCAAAAGGTCTCGTCTTTCCCTCGCCAGCATCTTTAATCGTCGTTTCTTATATGGCTTCACCCTGGCCATTTCCAGCACGATATTGGCCAACTCGGATACTTTTTCATTTTCGGAATCAGCCAAAACGGTTAAACGTTCCACATTCTTTTTGGAAATGTGGGATTGGTTCATGAATGAAAATATTTCCTCTGTTTGGTCTATCTCATCTCTTTCAGTCTTGGGCTTCCGAGCACATTCTTTGCAGATATGATTCCGATGCCCTTTCCCGGAAAATTTTTCATTCGGTCGGGTTTTTCCACAAATTCGGCAATAATGACCACTTCGTTTCTTTTTCATAATTTGATGGAGAACGCTCCGGTTCACTAGATCGCAGGGGCTTCAAGGGTTTTCTAAAGAACGACGAGCCTCGAATACCTAAATTCTGTCAAAATGGCACGGCCCCTGCGATCTGGTGAACCCGGTTGTTCGATGCTAAAATAGTTTATGTATTCTATTTTCAAGTAGATACTTTTCAAATTCGTAATCATGAAGCAGCTTGCCATCACGTCTTGTTTTGGCAGTGGGATCAACCGCCATGAAAAAATGATACCTTCCTTCAGGTTTTTGCTGTGCGAGAGAGGCAAGTTCGGCAGTTTTGATTAGCCACACACGATTACGCTCAAGATCGACAAATGCGAAAAGATCTGCTGGCGAGCCCTGTGGAGCCCACCAATCAATGGATAGTTTACCCTTCCCGCCGCCTGGCTTAGCCTTTAAATTGGTTTTAACCTGTATAGTTATAGCATCCTGCTTTCTTGATGAATATGCTACCAAATCAATTCCTGAATCTGTGGTAAGTGGGGCTGATTCAATTCCATATAGTAGAAGTTTCTGCTGAACGAGCAATTCTCCAGCTTTACCAATTTGTGCTTTTGTTATTTTCATATCATTGTCATCGAACGCCCCGGTCAGGAGCAGCCAGGGCTTCCACTGAACGTTTAAATATTTGATGACTTCCAGATAGTAACTATTGTTCAAACTCGCCCGGCCCTGGCTGTTACCTGGACTGGGAGGTTAAAGGGCCGCCCTGCTATTCAAATGCCGCTTTAATAATAGATTGCTCAAGCTCAAAGGATGGAATCCATGAAAAGTTGTCCTTAAATGCTTTTTGCGCAAATCTATCAGTGGCATGAACTACATTTGATGATTCTCCGGGCAATGGCAATGATATCATGCCAATGGCGACACGCTGCTCTTCATCATGAAATTCTTTGTCTACGCGTCCTTTTGAGTCAAATTTCAGATACCCATAAACAATTCTTGCGATTGAAACGGGTTTTCTGTTTTCTATTTCGAGAATCACTTCTGCATAACGAATGCGGGTGTTTTTATATTCAAGATGAACCTCTTTAGGGGCTCTATTGAAAATTCTTTCAAAACTTGTATGAGAGATACGTTTGATTTCGTCTCTATCGTTTATAAAAAATATTCGGAAACCAAAACCCATAAGAAACTCCTATTTCATGATTTAGCCCTTTAACGCTGCAAATAACCGGTGCAAATGAAGCGCAGCGGAATTTGCATCCGAGTTAATTTGCCTTGTTAGCTGCTATCTCTGATTTTTCTTGTGCTTCATTACAGTTTTACATAATTTTCCAAACTGTTTATCTTTTTGCCTTTTCTCTAAATATGACATTTCATTATAGATTGATTCTTTTTTCATTTTTATATAATTTAGATATCTTTTCTCTGGCACTTGCCCAATTTCCACTGCCTCTAAAACTGCACAACCTTTTTCATTAACATGAGTACAATCATTAAATTGACATTTTTTTGATAGCTCTGAAATTTCTGTAAATGTTTCATCAATGCCTGTTTCTACAGAAAAATTACCGAGTTCTCTCATTCCCGGCGTATCTATCAGCATTGCTTCGCAATCTAACTTTATTAATTGCCGATATGTTGTGGCATGCTTACCCTTACTATCCTTTTCTCTAACTGTCTTTGTTGTAAATATTGATTCTCCGATTAGATTGTTTAATAAGGTTGTTTTACCAATACCTGATGATCCCAATAGACAATATGTTTGCCGAGGAGCCAGAAGATTCTTTACGTTTTTTAAACCGGATTCATTTTCATTACTGAATGGCTGCACATGCAAAAAGGGCATTATTTTATGGATTTCTGAGACTCTATTAGCGATCTCTTCTTTATCAAGGAGATCACTTTTGCTCAACAATACGATTGGCTTGATGTTGCTATCTTTAACCATCACTAAATATCGTTCAAGTCTCCTGAGATTAAAATTTGTGTCCAGAGATTGAACAATCAATGCGACATCAATATTGGCAGCAATCAATTGAAAATCAACTTTCTTCCCTGGAGTTTTTCTTCTAAGCAGTGATTTTCTCGGCAATACATTATGAATTATTGAAAAGGTATCTTCATCGTAGAAGGTTGCTAAGACCCAATCCCCTACAGCAGGGTAATCAATCGGAGAAGACGCACTGAAAACCATTTTACCAATCAGTTCGGAAAAGATATCGTTCTTTCCATTATTAATGATATAACTATCTTTATGAACAGCCGTCACTCTTGCAATTTCAAAACTATTCAAATCATTAGAATCAACTTTATCATTGAACCATTTTGAAAAGCCAAGTTTTTCTATACCGGATGAAATCATATTCATATTTATTTCTAAACACATAACGAAAAGTTCACTATACGGCTCTCATAATATAAAACGAGTACCCGTAGATTTTTTCATATTCTTTAAAGAATTTCATCTCCTCTTCTGTTTCACTAATAACGGATTGCATGATGCTGTCATTTGAATTCTTGAAAGATTTCATATTTTTTCGAAGCGGCTCATAGTAATTATCCCACCAAGCCCTTGACGGCAAACGGTGTGTTCCTAAAACGTCAAAACCTGATGAATTTATAATGTCGGCGTTTTCTGGCTCGGTTTTGATAGCAGGGTAAGCGTTTTGCATAAATATTTTTACAGATTCTGGCACTTCACTTGTGAAATAGTTCATTTCCGAAATGACAGCGATCCCATTAGATGCCATTAATGGTCTCCAGGCTTTCAGCGCACCTTCAAAGCTTATGTTATAAGCGGCTCCCTCAAACCATAGAAGGTCAATGGTTCCTGGCTCCCAATCAAGATTTCCCATGTCACATTCGATAGTTTCTACCAAATGTTCAAGTCCCCACTGTTTTGCTCGATCTTCGAGTTCATCCAAGAATTCTTGCGAAAAGTCTACTGCTCGTACCTTTGATTTAAATTTGTCCGCCAGAATTAGTGCTCCTGCACCAGCACCACAACCGATGTCTGCTATACATGGGTTTGTTGGTAGCTCTGGAAGTTGTGAAATTATATAGTTGGAATAATCTGTATCACCAGGGCCTTGCCTCTCAAGGCCTCAATGTATTTCGATAAGCGCCCGAATATATTTTTCTTGTTCTTCCATGAAATCTCCTTGATATAAAATCATTCATGTTTCAGCTAACTAGTTTCAGCTGCGTTGCCCAGAGCGAGGAACGAGCGGCGGGTAACGTCAGCTGGAAACACTCGTTAGGGCAGCTAATATTTCCGGCTGTCAAATTTAGTTGAATATTTTTTACCAGTACGCCTTGTAATACAAACTCTAATTCTTAAATCTTTAGTTGGGAAGTTTACCCATGATCGATACAAATCTAAAAAAGAACAATTGAACAAATGTTGGTATAGTTCTTTATCTTTTTGTTTTCTTTTGTAATTCTCAAATATAACTGTACAATTAGGCATAGTAATTATTGCAAAATCAACGAGACTTTTCTTTTGAAACTTTCCACCGAATTCCATTACATAAGCTTTATCTGACTGACATTGTGTTTCTAATCTATCATAAATTTTATCACCTTTTTTTCCATATATTGAATGCCAAATAGCGCCCCAGGTGATTGTTGAGTTCCAAATTAAAAAAGGCTCACATTGATCTTTCCAATTGTTTAATTTCCAAGCGTGTGGATCTAAAAGATCAATCCATAAAATATTGGTTGCTTTTGCTTTAAATTGCGTTTCTGTATCTTTTATTCCAGCTAATTTTGAAATCGCTTCCCCTTGAAAATTATCACGATGTCTTTTAGGAAATCCCATAGGTGCAATTTCTGACACTTGCATTTGAATATTATTTTGCTTTACATTTTCATGTTCCATATTAGTATCTTTTGTCGCACCTAATGGAGTATTGACTTCAATCAATATTGGTTTTCCATTGTAATCAACAGTAAAATCACAACCCTTCCCTCCACGTGGTGTTATTGAATTGTCAAAAATGTCATACAGGAAACCCAGTGCTCTTACTTCGCCAAGAATAGCTGATAAATTTCGCTCTTCTTTTTCTTTTAATAATTGATTCATTTTGCCTTCAAGCCATCGAGAATACTTCGGATCAGTATCTTGACGTCTTAAACCATCTTCGATTCGTTGACAAAGGTAAAACTTATCATTGAGATACCTGTTGCCATCCTTGTATCTCAAAATATCGATCAGATACTTCTTATGTTGAGTTTTTGACCCATTAATCTTATTTACTAAGTTGTCTATGTATTTATATTTGATAGTCATTTCTTTACTCCACTTTTAAGCCCTAACGCCAGGCTGAGGGGCCGGGAAATGTTGACGATAAGCTTACGACAAAGTGAGAATGTGCGACTAAGTAAACTTTTCGAAACCGACACGGCTTTTCCCGGTCCCTCTCCAGCGTGATGTTCGGAGATCAATGATCGTCTGGAAATGATTCATAATACAACTCACAAAGCCCATCATGATATCCCCATCCAATTCCCGAAGCAGAATCCATTATTTCATGTAAACGTTCTTTAAATACTTTTTGTTCTTCTGTAGGGAGTTCCGTTGTATTTAAAATGGCCTTTTCATACATGCGAAGCACAGAATCATAAAATTCATCATCAATATCCCCGTAGCTCAAAGTAAAGTTGTTTCCGCACTCAACAAAAAAGACCATTAATTCAGTTTCACCTTTAACATCATCTAAAGCTTTTGAATATCGGTTTATTGCGTCTTCTGCACGTCCTATATCTAAAACCTCGCTATCCTCAAGATAAGGATGTATCGCATTTTGAATAATTCGCTTGTAAGATTCCAAGGTATCCTCACCTAATGAGAAGCGAGCGTGGAAAAATTCTTTATTGTTTTCAGACAAACGATAAAGATCTCCAATTAGTTTTAGTAATTCGGCATTATTGAAGCTTTTTACATTTCTTTTAACGTCAATCCAAGATGCTGTCTTTTTCCTTTTTTTTGGCATTAAATTGTCTTCCTATGCACCGAACAGGTGCTTCACGCGCGGCGGCTTTTTGCCGTCGCAGTGAAAGCATAGGTTATAACATGCCGTTATTTTTTTACAAATGCTGCGACATGAAAGATTGTATGCCAATAATCATGTTTTCGACTTGCTTCCTATTGGATTGTTCAAATTCACCATGCGCTGCGCTATTTCTAATCCCTGCCCAAGTCCGCAATTGTTTAGCAACTATTTCGTTAAAAACCCCTCTCTTTTTTAAACATTCAATGAGTGCGTTTAACATTAATGGTTTGCCTTTTTCGTTTACTGTAGACTCGGGTGGGGAAAGCCGATTGCAAAGCGTTTTTAGAGTTTTTTCTAATACAGCACCAGCAAGAACGGCGGCAGGGACATGATCATGTTTTCCTTTTATACCCTCGCTAAGGAGTTGTTCAGCTTGACCCATATAATCACTGGATAATTCTGCCTCTATTTCAAGGTACAAACTTTCTAAGAAACCATTATTAAGATCATCTTTTATTGATTTTAAAAAAGAGATTCCGAATTCCAGGTTCCCTTTTTCGTTTTTTAAATTGTGAAAACCCTCTACGGTATTCCTATGAAGACTATTGGCAGGAATAATATTGTCTAATAAAGTTATGCAATTTGTCCTCCATTCTACAAAGCTGGGCCAATCTATTTGTGTAATCTGTCTGGAAGCAGATACTCTGCCGGTAGCCCAGTTTTCTGTGCCCTGGAATTATGTTGTTCAGTTATCAGTATATCCACGGTGATAAGTTCTTTGAGTCGAGAGATATATTTTTGTTTTGTTTTTGTTGGTATTATTTTAGTTATAACATATATATTATACGGCTGCATCTTTTTTACAGGATTTATTAATATGAGACAATTATACAAAAATAGTGGAAACGGAAGAAAAGTCAATATATAATGATATTGTATTTTCTATGCTTAAATTTTTGACGACAAATAGCCACAGAACTGTAATAAATGCATTTTTTACTCTAGTTATGGGAATTATCATGCCATCATAATTCCAAATCCTAAAATAACCTGAGACATATTTATTTGATGAACTCGAAAGTCCGGTTTAGACGGTTTCGTAAAAGTTCAAGTCCAAGGCGATTATAAATTTTTATGTAATCATGAGGCGTACTTTTCGTACGTTGAATGATTAGAAATACAACCTAACTTAGGATGGACTTTTACGAAAGGTACAAATCATATCTCTATTAACTCTGAATTGCAGCGTCTCATAGAAATTTTGCTCTTGATTTGGCAATTTGGATTAGCGAAAGCCTTGAATTGATCTAACTTGCCATGTATAGCGCTTTTGCTATCTGGCGCTCTTTAGTGAAAGTGATAATGCTGTTGATATAATCCTTTTATCAATAAACAAATCATGAAACTTTTTCCATATGTAGTATGGACTTTTTTTGTGGTATATTTTGGCAATGTTGGACATTAGGATCAGTTGTTTTGTTAGAAATTTGATGTCCATCTGTTTACTTTCGATGAAATGGCATTGAACCGGGTAATGAAAATTTGCCATCCCTCTCCTGCCGCCATGTCCATGTGAGATGGGTGAAAAGTATGTATTTCCAAAATTATCAATAAACTCTTCCTTCACCGCGGACTTTTCCTGTAAGGTGGCGCACTGAGTTCAAATGATTGGTGCTTCCGGCATTTTTGTTAAGTATGCAAACCATATCTCCAATCGCCATTCCAGCCAGGAACCATGAAAGGTAAAGTGGATTTACAATCCGTTTGTTTTTCATCCTGAAGCCACTGACGACGTTCAATGCCGGTTCTGGGGATCATAAGGTTACATTACTTGAATTCTGCAGCGGTTTTACAAAACTCATCATTGGAAATGGGTGTTTAAGTTGTCAGCGGTATTCGCGGTAAGCAGAGTGGAGCATCTGAAGGCAGGGGAATGCGAAATTAACGTGTTCGAAGAAAACTCGGGATAGTGTTTTACGTAATGATTTGGGGTACATCTACGAAGACTTTGTTTGAAGGCCATAAAGATCTATGAACATTGCGCGCCTATATTCAAATTAACTTCGTACCTGGGTTTGTTGGATACAGCAGGCAGCGATTCGGAATAGCGTGGATTTGAAAGCAGAAGAGCCGTGCATTCATCAAGTTAGTAGCGGTACTCTAGATTGGAGACAAAAGGTTAACAATATGTTGTTCCATTTTCCGGAAGAAATTGGGGTCAGTAATAGCCAAAAATACTTATGCAAATGAGGTGGCAGGCATACTTTTCAAAATGCGTTGAATGGTTGAATGACTCATACAACCGATGATTTCCAGCTGTGTTCTTTCGGTGGTACCGCCATCTCAACGACCATGTTACGCGGGCAGGAGAAACCTGGCAATAAAAAGGCAATGGTCTTTTGAATTTACATCTGTTTTTCTAAAATTATAGACTGGAGGGCGTCCAGAACCTCTTGCGATGCATAATTCCAGCCATCGTTTTTTGATCTCATTATCCATTTTGCGAACGGTAGTGATATACCGGTTCGTGAACCAGCCGCAATGGTTCCTAAATTGAGCCTCCCCGTGAACAGGGGTACGGCATTTCCAGCTCGTTCCTCTATTTGTCGAATTCCGGCAGACTGATGTTTTGCCTTTGAAGTGTGATTGTCTTGAAAAAGTTCATCTACGGTATCAATTATCATGGTTTTGAGTTTTGAAATCACTCTACGAGGCAGAGGGTTTTGATATTTGCAGGGCGGCGCCAATTTCATTTCGTAATGTAATCGGCAGAGCGATTAGGGCAAACCAAGTTACATCGCTCTTTGATCTGTTGAGATACGGCGCGGCTTGAAGTCGGTTTGCCGGTTATGGCATTAGCAGCAACCTGCTGGATCAATTCGGCCTTAATCTCCGGAGTGAGTCGGTAATCCTGAATTTGGCCCTTTCGTTTATCAATCAAGCAATAAACGTCTTCTTCATGCATCTTCCCATTTAGATCTCTGGTATGCCTTACAGAGAATCCAAGGACATCAGACACCTCTTTAGCGGTAAGCAAACCGTTGTTTACAAAAGTGAGAATTGCGCTGCAATAGATTTTTCGAGGAGTTATATTTCCTGAATTTATTATTTACCCATGATTGAATGATAACGTTTTGCTCGGTCACGGCCAAAGATACCTTAACCGGAGCCTCAGTTGTCACTACTTTTTTATATGCTGATTTCCTTCTATCTTCAAATGCCAAAAGACCGTACTGATCTGCCCGCGTGAGAAAGGACAGAAAGGTTCCCATAGATATTTGTAAATATTGGGAGATATCCTCCCGCTTTGCCCCAAACAAAAACAGGGTGAAGCCGATAATCCGGGTGACGATTTTGACTCCAAGACTTTCATAAGCCTTCTCGATCCGCTTATTAGAATGGGTTTTCGAGAAGTGTAGGTCAATCGGGCAATTTGACATAGGCAATCCCTCCTTCCTATATCATACGTTTTGGAGGGATAATAAACCTAATATATCACATATGTCAAGGAAATAGTAGCAATCATGACTGAAATTGTTTCCTGTTATGTATGATATCGTCGAAATATAGGGAGATTCTATCTTGCCAGCATTTGATGTAATATTTTAGATACGGTGCACTAGCGGACTAATGATCCCAAGCCTGTTTTTGCTAACAACATGTGTATATATGAGTCTGTTGATTTAGTCCAATTTTTTAAAAAATTACGAAAGCACGCAGCATTGCTTCCTTTGCGTAAGATCATCGAGATGCGGAGCCTCTGAGGGGAATCTATGATTTTTTAACCGTTTTTTTAAGTATAGTAAATCAACAGAGTCTATATCATCGTCGTTCTAAGATCTGCATGGCCTAAAAGGTCCTGTATTGTCCTGATATCATGTCCTTTTTCTAATAAGTGGGTGGCAAAGCTGTGCCGTAGAGCATGTACCGTTATCCGCTTTGGTATTCCCGCCCTTATTCCTGCCTTTTTAATCTGTCGCTGTAAATTTCCAGCATAAATGTGGTGTCGTCGGAGAATATTGGTTCTTGGGTCAACCGAAATTTTGTGTGAAGGGAACACCCAAAACCATGCCCATTCTTTTCCTGCATTCGGCAACTTTCGTTCCAGAGCACCTGAAAGTTGGACGCCCGCAAGACCGTTTTCCCTATCTTTATCGTAAATTTTGCGCACGGACTCGATGTGGTTTCTCAAGGTGTCTTTGATGCTTCCCGGAAGAACCGTTTCGCGATCCTTGTCTCCCTTACCACGCACAGTTACAGCCATTCTTGAAAAATCGATATCCTTGATTCTCAGATTCATACATTCCCGGAGTCGCAGGCCGCATCCATAGATGGTTTTTGCCATGAGAAGATTGGTCCCCTCCATTTTATCGAACAGGCGATTTATTTCCGATTTCGTCAAGACAACCGGTAACCGCCTTTTCTTTTTGGCCCGCACGGCATCGCCGATGTCTTCGATGTCCTTGTCCAGCACATGCCTGAACATAAACAAAATAGCGTTAAACGCTTGATTTTGCGTGGAAGCGGCTACATTTCGCTCAACCGCCAGATGGGTCATAAAGTCCTTAACGTGTATACTGTCCAATTTATTAGGAGATCGACCATTCAAGAAGTGATAGAATCACCGCACCCAACCCAGGTAAGTCTGTTCGGTTCGAAACGAAAGGTGCTTGAGCCTTAACATTTTCTTCATGTCGTCGACCACGCTCTTCCACCGTTCTTTTACATCCGAAAGCTTACCGTTCCGGGTAGCTTGTTTTTTTCTTCTGAAAAACAGATACATTTCTATGGCTTCTGAGGCCTGCTTGACCTGCCAGTCTTCACGGCGCTTTGCCAGGAACTTAAGATACCGCTCGATATCTTCCGATTCGACCCTGTCGCCAGGCGACTTGTTGCAATGCCTGTAAAACTGGCTCACCCAATACAGGTAGAAACCCGCCTGCTTCTCATTGGAAAGGTGCCTGGATAAGAGATAGGATTTGAAATCCTCCATAACGAATACTTACCCGATTAAATGTCATTGTTGATGATTTAATGTTAAATAAATCAGCTACTATCAAGTTCCGTGCCATTTCATAATGATCGCATTATGATTCGACAAAAAGGCGGCCATGGACAAGCGTCGATAAAATATTTAAAAAAATCAACAGGTAATAATATGCCAATTCTCAGGAAACGGCGTGTCTCAAGAGGGCTTGCAGCAGAAGAGGGGCAGGGAGCGAAGTTTTCGATGCACAGAAAACAGGGCAGCGTGCACAGTTTTCTAGGCAGTAGTGGATACAGCAGCGCGGCCGGCTATCAATGTTCCAGCAACTCCCGTATCTTTTCAAGGGGCATGGGGGATGTAAATCAAGACCGTTGGTAAACACTGATGCCTTTCTATTGACAAACCGTGGCTCCGAAGCTTTTTTCAGGTGTCAGGTGGGTGATGAAAATCGCCGTGTATACAGATGCAATTTTAATCCCATTTTTGTTCCATATCTTCTATATGTTAAGGTTTCAGGTTTCAGGTGTCAGGAATGATGAACACAGGCGCTAAGTCTCACTTTATTTGCGCTTAAATCCAGGATTATTTGATCCATTTTTAAAAGAATATTTAATTGTTATACAGGCAATTTTAAACGGCTATTTTATCTTTTAATCTTAACCGGTTATCCGCAGTGTATGCGGGGTATGATTCAAAATAAAGAAAAACAATTTGTTGGCAACTAATGTTGAATTAACAGGGTCATTTATTCTGAACCTTAGCCCCTGACACCTGAAACCTGACACCTGAAACCAAACAGCCATAGCAATCTTAGGAAACAACAGTCTTGATTTACAACCAGTAGGCGGGCCAATATGATTATTTCATACACCGGAACTTATTGAGATGTTACAGTCTGGTAAGATCTATTTTCAACTTATAATCACTTTCCCCGACAACCCTTTTAACACTGAATCCCAATTTTTTCCCCAACGCCAACATTTGTATGTTTTCAGGCAAAACAATACCCGTCACTTGTTCAATCCCACGTTCTTTGGAAATTGACAGACAACGCTTGAGCAGTTCCGCCCCAATACCTTTACCTTGCCAGAGATCTCCGACAATAACGGAAAATTCTGCGTGTTTTCGGTTGTAAATATCGGTGATAACACGGGCAACGCCCAACATTTTTTCATTGAGTTCCGGACCGCAAACCGCCACCAGCGCAATTTCCCTGTCATAGTCGATTTGAGTAAAGCGCGCGAGCATACGATGCGGAAGCATCTTTAAGGGGCTGAAAAATCGAAAAAGAACACTCTGGGGCGAAAGTGATTCAAAAAACTGCACCAAAAGCGGAGCATCCTCAGGTTTTATGGGCCTGATGAATAATTCACCCACCGCTTCATGTGTAATTCGGAATTCATACTGCCTGGGATAAGGACTGATAACCAGATGAAGAGGGGACGGAACCTCAGTGGACTTCAGAAGAACTCGGGCATCAACTGCACAAAAACCGTTTTTTGTAACCATAAGGGGGTTGATGTCCAACTCCTCGATTTCCGGAAAATCGGTCACGAGCTGGGATAAACGAATCAAAATCTCTTCAAGCAATGTCAAATTGGCCGGTGGATGGTTTCGATAGCCTTTAAGCAGACGGTAAACCCTGGTTTTTTCCATAAGACTTCTGGCCAATAGCCGGTTTAATGGGGGTAAGGCGATGGCTTGATCTTCGAGAACTTCAGCCATAATCCCTCCCATGCCAAACAAAACCACAGGCCCGAAATCCCGATCCCTTTTGGATCCTAAAATGAGTTCATACTCCGGGCTGAGCATCGTCTGAATGGTTACCCCTTCAATTTCGGCCTCAGCGTTGCACGATCGAGCGCTTGTCATGATGTTCTTAAACGCTTCATGAACATCAAATTCATTTTTTAAATTGAGCAACACCCCATTGACATTGGATTTGTGAATAACATCCCGAGAACAGATTTTCATAGCTACGGGAAAGCCTATTTCCAGAGCTTTTTCAACCGCTTTTGCATCTGTGACCGCTAGCTTCGTAAGATTAACGGAAATGCCATATGCTGAAAGCAGATCCTTGGACTCGATTTCCGTGAGAAGAAAATTCTTTTTTTTAATCCCCTGATCCAATAGGATTCGAGCTTTTTCATGATCAAATTCTATTCTTTTCGGAAGATTGGGGGGAATCTCCTGAAGTATTTTAACGTTTTTGGAATATCGATATAGATTCATAAATGCTCTTACGGCACGTTCCGGCGTATCAAAGGTCGGGATGCCTTCGCGAACAAATATCTCCTTTGCTTTTTCAACATCTCGCCCACCCATCCAGGAAGTAAATACAGGATAAGGCTTCCCCCTCAAGTGATCCGCAAGGGTTTCAGCCACATGAGTCGGGCAGGTCATGGCTTGAGGGGTGAGTATAATCAAAAGCCCTTTCACTTCAGAAGCTTTCAGGCAGATGTCCACCACCCTCTGATAACGTTCCGGAGAAGCGTCTCCCAGAATATCAATCGGGTTTGTCTGACTCCAGTAAGGGGGAAGGAATTCATCTAATTTCCGGATGGTTTCGGGTCGTAAGGCAACCGGGTCAACGCCATAATCGAAAATCGCATCAGCAGCCATGACCCCCGGACCGCCGGCATTGGTGATAATTGCCAGACCCGGACCCAAAGAACGCGGTTGTTTGGCCAGAAGTTCCGCACAGTCAAAAAGTTCTTCAAAGGTTTTGACCCGAACAATTCCCGCTCGCGCGAAGGCTGCATCATAAACAGCATCTTCTCCGGCAAGAGAGCCGGTATGAGAAGCAGCAGCTTTGGCTCCCGCCTGGGTACGTCCCGCTTTTACCGCGATAATCGGTTTTACCCGTGATACGGCCCGGGCGGCACTCATAAAGTTTCTGAACCGGCTCAGGCTTTCAATATACATGATAATACTATTGACGTGATAATCTCCGCCCAGATAATCGATGATGTCCCCAAAATCCACATCCAGCATGGAGCCGAGACTCACAAAATAGCTAAACCCAATTTGTTCTTTGATGGAAAGGTCAAGAACAGATGTACAAATTGCGCCGCTTTGAGAAATAAAGGCCATCTTCCCGGGAAGCGGCATATGGCTTGCAAAGGTGGCATTGAGTTTGGCCTGGCTGCAAACAATCCCAAGACAATTGGGTCCGATAATTCGAAGGCCTGAGTCCTTTGCTTCATTCTTGATGGCCGACTCCAGTTCCCGGCCTTTTCTACCGGTCTCTTTTCCCCCTGCTGAAATGATAACCACGCCGCCTACCCCGGCCTTTTTACATTCTTTAACGATTTGAGGAGCCGAATCGATAGGAGTCGCCATGATCACAAGATCAACAGAAGATTCGAGTTCTGAAAGCGAAGGAAATGCCTCTATCTCCCATATTGTTTTATGACGCGGGTTAATCGGATAAACTTTCCCCGGATATCCCTCATGAATTAAATTGTGCATGATGGCGGAACCAATGCTTCCGGCTCTTTGGCTGGCTCCCACAACTGCAATGGATTTGGGGCAAAAAATTTTGTCCAGATTAATGGCGCTCATGATCGAAAAACCTTTTACCTAGTGCCCATCTATAAAGCTATAATAGACACAAATTAAGTTTCCAATGCAGAAATTAGCAATTTTTCGCAAGGTCAAGGAAATCAAGGAATTACGAGTCCCGCCCCGAGGCGGGAACAAGTAATTCCGCAGATTAACCCCAGAGAAATAGGCTCCGCATTTCACGGGGCAGGCGCAAAGATTGCGGAAAAGGGCAATTTCTGGATGGAAACGACCTAAGTTACCACCCAAACCGCTCTGTTTCTAATTGTCTGGATTACCTTCTGGCTTACTCTTCCCATAAAAAATTCCTCCACCCTGGATAACCCTCTTCTGCCTAAAACGATTGTTCCGTAATCTCCATCTCTGGCTTCTTTGACAATAGCTCCTGCGCGACTATGGGCGTCTGAAATTACTTTGGTGGATATCTGGTCTGATTTGAATCCTGCGTCTGTCAAACAACGTTTTGCTTTATCAAATACGGAGCTTATCTCTTTTTCAGCAGCTTCAAGGTGAACTTTGGGTAAAAAAAGATCCGGGATTTCTGCCTGAAAATACCTGACCCCTCGAATGACATGAAGCAATGTTATGTTGAAATCGAACCCACCCAGTGTTGTTGCTACATACTCTACAGCCTTCATGGCATTCTCCGAGCTGTCGAATGCCACTAGAATTTTTTCATCAAGGGGAATTCTGCCGATCATCAAAACCGGAAGGAAAGACAGTTTCTCAGTAATTTTTGTGGCCACGCTCCCCACAACAATCTCTTTATAGGTACTCATGCCTTTTCGCCCGACCACCACGCAACTGTACCCCTCTTTGGCTTCCTGTATGATATCTCGTGCAATTCCTTTTTTTCTATTATGGATGTTTATGGTAACCGCATCCTGTGGAACACCTGAACGCAGAAGGATCTGCTGCGCCTTGTCCATGTATTCCTGAATCACTTTCTTTTTTTGCATCTCCCAGGCTTCGACTTCCCTGGCAGATTGAGCAAATAAGGGATCTTTGGCAAGATCCCGATAAGACTCCGGTATGCTGCTGAAAACATTAAATAGAACTATCTTCATTTTATGAAACGGAGCCAGGTTGCTTACATACCGCACCGCACATAAGGCATCCTCAGATCCATCAACAGCTAATAACAACTTTTTTTGAGTCTGACTTTTCATCGCTGAACCTCCCTTTTTCACCCACACCCTGCCCTCTGGTTCCCCCGGCCGCCTCGCCTTGTCTGCCGGGCGAATTCGCAATGGCAAATGCTCATCCCCTCGCCCTTCAAGGAGGAATACGGCATGTGTGGGGGTTAATTTGAAGCTTTTTTAAAAATTACTCAATTTGGGTAATACTAAAGCAACAGTTGTGCCAGAAATGCAAAGAATGCCAGGGATGTTCTAACTAACGGTATTTATTAGATTTTAAATTATATTCCTGAATGATTTTTATAGAAAGAAGGCGTCATGCCTGTCAGATTTTTTTACAAATTGTAAAAGAAAAATGGATTTTTTATTACATGTTACAATACCCCCCCCTAAGTTCCTTTACACATTGTAAAAAATACTGACATATCTATTTCGCATTTTTTGAATAAAGCATTTCTGGAATTAATAATATGTCGTAAAGTCATACAGTTATAAAGTTTTAATGCGTCCATTCCTACATGGTACAATTTTTGCTTCTTCAATAACCTAATAGTATAGGAATGTCTTTTTTAGAGCGGCAAAGCCGCGTTATATAGAATCGCGAAGCATTTTTATAACTTGACTTTGTTGCATCACGGCAAAGAGAATGAATATTTTATGTAGTATTTCATAATCTGAACAAGGCTGCCTGTGTCTGGAAGAAAATTAAACAACATATATAAGTAAAGAATTAACAAATGACCAACTTAACTTATAAGCACCAAGGAGGATTGTCATGGGCAACTATATGAATAATATTGAATATTTTCCAGGGATTTATGCGCATAAAAAGCCGGGTGCAGCTGAATTGGCGGATCGCTATGTCCGAAAGTGGAATAAAGAACAGAAAAAAATGGAAACCGAGGACATTCAGCCATCAAAATTATTGCCAATCATTTGTTTATCCCGTATAATTGGTGTTGGAGCTGTTGAGATCGCAGATATTCTGGCAAAGAAAATCGGTTATCGAGTGGTTGATCGACAGATATTGGAGCATATCACCAACGAAATAAGATTGAGTAATATAACAACCGCTTCTTTTGATAGACGTTATCCGGAAAAAATAAGTGAATATTTATCACGGCTTTTTAATGAAAAACCTTTTCCTGACAATGAATATAACAGACATCTGTTTGCTACGATGTTTGCTATTGCGGGTTTGGGACCTACAATTTTTATCGGTTGGGGAACACACCTTGTGTTGCCTCGTAATCGGGTGATGGGTGTCAGATTGGTTTGTTCAAAAGAGTATCGAACCAAGCGTTGGGCCACGTTACTCAAAGTTGGCGAGCAAGAAATCCAAAAAAAATTAGAAGAATTGAATTTAAAGCAAAGTTATTTTTATAAAAAAGTTTATAATCTTGAGAAAGTTTCAAGCCAAGAATTCGATTTGATAATCAATTGCGATTACGTCAAAGAACCGGAATGGGCTGCTGAAATTATCCTTGTAAATTTCAAGAAAAAGTTTGCTTCAGAGATCCAGTAGCAATTGGTTCCGCCGGGAGAAAGTCGCACTTGCATATATTGGAATTTTGGAGTATTGGGTTTAGCGATATTCAGTTTCTCTGTTAGATTTAAAATATAAATTAGAAATCATATATTTTCCACTTTTTTATTCCAACTATTCCATTGGGAGGTATGCGTATGTCAAAAAAATGGGTGTATCTTTTTGATGAAGTTCAACAGGCTGAAAAATATGCCGAGGCTATCCACTCGGATGTACGCGGGCTTCTCGGAGGAAAGGGGGCAAATCTGGCCGAAATGATACGGATTAACGTTCCGGTGCCCCCCGGTTTCACCATAACCACCGAAGCCTGCAATGCCTACTTGAGTTCAAAAGAAATTTTTCCGGAAACCATGTGGGAGCAGATGCGAGAGGCCCTCCGTACCGTGGAAGCCGCCAGCGGCAAAAATTTCGGCGACCCCAAGAATCCCTTACTGGTTTCCTGTCGATCCGGAGCAAAGTTTTCCATGCCGGGAATGATGGATACCGTGCTCAACATCGGATTAAACGACCAAACCGTGCAAGGAATGATTGCGTTGACCGGAGACGAACGATTTGTGTTTGATGCATACCGCCGCCTGATCCAGATGTTCGGAAATGTTGTAATAGGGATACCTGATGAAGTGTTTGAAGAAAAAATAACCGAGGCTCGTAAGAAAGCCGGGGTTAAAACCGATGCCCAATTAACAGCTGAGCATTGGAAGTCTTTAGCCGACCAATTCAAAATTATTTTCAAGCGTCATACCAATCAAGCGTTTCCAACCGATCCTTACCAGCAATTGGAAATGGCAATCGAGGCTGTTTTCAAAAGTTGGAACGGAAAACGGGCCATGGATTACCGTAACGCTGCAGGTATATCCCACGATCTGGGTACGGCAGTAAATATCATGACCATGGTGTTTGGGAACATGGGTGATGACAGCGCTACCGGCGTTGCTATGACGCGTAATAGTTCGACCGGAGAAAATTGTATTGAAGGCGATTATTTGACAAACGCACAAGGAGAGGATGTGGTCGCCGGTATCCGTTTGACCAAAGATATCTCGGAATTAAAAGCAGAGATGCCTGAAACATATACGCAATTTCAAAACATAGCTCAGCGCATGGAAACCCATTATCTTGAGATGCAGGACATTGAGTTCACTATTGAAAAGGATAAACTCTGGATACTTCAAACGCGTGATGGAAAGCGCACCGCACAAGCGGCCGTCCGCATTGCAGTTGAAATGGTTGAACAAGGACTGATTACCCCTGAACAAGCAGTAATGCGTATCACTCCGGAACAGGTGGATTTTTTTCTACATCCACAGTTTGATTTTCATGCCAAAGCCGCCGCAAAAACAAAAGGCAACTTTTTGGCATACGGACTCAACGTTTCCCCCGGCTCAGCCTGCGGTATGGTCGTGTTTGATGCTGATCTGGCTGAAACCTGGTTCACAAAAGAGGGCAAGGATGTCATCATGGTACGTCCCGAAACCAAACCGGATGATGTCCACGGCATGCTGGCAGCCAAGGGAATTCTCACCAGTCGTGGTGGACGGACAAGTCATGCGGCCTTGGTGGCGCGTCAATTCGGAAAGCCGGCGGTCGTCGGTGTATCAGACCTGGATATTGATATGAATAAACGCGAGATGACAATAAAAAAAGAAATTATAAAAGAAGGCGAATGGATATCCATTGACGGCACTTTCGGTGAAGTCTATGCAGGCAAACTGAAAACAACGATCCCGAATATCAAAGATCCCTGGTTAATGAAACTACTGGACTGGGCAGATGGATTCCGCCGTTTGGGTGTGTGGACCAATGCCGATTACCCTTCAGATGCAAAACGCGCCCTTTCCTATGGTGCAGAAGGAATTGGGTTGTGTCGGACAGAACACATGTTTTTTGAGGCCAAGCGACTTCCGTATTTACACAAAATGATTATGGCTGATTTGCCGGTTGAGAGACAAGAAGCTCTCGATGCTCTGTTGCCCTTTCAACGGGAGGACTTTGCAGGCCTGTTTCGGGTAATGAACGGCCTGCCGGTGATTACCCGTTTGATCGACCCACCCCTGCATGAGTTCTTGCCCAATCACGAGGACCTGGTGAATGACTTGACGGATCTGAAGATACGCCTGAGGGATGCAGATACACTTGAGACCGTTGATACGCTGCTCATACAAATTAAAAACAAGGACCGTATCCTCAAACAGGTAAAAAAACTGAGGGAAACAAATCCCATGCTCGGAATGCGGGGAGTGCGTTTAGGGATTCAGATCCCGGAACTGACGACCATGCAAGTTCGAGCCATTTTTGAAGCGGCATGTTTGGTGGCCAAGGAAGGAATAGAGGTTCATCCGGAAATTATGATCCCCCTGACCAGTCATGTCAATGAACTGAAAGTCCAACGCGAAATGCTCGAGAAGGAAGCCCGCAAGGTCATGGAAGAGCAACACATCGAGATTGATTATAAGTTCGGAACCATGATTGAAATACCCCGTGCAGCGTTAACTGCCGATCAGCTGGCCCAATACGCCGAGTTTTTCTCATTCGGCACCAATGACCTCACCCAAACAACATTCGGCATTTCCAGAGATGATGCGGAATCGAGTTTTTTGATGAAGTACCTCAGCGCGGAAATACTGACTAAAAATCCCTTCGCCACCATTGATCCGGACGGGGTAGGAGAATTAATGGACATTGCCGTAAGAAAAGGACGTTCAGTGAGACCGGATCTGGAATGCGGGATCTGCGGAGAACACGGCGGCGATCCCGAGTCCATCCGAATTTGTCATCAGCTCGGTCTGACATACGTATCGTGTTCGCCATTTCGGGTGCCCGTTGCTCGCCTGGCCGCTGCGCACGCCGCCTTGCTTGACCGCGAAACCGAGTAACGCTGTGATCGCAAAACCGATTTCCAAAATTCTACCGCCATATAGCGGGATGAGCGAAGCGAACTTCAGGTCTCGGAATTTCTACAAATTTTTGAAATCACGAATCTTTTAATCGCAACCTGTTTGTGCCATCGGAATGGAATAGTGGAATGCTGGAATATTGGGAATAAAAGCGAAAAATAAAATATTGAAATTGCAAAAAACTCCTTTCCTTCAACTTTGTTCAGGACAAGCTCACCCATCATTCCATTACTCCATTATTCCATCATTCCAATTGGGGCAAAGCCCCTATGTTGTTTTTTTCTTCTGCTCTTCATACCAACGAGAAAACAGTTTATCAAAATACTTCTCGTCTTTAACTATTTCTTTAGTAATTTTGTAGGGTCCTTTAACACCCATATAATTTAATGCTGAAGCGCCGGAAAGAAATTTCTTCAGCGTCTCGGATATCTGAATATCGTTCTGTTGGGCATATTGTTCAAAACAATTCTGAACCTCTTCGTCCAAAATAAGCTCAATCCCGTATTCCTTTTTAAAATTTTCAACAAAATCCGCAAATGGAGACCTCTCCAGCATTTTCAAAAGATAATCTTTAGATCGTTCGCACAGTTCCCGAGTGACTTCCAACTTTGAAAAATTTAATCCCGGCAGTTCGAATTGGAAATCTGTTAATATGTTTTCCCATACACTGACCAGGGCACGAGCCCCCGTCTTTTGGTTTTCTGAAATTTCCGCCACATATTCCACGGCGTCTGAGGTAAAATCCAAATTTATATTGAACAATTTGAATTCCATTTTATACTGATTGAGAATCGAGTCTTCGGTTTCCTGCATGATGCGAATCAAATCGTTTTTGGACAACAAATTGACAAACGTTCTTATAGGGGACCGGCCAATCAACTCCGGAAGAAGTCCGAAATTAATAAAATCATCGGCTTCCGCTTCCCTATAAAAGTTTTGCAGCTTGCCTTTTTCGTTCTTTTTTTCGTCCACGGAAAATCCTATTATCTCAATACTTCCGTCTTCGCGGACCCTCCCCTTGTGCTGCACTCGTTTTTTTACAATAGATTCCAGGTTGTCGTAAGTCCTTTCAAAAGAACCCCCCAATATAAACAGGATGTTTTCCGTACTAATCATGTTGTCTTGTTTGTTGGTTTTTTCTCCCCTTTGCCGGTCCATGGCCTCCTGGATTTGAGAGGCGGCGGAATACGGGTTGTTTATGGGGACCAGTTTTCTCTCTATGAGTTTTAAGACCGACCGTTGAAACCCTTCTCTGGAAATATCATGTCCGGTGGATGCACCGTTTTTTGCCTTTTTATCAATCTCATCAATACATATCAGGCCGCCATACCTGCTGATGAATCTCGCCTGTTCTTCGCGGTTATGTCCGGGGACCAAATCAATCAATTCGCGAATCATATCATCTGCACTTTTGCCCACATAGCCGGCTTCCGTATAATCCGTGGCATCAATTATTAGTGTGGGAACTTGTAAAAGATCTCCTAAAACCTCCACACAATATGTTTTACCGCTTCCTGAAGGTCCGGCGGTAATGGTATTTTTTTTGCGAAATCTTTTTACGGTCTGATAATCCGGATTTTCGCGAAGATATTTTATCATGGCAAAATGATAGGCGGCGGCAATGGCCAGCCTCTTTTTATATTCTTCTTGACCTATAACATACTTGTCCAAATGCCTTTTGATTTCTTTAGGGGTATAGATCTTAGGGTCAAGATGGCCAACCGTCTGTTTTTGTGAATCAAATCGTTGTTCCAGAAAGGATTTAAAAGCATCGTCGGCATTGTCTCGTGCATCAAGATATGCTTTGGCAGCCTCTTCTTCAGAACAATTATAAGAAGCCATTATTTCTGTTATTGCTTCTCTTGGAATGGATATTTTCATAAGCGCTATCTCGTGTGTAATTCACTGATGTTGGTTAACAGCGGTTATTTATTACTTTCCATCGGAATTCGAAGGTCTGGTTTCAGGTGTCGGGTGTCGGGTGTCGGGTGTCAGAAGGACGAACGTAAGAGCTGACACCTGAACACTGACACCTGAAACCTATGCCTCGAGAAGGCTTCACCACGCCCGATAATGTCCAAAAAAAAGACCTATTTTTCTGTCATGTTACGAGATCTGTTCTTACTAAAAACTCGAATTAATCTATCCGTATCCTTTTCTGTGTGTATTTTTGCGGTTAAGCTGTCTTCCCATGGCAATAAAACTTCAGGATCGGTTACCACAGCCACTGCACATTTGGACCGGAAGCTGACACGTTCCACCACACTCCCGGCATACCATTTTCCGGCCTTTTCTTTGGTATGGGACCCCATGGCTATGAAATCCACATCCTTTTTATCTGCATATTTTAATATTTCCAGATGGGGCAAGGCACCTCCCCGAACACTATATTCATGATCTGTCCTTTCGAGGAACTCATGGCAAAACTCCTGGAGTCTTTGCTTACCGGCGTCCCTATCTGCTTCATAATCAGCTTTAGAATATTTGGGAATCGGAGGGACGGGTATCATGTGAAATGGGAAAAGCTTTGAGCCGTACTCTTGACCTAATTTTACTGCCAAGCATAATGCACATTCACAAGATCTTGAAAAGTCGATACCCACCAGAATTCTTTTAAACGCCAGTCCTTGCTTTTGAACGGACGGATTAACAATCATTACCGGACAATTTTCACGCATGATAACGCCTTCTACAGTACTCCCGATCTTTCCGACCACTCTGACCACTCCTTTCTCCTCAGCCCTGGTGGAATGGGGGCCTAATACAATCAGGTCTGTAGTAATTTGCCGTGCCCATCTCAAAATCTCCTCCCAGGGAAAGCCGGGGGTTACCCTGATCTCATAATTTCCGTAAGATTTCAGGATGTTGGCATAGACTTTCTTTATCTCTTCCGTCACCGCTTCTTGGTACGCTGCTCCGGTTACCATCTCCTCTCCGGTCTTAAAATGTTTTATTAAATTCCGATTGTCCGCAGATGTGGATTCCAGCACATGAATAATGTACAATTTTCCATTGTTTTGTTCAGCGATTCGGGCGGCAGTCAAAACCGTTGCATCAAGAACGGTTACCCTGTCAATTGCTGCTAACACGTTAGTAAACATTTCCCCCCCCTTTCTGATCGTCCGGGTGTGTAATTCACTGATGTTGGTTAAGCGGTCATTTATTACTTTCCATCGGAATTCGAAAGTCTGGTTTCAGGTGTCGGGTGTCAGGTGTCAGGTGTCAGGTGTCAGGAGGACGAACGTAAGAGCTGACACCTGAACACTGACACCTGAAACCTGGATTGCTCGAGCTAAATCACCAACAATCTTGATTTACACCCATGGTCCGGTGTTACACGCCGGATGTTCTTCCTCTAAACGGGGTGTTCTTTACAATGCGGGATGAGCTTCCCGCCCGAATATTCTCTCTATCTGATATCATATTATCCTGCGACAGTATCTTCTGTATGTTCTCTTTCAAAGGTCTTTGGGTATCTACAGGGATGTGTATCTCATCAGGAATCTCATTCAATGGCTCAAAGCGTTTTTTAAACGGTTCAAAGTGCCGAATACGGGCATCGGAGATGGAAGGTCCTGTCCGGCGCTTTATGAGACGTGCTTTGGATAAATTTACCCCTGATAAACATTCGACAAAGATAATGTTTACATCCGTGTCCATAGCCAGGCGTAAGGCCTCACCCCGTTGATGGGTATTACTGAAAGTTGCATCTAATATTACTGAAGCGCCTTTTTCGATTTCCTCCTGGGCAAGTAACAGGAGTTTTCCATAGGTAAGAGAACTGGCCCCTTTGGAATATATGCCTTTTTCAAACGGTACATCCATAAAGTCATGAGGTTTCAACCCAAACAACTCTTTTCGAACCAAATCCGAACAAAAAACCTTAATATTAAGAATTCTGGATAATTCATTAGAAATTGTACTTTTCCCCGAGGCAGGCATGCCGCAGACAACCCAGAGAATCGGTCGGGTGAACCGTAACGCATATCCGTAGGCAAGATCCATGTATCGGTCAATTTCTCTACGAATTCGTGCGGTTCCCCAATCCCCAATAGATGCATTTTCCAGCCGCAAGCAATTCACCTTGGTACGAATAAGCGCTCGATAACACTTGTAGAAATCAATCAAAACAAACATATCAGAGTCATTTGCATATTGGGCAAAAAAATTAATCAGATGTCTTGCCATCTCCGGAAAACCTTCGAAATCCAGGTCCATGGCCAGAAAAGCCAAATCAGATGCCATATCCGAGTATCGGTAACGTTCATTAAATTCTATACAATCAATAATCTGAATTCCGTTATCAAAATAGATATGTCCGGACCTTAAATCACCGTGGCAATCGCAAATTTTTCCATTTTCTGTCCGATGTAGAAAAAGTGTCTTCCTCCGGATCAAAAATGAGCGTGTTGCTGCATGTATGACATGAAATATCCGATCGTTAAACATCTCTCCTGCAAATTTTTCCATTTGCCCGAAGTTTTCCTCGCATTTGGCGCGTATGGTTTCCCATGAACCAAAAGCAGTGATTTTTTCACCCCTAGGGGAATATTGGTAAAAATCGGCAAGCATTCGGGCCAACCGCTCAATTAATGTATTGTCGATTTTTCCGCCTTTAAGCATCCGAATCAGTGAACAATTTTCAGGCAGCTGGCGCATTTTTACCGCATATTCAACCGGTTTTCCTGGCCCGGAGATAGAATATCGACCATCTTTAAAGCTTATGGCAACAACCCCTAAATAGATATTGTGTGACAGGCGACGATTTAGAGTCGTTTCCTGATGACAATAATAGTTGCGCTTTGCCAATGTGGTATAATCCAAAAATTCCAGATTAACCGATTTCTTAATTTTATAGACATAGTCGCCGGTCAAAAAAACTTTGGAAATGTGTGTTTCACGTTGCTCTATCTTGGAAACAGCATGCGGATAAAAGCCGGGCTTTTCCATTAATTGAAAAATTTTTTCTTGATGATTCATTTTTTATTTGGCACTCAATCCGCTTATGGCATTATGCGGCTGTAAATCAAGACTGTCGGTTGCTGAGATTGCCATGGCTATTTGGTGTCAGGTGTCAGG
>RPGQ01000001.1:276417-362177 GCA_004193595.1 Desulfobacteraceae bacterium Eth-SRB2
GGTGTCAGGTGTCAGGAATGATGAACAGAGGCGCTGGCACCTGAAACCTGACACCTCTTTCACCAACGGTTGCGATTTACACCCGCATTATGCAACACGAATTTTTGCTTTCACATTAAATACCTATAATTCATGGTAGAGCAAAAGACATTCCAAGATAGGGCCCGTGGAATAACCGGTCTAACCGTCGCTCCGTGAACGAATGAGAAGCAGGGGGCGATCTATACGTTGCAACACCCCGGCCGCAACACTTCCATAAAATGTCCTTAACAAACCGCCGTGGCCGTGACTGGCCATGGCCACCAACCCCACATTTTTTTCTTCGGCAGCATCGATGATTGCTTTCGTGACCGGGCCATGGCCGATGAGAATTTGAGCCTCGATACCCTTTGAACGAAATTTTTCCTGAAGAGAGGCAAGATAAGACTCTGCATCTTTCTTCTGCTTATCGGATCTTTCCAAGTACGTTGACATATCAATCACTTCATCATATTCCAGCATAAGCGACGGTTCAGCAACTATAAAGAAAATCACTTTGGCGTTTAAAGATAGTGCCAGGTTTTCCACATGAGGCAATATTGCCTCAGCTCGTTTCGAGCCGTCCAATGGAACCAATATAGTTTTATACATGTTTTCCTCCTGTATATATTAAATTTATATCTTATTTTTGAGAAAGTTATTAAGAATTATTGTAACATCTCAATAAATTATGGAGTCAATATGATCATTTAATACACCAGAACTTATTGAGAAGTTACGAATTATTTCCAGTTGGAATCCAGGGGTAACCCACCTGTTTTTTTAAAAGCAACAACCATACCAAAGCAAAACTCCTTTGAGACATATGCTTAACCTGCTGATATGATGTATCTATTTCGTTTTAATAGAAATATTGCGATTAAAATTCGGAATGATTCGGTGTCAGTCTTTTTTACAGGTTGTAAAATCAAGGTAGGTGAAAGCTTCTTTTTACAATTTGTAAAAAAAGCAGATGGGTATCTTTACCATCTATCAATAATTGGTAGAGTTTGTGAAATGACTGGAAATAACCTTTTGATATGTAGGACTATTATTTTAAGACCAAGTTACTTCGCTTGGCTAACAATTGGAATGTTCGAGTTAAAAATATAAGTCTAAAAAATACCCTTATTTCCCATAAATTGCAGGATTTCGAGACGTCTAATTAGGTTACCACCCAAACCGCCATTTCCCTCGCCATTTGAATAACCTTGTTGCTCACACGACCCATAAAGAACTCTTCCACATTGGTAAGACCTCTTCGACCGACAACAATAGTCCCATATCCCTCCTTCAAAGCTTCTACAACAATAGCTCCGGCCCGGCTGGGTACTCCGGTAATCATCCGGGTAATGATTTGATTACTATTAAAACCGGCCTTCTCCAAATGAACGGAAGCCTCCTTGAAAACATACTCCATGGATTTTTCAGCCTGTTGCAATTCCTCTCTACCAAGATCTCTAACAGCATGAAAGAGGGTAACCTCCCAATGCAAACTATCCGCCATGGTGCTGACGTAACCTATGGCCCTCATTGCTCCTTCCGAAGCATCTATGGCCACAAGTATTTTGCCAATCTTCGGAGTGCCGCCCACCACGCAGAGAGGGACATTGATCAGACGCCCAATAAGCTTATTCGTAATGCTACCACATAAAAAATCTTTCAGCATGCTCATTCCCCAGCGGCCCACAACCACTCCGTGGTAATTGTTTTGTGATTCATAGAGGATGTCTCTTGCTATGCCCACCTTCCTTTCCTGGATTTTAATACTAATGGCATCTTCCGGGACGTTTTGATCCAGAAATAGCTGACGGGCTTTTTCCATAAACTCTTGTATCTCTTTCTTTTGCCGGAGATCCCAGGCA
The DNA here is from genome assembly GCA_004193595.1 of Desulfobacteraceae bacterium Eth-SRB2. Lineage (GTDB taxonomy): Bacteria > Desulfobacterota > Desulfobacteria > Desulfobacterales > UBA11574 > S5133MH16. The sequence goes on from RPGQ01000001.1 coordinate 278,301, forward strand.
CGTGTGGCGGCTACTTTGTGTCTATATGCAGGCTCTTTCTCGATATCCCAGAAACTTTCGGGAACTTTTGTCATTACATGGAATAGAACCACTTCCATACGGTTTGGCGGAAACAACCGGCTCACATAACGCACTGCCTCAAAAGCCTGATCCGAACCATCCACCGCCAACAAAATTTTTCTTCCGTGTTTTACCAAGAGATACTCCTTTCTCTAATCTTTTGTTGGTTTGTTAGTTTTTTTTGCCATAAATTTTGATAAACTCGTAAAAAGTCCGATTTAGACGGTTTCGTAAAAAGTTCAAATTCCCCCGCCAAACATAGGCGGGATAAAAAGGCGCCGCAAATTTTGCAATCATGAGGCGTACTGATCGTACGTTGAATGATTGCGAAATGCAGCACAACGCAGAAGTTGGACTTTTTTCGAGACCGTCAATTTTAGATCAATAAATAGGCCTGCAAGCTTATCTATAACAACGTATTGAAGTAATAGACTAATACGTTTCTCTTTTGACTTCACGGCGGTCCACCATATAAAGGAGAGATGCTTTTTCTCTAAGCGATTCCTTGAGTTTATTGAGCTTGAAGCGATCAATGCCGTACATGCGAATATACAACCGGCGAAATCCTTCGGGGGCCAAATCGTAAGAAGTCAGGATGCTCGCCATACTGCCGCCGTATTGTCGAATTATGTCCGATATCTCTTTGATGGAACCCGGCTGATCTTCTAGCTCCAGGCCAAATTGAACGCCTTTTCTTTCAACGCCGGTCAGTGAGATAATTGTTCTAAAAATGTCATCTTGAGTGATTGTACCGACAATACTACCATAATGGTCGATCACAGGGACCCCGGATATTCTATGTTTTAAAAGGACCTCTGCCGTCTCTTCTATCGTGTAATCGAGAGGAACGGTGACGGGATTTTTAGTCATGATCTTTTTTATTTTAATCTTAGAAATTAAATATAAAAGTTCATGAATTTCCAAGCTGGTCGCCTTAGAAGCAGACGCACTTTTTAAATCCCGATCCGTAACAATTCCAACGAGCTTACCCTGCTCCATTACCGGCAGCATCATGATATTATGTTTTTTTAACAAGTGTATTGCATTATTCATGGAATCGTTTGCATCGATGGTAATAACCTGTTTGCTCATCCAGTTTTTAACTAACATGACAATTCTCCTTTATGTTTCCTATTCCTTTACCTGACAGGAATCCCCGGCCATAATGTAAAGTTCTGCGAGTTTTGGGGAAAAACATTTTATCGCCCTGGCGTGGAAGTGCATTTTGCAAAAGCCACTAATACCGAAGAGCACACCCGGCACCCAATCAGTAATGAAACTTAAAAGGGGTGGAAACTATATTGGTTATGCGTTTTCCACCCCTATCTGACTCGTTATTCCTTTTCATATTTGAAGGAAAGGGTTACCCTCGCACGATAAGCAGTCACTTTACCATTTTCGATCTTTAAGTCTAACTTGGTAATTTCCGCGACTCTAAGATCTTTAAGGCTTTTGGATGCTGTTTCTATAGCATTTGTTGCGGCATTCTCCCAAGAAGAACTGCTTGTTCCCACCAACTCAATGATTTTATAAGTACTATTGCTCATGGCGGATCTCCTTTATTATGGATTTAAAAACATTCACTTTGATCAAACGCATAAAATTTTTCTCCAACAACTTGTTTTTTATAACAATCTTCTTTCGAGCCCTTACTCACTGGGTCAACAAAATTTTTATCCCGGTAGTGCGGTTATAATGGTAGGGGCCTTGACCATTGCATGAATTTGCCTCTTGGCGATTTTATAGCGTTCAAAATAGATTTTTGCGACCTCTTTCATAAATTTATACCCTACTTCAGGATGATCCTGAAAGAGTTCAAACAATTTATCGGCATCAATCGCCATGGCTTCAGAATCTTCCATGCATACGGAATCCAATGTATATTCCTGTGGTTTCATGAAACAGGCGGTGCCAAACAGATCGCCTTTCTCTCTGGATTCAAAGGAAATACCATAGGTATCTCCCGGAGCTATCTTCCTCATGCTGACGAGTCCCTTGGTAACCAGAAAAATATGGTTTGCTCGATCCCCCTCCTGATAGACCTGGGCTCCCTTTTTAAACGTTTGTTTCTCCGTGATTTTAGCAATCTCTGCCAATTGAGCTTCCGAAAACAAACTAAATGCATCGAATTTTTTTAAATCACTAATTTCTACCATGGTTGGCCTCCTTTTTTTGAGAAAGTTATTTAGTGTCCATCCCTAAATGGTCTTTCTGCCCAATCTCTGCGTTATGCTCAAAAAATAATCCTCGGAATATTAAACATATGCCTGTCGGAGATCCCGTGATGTTTTCGGGGCGGTTATTTTTTTCGCATGCCCCTCCGGGGCGTAGGCCCTACGGGCCGGAGGCTTGATCTTGAACAAAAATCCTCATTTATGGATGGACACCATTTAGGATTACTTCCAGTTAGAATCCAGAGGTAACCCGCCTACTCTTTTTCAAAGCAACAACCATACCAGAGCGAAATTTCCTTGAGATATATGTTTAACCTTTTGATATAATTTAGCTTTATAGTTTTAAAAAAAATATGGCGATTAAAATTTGGAATGAATGGGTGTCAGTCTTTTTTACAAGTTGTAAAATGATGGTAAGACACACCTTGAAATAATATTGATGACTGCTTTATGGTTTGTAGATTAAGATGAGTATAAGCTTTTTTTTCAATTTGTAAAAAAAGCAGACAGGTATTTTTACCATCTATTATTTGGCTTTTTATCCTTTCAGTAAATAAGTATATAATTTCGGTCAGATAGCCTTCATCTTTCTTTCAGCCTTCTATGGCACAATAGTTGCAGGATATAATTAGCAAAAAGAGATCTTTGAAAAATGTACAATTTTGCCCGCCCAGTAAATCCGTGTTTTATAGTTAAGCTGGGTTCAGGATCTGGAAAATTCATTTATTGAAAGGTATACACAAAGAATTTAAAATAAATAACTTTTAAAAAGACATCTCATGCCTAAAAAAAGGAGGTATAACATGGTACAAGTTGGGGGTATAAAATATACACCGGGAATGTACACGCACAAAAGACCAACCGGCGGTAAATTGGCAGATAAACATTTTCGCGAGCTGGAGAAAAAATTCATTGAAAAGAAAAGAGAAAAAAAAAGGCCGGAAATTTTCCCCACGATCTGTTGTTCTCGAAAAATTGGGGTCGGAGCCCTGGAAATTGCCGATATTGTAGCAAAAAATATCGGTTATAAGGTAGTAGACAGGGAAATTCTGATGCACATCGCCCAAGAGGCAAAATTGAGCGAGAAAACAGTTGCCTATTTTGACGAACATTATCCCGGTTATTTAAAGGAATTTGTAGCCTTTCTTGTTGGTGAGAAATCTTTTATTAAAAGTGATTACAACAGGCATCTAATTAATGTTGTGATTTCTCTTGCCGGTTTGGAACCTACGATTTTTGTGGGCAGAGGCACACATTTAATAATTCCGAGAGACCGGGTCCTGGCGGTTCGGTTTATCTGTTCAGACGATCACCGGATTAAGCGGTTGTCCGGAATTTTAAAAGTGACAGAAAAAGAAGCTGCCGACAAGTTGCCCCAACTCGATAAGGAGCAACGCAGCTTTTTTAAGAAGGCTTTTGGCAAAAAAGATGCTGTGCCGTATGAGTTTGATATAGTTATCAATTGTGATTATATCAAAGATACGCAAGTTGCGGCAAAGATCGTCGAAGAGGCCTTTAAGAATAAGTTTGCCCAAGAACTTTCCTAGCTCGCAAAAAAGCCTGTCGCCGGGTGGGAGAGAAAAGGAAAAGATTTCTTATCACAAAAATACGAAAAAGAATTTAAAGATCCGGGTTCGTTGAACCCGGGTTTTTACTTAAATGGACATTGGAATCCATTCCAATATCCATGCAGTTCCGTCATTTTTTTCAGGTAATGTCGAAATGACAACATCTGTTTCTCAGGATAACCTCAGACAAATGGCTTCCCGGTGGATGCCCATCTCCCGGGACTCTCATAAGTTTCGAATTCATACGGATACTACGGATTATTTTCGCGTGGAATATGGTGATGTGGTTCTTCTTGGCGGCAGGCCTTATCTGATTCGTCATAATGCCAAAGAAGGGCGGTTCGGGCTTGATGACGAGGTCAAGTTTTGGGTAAAACGAGCCATTGACCTTAACAGCGGAAGCCCGAAGATTATCAAGCTCGTATTCTACGAAAAGTTTACGGCTCACATCGGAGGCATCGCGTTCGATTGTTACCGCAGTCCCAGAAAAGAGGCCCGTATTCTGGATCTGGTGGCCGACCATCAAAATTTCATGCATGGATATTCAATCGAGGATGCAAAAGGCAATCTGGTTCGCATTATCGATTTTATCAAAGGCAAACCCCTGTCTCACCATGTGGCGGATATGGATATGGATCATCAGACCTATCTTTACGATAGATTCCCTGGGATCTTAAACAATTTCATGGAATGTATTGATGCCGTCCGCTTTCTTCACAACCACGGCGAAAAACACGGGGATATTCGGCGCGACCATATATTGATCGACCGCGATAGCGGGCGCTATCGATGGATTGACTATGATTTTAACTATCGCCATCGAGAAAACATATACGGTTACGATCTCTTTGGTCTGGGTAATATTTTGGTATTTTTGGTGGGCATGGGGGATGTGCTGCTGCCGGACCTGAAAAAACAGTCTCATCCTGCTTTGGACGCGCTATGGGGAGAAGATCTGAATATCGTGTTTAACAACCGGGTCGCCAATCTCAAAAAAATTTACCCTTACATACCCGAATCTCTCAACAGAGTGTTGATGCATTTTTCAAAAGGCGCCAACTGGTTTTACGAAAACACAACACAATTACTGGATGATTTGAGAGAATTTCAAACCATGACCGGAATGCTTTCGTGAATATTCACTCAAAGGAAACTAATCATTAGAGAGGCCGACACATGATCCCTGGTGAAAAGACTTTTAACAAAAATATCCTGATTGCTGTGGACGATTCAGAAAACGCCCGACGGGCGGTCTCCTATGTGAGCCGGCTCCTGGCAGGTGTAAAAGGCTTCAAAATTTTAATCCTGCATGTCATCAGTCAACCGGAGGAAGATTATTTTTCCACATCTGCTGAAAAAGAGAAGTGGTTCAACAAGTACAAGTTAAAAGTCGATGAAATGTTGGAGAACTATCGCCAAGTTCTGATAGATGGAGGTTTTACCCCGCAGGATATATCGGTACGATCCACCCTTCGATACTGTCCCTCCCTGTCGGAGTGTATTTTGGCAGAACAAGACAAAACGCAATATAGCACCATTGTGGTTGGCCGGCAGGGGCTTTCACGCAGTGAAGAGTTCCTCTTTGGCAGTATCTCCAGCAAAATCGTCAACCACGCACGTAACTGTACGGTCTGGGTTGTTGAATGATGAGCGTAATGTCTTTCTTAGATATTATTTTTTAGCTGTGGAAGTTTCTAAAGCCAAGGATGCACCTTGCAATTCCGTTGCCTGCTTTGGCTGGATCTGGATCTCGCACTCGGGAAACAGTATCTTAAGGTATGATATTAGGGATTCACATTCTTCAGGACGATCTGTTATGAAAACTATTTTGTCCATTGCAAACCTCCTGTACGCTAATCAACGACTTCGGATTCACAAAAAAAGAGGCCGGATAACTATTAGTGAGGGGAAAGGAAAAGCGTTCCGAAATGCTCTACTGCGTCGCTATTGCATCGCCATATTTTCCGGTGAATGTTAGGCCATGGGATAGTCTCTTTATAGAGAAATTTTTTTGAAACACATCCAGACCAAAAGGATGAACGGACAAAAGAGAGCAAGTATCAACAAAAACTTTCCCGGTATTTCCTTTATATTTTTTTAGGGTATTGATCAGTTCATAGGCTGATGAACCGTCAAAGTCTCCCATGAGCTTAAGATGAAGGTTATCGCTGTTTTTATGACAAATAATTTTGAAATTTAATGCCATTGTTTTTCTCCTTATCATTGCCGCACGTCTCTGTTTTTAGTCGGATTGATAGTTACTCTCCGTCTAAAGCAATCATCCTTCGACCATCTTTCAGCTAGTATTCCACTTGGTTCGAAAAATAATTTCGTTTGTCTTGTTTACCTTTTCTTCGACGGATGACAATGTTTATACTGCCTTGGGCCTGAGTTTGGTATTGCTCAGATAAAACTTGCTTATGGGGCTTAACCCTGCAAAAAGGGGTCGCACATTTTTTTCTCTTTTTCGCTTTCATTTATATTCCCTCTCGAATAACTATATGTGCTATAATTAAACATCTCGGAAATTCAACAACTTGACGAAATTACAAATCTTTTAATGGCAACCTGTTTATTCCATTACTCCATTACTCCATTTTTCCATTATTTCAAGTGTGACCTGCCCGCTCGTGCCCTGCAATGGCAGGCGGGGCGAACTTGAAATGTTTCTAAACTTCACAACCACTGTAATGCTGTATGAAATACTGAATCTTCCTAATTTGGGCAGGTGTCGGCCTCTTAAACTGTACATGATGTCGCCTCTTTTTTATAGGATCCATAGAAAAACCAGAGGCAACTTTAACATCGCAAATGGTTTTAAACGTCAAATTTGCAAGGTAAAAACCACGATCAGCCAATAAAATGTCCAGGACAAGTGATTGACTTGATTGCTCCCGGCCGGCAATGTAATCAAACGAAAGGCCGTCCATACTGATGTTATTAATTCTGCCGAACATTTCCGGTTTGGATCGGTATACGGCACATGCGATCTCTCCCATGCTTCTATCTGCGACTCGTATCTGCTTAGCGGAAACGGGCCGGATCAAAGCAAATGCGTCTTTATTAACCTGAAATCGTTTGTGTGCTCTCCTATCCCCCCTTTTCACCGTGTTTTTATCAATCAATGTAAGAAACGGTGACCGGTTCATAATCGCAACATCACGCTCACCTTTAGATAATTTATTCGCATGATACATCCGGTCTGTTTGATTATCGTCAAAAAAATAGTTTTTATCCATTCTTCCTCCTATTTTTGCTCTTCTTTCAGGCAGTATTCACGCCAGGCGCAGTCCAAACGGTCACAGTTCCCGTCTGCCTTGCCAAAACAATCCGGATTTCCCTCCATACGCTGAACGCTTCGAATGAGGTGTGTTATATCCGGCAAATTATCGCTTGAACCCGTATCTATCCTGTCGAACATTTCTATTTCTCCTATGTTTCGGCTTGCTGTAGATAAAAGCATGTTATGTTTTGTGTAATAAATGGAATTTATCGACAGATCATTTATTATCGATTTTATTAATTTTGTCCATAGGGGGAGGGCTTCATTTTTTCTGAGGAAATTCCCCAGGAGGGAATTTCCCCCATGCAAAATGGAGAATATTCCCGATTTGTTATATTATCTTGCATCAATCCTGTGGATGGACTAAAATTTGAATCCGACGCCAAAATTGCTGATGACAATCAGTTATGGATGGGCACCAGTTACAAAGTTAATTACATCGAATTTACTTTTTACGAGTTCATCAGTTTTAGAAGCACGGGAAAAAACAACGGACATTTATTTAAGGGGAGGAAAACGTTATGGCTGAAAAACAAATTGTCTACTGCACCGACTTTTCTGAAAACGCCGAAGCCGCCTTTATAACAGCGCTTGAGATGGCGGAAAAGTATCAGGCTAACCTTTTGGTTATTCACGTGTTTCCGCCGGTGGTAAATCCCATGTCAACCGATATGATATGGATGCCGCCCGAAGAGCCCAAGAAGAATCTTATTCTCAAGCTGGAGGAGCGGATGCAGCAAGAATACGGTGACAGGATCGGTGACAAAGTCGATTATCAGCTCATCGTTCTCGACGGTCATGTCTCAACTGAAATTTTGACGTTCCTCAATGAAAATCCTGTGGATATCGTTGTGATGGGGTCTTACGGGCTTTCAGGCATGGGGCTTGTCTTTTTCGGCAGCGTAGCCAAACGGATATCTTACAAAGCCCCCTGTTCGGTAATGATCGTTCGGGACCGTAAAAAGATCAAGGACAAATCGAGATAGATAAATTCATGCCGTAAGGTGAAGCGGTCAGGCCGGCGCTCCCAAGGTAGTGTTCTGTCGCTTCAACAACTTCGCTTATCCTGGAAGGGCGGTTATAATCGAAGGTGGTTTGACCATTTCATGAACTTGCCCTTTAGCTAGTGCCCATCCATAACTCGTTAATTTTTATTAAATTTGTCCATAGGTGGGACGGTTTCATTTTTTCTGAGGAAATTTTCCGGAAGGAAATTTCCCCCATACAAAAGGGGGAATATTCCCGATACGATAGACATGTTTTTTTCGCTGTCGCCCTGTGACGAAAAAGATTTTATCTGTGCCTATTTCCGCGTATGCTTAACAAAGGCACCGGGCAGTGACGAAACATTTTTTCTGCTGTAGAGCCGAAGAGAATGTCTTCAAGATTGCTGCGACCCTTGGGACCCATAACCATAATATCGGCACCTTCATCCTTAACGGCCTGGATTAGCTCGCGAAAGGGTATTCCAATCTTAATGACTTTTTTAACGGAAAGATGGCCGGCAGATATTTCTTCAATCAGTTCATTAATACGCTCTAATCGGCTTTCCGTTTTATCCTTTATAAACTCATCTTCAGAAATAGCACCGCTATACATTGCTGCCATTCGGATTGAATTTACATCTCTTTCGTTAATTACATGGGTTATAATTATCTCTGCCTTTAAATCCTCGGCCAGCTCCGCAGCATATTTCAGCGATTCTTTTGAATACTCAGAAAAGTCACAAGCCACCATGATTTTACTGATTTTTTTCATTTTCTCCCCCTTTGTGGGCGCAAGTGTATTTGAGCCCTTATCAATAAAAAAGCAAGAGACATGCCAAGAATGACTTTTGGAGATATGATGGAATAACACCTTGATAAGTCAAAATATTTTCTAAGACTGGATGGGATTCTTACTTTAGTTTGGAAGGGAAAGGGTGTCAGAATTTTTTACAAAATGTAAAACCACAAATCATTTCGGGTCTTCTCTAATTGAAGTCTCGAATTTAATTCCGTACTTTTCAATCCTGGAATGAAGGGTAGGTCTGGAAAGTCCGAGGAGTTTCGCCGCCTTTGAGCGGTTTCCATCGGTGAGTTTTAACGTTTCGCTAATAACGATACTGGTAAAGTGGCCCATGCAGGCATCAAAGATGTTTTCATCTGATTGAGAGGTAAGCATCTGATACACCCATTGCCGAATGGCCTGATCACCTTTTGGTAAGTCTTTGGTTCTGACTGCATTTGCGTCGCTGATGGCCTGCGAGATGTCTTTCTGAGAAATGGGAGCCCCGCGGTTAAAAATCAATGCCTTTTGGAGTGTATTGCCCAGCTCGCGAACATTACCCTGCCAGGGGGAGGCGGTAAGTATGGCCTTTGCCTCTTTAGTAATTCCCGGGTTTTCAATATTCGCTTCACGTGAAAAGCGCGCCAGAAAATAATCGGTCAGTACCGGAATATCCTTGGCACGTTCCCTCAGGGAAGGTAAAAAGATAGTGACCACCTTGAGCCGGTAGTAAAGGTCTTCACGAAAACGTCCCTGGTCCAAAGCGAATTCAAGGTCACGATTTGTGGCGGCGACAATTCTTACATCCACGGGAATGGTTGCCCGGCCTCCAAGCCGCTCGATGCTTTTTTCCTGGAGCAGGCGTAAAATTTTGGCCTGGATGCTTAACGGCATATCACCTATTTCGTCCAAAAATATGGTTCCGCCGTGGGCCTGTTCGATTTTTCCCACCCGGCGATGAGCAGCTCCGGTAAATGCGCCTTTTTCATATCCGAACAGTTCGCTCTCTAAAAGGGTTTCGGGAATCGCGACACAGTTGATCACCAGAAAGGGTTTGTTTGCCCTCCGGCTGTGCTGGTAAACGGCCCGGGCAACCAGTTCTTTTCCCGTACCGGATTCGCCTCTGATTAGGACCGTAGCATCGGTCGAGGCAACCCTGCCGATGGCCTTGTAAATCTCCTGCATGGGCTTGCTCCGCCCAATAATGGCATCGCGGGAACTTTCGTCAGGGACGGGATCCATATCCACCGGCGAACGCATGAAACGACCGGCTTCCAGGGCCTGTTTAATCACTGTCAACATGTCAGGGATATCAAAGGGCTTGAGAATATAGTCGAATGCTCCCATCTTGGTGGCTTTGATAGCGGTTTCAGTGGTGGTGTAAGCGGTCATAATAATCACGGGAAGCCTGGGCTCTATTTCGTGAATGACCTGAAAAGTTTCAAAGCCGTTCATCCCCGGCAAACGCATGTCCAAAATAACGAGATCCGGAATTTCCTTTTCTATTATTTTAAGACCTGCTTCCCCGGAAGCAGCGCATTCAGAGTGATAGCCCTCTTCTTTCAAAAGCTTGTAAAAACTTTTGCGCAACTGGTCATCGTCGTCAATGATCAAAATGCTGCTCAAAATCTAATCCCTTTATTGGAAGCGTAATGATAAACGTGGATCCTTGGCCTTCCTTTGATTGGATATCCAGCCGGCCCTGGTGCTCTTCAACAATCCGGGCTGCAATGCTCAATCCCAGGCCCGTCCCTTCTTCTTTGGTGGTGAAAAAGGGTTGAAAAATGTTGTCGTGAATCGATTCGGGGATACCCGGGCCGTTGTCCTTTAGTCGAATTACCGCAACCCTGCCCGTGGGCGGTAGGAAATCTTCTTCCTCTTCGATGACAATAGATCCTCCCTGTTCCATGGCCTCGCATGCATTAATTATAAGGTTAACCAGAACTTCCTTTAATTGCTCGGGGTCCGCCTGGATCTCCGGAAGTTGATGTTTCCGGATCACATTGACCTTCACGTCATATGATTTCAGCCTGTGTTCCAGTAACTGCAGGCCCATGTCAACCACTATAGACGGACTGACCTGCTGCATTTTGAGCCTGGGCGGCCGTGAAAACTCCAGAAAACTCTGCACAATGGCATCGGTATGCCGAATTTCCTCGGAGATCACATCAAAGTCTTCTTTCTGGTAATCGCTCAGCTCCAGGGACCGGCTAAGCGAAAACAGGCGCATTTTTACTGATGTGAGGGGGTTGCGAATGCTGTGGGCCATTCCGGCCGCAAGTTTACCCACCATGGCCATCTTTTCGGCCTGCAAAAGGTGTTCACGGCTGCGCTCGAGCTCGATGTGGGTCTGGCCGGCTGCTTCGATCAAGTCGTGCACACTGCGACTGATTGCCTTGACTTCGTCACCCGACTTTTTCAACGTGCCTTTTTTATTCGCTTCCTGAGCCAGTCGCCGCAAGGGATCTAAAATCTGGTTTGCCAGAATAAAGGCCAAAAGGACACTCAGAGAAAAAACAACCAGTATAGCGGCTCCTACAATAAACCTGAGTTTTCGGGCCTGGAGCAAGCTTTCGTTTTTGGCCGACATGATTCTTTTGGTATGAAAATCTTTGTATCTTTCGCATAATTCCAGGATGTTGAAAAAACGACTGCGAACTTTCCGGTGCAGTATAGCGCCTTTCTCCCGCTCTCCGGCTTTATAGTAGGAGATAACTTGGTCTTTGGCGTCGATGTAAAGCCGGTATTCCCGCTCGATTTGATCAATGGCTTGTTTTTGCTGCTGATCTTCAACCCCCAAGCGAGCGGTATTTAGCTGCTCATTGAATATCTGGCGGTACTTCCCCAGTTGCCTGAGCCAGTCGGGATCACCATCCAGAAAATAGTAAGATACAAAACCTTTTTGATTGATAAGGGAGGCTTCAAAAGATTCTGCCGATTGGTATGCAACCAGGTCCCGGTCGATAATTTCGGTCAATACCCGTTTAAGGCGATACGTATACCATACCGTGATTAGACCGCCCAGCAAAGTGATAAACACCAGGGCGGCCAAAATCAGGTAAATCCGGTTGCGAAGATTGATACTATGCCACATTAAAAAATCCTATATAACATCTTGGATATTTTACAACTTTCTGTAAATAATACACTTTATTAAGGCATGTTCTTTTGCCACATATAAGGAATAATGGAGTGATGGAATATTGGAATGTTGGGCTCAAAAGGATGTTATTTATTAAATCCTATGTCAAAATGAAATTTATAATAACCCAATTTCCCATTTTTTCTCTGAGCCTCAGACGCCCCGAGTCGGAGGCCCAAAACCCATCACTCCATTATTCCAACATTCCAATTGTGATCCAATTGGGGCAAAGCCCCTTATCTCTTTAGTGTAATGTCACGGGCATTCCCATCATCGGCCAGAGAATATAGACCGCAAAAGCGACCACAGCCATCATCATGATACTGGCCGGTATGCCGTACAAAAAGAATTCTCCGGTTGTAAACATCTTTGAATCGTAAGCAATTGCATTGGGCGCCGCCCCCACCAGCAGCAAAAACGGCATGCCCGCCGTCACCAGGGAAGCAAAAAGAATCACTTCCGGAGCCACGCCAAGATAGGGAGCAATCACCAGTGCCACCGGCAGAGAGATGGCAATGGCTGCCACGTTCATAATGAAATTGGTCATAATCATGACAAAAAATGCGATGCTCAACACGAAAACAAACCAGTTGGCTTTTTGAAACATGACCAGCCAGTTCACGGCCATCCATCTGGCGGCGCCGGTATCCCAGAGACAGAAACCGATGCTCATGGCGCCGGCAAACAACAGGATGATGTTCCACGGAACATCTTCGAGATCGTCGAGATCGAGAATGCCGGTGATAAAAAACAGGATGGTTGAAATCAGGATGATGGCTGTCTTGTTAATCGGCTGTAACATCGGAACAAAGGAACGCAGGGACATGGTCAGGATACAGGCAAAGACGATAGCGGCAGCCAAAATCTCTTTGCGGGTAATAGCACCCAGTTCGGCATTAAGAAGTCTGGCTTTTTCCCTCAAGCCGGGGATGACCTTTTTTTCGGGTTTGAAAAAGATCATAAAAAATCCCCACAGAAGAAACGTCATGAGCCATCCGATGGGGAACATATAATAGCTGAGCTGAAAAAAGGAAATGCCTTTCCCCACAATATCGTTATAAAAACCGACGGCCACGGCACCGCGCGCCGCTCCCAAAAGTGTCACGATGCTGCCGGCCCCGGCCACATAGGCCATGCCGATAAAGAGTCCTTTGCCGAATTTGGTGGGTTTGTCTCCTTCTCCGTAAAGGCTGTAAACCGCCAGCAATAGGGGATAAATTGTTGCTGCCACGGCAGTATGGGCCATAATGTGCGTCAGGGCTGCGGTAACCACAAAACATCCCAGATATATCATGCTGGTTTTTTCTCCTACGATTATCAGCATCTTATACGCCAGGCGCTTGGTCAGACCTGTCTTGGTAAAAACCAGTCCGATAACAATGGACGCAAAGATAAACATTACCGAAGGATCCATAAAATCGTTAAAAGCTACCTTGGCCGGACGAATCAGGTAAAGGGCCTGAAGGACACCGATGGCCAGACTGGTTACGCCGATGGGCACCACTTCAAAGACCCACCAGGTTCCGGCCAGCAGAAAAACGGCAATCGCCCCTTTTCCCTCTTTGCTCAAGGGAAAATGTTCTCCCATGGGATCTACGGCATCGGGCCAGGGAGATGAATAAAAAGTTGCTGCAAATAGTGCTATTCCTATTGAAAGTAACAGATATCGTTTCCAGTCAAACTTGCCCTTTTCAAGGACCACAGAATCGCTTGTCATATACCATTCTCCTTATCTGAAATATTATAACGGTCGCTGATTCGAGCCGGTTATCAATTATGCCGGACCTCTTTGATTGCTTATAGTTCGCAGGCTTTCATCGCCCGGACAATCTCCGTAAACAGATCGGTTTTCCTTAAGATCCCCACGATCTTGTCGTCTTTCATCACAAGCAAAGACTGATGATGACCCATGACAAGTTGATTGATAGCCCTGTCCAGGGTTTGACCTTCATTAATGTATTCCCCTTCACCGGGGGTGTACATAAATTCTTTTACTTTTATCCGGGCGGCTTTTCTGCAAATATCATCCATGGGTTTGTCCCAAAAGCGGAGTTCTTCGAGCATGGTCTCTTGAAACCGCTTAGTTAAACCAAAACGGGATAATGATCCCGGAATACCCATTGCTTCATATTTCGGTTCCAGAGCCCTCATTACATCCAGCTGACTCACTTTGCCGACAATATTATCATCTTTATCATATATCAGAACTGCCCGGTGCCGATACCGGGACTTATCAAATTTTTCTTGCGCCTTTTCCAGGGCGATAACAGTATCGAATAAAGTGGCATCTTCCGAAACCGTCGCATATTCCGCAAGCGAAACCATCAATTCTTTTACAAGTTTTTTTTTCATAACAACCCTCCTGAATCATTTGATATAGTGCCTTTGTCTTTAGGGATAAATGTATAGGTTGGAAATTTGCCGGCAGGATGTTATAGATATTTTCTTGTTTTTCTATCTGTATCAAAGCCGTTATTTTCTGAACCAACCCCGATATACGGTGCAAGCGAATTTTAGAAATGACCTCCAAGTAAACGGTGTATCAGTCACTATCAGGGCTATTACAAGCCATCACCAGCCTCGTCTTTTAAGAAGGCCTTTAATCTCAGCTTGACGAATACGCTCTTCATGTTCTGCCTTGATTTTGTGAGCACTCATGATTTTTTCCACCAGAATCTCTGTCTCGGTAGGCTTCATAAGATAATCATAAGCGCCTAATTTCATTCCTTCAATGGCAGTATCAACCGTTGCGTTGCCGGTGAGCATGATAACATGGGCAAGTGGCCTTAAGTCCTTAATTTCCTTTAGGGTCTGAATGCCGTCTTTTCCCGGCATGAGAACATCCAGAATAATAACGTCAAAATCAAATTCCCGAACCAGGCCCAGGGCCTGGTCCCCGTCGAAAGCGGTTTTAACATCAAAATCCCGCACCTCTAAACGCTGGGCAAGGGTCTCAACAAAATCCTTTTCATCGTCTACCAACAGTACTTTAATTATCATTTCTTATTCTCCCATATACCGGCTATTCTCGTTCCTCATTCATAATTTTTTGGGCTGTCTCGAATTCGCCGGCTTATGCAAAACTAACCGCCACCATAGAGGATTTAAATTTATTTTTGTAGGCATTTGTTACTGTCCGCAAAAGACTTTCAAGATCCACAGGCTTATGCAAATATTCAAAAACACCTAACCGGCGGGCTTCATTTTCATCCTTTTCAGACCCGTGGCCGGTCAACATGACAACCTGAATTTCAGGGTGGGCCTTTTTGGTTCGCCTTAAAATTTCCATTCCATCCATGCCGGGCATTTTTAGGTCTAAAACAATGACATCCGGAAGATTTTCATCCATGGCCTTAAGGGCCTGTTCCCCGCTTAATGCAACATCTGCTTTCAAACCCCGTATCTCGATTCGTTCGGAAAGTGTCTTTACGAATTCTTCTTCATCATCTACCAGTAAAATTTTCATCCCTTCCATTTTTGTCGCCTTGTTTTTTTTAAAACGTTTTCAAAAAGGAACCGAATTGGCGTCATTTTTTTCGGTTTCCCAATATCAGCTTTTCCAGCCTTTGTAAAGCGTGATCGGGATACAAATCCTGTAAAAATGCAAACGCTATCGCCTTATTTCATCCGGAAAACTCAGCACAATACCATGCGCGGTTTCATCTAATTTGGCAGATCCTTCCAGACAGGCGGCAATTTCTTGTAAAGCCGGCCAGTTTTCGGATTCGGATATATTCCGAACAAACTCGGATTGGCCGGGCAGATCTCCTTTACATACTACGTTAACCACGTTTTTTCCCTCAAGTTTACGAATCCCGACATTAATTTCCCCGCCGGCGGACAAAACAGTGAAACAGCATTCCAGACTCGCAAACAGGGCCATTTGTAATTGAACATGACGGGTAACAAGAGTAACAGGTGGACCTTCATGATCTGGGGTCATGGTTTTCAAAACAACATGCTTAAGTCTGGCAAAGCGCTGCGCCAGTGTAACCAGTTGTTCGATGGCTTCCCGAAGGTCAATTTTCGATAGGGTTTCATCGGTGCTATGGGCAAATTTGTTGAGCCGGTCTGTTAATCCAATCCCTCGCTCAATCTGGTCTTTTATTCTAACCATAGAATTTTGAATTTTTTCCTGATGTTTAACTATAGCTTCCGGTGAAATTGATATAATGTCCCCCATCAATCCGGACGATTCTCTGATAATGGCCAGAACGTTCTTCATTTCATGGGTGATTCCTGCCGTAATTTTTCCGAAAAAGGCAACTTCTTTGTTTGTACATTTATTCATATTATTACCTCATTAAAGAAAGACGGCTATGGATGACTTTTTATGGCCTCTTGCATTTTTTTTATTAACTCTTCAATATCTAACGGCTTCATCAAGTAATCAAAAGCGCCCAGTTCCATTCCTTTAACACCCTCCTTTTCGGATCCTCGGCCGGTCAGTAGAATAACAGGAATTTGGGGGTGTTGAGCTTTGATTCGCCTAAGGACTTCAAACCCTCCGAGACCCGGCATCATTACATCCAGGATGACAATCTGTGGGGTATCCGCTTCAATCATATGCAAGGCATCTTCACCGTTTAAGGCCGCCCGGGCCTGAAGCCCTCTTAATTCAAGTCTTTCGGCAAGAGTTGTGACAAATTCTTCCTCATCATCAACAAGTAAGATTTTTAAGTTTTCCATTTCATTCTCCTGGACCAATCTTTGCCTTTTGGGGCAAATAAACTGAGAATATAGTGCCTTCTCTTTGCTTGCTCTTGACCTTGATGTCTCCACCCATTTTTTTCACAATACCGTAAGTAATCGCAAGGCCCAAACCCGTGCCGTTCTCCTGTTTTGTGCTAAAAAAGGGATCAAAAATACTTTTGAGTATTTCTTCAGACATGCCGCTTCCATTGTCCTGGATAGACACTCCCACGGTATCTGAGTCTTCTTCCCATGAGGTGATCACTATCTGACCCTCATCTTCCACCGCAGCAAGAGCATTGTTTATAATATTCAAAAAAACCTGTTGCATCTGTCCCCGGTCGGAAGAAATACGGGGAAGATTATCTGCCAGGTGCAGTATCAACTCAATATTTCGATATAAAGCTTCCTTTTCCAAAAAACTGAGCGTCTCTTGAATAAGTTCGTTTAAATCTAATTCTACAAGTTGAATTTCCATCCGTCGTGCAAAGCCCAGCAAGCGATGGGTAATCGCACTGCAGCGTTCAACCGATTTAAGTATCGAATCTGTCAACCCCAGAAATTTTTCCTTATTCTGAAAGTTACTGTCATATGCAACAAGATCTTTCATTAAGCCTGCTTTTTCGTTGATAATCGCCATGGGATTATTGATTTCATGGGCCACGCCGGCAGCCAGTCTTCCGATTGATGAAAGCTTATGAGTATGTTGAAACTCACGGTAGGTTAATTCACGTTTTTCATCGGCCTCTTTAACCCGTTTTACAAGAGTGTCAGTAAGCTTGAAAACCACCAGAATTATTAGCACGACACTGGAAATAAAAATAAATAACATTTTACTTCTGAGCGTATGCCAGGTGTGCAACACATCAGATTTGGGTTTAACCAGAACCAGAGCATAATCAGAAGTTGAAAAGGGCGCAAAGGCTATCAGTATGTCACGTCCCTGGGGATCTCTTACCTCGGAGACGATCGGCTCATAATTTCCCCGGGGAAATGACAATGGACAATGATCCAGTATTTCCCCGTAAAACCTGGAAGAGGTCTGTATGATTCCGCTACGGTTAATTAAAAAGGCATCGCTTTCGGGATTCAGCCCCATGGAGGCGATAATATCGTCAAACCTGCTTGTATCAAGGGTGGTACGAAGAATCAAAGCCGAGCCGTCTTCTGTTCGTCGCGCCGCGGCAACAGCCACATGGGGAAATTTTCTGTAGCCCATGAATACATTGCTGATGTAATTTCCCTTGACCACGACTTCCTGAAACCATTTTTGTTCTGAATAATCTTTCCCCAAAAAGTCATAAGGCCCGGCATAGCTCAACTGGATGCCTTTTTTATTGATCAAGCCCAAATCGATCAAACAGCAATATTCATCCATAAGTGCTTTAAAAATACGATTCAAAGTCTTTTGGTCGGAAAGTTCTTCAAAAGAATAGGAAGCGGCAATAAATCTAATCACGGAAAGGCGTTCTTCGAAAAAAAGCTCGAAACTGTGCTTGGCCTTGTGTGTGAGTGTTTGCATTGGAATGACGATTTCTTTTTTAATACTGGAGTGATATTCATGCTGGTAGATAACCGCCATTATGATCAGGGGCATTATGGTTATCAGGATCATCAATATAAAAATATTTCTTCTGAGTATACGATAGCGATTTGTAGCCTCATGATCAGACTCATGTAAGAGACTTTTGGTTAAACCTGCCCATAAGTTTTTGAAGTTCATTATTCTTTTAATCCCTCCTGTCGAGCATGTCCCCGAATCGAAGCGTATTCTCAGAATGTAGCTTCGGGACCGATTTCCGAGGACATATCACTGAATCCGTTTGGGTACTTTTCCCGACATTATGTACTATATTATTGTTTCGTTTTTGTACAGGCATTTTATGAGTCTATACCATATTATATGTCTATTATAGAGGGAAAAACTTGTAAACTGACATTAACCTATAAATGTTACTTTTGAACCCAGAACCCTCAACATCTGAACCCAGAACCCTCAACCCCTGAACCCTGAACCTCTGAACCTTTGAACCCTGAACCTATGAACCCATAAACGGTTACATTTAACTTGACCCCACATAGAAAAAAAAGTATATACATGCGCTCAGTCGATGATAGTGCAATTTACAGTATATTTGTTCAGCCATGTGAAATAACACTCAAAAGAAACCATTCTTAATATGAGGTGCTGTTGATGCTGGTCAAAATTTTTCCATTTATTAGCTGGTTTAAGAATTACAGCCTTGATGCTTTTAGGATCGACGCTATTTCGGGGTTGACGGTGGCCCTTGTGCTCATTCCTCAGTCCATGGCTTACGCCCAACTGGCGGGGCTGCCTGCCTATTACGGACTGTACGCCTCTTTTTTGCCGCCAATGATAGCTTCCCTGTTCGGTTCAAGCCGCCAATTGGCCACCGGACCGGTAGCCGTGGTTTCGCTGATGACTGCTGCATCCCTTGAACCGCTGGCTACAGCCGGATCCGAGGGGTATATCGTCTATGCAATCTTGCTGGCCCTTATGGTAGGCGTCTTTCAGTTTACCCTGGGGGTCTTGAGGCTCGGTCTGGTGGTCAATTTCCTGTCTCACCCGGTAGTGAACGGTTTTACCAACGCCGCATCGATTATTATCGCTTCTTCCCAGCTCTCAAAAATGTTCGGCGTATATGTGGACAAGGCCCATCATCACTATGAAACGATCATTCGGGTGATCCAGTCAGCAGTTCATTATACCCACTGGCCCACCTTGTTTATGGGAACCCTTGCTTTCGCAATTATGTACGGATTAAGACGAATATCTCCAAAAATTCCCAATGTACTTGCGGCCGTAGCAGTGACGACCATTATCTCTTATACCACTGGATTCAATCATAACGCCACGGTAACTCTCTCCGCTATTGAGTCCGCCGGCGTCAAAGACACAATCGTAAACTTCAACAAGGCCGTAATGGGTATTCCTGATCTGGCAGAAAAACGCTCAGAGACCGGAAAAGTCATGGACAAAGCTAAAAAATCCGGTGATACTATCTCCATACTCAGGGCGCAACATGATCTGGATGTCATTGCCATACAAATTGAAAGACTCAAGCATTACGCCCATATTCACAGAACAGAACTCAGAAGCCTTCTCTTCAAAGGTATTGAACAACCGGATGGTTCTCTAAAGTTTTATACCGGCAACGAGGCGGTCGCCGGGCTCAAAGATGATGGCCGTATCTGGCGCATCAAAGTTGGCAATAGGCAGCTCATTACGGACAAACTGCTCCTATCGGGTGGTGGCGCGGTGGTGGGTGTTATCCCTGAAGGCCTTCCATCTCTGAGCATACCCAAGATTAATTTCAAGATACTCCTCCATCTTTTTCCGTTTGCCGCTATTATCTCACTCCTGGGCTTTATGGAGGCCATTTCCATCGCCAAGGCCATGGCCGCCAAGACCGGTCAGAGACTGGATCCCAACCAGGAACTCATCGGACAGGGACTGGCCAATATTCTGGGTGCTGTCGGCAAAAGTTACCCTGTTTCCGGATCTTTTTCCAGATCAGCCGTTAACTTACAGTCTGGAGCTTTATCAGGTCTTTCCAGTGTGATCACGAGCCTGATGGTGGTTGTTGTGCTCCTGTTTTTTACGCCGCTCCTTTACCACCTCCCCCAATCGGTTCTGGCCGCTGTCATTATGATGGCAGTCATCGGCCTGGTGAATGTCACCGGGTTTATTCATGCCTGGAGGGCTCAATGGTATGATGGGGTTATTGCCATTATCAGTTTTGTTTTGACGCTTGCCTTCGCGCCACACCTGGAAAAAGGGATTGAAATCGGTGTGGTCTTATCTCTTTCTGTGTTTCTCTATAAGAGCATGAGGCCCAAAATAGCGACACTGTCCAGATGTGACGATGAGTCGTTGCGAGATTGTGTTGCTCTGGGGCTTAAACAATGCGAGTACATGGCTATGGTACGTTTTGACGGCCCGCTTTTTTTCGCCAATGCCAGCTATCTCGAAGACCAGATTACGGAGATTATGCTTGGCAAGAAAAATTTGAAACATATCATTATCGTTTCAAACGGAATAAACGATATGGATGCATCGGGCGAAGAGGCCTTAGCCCTGTTAGTGGATAGAGTCAGAAGTGCGGGTGTTGACATTTCCATGAGCGGCGTAAACGAGCCGGTTATGAAGCTTCTAAAGCGTACCCACTTCTTAGAGCATATAGGAGAGGATCACATTTATCCCACTATGGAAAGCGCCATCGATGCAAACTATGCCCAAACTCATAGTGAAGGTCTCGAGGAAAAATGTCCTCTCCTGACCGTCTGTTTTCTGGAATAGCGTCCTAACCCGGATAAACCGGAAAAGTTTGAAATGATCTAAAGTTTGAAATGATCTAAAGTTTGAAATGATCTAAAGTTAAGGAGTCGCTACGTTCCAGCTTTTTACTTTAGATAAATTTGATAGAATACCATAACTTTAGGCACTTTAGATCACTTTAGTCACTTCACACTTAATAATTTTAGATACTAAAGCGATTCATTGGTGCAATCTGATTTTGATAATGAAAAAGGAGGCTTGAAATGCCTATAATTACTTTATTCAGCGGAGATTTTTGCAAAAAAGACTTAGTGTTACCGGAACTGCTCCTCCGTACCGGCTATAAACTTGTCAACGATAAAGACATCGTTGCAGAAGCTGTCAGGATCTCAGGCATGGCCGAAGAAAAGATTAAGCGAGCCTTTTCAGCCAAGACTTCTATGTTTAATAAATTCACCCACGAAAAGGAGCGTGCTCTCTCCTATCTGAAGCTTGCTCTTGCCCAAAAGCTTTCTCAAGACCGTCTGCTTATCGATGGGTTTTCGGCTCTTCTTGTTCCAAAAGACATAACCCATGTTCTCAGGGTTTGTCTTATTGCCGATATGAAATTCAGAGTTTCCGTGGCCGGAGAAAAACAGGAACTGTCTCAAAAAGAAGCGATTAAGTTCATTCACAAACAGGACGAGGAAAGGGCTTATTGGGTAGATAGCTTGTTTGGTCTGAAAGACCCCTGGGACACTAAGCTTTACGACATGGTCATTTCAATGGACAAGACAAGTACAAAAGAGTCCGCAGCCTTAGTTGCGGAAAATCTGGCCAAAGATGTCATCAAAACAACGGAAGCTTCAAAAAAAGCGATTGGGGATTTCCTCCTTTCGGCAAATGTCGAGGTAACTCTGGCCCAAAAAGGACACAATGTAGATGTAAGCTCCAAGGATGGATCTGTTATTATCACAATCAACAAGCAGGTTCTCATGCTCAGTAAGCTTGAAGAAGAACTCAGGTCCATCGCGACACAGGTAGCCGGGGTTCAGTCTGTAGAGACCAAAGTCAACAAAGATTATTATAAGGCGGATATCTACAGAAAGTATGATTTCGAGATGCCTTCAAAAGTCTTACTTGTGGATGATGAGCGTGAATTTGTAACGGCATTGTCTGAAAGGTTCATTATGCGGGATATGGGTTCTGCCGTGGCCTATGACGGCGAATCCGCCCTCCAAATGATAAACACCGACGAACCGGAAGTGATGGTCCTGGACCTTCGGATGCCCGGTATTGACGGCATAGAGGTCCTTAGGAGGGTAAAAAAATCTCGTCCGGATATTGAAGTAATCATTCTCACCGGTCATGGAGACGAAAAAGACAGAAAGATATGTATGGAGCTTGGCGCCTTTGCCTATCTTCAAAAACCAGTGGATATTGACCTTCTTACCGATACGCTTAAAAGTGCTAACGAAAAGGTACAAAAGAAAAAAGGAGCCGTTTGCTGAGGTGGGGTTAACAATCTGGAGGTACACGCCGGGTTGCCTTTGTCCCCAGATGCCGTGTAAGCCATAAGCTAACCCGGACAAGCCGGAAAATTTACAATTAACGTACCAAAACAACTATGGATTATTGCTTGTTAGTAGAGAGGATGATATCATGTCTATTATAATCATCGCTTCGGATTCTTATAAGACCGGCAGAGAGATCTCAGAAAAGGTCGCAGAGGCCGCAGGCTATGCCTGTATGGACAGGGAACTTTTGAAATCGGTTTCCGAAAAATACAACGCCCCGGAGGGCAAACTGATCAGGGCTTTGGAAAAACCCCCATCTTTCATGGGTTTAACCTCGAAACTTAGAAACCTGTATCTGGCTTACATCCAGGAGGTCACTTTAAGTCGGCTCTTAGAAGACAACGTGGTGTGTCATGGTCTGGCAGCACACCTTTATATTCTCGGCGTCTCCCATGCTCTTAAAGTACGCATTCTGTCGGATCCCGAAAGATTAATCAGTGAGATGACAGCTCAGGAAAATGTTGCCCGGAAAAAAGCGATAAACCTGATTAAAAAACGGAAGGCACTCAGAAAGCGGTGGTCCATTGCCTGCTTTAACATGGATGAGAACGAACCTTCCGGTTACGATCTTGTGATCAGCCTGAGCCAAATCGAACCGGACGAGGCAGTCAAGACCGTCGTCGATACGGTGGGCTACAGAAAGTTTAAGCCCATGACCTATTCTATAAAATGTCTCAAGGACAAGGAATTGGCGGGCAGGGTCCGTGCGGTTCTCATGAAAAATTTCTCAGACGTCAAGGTACAGGCAAATGGCTCCACAGTAATAGTGGAAACCAGAGCCTTGAAACGTGACAAACAAAAGAAAACAGAGGCCATCAAGAAACTGGCAGGAGAGATTAAAGATGTTGGCATCGTTGAGGTGCATGTGTTTAAGGACATCTTCAGACAGGCGGTTGAGAGCGACCGCTAATTTTAGAGCTCCTGACCTATGTATGTATTTTCAAGGTGTTATGAAAACTCGGTCGTAATTTCAGGTGCAACAATTTGAACATCGAACATCGAACGCTCAACATCGAACGTCGAATAAGGATATCGCTTCGCTCTATTAGATTATAACCGTAACCGTTTGAGGTTCAAAGTTGATGGTTTCGGTAAATTTGAACTTTAGACACTTTTCCGATTTGACCGGATTAGGATCAATAAAACAAGCCACCTCATATCTGGGTGGTAATTTTACTACAAGGAGGCAGTCATGTCTGAACGTCTGGATGTGCTTATTCTGGATGACGAACCGATTGTTGGTAAGAGGCTTAAACCCGCCTTAGCCAAGATCGGTTGTGAAGTAGAGATCTTTGTTAACTCTAATGAGGCCTTAGATCGTATTAACGAGAAGGAATTCGATATAGTGGTTACGGATATTCGCATGGAAAATATCGATGGTTTACAGGTACTGGAACATGTTGTTAAAAAATCCGGACGTACAAAGGTGATTATGCTTACCGGCTATGCGATGATGGCAGTGGCCCGGGAAGCAATGGAAAAAGGAGCGTTTGATTTCATTGCCAAGCCTTTCAAGCCGGATGACCTGAGAAAGATCATTGCCAAGGCAGCCAAAGCCTTAGGATCGCCAATCGATTTCAATGCATCCGACGCCGGTAACGACTAACCTTTGATCCGGACACTTCATTACGATAACAAAATGAGTCATTAAATTGTGCATATGGAAAACGGAAAGCAAAAAGAACTCAGAACTTTAGAGGGGCATTACGATCGCATTGAGTCCATTGAAGTTGCCCGCAAAGCTCTTTTGGATCGAAAACGCATGAGTATGCGGTTTTTGATGTATTTATGTTTTTCTTTAGTTTTTTTAATTGCTTTGGGAACAGCAGTGATCCTCATAATCACCAATTCTCGGGTGGAAAAAAAACTACGCTTCCTTGAAATAACCAACGACTTGACCGTGGAAATATCCCAGGCCCGGCGATTTGAAAAGAACTTTTTCCTTTATGGAACCAATCTGAACGACGCCCTGGAAAATATTTATCATGCTAAAAATATCCTCGATCAGAACAGGAGCGAACTCAAAAAGATCTTAGGTAAAGATGAACATGAACGCATCATATCAAGCATTATTTCCAATATCAATCATTACGAGATTCTCATAGATCGCCTTATAAAAACAGAACCAAGCCAGATGGTTAGTCCGAAATTCCATTCAACCAAAAAGGAGATCGAGGCAGAATTAAGAAAATATGGACGGGAGATGATTGCCTTTGCCCAGGATCTGATGAAAAAGGAGAGGGAATCTTTAAGAAGGATCCTTTCACTTTCTCGTAATCTGCATATATACTCCCTCATATTCCTGCTCATTTTCCTCATGTTTGTCGCCTATTTGTTCGGAAGCCGCCTTTTGAGTCACATCAATCGTTTCACAACATATGCTCAGCGCATAGCCTCGGGAAATTTCACGCCAATCACACCGACGCGGCGTTACCGGGACGAATTTACCGACCTTGCCCTTGCTATTAACCAAATGACACAGGAATTGGAGGAGCATGAGGCGACCATTGTTCAATCACACAAGATGCGAGCCGTTGGAACCCTTACCGCAGGAGTTGCGCATGAGCTGAATAATCCCCTAAACAACATTACCATCACGGCCCATATGCTTTTAGAAGATTATGATACCATGAATAAAGATGAGCATATTGATATGATAAATGACGTGATAAATGAGACGGATCGATCCAAAAAGATTATCAGCAACCTTCTTGACTTTGCACGGGAAAGCAGCTCTCAGGTGGAGTCCTTAGGCCTGGAAAAGTTGCTTCGCGATACTGTCGACCTGGCCTCAAATCAGTTAAAGCTTTCCGGCATCAAGATCAGTTTCCAGACCACTGGAAATCTTCCCCGAATCCATGGCGACGGGCAACAACTCCAGCAGGTTTTCCTGAATCTAATTCTCAACGCCGTTGATGCATCTTCAAAGGGCAAAAAGATCCAGATCCTGCTAGTTCCTGCCGATGAACCTAACTATGTGGCGGTTAAGGTAATAGATACAGGGAAAGGCATCCCGGAGCACATCATAGGTTCCATCTTTGATCCATTCTTTACAACCAAGGGAAAAGGAAAGGGCACGGGCTTGGGCCTCAGTGTGTCTCAGGGAATTGTGGGCAAGCATGGAGGTCGTATCAGTGTAAGCAGCAGGGAGGGCGCAGGCGCTATTTTTACCGTTATCCTGCCGATTACCACCATTCCTGACAAAATCATGCATCAACAAGTGTTGTTATGACCCGGCATAACGAATAACGGCAACTTTGGCTTGTGATAAAGCAAAATTAGGGGTTTGGAAAATATTTAATATCAACGCCAAAATACTGAGCTGATTTCGCCATATGGTAATCAGCGGATAATACGGTTAAATTATTTAAAGATGCGACAGCAAGATGGAGCGCATCCAGTATTCGAAGGGGTGTAGAAAATTGTGAGATCCAATTTCTTGCCATTTGATAATGTTCACTTTGAACTTGAATTATTTTGAAAAGCTTTTTTTCAAAGTGCGATTGGAATTGAGCAATAATTTTATTGCCGTCTTCTATAGTTAGATTTTTTTCTCTAATTTTTCTGGAAATTGCTGAAACCAATTCGAGTTCTGTTAGCTGGCTGATAGCCGGTTGTTTGATTTTAAGAAAAAATTCTTCCACCATTTCACTGATTGATTCCGGGCAGTAATAGGCAACCAGGACACTGGTATCCAAATAGAACATCAATACCGTTCCTCATCTCTTAAATCGCTTACGGTTTTGCTTAGCGGACGGCCGGCAACCCTAAGTGATGCACGAAAATCTTTCATGCTTGGCAGACAATTATTTCTTTCTGAAGAAATCAGCCGGGCAACTTTTTGCCCGTAACGGGTTATTATGATTTCTTCTCCTCGTTCAACTTTGTCGAGCAGTGTGCTTAAGTTACTGCGGGCTTCTTTAACATTCACCTCCAGCATGGCAACCTCCCATATTAAAGAGTACATTTTATGTGTACACCATTTATCAGGAATAGTCAAGAAGAATCCGGGTTAAATATGAAAAGAAAATGGGTGGCGTCTTACAAAACAGACGGAAATTTCTGCACACATCGGTTGCAAGCCTCTTGATATATGTCATCTCGAATAATATAATTGACAATTAAATTAATTATGGGTTGACAATAAATTGATAAAAACATGTGGTGGAATCTTTAACGGATTTACCCACAGGGGATATCGTCGTGGAAAAAATGCAATATAATCACCTTTTCGGTCCGGTGCCTTCACGGCGGTTGGGAATTTCCCTTGGCGTGGACTTGGTTTCATTGAAAACCTGCACGTTAAACTGCATCTACTGTGAATGCGGGCGAACAACCGATTTGACGGTAACGCGTAAAAACTATGTGCCGTTGACCGAGGTTCAAGAAGAACTTTCCGACTATTTTGCCAATAATCCAAGGCCGGACTATATTACCTTTTCCGGTTCAGGTGAACCCACTTTAAATTCAAGCATCGCCGATGTGTTACATTTTATCAGAAATCATATTCATGATATTCCCGTGGCCGTACTGACAAACGGCACTTTATTTTATTTAAAACAGGTTCGGGAAGATATTAAGGATGCTGCGTTGGTAATACCTTCACTGGACGCTGCAACGGATAAAATATTCAGAAAAATAAACCGTCCCTATCTTCGGTTAAAAATTGATTCGATTATTGACGGCTTGGTCCGATTCCGCAAAGAATACAGTGGGCAAATTTGGCTGGAAATATTTATAGTGCCCGGCATGAATGATACCGAACATGAATTAACCGCTTTAAAACAGGCCATTGAAAAAATCGGACCGGACCAGGTTCAGCTGAATGCCCTGGACCGGCCCGGGCCGCTATCAACGATTCGTGCGGCCACCCGGCAGGAACTTGAACATATTATGAATTTCTGGCAGCTTGACAATGTTACCATCATCGCTGATGTGGTTGATCGCAAGGATCTTCTTGCCTATCGCACGGACACGGAATCCGCCATTTTGGGCACCATTGCCAGGCGTCCGTGTACGTTAAAAGACCTGTCTGAAATTTTAGGATTACAGATTAATGAAGTAAACAAATATCTGGATGTCCTGGAAGCGGATGGAGAAATAAAAATGGTGAAACAAAAAAGAGGATTTTTTTATCAGTTAAATAGGACGCAGATTTTCACAGATATACACAGATAATATTGTTGTTTTGCAATTTAAGAATCTTGATAATTTGTGTCCATCTGTGCCCAAAAAAAGATCGGTTTTATTTTTACCGCAAAGATCACGAAGGAAAAGAAGAATAAAATATATAATCTTCGTGATGTGATCAAACTATTTTTGCCATAAAAAACGCAAAAATTATAAATAAAGAACTAAATCTTAAAACCTCAAACATGATGTATTCAACTTTTTGCGAATTCATTAATATTGACAAAGTTTATTTATTTTTATACTTTTAACGAGTGGGGAATATATAAAATATCAGCTTGTTATGTTCACACGCAGTATAAACAAATTGATAAAGACCACACAGCAATCTAATGGGGCCTGAGTACATGAAAAATTTCTCAGACAAGTCTTACAAACCAGACAATCTTTTCTCGCCCGATTTTGATATCAATGCAACGCGTCGTTTCTTAAAGAATAAACAGGATAGAATCAAGGCAAAAAACCTTACTTTGCTTGCACAGGCAAGAAAAGATTTTGATAAAATCGTAAAGATGCTTATTAAAAAATATCGTCCTCGCCGTATTTATCAATGGGGTTCGCTTTTAAACGAAAACGACTTTTCTGAAATTTCCGATATTGATATAGCTATCGAGGGTGATTATTCGGCTGAAGAGTTTTTTCGTATATATGGGGATGCCATGGAACTAACAGGTTTCCCCCTGGATTTGCTGGAAATTAATAAGATTGAACCACTGTACGCAATGGGAATCCGAAAAAAAGGCAGAATTGTTTATGAGCGATAAAATGCTGGCAGCCGAATTAATGGGCGAGCTTGAAAAGACACTAAAGATATTAAAAAAAATCGATTCATTTTATAACGATTTTAAAAACCAAGATCTGAAACACATAGGAAAAACAACCACGACAGCTATCGTTATGGCGGAAATCTTTGTGGATTTTTTTACATGCGTCGAAACGCTGTTTATTCGAATTTCACGGTTTTTCGAGAACAGCCTTCAGTCTGAAAAATGGCATTCGGACCTTTTACACAAAATGACTCTTGAAATTATAAATATTCGACCGGCCGTAATTTCTGACGAAACTTTCTCTATTTTAAAAGAGTTACTTAAATTCAGGCATTTCCGGAGATATTACTTTGATTTTGAATATGACTGGGAAAAAATCGACTTTCTGGAGGCCAAATATAACCAGGTCTATAAGATGCTTAAAAGAGATTTGCTAAAATTTCATGAATTTCTGGTTCAGATAGGATAGCTAAAAAATTAGGAGGTGGATTTTGCTTACACTGACCTTGACTTAAGCATAGTTTCGTAGTATGCGGAATTCAAAAAATAAAGGGCAATTAAGTCTGCCTGAACTGTTCTAACCCCTTGTAGGCGGTACAGAACTGATGACTTCTATCGTAAATGGGTAGAAGCCAACGGTGAGACTGACTTTCTACCCCGATTGGCGAAACGATGTAGGAGAGTATCTAAAACGATTTGTGAATCCCTGCACAGTTTTACTGAGCGGGGTTTTTTATTTGAAAGAGAAACGGATGGTTAAGGACGTAGAAAAGAGGAGAATTAAATGGCGGCAAGTCTTTCTTTGATTATCGTTCTGGGGTTGCTGGCGGATTATATCTTTCGGCGGATAAAAATGCCGGGGCTGGTGGAAATGCTCATCGTAGGCATTCTATGCGGGCCATATGTATGCAATCTAATGAAACCGGAAATGATGCAGGTATCAGGGAACTTTCGCAAGATCGCCCTAATCGTTATCTTGCTACGTGCCGGGTTTGAACTGCACAGAGACACTCTTCATAGCGTCGGCCGCGCAGCCCTTCTGATGAGCGCTGTGCCTGCTGTTTTTGAAATCGTCGGAGTCATGCTGGTCGCCCCAAAGTGGCTCCACATCGATTATATTGAGGCCGCGATCCTGGGCGCCATTCTGGGGGCGGTCTCTCCGGCAGTGGTTGTCCCTCTGATGATCGATTTTATGGACCGCGGTCGAGGTGCTAAAAAGGGTATCCCAACGATGGTACTGGCGGCATCGTCGGTAGACGATGTATTCGTTATTGTTCTGTTTACTATCTTTCTTGGAATGTATGGCGGTGGCCAGATTAATCTTTGGGCCAAATTGGGAGAAATTCCGGTTTCTATTACCCTGGGGATTCTTGCGGGAGTCATTCCCGGTTATTTTTTATACCGTCTTTTTACAAAATACGACTGGAAGCCGCCAAACGGACAATCATTATAATAGGTGTTGCGATTCTCCTTACCTGGCTTGAAACCGCTTGTGAACAATGGGTGCCAATTGCAAGTCTTTTAGGCGTAATGGCAATAGGCTTTATTATCCTGGAAAAGGCCGAGCCCATCGCCTATATCATCTCTCAAAATCTAAAAAAAATCTGGATATTTGCAGAATTGCTCCTTTTCGTCCTTGTGGGCGCCCAGGTCAATGTTCAAGTAGCCTGGAAGGCTGGTCTTGCTGGCACACTGGTCATTCTGGTTGGACTGATATTTCGAAGTGTCGGAACGTATTTGTCGCTCATTGGGACGCCTTTTGATTGGAAAGAAAAACTATTTTGCGTGGTGGCTTATATCCCCAAAGCGACGGTCCAGGCTGCCATTGGGGCGGTGCCTCTTGCTGCCGGTGTAGCTTCGGGAGAGGTTATTCTGGCGGTTGCTGTTTTATCCATTCTCCTAACGGCACCCATTGGGGCTATTGGCATTATGATTTTTGGTGAAAGAATTCTAGATTATGGTAAACTTTCGAGGTACAGATTCAAAGAGTTGCGTCAAAAGCTGGCGCTACCCCATGTGGGCGAGAGGCTTAGAAGCAAAAAATCCGGTAGAATATGGAAGGTGGTCGAGGAAAAAGAAGTATGGCTGGAAGAACTCTCTGCTTTCGGCAGTTCTGATAACGCTCCCCGCATGATTCCGGCAATTTACATACGGTACTGGGGGGAAGAAATCCGTAAGGAGACAGGCAAAGATAAGATCCTGTCGTTTAAATACAGCCAAAAAGATCCTTCCTTTCAGGATCACTGGGAAATTCTTTACGATTGGTGAATATTCACCGTTTTTGGCAATGTTGTTTCACACTGCAATACGACCATAAATAAAATGAAGGATTGCTAATGGTAAAGCTACCTGGCCGAGAGAAACACCGAGATATTTTTTCCCGAGGGGCTTTGCGGTTTGTCGTCCTTATCGGAGTGGTAAGTCTCTTTGCAGATATGACCTATGAAGCTGCACGGAGTCTGAACGGGCCTTATTTAGCTTATCTGGGCGCAAGTGCTGCGGCAGTCGGCGTCATTGCGGGTTTGGGTGAATTGGCCGGGTATGGCTTGCGACTTTTATCCGGATATATCAGTGATCGAACGGGAAAATATTGGCTCATCACAAGCCTTGGCTATACAATAAATCTTCTGGCCGTTCCTCTACTTGCGCTGACCGGACACTGGATGACTGCGGCAGTGCTCATGGTAACGGAACGGATCGGAAAAGCGATTCGCACACCTGCCCGTGACGTCATGCTTTCACACGCCGGCAAGGAAATTGGCTCCGGATGGGCCTTTGGACTGCATGAGTTTATGGATCAGATAGGTGCTGTTTCAGGTCCTTTGATCATTGCGGGAGTATTTTATTTCAAAGGAGGATATCAACTGGGATATGCAGTTCTGGTCGCACCCGCAATACTGGCGCTGGCAGTCCTTTTTATAGCACGGTTGATGTATCCCCGGCCGCGTGTTTTTGAGACGGCTCTGCCGGAAGCGAATAGCAACGGCAAGCAAAGCGTTTTCTGGCTTTATATGGTGGCTGTCTCCTTTATTGCTGTGGGATATGCTGATTTTCCCCTTATAGCTTTCCATTTCAAAAAAACCGCTGCAGTTTCCGACAATCTGATTCCTTTGTTTTATGCTGTGGCAATGGCAACAGATGCTGTTGCAGCGCTGCTTTTCGGGCGGCTTTTTGACCGTATGGGTATCTTTACACTGATGATCGGAGTGTCTTTCTCCTCACTTTTCGCACCGCTGGTTTTCTTCGGAGACCCAAAGTCGGCTCTTGTCGGTATGGCTTTTTGGGGGATTGGCATGGGTGCACAGGAATCAGTCATGCGTGCCACTATTGCAGAACTGGCACCGGCAGACAAACGCGGTTTGGCTTTCGGGATTTTCAATACGGGATACGGACTTTTCTGGTTTCTCGGAAGCGCCTTGATGGGAATTTTATATGATGTATCCATTGGCGCTTTGGTTGTTGTTTCGGTTGTGATGCAAGTAGCTTCGATTATTATACTTATCCGAACGAAATATATTCAACCTTAAATAGTGGGAGGTAAAATTGTCATGTCCAGTCAATATGCTTTAATTAAAGACGGTCTTCAGGAAATTGTCCAAAATCTTTCTCAAATAAATGAGGATAGCGGAGGTGAAAGGCTGAACGAAGTTTCTGACAAGTTAACTCTTGAACAGTTTAATTTGGTAGTGATGGGCCAGTTTAAAAGAGGCAAATCTACACTTATTAATGCCCTTTTGGGGGCTGAAATTTTACCTACCGCCATTGTGCCATTAACCTCAATTGTCACTATCATACGTTATGGCAAGGAAAGCAAGGCTGAGGTACGATATTTAAATGATAACAAAGAAGATATCCAGCTTTCGGACATCCCCAAATTTGTTACCGAAAAAGAAAATCCAAAAAACAAACTGGGAGTAAAAGATGTGGAGGTCTTTTATCCGTCTGACTATTTAAAAAACGGGGTTCGGATTATTGATACGCCGGGAGTAGGTTCGGTGTTTAAGCATAATACGGATGTCGCTTATGCTTATTTGCCGTATGTGGATGCCGGCATATTTATTGTAACCCCCGATCCGCCGCTTGGTGAGGCTGAACACCGGTTTTTAAAAGAGGTTCGGGAGCATGCTAACAAGTTTTTCTTTGTTTTAAACAAGACTGATCTGGTTGATGAAAAAGATTTGGCCGAATCCATAGCTCTTACCGATGATCTTTTAAGAAAAACCTTAGAAAAGCCAGTAAATCTTTACCCGGTTTCAGCTAAATTTGCTTTGACGGGGAAGCTGCAAGGCGATAGCGAAAAATTAACGAGATCCGGTGTTTTGACTTTTGAAAGAGATCTCACAGATTTTCTACACTGCGAAAAAGGTAAAACCTTTCTCCATTCGGTGATCAGTTCCCTTTTGAAATATATCGCCGATGAGACCATGGCTTGTAAGCTTGAGCAGGAAGCGGCCAGGCTCACAGTCGAGGAATTAAAGTCCAACATAACCTCGTTTGAAAAATATGCTAAAACAACAATAAAAGACCGTGACAGGCAGGGATTTATTCTGGATGGACATATTAATAAGCTCCAACAGGGGCTGGATGAGGATCTGGCAGCTCTTAAAAAAGAAGATCTACCGGTTCTGCTTGGAAAATTAGACAAAGTATTTTCCCAAAAGACCGCCCTCAACCCAAGCAGCCATGAGCTTGAAAAGGAAATGGAAAATTATGTTTTTGAAGAAATCAAGACAATCTTTATAGCCTTCAGAAAAAACGAAACCGAAAAGATCGCAGCGGCCCTGGAGGAAATTTATCTGGATGAATATTGGGATGGGTGTTTTAATATCACCCTACTGCGCATCGCTGGTGATGGGTCCTCTGGGGAATAGCTTTTCCTTCCCTCTGCCTCCCTGATCCCGAGGGTAAGCCAGCCATCCCTACTTACAATAAAAAAGCCATTGCTGCGTTTCTAAAAATTAACACTATGCTGAATAGCAATTTCTTTTAGATATTGAAACACGTAGGGCCCCTCTGAAGAAGCCTGTTCCTTGCCTGATGCAACGTTTTGAATAAATTCAAGTTTTTCTCTATCAAAACTTCCTGCCTGCGTTTCGATCAATTTCAAAGCGTTATGAATGATGCTGTAAAGGACCATGGGACCGAATAGAACCTCCCCGCTTTCTTTTTGGCTCAACGCCCCCATAATTTTATGGTGACCGATCCTGAAGGCTTTGGGCGGCGCGCGGTAACCCAGAATTTCGGCAAAAAGGTCAATAGACTCCACAACTCCGTCTGCATATTCTCTTTCCAGGGATGCCGTGCCGTCCTTTGCTATTTCATCGAGGTCGGATTCATCGCAGGAGAGATCCAAACCATCGATACATTCTTTTTGAATTGTTTTTACAGATTCCTCTTTTTTACTGATGACCACATCCTTATCCTTTAATATCTTGATAACATTAAACGGGTTCATCATTTCCTTTACCGTAGGGGTCTTACGCATGGCCACGTCATAAACGGTCGTATGGTAAATCGCAAGATCATTGTCCAGAACCACAATCCTGGTTTTTTCGGCATCAACATCCTCGATAAAAAGATCAAGATCACGTTTTCTTTTATATGTATAGGAAACCATTTCCAGAAGGCTGCGCATGGTTTTCTTGTCAACCTTGCGGCCACTCTCCACAGGACCGATGGAGGCAATTACCTGCTTCGCCATTTTATCGATGGTAATCTTTTGTAAGAGGTTTTCTTTAAAAGACATGATGTCTCCTTGTAATTTTACGTAAAAAAGTTTTATTTCCCTGGAACGCTATTTATGGTTACCACAGCCCCGCATCCAAGTAAACTATGCTTTCAATTCCTTGACAGGGTAAATGCATTTGATTTCGGTGCAGCGTAGCGACGGCGTGTTTCTCTTAGAAATCGACGACTGTTTGAAGAACTTTAGCACGCGTTAGCCCGAGCCGAATGGAATTATTACACAAAAAATCAATGGGATAATATAGCAACGAATTGTTCTTAATAACTCTTGTGCGGCTCGAGCTTACGGGTGCTTAAGCACAAGTTTCAGTCGGTTGGAAAGAGATACACGCCGTCGTGGAGCGTTCTCACTGTATGGAGATTTAAATGCGTTTGACCTGAATTATTTGATCATTGCTTGACCAAATAACAATATTCATGTATTAATAAATTTTTTAACCGCTACATATAAAAAGAAACTATCCTCGGTTTAAAAAAACCATCATTCTTTTCTCTTAATTTTTTGAAAATATAGGCATTTTAATTTTATGCTGACCGCATGTAATATAAATAGAAAATCGCTTGTTTTGTGAAAAAAGGATAAATTATGTCTGAAAACGTAAAGATTGA
This sequence comes from Desulfobacteraceae bacterium Eth-SRB2, assembly GCA_004193595.1. GTDB lineage: Bacteria > Desulfobacterota > Desulfobacteria > Desulfobacterales > UBA11574 > S5133MH16. The sequence goes on from RPGQ01000001.1 coordinate 313,154, forward strand.
ATTTGAAGGAAAAACATATGAATTTCCGATTGTCGTCGGTTCTGAAGGGGAAAAGGCCATCGACATATCAAATCTTCGCCAGAAGACAGGTTTGATTACACTCGATCCGGGATACGCCAATACCGGTAGCTGCATGAGCACCATCACTTTCATGGACGGTGAAAAGGGAATTTTGCGTTATCGCGGCATTCCGGTTGAAGAGCTGGCCGAGCATTCGAGTTTTATTGAGACAGCCTATCTATTAATCATCGGGAGGCTTCCTTCAAGGGATGAACTCAACCGGACTTCGGTTCTTTTTAATGACCATTCGCTGGTGCATGAGGATATGCAGATTTTTTATCAGAACTTTCCCAGGGCGTCCCACCCCATGGGAATCCTTTCAGCCATGGTAAACGCTTTAAGAAGTTTTTACCCCGAACTTTCGGTCATCGAAGAGGAAATAAATATTACGGTGACCCGTCTGCTCTCCAAAGTTAGAACCATGGCCGCCATGTCCTATAAAATATCCAGGGGTCATAAGGTGGTTTACCCCCGGCCGGATCTTTCGTATTGCGCCAATTTTCTGAACATGATGTTTGATACTCCCGTCAAACCTTACGTAATTGATGAGGATCTTGTTAACGCGTTGAACGTTTTCTGGATTCTTCATGCGGATCATGAGCAAAACTGCTCTACCTCGGCAGTACGGCTTGTAGGAAGCGGTAGAGTCAATCTTTTTGCTGCGATTTCTGCCGGAATTGCAGCGCTTTGGGGCCCCTTGCACGGCGGAGCCAACCAGGCCGTAATCGAAATGCTCACCGAAATTCAAAAAGACGGCGGCAATTATCACCGGGCGATTCAAAGAGCCAAAGACAAAAAAGACCCTTTTCGGCTTATGGGTTTTGGGCACAGGGTTTACAAGGCCTATGACCCCCGTGCCAAAATTATAAAAAAGGTGTGCCATAAGGTTCTTAATAAACTCAATATTAACGATCCGTTACTCGACTTAGCACAGGGACTCGAGGCAGCCGCCCTAAAAGATGATTATTTCATCGAATATAATCTGTATCCCAACGTGGATTTTTACAGCGGCATCATTCTGCGCGTCATGGGAATTCCCACCAACATGTTTACGGTCATGTTCGCTATCGGGAGAATGGCGGGATGGATTGCCCAGTGGAAAGAAGGCGCCGATGATCCCAAATGGAAACTCGGACGGCCCCGCCAAATTTATATTGGACCAAAGAAAACAAAATATATACCTGTTGATGAGCGCTGATTCGAACATCTCGCCATGAAAATACCCCATATTCAGCTTGCCTCACGCTACTTTGATGATCTGGCCGGACGATTTCCGGTGATGTGCGCCAGCGATGAATTCCATTTCTTACCGAGGGCCCAGGCCGCCTCGGAATATTACGACAGGCTGGACGACTTAGAGGGTAGCACAATTGAAGAATGCGTGGACCGATTGAGATCATTTAAGCAGGAGTTAGCCCTTTTAACCGCCGGTGAAAAAGACCTTGAAACGCTTATTGATCTTGACTTGTTAACGGCCAATGTTTCGGGAATTTTGATCGAGCTGGAACATAATAAGTCCTGGCGCCATAATCCGTTGCTGTACTTGAAGATCGCTTTCATAGGAATCGATCATGCCCTGAATAAACCGGCTTCCCATACCCGGGAACGGATACATAGAACGCTAAAGCGCATATCCGCTGTCCCCAGACTCTTGAATCAGGCAGTGGACAATATTGACGGCGTTCCCGAGACGTATCACCAAGCCGCCCGGGCCATGCTCCATGACGGAAAGCAATACTTAGAACAAGCTGTGGGTGGATTTTGCACGCAATACCCAGGGCTGTTTTCAAAGGACTTTCAAAAAGCACTGGCCGCTCTTAATGATTTTGACAAATATCTGGAGGACATTCCTCCTGTTCCGGATCGAATGTTTGCAATGCCATCCCTTGAATCCAGTCTCAAAGATCATTTTTTGTCTGTTCTCAGTTTGGATGAAGTGTTCCAGATTGCCGTGGATGAGTGGTGGGAAAATCTCCAACAACTGGAGAAAATACAGTCAAAAATCGACCCACGTAAATCGTGGCAGGATCTGTACCATGATTTTTGTCCCGATATAGGGGAAATCGATACCATTGCACTTTACCGGCGGGAAACAGAACTCCTGCGACGGTTTTTCCGCAATCATGGATTTAGAGAAGAAGATCTTTGTGCATCCCTGGAAATTACCGCAACGCCGTATTATCTGAAGTCGGTTCGAAGTGCAGCTTCTTTCGGAGCAGCCTTGAGCTCGGATGCCGGGGAGAAAAGTTTTTTTTTCATTACCACTCGCTTTCCACAGCAACAAAGCAGTGCCCCTGAAAACGACCTTCTCAGAAAGCGGCTCCACCGGGAGTACAAATTTTTGACAGCACATGAGACAATTCCCGGGCACCATTTGCTCGATTCGATTCGGAGAAGATTGGAAAATCCCGTGCGCCGTCAGATCGAGTCACCTCTTTTTTATGAAGGCTGGGCGTATTATGCCGAGTCACTTTTGACCGAGCAAGGCTATGTGCAAAATCCCATGGAATATTTGGTTGACTACAAGCGCAGGTTGTGGCGTTCCGCTCGATGCCAAATTGATGTAGGTCTCCATGCAGGATTTCTTACCCTCGCGGATTCTGTAGAACTTTTATTGACCGCCGGGTTCAACAGGGAAGAGGCCCAAAGACAGATATATCGTTTTCAATTGAATCCCGGATATCAATTATGTTACAGTCTGGGGCGTTATGAGATTATGAGATTGAAAAAAGCCTACGAAAATAGGATGGGTAGTGAGCAGTTTCATGCTTTCTTACTGGAAGGCGGGGAACTGCCGTTTCACTGGATAGAGAAAAGATTTCAAGCACTGAATATTAAAGAGTGAAAGCCGGACAAGTTAAAAGTGTCTAAAGTGATCTAAAGTGCCTAAAGTTATGGTGTCGCTTCGCTCCGCTGATTTTATATAATTGACAGAACTCCTTAACTTTAGCTCACTTTAAACTTTAGTTCACTTCAATCTTTTGCAGCGATTCTTCAGGCAGAGCCGAAGAACTCTGACCTGGCCCCGAGGACCAGGTTTTCAATGTAAAAATAAATAAGGGAAAAAAATGAAGGAATTTTTAGGATATCATTCCGAATGGAATCTTGGTAGCCCCGGCGGTTGGGATTATCAGCGGATGACTCAAATCATTGGAAAGGCCATATGGAATAGACTCAATGAAATTCGACCTATGGGGATCAAGCTCGATTTTGACCACCCGCTGCTGTTCCCCATTAATGGTTTCGTAGAGATGCTCGTTGAAGCGCATCGCTCCCGTGAAGGGCGCAATTCCGGACTTATCGCCGTGGTCGCCGAAGAAGAGACTCTTGAAGATGTAACCGAAAACAAAAATCTTGCCCTGCGTCTGAATGAAATCCATGGACTATCGGGCGCTTTGATGGCCCCACAGGAACTGGAACTCAACCATGGACGGGTCTGCTGGAAAGGCCGGCCCGTTTCAATAATTTTCATGGATTTCAACACGGATGTTTTGCTGGCGCTGCATCGCAGTCACAACTTGAGTCCCGTTTTGCAGGCGGTTCAAGAACGACGGGTCATCAACCCTCGGGGCACCGAACCGATCAATGTAAAAAGTATGTTTGAAGTTATAACCGGTCCTCACCGCAACAGATTTCATAAGGAAATCGTGAGAAGAACCCCCTGGACCCGGCAGTTTTATTCTCGTCGGACCCATAGCCCCAGGGGTGAAAAAATCGATGACCTGATTGAATGGACCCGATCCAACTGGGATGATTTGGTCCTTAAACCCGAGAGAGGATACTCGGGAAAAGGCGTACGGGTCGGACAAGTCAACAAGGATCCGGACGAGGCCGTTAGCCTGGCGTTAAAAGAAAAGAACTATATCGTCCAGGAAAAAATTCCTTTGGCGCTCTGGGCCGAGGAAATTCCCGTATTGGAAAATGACCATGTGGTTATGGAGCGCTGCCAGACTGATTTCCGCTGCCTCATGGGGAACAAAGGCATGTTTGGATTTTTAGGTCGTTATGGAGGCGTACCCACAAATGTCGGCAGTGGAGGCGGGGTCCAGCCGCTGGGAGTTCTGAGTTCCGAATTGCCTGTCCGGGATGCGGTGAACAGAATTAATGAGGCTATTCTTAGCATTGAATACGAATTGTTGTCTGAAGTTGATCGGATACAGAAAAAAATGGCCATGGACCACGAGTTTACGTATCTTCTGGGTCCAATCAAAATTGCCCTGAGGCCGAGGGTGATTACCCCTTATCAACTAAACGCGTTGGAAAACTACTGTACAAAATTATGGTCTGATTGCTTGACCTTGGAAAAAATGTGGTTGACCGGGGAACTGGATGAGATCATTAAGATCGAAGAAGAGGAGTTGGAAATTGCTCGCATGAATCCCTGGGGCGGAGATCCTGCCATTATTGCATCGGACGGATTGTTCAGCTTCGGGGCACATCCGGACGGATAAGGATTTTAACATGAGTATAACCGTAGATCCGGACTGGTGGAAAACCCTGTTTGATGAGGTTTATCTAATAACCGATGCCCGTTCGGTTTGTAATGAAGATATTACTCGTTTGGAGGTGGATGTTATTTGCGAACTGCTCCCCATCCAAAGCAAAAGTAAAATTTTAGATCTCTGCGGCGGGCACGGGCGCCACAGCCTGGAGTTGTGTGCTCGGGGATTTTCGTGCTGCACGTTACTCGACTATTCACAGGTCCTGATTGATTATGCCAGAGCACGGGCCGCCGAAAGCAACTTGTCCATAGAAGCCGTTCAGTCCGACGCAAGGCGTACGGGATTTCCTGATGAAAGTTTTGACCATGTGCTCATCATGGGAAACTCTTTGGGTTACATCAAAGGTCCCGCCGACAGCCAGATCATGTCAGAAGCTTTTCGTCTGCTTCGTCCGGGGGGATGGTTTCTCGTAGATGTGACGGATGGGAATGCCATCAAGCGTGATTTCAATCCCGAGGCCTGGCACGAAATTAATGACCATACCGTTGTTTGCCGGAAACGCCAGGTTAAAGGAGATACCATACATGCTCGGGAAATGGTTCTCGACAAGCAAAAGGGGTTAATTCGCGACCGGACCTACGCTGTCCGCCTCTATGGATCACAAACGCTTGCATTACTTCTTGAGGAGGCCGGATTTCAAAAGGTAAAAGTCCGCACCGGCTTTTCACCGCATGAATCCAAAGGCAATTATGGTTTCATGAACAATCGCATGCTGGCCACCGGCCGGAAAATGTGAGTCAAACCTTAAACTAAAAACTCTTTTGCGAGACCATGAAAAGGCAACTCAGCAAGAACTTAGGGGCTTCGCCCAACTGGAATAATGGAATGATGGAGTAATGGAATGATGAGTGAGCTTGTCGTGAACTAAGTTGAAGGAAAGGAGTTTTTTACAATTAAAATGGTTTATTTCCGCCCTCATCCCCAATATTCCAGCATTCCAGTATTCCATTCTGGTGGCATGAACAGGTTACCATTAATAAATCTTTATTTTCAAGAAGTTGTATAATTTCCGAGACGTTATAGTTAACGCTGAACCACTTTCGGCTTGAAACCTTCTCTCTGTAACTTTTTGGTGAGTATTGCAGCCTCTTTTTCTGTGGGGAAGGCTCCGACCAACAGCCTTACTTTGTTATTGTATAATCTGTCCAGAACGATGTAAGCCAGGTATCCTTTTGATCGAAGATCGGCCTCAAGTTTTTTTAGTTCTTCATCTTTAGAAGAAATTCCGACTTGAATAGCAAAGGGCATTTTTACCACAAAGGCATGAGGATACTCTTGCTTTTTTAATTCAAAGGCTGCCTTTTCCGCTTCTTCAAAGGTCCGATAAAATCCCATGAATAGACGATACCAATCTCCCTTTCCAGGAATATATACATGGGAAACGAATCCGGAATTACCTTTGCTTCTTGATTTCATTGCTTCCAGAATAGATGCTTTCTTATTCTTACCAGAATTGACTTGAATCGTATAGGGGAAGAAATCTTGAGGTTTAAGGGCATTGTGTGTGCTTAATTGCTGTGTGTTGTTTTCATCATTATTAAGTTCCGATGGTTTTTGAGCCAATTCCTTGGATTTGCTGCTGTTAATGTTATCTCTGATCCGTTGCATCCGCACATCCACTTCTTTCATTTTCTTAAGCTCATCCTGGGCTTGTGCCAGTTTAGCTTCCAATTCCTTCAGCCGTTGGGTGCCGGTCACTATATCCCTGCACTGTTTGCGAGTAACTGCAACGAGTTTGTCCTTTTCTGCAACATAAGAGGAAAGTTTGGCTTGCAAACCATCAACTTGTTCCAGCATGGCAACGTATAATGCTGCTTCCTCTTTCTCCTTAGAGGACAGCGACAGTCCGAGATAGACTTTCAGCCAAAAAAGTGCTGCGCTGCAATCGATTGTTGAGTTGTCCGGATGAATGTTGAGTAATGCAGCCCTCCAAACCGCGCGTTTATAATAGCTTGTAGAAGGATAACGCTCGGCCACAATCGCATACTCCTGCGCGGCTTGGTGATACGATGATGATTCCTCCATCGCAGCAGCGCGTTCCATGTGACTTCGGGCTTGGGATTCAAGCTTGAATCCTCGGAACTGTGGCAAACAACCGGCAAGAAGAAAGCATAAAATTATAACAATTAAATTACGGCGTTCCATGATCAAGTCCTTATTCCTGAGTGAACTCGGGTATTGCCGGGCCTTGGAACTCCTCAGGCGAGACCGGCAGTTCAACCGTAAATGTCGAACCGCCGTCAATGGTACTTTGGGCATAAATTTTGCCGCTGTGCCCTTCTGTAAAGGCCTTAACAAGGGCCAAACCCACTCCGATTCCCCCGCTCCTTATTCCGCCTGTATTGTCGGCCTGATAAAATCTTTTAAATATATTGGGGAGTTCCTCTGGATTGATCCCGATTCCCGAGTCCTGAATCTCTACACATGCACCCATGGTGCACGGGCCTAGTTTCACCCTGACTTTCCCATCGTTTCGTGTGTATTTGATTGCGTTACCGAGAAGGTTGCTGACAACGATAGATATTTTTTTTGCATCCACCATGACTTTAGGGGTATCGAGTGCAGCCAACTCTACAGTTATATTCTTACGTACAGCAATGAGCTTTGCATCTTCAATAATAGGTTCAATGATCTGGAGAAGATCTGTCCATTCCATGTAGTATTTCATCATTCCGGAATCAATCTTCGCAAGATCAAGATATTGTTTACTGAAGCTCGCCAATTTTTTTATTCCCCCGCGAATAGTGTCAAGCATCCGGATCTGTTCATCATTCAGCGGGCCCGAACTTTGGCTTTTCAAAATGTCGTATGTAGAAAGCATCACCTGTAAGGGGGTTTGAAGCTCATGCGAAATCTGCTGCATTATTTGGGTTCTATGTTTATTTATATTTTTGACTTTGACGCTCATGTCATTGACTGCATGGGCAAGCAAGGCAATTTCATCATTAGAAGAAACTCTGACCTCTTCAAATTTACCCCGCGCAATCTGCTCAGTCCCTTGTATAAGGTCGTCTATAGGGCTGGTGATGGTACGGGTAATAATCAGGGCGGCAGAGATAGCGGCCAGCAGCGTCCCGACGATTAACAATAGTGCTACTTTGGCGGAACGTTTTGTCGTTGCTTCTATCCTGGACATGGCATTCCCGATAGAAACCCGATTGCTGTTGATAAGATGATCAATAGATCTGGACAGGGTTTTCAAGCTGTCCGACCTCAGGTTGTCTCGCACCGGATTGTAGTCCAACTTTTGGCTATCTCGCTCGCTTTGCATGCTGGCAAAAAATGATTCATGTGCCTGGCGCATGTTCCGGGAAAGCGAACGTTCTACTTCGTCAGACTGGGCCTTAAGCAACGAACCCAAGTATTGGTCAAATCGCCGGCTCGTTGCAACGAATAGGGAAAAATAGGTTTCATCACGGGAGATAAGATATTTCTGGGCATAGCCGTTTTCATCTTGGAGTATGGCATACAGTTGCTTGGCAAGATCCACTACCTGGACGTTAGAAGAAAGGGTAATTTTAGCCTCATTTGAAACCGTATTTAGCTCGAGCAGAATATAGGTGCTGGTGATAATCATTATTATGATAATGGTGCCGAAACCGAGCATCATCTTTTTATAAATAGTCAGCTTCACAATACGGAGTCACCCAAGAATTTGTTTTGAATAAGGACGGAAAAAGCCAAACCGTTTCGTAAAAAGCGATTGATGAGAATTCACTTTTTTCGATTAGATGAAGCGAAAAGACCGAAATGTATTCCGCTTTCAACCGATTATCAAAAATAAAACACACAGTCAATTTATAAACAACGATTAAAAAAATAAACCCCTGTGCTAAACAAAACCATATGAAATTATAAAATATATAACTGATGATCTCGTAAAAAGTCAAAACTCGGAATTTTAGCTACAATATATTAGGCATTAAATAATAATAAAGTACAACATATTGCGGTCAATATTTTTTGAACAGACTTTTTACGAAACCATCATAAATAGTTTTGATAACCGTTGATCCAGATTGGTTACGCAACGACACACGGATTAATTTCATAAACGGGCGAACCCGCCTTGGCTACATCAGACAGGGCCCTCAGTTTTGGGCTGATCACTCCGCCGGCTTTTAAAAGGGCGATTAAGGTATCTACGCTGTGATTCACGTTTGCCCTGGCACATGCCTGTCTTATCTGAAAGGCGTTGATAATATTAAAATGAGCAAGTCCGTTCATCTTTTTCAGAAGATCGGGCATGCTACGCCGTAAGGTTTCATCGGTATCTGAGAAGACCTCAGTCAATGCAACGTCCGGATTCCACTGACCGGTTCGACGCGCTGATTTTACCAGGTGTTTGACCACATTTGGCAGCTCATAAATCTCACCGGGGTCCAACAAGAGGAGGCGATCATCCCATTCCCCGCATTTCGATGATCTGACCGGCACAAGCAGCCGCCATTCCCAGCAAAGGAGCAACACATCTTCCGAGTTGCCCCCGCATATTTCTTCCACTTTTGAAAAGGATATTCTGCCTTTCTCACAGGCATTGTTGATGATCAACGCTGTTTCGGCGGTCAGCTCATCAGATCCGAGAAGGTCGCCCAAGGCAACCTGCAACCCCTGGATCTGATCACCGTGATGATTATTTTCCCGGGATTCTTCTATAACATGCTCCGAATTTGAAAGAAATTTGCTCATGGAAACTTCTCCTGTTGGTCTTACCCATAGGGGGTGAAACCTGAAACTTAAAAACTTAATTAGCAACATTTAAAAAAATTATGGGGCCGGCTCAATATCACCATTTAATAGTCCGGAGCTTATTAAAAAGTTACCTTTATTGCCGATAATTTTGAGTCGTGGCTTCACCTTTTGCATAGTCCTCATGCCAGCCCTCAGGAACCGGAAAATTCCTGTAGAGGCTTTCTCGTTCTGCTTCCATAAGTATTCTTTTCCGGCACATGAAATCCGCTGCGCACAAGACCGGCTTTCCGGACAAAGCAGACAGCTCCTCAAGCCAGGTAATTCCTTCGGTGCATCTCAACAGGTGGTGATCGAGAATGAAAAGGTCAATAGCCCGGGCCAGCATCAGGGCATTCTGCCATGCCCGGTCAATTTGTTCTTTAGTGAGCCGGGATAAGTACAGAGGCGGACCGCCGGCAAGAAGAATGTCCGGTTGCCATTCAAGTATTCGAAAGACGGTCTGATCGTGAAGAAGCTGTATATCCGGTGCATGAAGAAAACGCAGGTCCTCTTCAACTACACTCATCATAACCAATTCATCCGTCACATCCGGATCTCCGTGAGGAACGGCAAGAGAGAAATTCAAAGGGCCATCCCTTACACCTTCTCCGGGAAGGAAATGAACACCAAGAACAGCTCTCAATGATTCTTTCCTCAGTGCTTCGTTGGGAGAGAGGTGATCAGGGTTTTTGCTCCAGATTCTGGCCGTGTTATTCAATCCTGTCAATTCCTTGGCATGAAGTTGATACGGATTGGCATTTACCAGGGGAACATGGTCTCCGTGAAAATGGCTGATTACGATATCGGTGGCTTTCTCCCATAGGCCGATGATTCTTCGCCGTGCCCTTTCCGCCATAGCTACCTGTTTAGGATGAGGCAGGAGCTTATGTCTCATGTATCCCAGGGCAAAACCCGGATCTATGAGGATGTTTCTTTGCCTGGTCTTCACATAACAGCATAGACCTCTTACTCCCAGAGATTCAGCACTTAGAATTTCTATATCCATCTAACATCTCAAGAATTTATTGGTATTCCAATATGTTAAACTATAGACCGTAACATCTCAATAAATTATGGATTCGGGTCAATATGATCATTTAATACACTGGAACTTATTGAAACATTATTTAGTGCCCGAACGAAAACTAGGATTTTTCGTTAAGATCAAGGAAGACGAAAATTTTAACCACCCCGATGAAAAACGCATCGGGGCAGGCATCCATACATTGGATATTTCGAGGATTAACCCGCCAAAGTTCGGTGGCGGGTTAAAATTTAATAGAAAAATAACAGACCGGAAGATAAAAGGCAAGACAGTTATGGGAGTTGTTCAGGGGGGGGTGGAAATCAAGACCGTTGGTAAACGCTGACGCCTTTCTATTGACAAACCGTGGCTCCGAAGCCCTTTTTTAGGTGTCAGGTGTCAGGTGTCAGGTGGGGTGATTAAAATTGACCATAATATGGCTTTAAAAAATATCCCATATTTATTCTTTCCCGTATGCCTGGTGTCAGGTTTCAGGTTTCAGGTGCCAGCGCCTCTGTTCATCATTCCTGACACCTGACACCAAATAGCCATAGCAATCTTAGCAAACAACAGTCTTGATTTACACCCTGTTCAGGGTAAACGCATTTGATTTCGGTGCAGCGTAGTGGTGATAGGGTGTGTTCATGATGATCTTTTTTTCTCATCAATTTTCACCCGAAGGACGAGCCCAAGGCCCCATATGCTTTCGACATTAAAGGTTCGAAGTAGCACACTAAACCTTCACCCTTAAGTGCCTTGCATATGGAAGCCTCCGACTCGTGCAAGATTCAGGTTATTATTTTCTTTCTTGGCAGCCAACCGAGTTATCCCGGCAGAGCAGTTATAATCGTAGGCGCTTTGACCATTTCATGAATTTGCCTTTTTGCGATTTTATACCGCTCAAAATAAACCTTTGCGACCTCCTTTAAAAATTTGTATCCCAGATCAGGATCGGCTTCACAAAGGTTGAGCAATTTGTCTGCATCAACCGCCAACACCTCTGAGTCTTCCATGCAAACACCCGTTAGTGTATATTCCTGCGGTTTCATGAAGCAGGCCGTGCCAAAAAATTCGCCTTTCTCCCGCTTCTCAAAAGAAATTCCTATTTTTTCACCGGGTTGAAATCTATTCAGGCTGACCACTCCTTTGGTAACCACAAAAATTTGATCCGCCCGCTTACCTCTCTCGTAAACATGAGCACCCTTCTCGAATGTTTTTGTTTCTGTGATTTCAGCCAGTTCTGCCAACTGCTTTTCTGAAAATACATTAAATATATCCAATTTTTTAAAGTCGTTAACTTCTACCATAACACTCCTCCTTTGATTGCTGATGGTTATAATGATTATTTTAACTTCTCAATGCCTCCGGGCGTACGCTTTCCATTTTCTTTAGAGCAATAACCATACCAAAACGAAATGCCCTGGAATATATACTTAACTCTCTGATATAATAATAAATAATATTTTTAGAGATATTGTCATTAAATTTTCCAATGAATCGGTGTCAGCCTTTTTTACAAACTGTAAAGTTCAGGGTGCTTGCCAAACAAGAACGCTTTCATGCCGGCCTTTGAAACCCGGTTTCGAACGTAGGGTTGATCATCCATAATTAAGATGCTGACCATTTTGTCCTCCGCTTTATCCCCAGGTAAAGATTCCTTATCCACATAGACGGACGGCACAGGGTTCATTTGTGATAGAAACCACGTTCTTTTTATTTGACCATGTACCAATAAATTTCCGGATGGTGAATTGAATGTCTTTGAATCCAAAGGGCTTAAAGAGCAAATAGTCCATGCAGCAGCCTTCTTTTTTGTCCGCCGGATCTCGTTTGTTCCGACCGACCAGCATGACAACAGGCATTTCGGGGGATACGGCCTTAACATGATAGGCCAGACTAAAACCGTCTTTTAAAATCATTTTAGAATCCGTGAATACGAGGTCGAAATCGCTGTTGACAAACCCATGTAACCCTTCAATCCCACTACCGGCGGTCACAACTTTAAATCCCAATTTTAAGATCAAACCGGATAAAAATTCCAGGTTGTCATGATCATCATCAACCACTAAAATTTGTCTGTTGTCTCTTTGTGTATTTTCCAAAAACAAAACCGTCTGATGGCACATTACCAATTTTGCATTCATTTCTGTGGATACCCCCCTAATTCCGTGACCGTTCCGAGACCTTTGAAAAACGCCCCCTTTTGCCCAATTCCTGCGTCAGGCTCAAATTTTAACCCGCCACCGAACTTTGGCGGGTTAATCCTCAAAATACTCCATGTATGGATGCCTGTCCCGATGCGTTTATCATCGGGGTGGTTAAAATTTTCGCCTTCCTTGGCCTTGAACAAAATTGAACATTTTTCAAAGGTCTCGCTCTTTTTGCGATTCTTTCAGGCACAATTCACGCCAGGCACAGTCCAAACGATCACAGTTTCCGTCTGAATTGCCAAAACAATCCGGATTTCCCTCAAGAATCTGAACGCTTCGAATGAGGTGTGTTATATTCGGAAAATTTCCGCTTGAGTTACTGTTATCCCTATCTCTCATATTTTTTTCTCTAACCTATTGATTTGCTTCAGCTACTCTTTCAATACAACCGCTAATTTGAAGTCATGACTCAAAGCGTTTCCTTTAAAAAACGACCCCATGAAAACGTATGATGTTTTGTGTACAAAATGGAATTTATTGACAGATTATTTATTACCGGCTTTTAATTTTGTCCATAGGGGAGCAACTTCATTTCTTCTGAGGAAATTTCCTAGGAGGGACTTTTCCCCATACAACAGGGAGTGAATCGCCGATAGGATAGGACGGAACGTATTGAGAAGGAATTTAGGGGGCAGTCAACTATGACGAACTCATAAAAAGTCCGATTTAGACGGTTTCGTAAAAAGTTCAAATTCAAGGCGTGCAAATTTTGCAATCATGAGGCGTACTTTTCGTACGTTGAATGATTGCGAAATGCAGCACAACGCAGAAGTTGGACTTTTTACGAAACCGTCTACTATTCTTTCCATAAATCAATGTCAATAAGGCCGAGCTTTGCGGCATAGCGCGTAAGTTCAACGATGCTATGCAGATCGAGTTTGCGCATAATATTGTGGCGGTGGTTTTCCACGGTTTTGGGACTGATGAAAAGTTTATCGGCAATCCGGCTTGTAGACAGCCCTTCGGCCAGCAAAACCATGACCTCCTGCTCGCGAGCGGTCAGCAAGTCGTAAGTGCTACCCGTCACGGCGATCTGCTTTTCCGGCAATCCAATAAGCTTGTTTATTACTTTATGGGAAACCGACGTATCCATAAAATAATGACCTTTCAACACATATTCAATTCCCTCCAGAAGCTTATCTACAGCCGAGTCTTTTATCAAATAGCCCATAGCGCCGGACTGAAATGATTTTACGATATAGTCTATTTTGGAATGCATACTGACAACCATTACCCGTATTTTGGAGGAAACTTTTAAAATATCACCGATCAACACAATACCTTTTATATCCGGCAGGGCCATATCCAACAAAACCAAATCGGGCTTGAGTTCTTTTACCATTTGAAGTCCGTTCTGCCCGGTGCCTGCTTCCCCGACTATTTCATACTTGGGGTTTTGACCGATGATCGTCTTAAGGCCCTCCCGAAACAGAGGATGGTCGTCAATGATTAATATGCGCTGTTTCTGACTCACTTTTTTGCCCCTTAAAAGGAAGTATTATCAATATCTTGGTACCCTGCATGGGGTGTGATTTAATCGTTATTCGGCCCCCAAGCAGGTTGACCCTTTCTTTCATGCTTCGAAGTCCTATCCCTTTCTTATAACCGAATGCAAGTTCTTGCGCCTTTATATCAAAACCTTTTCCGTCGTCTTCAATGCGAAGGATTATATTCGGAGATGCGCCCAGAAGGATGATTTTCGCCCGGTCGGTAGCGGCATGTTTGCTGATGTTGTTCAGGCCTTCCTGGACCAGACGGTAAAGATGGATCGAAGTATGAAAGTCCAAGTTTAACATATGTATTCCGGCAGAATGAAAGTCAACCTTCACCCCTCTATTTTCAGAAAAATCTTCGCAATACATTCCAAGTGCCTCTACCATACCCAGTTGTTCCAGGCCAGGTGGCTGTAAATCATAGGCCAGGTTCCTGACAGATATATTTATTTGTTCACTGAGCTTGGATAATTTCGCCGCTTTTTCCCTTAATTCAGGAGATATGGCCGATTGGTCTTGTAATAGCATATCACAGCCGATTTTCAGTGAAGAAAGGTTTTGAGCGATGCTGTCATGCAGCTCATAAGAAAGCCTCTTCCTCTCACTTTCCTGGGCCTGTATCAGCATTTGAGAAAGGTTACACACAAGATCTTCAGCTTGCTTTCGAGCACTAATATCTCGACTAATACCGCGGTAGCCCAAAAGGTTTCCTGCTTTGTCGAAAAACGGAACCCCATTTGTCTCCATGATGATTTCAAATCCGTCCTTTCGAATGAAAACAGTGTCAAAAGCCGTAATTGGTTTTACTTCCGCCACAATTTGAAACAGACTGGTTTTTAAGGCTTCTTTATCTTGATTAGAAAAAAAATCATAGAAGTATTTGCCGATCACCTCATCATGGTGATAACCTGTTATGCTTTCTACAATAGAGTTTGAATAGATATACCTGCCTTGCACATCCACCTCCCATACCCAATTGAATGTGCTTTCAGCCAAATCCTGAAATCGTTTTTCAGATCTGTACAGGGATCGCTCAAGCTTTATTTCGCGAACCACGTTCTTAATGACATGGGGCAGCAGGTTAAAAACGTCTCCGGATTTAACCAGATATTCTTTTGCCCCTGATTTCATGGTGCATACAGCAATATTCTCATCTCCCTGACCGGTGATCATAATAACCGGAATATCTATATCCGTTTGATTCAAAACTTCCAAAAACTCGATACCATTCATGCCGGGCATCAGGTAATCCGTTATGATAACTGTGGGATTGATTTGATCAAGCCGATTAAGGCAGCTGGTTGCATCCTGGAAATGATGAACCGAAGCGTATGGATACTCCCTGGCAATGGCCCGCTTCATGAGGCTGAAATGCGCTTCTTCGTCTTCAATGATCACGACCGTTAACGTTTCCACGATCAAGCCTCCTTGTCTTTGAGGATGAAAAAAAACGTGGACCCTTTCCCAGGTTCGGATTCCAGCCAGACTCTGCCGCCATGGTACTCGATAATCCGTTTTACAATTGCCAGCCCAATACCGGTTCCTTGTCCAATCTTTTTTGCAGAAGGCAGCCGCTGAAACACCTGGAAAATCTTTTCAAAATATGTTTTTTCAATACCAATACCGTTATCTTTGACAAAGATAACCTTCTGGTCATCCTGCTCTCGAACTCCTACCTTAATTCGTGGAGAGGGGTTTTCGTTGCCGATATATTTAATTGCATTGGATAACAGGTTCTCCATGACCTGAACCAATCGCTTTTTTTCACCATAAACCAACGGAAGGTCTTGCGAAACAGTGACCTGAACACCTTTTGCCTCGATCTGAGGTTGAAGTGCTGCAATAACTTCTTCCATGAGATCCGCCAAAGGAAATTCGGTCTTTTTTACCGTTAATCGCCCGATGCGGGAGAGTTCCAGCAAGTCGTTAATCAAAAGTTCCATCTTTCGGGTAGCATCACCGATATAATTAAGGTATTTCTCACCCTCTTCAGAAATCAGGTTTCCAAAATCTTCACGCAAAGCACCCACAAAACCTTCAATGGTAACAATGGGCGTCTTCAGGTCATGGGAAACCGAAAACACAAAGGTTTCAAGTTCCGCGTTTTTGTCGGCAAGTTCCTTGAGCAGGACCTCCAACTTCTTTTCATTTTTCTTTAACGCCTCTTGGGCTCGTTTTCGTTCACTGACTTCATGAAGGGCATGGTCTCTGGCCTGCCGGTACATTTGCATTCGATGATTCAGAAAATGAAGGAGCAGCAAAAGAATTGCGGAGATAAACATGCCGAAAGTTAGAAGCCCGGGGTGCCGAACCACCCTGGACGGATACAGGGCAACCTTGGGAAAAAGTTCCAATTGCCAGGTTTTTCCGGGGAAACGGATCTCTCGAAGCACGTGCAAGGTATGCTTTTCCGCATTGCTGAAGCTCTGTTTTTCATTCGTATAAATCAGTTGATCGTCTTCGTAAATTCTGATCCAAAAGTGCGTGAGCATATTTTTGGCCAAACAGCTCTCCATAACTCGTTTGACCTGAAATACACCGTTCAGGTAACCTTGCACCCGGCCGGTATAAACCAGCGGCCGGAAGGTATGGAAACCCAGTCCTCCCTGAATAATTTCCGTACAAGGGGTGGCCACATGTTTTAGATGCTCCCCGGCCTTTTGAAACGTATCCCGCACCTGCAAATCCAGACGATCATAGACAATATTATCGATGGCACGTTCATTGCTTTCCCTGGGAAAAACCCAGCGAACAATCCCCCCGGGATCGATCCAGTTGATCCCCGTAAAACCGGGGTAATGGGTGTAAAAATTTTCGGCAAACTCAAGAAAACGTTTCCGGCTAAAGTCAGGCGGAGTTCTTTCGATCCATCTATCGGCCAATAATTCAAGAGAAGCCATGCGGGCGTTCATCAGACCTTGAACACGAATCCGTATCTGCTCCGAAGACGTTTCCATATGTCGCAAGACAAGCTGTTGTTCATGCCTGTTTTGATTTTGCCATAGAATGACGGCACCGCTGCCAAAAATCAAAAAAGCGGCAATGGGAAATAAATTTCTGAAATGGGATATGGATAGCTTCAACGAAAGTCTGTATATAATATTGTATCAGGGTTAAAAATCGTATTGTCGATACACGCAAAACGTTTCATAAGAGCATACCTGTCGCATCGGGGTTACGTCTCTGGTTTTTGTAACAATCAAAATGAGTTGCTGTTATTATAGCAAATTCTGAATCGACTTGAATTGAAACTTTGTTTTTATTCACAGATCTAAAAAAGTGCGTCCAAGTCTGAAAATGCACGCTTTCTAACAAAAAAGGGTGTTAAAAGCAACACCCTTTTTTTAAACCTTGAATTGCGCTACTCTTTGGTTCGATTTTAAGGATTTTTTTAATAAAAAAATGGGCAGTAGATATTTATTTGACCATTAGACGGATATGGTTGTTGCAATGGTTTTAGTGCCCGGGTTATTCATTTACTCGAAGCAATTTTGATTGCTGCTCCTCGATGCGCCGCCTTTTTTTCGAAAAACGAATAATGTTCTGCTGATCTGAACGATCTGATGGGATGCCATGGGGTTTCGTATGCTGCCGGTTAACCAGAGGCCGCTGCAACATTTTTTCATAAAGATCTATGTAATGTTGTGCGGTCACCCTGTGATTAAATGTAGCGGCCCCTTGCATCATTATGCGTTTGACGTGCTGTTTCTTTTTTTTTGCGGGAAGCATGTAAAATTGCATGGCCTGATCAATGGCCCAGGATAGACCTCCCGGATCGAATGTGTTAAACAGAAAACCGTTGCCCGTAGGGTTATCTAAGTCCAGATGGGTAACCGTATCATGAATTCCGCCGGTATCGTGGGCGACCGGGAGAGCCCCATAAATAGCGCCGATCATTTGTGGAAGGCCGCAAGGTTCAAAACTTGACGGCATCAGCACAAAATCCGAAGCCCCGTAAGCCAGACGTGCCAACCGTTCATTGAAGCTGCATACTGCTACTCTATCTGACAAATTATGGAATCGAACGATGTCGTTAAAATGTCTTTGAAACTCCCCGTCTGCTACAAAAACTATTTCTAAATTTTGTTCCGAGTAGCGGGAAACCGTGTTATAAAGTATCTCAGACAGCAACCGGCATCCCTTTTGAAACGGATCCAGACGAGAAGGCCAGAAAAAAACCGGGGCCTGTGGGTCCTGTATCAATCCCAATTTTTTCTGTAGGATCCGTTTATTGGTCTTTTTTCCACCCACATGATTTTTTGCTGAATACTTGCACGGCAAAGCATCGTCTGTGGATGGGTTATAGGAAGGGTCCGGCGCGTTTAGAATCCCAACAGCACATCCGGCGTTGCTTTTATTGGCAAGTTCACATTGCATGGAGTTTTTTACAAAACCATCCCGGCCTTGGATCATTTCCTTCAAAAAGGTGGGACTCACAAGATTCACAAAATGGGCGGCAAAAGCACCGCTGGTAAGAAAATCTATCGGGATGGAATTTCTGATATTTTCATAAGTCGATGGAAAATATTCATAATAAAAGTTTTGCCAGAACGACGCGCCGTCAATACCCCTGTCCTCAATTTCGGAAAGAGTGGTTTTAACCGTGTGGATATTGTGAATGGTAAACAGGCAGGGGATGCCCAATTGTCTGGCCATGGCCGGAATCAGACCGGTCATCCAGTCATTGCAATGGATAAGATCCGGCTGAACCCGAGGAACGATATTGTTCATTACTTCTCGTTGAAACGCCAGTGAAATTCTGATATTTTTAACCTCATCCCCCGAATAGATATGATTACGATAGAAAAAAGCCCTGTCCTGGGCCAGGTGAACCCTATCGTCCGGCACCCTGCTCCGTATGGTTTTCAGCTCCCTTCTAACAATTGGCGGCGATTGACCGCCAAAGATGGTGCGGTAATCCGGCAGGGCCACATGGATGTCGGCGCCCTGGCTATACAGCTCATTTATCAAAGCTGCCGAGACATCCGCAAGGCCTCCGGCCTTGGCATTCAAGCCGTTTGAAATATTACCCATGCCTTTGGGAAGATAGGTAATTTCAGGCGTCACGATAAGAACTCGAGGATTGGTTGGAAAATTGTTCATAATCTGCGGTTCCTATGATTTGGTATTAGATATTGATTCTGTTTTTTGGGAAAATTATCAGATTATTATTCATTCTGTCCATAGAGGGATGGGTTCATTTTATAAGGTAGGAGTCCCTATGGCTGGGAATTTTTCCCGGACAATCGGGAGGAAAACAGATAAGAAATGTTGGATTTAGAAGTTCAGAGGTTCAGGGCTTGTGAAGTTATTTTTGAGTAAGGCCTAAGGGGACCACATATTCAAGCTGTCTTTCAAGAAATTGATTTATAAATAAAAACATAGCGCTCCTCATTGATGTCTATAACAATATCCCCGCCCCTTGTCTCCGCATAAACGATCCATCCGGGCTTGGGGCCGCTCCCGCATTCAGCTTTAGGAACAAAATCGCCGGTCTTCCCGTTATACCAGGCAAGTAACATGGGTTGAGAGGTAAATTCTTTTGCTTTGTTGTCGGCAAGTTGCTTGATGGATACAAAATCCATATCTTTATCATCAATCTTTAACTCTATGGGATTGTTCAGACACTCTTTTATAGAACAACTGCAACCGGTCATATACATTTTCCTTTTATTCAATTTGAAAGTTTTAAGTGCCTAAAATGATCTAAAGTGCCTAAAGTTTACCCTGTGGAATGCGGAGCCTATTCCTCCGGGGTTAATGAATTCTATCAGTTTTAATTGGCCTCGCCGAAGGCGAGTTCCTTAACTTTAGTTCACTTTAGCTCACTTCAAATTTTAGTCACTTTTATGGTCTTTCGCTACGTTGAATGCGGTGGCCTGTCATAAAATACGTCACCGTATTTACGAGTTACAGCACTTAGCCTTAACAATTAACTTTTTCTTGTTTTTGCGTCCCAGGCTTTTTTATAGGTTGCCATGATTTTGGAACTCATGGCTTCCAGATTTTTGACAATGATGGAAACCCTGCCGGCGGGTATGGAAACCACCATTAATTCGGGGTCCAGACCGCACCGCAAACGGTCCCCAAAGCCCGTGACTGAAAAATTGACCTTGCCCGTCTGTATTGAATAAGCGGTAACATCCCCACAGACACCTTGAAAGCCCGTGGCCATTGAAATCTCTGTCCGGCCGCCGGTATCATATTTATCGGCCACTAATATAAACATGATTTGCTCCGCATTAGCGGGGATAAGGATTACCTGATAATTATTATCCGCCTGGGATAGGGGTCTGAGAAAAATCGCGCTTGTGCTGCCGTCCTCAAGCTTGTATGCCCCTGCTACCGCGTTTTTAGCGGCCTGGATGCTCCCAAACACCCCTGCATTATAATGCTTGCTGCCGGACAGCATCTCTTCGGAATAATTCGAAAAACCCAGTGTTGCCGCACCGGATTTGCAGATGATATCCTTTTCCAGAAGATAAAGGGTTTGCCCGAGTGCGGCTGTCATTATTCCATGACAATAGCTTCGGAGCGGTTTATCCGGCCGGTACTTCTCCAATTCTAAGTTATGGTTTGGGTGTAGTGAAACAGCAACAGGAGAAATAGAAAGTTCTAAATGAGTGGTTAATATTTCAGATAGTTGAGCAGTATTCATCATTTTTCACACTCCATCATTCGTATGGTCTTCAGGTTCCGAATCAACACAATTATCTCGCCGGCTGCATTTATACAGGAATACCCCTAAAACATCAAGTCAGATATGTGGCTGGCACCTAAGTTCTTCAAACCTCATATCGGCTGGACATACAATACAAACTCTTAAATCACGCTTATGGGGACATGGATTATTCAGACTCGTTTTTGTGGCGGGATAATACCGCAAAAATTATTACATCCCTATAAATGAGGAAGTGGGTGGAAATCAAGATCGTTGGTAAACGCTGATGCCTTTCTATTGACAAACCGTGGCTCCGAAGCTTTTTTTAGGTGTCAGGTTTAAGGTTTAAGGATTAAGGGGGAAACCAGGTGACCCATAGAAATTTTATGGACGTGGAGGATCTTGAGGTCTATAAAAATTAGAAATTCTGGGTCGTTACAAAGAATGCATTCGTATGTTGGTTGGATTAGAGAAAACATTGGAACGGAAAGTCCCAGAGCGAGAACACCGCTGGCAGTTAGCTGAGGAAACGGCAGTGTATGGCGTAAAAAATGAATCGTTCCCTCAGGGCCGGCCCATTACTACTGAACATGTTTCCTGACACCTGACACCTGAAACCAAATAGCCATAGCAATCTTAGCAAACAACAGTCTTGATTTACACCCCAATTGATATAGAGATATTATATTTTTCTGATGTCAGGTCAAGTAAACCCTATTTCTGGCGATTGTCAAAACATCTCCGCCAAGGATAAATTATGTTTTCAGATAAAATTCCAAATCCTTTTCAAGTGATTTTTGATCGATGTACTGTGCTCCGACATTGCAATCGATAATCCATATTATTTTGATGAGTTTGTGGATTTCCGTTTTCATTGGATTGTCTAAAGTAAATTTCAATTCAACTGTATCATTTCTGGAAATATAATGTGGCTTAAGACTTGCAAATCGAACTCCGCTTGCTGAAATATCTTCAACGATTATTTCTCCTTTTTCATCTCTCCCCTGGACAAAGTATTCACCATGGAGCCGGACTTTCTTACGGTATTGCCTTCGAAATTCCAATGCAATCCGAAAAACTTCGCCACATCGGCATTTAGCCTTCAGTTTTTTTTGAGTATTCTTGAAATTCGTTACATCTACATTTTTCTTAAATCCGCATTTAGGACAGATTATAGTCGCTTGATTGGTATCGTCCACATAAATTTTTTTCATAAAATTTTCTTTTTTTTCGATAGTTGCTTAAGCACAATATGTTGACGTAAAGTTCAAATACTGGAAATCCTTATTCAATGATGCGTGACAATATAGGGAAATAATAGACGTCAGAAGAGATTAGCGAGCTAAGAATGCGATTTTCACATAGATTTTGGATGTTTGCCATGTCAATCTCCTTCTTCTAAAACAAAAAAAGATTGATAAGGGATTGATTTTTAAATTGAATGTAGAGAAAAAATCAATTTATACACGGCAATCTGATAAAAATTAATAGGTGGTGCCTTCTGGTATGTAAAGGAAATTCTTATCTGATTACCGAATATTTGAGTTCAAATACAGGATGTCGACTTTATTGTCAACCCGGCATTTTTATTCATATACTTTTTACTGAACTGATATTAAGCAAGTTAATACGCCAATTCTACACGAACGTTATGATTAATGAACTCGTAAAAAGTCCGATTTAGACGGTTTCGTAAAAAGTTCAAATTCCCCCGCCAAACATAGGCGGGATAAAAAGGCATCGCAAATTTTGCAATCATGAGGCGTACTGATCGTACGTTGAATGATTGCGAAATGCAACACAACGCAGAAGTTGGACTTTTTACGAGACCGTTGCATATTCGGTAGTGTCCATCCCTAAATGAAAATTTTTATTCAAGATATAGGATGATGTGGCCCGGCCCCCATTCGCCCACCCTTGATTTCATTTTCGTGCTGGACAAATCATCAAAAGAGTCTTATTTTAATGGTTTTTGACAAATTGTCGCCTGCGCGTAACCGGCTCAGATATGATTCGTGACAAATCGAGGAAAGGAAATTTCATGCAAATCGGATTGTTAGGTCTGCCCAACTCCGGCAAGACAACCATTTTTAACACCCTGACACGCTCGAAAGCCGAGGTCGGGGCTTATGTAAACAACAAGGCCAAACCTAACGTTGCCGTTGTTGAGGTGGGCGACGAACGCATAACCCGCCTCACACAGCTTTACCACCCCAAAAAAACGACCTATGCCACCATCGAGATCGTCGATTTTGCCGGATTTGCCCAAGGCTCGGCCCGCAAAAACGATTTTTCCAGCGCGCAGATGAATCTTGTCCGAAACCTCGATGCCATTGCTCTGGTTGTCCGTAATTTTAGTGATGATTTGACGGACAGTCCCATGCCGCTTGCCGATATCGATACCATGGTCACGGAGTTTATCCTCACGGATATGATCGTCACAGAGAAAAGGCTCGAACGTATCGCCTGGAGCGCCAGGCGCGGCAAAAAGACCAACACAATGCAACTGGAAGATAAGGTTCTCCATAAAATACTCGAAGAATTATACCAAGGGCGGCCCGTCCGGGATTTGACTTTGAACCCTAACGAACAAAAGCTGATCAGCGGCTTTCAGTTTTTAACCCACAAGCCGTTTTTTGTCATTCTTAACTCCGGGGAAAATAACTTCGGCGGCAACCCGGAACTGCTGGCCGAAATAGAAGAAAAATACAAGGTTATCGAATTTGCGGGGAACTTCGAAATGGAGCTGGCCGCGTTCAGCGACACCCAGGAAGCCGGGTTTTTCATGGAGGAAATGGGAATCGCCGAATCCGCCCATGACCGCATGACTCGCTTTGCCTATGAAGTTATGGACCACATCAGTTTTATTACCGTGGGACCCGATGAGGTCCGGGCCTGGACGCTACGCAACGGCGACACGGCCCTGGAAGCCGCCGCAACCATCCATTCCGACCTTTGCCGGGGGTTTATCCGTGCCGAGTGCTTCTCTTACGACGACCTGATGGCCTGCGGTTCGGAAAAAGGCATCCGCGACAACGGCCACTTCCACCTGGAGGGCAAAAACTACAAGGTAAAGGACGGGGATATTTTAAATATCCTCTTCAGCATATAGTCCGGATATTGCACGAGATTGAGGCGTTCATTTGCCCCGATAGCGGGATTTTTGCTTGACTCCGACAAGCCATTCAAGGGCACAGCCCCGCTATAAAAAGCGGGATAGACCTCCGCAAAGACTACTCCAAGCCATTGATAACGTATCAAGGGGTTGCCGGGTTCATAGATGCAGGCCGCGAGTCCGTGCCTGCAAAATTAAAAAGGAAAGTGAAAAACCGTTCCACTTTCCTTTTATGTTGGGAAACCTATAGAGCGTGTAATTATTTAGTACCGGAGCCTTCTATTTTTTCCCTGCTCCTTCTGGGACGTTATCTATCACCAAGATAGCCTGCGTTCCTATAAATGCCTCTCCACTAGTAGTGAACCCATTTAATGTCAATGTATTATAGTCGCCTATTTTCAGTCCCTCCAATGTTTTTATTTCATCTGACACGAACTTGGCAACAAAGTTACCCCGATCATCAGATTTCCACCAATCGATTGCAACATCGTTGAGAAATACAGTCGCTCCAATCACTAGACTATAGGCGATGTCGGTATGAACAGTGACAATAGTGCTTTCACTCTGAATATTGAGGACATTCGGTGAAACATCAATCTCGATGTCAAAGCCATAACACTTAGCAGGCGCCTGGAAAAGAACCAGGGCAAGGGCCATGCAACACAACACGGGTAAACAAAGAATTTTCACTTTTTTGAGTATCATTTTTTCTCCTTTAAAAATGTTGAAGGTTATTGGTAAGCTGATATAGAACCTATTCTATGATCGAGATTATAACACTTGGAAAGCCGATGTAAATCGGACGGAGGCCCTTTTTTTTGTAGGATTTTTGCCTTTTCCGCTGTCAGTGTTTGTCCTACAAACAAGCAGTCTTAAAGGCAACTGGGGTAGCTCTTGGCAAGACCCTATTCCACCAGCCCATGTTTTATGGCATAATAGGTTATTTCGGCGTTGTTTTTCATTCCCATCTTTTTTAAGGCACGCACACGATTTGTGCTGATGGTTTTAACACTGAGTGACAGATCATTTGCAATCTCTTTTACGGTTTTCCCCGAAGCAAGCATGAGTATAACCTGATATTCGCGATTGGAAAGGGTTTCATGGAGCGGCTTGTCAGAATTTTTCCCTACATGGAATGCCAGGCTTTCAGCCAGGGCCGCGCTGATGTATCTCCCCCCTTGGGAAACCTTTCGTATGGCCTCAATTAACTCCTCCGGAGCGCTCTCTTTTGTCAAATATCCGGATGCCCCCGCTTGCAATGCACGAACGGCATACTGCTCTTCAGGGTACATGCTGAGCACAAGAACGGGAAGTTTCGGCTTTTCAATCTTCAATTCCTTCAAGGTATCAATTCCGCCCCTGCCGGGCATGGAAATGTCCAGGAGAATCAGATCCCAATCCTCTTTTCGGACCTGCTCCAAAACTTCCCGGCTATCCACCGCTTCCCCGGCAACAACTATGTCGGAAGTATCCGCCACAATTTGTTTTAGGCCTTCACGAACGATGGCATGGTCATCCGCGATGAGTATCTTTATCATCAACGTCTCCTTTTGGGTCCATAGGGATGATCACCTCCACAGTGGTCCCGTTACTGTTGCCGCTAATGCTCAAACTGCCGCCCAGATAATGCACCCGTTCCCGCATCCCTATAATCCCGAATGATTTGGGTTCCAGGATTTCCTGGTCTTTAATCCCTTTCCCATTGTCGCTGACACGCATCTCCAACCTGTCCGCGTTCTTCGTAAGGATGATCCGGACCTGGGTCGCATTTGCGTGGCGTGTGATATTGGTGAGCGTTTCCTGAAATATGAGAAAAATTGCCGTAGAAAGCCCCTGAGGCAAAATCATGTCTTTAGGATCTGAGAGAATTTCACATTCAATGTCCGTCCTTTTTGAGAATTCTCCAGCCTCCCATTCTATGGCTGCGGAAAGACCGAAATCATCCAGCAATCCGGGTCTCAATTCTGAATAAATTCTTCTCACGGATTGAACCGTTCTGTCGATGAGCTTTGACATGACATGGGTCTTGTCAATCAACGATTGTTTTTCCCCGGGTAACCGGTGACGTAACCAGTGTATGTCCATTTTCAGGGCTGTCAATGCCTGTCCCAACTCGTCGTGAATCTCGCGAGCAATGAGGGCCCTTTCTTCTTCCCGGACAACCTGGAGGTGTGACGCTAAGTCACGCAACCGTTCGTGGGACTGCATGAGTTCTTGCTCAGATTTTTTTCGTTCTGAAATATCTTTAAAATCCTCAACAATGCCAATGAGTTCTCCATCAGGTCCCCTAAAGGGTGTCGCGGTAACAATGCAGGGGGTTTTAACGCCATCTTTTCGAACTTTTTCCGAATCACATTCCACGCAATCCGCATTACCGAGAATGCGGTTCAACGGACAGTCCTTGGTATGACATAAAGGACCCCAAAATACCTCATGGCATTTCTTGCCCACTGCATCTTCCTTGGCAATTCCCGAAAGCGCGGAAAAGGTCTCATTCACACGAAGCATATTATAGTCCCTATCAACCACTCGCATGGCATCTGCCGCTGTATCAAAAATCTGCGTGAGTTCCGTATTGGCGCGTATGGCTGCCCTTTGGGCGCGCCAGCGGGCGGTAACAATCCATTGGGAATAAATCCCAAAACCGATAAACATGGCCACAATCGTTAAGCGCATCCAGACTTCATGGGGTTTTGGACTGAAAACCTGTACAAAAAATCCCACATCATGGAACACGAACACATGCACGGCCGCTTCTAACATCCAGAAGACTGCGCCAAGAGCAATCCCCATCCAAATAAATCGGGAATGCGATGAATAGAATTGATTCCTTCTTTCTTTCTTCAACTTATGGCTCTCCGGCCAGATGACAAAACCAGATGATAAAAAATGGGGTCTTTATTTTGTTTACGATCAATTAGGGGTTCAGTTTATCCCAAAGAAATTCCTGAAAACGCTTCCAGGATTTTTTGTCCGCATCTTCTTGATAGCGGTTTCCACCAAAAACGGTAAACGCATGTTGTGCACCACCGTAGGTTATCATTTCGTGTGCAATGCCGGCAGATTCCAGTTCTTTCGCCAAACCAGCGAACTGGTCCATAGAAATGTTCGAATCCGCTGAACCATGCATAATCAAAATTTCCCCCCGGGTCTTGGCATAATTTTGTCCTTCCGGTGTCTTTAGGCCGCCATGAAAGGTAGCAAAACCTTTAAGATCCGCCCCTGATCGTGCCAATTCAAGCACTGCCGCACCACCGAAACAATAGCCCACAGCCACAGCATTCTTGATATTGGCTCCTTTTTCTTTGGCCGCATCCAGGGACCCTGTCATCAATGCCCGCATTTTCTCTCTGTTTTTATAGAGTTCTCCGGTATGCTGGCGTTTGTCTGTCACTTCAGTTGGTCTCACTCCGGCACCAAATAAATCCGCAGCAAAAACAGCATAGCCCGATTCAGCGAGCATATTGGCTCGCTTGATCTCATAATCTGTCAGTCCATCCCAATCATGGATCAGTAACACTAAAGGTGCCTGGTTAGAATGAGTCATGTAATATCCCTCATAAGATTGACCATTAACCTTATAAGTAACCAAAGAGCCTGTGGCGCCAAATGCAACAGCCGGCATTACCAAAAACGCAACCACTGAGAATGTGAAAAATAATTTAGAAATAAATTTCAGTGCTTTCATTTTTATTCCTCCTTTTGTCATTAATCCAAAAAGATAGTATGCCTCGGATTCCTTACGGATTTAAAAAAAACATAAATATAAAATTGCCCAAGTCAAGAAAGAATATGTCACATCGTGGTAGGTTTTATTGGGAGAGAAAAGGTTGCCATGTAAGAAGATACCCACCGATATCTCAATATCAATTTAATTGCAGATATCGTCAAAAGTAAGGATGCACATAGTAACAGCGTTGTAAATATGATCAATGATCCGGGGTTAAATCCCACACTCCTTAATGCGCAGTTGTTTCCGATACGCTTTCATCAATACCCAGCTTACGCATAAGGGGTCCCATGGTGATTCCTTGCACAACTAACGAGAAAAATACACAACCAAACCCTGTCACCAACAACACCGGACGCCACGTTACCAGAATGCCTTCATTCGGCAGTTGAAGCAGCAAGGCAATGGGTATCGAGCCCCTCAAACCGCCCCAGAATAGAATGTGCTTCCATTTTTTCGGTCGCTTCGTACCTACCTGATTTAGCAACCAGTAGAAACTGTAAGAAACCGCTGCACGTGCTATCAGCATCGCCGCAATGGCAACAAACACCGTCATCCACATAATATTTGCCGGCACTTCGCGCAACTCCAGGCCGATCAAGATAAACAGGAGCGAATTGATCAGAAAACCTATGGATTCAAAAAATGTTTCAACTGTCTGAGTCGTCTTTTCGCTCATCGAGAGTTTCCGGCCATAATTACCGATCATCAATCCGGCCATCACGGTTCCGATTACGCCGGAAAGGTGCATTATTTCCGCCAACCAGAATGACCCGTAAGCCAAAACAAGACAAAGAGCATTTTCCAGCAGATGATCCTCTATATGACGCATGATCTTAAAAACGATCCAGCCCAATACTGCCCCCAGCAGTAGCCCCCCGACGGAGACTTTTACAAATTCATATACCGCTTGTCCGAATCCAAATCCTTGCCCACCCACCAAGGCTTTGAGCAGGATCGTGAACAACACGACACCGGTTGCATCATTAAAGAGCGACTCTCCTTCCACTATTGTCTTTAGATCTTCGGGTGCCCCCACCTCCTTGAACAACGACAGTACACTCACAGGATCTGTTGGTGAAATCAAGGCACCAAAAAGTATCGCCACCATCATTGAACTGATACCCCCCAACCATCCAACAACTCCTCCCACTAACAGGGTTGATACAATAACGCCCGGCACTGCAAAACACACAATGGGCCAAAACTGATCCAAGAGAGAGTTTAGATTCATGTGAAACGCTCCCTGGAAAAGCAAGGGTGGTAAAAACACAAAAAATATTAGATCATGCCCAAATCCCGTCTCCTCAATTTCCGGACCCATACCCAGCACACCTATGAACAGTCCCACCAGAGTCAAAAATATCGTATAGGGTAAATGCGTCACCATTTTACTGGCAATCGCCACCACACACGCAAGCAGCAACAACCCGATATATATTCCAACCGCATGCTCAATCATTTTAAGTACGTCCGGTTAAGTACGTCCGGGATTTCCCTTTTTTGGTGGGGACGGATCTCCTTCTGCGGCGAGACCTACGTTTTTTCCTTACAGGGATAGGCTTAGGCGTGGTGAGCCATTCTTGCTCGGGCTCGATGCAGCTCAGCTTCTGTTCGATGAACGCCTCAATGGCGGGAATGTAGAAGGCGTCCTTCTCATCGGCGAAGCTTATCGAGGTACCGGTGGCACCCGCCCGGCCGGTGCGCCCGATTCGGTGGACGTAATCTTCCGGATCATGGGGCAGCATGAAATTAATAACGTAATCCATACCTTGGATGTGGATGCCGCGTCCTGCCACATCCGTTGCCACCAGAACTCGGATCTTTCCGGTCTTGAAGGCCTCGAGGCGACGAATCCGCTTATTTTGGGGAATATCACCGGAAAGCGCCGAACAGTTGATGCCGTGGCGGGTCAACATTTTTACGAGCCTTCTCACTTCGTCGCGCCTGTTGCAGAAAATCAGAGCCCGTTTGATATTTTGTCGATGGATGATGTTGAGCAGGAGTGCAAATTTATCCATGGTGGTGACGATGTAGACGACCTGATCCACGGTCTGTACCGCGATCTGTTCCGGTTCGATTTCTACGGTTACTGAGTTACGGGTCCATTGGGAGGCAAGTCGGGTAATTTCACCGGTCAGCGTCGCACTGAACAGCAGCGTCTGACGCTTGTCTTTTTCCGGGGTGCTGTAGATAATCTTTCGCACATCGGGGATAAAACCCATGTCGAGCATCCGGTCGGCCTCGTCGATGATCAGTACCTCGATCTTTTTCAGGGAGATGTCACGTCGCCGCTGAAAGTCGAGCAGCCTCCCGGGCGTTGCGACAACAATATCCACCGGATTGGCGGAAAGTTGCTTTATCTGCTTTTTATAATCCATGCCGCCGAACACGGAAATGGTTTGAAGGTTCGTAAACTTGGAGAGAAGACGGGCTTCCTCGGAAATTTGGAGAACCAACTCCCGGGTGGGGGCTAAAACCAGAATCCGGGGCGTTCCGGGTTTTCGTTTGTCCCGGATGGGCTTATTCAACATCCAGGTGATAACGGTGATCAGGAATGCAGCCGTTTTCCCGGTTCCGGTCTGGGCCCGGCCGCTGGCATCCTTGCCGTACAGACTGCTGGGAAGGATTTTTGCCTGGATCGGTGTACAGTACTCGAAGCCGAGATCGCTGATGGCATGAAGCAGCGGGCTGGGAAGATCGAAATCTTGAAACCTCGTCTTGCCTTGGGCCGGCTGAACCTTGAACTGTGAAACATCCCACCTCGTTTTCAGTTCCGCGCCCACGGATGCTGCCGATACATGCTCGTTCCGTGGGATCTTCTTTCCTTTTTTACCAGGGGCGCGCCCATGAAGGGGAGGCCCCTTTTGATTTTGTCGGTTAAGTTTATTGATAAAATCTCGCAATCAAAATGTTAAGGGTTCACGAAAAAGTAAAAATCCGGGTCCAGAGGGCCCGGCTTTGATTATCCCCAGAGGGGATTAAGTTTGCCGGCATTTAACGATTTACGGAGTACTGGAGTATTGGAGTGGTGGAGTAATGGAAGAAACCCCTTTTTTCATCGCTCTCAAAAAACAGATCCCTGGAGAAAATCTGAAAATTTAAAGGTCTTTTTTTTAAATCAACACTCCAATACTCCATTACTCCATTACTCCGGTTGTTTTATACGGACAGAGCCATTGATCTCTGACTCCCGCGATGCGGGACAGGCTTGGCCCTGAGGACCAGGTTTTTTAGAACCCAATAAATTTGCAATTTTGGGGGTTGAGGCGCCCGGCCGGCAAGGCACGAAAACTTAAGGAATATCAAGCATTTTTTGAGTTTTCGTAACGCAGCCAGTCGGGATGCATCGGCATCCAAAATGTAAAGTTATTTTTGAGTAAGCCCTAAGGGTTCATGAAAATGCATCTAACGCCCAATGACTGCGTTCCATACCGTCTTATCCGTGAGCGTAATCCACTATTTTTGAGTCAGCTTCGAATTAATGGTTCGCTAAACCACAATGACATTTTCTTAAGCAGGGCTTTTTAAGCTGCTCAACATTAAATAATAACAACTTTTTGTGAAATATCAAGTTATTTACTCGGCATTCGCATCCCCTGCTTCTCGCCGTGCTCTAATTATCGCGAGACGGATCTATTTTAACATTCGGGTAAGAAACTTGACGGTCTCGTAAAAAGTCCAACTTCTGCGTTGTGCTGCATTTCGCAATCATTCAACGTACGAAAAGTACGCCTCATGATTACAAAACTTGCGATGCCTTTTTATCCCGCCTATGTTTGGCGGGGGAATTTGAACTTTTTACGAAACCGTCTAAATCGGACTTTTTACGAGTTCATCAAACTTGAACTTTAATTCGGTTGTTTGAACATAGATATCGAGACATTTCGGGACCAGGGTTGTATGGTAAAACAATAATACATTGATAACTTGATATAAATTGCTCGCGTCCGGATTACGATGATGCCCAAATTATCCGGTACAATTCAAAAAAAATACCGGCACTTTTTCGTTGCTTTTCATGAAATATTCGGGTTAGTGTCATTTTTTTAAGTCCGCAGGCGGGAAAAGATTTTGAGGCATTGGGCAAGAGACGTTCAATCTCCCGACACCTCACTTTTTCCACCGGCCAAGGAGGATAGATGATCAGGACCATTTTAACCATGGGTTTGATAGCCTTTTTTTTCACTGTGACGGGCTGTGGCGGCGGCGGTGGGAGCGGTACCGGCGGCTCTTCTTCAACCGGCGAAATAGACGGCAGCTCGACCGGCGGCGAGCGCAATCCGGTGTGCAGTGCCGGCCAAAGCAGTGGAGAAGTAAGCCGGCCGGAATTCGTCCGCAACCTTACCGGGCAGACATCCTGGTTTGCCTCGCCCATTGTGGCCGACCTGGATGGCGACAGTGAGAATGAACTGATTGCCGCCTACTACTCTCTGTATGCATTTTCCCAAAACGGCGACCTTATCGACCGGGTGGACGGCAACGGCAGCCGCATCTATGCCCCCCACGTCGTGGTGGACCTGGAAGGAAACGGCACGGTTGAGATCGTCTGCGGTCAGGGGAGGCACGTATACGCCTATGAATGGCGAAACAGGGAATTTTCTTTAAAATCGGGCTGGCCGGCGGACACCACCTGTGCCGACAGTTCCCCGGAAGTGCGGGGCCTGGCCGCTGCCGATCTGGACGGCAACGGGTCCATCGAAATCATCGCCACAACCACGCAGACAAAACCGACAGACCAAGGCGTTGCCCAGGTATTTGTGTGGTCGTATAACGGGGACTTGTATCAGCCGGCAGGGTTGGCCTATGCGGCCTGGCCGCGCTACAACAACCGCACGGGAGATGGCGGCGACGCGAACCGCAACGAAATGGGGCACAGCGGATACGGGTGCTACGGCCTGAATGTGGGGGTAGGCAATATCGATGATGACACGGAAATAGAGATCATCGTCACCTATGATAACCACCACATCCAGGCCTTCGACCCCAACGGTGAGGCCATCGATGCCTCACCCTGGTTCACTAACCGCAGCTCCCAATATTTAGACAACCGGATGACCTGGGGTCAGTTCATCCGCTGGTGTGACCCGGATGTGGAAGAAGACCACTACCACCTGCATGAGGGGGATTGGCCCCATCCCGAGTGGACCGAATGGCTTCAATGGACCGCTTCACCGCCCCATGTGGCCGACCTTGACCAGGACGGCAGAAACGAGGTAATCGGCATCCCAAATGTGGAATTCCATGTCCCCTATGTCACCCAGACCTATGCCCTCATGGTACTCGAGGGTGCCCACGGCGACGAAAGCCGGTCGGCCATGCGCAAGCCGGGGTGGGAGGTGCTGCCCCGAGGTGATTTTCCCGTTGAAGTGGAGGGGTGGTATCCGCCGGGCGGTGTTCCTGCCGCCGCCATTGTGGACATCCAGGGTGATACCCGCAAGGAAATCGTGGTTTCACTCAACGACGGATTCATGTATTGCTTTTCAGCCGATGCAAACATGATCTGGCGTTTCAACTACACCAACGGCAAGGCCATCATGTACGCCTCGGAACCAATGGTGGCCGACCTGAACCAAGACGGCTCGCCGGAGATTGTCTTCTCCACTTACGGCGACCCCGATGTCAGCGACTCAGGCCATTTGATCATCCTGGGTGCCGACGGGACAAGCGTCCACGACATCCCGCTGCCGGATCCGGGAACCAACGGAAACGGAAACGGCGCCCCGGCGGCACCGACCATTGCCGATCTGGACGGTGACGGCGAGCTGGAAATTATGGTCCAGACCTTCGATCACGGCATGGATATTTTTACCGTTCCCGGTTCTGGCTGTGACTGTCTGCTGTGGACCACGGCCCGGGGGGGGCCGTTGCGCATGGGACAGCCCAGCGGGATGGAGTAACACGGTTTATTCCACCGTTCACGGCATTTGTCGCAAAGCGCGTCGGCTGACAGTGTCTTCCAGGGTGGTTGGGATGTATATTTTACTCAATGAAAAATATCCCTTTCAAGTCATTCTTTCTACGCATAGCGTGCGTAAAATTATAAGACTCAAGAAAAAGTACTGATCCACACCCCGACGGGTAGAAACTTATAACCTTATGTTCGTCCGGAAGATTATTATCATCTTATAATTAGCTTGACTTTGTTCAACAACATCTTATAATTCAAATAATCAATAAAGGCCGTTCTTAATTGGCGGACCGGTTTCGTTCTGAAGGAAAGTTCCATTTGTCAAAGCGGCAACCTGAAGTTTGGAACTATGAGAATTTTTTGAAAGGAGGGTGTTACTATGACTAATGGAATTGTAAAATGGTTTAATAGCAGCAAAGGCTATGGCTTCATTGAGCAGGAAGAAGGTCCGGATGTATTTGTTCATCATTCGGGAATCAATGCAACCGGGTTCAAGTCTCTTGATGAAGGCGACAGTGTTACCTTTGATATTGAGCAGGGTCAAAAAGGTCCTGCTGCAGTAAATGTCACTATAGTTTAGCTTACAGTTTTAATCAGAAATAAGGGCACTCCCCAAAATATGAGGGACTGCCCTTATTTTTTTGCATTGGGTTTCAATTAATTCCTAAATTCTGCAATTGTTGCATTTGACAAAGATGAAAGGCATGGATCATACAGCTGTAGTGTAATAGTGCAACCGCTTGATAACGCAGTAGATCCTTTGAATTCGGCAATCCCGCAGGGCAACTAATCTCGAAAAAACAAAATATATGATTTCTGAATTATGGTGAAAATTCAATTTTGTCGAATAGAGTGTAACATTCTGTAATTATAAAATAATATTTAAGACGCGACCCTATTGTCAAAGAAAAGCTGCGCTCTTGGCAAGGCTTTCCTTTGTCGCTGTGGACGCAGTTATTGGATGGTGTTTGGCTTCATAGTACATCCTGAACTATGGGCGTTGCGCTCCGGTCAAACGGGTTTGTCCTTAATGAGAGCGAAATGCGATAATCATGTTTCCTCAAAAACATAGAGATGCTCCCAAACTTTAGCTCAGCCGATTTCCCCTCAACGACCAACTCCTTTTGTATTTTTTCGATTTGAGGGTCCCACTTGGACAGGATCTCCAGGAGCTTCATCCCGACCTCGCTATAAAATGCTCCTATGACCATGTTCAGCTTTTTAAGACGTGCCTTCTTCTCCCGTTGCTCAAGCACGCTGTGGATGATCAACGTCACCAACAGGACTTCAACAAACACAAAGGCGACATCTCCAATCAGGTAAATGAATATATGGTGGGGATCTCTAAAGATCAAATAGTGCAAAAAGTAGAAAAGAGCAGATAGCACGAGCAAAGACACTCCCAGCAGGACCTGCCAATTCCATGGTTTCATAATTTCACCTCCGTAATCTGTAGCCGTCTATTTATTCTCCCGAATTGGAACAAAAAATAGCCTGTGTTTTATACTACTTTGATCAAGGATCAAGGTTTGAGCCCAACCCCTTGGGATTTCCCCACATGATCTCTAACCACACCGTCTCAATGTCCGGATCGGTCCATTCAACCCTGTGTTTAAGGTGGGCCGGAATATTTATGTAGTCACCCGTTTTTAACTCAATTATGTTGTCGTTTCCTTCAAACAATAAACCGGCACGGCCTTTTAGCAGAATTACCCATTCATTTTGATCCTGATCATACCAGAAATCTTTGGGCGAAGCATGTCCTTTTGATATGATCCGTTTAATTTTAAAGGTATCTGTTATCAAAATATCTTGGAATAATTCTTGGGGGATTTTGGCGGGAATGGATGAATAAATATTTTGGATATCGTTCATAGTCTTTATCTTTCATAAATTTTAAATACATTAAACGTTATTTATTTTTTAGAAATTCAATTGCTTTATCTTTGTCATCAATTGAAAAGCCTTTCATATCAATCTTTTTAAATAATTTGCCTTCAAGATCGATAATCTTGTGCATCCATTTTTTGTGTGTTACTACTGCTATCCTGCTAATATTTGATATGCCGACATCAAAAAAGAACTTGATTTTCTCAACGATTGCATCAAGCTCAACACCTCCAACGCTCTCTATTTCTTGATATATAAAAACCTCCCCGTAATTCTCTATTTTCTCCTTAAGGGCTGAAAGAACTAACGTCATTTCATCTTCTGTAATCTTTCCTCCCAAACGATAAGCAACGGCCTTATCATTTCCAATATCTAATAATTTTAACATTCTATTTACCTCCGGGTGAATGATTTAAGCATAATCCATTGAGCTGTTTGGCGTACATGAAAGATATTCTTAGGAATTCAAGAATCGTGAAATAGCCAAATCTCTTCCAACCCCCTTATTCTAATACTTGCTTCACCCTCCCAATTTCACCGCTTTCTAAACGGACTTTAATACCATGAGGGTGAGTCGGCGATTTTGTCAGAATGTCTTTCACTATACCTTCCGTTAATTTTCCGGATCGCTGGTCTTTTTTTAATACGATCAGAACACACTGACCGGGCTTTATTTTTACACGATTTATAGCATTCATGACGGTAATTACCCCCTGATTGAGCGTAAACAAAACGGGATGGAATAAACTTATGTAGGTCCTCATAATCTCTACGCGTTTTTCGTTAAAAAATTGATCCTTATTTTGGAAATATCATACCAGTAAAGCAACTTGACATCCATTAGTTAGATAACGACACTTTTATCCGTCAAAGGCTGCCAGCGCTCTTCCGGCGATCTCTTCACCCCATTCCTGTACAAAATGTCCGGCTTCTGAATGTTCATAGGGTCTGGGACAGTTCCGTATATCATTGCGAAGTGCCTGCATCACCGGTGGGCCGAGTACCGGGTCCTTCATCCCGATGGCCATAAACACTTTCCCCGTCCATTTTTTGCGCAGCCATTCTCGTGCTCTGCGTGACAACTCAGCACCGGGCGCATCCGGTCGATCAGGAACCATTTCCGGAAAACGGCGCACTCCTGCCTTATACCGAATATCGGGAAATGGGGCTTCGTAAGCCGCACATTCAGCTTCCGACAGGTGGGGACATGTTAGCTTCAGCAACCGCCCGGCAGACATATCAGGATTCTTTCTGACCCAGGCACGCCATTCGAGAAATCCTTTCGAAAGTTGAACGTCTCCGGCACCAAGAGTTGTGTTCATAATCAAAAGGCGTGAAAACCGGCCGGGCATCTCCATTGGCAGGGTGAGTCCGAGAATCCCGCCCCAGTCCTGGCATACAAGAGTGATGTTTTTAAGTTCTAAATGTTCAATAAACGACACAAGCATATTGCGATGAAAATCGAAAGTATAAATTTCTTCCTCTACCGGTTTGTCCGAACGCCCGAAACCGAAATAGTCCAGAGCCACTACCCGATGCCCTGCACCTGTAAAGACCGGTATCATCTTACGGAAAAGATAGCTCCAAGTCGGCTCACCGTGTAGGCATAGAAATATTTGGTCGGCATTTTGAAGGCCTTCATCCAGGTAGTGCATTCTTAATCCTTCAAAACCTTTCAAATCATCAATATAAGTTGGATTGTATGGAAAATTCGGAAGATCAAGAAACCGCTCGTCTGAGGTTCTTAACACTTCTGTCATTGTACTCCCTCCTTTTTAGAACCCTAAATTATCGGTATGGCTAAGTTTCATAAAACCGATACACGGTTTTATTCCAAGGAAACCCTACGTTTGCCCCTGACAGCCTCTTTCTTGTCAAGCCGTCTTGTCCCGTCGTAGCTCGAAGAGCGAAGTCGGAAGCTCACGGCTCACAGCGAAGGCTGATAATCAAGGATCAAGGTGACCCCGGGTCAATTCTCCTCGAATAGGTCAAAGGTAAACTCCATTGCTTTCTGCGGATTAATTTGTGTTAATTTGCGTTCATTCGTGGTGCCTTATTTTAAATCGGAAGAGATAAGAATGATGAACTTGTAAAAAGTCCGATTTAGACGGTTTCGTAAAAACATCACCGTGTTGTTTATGCAACGATAAGGTCAAGTCATCTTCGTCAGGTCATAGCTTTTTATATTTTTCACTTGGCCAAGGCGTTCATAAGGCACACCAAATGTTTTTGCCACCTCGTAACTTTCTCGTCTTCATCCATATTGTCTAAAAAGTCCAGCCTATCATCTATTTCCATATCTCGCATCTCAGTGAAGATACAGTCTTTTCGTTTACCCTTATACGGGCAATCTTTAAACACGTTTAGCAGCTTGTCATCAAGATCTTTAGTGATCATCAGAAACAAAGTTTCCCAGTGAGTATTCTTACCAACATCTCAATATCAATTTAATTACATCTTAAGTGATCGCAAGTCGAGAATGTCCACCCTTTTTAATAAAATGCCAAGGTTTGGACCCAGACCTTAAAAGGCTGACTCGCTCTTTAAATATTCTCCCATGAGCAGCCTGTTTTTGGGCGTGATATCGTTGGGAATTTTCTGGGTCACAATCCGGTATCCCTTTGATCTAAGCCTCACCGCTCTTACCGTATCCACGGCAAGGGTTTTATCCATCCAACCTTCAAGGCCGTCTGTGGAAGATTCCTTCAAATCATGACAACAGGGCAGAACCGCTACCCTGGCATGCTGTTCAATGGCCTTATCAATAATCAGATCGGTTAAAGATCCACAGGCATGGGCTGAGACCACAATATCATCCGGAAAAATGGTAATCTCCTGGACAGGCACTTCTTTGTAGATGACTCTGTTTTTCAGTCTCGGCCAGGATGTGATCAATGCGTTGGACAATTTTTCTGCATTTAAAGGGATATTTTTGTCCACGGCAACGGCTGTCTTTGAACTGTCATCGAGGATGAGCATGATATGCGCCAAAAGGCCATGACCGCAGGCAAGATCCATAATCCTGCCGCCCCTGTATCTTCGCCGGACCCTTTTTGCCATTTCCCATGCTTCATAGAGCTCTTTTCTTGGAAGCGTTCCGGCACGGCAGACAGCCCTTGCAATTTTATCGAAAAGGCTGTTGCCGGAAAAGAGTGACTGCTGCCGGGGTGTCAATCTGTTCTTTGAAGATTTTTTCATGATCCATAGACTATGTGATCGTCTGTCTTTTCACAAGCCATGGTATGGAAAATAATTCTGTCCCCTTTTTTTCATTCTCCGCGCCTTCGGCTATCGAGAACCGCCGATCAGCCGCCCATACTCCGTATTAATCCTCCGCCGACCCATGACATGGTGCAACACTCCAGGGGCATCTAATCTTGCTAATCTTGGTATAACCTGTAACTCTCATATTTAATATTCAGCGTCAAGCACTTTCTGCATGAACGTCCCCTATTGCTTATCTATTGAACACTTTTGTATGTTATGTCGATGACTGTCACCTCCGGTGGCGACAAAAATCGAACCGGCGGCCCCCAGGTCCCTGAACCCCTGCTGACATATAGCAGCCCATTACCATCGACCTTTGATAGGCCGGTGTGCATCCGGTAGAAAATCTTTGTAACCAGATTAAAGGGAAAGATCTGCCCCTTGTGGGTGTGACCTGAAAGCTGGAGGTCAAACATTCCATGCGACTCGCTGCTGATTACCGGCTGGTGCTTCAAAAAGAGAGTGAATTTTTCCCTGGGCATTTTTTCCAGCAGCGCCTTTTCAGAGGCTTCACGGTCCGGGCCATAGCGTTTCCTGGCAGGGTCGTCTACACCCGCGACATTGAGAAAATTGGATACGGTTAATCCTTCTCCCCTGAGGACGGTAAAGCCCGCCTTTTCGGTAAATGCCAGGGCACGATCAATGCCTGCATAAAATTCGTGATTACCGGTAACCGCAAATTTCCCATACGTTGCGGGTATTTTCTGAAACATATCTGTCAGCATCTCCAGATCATCCATCTGTCCATCCACGAGATCACCCGTCGATACCAGAATGTCCGGGCGGGCATTCCTGACCTGCCGAAGGATCCGCTTAAGCCGGGATTTCCCGACGATAAGGCCGAGGTGGACGTCGGATATCTGCACAACTCGAAATCGCCCGATTTTTTCGGGTATTTTGCATGTTTTCACGGTCACGTGTTCTGTCCGGATATGAAGCGCCTCGAAATAGCCATAGATCACTACGGCAAAAGAGACTAAAATGGCGATTGTACAGAAATTTCTAAGGGAAAGAATAAAATCCTCGAGAGGGCTCCGGGTCAACATCTTTGCCAAGAAATGGAGCAGCCTGTAGATGTCAAAGAAAAAGGAAACTGAGATAAAGATAAAAATCAGCCCCATCCACGTGAACCCGATGTAGGCCAAACCGCGTGCTAAAGTTTCATACCCGTGGCGTTCAGAAATGCGCACCACAATGGGTGCAACCACCATTAGGATCATGAATATCGCAAGGATTAAGTACACAGGGAGCCCCAGGGCAAAACCTCTCTTCAGCTTCAAAAAAGCGTACAGGTGTACGCCGCCGTAGATGCTGAAGTATATGAGCAGAAACAGGGTCATTCAGTGTCTCTCCATTGATGAGTCTGTTGATTAATGGTCTTTTCGCCCAATCTCTGCGTTATGCTCAAAAAATAATCCTCGGAATATCAAATATATGCCTGTGGTTATTTTTTTCGCATGCCTTGATCTTGAACGAAAATCCTCATTAATCAACAGACTCATTGATAACGTTTCGGGCGGTATATGATGCCCTATACAATAAATATAGGGAACGGGTCTCAACCTTAATTTTTTATGCGATGGATGTTGAATGATCTTCAACTTTGATGAACTCGTAAAAAGTCCGATTTAGACGGTTTCGTAAAAAGTTCAAATTCAAGGCGTGCAAATTTTGTAATCATGAGGCGTACTTTTCGTACGTTGAATGATTGCGAAATGCAGCACAACGCAGAAGTTGGACTTTTTACGAGACCGTCAACTTTGACAATGTTTCATTACCATATTATATATTTCAAATTTTTAACATAGCCAAAGGGTAAATTAGATTTCTGATTACAAAAAACAATTACGGGAAAAACTGGAGGGACTGTCAAGAAAATGGCAATCAAAAGGGTTGCCTTTCAGGTCAGGGCTTGAAAAACTTATCATTTTAAGACGCTGCTGTCAGGGACTTAACAGTATCAATTAAGACCTTGATTGAGCAAGGTTTTGAAAGGACGGCATCAAAATCGCTATTTTCAAGAAACCAAGGTGTTCCAGAGATGCCGATAATAGTTGTTAATTTTCTGGGTGAATTGCGGATATGCCGGGCCACGTCATTGCCATTAAGACCAGGTATTAGAATATCCGTTATAACCAAGTTAAATTGACCTTCAACAAATTTATTGATCCCTTCCTGCCCGCCTGTGGCTGTTTCAACATTTTAGCCGTACTTTGTTAATACTTGGTAAAGCATGCGGGCTATACTTTCTTCATCGTCAATGACCAAAATATTATTCATGAGATATTCTCCGAGCAAATTAATTGAATAATCAACATTCGTATTCAATTTATCTCATTATGGCCGGTATGTCAACAACATATGGGATGTTTTCAGGCTTAATATACAATATATGGCAAGGCATATGAAAAACATAAATGATACTTTAACCTAAATTGAGCGATTTTTTACTCGATCTGCGCCGATCTCTTGCGCATCAAGGATTCGCGAAAATCCTCGACATATCCACGGGTATGCCTGTGGTTTTCGCGAACCCTTATGCATCAAGATCCCAGCACATCTCTTCGCAAAAAATCGCTCAATTTAGGTTTAAATAAAATATTGGGAAAAAGTTGAGCGCCCGACGACCATTTTTTTGTTCAGGAATATTATTTTTGAGGTGGTGATTACTGCAATCTAAACAACGCGCCATAAACCCCTGTTTCTCGGCTGAACCTTTTCCAGATAATTTTTAAGGGATTTGTGAACGGCCTTGTTGACCACAAGTATATTGTCTTTCCCGGTCTTTGATTCTGTTATCTTTAGCGTGGGTATGTGGGTTTCAGACAATCTGAATCTTAACTTTTAGTGAAAAGTTAAAATCCAAATTTTACCCTAACTGATCGAAAGTCGAGGATGCCTCCCCGGTGAAATAGAAAAATAGTTTCCCACAGTACGATCTGACGGCTATGCCCCGGCATTTTAACGGGGTCCTGCGGGGCAGGCGGGGCCAAGCGAACGAACTTGTATCTCGTTTACAGACGTGTTATGAAAATTCATCCAAATCTACTAAAATGCTAAGTAAATCAAGTAAAAATCCGGGTCCAGAGGGCCCGGCTTTAATTATCCCCAGAGGGGATTAAGTTTGCCGGCATTTAACGATTTACGGAGTACTGGAGTATTAGAGTGGTGGAGTAATGGAAGAAACCCCTTTTTTCATCGCTCTCAAAAAACAGATCCCTGGAGAAAATCTGAAAATTTAAAGGTCTTTTTTTTAAATCAACACTCCAATACTCCATTACTCCGGTTGTTTTATACGGGCAGAGCCATTGATCTCTGACCCCCGCAATGCGGGACAGGCATGGCCCTGAGGACCAGGTTTTTTAGAACCCAATAAATAATACGTTTTTCTCATTTTGTTTGCGATCCATTAAGATTCAATGCTTTTTGGTTTCGTTTAGGGTTCGCACAAAAATTACTTCGCAGAATTGGCGCTCAGATTTGGTTCAGATTTGGCTGATCCGAGAGAGTAAAACCACAGGAATAGCGAGCTATTTCGAGGCCAATTTTATAAGATCGGGTGCGAGTGAGGTATCAACCAAAGATGGGCTGAAGCTGAGATGTAAAAATGTGAAGTTATTTTTGCGCGAGCCCTTAGTTCGGAGGTTTGATTGTTGAATGAATTAATAAATTTTATTTCTGCGTTCTGGGTAATTTTTTCTTTTTCCTTTCTGGTAGCCCTGACAGGTGCCATGTCCCCCGGCCCCCTATTGACGTATACTATTATCAAATCTGCTCGGACAACTAAACACGGTTATTTAATGGGATTATGGATAATAATTGGCCACGCAATACTTGAAATGGGAATTGTCATTCTGTTGCTTTTAGGCTTCTCTTTTATCTTAAAAAATATCATTGTTATTCGCATTATCGGGATTGTCGGGGGAGTGATACTTATTTTGTTCGGGGCATCCATCGTTCGAGACGTGTATTTTAGAAACATACCCACCGACTTCTTGAATCCACCTGACAGACAAAATAATGAAGCTCTGCCATTGTCTGGTAAAGGGCTGGAAAATCCGGTCATCGGAGGAATCATGGTTTCCATGTCCAATCCTTACTGGTGGATTTGGTGGGCCACTATAGGGCTCGCTTTTATGATACAGTATGAAATATCTTTCAGAGAGTGGCCAAAGCTTATAGCGTTTTTTCTGGGTCATGAAGCAGGGGATTTGATCTGGTATCTGATTGTTTCAACATTTGCATTTTTTGGTCTGCGTCGCCTGAACAAAAAAGCTTATTATGGAATTCTTGTATGTT
Organism: Desulfobacteraceae bacterium Eth-SRB2; assembly: GCA_004193595.1. GTDB lineage: Bacteria > Desulfobacterota > Desulfobacteria > Desulfobacterales > UBA11574 > S5133MH16. The sequence continues at coordinate 356,047 of RPGQ01000001.1, forward strand.
GTGCATTTTTTATGATCGTGTTTGGTATTTACCTGGGGATTTCTCCATTTTTGCACGATAGAATGTAACCCATTGGGTTATTAGTGTTGGCATGTGGAATCAATAGATGAGCTATTCAGTCGGGAAGGAGTGCACACTTCTTTAACAGTATTCAGTAGTCACATCAAAAATACAGTGTGGGATTCGACCCATATTCCTCAATTGAAATAAATAAAGCGGATGCCATATATTGTGTTCCGGCTTTCGGTCTTCAAACTTTTGATATATGGAGAGCACCTTACCAATATATCAATATCAATTTAATTACAGATATCGTTAAAAGCAGGCTATACAGATCGCTTTTTTTAATCAGATTAAATACTACGTCTGCCTTGGCAGCCTCTTTCTTGTCAAGCCGTCTTGTCCCGTCGTCTTGTCGGGTCGTAGCTCGCAGAGCGAAGCCCGAAGCTCGAAGAGCGAAGTCGGAAGCTCACAGCGAAGGCTGATAATCAATGATCAAGGTTTGACCAGTTGCCCTATTAGTCGGCAGTTATACAAAAACTCCCGAAACTACCTCATCAATCAATAAGCTCAAGCATATATCTTTTTCCAGCCTTTCCAGAACATGCATTTAATAAATCCCGAATGGCATTAACTGTCCTGCCTTTTTTACCAATGACTTTGCCCATATCACTCTTAGCCACCCTTAGTTCCAATACAGTTGTTTGGGAACTTACAACTTCATCTACCTGTACCTGTTCCGGGTTGTCTACCAGTGATTGTGCAATTTTGATTAGAAGGTTTTTCATGGGGATGGTCTCCTTATCTGGTCAAGTACATCTCGTCATGTTTTAGTTATGCGGATCTCTTCACAATATTACTGCGCCATTTTTGAATGAATTCTTCACAATGATCATGGTGACCCCAGTCTATAGGATGTCCCGGAATCTCCCCGTATTGGCTTTACCGCCTCCAGTTGATTAACTCCGACGATGCCGCTTTTGTCAGAATGCTCAGATTCTCTTTGGAGTTAAAAAGTTTTTCACACAACTCACACTTTCTATATTGAACAATTTCACGGGCCTTGAATCCTAAATAGGAAGCCATGTTTGTAAGCCCCATGGTCCTGATAAGATGATACAATACATGGATTTCCTTTTTCCGAAACAACGCGTCGATGCTATCACTGCGAAGGTTTCCAAGATATAAAAAGTGTGTGTTTGAAAAGCGATTTGCCGCGTCACAACAGGCAAACATGTCCAGTTCCGGAGAAAGGTATGGATTCATTGAACACACATTGGGTGGATAATCTGTAAATACCCGTTGACGATCGAATTCACCTGCACGACCGAAATAAATGACAGGTTCCGGAAAAAATTTTAAGTGATGATGCCGCAGAAACTGTTCAAACGAATCATCCTTTTTTGAAAAATCAGTAACAAAGGAGATAAAATAATCAAGACCATGCTTTTGACAGCTTAACGCCGCGCGAACGATGTTTTCACGGTTAACATGTTGCTGATGCCAGCGACTGTAACTGAGCCGAAATTGCGACAAACCCTTTGACATCAATTCTGAAACGACGCGATCTGTTTCTTCCCGTGTCTTTGCCCAGTATCCGTTGGTAACAATTCTTGAATAGATCCCATTTTTCCTGCAAAGCTGAATCAATTTGCAGATATCATCAAAAAACAAAAGCGGTTCACCCGCTGTAAAGCTGATACCCGTAACATGACAACGGGCCATCTCTTGAATAATATCTTTCGCGCGGTCAAAGTCCATTTTTGCGGTTCCGGGCAACGCGTCCGCGGCAACACAATGACCACACCTAATGTTACATTTAGTTGAATATCCAAATGCGATTTGTCGAACTGGGTTCATTTTAATAAACGTCCTTTTGAAGTCCCTTGATAATTTATCAAAAGTCAAGGGCAGACCACGGTTTCATTTCAAGGTAATTTCAGCTTTTTTTAGTTTTACCGGTCATTTTTAAATAGATTCTGTATCTGGCCCGGAATTGCCGGTGTGGTGACGGTTTCCGGCTCTGTTCCGCCCGGCAGTCGAAATGTGAGCGCGTGCGCATGCAGCGCAAGACGATCAAAGGCAAAATTCTTTTTCAGATAATCTGCGGCCCGTTTGGAGCCGTAACGGGCGTCGCCGACCACCGCGTGACCGGACAGCTTTGCGTGGCGCCGGATCTGATGCTTGCGGCCGGAGAGAAGTTCAATTTCCACCATCGTGTAATGGGCACTGCGGTCAAGGATTCGGTAACGTGTTCCGGCAGGCTGCCGTGGTCCGGCGCCTTCGGGCTGACGGCGTCCACCGGCAGTTTTGGCAAGCGCCCAGCGCCATGTTCCCCACGGGTCGGCTCCTTGCGGGTTTTCCAGCATGCCATGCAAAATAGCGACATATCGTTTTTTTACCTGACGGGATTCAAACTGCTTTGAAAAAAATCGAAACATTTCCGGGGTACCGGCCAGTAGAATAATGCCGCTTGTCTCCTTGTCGAGTCGATGAACAGGATTGACTCTGAAATCCGAGTCCATATCTATCTGAGCTAAAACGGACGGTTCTTTTTGAATAAACGCAGATGCCAGGGAGCAAACATCTCGCCCGGGTTCGTTGTGCACGGTAATGCCGGCGGGTTTATCCACCACCAGCCAGCCCTTTCCGGCGGCGAGCACCGGTATAGGTAATGATTTGCTGTCAATGATTATCATCGGATCTTTTTGTTGATATGAAAGTACGGCACCTGGCATATTGGCGGCCTTTATAAATCTATTTGTCGAGTTAATTACTTATTTATGGATGTGACATAGATTCCTATGATCAAGGTGACCACATTACCTACAATTCCGGAAAAATGAATTGGAAAAATAAAACCAGTATTGCAGCCCAAATCAGAGTGCTAACAATCGCAAGCTGAAATGTATTTTTGAAATTTAGAAAAATTAAAGGAAAGAAAAAGATCTGGCGGAGTGGACCAAATATTCCAAAGGATTTGCTACTCTGAACCAAAGCCTCCCGCGTATTTTGATACTTCCCTTCGTTCACCTGTTTCATCAACTTGCTTGATTGTAATCCATAGATCCCAAATATAAAAAGCAACAACCAAACTGGTGTATATAAAACTAGTTTCTCCTCTGATAAAGAATCGAATCTAAACATGTAAATATAGATAAAATTTATCAGAGCTAAGACAATTGCTGTTATATAAATTCTAATCATCATTTTCTTTATTTCCTAATATTATGTGGCACCAGATAAAGGATTCACAACCGATCCCTCTCTTCTTACTGATCATATCGTGTCGCTAAGATAGACTGCAATAACAACGATTTTTACCCTGCTGAGAAAGTGACCACAAATCTGCTATGTTTGACCCTGACAACCTCTTTCTTGTCAAGCCGTCTCGTCCCGTGGCCTTGTCGGGTCATCTTGTCGGGTCGAAGCTCGAAGTCGGAAGCTCACAGCGAAGGCTGATAAACAATGACCAAGGTTTGGCCCCAATCATTCTGGGTTGTGGGACATACCTCCGTTGATGATTACAGCAACCCTTGACGATGGCTGGGCCATGGACTCGAAGTTATCCGGATGTTTTTTGAAGCAGCCGGTCTTGAAATCATTGAACTCGGACTACTTGTGACGCCTGAAAAAATCATAACCGCATGTAAAAAAAACAAACCTGATTTATTAGGATTAACCGTTCTCCAGTTTGATTCAGAGGAAAACATTTTAATGATAAGCGGAAACCTCCCGTCAAAAACAAAAATAATTGCAGGAGGACCGGTTTTTACGGCAAATCGTGGATTTGCCCGGCGGACAGGTATTCATTTCACAGCAAAGAATGTAGCCTATTTTATCCGGTTTCTGCTTCAGTTTGAAAGCAAAGTAACTTATATTGAAAAGACGCCCTAACTGTTCATTGATTATTACTCCTATTAGCAAGCACTTTCTGCACGAACGTGCCATATTATATGCTTTGAGCAACAGCCTTTTTAGCTTTAACACCAATACCTTGCCTAACAAAAAGATATTTTTGTCAACTTATTGTCAATCAAAATTGAATTTTATTGTCAACCACATGTTCAATAACCGGTTTTAAAGCAGGGCTCAGATTTTCGATTTTTATAACTTTATCCGGATGTGCTTTTTTAAAAACCCGGAATATTTCGTCTGCAAATCCTTGCCCAATTGATTTAACCCCCTTAAAATCGAGAATAATTTCTTTGAATTTATCGAGACCATAAAGCAACCTTTTGGCTTCGGACCGTGAAACATAATCTTGGTGAAAAAGCTTTACCAAAGCCTTTGTTCTATCAAATCTATAATCAAATTCTTCCGGTGCGAAATGAGAAAAAATTTCATCAAGTTTTCTCTTTGAGCGCCTGCTGATACTAAAAACCACTTCAGTCCCTTTAATAAATTTCATTTCTTCGACAAAAACATCTTTTTTCTGATTATCAAAACTAAGTTTAATTTTATGAGACCTGAAAAAGATAACATCCGATGCTTTCGAGGTGAAAAATATTCCCTCTCCAGTATGCTTCTCTTCCATGGTGGTTGTTTTTCCTTTTAACAATTCCCCAACAGCAGCGTTTTCATCATCCAGATTAAATTTTGTAAAGATTGAATAAAAGAGTCCTATTCCAAAGTCCCTGATGCGAAAACTAATCTTGTAAGAATCAATTACCAACTCAATGATACAATTCTTGGATTTAGAATGATCGATTGCATTGTTTAACATCTCAGTGAATGCATATCTGACTATTTTGAAAGCACGATCACTGAGTTCATTTTTTAGATTTAAAAGCGGCACCAAATCATGAAATACTTTATCTTCTTCAAGACCTGTCAAAGTATACGTTTTTTCAATACGTTTTTTCAATTTCACTTTTTTGTCGTCTAATGAAGTTCTATAAATCACCCCTTTGGTAATACCCTTTTTTACCACCCGCTCGTTTTGTATTAATTCTTTTAAGTGTTTATTAACAGCTTGTCTGGATATTCCTAAATATTCTGATAGCTGTTTACCGGTAGCATCTTGATTTTTCTCAATAAATTTATATATTTTCTTTCTTGCATTCATAGGACTATTTTATTTATTGTCAACTTTTTTTTAATTTTATTGTCAACATTATCTTTACAAAAAAAAACCTACAGTGATTGCCTTTGCGATCTTTTATCCGAAAAACACCGAAATCAAGGGAGACCACATTATGACTAACGCTGTGTCTATCGTTCTTTTCAACCGGGATACAGTTTTCAAATATCAATCTTTCACCATTATAGTCTATTTTAAAGGGGATAAAGTTATAATCGAATGGACGTCCCCAAGATCACATTTATGAAACCGTCATTTTTAAGCCTCGAAACTCTCTGGTCAGGCGGAGATAATTCCGATAATCATCTGAGAAAGCAAAAAAACAAGCAACCCTGCGGCTGTCCACTTGATCGGCCTGGTTTTGCCGCCGATCCATTTTCGAATACAAAAAAGTTCAATACTCACCATGGCTCCCGTAGTCAAAATATAAGGCACGGAACAAAACAAAAAACCGATGGCGGCCCAATTTTCAGAGTATGCTCTTTCTTGCCAGGTGAGCCATACAAAGTACGCTGAAATAAAGGCCCCAGGCCACCAGCACACGTTCAGCGCCAAGAGCGCCGTTTCTTTCCGGCCTTTTACACCGATAGCCAACCAGATAACGGAGGCCACGAGGAACACCGTCAATAAAGGAATGAGCATAGGATGCTTTGCTCCTGCTGACGTTGACGAATCATATCTATAAGGCTAATCAGCATCGGTGAAAAACCCAATCTTTAAACCCAGAATATCCAGAAAGTTTTCAGGTATCTCTTCCTTTTTCAAAAGACCGGGTGCAATGCCCCTGGCCACTGACAATTATTCCACAAACTTCAACCGGGTTCGCGGGACGTTCTCCAGATTATACATGGCCAATGCACTTTCTGCATGAACGTATTATACGATTACCTGTATTTTATACTAATTTAATCAAGAATCAAGCTTTGACCCTTATGTTGCGAGTCTCTATAACGTATTGAAATAACATAATTTAAGGTCATAATTGTAGTAATTGCATATTTCTTTATATAACAACATGTTACACTTATCAATAGGCTTTTTAAAACGG
>RPGQ01000034.1 GCA_004193595.1 Desulfobacteraceae bacterium Eth-SRB2
GGCAAACCAGATAATTACAGGAAAAAAAGGAGGGAAATCTCCGGTTCATCCCAATGATCACGTTAATCTGGGTCAGTCAAGTAATGATGTAATCCCTTCGACAATTCATATGGCCGCCTTAACTTTAATTAAAGGTCGTCTGATTCCCTCGCTTATGACTCTTCAGGAAAGTCTTTTGCATAAGGCATCGGAATTTGAGAATGTCAAAAAGATCGGAAGAACCCATCTCCAGGATGCCGTGCCCATATTTCTGGGTCAGGAGTTTGGAGCATATGCAAGACAGGTGGCTCTTGGAATAAAAAGGATTGAAGCTTCTGAAAACGGTCTGGCAGAACTTGCTTTAGGAGGAACGGCTGTTGGAAGCGGTTTAAACACCCATCCTGATTTTGCGAAAAGAGTCATTGCGCTTATTTCAGAACATTCAAAACTTGATTTTAAAGAGACAGAAAACCATTTCCAAGCCCAGGGAGCCCAGGATGCCGCAGTTGAAACCAGCGGGGCTTTAAAAACCATAGCCGTAAGTTTAGTGAAAATTTGCAATGACATCCGGTGGCTTGCTTCCGGACCCAGGTGCGGGCTGGGTGAAATATCCATTCCTTCTCTTCAGCCCGGATCTTCCATAATGCCCGGGAAGATCAACCCGGTTATCCCGGAATCCGTGATTCAGGTGGCAGCGCAGGTCATGGGAAACGATACAACGATCATGATGGGTGGACAGTCAGGCAATTTTGAGTTGAACGTCATGTTGCCGGTGATTGCTTACAATCTTATGCAATCAATAGATCTGCTTTCTTCCGGAGCTAAGCTTTTGGCTGAAAAATGTATCACCGGTATCACCGCTAACAGGCAAAAGTGTATGGAAAACATTGAAAAAAGTCTGGCCATGGCTACATATCTGGTTCCTCATGTGGGTTACGACAAGGCAGCATTAATTGCAGGCAAGGCCGATGAGACAGGAAAGAGCATTAGAGAAGTCGTATTGGAAGAAAAAATCCTTACGGAAAATGAATTAACAAAGTCACTCTTTTCTAAAAACATCCATATTGCAGATGGAAAAGATAAAATAAAATGAAAGATTGAAGGTGAACCAATGAATCCGGACAGCATTATTATCAGATGTAAGAGTTGCGGAACAAAAAACCGCATTCCAAAAAACCGGCTAAATGACTCCCCGGTATGCGGCAGGTGTCACACACCCCTGTCAAAGGAAAAGATATATGATTACCCTGTAGATATAACAGACCAAACTTTCAAGGACGAGGTTATCTCGTATCCCGGCCCTGTACTGGTTGACTGCTGGGCACCGTGGTGCGGGCCATGCCAGATGATAACCCCTGTGCTCGAACAGCTTGCAAGGGAATATGCAGGCAGGATAAAGATAGCAAAACTTAATGCGGATGAAAATCCCGTAACAGCATCCCAATTTGCTGTTCAGAGTATTCCCACAATACTTGTTTTTAAAAACGGTAAAAATGTTAACCGATTGGTAGGAGCTCTTCCCAAGAATGAAATAGAAAAGAACATACTTTCCATAATAGATTGAAAATGGTTTTTGTGTAACTTCTCAATAAATTATGGAGCCATATGATTATTTCATACACCAGAACTTATTGAGAACTTACGTTTTTGTTATTCAATGGATTGAAACTTTCTCATAAATTTACGGTCAATATAATCCTTTATTTTAAAGGCCAGCCTGCCTCCAATCACAAGCCATCTTTTTCGCAATACTCCGGTACCGTCTCCCATATTAAAAATAACCAGATAATCTCCGCCCGGATCAAAGGGCATAAGATCCCTTTCTTCCAGTGATGCCATTAGGTTATGATAAAGTACCGGGTTTTCACGTACTGGATAAACACCCACTTTATCCAGGGGCCGATCTTTAAAATAAATACAGTCACCGCCGCCAAAAATTTCCGGATACTCTGTATTCTGCAGGTATCTATTAACGAGCAAACCTCCATCCGGGCCCGTTGGCAGACCGGATTTTTCAAATATCGGCGACGGCTTAACACCAGTAGCCAAAAATATTAAGTCGGTTTTAAAACTTTTTCCTGATTCCAGTGTAATATGGCCGGTTTTGATCTTATTAACATAGCCGGATTCCAGAATTTCAATGTTGCGTTTTGTGAGCGATACCATAACCTTTGTCCTGACATTAACCGGAAAACGCGACATGAAATTTTTCCCTGCAAAAATTCGAATTTCGGGCGTGTTTTTGCCAAAATCCCGGGTCAGACCCCAGACGTTTCCTGCTATTTCAGCAGCAGAAGGACCACCGCCGATGATGCTGATAGCGATTTTCTTCTGTGAAACAAGCTCCAGAATTCGCGCCTGGGCATGGATAAGCCTTTCAATGGGCTTTACGGAGTAAATATCTTTGTCATCATCTTTAACCGTTGTTCCGGGTACATAACTGCCGGTGTTAAATGAAAGAACATCGTAAGAAAAAGTTGCACCGGATTCCAGGAATACGGTTTTCTCCTCCGGATCCACACGCACAACCTTTCCCGGAACAAAAGTGCCACCCTGTTTTTCCACTACATGCTTTGTGGCGAAACGGATGTCCTCAGGTGTATATATTTTACCGAGCATTCCCGGTCCCATACCTGAGTAGTAATGGTAGGGAGAGGGGCCGATAACTGTAATATTGTAGCCTTTTTCAATGAATGTATATAAATTTGCAAGTGTCACCATATGCGCATGTCCACCACCCACAAGTACGAGATTTTTTCCCATGGTCCGGCACCCCTGTCCTGACGACTATCTTAGTGTCCATCCATAAATGGTCTTTTTGCTTGCCCAGCCTGCCCAATGGAATTTGTTTTTCTTTTTATTCCATCGGGGTTAAATCGGTACTTAATATTTAACCGGAGCCCAATCTCTGCGCCTGCCCTGTGAAATGCTTGCCCAATGAAATGCAGAGCCTATTTCATCGGGGCGGAGCCTATTTCTCTGGGGTTATGCTCAAAAGTAAAAAACCAAAAGTGTAACCGTTTCAAGTATGATGAACTCGTAAAAAGTCCGATTTAGACGGTTTCGTAAAAAGTTCAAATTCCCCCGCCAAACATAGGCGGGATAAAAAGGCATCGCAAATTTTGTAATCATGAGGCGTACTTTTATCGTACGTTGAATGATTGCGAAATGCAGCACAACGCAGAAGTTGGACTTTTTACGAGACCGTCAAGTATAAGTTACCGTTATGAAGAAGGAGGTGCAAGTCTATTTTTTCCATAATATAAGTAATTGTTAGTGTGTCATTCTATTTTTGGCATAAATTTTGCTGTAATAATTAACATTATACTTGTGAAAATTTCCTATTGGGAGGTTGTTTGGGATATGTCTTTAATTTTTGAACCCATAACATTGAATAAACGAGAAGAATATTTAAAACATTTTGCTTTGTGTTCCCAAAAGGCTTCGGATTACAGTTTTGTGAACCTGTGGGGGTGGGCTGAGGAATACGGACTTTACTGGGCATGGTCGGATAAGCTTGTCTGGATAAAGCAGACCGTTCCGGAAGAATTGTACTGGGCTCCTGTGGGCTTATGGGGGAGCGTTGACTGGAAGAAGTGTTTTTCTGAATATTTTAGCAGCGAAACCATATTCGACCGCATACCTGAGAGCCTCATCCGGTTATGGAAAGACAGCTTTAACCATCTTATTTCTGTTGAAGAATCAAGAGGTCACTGGGATTATCTCTACTCTGTGACTGAACTCATAGAACTCAAAGGCAAACGCTTTCATAAAAAAAAGAATTTCTTGAATCAGTTCAGGAAAAAATATGATTTTGAATATATTCCTTTTGGGACAGACATGATCCATAAAGCCATGGAGATGCAGGAAGACTGGTGTATCTGGCGCGACTGTGAGTCGTCTGATGTGCTATCTGCCGAAAACCGGACAATTTCAAGGATTTTACGCAAATGGGAAAAGATACAATGCCTCACGGGCGGTGCAATCATGGTAAATCAAAAAATAATCGGTTACACAATAGCAGAAAGCTTCACTGATGATACACTTGTGATTCATTTTGAAAAAGGAAATCCTGACTATATAGGGATTTATCAGGCCATCAATCAGATGTTCCTTGAGAATTCAGGAAATAAATTCGAATTTGTAAATCGCGAACAGGACCTTGATATCCAAGGTCTTCGCAAGGCGAAATTATCATATAATCCAGTGGACTTTGTCAAAAAATATCGAGTTATCCTAAATAGTGTCCATCCATAAATCTATATTGGGCACAAACTCAGTTTCCAATGCAGAAATGAGCAATTTTTCGCAAGGTTAAGGAAATCAAGGAATTACGCGGAGGCGTACAAGTGGTACGCCGCACAAGTAATTCCGCAGATTGACGCAGAGATTGTGGAAAAGGGCCATTTCTGGATGGAAACTAAATAGATTATCAAAGGAGAAATAGAGTGTGACTTAATATAAAGCTGTTCTTTTTTAAAAAAGTTGACATTACCACAATGTATTACTATTTCCAAGAGTAAAAAACTTAAGTGACTGAAACCTGAGATTTGCCGGATTAAGCCAAGGAGACAACCATGGGAAAAGATAAAAACCCGGTTCACAGCAAAGGCTACCGAAATGTCTTATGTCCATATTACAAAAGCTGTCTGGATCATGCAAGTAAACATTACTGGGAATGCTGGACCTGTTTGAATTGCCGGCATAAACAGGAAGAAGAATTACCTAGAGACGTTATGTTATCACCGAAAGGCGCTGATCCGTATTACTCCGTGTCACCGTCTCTTTACAGGAAAAAAAGAAATACTCTATTATAACCTTCAACTTTTACTTTGATGCAGCAAAAGGAGGTGAGATCTATGAAACGTTTTATGATACCAAGAACAGCCCACTGTACCGGTGGCTGCCATTTTTAGTCCTGGGTAAGACGTTAAACTGCCCGGACCCTCGCTTGATTAGACATATCCCTATCCTCCGTTCTCCTGAAACAAAAGGTGACGATAAAAATCTATGACTATTACAGACGCCAATCCAGAAGTGATCCGAATCTAAAAAAATACAAAACCTCTTGATCCGGATCACATTATTGAGGTAAAAGACAGAAGTTAAGTTAAAGGTACGGGCTTAAAACACCTAAAGGAGGATCCCACCCATGGATAAAAAAGTATTAGTGGCAATTGATGATTCTGAAAACGCTATGCGAGCAGTCGAATTTATAGCTAATTCATTTACAAAGGATAACAAAATTACGTTATTTAATGTTATTCAAGACACAGCGGCATTATGTGAAATGAACAGTCCGGAGCTAACCCCTTATTTTAAGTCCCAACAGAGTTCCTTTTGTTTGCTGGAAGAGAAAAAACAGAAACTGGTTAATCAGGCCGTGGAAAAGGCCAAAGAAATACTTACGGATGCAGGATTTGATGAAAACAATATCACCGTAAAATCAGAGCTTAAAAAAAGCGGATGGCCAGGGATATCGTTAAAGAAGCCGAGTCCGGTTATAATGCCATTGTCATGGGAAGGAGGGGCATGTCCGGGATTAAGGATTTTATCCTCGGGAGCATTTCACAGAAAGTATTCCATTCAGCAAAGAATATTTCAGTTTTATTCGTAAATTAATTGCTGCCCGGAAATATCTGTTCACCGATAGTTCAATGTCGCTCTGTTGGATTGCTTTATTTTAATAAGGCATCCGTAAGCAAAATAATTTTTCCTTGACATTTTTACCATTTTTGCTGAATTATAGTAAGTTTAATATGAGTTTGGGATTGAAAAAAAGATATCAGCATTAACACACAGGAGCTAAAAAATGGACTATATCAAAATACGATTCATTAGCGATTTTGATCAGGTCGATACCGAAATCGAAAAGACCATTGATGATATGTTTCGTCCGATACGCCCCATGTTCATGCTATCCGCACGGAAATGGAAGCCTCAAATGGATATTTATGAAACTCCTGATCAGATCCTTATTCTGGCTGAAATCGCCGGAGTCAATAAAGAAGACCTGGAATTGGAAATAAGCAACAAGGCGGTCAGAATTTATGGAACTCGTGCTGAATTTCCTCGCGGAGAAAACGCAAAATACAGACTGGCTGAAATCCAGTATGGCAGGTTTGAACGCGTCTTATACCTTCCCGCACCCATTGATCCCGAAGTGGTTTCAGCATCATATTCAAACGGTTTTCTCCAGATCCGACTGGCCAAACTTTCACTCGATACAATACGCAAAATAGACATTACCTAAGGATCGCCGTTTTCTTGTCGGTCCTATTATCCTTCAAAAAAAATGTAAATCGGAGGTAGCCATGACACAGCCTCAGACATCCATTGAAATCAAAACGGATAAATTGCCTGAAATTCTTCCCATTCTCCCTATGATTGATGCCGTCCTTTTCCCCAAAATGGTTTTGCCCCTTCTTGTCATACAGGAACGATCCATTCAACTGGTGGACGAAGCCATGTCCCAGAATCGGATCATCGGTCTTGTTGTGGCAAAAGAACCGATTCGGGAAGGCAAGTATACGAAAAAGGATCTGCATGAAGTGGGGACCAGCGCTTTGATCCTTAAAATGGCAAAAACCGAAGACAATAAATTGCAATTGCTTACCCAGGGTATGGAGCGATTCCGGGTAAAAGAGTTTATCAAAGGCAAGCCTTACCCCCGGGCCCGGGTGGAGTATGTTAAGGATGCGGATAAGAAGGATAAGGAAATTACCGCCCTGATGTCTAATTTGATAAGCCAGTTCACCCGGGTTGCCGAGCTTTCGCCGGGACTACCCCCTGAAATCGTTACCATGGCAAAATCCATACAGGAGCCCGGCATATTGGCTGACATGGTTGCCTCTACCATCAACTCCAGCCTTGAGGAAAAGCAGGCGGTACTGGAAATTTTCGATACAAAAAAACGGTTAAAACAAGTGACCCGGCTCATTAACTATCAACTGGAAATTTTAGAGCTCGGAAACAAGATACAGTCCCAGGTCAAGGGGGATATGGATAAACGGCAAAGGGAATACTACCTGCGGGAGCAACTCAAAAAGATCAAGGAAGAGCTGGGCGAAAAAGATGAGGCCTCGGTTGAAGTCGACGACTACAGAGCTAAAATCGAGGAAAAAAATCTTCCCGAAGAAGCCCGCAAAGAGGCGGAACGGGAACTGGACCGCCTTTCCCGCATGCACCCGTCTTCTGCGGAATATACCGTGGCATCAACCTATCTGGACTGGCTGACCACCCTCCCCTGGCATGACAGTACGAAAGACAACCTGGACATAAAAATGGCAAAAAAGGTTTTGGATAACGATCATTACGGACTTAAAAAACCCAAAAAGCGGGTCATCGAATACCTTGCCGTACGCAAGCTCAAGCCCGAGTCAAAAGGTCCTATCCTTTGTTTTGCGGGCCCTCCGGGCACCGGCAAAACATCCCTGGGCAACTCCATCGCCCGGGCGTTAGGGCGAAAATTTGTCCGTATTTCCTTGGGGGGCGTCAGGGATGAGGCTGAAATCAGAGGACATCGGCGCACCTATGTGGGTGCGCTTCCCGGCCGCATTATCCAGGGAATCCGCCGATCCGGATCAAATAACCCGGTATTTATGCTGGATGAAATAGACAAGGTAGGGAGCGATTTTCGCGGAGACCCGTCATCGGCCCTGCTGGAGGTTCTTGATCCTGAACAAAACTTTTCTTTTTCGGATCACTATCTGGATGTGCCCTTCGACCTGTCCAAAGTCATGTTCATAACCACCGCGAATATTCTTGACACCATACCGCCGGCGTTAAGGGACCGGATGGAAGTTCTCCAGCTTTTGGGATATACCCTTGACGAAAAGATTAAAATTGCAACAAAATATCTTATCCCCCGCCAGCGGGACGCTCATGGTCTGAAGGCGAACCAGATATCCTTCACAAAAGGAGCGTTAAAGCAAATCATTACCGGTTATACCCGGGAAGCGGGATTAAGAAATCTTGAGCGGGAAATCGCAGCGGTTTGCCGTGGGGTGGCGGCCAAGATCGCAGAAGACGAGGCCGTGTCTTCTAAAATCGGAATTGATGATATTCCCAAGTATCTTGGTCCGATTCGCCTGATTTCCGACGTGAAATCAAGAATTTCAACACCCGGCATTGCCCTGGGGCTTGCCTGGACGCCCACCGGAGGAGAGCTCCTTTTTATTGAAGCCACATCCATGAAAGGGAAAAAAGTACTGACCTTAACCGGTCAGCTGGGGGATGTTATGAAGGAATCCGCAACCGCAGCCTTAAGCTTTATTCGGACAAATGCGACATCTCTCAAGATTGATGAAGATTTTTTTGAAAACAGTGATATTCACCTGCACATCCCCGCAGGCGGCATACCCAAGGACGGCCCTTCCGCCGGTGTCACCATGCTTACCGCCCTGGTATCGCTGCTGACCAAAAAAACCATCCGAAAAGATCTTGCCATGACCGGCGAAATAACCCTGAGGGGCCAAGTGCTGCCGGTCGGCGGCGTAAAGGAAAAGGTTCTGGCCGCCCATCGCTCAGGCATTAAAATTCTTATCCTGCCAAAGCAAAATGAGAAAGATCTCGAAGACATACCCGAAAAGGTTAAAAAAGAAATCCGTTTCCATTTTGTTGACAAAATGATGGATGTGTTAAAAATAGCGTTGCAGTAAAAAGCCCGGCCCAGGACCATGTTTTTAATGTAAAATAAAATAACCATCGGATCTTCTTAAGCTAAAAGCAAGCTCATTGCTTATGACACATTCTGATCATTTGAAATCTCGATCACTGCTCTTACTGGTTGCGGGCGCCAAAGGAGCAGTGGCTTCCACCCTTGCAGTCGCTGTGGCTAAATTACAAAAAGACCCGGATACCCTCCTACCCAGCCTGACCACCCGAAACAGTTTTCCCTACCTGGGGCCGCCCCATGCCATACACATGGCAGGCTGGGATACGCAACCGGCAAAACTTAGCGATTGTGTTAAAACTCACGGGGTGGTGCCTGAAAATTTCTGGAAACCGTATCAGTCAAATCTCGATGAAATCCTCATATTCCCGGCCCCGCCCCCGGATCCGGATCTTAAAGCACAGGTCCGACACCTGATGCAGGACATCCAGGATATCAAAAAACAGCATTCCAATGTTCTGCCGATTTTGATCAACCTTCTGCCGGCCGGCATTCAATTAGATCTTGAAAATTTTACGAGTCTGTCGCAGCTCTATTCGAACGTTGATCCTGGCAACTTCCCGGATTTGGCCTATGTCCTGGCATCGATTCTGTCCGGAATCCCGATCGTGAATTTCTCACCAAACCATTTGGAATTTCCCGTTATTGTACAACAAGCCATTAAACACCACGTTCCCATATGCGGACGTGACGGTAAGACCGGTCAGACCTATTTTAAAGTGGTCCTGGCCTCGGCTCTGAAAGCTCGATGTCTGCATGTGGATGGATGGTACAGCCTGAATATCCTGGGAAACGCCGACGGAAAAAACCTCATGGACCCTGAGCGGGCCGCAGGCAAAGTGGCTAATAAAACTCAACTTCTGGATGATATTTTGGGTTACCCTGTGGGGCAGAAATACGGAGAGCCTTGTCACAAAGTTCATATCGATTACTACCCTCCCCGAGGTGACGCAAAAGAAGCCTGGGACGTCATCGATTTTCAAGGCATGTTGGGTCTGCCCATGAGTATCCGTTTGAACCTTCAGGGCCGGGACTCAATCCTGGCCGCACCGTTGATTCTGGATCTTTCACGCTGGATGGCCGTTTTAAAATCGGCGGGCCGATCCGGACTGATTCCGGAACTGGGATTTTATTTTAAAAAACCTCTGGGCAAGAATCCGCCGGTAAATTTTCAGGATCAGATCCATCGTCTTCGGGAACTGGAAAAAGAATGTGGTACCCTGAATGCGCATAAACAAAATGGAAAAAAATCATGATTTTCGGTTACAGCACCAATGCCTTTGTTAAGTTTTCACTTTTTGAATCTTTGGAGAAAATCGCGGCACTGGGCTTTCGAGGGGTTGAAATCATGGGGGACAGACCCCATCTTTATCCGCCTGACTTTACGGCCGTGGATTTGGCCCGGGTCAAAGAAACACTCAAAAAACATAACCTGAAAGTCACCAACATAAACAGCTTTACCCTTTTTGCTATCGGAGACACGTATCTTCCGTCCTGGATCGAACCCGAAAAACAAAGGCGCGACCTTCGCATCCGGCATACCAACGACTGTTTGAAAGTGGCGGACGCACTGGGATGTAAAAACATTTCCGTTCCCCCCGGAGGCCCGTTAAATAATATGTCACGGAAGCAAGCCATGTCTTTGTTTCATCAGGGCATGGAACAGGTCATTCCTCTGGCGGAACAACTGGGGGTAAAAATTCTGGTGGAACCGGAACCGGACCTGTTTATAGAAAACACGGCGGAGTTCAAATCCTTTATCAGGGACGTAAAATCACCCGCCGTGGGATTGAATTTCGATATAGGCCACTTTTTTTGCGCGGGCGAGGACCCGGCAGCGGCATTCGAGGAACTTTTTGAATGGGTAGGGCACGTTCATTTAGAGGACATTGCCGCCACCCGGGTTCACAATCACCTGATTACCGGGCACGGTGTTATTCAGTTTCCGGAGATTTTTAAAACCATGGTCCGGTTGAATTATCAGGGCGACATCAGCCTGGAGCTCTATCCGTATGTGGATACCCCGGAATCGGCCGGCCGGGAAAGCCTCTATTACCTGCGCCCCATTTTTCACCAGGCCGGCTTAAACATCATTGATTAAGGTATGACCGAAAAAATGTGCATGCATGCACATTTTTCTGTGCACATGTTATGTTTTCTCCCTTTATGATTTCGGTTATCAACTTTCACTTTTCGTAAATTGAAGATTCAGGCACGCAATCAATCAGTAAAACAACACCCAATATCACCATGAAATAAACCCTATAGTTGCATAAAAAATATGCCAAAAATATATTTTATTAAAACATTTCTATATGTTACGCATATCACACAGAAGCTTTTGGAATAAACCCAGCGTGAATTCCAGGAAAAAACGTTTCGTAAGGCATATTTTTAACCCTTTGGGCTTCGCTTTCAGCTACGACCCAACAGGTCGGGAAAGCCCATGATACCGTAATTCCTTCGTTGCCAAGGGCTCGCGGTAGTTTACTACAGCGTCACCCTTGGACGCCTTGGACTTACGGCATCCTGAGCTTTTGCAACGATAGGGTAAACTGCCCGGTAAAATTATATTGATCCATAGGAAGAAACATGGCAAGTATGTTTCATAAAGATGTCACACAGAAACCCCACCTTTTACATATCTCAACTCAGGGACAGTCCTATATGACGAGTAAAGGGGCATACATGGTATTTAAGCCATACAAGATGATGGGCCTTTTTGTTTTTTCAATTGGAGAATTTTCTAATGGTCACGAAACCCATTTCGTTTCAAACAAATCGTAAATAACTCAACCTCCATATAATTCAATAAAAAATAAACTCATTGAGGCTAAGGGTTCACTCAAAAATAACTTCACATTTTGGATGCCGATGCATCCCGACTGACTGCGTTACGAAAACTCGAAATATGTAGGGACGAAATCGCCAGAACCGTCAGGAAAGTGCTTGATGAGTAAATCGGGGTTTTCGTTGCTGACGGCACCCCATCTTCTTATCAAGGGCTCGCCGTAGACGACTAGGACTTCGTCCTTGATGCCTCAAAATCATCTTACCGCAATCTGCATAGGCACAACAGAAGTAGACATGCGTTCCGTTTTCATGACTGTTTTAGAGGCACCTAAATTTTGAAAAAATCCTTGACATTAGAAACATATTAATGCATCATAACTTATTAAAATAATTATATTTTTACTAACAATAATTCTGTTATTTAAGTGTGGCTAACAAAAAAGGTTTTTCGAGACCTTTGAAAAATGTTCATTTTTGTTCAAGTTCAAGAAAGGCGATAATTTTAACCACAGGAATACATTGAGTATTTCGAGGATAAAAATTTGAGCCTGACGTAAAAATTGGGCAAAAAGGGAATTTTTGCAAAGGTTTCTTTTTATGATGCTGGCCTACGCTTTTTTTTACCCCCAATCAAGGAGTTGAAACATGTGTGGTGTTGCCGGATGTTTTGGGACAAAAGATGTAAAAACCATTAACCGCATGCTGGATGCCATGACCCATCGAGGACCCAATGATCGGGGGATCTACGTACATGGCAACAGCGTGTTCGGACATACCCGGTTATCCATAGTGGACGTGGCCGGAGGCCATCAACCCATCCTGGCCCAAGAAGGCCAGGCAGGCATAATTTGTAACGGAGAAATCTATAATTTCCGCGAGCACAAAAATCGGCTGAGTTCCAAATATACTTTCAAGACCCAATCCGACTCGGAAGTTGCCCTCCATCTTTACCGGGAAAAAGGGCCGGAATGCGTCAAAGAGTTGGACGGCATGTTCGCCTTCGCCATTTTTGACCGTGACAATTACATGCTGGCTCGCGATCCCATAGGTATTAAGCCCCTTTACTACGGATATGTAGACGAAAGACTATACTTCGCCTCTGAGCTGGGCGCAATGTCTCTGGCCGGTGTTAAAATCGCACACGAATTCCCGGCAGGCCACTATTACACGCCACGGGAAGGATTTGTTCAATATTACCGCGTTCCCGAACTTCAGGAACAGCTTATTACCGACGTTGAAGAAGCCTCACAGTTCATTCGAAAAACCCTTATTCACGCGGTGAAAAAGCGGCTTCTCGCGGACAAGGAAATACACGTGGGCTCATTTTGCAGCGGAGGACTGGACAGCAGCTTAATCGCGGCCATCGCTGCGGAAGAAATTCCGAACTTGCACACGTTTGCCGTAGGAATGAAGGATGAGGATGGAATTTTGAGCGACGATCTCAAGGCCGGCCGAATCGCTGCCGGGCATATCGGCTCCACCCATCATGAACTCATTTTTACGGAAGAGGATTACTACCAGGCGTTGCCCACGGTGATTCAAAAGCTGGAAAGCTACGATCCGTCTCTGGTGCGCTGTGCGGTTCCGTGCTATTTTACGTGCAAACTTGCCGCTCAATATGTAACGGTGGTGCTCACCGGCGAGGGAGCGGATGAGATTTTTGCCGGCTACCATTACATGAAACGTCTGCCGGTGGATGGACTGAACCAGGAAGTGCGGCGCAATCTTATTAGCTTACACAATATCAATTTGCAACGGGCCGACCGGATCGGCATGTACTTCAGCCTGGAACTGCGAGTACCCTTTTTGGACGTCAGCATGATCAATCTGGCCATGAAGATGTCCCCCCAGTTGAAAATCAAGGAGCACGGGGACGAACGGATCGAGAAATGGATTCTTCGGAAAGCATTCGAAGGTACCGATTATATCCCCGACGAAATACTCTGGCGATACAAGGCCCAGTACACCCAGGGCGCCGGCTGTGAGCAGCTGGGCGAGAAGCTGGCCCACTCAAAAATGAGCGATAAAGAATATCGGCAGATCAAGCGAGACAATCCTCAAGCATCCATCAACAGTCGCGAGGCCGCATATTACTTTAAAATCTTTCGCCAATTCCATCCCCAGGACTCCATCCTGCCCTCCATCGGTATTTGGAAAGGTTTCGATTTTGACGAAGAACGCCGGCAGATATCCGGCACCATATAACCGCCCAAAATTCGCCCTTGCCTCAAATCTACATGCCTGAAAGATCCAACAGGCTCCCAAATACAAGAGCGCCGCTCACCGCATCGGCATACCGGGTCTTGAAATACCTCTTTGAAACCCTCAGTTTAGTTATCTATTATATGCACAGAAAATTGTGCATACTGCACAAAATAATGTGCACCCGACATGTTCAAAATATAATAAATCAATGATATCAAAATGTTGTAATCTGACATGCCTATTGCAATATAAATTAAGTTTCCTTTCTTCGCTCTCGCCTGAATACCCTACAGCTTGTTGGAGTAAAAAGGAAATCCCGCCAAACGGGGTCGTAGCCGCGCGGAGATCCCGCCCACCGGGACTGAGGATAGCTTCATTCTATTACAAATCTAATGCCAGGGTATTAGAAAATCTAGTACCATAAAACATAAAATCTAGTACTAAAGTATTAGAAAATTCCAATAAAAAATCATACCTTTGGCGTATTGACGGGATTATGCAAAGAATGTATAAGCTTGTTAATAAAATTCAAGAAAAATATTTCAGAAACTTAACTCAATTGAGCTAAATTCGAAGGCACCCCGGATTCAAGGCAAATATAGAGGACTTTTGGCTTCTTTGATTGTCCGGCTTTTAATCGTATGGGTATATATCATGGTTGT
>RPGQ01000035.1:0-4500 GCA_004193595.1 Desulfobacteraceae bacterium Eth-SRB2
ATGTTGTATCTATAATGCCAAGAATGCAATGTCAAGCGTTAATTTTAGTTATTATTAATTATATTAACAGGATATGCTATTTATTTGCAAATTAATTGCCCTTGATTAAATCAACAGACTCATTAATAAAAGGAGGAGGTTAAAGCATGAAAGTTGCCATTCTCGCAGGAGGACATGGGACCAGACTTGCGGAAGAGACTGAGGTGAAGCCAAAGCCAATGGTTGAGATCGGTGGCCGGCCGATTCTTTGGCACATAATGAAGATTTACGATTACTACGGATTAAAAGATTTTGTAATTGCCTTGGGATATAAAGGCGAGATTATTAAAAAGTACATGATGGATTATTGTTCGCTTTGTAGTGACCTAACTGTAAATCTAAAAAATGGGGATGTTAAGTATCACAATGGTGATAGTTTAGATTGGACGGTGAAACTGATTGATACGGGATTGCATACCATGACGGGAGGGCGCATCAAACGGCTTGCCCCATACGTGGGGAATAAGACATTTATGCTAACATGGGGTGACGGTGTATCGGATATTAACATTAATGAGCTTCTGGCTTTTCACCGTTCCCATGGAAAATTGGCTACCCTGACGGCTGTTCACCCGCCGGCTCGATATGGTCACCTGGAGCTTAAGGATGATATTGTGCAAGAGTTCTCAGAAAAACCACAAACCAGGGAAGGATGGATTAACGGCGCATTCTTTGTGCTCGAGCCTGGGATATTTGATTATATTGAGGGCGACGAAACTCAATGGGAAAAGGAGCCCTTGGAGAACATAGCAAAGGACGGTCAGTTAATGGCTTACCGCCACAGCTCTTTCTGGCAGTGCATGGATACTCTGCGCGAGAAATATCTCCTTGAAAATTTATGGAGTTCAGGGAATGCGCCGTGGACGTTATGGAGGTAAATATATGAAAGTATTAGTAACAGGTTCTCAGGGATATATAGGTTCAGTTTTGGTGCCTATGTTGCTTGAAAAAGGGCATGACGTAACAGGCTTTGACAGTGATTTATATGAGCGGTGCACATTTACCGGCACCCTACCGGATATCCCACTAATAAAAAAAGACATTCGAGAAGCGCAGAAGAACGATGTAGAGAGGTATGATGCAATTATTCATCTCGCCGGTTTATCCAACGATCCGCTCGGCGATTATCAGCCTGAACTTACAGAAGACATAAATGAAAAAGCATCTATAAAATTGGCAAAACTGGCGAAAAAAGCAGGCGTGAAACGTTTTCTATTTGCTTCATCATGCAGTAATTATGGTGCAGCAGGCGATAAATTTTTGACAGAAGAGGCACAGTTCAACCCGGTGACACCATATGGTGTTTCTAAGGTTCGTGTCGAGGCAGCCCTTTCTAAAATGGCAGACGCAGACTTTAGCCCCACCTATATCAGGGCATCAACTGCTTATGGTGTTTCCGCCCGTCTGCGGTTTGACCTGGTAACAAACAATCTTACCGCTTGGGCATATACTACAGGTCGTGTATATCTTAAGAGTGATGGCACACCCTGGCGACCCATTATTCACATTGAAGATATCTCAAGGGCTTACATTGCTGCTTTGCACGCCCCCCGGGAACTGGTCCACAACGAGGCATTCAATGTGGGTACGACGTCCGAGAATTACCAGATGCGGGAGATTGCTGAAATAGTGAAGGAAGTCGTTTCAGGATGTGAGATCGAATATGCACCGGATGCGGCCCCTGACAAACGGTGCTATCGGGTCGATTGCAATAAGATCTGCTGCACATTACACGAATTCAAGCCACAATGGACCGCCCGACGGGGAATCGAGCAGTTATATGAGGAATATAAAAAAGTCGGTCTATCCCTCGAAGAGTTTGAAGGCCCGAAATATAGGCGAATCTCTCATATTAAACTACTTGTGAAAGAGGGAGTGCTGGATGACAGTTTGCGTCGGAACGTATCGTAACTGTTTTGAAATGATTGGCCGCTCACCAATCCATATTGTCGAATTCAGTCCAGTCTGGATTCAATTAACTTATAAGGTGAAAAATGAAAAATACAAAAACCATTTGTCGTTCATGTGCGCAATCCGGCTTGAGAGTATTTTTGGACTTGGGGTGGACGCCCCTCGCCGATAGTCTCTTGACTGCCGAACAACTCAAAGAGCCCGAACCCCGTTACCCCCTTGAAGTTGCCTTTTGTCCAAGCTGCAAATTGGTTCAGATTTTGGAGACAGTTCCCCCCGAAATCTTGTTTTGCGACGAGTACCCTTATTATTCCTCTTTTTCGCCTGCACTTTTAGAGCACTCCAGTGCGAACGTCATGGATTTGATTAAGACCCGCTCTCTTAATTTTGAGAGTTTTGTTGTAGAATTAGCCAGTAATGATGGCTATCTTTTGAAAAACTATGCTGAGATGGGAATACCCTGCCTGGGTATTGATCCTGCCGAAGGGCCGGCAAAGGCCGCGGAAAAGATTGGTGTTCCCACATTAACCACCTTCTTCACTGAAGAATTGGCGACAAAAATGGTTAAAGATGGGCAATCTGCCGACGTCATACACGGCAACAACGTATTGGCCCATATAGCGGATACCAACGGCTTTGTGAAAGGCATCAGTATATTATTGAAGGAAAATGGTGTCGCTGTCATCGAGGTGCCGTATCTAAAGGATCTGATTGATCATTGCGAATTTGATACGATTTATCATGAACACCTCTGCTATTTTTCAGTAACCGCTCTGGATAACCTGTTCAGGCGACATTCTCTTTTCTTAAATGAAATAAAGCGGCTTCCAATCCATGGAGGATCACTTCGGCTTTATTTAGAGAAAAAGGAGGCCGTAAAGGAAAATGTAAAGAAGCTGCTGAATGATGAGACAGATCTGAAGATGAGTAAAATTGACTATTATCAGGACTTCACCCATAAGGTTCAAAAGCTAAAGGATGATTTGTCGAATCTCTTGCACTCGCTTAAAAACCAAGGAAATAGAATTGCGGCCTATGGTGCTGCCGCCAAAGGTGCAACGATGATCAATTCTGCTGAAATTGGGACCGATTTAATAGACTTTGTGGTTGATCGAAATACTCATAAGCACGGAAAATACATGCCCGGCAAACATTTGCCAATTTTTGGCACCGAAAAGCTTCTTGAAGAAATGCCCGATTATGTATTGATTCTCGCATGGAATTTTGCCGAAGAGATCATGCAGCAGCAGGAATTATATCGAAAGAATGGAGGAAAATTTATCATTCCTGTTCCAGAGCCCAGAATTGTATAAAAGTTCATTTTAAAAACAAACATCCAAAAGACGATAAGAACTGAAAAGGTTTATTAATGGAAGAGAAAAAATCACCAACGGGTTTTAATATACCAGCTAACGCAAATCTGTTGGATCAAATCTGTCCGAGCTGTCTTTCAAAAGGAATGCTGTTATTTCATAAACTGAACAATGTGCCTGTGCATAGTATCCTGAATATTTTGTCCAAGGAAGAGGCGATTAGCTTTCCTCGAGGAAATATTTCTTTGGGCTTGTGTGAAAGTTGCGGGTTTATTTCCAACATAGATTTTGATCCCGAACTGCTTAGATATTCTACGGACTGTGAGGAATCACAGGGTTTTTCACCAACCTACAATGAATTCGCGCACCGGACTGCCGCGCACTTGATTGACAGATATGACCTGCATGACAAAAATGTCATAGAAATTGGCTGTGGAAAAGGTGAATTTCTAAAACTTATTTGTGAAATGGGGGGGAATCATGGAGTTGGCTTTGACCCTGCCTATGTGCCTGGGAGAAACCAAGAAGAGGCAAATAATCGTATAACTTTCGTTCAAGACTTTTACTCGGAACGCTATTCCCATTACCAAGGTGATCTCATCTGTTGCAGAATGACGCTGGAACACATCTATGACCCGGCAGATTTTTTAAAAATGGTCAGGCATTCTATAGGGGATAACTCAGACGTAATCGTTTTTATTCAAGTTCCTGATGTCACACGGATTTTGCGTGATAGTGCTTTCGAGGACATTTACTATGAGCATTGTTCCTATTTCAGTCCTGGATCATTAGGCCGTTTGTTTCTAAAGAATTCCTTCGAATTACTTGACATTAGAACCGATTATAATGAGCAGTATATTGTTTTGGAATCACGGCCGGTTATAGGAGAGATGAGCAATAGTGCTCACTTTAAAAACGATCTTGCTACAATTAAAGACTATGTAGTCAAGTTCCAGAAAAGTCATAAAAGCACTGTGGACTTTTGGCGAAGACAGCTTAGTATGATCAAGGCCGACGGCAAAAAGGCCGTAATATGGGGGTCGGGTTCGAAAGGCGTATCTTTTCTAACAACTTTAAGTATTACCGATGAAATACAGTATGTTGTGGACATCAACCCTTATCGGCAAGGTTCCTATATGGCCGGAACCGGTCAGGTGGTAGTCGCCCCCAACTTCTTGCGAGAATACAAACCGGACATTGTCGTTATCATGAATTCAATCTATCGAAAAGAGATCCA
>RPGQ01000035.1:4600-7982 GCA_004193595.1 Desulfobacteraceae bacterium Eth-SRB2
GTGTTGGAACATATTCATTCCCCCATTGATTTTATCAAAATGATACGGCGGACTGTAGGAAATCGACTGAGCACGTCAATTTTCTTTGAGGTCCCCAACATTATGTTTACTCTGGAGGGTCTTGGCATTTGGGATTTAATCTACGAACATTGCAATTATTTCAGCGAGTTTTCGCTTAAATATCTATTTAATGCCTGTTCCTTTAAAGAAAAAGACGTTAAGGAAGCATTCGGAGGTCAGTTTTTGTGTGTCGATGCTATACCGGTTAAAGAGCGGTTTTATCCTCAAGAAAAAAATAAAAATGATATTAAGAATATGATGCATTATGTGCACACATTCTCTAAAAAATACTACGACAAGCTGGAAACATGGAAATCCGAGTTGAAAAAGATGGCAAAAGTGGGAAAAAGAGTTGTGATATGGGGTGCAGGTTCCAAAGGGGCGACGTTTCTAAATGCCCTTGGAGTTAAAGATGAAATCGAATATGTGGTTGATATAAACCCAAGAAAAAAAAATATGTATGTTGCAGGGACCGGTCATAAAATAGTCCAGCCGGAGTTTCTTAGAGATTACCATCCTCACACTGTGGTTATTATGAACCCCGTATATGTAAAGGAAATCGATAATATGATTAGAGAAATGGAATTATCTTCCGACCTCGTCCCAGCTTAAATGGTGCTCAAATTAGAATTTTTTTCAAAGCCATTAAGAAAAGTTTGCAAAAACCTGCCAGTAATTAAAAAAAAGGATATTTGATTACCTTTTATAATTGAGACCTTTAAAAAACGTTCAATTTTGTTCAAGGTCAAGGAAAGCGAAAATTTTAACCACAGGAATACATTGAGTATTTTGATGATTAAAATTTGAGCCTGACACAGGAATTGAGCAAAATGGGGCGTTTTGCAAAAGTCTCAAATTGAACCTCTAAGTTTGTATCAAACATATTTGTGAAGGGTCTAACGGAAATTTAACCATCCACTCATTTAATACAAACATTTTTTTTAAATTTATTGCCAATTGAGATAAAATGTTCTAAATGGAGCAATGAGAGATGGTGAATCCCATCGGAACATTTGTACCCGTTTTCAGTGTAGTAAATTTCATTCATATGAAAATGCATAAATTTTTATGGGTTAGGCGTAATTGCTGGATTTTTCTATCGGGCGTAATGTATGATTTTACCTTCACAAATTTTCGGGTATGAATACGGCTCCCAAGGAAATGCTATTAAAATCAAACAGATAAAAAATGCATTCTGCTTGGCATGTCTATTGCATTAATTGTACGAAGGTAAACCTAGTTGCATTCTGCAACATGTTGTAAAAAAAGAAAATGTCAAAAACGATAAGGAGTTTTAATCATGAAAAGATTTCCAAATTTTGTTTGTCTTTTATGTATTTTTTCAGTTTTGGTATCATTACTTATAGTAAATGTGGCACTGGCTGAATTTGCCACTGGAGGTCCACGGCCAGGAGATATTTACAAGGAATTTACATTTAATAATAATACAACTAACTGGCGGGTAACCGACCCAGACGCCTATTTTGAGGGAACGCCTGATAACAATCCGGGACTGTTTCTTCCAAATCCTAAGTTGCATGTCAGTTTGGACTTGCAATATGCGATAAGGGCTGAAATTATTATTGATATGTGGGGTGGGCATACAAAAACCATAAACAAAAGGGTTAAGTTTAATGGTAATAGCTGGATTAGAATCCCAGAGTTAGATGAACTAACCACAGCCCCTCCACCATCTAGTCTCGGTGAGAATTATACCTCACAGCTAAACCAGCTTATTTCCGTTCCTTTAAGTCATTTGAAATCTGGCGACAACATTTTTGAGGGCACATGTGGAGACAACGGCTGGGGTTGGGGTCAATGGGCTTGGTATGGGACCGTCGTGCGTGTGTATTACAACTCAAGCAAGCCCCATGCAACCGGGCAAATTACTTCTCCTGCTTCAAGTTCCAGTTTTGGCGATAATCCAACGATTCAAGCGACGACGTCAGGAGCCAACAGGGTAGATTTTTTGGCCTATTATGAAGGCGCCGACTCAGACGGCGACGGGGTTTTTAGGGATTGGCATAGAGACTATCACAGGACGCTTAAGTGGACCAACCAAATCGGAATTAGAAATCATGTGGGGACTGATACGAGTGCTCCTTATCAAGTTACGTGGAATACTCAGTGGGTACCCGACCAACCTACAGGCGGCATCAAACTCATTGCAAGAATTAGAAACAGTTCCGGCGTCTGGTTTGTGACCAATACGAAGACAAACCTTACGCTTGTCAGAAACAACTCTTCGGTTAAGCTTTACAAGCCAAGTGACGTGCCACAAAAATTTTGGGTCCGAAATGGACAAGTCAAGTCAAGCAAAGTTAATATCTCGACATTGTCTGGTGCCAATGCCGCCCTGATGTGTGTGGCAACTTGGAACGGGAACGATAACAGTGATGATTTCTACAGCAAAGTGAACAGTTGGACTGCACCGAAGTACGGCGTAAATCACTTCTTTTCTTTTGATCAAATCTCTGTGCCCTTAGGGGCACTAAAAACCGGTTATAACACAATCACCTTTTCATCGACTACGCTCCATCATGGAATTGAGATTCTGTGGCCGGGACCTCATATTTTGGTGCGTTATGGCTCATCGGCACCACCACCACCACCACCACCACCTGAGGAGGAGATACCGCCGAGTATAACTCGAGAGCCATTAGACAAAACGGTAGCAGTTGGGCAAACTGCCTCTTTCAGTGTGACAGCAACAGGCACCGCCCCGTTAAGCTACCAATGGACAAAGGATGGAATCAATATTTCCGGTGCAAACAGTGCTTCTTACACAACACCGCCTGCAACCTTGGATGACGACGGGGCCTTCTTCCGATGCTACGTTTCAAACGCATATGGGAATGATATAAGCAATACCGCGAAGCTCACCGTTAGCACATCTTCTCCGCCACCACCACCTCCTCCGCCGACAACGGATATAGTTCAAAATTCCGGCTTTGAGGATGGCAAGGCCTGGTGGAATTTTTATACCAATGGTCAAGGGAGTTTTGTGGTGGGCAGCCCCGGTTATAGCAGTACGAATTCAGCAAAAGTTACAACTGTTACCGGCGGAACCAATATCCAGCTCTATCAATATGGTATACCCCTGGAGCCCAACACGGACTATCAACTCAGCTTCAATGCTTATTCCAGTTCCGGCCACGGGTTGGACGTTTCAATTCTCAAACACGATTTACCATATACAAATTATGGGTTATCCCATGAACCGGTCAATCTTACCACGGGTTGGGTGACCCATACGGTAAGCTTCAAGACCAAGAATTTTAGTTCACCGGTTGATGATGCGCGACTGATGTTCTGGTTTGCT
>RPGQ01000035.1:8082-14064 GCA_004193595.1 Desulfobacteraceae bacterium Eth-SRB2
TACAAATTATGGGTTATCCCATGAACCGGTCAATCTTACCACGGGTTGGGTGACCCATACGGTAAGCTTCAAGACCAAGAATTTTAGTTCACCGGTTGATGATGCGCGACTGATGTTCTGGTTTGCTAACGATGCGGCACCCGGTGACATATTCTGGATAGATAATGTGGTCATTGCTAAAGCGGGTTCGGTTCCTCCACCTTCAGATATCGTAATGAACCCCGGCTTTGAGGATGGTAAAACCTGGTGGGATTTTTATACCAGTGGGCAAGGGAGCTTTGTGGTGTCCAGTCCCGGTTATGGCAGTACTAATGCAGCAAAAGTCACTACGGTTGCCGGCGGCACCAATATTCAGCTCTATCAATATGGTATACCCTTAGAGCCCAACACGGACTATCAACTCAGCTTCAATGCTTACTCCAGTTCCGGCCACGGGTTGGACGTTTCAATTCTCAAACACGATTTACCATATACAAATTATGGGTTATCCCATGAACAAATCAATCTTGGCACGAGCTGGAATACCCACACGGTAAACTTCAGAACCAAGAATTTTAGTGCACCGGTTGATGATGCACGACTGATGTTCTGGTTTGCTAACGATGCGGCACCCGGTGACATATTCTGGATAGATAATGTGGTCATCGCTAAAGCGGGTTCAAGTCCACCTCCTCCAGCTTCAGATATCGTAATGAACCCCGGTTTTGAGGATGGTGAAACCTGGTGGGATTTTTATACCAGTGGGCAAGGGAGCTTTGTGGTGTCCAGTCCCGGTTATGGCAGTACTAATGCAGCAAAAGTCACTACGGTTACCGGTGGCACCAATATTCAGCTCTATCAATATGGTATACCCCTGGAGCCCAACACGGACTATCAACTCAGCTTCAATGCTTATTCCAGTTCCGGCCACGGGTTGGACGTTTCAATTCTCAAACACGATCCACCGTATACCAATTACGGGTTATCCCATGAACCGGTCAATCTCACTACGAACTGGAGCACCTTCACGCTAAACTTCAGCACCAATAATTTTGGTTCACCGGTTGATGATGCACGCTTGATGTTCTGGTTTGCTAACGATGCGGCACCCGGTGACATATTCTGGATAGATAATGTGGTCATCGCTCCATTGAATTAACGGTTAGGCTTAAGTTTTGCTTCTATTCGATCTGGCGGCGAAAAAGGAATGATCTGGGAAAGACCCAGTTCAACCCCTTCTTCGTCGCCAGATATTTTTAAATGACTTGCCGAATCGATACGTCTCTTGGAGAAAAACGTACGTTGCAATTATGTAGTCTATTTTGAGTACGCCCAAATATAATTAACGTTTCCAAATTCTATTTAGTATCTCCTTTCATCCTTGATTCTCCTTTTCACCGAGACTTGATACACGACTTTGTCAATGACTACATTCCGGTATTAGTTAGCTAAACAAATTTCACTGCGTATGAAGAGATCTCTCTTCGTCATTTTAAATTCAGTCCAATACGATTGAATGGAAATGAAAAAGTACTTGTCGCTTCTAACAGTCATTGCTTTCGTTTTTATAGGTGTTGTCATAATATATAAGTTTATCCATGGCTCTCTGCCCGCAAAACAGAAAGCTTCTAAAAATCACGGTGATAAAGAGACTCCCTTGCTTGTTAATAAATATGATGACAAGATTAAGTTTGAATTCAAGGTCGTGGACGTGGACACAGGGGGACGGGTAGCCATAGGCGATATCGATGGTGACGGAAACAACGACATTATCAGTCATGTCTGGGGAACTGATCGAGGGAAAATTAGCGATGGAATTCTCTCTTGGTTTCAATATCCGGACTGGTCAAGACAAGTCATAAAGCAAGATGATAACTTTTTTGGTGATGCCCTTGTGATCGCTGACCTTGATTCAGATGGCGACAATGATGTTATAACTTGCAAAGGGAATGACAAAAGGGCAGACGTTTGGTGGTACGAAAACGTGACCAATGGTTCCGGTTTTGAATGGGCTGAGCATCACGTCGGATTAGTTGAGAAAAACAGCGAGGTCAAAGACATTGAAGCCCATGATATGGACGATGACCACAACCTTGATATCGTCGTCCGCACGAAACATTTTGTGGCCATTTATTTCCAGAATAAGTCTGCAGGCTGGGCTGTGAAAAAAATTAAAGCAAAAGGGCGTGAAGGCATGGCACTTGCTGATTTGGATGGAGATCAGCACTGCGACATCGTCTTAAACGGCTTTTGGCTTAGAAATCCAACACATCCGCGTAACGATGGATGGTTAGAATATGTCATTGATGATCAGTGGTTTACGGATAATACCGGTGGTTGGCAGGATCATAGCGTTATGTTGGATGTAATAGATATCAATGGTGACGGCAGAGTTGATGTGCTGTTTTCACATTCGGAAAAACCAGGCGTCGAAATTGCTTGGTATGAATCCAAGAATCCAAAAGGTGGACAACGAGCTTGGACCAAGCATGAGGTTGGTGTGGTTGATTACTGCCATACTCTTGGTGCTTTGGATATAGATCAAGATGGTGATACGGATATCATAGGAGGTTCACTAAAACGGACAAATAACCCCGGAATCCTTTTATTTCTCAATGATGGAACGGGGATAGAATGGAGTGTTCGGCAAGTTGATAACAAAAGCGTATATAAGGGTCAGTTGGGAGATATTGACAACGACGGTGATTTTGATTTCGTCAGTGCTTCGAGTTGGGAAGACGGGCCGATTCAATTATGGCGTAACCTAAGCAACTCAAATCGTATCCTACCCATAGATCTCTGGAGACGTCATCTTATTGATGATGCAGTACCTGATAAGGCCGTTTTCATACAGGCGGGGGATTTGGATGCCGATGGATTCATCGACCTCGTTGCAGGCGGATGGTGGTGGAAAAACCCTGGCGATTTCAATAAAAATTGGTCTCGCCGTAGCATTGGGTCTCATTTGAACAATATGGTCTTCATCTTCGATTTTGATCATGACGGTGATCTTGATATTTTGGGAACTCAAGGTTCAGGTGCCAGCTCCAACAATAGCTTCGCTTGGGCAAGGAACGATGGTTCGGGAAACTTTGTGGTTCTCACTAACATCAGCACCTGTGGTTTCGGCGACTTCGTACAGGGCTGTGTACGTGTTAGACTTCATGACTCTGAAATAATTGTAATTTCTTGGCATAATGGTGGTGGAGGCTTACATTTTTATAAACTCCCCATCGATCCTTCAACCATGAAATGGCAATGTAGGACCCTGACGCATGTTACATTGAAAGAGGATTTGAGTGTGGGCGATATCGACGGTGACGGAGACGAGGATTTGTTGCTTGGAACATCATGGTTACGCTACCAAGCCGGGGAGTGGATTCCTTTCGAAGTAGGCCATGTCAAAGATCTTGGCAAGAGTGTAGAATCTGATAGAAACGACCTGGCTGATATCAATCGAGATGGGCGACTCGATGCAGTGATTGGGTTGGAAAATGGAAAACAAATTCTCTGGTTTGAGGCTCCGGCTGATCCAACCGGACTATGGAAGCGCCATATCATCGGAACAGCGGATGGACAGGGTTTTAGCATGGATACGGCCGATTTTGACAGGGATGGTGATCTGGATGTTGTCCTGGGGGAACACCGGGGGCCTGTGAATAACCGAGTAATTATTTTTGAGAATAAAGAAAACGGACTTGAATGGCTGGTTCATGTTATTGACGAAGATTCTAAAGAAGCCATCGATCATCATGATGGCACCCAGGCTGTAGATATAGATGGGGATGGAGATTTGGATTTAATATCAATTGGTTGGCACAATAAAAAAATCTGGGCATATGAGAATAAGGCAATAAATGGATTTCTCATGAAGCCTCATTAGGGGAGCCTTGAAGCCAACCCAAAATTTGCAAACCTAAACCAACAAATTTGGTTGAGGTAGGATTCGTGCCGAAAATGGCGCATTTGGTATGTTTCCCTCTATAAGAAATTATGAGCTTTTTGAAAAACTCTAAATTTTACCTTTCCAGCCTCGTAGATCTTCGTTGAAATACCCGAACAGCCCTGAAAATCGTGTGTACTATACTAAAAATTGTCTTGTCGTGTTGAATATTTAATCGGTGTTCAAATTCAAGACGAAGATCCCGGACTTTGGTTAAGATAAGACAAAAATTATGAAATGAAATACATAGCTTATCAAATAATTATAACCTAAATTACATAAGAAATATGTCTATTTTATAAATTATAAGCAGCGGCTTCAAATATGTTATTTCACTTTTTCTTTATAACAAACTAATATTATATATAAAATACTTATTGTAAGTTTATAAAAATAATGATCTTTCTTTTTGGCATTTTCTTTGCAGTTTTAAAAAGGATTTCCTTTGCAGTTGTAACAAAAGGAGACCTATTATGAATAAAAATTATATCTATCTAATTATTGCAAGCATTTTTTTGACGGTATCTTTTACCGGCAATTCGTTCGCCCAATTTGCTGGAGGAGGGCCAAAACCGGGAGATGTTTATAAAGAATTTGCTTTTAATAACGATACCACCAACTGGCGTGTCACCGATCCGCTCGCTGATCCTGTCTGCGATCCCGGGAATTGTCCATCGGATTATCTCCCTAATGCCATACTGCCCTTCGCAAATCTATCAGCTGAAGATTTACAAGGTGCGATTAAGGCTGAATTGCTTATTGATTTATGGGGAGGGCATTACGGAACCACTCCCAAGGAGTTTCGGGTAAATGGTAATGCCTGGATCACCATCCCTGAACTGGATGGCCTTCCCACAGCTCCACCACCGGCCGACCCCGGTGAAAACTATATGCAGCAGGTCAACCATCTGATTGAAGTGCCGGTGAGTCAACTTCTGGAGGGTGGAAATACTCTGGAAGGGACTTCCGGGCCCAATCCTTGGGACTGGGGACAATGGGGCTGGTTCGGCGTGATTCTTCGCATATACTACGATTCAAGTAAACCTCATGCCACCGGGCAAATCACTTCCCCTGTCTCAGGTGCAACGTTTAGTGATAATCCAACTATAACCGCAAGTGTTTCAGGAAATGTCGATAGGGTGGATTTCTTAGCTTTTTATGAAGGTTACGACTCGGATGGAGATGGCGTATTTATAGATTGGCATCGAAATTACCATAGGGAATCGTGGACAAGCCCCATCAGCATCCGGAATCATCTGGGGACAGTGACAAGCGCTCCTTTTCAGTCGACTTGGGATACTCAGTGGATTCCCGATCAATCCTCTGGACAAGTGAAGTTTATCGCTCGGATAAGAGATGATAACGATGTCTGGTTTGTTACAGATGAAGTGAGTAATTTGACGCTCCAACGGACCGGTTTTTCGGTGAAACTCTTCAAACCAGAGGAAGTTCCACAGAAGTTTTGGGTTCATTTGGGGCAAATCAAGTCCAGCAAAGTTAATATTTCAACCTTGGCTGATGCCACTGCCGCAGTGATGTATGTGACAACATGGAATGGGAACGATGGCACTGATAATTTTTACAGTAAAGTAAACAGTTGGACTGCACCAAAATATGGGGCAAATCACTTTCATTCCTATGACCAAGTTCCTGTTCCTTTATCTGAATTAACAACCGGAGAAAACCTGATTACGTTTAGTTCAAGTACCATACACCATGGGATAGAAATCATGTGGCCAGGGCCGGCGATAGTGGTGCAATATGATTTGGGGAATGGCACGCAGTACACGCTGAATGTAACGACCTCTGGATCGGGCACGGTGTCATTGAATCCTCCCGGAGGGGTGTATGATCCGGATACGCCTGTGGAACTGACGGCCCAGCCGGCATTGGGCTGGATGTTTACCGGTTGGAGTGGTGATTTAACCGGTACGACCAATCCTGAAACCATAGCCATGGACGCCGACAAGAATGTAACCGCCACCTTTACTCAAAATCCCGCCGTTATTTTGTCAGAAGGCTTTGAAGGCTACAGTGCCGGCGCAGATCCTGTTGACTGG
>RPGQ01000036.1 GCA_004193595.1 Desulfobacteraceae bacterium Eth-SRB2
GTTCTTCCTCTCTTTTCCCTTTGGGGCTTTCCAGGGGAAGAACCTTTATCACATTTTTTTCACGCCGGAACGGTAAAACCTTTTAGGGTCGCTCGGGCATAGCCCGAGGTTTAATTTAAAACAATTATACGACATAATACCCGGCATCTAAAGTGTCACAGGGCCAAGGTATCACGAATATTTTATGAAAATTTTCCAGAGGCCTTTTTAATAGCAATAAAAATTTAAATTCCAAAAAAAGCTTGACAACTGTCTGACGGTAAGTTAGCAAATTATAGAGACCGACCGGTTTGTCTCTTTTTTCGCAAAGGTTGATTCCATGAGTTTACGAGACAAAATCATTAACGAGTCCTTAAAACTGTTTTCCCTGAAAGGGTTTTTAAGCACCTCCCTTCAGGACATTCTAAAGGCGGCCAATACGTCCAAGGGCGGGTTCTATAACCACTTCCAAAGTAAGGAGGCCCTTTTCTTTCATGTGATGGATGAGGCCCGGAGAATCTGGCGCGACCGGAACCTGGCCGGGCTGGATCAAATCCAAGACCCGGTGGACAAAATCAAGCAACTTCTTGAAAACTTTTGCGAGCGGTATCTAAAAGATTCGGAAAATTTTCCGGGAGGTTGCGTTTTTATCACCCTCATGGTTGAGCTTATTGATCAGCGTCCCCACCTGGCCAATGAGATCAACAAAGGCTGGCTTGGCTTCAAACGGTTTATACAACGACACTTGGAAGCAGGCAAAGCCACCGGCAAATTGCGCAGCGATGTCAATACCGAAGCCGTCACAGAAATGCTGTTTGCCGGAATACTGGGGGCTTCCGTAAATTATGGTGTTGAAAAATCTGACACCGTCCTGGGAAAAACCGTTCATTCGTTGATTGATTATCTTGAAAAACTAAAACCCTAAACCCGTTCCCTGAGGACGGCCATTTATCGAAATCTTGTTGGCAAGATTAAGACCGACAGGTCGGTCCCCTCATCCTGAATATGCAGGGAACACCCGAAAAAAACGGCATCGGCAAACAGAATTTCTGATCTTCAATGTCCGCTGCAATTATCATTAAAAGTTTTGGAATGTTGTTTAAAAAACGAAAACCCTCAATATTGTTAGCAAAGGAGGCAAAAAAATGATTGATTTTACTTTCACAGAAGAGCAGGAGATGTTCAGGAAGGCCGCCCGTGAATTTGCAGAAATCCAGGTTGCGCCTAAGGTTGCCGAAATGGAAGAAACCGGTGAGGTCTGTGACGAGGTTGTAAAGGCCCTGGGCGAGGCGGAGATGATGGCCCTGACCATACCGGAAGAATACGGCGGGCTGGGCTTGGGATATACCGCCCGGTTGATTGCCCTTGAAGAAATCAGCAAAGTTTCTGTAGGCACAGCCATGATGCTCCAGGTGTTTGCCCTGGGTATCGAGCCCATCATTAAATTCGGCACCGAAGAACAGAAAAAGAAATACCTTCCCGCCTTGGCCAAAGGTAAGCGACTGGCATCCACGGCTGTCACCGAGGCCACAGGGGGGTCAGACCCCACCGGTATCCGCACCTCATATCGGAAAGAAGGAAATGATTATATTCTCAATGGACGCAAATGCTTCATTACCAACTCTCATATTGCCGACACAATTACGACTCTGGCTAAGGACGACGAAAATCCCAAAGCGTTTTCAACCTTTATTCTTGAAAAAGGAATGGAAGGATTCAAGCCTACCCATAAAGAGCATAAATTAGGCATGCGCGGTTGTAATACCGGAGAGTTGGCCATTGAAAACTGCCGTGTTCCCGCTAAAAACCTGGTGGGAGGTGAAGGAAAAGGCATGCGTGTTGCTTTGGGTGCCATTGGTGATGTGGGCAGAGGCGGCATGGTTGGTTGTGCCCTGGGACTTCAGGCCGCATGTCTGGAAGCATCGGTAACGTTTGCCAACGAGCGCATCTTGTACGGCAAACCTATCAGCAATTTGCAAGCCATTCAGAACAAGCTGGCCCAAATGAAGATCGATCTGGAAGCCGGCCGCCTGTTGGGATACCGTGCCGCCGCTATTCAAGACAAAGGCGGGCGTTCAAGCAACGAATTTGCGGTGGCAAAGTATTTTACTACGGAAGCTGCGCAGAAGGCGGCAAAAATGGCCTTGGATATTCACGGGGGGTATGGTTGCATGGAAGAATATGCGGTCAGCCGCTATTTGCGTGACTCTTTCGTGCTCGGGCCTTCGGCGGGCACTTCTGATATCATGAAAGTCATCATTGCCCGCTGGGTACTGTCTTAGTATACTCCAAGCTTTAGGAAGAGGTTATCCAATGATGAAAATCGTCGTATGTGTTAAAGCGGTTCCTGATCCACAGCAAGCCTGCAATATCAGAATCGATCCCGTTACCAAAACCCTCATGCGATGTGAGGTCCCGCTGGTTTTGAATCCCCTTGATAAAAACGCAATGCAGGCCGCCCTTGATCTCAAAGAGCAGTTTGATGCGCATATAACGGCACTCAGCATGGGACCTCCGGATGCAGAGGGGATCGTCAGGGAATGTTTGGCGTTAGGCGCCGACCAGGGAATTCTGCTTTCCGATCGGGCTTTTGCCGGTGCCGATGCCTATGCCACCGCCTATACGCTTGCTACAGCAATCGCGAAAATCGGACCGGTCCATGTGATTTTTTGTGGAATGGCCAGCAGCGACGGAAGTACCGAATGGGTCGGCCCGGAGATCGCCTCGTTTTTAGATCTACCGGTGGTGACCATGGTGGAAGAAATAGTGGAATGCCGGTCTCTACAGTGGAAAGTCAAAGCTAGCCTTGCCCATGGATACCGTTTGATGCAGGTGCAACTGCCGGCGGTATTCACGGTTACTCGCGAGCTGAATACACCACGAGCCCTTGTTTTCTCAGGAATTATCAAAGCCCGTAAAAAGTCGATCGTCCGTTGGGGGATCGATGATCTTGGTGTGCCGGCGGAAGCGGTAGGCTTGAAAGGATCACCCACGATTGTTTCCAAACTGACCACCACACAGAGCAAGCGGGAAGTGAATATTCTTACCGGTACGCGCGAGGAAAAGGCAACGCAACTACTCCAGAAGCTGGTGGATTCCGGGGTAGTATAGAAGAAAGGATGTGGTGATGAAAAACGATTATGGTCCGGTTTGGGTTATTGTCGAGCAGCGGGACTGTCGTATACGAAGCGTTTCTTTACAGCTTATGGGCCAGGCTCAAAAACTGGCCGCCGGACTGAACACAACTGTGGAAGCCGTGCTTTTCGGGAACCTGATGGAACACCACGTCCAACCGCTGTTTGCCGCCGGTGCCGATCGGGTGTTTCTGGGCAGCAACCCGCAGCTGGCGTTTTACGAACCCGAAATCTATGTCCGGGCGATGGTCCGCCTTGCACAGGAGCATGAACCGGAAATCATCTTACTCGGTTCCACCGCCATGGGCCGAGAATTGGCACCCCTTGTGGCCGCTCGACTGCAAACCGGCCTGACCGCGCACTGCATCGACCTGGTGCTCGATGAAAACAACATATTAGAACAACGCATTCCGGCCTATGGGGGATTGCTTTCCATAATCTGCCCGCAAAAGCGTCCCCAAATGGCCACCATCGCCAAGGGGGTTTTCCCCATACCTGAGCCGGACCCAAACCGATCCGGAGAAATCATCCCGGTCGCGGTGCCGGAGGATATGTCCCCGCGCTTACAAACCCTGGAAGTTGTCCATGAAATACCGGATGAAATTCCTCTTGAATCCGCTGCCATCGTTATCGCCGGTGGCGCCGGGGCGGGCGATCCTGACGGGTGGCGGCAAATCGCCGATCTGGCGGATGCACTCAACGCAGCCTTGGGGTGCACACGGCCGGTGGTTGATGAAGGCTGGGCACCGCTGGAGTCGATGATCGGGCAGAGTGGGAGGATGGTCAGCCCGGAGCTTTACATCGGGGTGGGGCTGTCCGGTGAGCAGCAGCACATGGTGGGCATCACCGGGGCAAAGGTGATGGTGGCAATTAACAATGACGCAAAGTCGCCGGTCTTTGATCAGGTCGATTATGGCGTGGTTGACGACTGCAGAGAGTTTGTACCGGTGCTGATCGAAAAGATCAAAGCATACCAAAAAAACCAAGTTACCTGCTGAAATATTAAGCAATAACTCAATTGAGGTAATTTTTTATGTATTGCCAGAACCGCAATTGAGACACGATGTGGTAAACTTAGGGGCTTCGCCCCAATTGGAATTATGGAATACTGGAGTATTGGAATGCTGGGTGAGCTTGTCCTGAACGAAGTTGAAGGAAAGGAGTTTTTTTTACAATTTAAATGGGTTATTTCCCGCTTTTATACCCAATATTCCAGCATTCCAGCATTCCAGTATTCCATACCCATGGCACAAACAGGATACCATTTAAAGACTGACTATTGATTTCATATAGTTGAAAAATGCCCGATACATTCTATACGGTTCAACAATGGATAAAGATAAAAAAGCTATTTGGGGCTGGGCCATTTATGACTGGGCAAATTCTGCTTTTGCCACAGCCGTGATGGCCGGTTTTTTCCCCATATTCTTTAAAGAGTATTGGAGCTATGGCGCTGATGTCAACATGAGTACTGCCCGGCTCGGATTAGGCAACTCTATTGCCGGCATTATTGTGGCCTTAATGGCTCCTGTTCTGGGTGCAATTGCCGACAAAGGGTCTGTGAAAAAAAAATTTTTGATCTTTTTTGCATACCTGGGGGTACTGATGACTGCTGCTCTATTTCTGGTTCAAAAAGGAGATTGGGGCTGGGCCATTTTCATATATATAATTGGAATTATCGGATTCTCCGGTGCAAATATATTTTACGATTCTCTTTTGCCGAGCGTGGCGGATGAAGACAAAATAGACTATATATCCGGTTTAGGCTATGCCATGGGATACCTTGGCGGCGGACTACTTTTTCTTGTGACCGTATTCCTGACATTACTGCCGGAGAAATTCGGATTGTCTGATGCAGAAACTGCTATCAGATATGCCTTTATTTTAGTGGCGTCATGGTGGGGCCTGTTTACTATTTTTACTATTTTGTGGGTACAAGAGGAAGAAACAGCCACCACCCCACCCCAAGGCGTTAGTTTCATCGCCGATGGTTTCCGGCAGTTAATCGGAACATTTAAAAAAATTCGTCATCTGAAAACTGTCCTTCTTTTTTTAGTCGCCTATTGGTTCTACATTGACGGAGTGGATACTATCATTCGGATGGCAGTCGATTATGGCATGTCCATTGGATTTTCTTCAAATGATTTAATTGTGGCTCTTTTAATCACACAATTCGTGGGGTTTCCTTCTGCTCTGGTATTCGGAAAACTGGGTCAGCGGTGGAGCGTACGCAAATCTATTTTTATAGCCATCGGTGTTTACATATTTATCACGATATGGGGAACAATGATGACAACCCAACAGGAGTTCTACGTTCTGGCCGTCATCGTTGGTTTGGTCCAGGGAGGTATTCAAGCCCTGAGTCGGTCTTATTATTCGCGGTTAATCCCTAAAAACCAGGCTGCTGAATACTATGGTTTTTATAATATGGTGGGTAAATTTGGGACGATTCTAGGTCCGGTGTTGATGGGCATTGTTGGACTGATAGCCCGTCGGGTTTTGATACCGCCCTCCCCTACACCCGAGCAGATAGCACATGTCGGGCAGTTAGCTTCTCGCTGGGGGATTGCTTCTATTTCGCTCCTTTTTATCATCGGCGCTATCCTTTTCTTTTTTGTGGATGAAGAAAAGGGCAGGATCGAAGCGGCTTATTTATCAGAGATATAATCTGCCATAAAATCAGGAACAAGACCGTTTTCCCCAGTGTGTATGCAAAACTTTAAAATATTACCGTTGGAAAGTCATGAAGGAAAACCATCTGTATAATGCACTTTTGAATTTTTTTCCTGAAAGCGATGCCTTTTTACTGGCAGAGCTTCTGAATGATAACCTTTGTAAAAAAACGATTCGCTACCAAGAAATCGACATAGTGGAAAGTCAAAAAAAGGATTTGATACTGCTGGCTTTTGAAGAGCGGATCCTGATTCCAGTCAAATCTCGGGGCGGCCCTGCATGGGAAGACAAAATCCTCGATTTCAGAAATAAGAGCACCTTTTTTATCCCGCCTGTTGTCAAGGCTATGTTAGATACGATGAGAGAGACCGGGGAACTTTCTTGTGAAACGGCTGTCAGAAAGACGTTAACCCGCGTGGTTCAGGAAAATATTAGTGGTTTTGTTAACCTGTTGCAAACCCTCATGAAACATTCGGATAATTATACTTTTGAAACTGGACTGCTGGAAATTTTTTTCAACCAGGCAACTATGGATTGTGATCTCCATGACATTATTGACGTCTTTGTCATCTTCGGAATTATAAGCCCCTGCTCCCAGAAATCCCTGATGACCGGCTTGTCATGGTATGAGATTAATTCAACCCTGTACTGGGACAAGACGTTTCTTTCATAAATATAATAGAAAAACCGATAAAATTCTGCTAATAATAATTTTACATATGGTTCTCTTGTGTTTAATCGAGTTTGGTCGAATCTCAGTTTAAAAGGGGATACACTCCTCCTATGAAAAGATCAATTTCCCAGAGTATAATTTTATTGGTTCTATCCATTTTATGCATTGCCGGATGTTTGCTTGTAAAGCATATCCTTCAGCTTCCGTTCGGGCAAACAAATGATGCCCTTCACAAAAAGAAATCCGCCTTTACTCTCGATTTTTTAATCCCAAGCGCGACCTACATCCATGATAAAATGACCATCGGTGAAATCATAAAGGTTCGCGCCAAAAAGGAAACTTCTTTTTATGAAAGTATACTCAAATCCATAGCAGATTTGATTCCTGTCCCATACCGGCATGCAGCGAATTTCATCGTATTTCTCTTTTGGACCTTTCTCTTCATGACCTTCTTCAGAGTCTTCACCTTTCTGGGATACTCAAGAGCACTTCGTGGAAGCCTCCTTTTAGGAGGCTTGGTCTATTTTTTTATGCCTGACTTTTTACCTGGAAAGATTGATGACAGTGCTTTTGTCGGCATTCCCATATCGATTATCATTCTCCGATCATATATTTCTTGGAGGAAGAAAAAAAGAGATAAAGTAGAAATAAGTTAGGGTGTTGTCATATTAGTACGTCGATGAAGAAGTTGCCAAAATCAATGAGTTGAAAAAAATTGGGGGTTGTTTTGTCATAATAGAAATGTTTCATGGAAATCGGGGATCGGAGCGTGTGAAAATGTTTGGAAAATCATCCTATGAAAAATTGCAGGAAAAGATTAAGGCGTTAGAGAAAGATGCCGTCGAGTACCGGCAGATGGAAAATATCCTGCGGGAGAACGGTGAGAAATACAAGGAACTTGCTGATTTGCTCCCTCAAACTGTCTTTGAAATTGATCTTTCGGGAAACCTTACATTTTCCAACCCGAATGTACCCCAATCCTTTGGCTATGCTCAAGAGGCTTTTGATAGGGGTTTAAACGTCGAGAAGCTCATTGTTTCGGAAGACAGAGATAGGTTTTCAGCCAATAAGACAAGGGCGCTGAGGGGGGAACAGACCGGTGGGAATGGCTACACCATGTTGAGGAAAGACGGCAGTATATTTCCTGTCGTTTTTTACTCAAACCCTATCAGCCGGGATGGAAAACCAGTAGGATTGAAAGGGATCATTATTGACATTTCTGAGGTCAAAAAAAAAGATATGGTGTTGCGTGAATCCGAAAGAAAACTTCGTCTGCTGTCTTCCCATTTATTGACGGTTCAGGAAAGAGAAAGAAGACGAATTTCAATGGAACTTCACGATGAAGTGGGACAATCACTTACGGTATTGAAACTCCAGATAAGATCTATAAAAAATAAACTGAATGACAGCCAAACAGATCTAAAAGAGGATTGTGTCAAGATACTGAAATACGTGGATCAAACCATTGAAAATGTCCGAAGATTTTCCAGGGATTTCGGTTCTTCAATTCTGGAAGATCTGGGCTTGTGCGCCGCCCTTAGATGGATAGCTGAAGATTTTGAGAAATATTCCAATATTAATATCTCCCTTGATATCGAGCAGATCGACAATCTGTTTTCCCGTGAATCACAAATTATTATTTACAGAATATTCCAGGAAGCAATTACAAATATAGATAAGCATGCCCATGCCGACCATTTATCGATTGTTATCATGAAAAAGAAAAAAAATGTTTTTTTTCAAATTGTTGATGATGGGAAGGGCTTTGATAAAAAACAGATCGGGAATAGAAGCTCCGATGTAATCGGCTTAGGCTTGACGGCCATGAATGAACGTGCAAGGATGCTTGGCGGTACACTGAAAATTTTTAGCCAAAAACAAAAAGGAACCCGGATAACTCTTAACGTCCCAATTTGTGAAAAGGGGAAATAGACCGTGAATGCGTATCGTATTTTGCTGGCTGATGATCATGTTATGCTTCGAAATGGAATAAAAAAGATCATCGAAGAGTCGGATGATATGGAGGTCGTCGCAGAAACCGGGGACGGATTAGAACTTCTGAACCTGCTGAAAAGCATTAATCCCCACATGATCATACTCGATATATCCATGCCAAATTTGAGGGGGATTGAGGCGGCCCATGAGATCAAGATGGTCTATCCTGAAATCAAGATAGTTATTCTGACCATGCATAAAAAAAAAGAATATCTCTATCATGCACTCTCAGCCGGCGCTGACGGCTACCTGCTAAAAGAAGATACCGGAGAAGAGCTTTTAACCGCCATTACTAAAATCCGACGGGGAGGGATTTGTTTATCTCCCATTCTTTCAGAAGAGTTGACGGAAGAGTTGATAAGGTTCTACCGAAACGGCAGAAAACCTCTGGATGATCCTTTGACCATTCGAGAAAAGGAAATATTAAAACTAATTGCTGAAGATAAATCAAGCAAAGAGATTGCTAACCTTCTGTTTATAAGCGTCCGGACGGTTGGGCATCATCGTGCGAGCATTATGAAAAAACTGAATGTAAATAAAATTGCCGGACTGGTAAAATATGCCATTCAAAAAGGATACACTTCAAACTCGTAAGTACTCAAAAAATTCAGACCGCTTGCCACATCCCACACTTTTTTAATAATCACTCCACAAACCCTGCGATGCGGCTTAAGGGCGCCGACAAACAGTGCTCTAAAGAAAAAACAACCCCCTGGAACCCATAGAAAATCAGTGATATCCCGAATATTTCAAGGATCGAGTTCATTTTTTTTTATGAAATGTTCGAGATGGGCCATTTTGCCCATTATAAATTAGGTACTTTTGCCTATATCCAAATAGGCATTTTTGCCGATTGTCATCAGATGATTTTTCCTGATATTTATTTTAACGAAACCTTTGGGTTATCCAATAAAATCTGACGTGCAGTTGGCAAGAATATTGAATCTATAATTCTGATTTGACATCAAATTAAAAATGACGGTTTCGTAAAAAGTCCAACTTCTGCGTTGTGCTGCATTTCGTAATCATTCAACGTACGAAAAGTACGCCTCATGATTACAAAATTTGCACGCCTTTTTATCCCGCCTATGTTTGGCGGGGGAGTTTGAACTTTTTACGAAACCGTCTAAATCGGACTTTTTACGAGTTCATCAAAAATAATCAGCGGTTTTATTTTTTTGTGAAATATCCGGACAAAGTCCTTATTTTAAGAGGATAGATATGGATGTATCCGAGCGTTATGGTCCAAATGAATATCAGACGTATTCGCCTCCCCAAGAGATAACCTGTGGGATTCCCGGAGCAAAGGAAAAACTCTTAGGGGATATGGCCGTCGGCAAAGCGGTCAAACCGGTTGTTTCTTTTCTAAAAAAACACGGGCACAAATCCATTGTCAGTCTGGGATGTGGCGCTCGGATAAACCGGATCGATAATCATATTCGCCTGATGACGGAGTTGAATTTATCCTACTATGTATGTATTGACCGGCTGTATGAAATCGAGCCGATATCTTCAAGAGCCTTTTCGGATACTGAAGATATGACTGAAGTGCTCATAAGATATTATGGAGGAAATCCGAATAACTTATTTAAAGCAATAAAAATATTTCCGGGAACCCTTGTGGAGGACCT
Organism: Desulfobacteraceae bacterium Eth-SRB2; assembly: GCA_004193595.1. Taxonomy (GTDB): domain Bacteria; phylum Desulfobacterota; class Desulfobacteria; order Desulfobacterales; family UBA11574; genus S5133MH16. The sequence continues at coordinate 10,086 of RPGQ01000036.1, forward strand.
TCAAGATGTATCTTGCGCAGCGGTTGTCTGCCAGCGGATTCTGCCCTATTGCCGCTGGGAAGATGCAATAATATCCATGAACCCAAAATTGATATTACAGGAAGATCTTCATGGTTGCGAACGGCAAAGTTTTCGGGGGCGGGGGTATGTGAGAACACGGTCGGGAATTCGCCGGTATGGATTGAAACCGTTTCGTCCCTGGCCGATTTTCCCCGGTGAATACAATATGGTTTTTTGGAGACGAAAGGATTTCGGCGTGGAAAAAATAACAAATAAGCATTTCCTTTGGTTTCAGAGAATTATCGAATCCCTTCCGTAGTTTTTCAAAGGTCTCCCTGTTATACTTCCTCCTGCTTTTCTCCCTTTTTCATTCTGCGCCTGAACATCACATATATTACAGGGAAAATTACAAAAACAACTATAATTAGAAATGTTGGAAAAATCTCTTTGAAATCTCTCCAAAACAGAAACAGGCCTGCCATGGAAGAATGAACCCATACATCCATATTTCTCACCCATAACCCGGTATCCTGAATGAGCGTTGTTCCTGCCGGCGCGAAACCTCACCCTTACCTTGGTTCCGGAGCCTTCTATACTTCCGCAATTGGCAGGGGTTATTTTATCTCAAAATGGAACTATCATAAACGTCTCGAAAATTCTACGATTTGTTGAAAATAAAGATCTTTTAATAGCAGGAAGTCTTTAACCAACGTAATTCAGCAATATATGGGTGGTTTTATTCAATTATTGCAAAAAATCGTAAAACATGTGTATAATTATGTTTTTGAAACCGGCCTGCTGAAGATTTTTTTCAAAGAGACGGCTGTGGATGGTGATCTCCATGACATCATCGACATCTTTGTCATTTTCGGGATTATGAGCCCCCGGCCCCGGAAATCCTTGATGACCGGCTTGTCATGGTATAAGATCAACCCAACCTTGTACTGGGACAAAACATTTTTTTCATGACAGACTGAGATATTAAGACCTTTAATCAGACCAATGTTCTCCATAATCGAAATCATTGAAATTGCCGTTCAGATAGAAAAAAACGGGGAAAAAGTCTATCGCGAAGCCATCGGCCAATCGAAAAATCCTGAACTGGACCATCTGCTGCTTCAGATTGCAGATGAAGAGCTGGAGCATACCGACTGGTTCCTGGCCTTAAAAGATGAGATTGAAAAAAGTCAGGATCGCCCGCAGGTCAAAGAGATGGATTCGGCACTGGTCGAGGATTTAATCGGAAAACAGGCGTTTTCACTTGCCGACGTTAATTTTTCCCGGGTTAAAAACAGCAAATCGCTCATCGATATTTTTATAGAATTTGAAAATGACACAATTTTATTTTATGAAATGTTGAAAACCTTTCTCGTGGATGAAAAAACCATTGAACATCTGGAAAAAATAATTCGGGAAGAAGGGTCACACATCGAAAAATTTGAAAATCTTCGCAGCCGAAATTCAACCCCGCCCGAAAAAACAGTTTAAAAAGGCCATGCGGCATGGGTGTGTTCAAAACACCGGTAACCCGAAAAGACTGGAAATCATTTCTTAAATCCACGCCATTCTGGGTTATCATCTTGATCATTGTTATGCTAAGCGCCAGGTTCATTATTCTTCTGCTTTTTAACTGACTCCCACCGGATTGTGAAAGCCAACTGGGTGATAGGGTTCCTGGTTTTGCAGCTTTTCCAACTCGCTGACAATTCCTCGGAGAGGAGCTCTATATATTGAGCTATGTAATCAGATTTTTACAGATTTTACCCGCTTTTCAAGCAGGTCTGTTTGCTGATGGTTAAATAAAAAAGCAGAATCACCTTGAACATTCAATGACCTGATCATAGCTATTGCACCGTTCTTCATCTTGAATCGTTCATGATAGAAGATCCTGTTGTTGAAATGAAAATACGGTGCGAGGTTGAAATATTGATACCCTCTCTTTCCTGTTTTCGACATTGATTTCAAATCGAGCAAGGGCTATTGCCACCGCTTGTTTAATCTCATGAATATCCAACGGCTTTTCGATAAATCGATTAACAACACCACCATTTATAGCCGTTGAAGCTGTCTCGGGTTCAACAAAGTCACACATAATAATCCCCACTGTATCAGGCGACCTCTGTTTGACCTTTTCCAAGAATTCTATTCCGGCCATCTCCGGCATCGATTGATCAGCGACTACGACAGCAAATTTTTTAGAATCTATTGCGCTCAACGCTTCAAGCGGGCTGTCAAAAAGAAAAATATGGTAAGGTTCATCCATGAATATCCATCTTAAGGATTTAAGCACACTAATTGAATCGTCAACGAACATGATGTTGAATTTCATGGTATCTCCTTTGGTACGGAATCGACAGGGTAAGACTTATCTATATGTTCCTTTAAGAACGGCAAAGGGATGTGGACAGCTTTTCCCGCCTTTTATTTATTTTTTCAAAGGCACCTTCAATAGCACGCCCTAACACTTCAAATGTGAACGGCTTACAAAGAAGGACATCAATTCAAGCTCAGCCTCTGTAACAATACCAGAAAAAGCATAAATAACAGTCTCCGGGTTTCTTTCTTTAATTCGTATACACAATTCAATGCCGTCCATCTCCGGCATTCTTAAATCCAGCAAAATAAGTGGAAACTTTTTCCTCTCTGATATTTCCAAACCTTCTTTGCCATTTTTGGCACATCCAGGATTGTATCCAAGCTTGCCAAGCCTTTTTTTCATTATTTCCCTTAAAGATTTTTCATCGTCTACAATTAATATTTTCTTTGAAACCGTTGTCATTTAACCCCCTTTCTAGTCTATTAGTTATCTGTACCCGGTCATTTTTATTCGAGGATCAAATCAGGCCCGTTTTCAGAGGCTTTATCTATCAATGTACATTTGTATTTTGTGTTTTAAAGTTATCGTCTATCTTTTAAAGGGTTTTGCTCTACAATATATATGCCAAAGCATTGCCGTTTGACATATTATGGTCCATATGTAACCGAAAAGATTAATTTTATAGGGATCTTGGGGATTATTTTAAAACGCTATGGATTAAAAAATTATTCTAAAGCAAGGTTTTGATAGGATGTAGATCATAGATAAATGAACAGAAAAATGTGCACTGTGCACATATTTTTGTGCATGACTATGACAATTTAAGTTTATGGAAGTTTATTCAGAATGGTAAAATATGGATGGGTACTATATTGCCGGCTGGTTCAATAATGCTTATTGATTTTAATATATACTAAAAATATATAATTGGTGCAGATTGTTGTTCGTCTGAAATTATGGCAGGTATCATTAAAAATGGTTGGCGTGAAAAAGACCACAATTTAGTCCATTTATGTTACCCGGCAAATAGATTATAAAACTTAATGCAGAGGCATTGTAAATTGGAAACCTTTACAGGAATTCCCGCTCATGATCTATCCTTGAAAACAAGGTGTTTTAGAGATTTATTTTTCGTAAACTTTTGGCACAAATAAAGGCTATTTTCTGCCATGTTATGTAGAATTTTCTCTTGCCCTATCTATTTCTCCTTTTATTTTCTTGATGGTGTCGTGACTTACCAACCATTTAACTGTGCAGTCAATCATAAAGAAGAATACCTCTGAATGCAACCGGAACGGGGAAACCTTCATAGCCCTGTCCCTGATTTCCTCAAACATCGCATTGCGTGTCATAGACGATAAATTGACGGTTCAGTTTTGGAAACTTTTGCACTACAATTCAAGCAATATCGAGAATTTCTATGAAAAAAAGAGGTTATCGTAGAAAAACAAACCTCATTGATACATAATTGCGGATAATCATGCTATGCTGAGCTGGACATCTTACCCTCCTTTCTTTAGGATATTGGCGCAAAGGAGGGATTGCGTATGTCAGAATCATCCAAGCTCCGAAAGCATCTTAATGCAGATGCCCTATTCAAAGCCCTTCATGACGATTTTTCGAATGTATCGGATTTTCGTCAAGGCGTTCCTGAGATTTCTATGGCAGACGCTTTGATGTCCGGTTTTGCCATGTTTTCCCTCAAAGATCCGTCATTGCTCGCTTTTGATGAAAGAAGGGAAATCGATCAAAACTTAAGGACTATTTACAATATAGAGAAAGAGCCTTGTGATACGCAGATGCGAAAAATTCTTGACCCGGTTAACCCCGAGCAGCTTAGGCCGGCGTTTAAAGGGCCTATTCGGCAACTGCAGAGAGGCAAAATTCTCGAAGGTATGGTGTTTTTTGAGGGATGTTATCTATTGAGCTTAGATGGAACGGGCTTTTTTTCCTCGAAGAAACTGCACTCTGAAATTTGTTTAAAAAAGGAAAATTCGAAGACAGGTGAAGTTACCTATCACTTACAGATGTTAGGCGCGGCAATAGTTCATCCTGCTTTCAAGGAAGTGATTCCTTTATCGCCGGAATTCATAGTCAAACAGGATGGGCAAAATAAGAATGACTGCGAACGTAATGCCGCCAAGCGGTTTTTTGAAAAGCTAAGGAAAGATCATCCTCATTTTTGCCTTATCGTTGCACGAGAGATTACTTGTGAGCTCAAATGCCCTCATATCAAGGAGGCACAGAAATATAATCTGCACTATATTTTCTTAGCAGGTCAAAGAGGGGCGCGATAAATTTCATTTTATTCGAGCAGGTCAAAAAGCCCGAAGTGTGGAGTCAGATCCGCCGAGTTTGAAATTGTCGATGAAGAATCCAGAAGGCCGGTTTCATCGTTTTAGTTTTCTAAATCAAGTCCCTCTCAACGAGTCAAACCAGAGTTTATTGGTTAATTTTTTAGAATACAGGAGGGTTACTCCAGAGTAAGGTACAGCATTTCAGTTGGGTTCCGTTGCAGTGACGAAAGTAAATGCTTATATACAATCATCTGCGCGGTGGGCGTACTCGTTGGAAGATCGAAAATGAAACCCAGCTGGTACAGCAGAATCAGGGCTATCATTTGAACATAACTATGGTCTCCGGTGAGAAAAACTTTGCGTTTAGTTTTGCCATGCTCATGATGTTGGCTTTTGATAGATCAGACCCAGCAGCTTTCCTGTAAGTTGTTGGAGGCCGTATGGACAAAGCTAAAAGCAAAAGAGCCTTATGGGGAGCGAATGAATCATTGTTTAAAGAGTTTGCGTTTAGAGATATTGCGAAATGCTTTATCACCCTTCTATTCTCTACGGCGTCAAATTCCAGCCCCGATCATCTTATATGATGACACCTCATAGAGGGGCTATTATGCCCTAAATAGGCACATCAAAGCTACCCAAAGGAAATTACCACTGGCTGAAGTTAAGGCCATTTACTGAACGGGACATTTTGCGTTTGAAAACAGATTGTCTTGATTTAAGATAGCGATTTTTTTGTGCATTTTTCCTCTAAACAATACTTTCCAAATATGAAGCCTTCATTACTAATTACAACATGTTGGCGAGTAAAATTCATAATTTATCCACATGTGGTGGCAAATGAACTTATAACGTGATGAGCGGGAATTGCTGAAACCTTTACAGATTTGAAGGACTTTGTTAATAATCCTTATTTCCATGATCAAAGAAAGAAATACTTATCCAAGCTGGATATCGAAAGTATTGATCCTCCCATAGTCGAATTAATCAGCGGTTTTGCAAAATTGGATTACTGTTTTACTTTGCAAAGCTGCTATGGTCATTTTCTGCACAATAGCCAAAAGAACCCTTACAAAATTGAACCATTACCCGTTTCGAATAGTATTTCGAATGCCGAATACAAAATAGCCTATATTGCCCTGTGTATAGAAAATAGTAAGCAAGGAAAGTTCATATTTCAACATTTGAGAGATATCCCTTCAATTGATCCGGAATACATTCAATTCGGATGTGCAGAATGGTTTTGGGAAAGACAGGTTAATTCATATGCATTGCAAGTCGAACCTAAAAGACATATGACGAAAGACAGGTTGTCTGTTGATTATTGGGAAGCACTTCACATAGAGGAAGTCAGAAACAAATTTTTCACTCAGCTTAAAAAGCTCGTTCAAGATCTAATAGATTGATGGCTTATCTCTCCGGCAATCTGGTGGCGCGACAGCGAACACTCTTTAATATCCTTGCACAGCGCCATTCGCAGCGACTCCCTCCCGGATACACAGCGTGCCTTCCGTCGAAGCTCTGTTGAGTTGCTTGATCTCCCGGATGTAATCCGCAGGCTTTTTTGACGAGTTGTGTTGTCTAATTTTTTTTTCGGGCTTCAGCCATCGACAGCTTTCCGTAATAGGGTTATGGATAACCTATACAGCGACTGCATCTTTGGATGTCGTGGGCATTTTTTTCTCGTCTGCGGTCCTGCGAATACCGGGTTTAGCTCTCACGCTATTGTTTTTTTCTAAATCCGGCCTTTTGGAGATAGATGTGGCCGGAGACCACTCCTTAAAACAAGGACCGCGTCCCCATCTAATAACATCATAAAACTTCTCACAGACATATTTTACGCCTTTTTCCTTATACCTTATATAAGTGGTTAGTTCCATTTCTTTAAGGTCAAATCCGTTTAAAATGATTTACGCTTTGATTTTTTGTGGATTATCAGATATATGTACAAAATGAGGTTTTGTTTCAGGTTGTGCTCATGGCAAAAGATCAAAGGTTTTGACAAGCCTGATTTTCATGAGATTTTTTCAATAGATCACAAACTAACTTTTCGCTCCAACCGGCAACGAATCCTTGCGGCTCCGCTGCGGTTGAGCACCACATTTGAAGGACAGAAAATGGATATTATAAATATACTTGGCACCATTAAAGGAAAAGTTCTTGATGCTTCCCATTTCGACTTGCTCAAACATGCAGATGAACAACAAAAACAGAATATTAGCCAGCTTAAGGATAATAATGATGCTTTACGAGAAAGTAATGAGGTGCTTAAACAAAAAATAAAAGATTTAAATGATGAAAATACAATTTTAAAGGAAACTATTAAGAAGTACAAAAATAAAATTGAGTTGCTTCCTCAGACATCTTTGATAGATAACTTCTCTGAAATCGCGGTTAATATTTTAGAACTTTATAATAGCCACGATACTACAGAGTTGTGGGAAAAATTTATCATGCGTAAACTTCCTTTCAGCAAAATACAACTACAAGCAGGTCTTGATGAGTTGTGCAGGGCAGAACTGATTTCTTCTTATTCTTTCGATCCTGTCCATGGGAAAGAATATTCAATTACAGAAAAAGGCCAATGCAATCTCGTTAATATACTCAAGTAATTTTTTTCTAACCATGCATTTACCGACATACTATAGTTCGTAACGTATATCTTGATACTTATATTACATTTATTAAAACATGTTAATTCCCTTAATCCAAGAAATGTTATCTTTTTCAAGGGAGATATGAGAATGTCTTTTCAAGGGAAGCAGCTTCCTGCTGAAATGGTCGAAGCAATTGTTCGATTGAAAAATCATTTTGACAAAGAACGAAGGCTTGGAAAATTTACTTCAACAAAAGATGCCGCTAAACGGACAGCAAATGCTTTAGGCATAGGGGTCGCAACGGTAAAAAGAATAATGGCGCAATATAAAAAAGACGGGGATGAAGTTGTCGTACGCATCAAGCAACGTCCGGGAGACCCCCATCCCGAATATGCCCTATTGTACAGCCCATCGTCCGGGAATTTATTCGAACTGAAAACCTGGGTGGAAGGCGTGTGAGCATTGACAAGGTTTGCAAATTTATGATTTCTGAGCACGGTATCGAAATTCCCAAAATGACACTATGGCGAGCACTTAATCGTTGGGGGTTTAATCATGGTGAAGGACGCAGACGCGATAGTCTGAAAGAGCAAAATCGTGTCATTTTAGCACGCCGTGAATATCTTCGAGCGAAGCTTGCGAATCGAAATCCCGATGGATCGTTAAAACGGCCGGAAGTTTATTTGGATGAAACGTATATCAACAAAAACCACTCATGTCGCTTCACATGGTACTTGAAAGAAGATGGCCCTTTAGTTAACAAACCTTCAGGAGTTGGGCCACGTTTAATATTGGTCCACGCGATCACTAAAGATGGGTGGGTAAATGGCGCTCAATTGGTTTTTGAGGCAAAGAAACGGACAGGCGACTATCATGGCCAAATGAACTGGGATAATTTTTCTAAATGGTTCGACACCCAATTGTTGCCCAACATTCCACCGGAATCTATCGTTATTATTGACAATGCTCGGTATCACAATGTGCTAAATGGCGATGTGATTCCAAATAAGAGTAGTAAAAAGGAGCAATTGCGTTATTGGCTAACCCGCAATGGTTACCCTTGGCGGGAGGATATGCTTAAATCAGAACTATTGGAATTATGCACCCGGTTGGCTCCAGCACAGGAATATAAATTGGATCAACTTGCAGCAAAGCATGGCATTTCAATTCTTCGCATGCCTCCCTATCATCCACGAACTGACGTTGGGCTTTGTTGGGCTGTAGTAAAAGTCATATAGCCCAACAACTGTGATTTCTGGGACGAGGAGGAGCAGGAATCGGATACGCAAAGGATCTTCTCAAAAGTCTTTCATCAAGAAGATAAATATTGGTCAGAAGACGAGAAGTTGGATGAAATTTATTCCTATAATAGCCAAGAAGAGTATGTTGGTATCCATGCCTTAGAGAGTCAGGGCGAGGAGCTTTATTTGGAAGCCGTGTAAAACCTGTCAAGAACTATTATTAGTATCAAGCATTACGGTATACCCTATAAAACCCGCGAACTGTAGATCGGTCAGCTAATAAGCTGTTGCTGGACTTAGATGATTTGACAATTGTCAAAAATAGGATTTATTTGATCTGACACTATAAAATATAATATCTGTATATCAATTGTTATTGTGAATACTGTCGATAAGGCAAGATAAAACACTTTTTGAAAAGTGTTGATGTAGGCTGTCATCGTTACTTTCAGATCTGTCAAATTGAGAGTTTTATTGGCATTGTTCAAGATATATATGGGTAAAAATATATAATGAAAGGAATGACAAAATGGAAAAAAGTGCGGAAAACTATAAGGCTGAATATAAAAATATTACTATAAAAACCACGGATGGATCGACCATATACGGAAAGATAAACATCGGTGAAAAAGAAAGAATATCTGACATATTTACTAGTAACAAAAGCCTTTTTGTTGTGATGGTTGATGTTTCATACAAAGAGAATGTCGGCAAAACAATGTTTATAAATAAAAGGCATATTGTATGGGCGGAACCCGAAGAACTTTAGGTTTCCAAAGTTTTAAAGTTCATTATGATTTTCTTTATTTCAAAGATACTTTAACAATTGTAAAGCCATTGAAAAGGACCTTGCCGGTGACTTATCGCAATTTTAAACCTTTTCGTTTAACACCCCTGTACATGAAACGTTATTTCGAGAATTGCTATAAAGAAGCTATAAATTTTTATTCTTTTACGCGCTCCACATACTCTCCGGTTCTGGTATCGATCCGAACAAGTTCACCTTCCTCAACAAATGGAGGAACCTGAACCACATAACCCGTCTCAAGTGTTGCCGGTTTTGTGCTACCGGTAGCGGTATCTCCTTTTGCCCAAAGTTCTGCCTGGGCAATTCTTAAATTGACAAAATTGGGTAATGTAACACCGATAGGCCTTTCCTGGAAAAAAAGAACATTGCAAACCGTGTTTTCCTTTAAAAAATTAATGGCATCGCCTAACTGATCTATGGAGAGATAGTCCTGGACATAAGTCGTCGTATTCATAAAACAGTATTGATAACCGTCTGAGTAAAGATACTGCAATTCAAGTTCTTCGAGGTTTGCCGGGTTGAATTTATCACCGGATCTAAATGTTCGATCGAACTGTGCGCCGGTCACCATATTTTTCAGCTTGCATTTATAAAGAGACTGTCCTTTTCCTGGCTTGACGAATTCAAACTGAACAACAATGTATGGATCTCCATCAATCTCAATTTTAAGACCTTTTCTCAAATCGCTGCTGTAATACATAAGGTAAAACTCCTTTAATTGAATAATTGGACACAGATTTTCACAGACCCGCCTGCAATTCGGGTCTGTGTCCAATAATTCTTTCTGCCTTTCGGGTTTCATCAACAAATCCTTTGACTTTGCCAAAATCCTTTTTGAATCTTATTAAATTTCCTTCCGAATCCACAGCATTGGTTCCGGTACAACTGTCAACTCCTGCCGGACGAACATGCATAATACCATCAAACACATTATCGGGCGTAATACCCCCTGCCAATATTACGGGAATACGGCTTGACTTAACCAGTTTTGCAGCGATATTCCAATCGCATGTCCTGCCGGTTATTCCAACAAAACCCTTGACCGGCTGATCTTCAGAAAGAGATCCGAATTTTTCAACAATTAAGGTGTCTGTTAAAAAATAATCGCTTACCGGCTCGAAAAGTCTTGCCAGCTCGATAGTGTCCATAGGGTCGGTCATCCCGGATTGCGGTATGGGAATAGATCGCATAATTTTGATCTCGGGGAACCTTTTTTTAATATTCTCCTGCAATAATATAAGTTCGTTATATTTTCCGGAAACATCATTTTGAAAGGTTAATGCTTCACAAAAATGGACAATGTCGGGGCTATAATAATCGAGCGCAAGGAGTACTGCATCCATGTCGCTAAATAGCGGTATCAAGCTGCTCCGGGTACCTGAACAATCAATCGTACCGATGGTATCCCTTATCAAAGGAACTTTCCATAACTCTTGGGAGACAATAACACTTCCGATATGATCCACCCCCAGCGATATCAGCTTTTCAGCCTCGGAAGGGGTCTGCACTTCATAAATTTGAGTAATAATTTTGGCCATGGGTTTTACAGCATTAAATATAGGAGTTGACATTTTTGACCGCTTTTAACATATTCAACATGTTTTCGCAAATTGTTTAAGTGAGCAAACTTATGATACTGATAATAGATTTTGGTTCGCAATATAACCAGCTTATCGCCCGCCGGGTTCGAGAATTTCATGTATACTGTCAGATTGATCCGCCGGATATTGATATTGCCCATATCAAAAGCCTGAAACCCAAAGGGATTATTCTCTCGGGAGGACCTTCAAGCATTTATGAAAAAAACAGTCCAAAATGCGATGAATCGATTTTTAATCTCGGGATTCCTGTTCTTGGCATCTGTTATGGTATGCAGTTTATGATCAATACTCTCGGTGGAAGGGTAAAAAGAGCCCGAAAGCGTGAATACGGCTTTGCAGAGCTTAAAGTAAAAACACAGGAGGGCCTGTTTAAAGGTGTGGATCAAATAACAAAGAGCTGGATGAGCCATGGGGATTCAATAGAAAAGCTGCCGCGCGGTTTTAGAATAACCGCTTCAACTAAAAACACAAAAATAGCTGCAACGGTCCATGGCAAAAAGAATCTATACGGTCTCCAGTTCCACCCTGAAGTCCATCATACGACCCGGGGCAAAATAATGCTTCGCAACTTCCTTTTTGATGTGTGCGGCTGCAAACATAAATGGACGATGAAATCCTTTGCCAAAGATTCGATTGCTCAAATAAGGGAAACCATTGGGGATAAAAAAGTCATTCTGGGCTTAAGCGGCGGAGTCGACTCTTCTGTTACGGCCATATTGATTCACAAGGCTGTGGGGAAAAATCTCACGTGTATATTCGTGGATAACGGTCTGCTTAGAAAAGATGAAGCCGAAAAACTCAAAAAAACGTTTAAACAACATCTTAAAATCAATATCCGATTTGTAAGTGCCAAAATCAAATTTTTAAAAGCACTCTCCAAAGTAACCGACCCGGAAAAAAAGAGAAAAATTATCGGTAAAATATTTATAAATGTCTTTGAAGCCGAAGCCGGAAAGATAAAAGATGCTGAATTTTTAGCCCAGGGAACCCTCTACCCGGATATCATTGAGTCTCAATCTGCCTTTGGTGGTCCCACATCGGTTATCAAATCACATCACAATGTCGGCGGTCTGCCAAAAAACATGAAATTAAAACTTGTTGAGCCCTTAAAATATTTATTTAAGGATGAAGTGCGTATACTGGGCAAGGAACTGGGGCTTGATGAAAACCTGATATGGCGTCAACCGTTTCCAGGACCGGGTCTTGCAATTAGAATCATCGGAGAAATTAACAAAAGGCGCCTTTCAATATTAAGAGATGTGGATGAAATTTTGCTTGAAGAAATTAGAAATATTGGATATTATAAAAAATTATGGCAATCTTTCGCCGTCCTCCTGCCCATAAAAAGTGTGGGTGTTATGGGAGACAGTCGAACCTATGAAAACATTGTGGCTATTCGGGCGGTAACCAGCAAAGACGCAATGACGGCGGATTGGGCCAGGCTGCCTCACAAATTTCTGGGTAACATATCAAACCGAATAATCAATGAAGTCGGCGGCGTAAACAGAGTGGTTTATGATATCAGTTCTAAACCGCCGAGTACAATCGAGTGGGAATAGAAAAAAATGACAACCAATGGAGATTCCAGATTCAAAATGCGTACAGATGATGAGAAACCGGATTTCCAGTCGCAAGAAGAAATCCACGATCTTCGGGTGGAAAAGTTAAGCAAGCGCATCACCCGCATTTCGATTCTCGTCCCATGTTTGATATTTTTAATAGCCTTTGCTGTTTATTTCGATCTAAAAAAAAGTATCTCCAGAACGGACAGTACAGGAAGTATGGGGGTTAAGACCCTTTCTAAAGAACTCAAATCAAAATTCTCATCTCTTTCCGTTCGACAGGCTAATCTTGAAGATGCCCTTAGTAAAAGGATTGAGGCAATTGAAAAGAGTGCCGCTTCTATACAGGCAAACCTGAACAAAGCAACAACCGCTATTAAATACATCAGGTCTGCCAGAAAAACAGACAATAAAAAAATTGGCCCCGCCATAGCAACCATCGAAAAAAAACTATCTCCACTGTCCGGAGGTTTGGAAAGTATGGCATCAGACCTTAAAAACATGGATAATACATTTAATAAAAAATTGGCAAATCTTTCCCAATTTGTCGGAAACGCCAAAAATGATTTGATAAATATCAGGACCGATATCGATCTTCTTAAATCGGTTAAGGTTGACCGAAAAGCTGTCGATATCTTGCTAAAAAACCAGCAGGAAGCCTACCAGCTCGCTTTGCATAAAATAACCAGCAATCTTGAAGATAAAATAGAATTTGTTGAAAAAAAGTTAAAAAATCAGGAAAAGGGTATGGGTAATCAAAAACCCAACTCCGAAATCATTATTGAAAAGGACGTTCAGTAAAGATCCGGAAATAGATGACTTGCTTTTATGACTAAGGGTTCACGAAAAAAATAAATTTACAATTTTTGAAGTTGAGGCACCCGGCCGGCAAGGCACGAAAGCTTAAGGAATATCAAGCATATTTCGAGTTTTCGTAACGCAGCCAGTGGGAATGTATCGGCATCCAAAATGTAAGGTTATTTTTGAGTGAGCTCTAAATAAAGGGGGATAGGGAATGGACGTAAAACTTATTAATCCATTTATCAATGCGACCACGAATGTTCTTGAAACAATGGCATTTACTAAATCCGAAGCAGGAAAGCCTTTCATCAAAAACGATAATGTTGCTAAAGGTGATGTTTCCGGTGTTATCGGATTTACAGGGGAAACAAACGGGACTGTTTCCGTTACATTTGATGAATTATGCATATTGAAAGTTGTTACAAACATGTTCGGCGAGGAAATGAAGGAATTAAATGATGAAGTTTCAGATGCTGTGGGTGAAATAACCAACATGATATCCGGACAGGCAAGAAAAGAATTAGAGGAAATAGGCACACTATTTCATGGCGCCATCCCCACGGTAATTACCGGAAAAAATCATAAGCTTGAATCTATGACAAAAGGCCCCAAGATCGCGATCCCTTTCAAAACCGATGCCGGGAGTTTTACAATTGTAGTCTGTTTAGAAGCGAAATAAGTTTAAAGATAACCCTTTGGATTTTAGAAAATATTACCGGTCGGTTTAAATAAATTTGTTTCAAAGAACCATACGATTACAATTCCGATTTTCAACTATTTTTCAGTTGGGTATTGATTATTGGATATTTTAATATCGACAAGATGTTATCGATGTTGTTTTAATAAACGCCTAAAGTATTTGACGGTATATGCCGAAAATATAGGTAAGCAGTTAAAACAATAGGGAAAACTGTTGTGGATATCGTCGTTGGGAAAATTCATCCTGCCAGAAAGGGCGGATCAAATAAAAATACTGTTTTTTCGGGTGGTAGAAAGGTTCGTCTCAAGGAAAAACGTAAGAGCAAACATGACCGCCGGGAAAGTGTCAGGGATGGTGTTTTTGTATCTCTTTCTTTTAAAAATGACCGGAGAGTTATTCCTGATAGAAGAAAGGCCGATTCGTAAAGAAATTCTTGGGCTATTTAACGGTATCGTAAGTCTTATCCTCCCCCCCACTCTCTTTCCATGCCTCATAAGAATAATCAAGCAGTATCCACTTGTCTTCAGAATCTATGGTGATTATTTGAATGCCGCTTTTATAACTAAACTCCGGATCTCCCTCGAGCGCTTCAATCCAGTTCAGAGTCCCGGAAACAAAAACCGGTTCCTTTTTTCCAGGAACATCTATCATTAAATTTAGAATAGAACCCAAATGGATTTCCTCCTTCAAGTACACAACAACCCCCATACCCTCCCGGCTAATATTTATAATGGAGCACGGATTCCATTTATCTTGGTTCTCTTCTGAATACCGAGCCTCTATCCTTACAGAAAAACGTATAAATTTTCTTCTATCTTCCACTTAATTACCTCTATGATTATCATTTGATTTCTTATGCTTATTATTATATGCAATAAAAATCAACATTTTTTAGTGAGCCCTGAATTCTGCAAATGATAGACTGCCATAAATGCGAACATTACTATGTCACCTGGGACAAGAACTTTCCTCATGGCTGTAAGGCCATGAAGTTTAAATCCAAACGACTTCCTTCAATAGAAGTACGCATCAGTTCTAATCGTGAGTGCCTTTTATATAAAGTAAAAAAACCAAAAAAAAGGTAATACTTTAGGTTTTTGAAAAAATTGTTTCATTCAGATAATCGTAACCTCTCAATAAATTATGGAACCGGCTCAATATCACCATTTAATACACCGGAACTTATTGAAAAGTTAGAGATAATCCTGTTATCCTGCCAAAAAACAAAGGAAATTATATCATGGATATTGAATCCTTAAATCAGATCCTTGGTAATGTTGCCTCAGGCAAAATATCTGTCCAAGATGCCGCCCGAAAACTCAAACACCTGTCATTTGAGGATCTTGACTATGCACATATAGACCATCACCGCTCACTGCGCAAGGGGTTCCCTGAAGTCATCTTTGGGCAGAAAAAGACAGCCGACCAGATTATCGGTATCATGGAAAAAATGCTGATCCAAGAAAAAGTCGTTTTGGTTACTCGCATAGACGCCCATCAGGCGGATCAAGTTGTTTCACGTTTTCCTGATGCAGTATATCATAAAGATGCAAAAATGGTTGTATGGAAAAAACATGAAATCCCTATACGGAGCAAAGGAACCATAGTTATAATTTCGGCCGGAACATCAGACATACCGGTTGCCAAAGAGGCATTTCTTACGGCACAGGCTATGGGAAACCCGGTAGAATCTGTTTTTGATGTCGGGGTTGCCGGTATTCACCGATTGTTTAACCATAAAAAATTAATAGATCGGGCTTCTGTCCTTGTTGTGGTAGCAGGAATGGAAGGTGCGCTTCCCAGCGTGGTTGCAGGAATGGTCAGCAGGCCGGTTATAGCTGTTCCAACAAGCGTTGGCTATGGTGTTAGCCTTGGGGGTTTAACTGCTCTTTTTGCTATGTTAAACAGCTGCAGTTCAAATGTCGCTGTTGTAAATATCGATAACGGATTTGGGGCCGGGTATATGGCTTCCATAATAAATAGAATATAGGAAAAGGGATTGTTCTATGAGCACAAACGAAAAATTCTGGATAGGATTTGGCGATATTCATGAAGATCTTTCACTGGTTGATGAAATTCCAGATCTTTCCGATGCAGATGGTGTGATAATTAGCGGTGACATAACCAACAGAGGTGACATAGGCAGGGCAAGTGAGCTGCTTGAGGTGGTTTTTAGATTAAATCCAAATATTTATGCTCAGATAGGCAATATGGATCGGCCTGAAATCACTTCTTATTTAGATGAAAAGGGATGGAATATCCATGCAAAGGGTAAACAACTCACCGATGATATCGGTATTATGGGTGTGGGATATTCTACACCCACTCCTTTTATGACCCCTTCCGAGGTCCCCGACGCCAAGCTGGCACAGTGGCTAAACCAGGGTTATGAACAAATTAAACATCTGCCGAAACTGATTCTCGTGGCCCATGATCCGCCCTTTGGATCAAAAGCAGCCGATCTTCCTTCCGGAGAAAATGTGGGTAACCGGTCAGTTCTGGAATTTATCCAGCGTGTCCAGCCGGATATCTGTTTAACGGGTCATATTCATGAAGGAGAGTCCGAAGATTTTATCGGCAAAACAAAGGTGTTGAATCCGGGAATGTTATGCATGGGGGGATATGTACTTATTCGGCTGAAAGGAGATGAGTTAGAAGCCAATCTCATGCACATATGATGAACAATTGAAGATTGACGGTCTCGTAAAAAGTCCAACTTCTGCGTTGTGCTGCATTTCGCAATCATTCAATGTACGATAAGTACACCTCATGATTACAAAATTTGCGACGCCTTTTTATCCCGCCTATGTTTGGCGGGGGAGTTTGAACTTTTTACGAAACCGTCTAAATCGGACTTTTTACGAGACCATCAAGATTGACTATTGAAAATTTACATATATAAAACCCATCCCATATTTTGCCATAATACTAATTTTGGAGTAATGGCGTACTGGAGTATTGAATTAAGAACTTCCATCACTCCACCACTCCCCGGTATGAGCGGACAGGCGCCAAAACCTACGAATGAGTATCATTCTCAAATCCGATATAAGAGATTTTGGGCTTTACTGCTTATAACCGATGGTCCTCAAAAATTCCTTTCGTTCCTTAATATCTTCTTGGGTTTCAATCCCTTTTGAGCGAAACCCGTCAATGACACCGACGATTCCTCGTCCCAGCTCTGTTTCTACAACCAAAACTTCCACAGGATTTGCCGTTGCGCAAATGATCCTGCAGACTTCCGGAACGTTCTTGATCGTATTCAAAACATTGACGGGGAACATGTCTTTCATAAAGATGACAAAACTGTGACCGGCCGAAAGATTATAGGCATTTTTCTTGGCCAATTCAATTAAATCATTATCTGTGCCGGTATATCTCACCAGACACGGACCGGAAGCTTCACAAAATGCCAGACCGAATTTCGCCCCCGGTACGGTATTGACGATCGCCTCATAGACATCTTCGACCGTCTTGATAAAGTGAGAATGCCCTAAAATCATATTCAAATCATCCGGTTTTTCAATCGTGACCGTCTTGATTTCCATAAGCCCTCCGCTAATTTCTCCTGTCTTGACCGGTTCTTCTATTTTTACTCTTTCTTCGATCCTGTCCGCTCCTTCTTTCCTTACCACTCCTTTTGTGCCAGACCACAAAGCTTTCGGATTTGAAAAGCTTGCCGGAAGATTCAAAATCACATCGATACTGTGAGCACCCTGATTCTACGATGTCGGCAATCCTGACGGCATCTTCTGTATTCATGAATAATTCCCCGCAGGTTGTCTCGTTTACAACAACCGTAAATCGGGTACTGGTCGGATTCGATTCTTCAAACCTTAAATGTACTTTCATTTAACCACCCCCTTTAACCCATGAGAGATCTGGGACAACCTGTCTGAAATGGCTGGAATTATCTTAATTGCGGCAAGTTAAGAAAAATTGCGAACCGTGTCAAGAAAAAGCAGACAAGGCATTCTTGGATAGATTATTTAGTGCCTGAACGAACTCTCTATTCACCTTCTTCCAATCCTTTATTGTAAAGATTCTTAACCTCATCGTCAGATAACGCTCTATTGTAGATTCTAACTTCGTCGATAATTCCCTTGAACCGCAGGCCGGTACTGTCTGTATAGAACCGCCCAATAATCGTATCCGCACCCGAAAGGTATGCCAGTCCATACGCGGTTGTATCCCTTTCATTATTTCCGTTCACATAGAGAATGCTTCTATTATCCGGAGCATTATGGGTCAGAACAACATGGTACCATGTATCCACAGCGGGAACCGTTGTTGAGTTTATATAGCCGCCACCCCCTGCTCCATCGTAAATAAGAGACGCTATATCCTGAGAAGTGCCCACCTGAAGGTTTAACCCATGGCGCGGGGATGTGGTGGTATCGATATTGGTGATTATTCCATTCCAATCATCAATAGCAGATGCCTTTACCCATGCAGACAGGGTTATACTTTCAGGGCTCAATGCTTCATTATTTACTATAGTTACATCATCAGATCCGTCAAATTCCAACCCATATCCCACTTTCCCCGCTCCGCCGTAAGCAGCGCCATTATTGGTACCATGATTCCCCTGACCGGAATAATCATATATGTCTCCTTGTGTTTCGTCCATGGGGTAATAAGCAACAAGACTGGCCTGGTTGTAAAGATCCGTTACCTCGCTTTGGGATAACCCTCTGTTATAAACAACAACCTCGTCCATCGTTCCCTGGAAATAACCACTATCACCTACTGCTCTACCGATATATAAAGGTTGTGAGATGTCGCTCAAATCCCTTGCATCAGTCTGAGTGGGTTCTGCAACTTTATTTATATATAGCGTCTTTACCCCACCGACTCTTACACCCACGACATGATACCAGGTATCACCAACAGCATTATCAGCAGCAGTTAAGGTAACTTTCCCTCCTGAGCCGCCATCACCGTCTGTTACAAAAGCAAATTTGCCACCTATAACCGCAAGTCCGTATCCATCAAATAAATTTCCTGTTCCTTTATCAACAAAAAATCCGTCAACAGGAATTGCCGGTAGCTTCACCCAGGCACCAACCGTAAAATCACCTGTTGAAATGTCCAGGATCGCATTATTGCCGCAATTTACATAACCACTGGACCCGTCAAATTCCAAAGCGGTCCATATTTTCCCCTGTATCCCGCATGTGACTCCCCCAAAAGCTGTACCATTATTATTTTGACCGGAATGATCGTCTATTATCGGACCGCTGAGCTCATCCAACCACCACTCACCGACACGTCCTGAATAGTAGGGAGCGCCGGCTCCCGAACCACTGATGTTCAAAGTATAATAACCGGAATCCACCGGGTTATCCATACAGGTGCCATCGTTCGCCGTGAGCTTAAATAAGTAGCCATTATTTGCAACAGAAGTCCCGATCTTTCTGAATCTGACCGTTGTATCCCCGGTTTTGACCACATCAAACCCACCGGGATTCGTACCCAGCCAGGTGACGGCCCAATTTTCAAGAGCACCTCTACGGGGACCGGAGACACTGAAGTCCCGGTAAAAATCAACGGTAGTGCAATTAAAAGTTCTGGGAACCGAAGGAGAAACAATGAGTGTTCCATTGTTTACCGTAAGAGTAAATAGTCGATCATCCGTGTCCCAGCCACTATCTGTTACCCTGAGAGTGATATCATGATCACCGGCACAAACATCGATGGTGCCGTTCAATTCACCGGTGTTGGGGGTAATAGTAAGGCCGGGAATATCTGAAGAAACAATTTCCCACCCATAGGGCAGACTCCCTTGGAGTGCCGATATTGTGTAGCTGTAAGGACTGTTTATAGTAGCGTCATTAAGGCCTGTGGTGGTGATGGTGACCTTTTCTTCCGGGCAGGTCCTTGTTTCATTCATATTGGCCTTGATCTCGTTTTCAGATAGCGCACGATCAAAGAAACAAACCTCATCTATTGTCCCAACAAATTCCTGATCAGAAACCCAACCCCCTCCCACAGAATCCTGTTCAGAAGCCAGCCACAAGCCATTTTCTGAAATATTAACTGCACTACTTGTAACGGTCTCATTTCCAAGAGATGTGCCGTCCAGATAGACCCATTCCTGATCTCCTTCTCTCATCCAGATAATATGGTGCCAGGAATCATCAGATAGAGAAGAAGGGGCACTGTAACTATTGTACGGGCCTTTATAATAAGTTCTTATTGTGGAAGCGTCGTGGAGCAATAACAGGAATTCATTATCCTGGCCGTTGTTGGCACCTGATATGATAGCCTGTTGATCTGCTTTACCGGTCTTCATCCACGCAGCCATAACAAAATCCTGAAGGTTATTCGCCACTTCATACGGCAGCTTCACCCTGTCATTGATATTATTATCATCACTATCCGTAAATAATCCACCGCGACAAAGCTTTCCATCAGCCGTAGTATCTGCATTGCAATAACCTTCGCCGTGGTGGCCATTTCCGGAAGAATCTTCAACCGAAAAGGTACTCCATGAAAATTCATCCATTCGGTATTCAGCAATTGGATCGGTGTAACAGACGCCTGAACATGATGAGCGGGTCAGGTTGAAAATTTCGCTCGCTTCATCGGCCGTCAGTTCTTGGTTGAAAACCATCACCTCATCAATCAGGCCGTTAAAGCCATTACTTGTGTCAGGATAGTAACCACCGATTACAAAGGTTTCAGCATCATAAATGTCACTGGTCAAATTACCGGTGTTCGTGCTTTTAAGCACGCCATCCACGTAAAGATTTCCGCCATTGGTGCTGGAATAGGTATAAACAACATAATGCCACTGGTTATCATTGTAAAGCTCGGTTGAATAATCAATGGTTCCGCCACGGCCCCCACCGCTTGCATCGGTAACCCATGCGCGCAAAGAACCATCAGGATCATAGGCCAGAGCCGTGCTCCAGTTGGAATTGCCGGCAGCATCGGAAAACTCGATTAACCTTGGATAAGCTCCGCCGCCACCGGGTGATTTGAACCAGCAGGCCAAGGTGACCTCATCGTTGAAGGCCATGATATCATCACCGGTAAGTACAGCACTGACGATTTTATCATCTCCGCCGTCAAAGGAAGCGGCCCGGCAATTCTTACCGGAATATACAGCAGTAATTCCTCCCATGGCCCTTCCGTAATGATTAATTTCACCAAGGGAATTGACCACATCAAAATTTGAGCCATTCCACTCCGTGCATTCATCAAACCGCCATTCCGCCTCCATTCCATCGGTATAAGGCGTACCGGTTCCATCCTCGGTAACCGTAACCGTAAGAACAAGATTTGCCGTGTTCCCGGGACAATCCATGTCAGTACCGGTCAGCGTAAATGTGTAAGTGTTTGCGGTGGTTGTCCCATCTTTTTTTATCGTGCAAGTATCTTCTCCGGTGGAGACAAAGGCAAAGCCGGTGGCGCCACCGGTATTAAGTGACCATTCTATCTCTCCAACATGCCCGCCATTTGCCTTAAATGTCTCCTGTTGGGCAGGGTTATCCCAGGTGATAGTGGTAGAGCCGTCTCCGCTTGTCCTGGCCACAGAAAGATTGGCTGCAACTTCAATGGTAAATGGCTCTTGAGGGTCGGGATCATTATCAGTATCAGAGTCGGTAATTCCTACAGTAATTGTATACGAACCCGTGCATTGGGATAGCTTTCCGGACAGAAAACCGGTATAAGGATGCAGATAAAAGTCATTGAATCCGCCATTGTTAAGAAGTTCCCATTCAACGGGACCGATGCAGCCATTTGAGGAGGTAAATGTAACGGAATAGTCGCTATTTATAATGCCGGATGGCAAGGGGCTGCCAGTTGCAATATTACATACCGGGTTGGCGCATTCCGGATGGGTGGCACAGTCGGTATCTGCGCAATCAGGCAGACCGTCATTATCATTATCAACAGTATCGTCACAATTACCACAATAGACACTCTCGACACCATCGCAATTGCCTCCACCGCCCGTACCTCCACTGCCGCATTGCCTGCCTTGAAGGTAAGCAAAAGACGTGGCTCGCAGGAGATCGTCGTAATTTGCATCCATAATCTTATCAGGAATTTCAAATTCGACATTGGGACTGCTCCCATTCAGACCATCAAAAAAACCGTTGACTCCGTCAAGATCTTTAGGGCCGCCGCTCACTAAAACATAGGCCTGATTCGTAGAATTACCATTTGCTGTGGTTCGCAGCAAATTGGTATTAGGGTTTTGTATGAAACTGCTTAGGCTGCTGCAAAGCCCGGAAGGGGTTGTTTTAATAAAATCCTCGTAAACCCCGTATATTATGGAGTTATGCCAGTTATCCTCCCCGGAGGAAAGGCCGACGGAAAGATAGGGCAAATCTCCCACATAAGCGTTACAAGTATCATCCGTGGGTGGGTTTGAGCCAGGATTTCTGTTCTCCAAACCATCTCCGTCCGTATCAGGACAGGGGCATCTTCCATTGGCAGCAATGTAGCCTTCCATACTGTAGTCAAACTTTTCCATAATGGCTCTGCACTTGCTTATTTTTGAAGATTGAATGAGAGTGGGCAGAATGGTAGACATAATGGAAATAATAATTCCTACAATAACCAAGACGACAGCAACTTCAATAAGTGTGAAACCCGCTATCTCTGATTTTTTTTGAAAACAGGTTTCCTCATTATTGGGCATTTTATCCTCCATAGTACTTTGGCGGACTTAACTCACTTTAGGCGTTTTCATATTTACTATGGCCATAAAATCTTCTATGATACCATGTAAGTTCTCAATAAGTTCTGGTGTATGAAATAATCATATGGACCCACCAACTGATAATAAAATATAATCTGTCTGGAACTCGCATTTAATCCAATCAAACCTTCATCTCACGCTTAACTCGCTGACCAGATCATAAATAGGTAGTAAAAGCGCTCCGATAATTATGGCAAACATGGTCCCAGCCACTACCAGCACAACCGGTTCAAGGACTTTTCCAATGGTTGCGACAATGATATTAAGTTTATTTTTATACTCTTCTGCAATATAGGCGAGCTGCTCGGAAAGTGTCCCGCTCATCTCTCCAATGCTTAACATCCTGGTAACAAATACGGGAAAGATAACCGCACCCTTAAACGAGTCGGCAATTCCTTCCCCTTCTTAAGCTTTCCCTGACTTCTCCCTATTTTTCACGGTAGACTTCATTTTTAATAGACTCTTTCAGGATTGTCACCGATTGCAGGATATCCATCCCTACATTTATTAACAGAGAAAAATATTCAGTAATAAAGGCTAACACAGATGCTGAGATAATGTTTCCGGAAAGCGGAATGTTTAGCAGCAACACATCGATGCTTTTTCTGAATCGCCGGCTATGCTTACGAGCGATTAATATAAAAAATATAGTTAGGACCATGCCAGACAGAATATAAACAATATAGTCCTGAATAAAATAGGATATGTTCATCACATAAATTGTAATCGGCGGGAGTGAGACATCCATCTCCTTAAAAAGCGTTAGAATTTTCGGCACCACATAATAAAACCAAAAGAGAAAGCCTGCACTCATTTACGAAAGCAAAACTACAAAACCGGATATAATAGGGGCTTTGTTTTAGTATCCGGAAACAATGTTCTGAATTCCTCTTTAAATGATCAGGATAAAATCTTTGAGGCATCTCCTCGGGATTTGCCAGTCTCCTATTCTAATGGATAAAATGACTGTTTCGGGGAAAATATGCCGGTAATTATCGGCTGCTTCTGAAAAGGTTGCCCCTCCCTGAATACTGATAATCGTATCATTAAAGTTGCTGGCAACTTCGGGCACCTCGGAACTGATTGCGGTTTCCTCCAGTGCTGTTGTCAAGGGAACGCCTGTTCGAAGCATCAGTGAAATATTGCTTAATATTTCTGCCTGGGAAGATCTGGAGAGCTTTTTACGCAACCTGAATGAAACAAGCTTACCAAGGAGCCGGGTCCGTTTTTTACATAGATGGTTATGCCGCCGTCTCTTTCCAGATGGGAAATGGCGGACATAACATCCTTGTAAGGAAGTTTGACAATACCCGACAAAAGTTCGCCGGTGGGTGAAATCAGTTTATACCTGAAATAATTCATAATATATTCTGGAACTCAATATCATTAACTTAAAGGCTCGCGCAAAATAACTTCACATTTTACATCTTTCGCTGCGGCCATCTTTTTGCTGATGCCTCACTCGCGAAATCCCTCGAAATAGCTCAACTATTCCTGTGGTTTTGCTCTCTCGGATCAGCCAAATCCGAACCAATTCTGAGCGCCAATTCTGCGAAGTTATTTTTGCGCGAACCTTAAACATCGGTCTACAAATCACCGGTATCTATTACCTGAATCTTGCATGAAAATTTTTGAACTTGCAATTGCGGCGAAATCGGCAAGTCCAGGTTATCGGTAACAGGCTATAACCGCCGTATATGACCCAGTGTACGCACCGCTTCTTCCGAGGTAGCAATACCCTGTTTTACTTTATCAACCGTAATATCAAATATGTCTACAAATCCGGCATCCTTTGCTTTTTCAGATACAAGACTCAGATCTGCTTCCTTCTCGATAAGCAGGGACATATCTCTGTCAATATTAAGTAACTCATACACTAGTGTTCTACCGAAGTATCCGGCGCCATTGCATACATCACATCCTCGTCCTTTATAAAGCTCTTGAATGGAAGAATCTTTCAGATATGTTTTTTCCCATTCAGACGGAGTGTAGGATTCTTTACAGGCATTACAGATTTTTCGAACCAGCCGCTGGCTTACTACACCGATCAATGAATCGGCTATTAAATAGGGTTTTATGCCAAGATCTTTTAAACGAGGGATGGCGCCAACCGCGCTGTTGGTATGCATGGTGGAAAGCACCAGATGGCCGGTGGTTGACGCTGTGATGGCGGTGGATGCTGTTTCAGCGTCCCTTATTTCGCCCAATAGAATGACATCCGGATCATGCCTTAAAAAATAACGGATAGCACTGGCAAATGTGTAACCCGCCTTTTCATTCACCTGGGTTTGGCGAAGCAAAGGTATATCGTACTCTATGGGTTCTTCAACAGTAATTACATTCTTCTCCATCAAATTGAGTCTTCTGATACCGGCATAAAGTGTTGTTGACTTTCCGGAACCCGTGGGACCGGTAAGGAGAATAATCCCGAACGGCTCATTGAACATCTTTTCCACAGATTGAAGATATTGTTTTATCAAAAATCCGGTTGAAACAAAATTATATGGCACTATCCCTCATAACCAAATTCGAAGCACCATGTTTTCACCCTGAGGGGATACTATGGTTGATACTCTGAAATCATAAGCATTGTTCAGGATGGTAGCTGAAAAACGGCCATCCTGGGGCAGTCTCTGCTCGGCAATATCCATTTCCGCCTTCATCTTGAGGCTGGTGACAATTCTGCTCAGAGAAACCGGAAGAGACAACACTGAGGACATGACCCCGTCTATCCGAAAAGAGATGTTTGTAGACTTTGCTGTGGGCCTGATATGGATATCCGAGGCCCGCATTTTTATCGCAAGATGAATGATGTGCTTGACCAGATTGTCAATCCCCCTTGCCATTTCTATATCATGGGAAAGGAGATTGACCTCTTTTTCAATTAGCTTTTCAACAGGATGTTCCAAAAAATAGTAAAGCTTATTGATCGCATTAATGATTTTCTTACGTTCCGAGATATAGAATTTTGGAACCAGCCCGGTCTGTCTTGAAATTAACTGTTCTAGTTTCCCATCGTCTATGTTATACCCAACGACTTCTAAAGACTTGTCAATTTTGCGAATGGGAAGAAAAATATTATTGAGACAAAAATTTTTATTGAATAACTTAAGAATATTCTTTTCCGGTAAGACGCCGTCTATATCTAGATAAGGCAAACCATTCTGTTCGGCCAATGCCATCACAACATCATTCCCCGTGACAAAGCACAGCCGCTCTAATATTTCTCCGATTTTCTCCTTGGTGATCTTCTGTTCCTGTAAAGCAAATCGGATAGACGCTTCCGTAATGAGCTCTTTTTCTATTAACAACGCTCCAAGTGGTTTTGGTTTATTATTAGGTTTCATTTGCTTTATTGCCCGGTCCGTGAAACAGAAGAAAAATTAAATTCTCATCCGGGTATCCGGTCACAGGAAGCCCCACCTGTTTCTGATAGTTTACAACTGCCAGCATCAGATTTTTACCCACTATTCCATCGAGACGACCGGAATACAGATTAATTTTTGCAAACATCTTCTGGAGTTTTAGAATCTCTTCTCCCTCATAGTAATAATAGAATTTTTTTATCAATAATGACGGCTGCCAGAATAAAAAAAAGTTCTCATTGTGGCCTTGCATTGAATCATACTTTAAAATCCCATATTCTGCCTTTATATGATTCGGTATTTTTTTAAGCCGGATCAACATATATCCCGTTTGATCGAATATTGTTTCAGTAATCTCTTTTAATTGAGACGTTTCCAAAGCCTCACAAAAGGATTTCTCAAATCTGGAGAGCTGGTAAGCCTTTAGAAATGCGGAAACCGATTCGGGGATGCTGACGGTCTGCTCGACATTTTTTGTAGCAGAAGCCATTGACTGGCTATGTAACTGGGACAGATCCGAATTTTCCACTTTCCCTGAGGTTGTTGTCTGCTGCGGCTTTATCTTTTTTATGATTGTCATGGAGGTGGACCAAAGGGAGGTGGGAGGGGGCCACCAGAATAGAAACCAAAACGATAATTAAGCATAAAAATGCAGTGTTTGAAAGGCAAGAAGAACAACGGGGCACGCCCTCTGGATCGATTCCGGTTTAAATGCATAAGGCCCTCTTGCGATTTGCTGCTAATTTTATGGTGTTATAAAGTAACGTAACATAAAAACACCTGCCCATTAGGATATTGAGCTGTCTTAAGTTCCCCTTGGTAAACTGATAAATCTTTTTTATGGCAGCCTCTTGAAAGGTGATTCGCCCCCTGTTTCCAGCCATGTTTAATTTAAAAAAAAGATAGTTCCTTAATTCTTCCCTGGTAAGAGCCCTCACTTCTTTAGAGATGACAATTCTACTCTTAAGCTGTCTGAGCTTTTGCGAATTCAGCGTATCCATTAATTCAGTCTGACCCACTAGTAAAATCTGAACCAATTTTTGCTGATCCGTTTCAAGATTTGAAATCATGCGGACCAGTTCGAGACTCTTAATGCTGAGATTCTGAGCATCATCAATAATAATGGCACAATTTTTCCCCCGGCGATTTTTGTTCCAGTAAAAAATCATTGAGAAGTCGAATCTGTTTGTTGAAATGGAGACTTTCTGTTCTCAAACCAAAATCCCTGTTGATTTCCTTGATCAATTCCACATCCTGGAAAGCGGTATGAAATACCAGTGAGGTTTCAACACCTTTTTCTTCAAGAATATTCATGATCCTCCGGCTGATCGTGGTCTTTCCCAGCCCAATATCGCCTGTCAAGACCATAAACCCTTTCCGTGTCATTATTCCGTGAACAATCTCAGACAAAATCTGGTCTATGTTTTCGGAGATATAAAAATTTTCATCATCCGGAGCAATAGGAAAGGGGTTTTGTGCCAACCCGAAAACATCCAAATAACTTATTTCTTTAGGGCACAACATATTTTCATGACGCATCGACGATTTAGGTTTTCCTGTTTGGGCCGGCGAGTTTCCTCTTTCTTTCTCCGCGTCAACCATTCCTTTTATAAAGGTATCAACTCTCGCAAATGCGGCCCTTGAACTCCGTGCTGTACCACATGATAATGTTATCCTTATTCCATGGATATAAAATCTGAAAGAGCCATTATTTCAGCTTTTGTATCATCTCTGGTATCAGGATATTGTCAGGATAAATTTTTCTGAGTTTTGCCAATCGTTTCCGCGCCGCTTGCAATTGGTTAGTGTTTATTTCCACAATAGCCATGTTAATCCCCGCATCGAAATCTACTTCATTTTGCTCTAATAGCCTTTTCAAATAAGTTGCCGTTGTTTCATAATCTTTCTGACCAAAGCTACAGAAAGCTTTTAAATTTAGAACATAACTATCATCCTCGCCCTTTAGCAATGTAAGTTGATCAAAAAGATCTTGTGTACAGCTGTCATTAACCGTGCCCATGGATCTCTGTATCTTTTCAACAAGCCGGACTATTTTCATACTTCTCTCAACATTAGCCTGATGAATTATCTCTTGTTCCGTCTTTTTTGTCCCAACGTCTATCAGTGGTTTTTCTGATAGTTCTGCTGCCGGATCAAGAGTAGATCTCCCTTTGGTCAAGAAAGATGGAGCTGGGGGAGATGACAAATTGCCCTTTACCGTGGCCCTGGACAATACTGTAGCCCCAGAGTTGGAAACAGAATTCCTAATCCGCTTATTGTAGGGTCTCGGATGCAAATAATGGGCATCATTTTTTTTTCCAGAAGGTGTCTTTGGCGCAGCTATTTTTAAACGTCCGGGCGGCAAGTAAACCCTGTCAGGTTCCGGCACCTCATCAGGAATCATATTTTGTGAGGGAGTCATATCAACCGATTCCGGCTCCTCCTTGGGCTCTATCCGATATTCCCGAGAAGACGTAACTTCTTTTACAGGCCCACGAGATTCTTTATTAATATTATAGGCTTGAAATTTCGGCTTAACACTGCCGGATATATTTGATTTCCGGCTATTTTCTTCGATACAGCCCTTGAGTTTATGAACACCATGAAAAGCACCAAGGCCGACAAGAAAAATGAAAATATCAAGCATAAGCACTACACGGGGAGAAAAGAGCATACGGCGCAAGGAACAGATATCCCGGCCTTTTATTAATTTTTTGCTCTCTTTTTTCTCTGCCGCTGATTTAAATTCAAGACTTTTCAGGGCGTTAAAAATAACACTCATATAATATTCACGCTTAAAATAATAACCATCTCTTGGGTTACGTCTTTCTTAAATTCATTTTTAAAAAGATATCCAAGAATTGGAATGGATGAAAGAATGGGCACCCCACTATTCGCCGTGGCATGGCGTTTATCAATCAATCCGCCTAATATGACCATATCACCACTATTAAGTGCAATCGTAGTACTGATCTCCTTTATATGAACGACCGGCAGGGATATGCTCTGCCCGGCACCAGTATCCTCAAGCTCAAGACTTGCCTGATCCACATCACTTTTAATCGGATTAATAAGCAGGGTGATTCGCCCGCCTTCCTCGATAAAAGGGATAACACCCAGGATAAGCCCGTCAAACACAGTGGAGACCTCCACTTCTGTTATATCTCTGTCTTGAGTAGATGAAGATTCTCGTGTTATTTCTACACTTTTCTTATAAGTAAAAGAGGTTCCCACACTGGTAATTGCAGGCTTTCCATGCTTGGAGCGTATACTTGGATTGGATACGACTTTGGTATCCCCAAATGTTTTTAAAGCATTTATAGTTGCATTAATTGTCCAATCTGTATGCACACCTCCTAAAACCAGACCCTTTCCTAATGACCAGGAGGCATTTGTTATTTTTGGTGTTACATCATCCAGGTTCCTTAAAGATCCCAGTCAATACCGTACTTATATTCGTCTGAAAGGGTGACCTCAACAATCCTGGCTTCAATCAGTATTTGTCTGGAAAGCATCTCTTTGAAATGGTTGATCAGCGTTGATATAGAGCGGATCTCTGCCGGCGTGTCTTTGACATAAAGGCTTCCGGACAGTCTATTGAGAGAGTACTTCCCTCCTTTTGAGATAACCTGTTTGACCATATTCTCGAGTACATCATATCATACGTGATCGGATAAAAAATACACTTTATATTGAATCGAACATTGCTACTATTTGTAATGACGTGGGTCTATGTTTTCGATTAGGACACATGAGTAATGGAAGTAAAGTTTTCAGATTATCAATAAAGCTTTTTTGAGAAAGTACTTTCTTTAAAATACACTTTGCCAAGTCATGAGCTATTAGAGAAAAAACGAGTGCTATTCGTTGTGCCGTAATCGATTTTAATTCAATCTTCGCAGATACGACAGCATATTCAATTATTATTGAATTTGCAGTAAGAGAGGCAAGTATTGAACTATAAGCAGTGACCAGAACTATATTTTCATTTTCAGATGTTATTTGATCAGCATGCAGCATTGACTTAATGGATTTGAAAAACAGCTCAATTTGCCATCTTAGTCGATAAATAGGGTATATCCATTCTGCTAATGCCATTGAACTTGGCATATTTGTAACGTACCATCGGTATTCCTTTATGAGAGGAAATCGAAAACCAATAAGACGAACCTCAAGGGATTTTTTTCCGGGGAGATTCAACTTTCCCCAGACCTCGACAATCATGCCTCTCAGGTTGACATTTTTGTCCAACGGTCGCCCAATGTGTCCCTTCGCCACACCCTTGATGACTTTTGTTATTATTGGGACGGAGTTTGCTTTTAAACGGCATACAAACCATACTCCGATTTCACACAGTTGATGCAGAAAAGCATGGCTGAAGTAGCCGAGATCAAATAAAAACAAAGCCCCCTTTAATTGATTCAAATCTGGAAGGAACTTGCTGTCGTGTGGCTTTTGGGCACTAATTTTAATCCATTCTGTGCTTCTTACACTCAGTCTGTATAGGGCACTTAATTTTAAGCAAGCAGGGCTGTGATTTTTTCGATTACCGGGAAATATATTTGATAATCCGGCTGGCAATCGTATAGGAGATGCATCGTACATAAATACATCCTCAAATACAGAAAGCCATGAAAGTTTTGAAAGGGCCTTTTCCTGGATATGGAAGGAGAATTTAAGGACAGCTTTTTCAATAAAATCTAAGAGTGTTTTATTTGCGATTCGTTCCCAGAAGCTGCTTATGGAAACATTCTTTCCGGTGTGTTTTACAAAATTTCTATGGGCATCAGCAATACTCTTCTTCTTTCCACAAACGGAGAAGGTGGTAATTAAAGATACCACGATTTCAAAAAGAGGAATTTTTTTTCCCGCTGGAAGTGCACATTGATGCCTAGAACTTTACGCAACGTATTCAACTTATGAATAAAACTCATAATGCACCTCCTTCATCAACTATTTCCGGACTGTTTTTAAGCGCAAATGTATTAGGCGCAACGCGGATGAACGTCTTTGCTGCTGCATTAATCTTTTTTATTAACGCAGAAACGATAGAGTCTCTTTCCAAGTTGACACCATAGTCTTTTTGAGCAATCTGGATAATTTTTGAAATGTGTAGAGGTTGGTCGGAGTTTTGAAGTATGTCTTCAACGACAGTTAGATTGGACGTACGTTTTAGTTTTTGTCCATGGGGCAATGTTTTTCGTTGATAGCGATAAACAACTCTAAGTTGAGCTTGCAATAATTGTCTCTTAAGTTCTATATAGTTATCAAGTTCAGTCATTTTATCCTCCTTTCAGTTTTAAATTTAAAAGGAGTATATACTAAACGCATATAGCATGTCAAGTATTTATTACGTACTTTTAAAGAATATTTGGTTTCTAATTTAAACTGTAATTTCCAAAGGTTGGCATGGTTGGGAATGTATTTGGGTACGTCTTATCCGATCACCTATGTACATCATATGTATTCCCGTTTTTAGTCCCTTGCCCGCACCCCTTTCAAGGTAGTACTTCTATTTCTTTCTCAGCGCCAGGATTTTAGCAGTAGATACATGGGGTGTATTTTCACAGCTTTTACGCTTTGGCCGGGGTTTTTTTGGGCCTCGGGGATGTTTACGAAAAGCTGATAGTTTCACCTTGGCCGCAAGTTTTTTGAGTACACTGGCCAGCTTAATTGGTGTCATCTGTTGAAAGATAACCCAATGCCTATAATCAATTGCGATCATCATTCCGCGATATGTTCCCGAGATTTCATCGGCAAGATAATAGCCGGATACTTGGTTATCAATGACATCTGTTCCATGTACGCTACCAAGCGCAGCCTTTATAACCGATAAAATAATGTACGACACAAGTGCGACACAGAAACCAAACAGCGCAGCGGGAGGATAACCCAAGGTGTTTATTTCCGAATTCAAATGCTCTGTAAGATGCTGAAAAGCTGTCTCAATCGTCCAGCGGCCTTTATATAATACGGCAATCTTTTTAGCGTTTGCCTTGGTCTTTGATAAATTAGAGATGATAAAAAGATCGGTATCACCATCACGGGTTTCTTTCTTCAGCCGTATACGGATACGCCTATATATATGCTTCCGGCCAGCGTCATCAATGACAGATATGCGCTGTTCATATACCTTGCCGGTTTCGATCTTACCGATATATTTCTCTTTACCAATTAGCCGCAATGGATACTTTTTATGTTCTCGAATAACAAAAAATGCATCCCGGTTCTCAATGCCACAGGTAAAGTTAACCGTACAAAAATTGCGATCTGCAATCCAAACATCTGATTTCTCTATTGTCAATAGCACTGTTTTTTAACAAAGAGCGCTCTTGGGCATGACCATCTTCACAAGGAAATACATCAATTGGCAGACGCAACACCGGATCATAAACCACCAGAGATTTGCCTGGCAGCGGTCCGGATGAAATGAATCGCAGCTCTTCAATGCGATGCTGGCTTTTTTCGATACAGTTTCCATCAAGTAGCTTTAGTCGCATCCCTGGCAATGGAGAGCGCACGGTTCCGCCAAGTTTTTTAATGATCGGCTCTACCTGTTTTGCAGCATAGCGTACCAGCTCGGCAGATATATTGGTCTCGATACCGTTGAGCTTGTTGTAAAGCGATGTGATTGAAACGCATATGTCTTCTTTTGACGCCTGATAGGCTGCATGAACCGATGGATGACTTCCGCTGACAACCTTGCTCATGATGTCAAAGACCGTTGAAAACAACACATCTTTGGTGTATTGTTGTTCGGCAGTCCTATTGAACCATTGGTCCAACTGGCTGGGATTTAATACTCGTTCCATCATGCCACGGGCCATTACCGAAATCGGGCTTTCTTTAACAAAGTTTTTAAATATCGGACTTAACATTGTCTTCACCTCCAAAAGTTATAGTTGTCTTTCTTAATATAACTTTTAAAGTAAAGAACGTCCAGCGTTTTTATTGCTAATTATAACCGTTAGTTATAGCACTTCTAAAGTATTGCTAGAAGTACTACCTTGAAAGGGCTGGTCCCTTGCCCGGTAAGCTTAACATTGCCGGAAAGCCCGGTGGCCATTTCCGTATCCCCAGCGCCCAGAACATCGCCGCCCACATCAAAATTGGTTGTAATTGTTGAATCCAAAAAGTTCATCGTAAATATCCGCTCTTGAAAAGGCCTAACTCTGATGACGTTCTTATCAATTTCATAAAAAAGATCAAATGTGTTCAAAATTTCTTTAAGGACCTTGGCAGCAGAAACATTTTCAAAATTTAATGTTAGCGATCTTGAATCTTTACTGATGCTGGGATCTATAATGAGACTCATTCCCACCGCCTGGGACAAGGAATAAAGAATCGGTTCAAGATCTTCATCAACCATGGAAAAAGACACCCTATGATCTTCCAGAGGATTATAGACCGGCATGATCGGTTCCACCTCAACTTTTCGGACGGGGTTTTTTTCCATGGAGTCAAGAAGTTCTTTTTGAATCCCGGCCAGTCGATTGGATTCCGTCTTTATCTCTTTTGTATGATAATCCAGGTAAGAATTTTCAGGTTCCTTTACAAATGATGTCTTGGGGGCACAACTCACAAGAGAAAGACATAAAATAATAGCAAAGCATATCCTCAATTCTTTCATATAGGCTCCAATAATGTCTGATTTTTCTTTTTATTTTTTTCTGATACTTCCTTCCCTGGCCTCTGTTATTTTTTCAGCCAGAGGGATCCACTGAGTGAGCCTGTGTTTATTGACTAAAACTCGTTTTGGCTCTATTTTCACAATCTCGCCTCCCCCTGGAAGTTTAGAGCCTTCACTGTAGAATGAACCGTTAATAATACACAAGCGCTTCATTTTTGAAGCAAAGGCAAACGTAAGGGAATAATCCATCCGACTCGGCGGATCGGCCTGCCTGTTTCGGGCAGTCCTCCGGATGCTTTGCATGGGTTGATAACCCCAAAGTTTGAGGTTAACCGCTTTGGGCTCATATTTAGACGGATAGACAAGACCGGCCATGCTTTTTTCCAATTTGCACATCTCTTTTACAGTAGCCGGATCAGGACCGGTTATGTCCGTCAGTGATTTGAGCCGGCTGATACGTAACCCGTTGCCCATTTTCCCGAAAACCTGCCAAGTATATAAAACGGTGGCAATCAAAGTAAATAAAATCAACAGGATAGAAAATAGCCCCTGGTATTTTCTTTTCATCCGATTACCTTTACTTTTTTTACGAGTTTTACAAGAAATTGAGAGGCCATGATTTGAGTATCAAACCGGCTTTCTCCGACAGTATATCCCCTTTGTCTTAAAATATTCAAAAAGTTCTGATATCCCGGGTAGGCCACATCAAAAGGGGAATTTATTCTGCCAAAAATTTCGATTTGAACGTCGTCGCTTGTATAATTTATCTTCAGAACTTCCAGATTCACATCAGAAAAAACTGCATTTGATATATCGTTAACTACCGTTTTATAGGAAGGCGCGTTTTTGCAATAGGCCAACTGCTTGATA
Source organism: Desulfobacteraceae bacterium Eth-SRB2 (assembly GCA_004193595.1). Lineage (GTDB taxonomy): Bacteria > Desulfobacterota > Desulfobacteria > Desulfobacterales > UBA11574 > S5133MH16. Next base: position 44,588 of record RPGQ01000036.1, read on the forward strand.
AACGTCAATATATCTTTATAGCTTTCCCCAGCATTATCCAGAGGCAACTTGACCTGAATCCCGTCCATTTTTTCTTCTAATTGCGTGATTTCTGCCTGAAGCAGATTTGCTTTTTGATGGCACCAGAAACTGCCTGCCGCTAATAACAGGGCAGCCAGCAAAAAAATCACATTAAAATATGGAGCACTTTTGCGAGCATAATAAAAAATTTTCTCCTTTGGAGGTGAAACGTCACCAGTTCCGGACTTTATGTCCATGGCCTTTAGAAAAGAAATGTTATGCTTTTTCCCGTTAAACACTACTGCTTCTTCTTCAAATGAATAAAATTCACTGTCCGAATCTTCAGGCCATTTGGGCGCCATCCCGCTGTCTATCCAGGTAAGCAGGAAAACTTGGGAGACTTTGATCCGATTATCTGACTCAAATGTTGCGATGTTTGCTCGAATTGTTTCCCATAACGAAGAAATCTGTTCATCTTCCATGTCAAAGGCTACAAACCGGTTGGCATAATAAACCTGCTTTGTCGTGCCTATGATTATATCGGCAAAACGGTTATGCTGAAAGATGACGGCGGTCGGCTTTTTTTTCTTGATACGTTTTAAAAATCCCCATAGAACAGAATAAAGCGGGAACAAAAGAATGCTTTCTTCTTTTTCCCTGATCTGGTCCAGATAGGAATGGTGAAGGCGGGTGGGAAGAGCGGTAAAGAAAATATCGGTGTTGTTTTTTCCTTTCTTCTTTTTCCAGTGTGTAAGTACTGACACCGGTTCATCAAAATCACCGGATTCCTGGAGTCGTTTGCGGACTATAAACTCCGCATACTTAACTCGTGCTTCTACAGTCATGGTTTGGGAAACCGCTTCTTGCATATCAGTAACAAACCAGATGTCTTCCTTTATATCTTCTAGGTCAACAACCGGTTCCAGCGTGTTTCCTGAAAAACTGTAAATAACTCCGTCTAGTTCAATAGCATATTGTTTCGAATCTTTAATCATCGCTTCAATCCAAAAATCCCTAAATCCATTATAACCTAATGCCTGACATAAAATACCCCTTTCAGTGTCAGCAGCATATCCCTTTGTTTGGTTTCCTGAGCGTTGACCGATATTGCTTTTTTCATCTTCTCTTTACCTAATTCCTGGACGGTCTTAGCATAGAATATTATCGGCTTGAAGTAATAGGCAGAAGAGTTGGCACACTGGTTTAAAATCTGCTCCATCTCGGAAAAAGTAACCGGTTCTTCAATGTTGATATCATAAACTGCCCATCCGTTTTCCTCCAGCCCCAAAGATCTGGCCCTGTCAATGAAGTTGTTTGCCCGGAATATGCTATGTTTCTTAAGCTCTGCCTCATTTTTTTGCTGTTTCAGCAATCTATCTTGAACAGTCAGAACCTCTGCTTTTTTCCGATTGATGAAATACCGATTATAGGTCGTCAAAAAAAAATGGGCGGCAATAAAAAAAAAGATCGCTAAGCCTACTGAGATTATGGGTAATTTTAATGCGTTGATATTAAATTCTCCTCTAAACCGGATTTTTCATCCCCCTTGAAGCGGAATTTACCTGCAAGTCATTAGGTGTAATTAAAATTATTTCTAAAACGGCAACCTCAGTATAGCTAATGAAGCAACAACCGGAGCGGTTGAAGCAATGGGCCAGGCAGCCGTCGTTCCCATAGCAGAATTGTTGGGAATATATAAAAAATCGCCATTGGTGCCATCCATCTCTCCATCAACGATCCTGTCCATTGCCATACCCAGTTCATTGGGAATCGCCGCCATTTGAAGAAAGTTTCCGTAATTCGCGTCATATCCGAATTGGATAGTTAAATTCGCAAAATTTCCCGCCGAATCCGTATATGTCCTGACATTGGTTGCACCTGTTGGACCTGTAGCAGGAGGTTCTAGGCCGACGTTGGTCAGTTGAGTATTAAGGTTGTTTTGGCTTGCAAGATTTGCAGGAGCTGGGTCGCCACATCGCCCATCACGATTATTATTTGTATTACTGTTATCATCACCAAGTATCCAGCCGGTTCGATCATAGTAGCTGTTGTAGGCCATTTGCCAGGCATTAACAAAAGTGGAATAAAGCTTTTTTTGTTCACCACTTCGAATAATGTCTTTACCCTTAACCACTGCCCCGATGATAATACCGATAATGATCAGCACAATGGCCATCTCTATCAATGTAAATCCCCGGTTGTCCGGGAAATATTTTATCCTCTTTTTAATATTTTCGATCATCGTTTCTATCCCCCTTTTTTAAAATAAAGCCTTGTAGTTTTTGACCCATTTTTAAAAAAACCAACCATTTTGACATTAATAAGCAATTTTCGGGCCAGGAGGGGTATTGGAAAGGTATTCTATTGATATCAAATAGTTGGCTTGTACAAATGGGGCTTTCAAAAAAAGCGGCGGAAAAATCACCAATAAGGCGCCAAAATAAAGCGTCAAAAAATTGTCATATAAGATTACGATGAAAACACGAGGCTTTTATTCCGGATCTTAAGGACTTGAAGTGCCATGGCTATAATCATTCTCACAATAACGTTTTGCTTCAAATTCTAAGAAAGTTATCCTAATTTTAAAAACACCACTTCCCTATTTTCGTCGATGCCTTAAGAGATTTTTCAAGCTGTTTTAAAAACTTAACTCTCGGTATCTCTCTTGCACCAAAACGGAGAAGATGCTGGGTTGTAAGCTGGCAGTCTATCATATCAAAGGAGAGTGCGTTAAGATATTCAACAAGTTTTACAAGGGCTACGTTTGAAGCATTGCTGATTCGGGTGAACATGGATTCCCCGAAAAAACATCTTCCCAGAGAAACGCCGTATAAACCTCCGGCCAAATCTCCCTGGTACCAGGCTTCCACCGAGTGTGCAAAACCTGTTTCATGGAGCTTGCAGTAGGCATGGATCATATCTTCAACAATCCAGGTACCTTGATTGTTCTGCAGGCGAATTTGGGCGCATTGGGTTATCACCTGAGCAAATGCGGTATCCATGGTCACCTTGAAAACCCCTTTCCTAATAATTTTTTTCAAAGTTTTTGAAATCTTGATTTCATGAGGATACAGCACAAGACGAGGATCCGGTGACCACCACAAAATCGGTTCATCATGTGAAAACCATGGGAAAATGCCCATACGGTAAGCATGTAGAAGACGCTTCCGGCTTAAATCACCACCAACAGCCAGTAAACCTTCTTTGGAGGCAAGATGTGCAGGGGGGAATGCTATTTTATCTGTTAAAAGAAAAACAGTCACTCAATTACTCAACAACTGAATGAATTTAGGGGCTTCGCCCTAGTTGGAATTGCTGAATTTCCGGGGCTTAAAATCAAAGGTCAATTTGTCGTTCTCCGTATTAATAAAAACCTCGCCTCCTTTTTCAAGCCGCCCGAATAGAATCTCATCTGAAAGTATATCTTTAATTTCGGTCTGAATCAACCGGGTCAGAGGCCTGGCTCCGTAACGGGGATCATGCCCGTTTTTTGCCAGCCATGTTCGTGCATCGGAAGAAAGAGTGATGGATATCTTTTTAACGGCAAGCTGTTCTTTAAGCTCTTTCATGAACTTATCCACCACCTTTTCCATGATCTCCTCATTCAGCGCATTAAAGTGAATAATGCCGTCAAGGCGGTTTCTGAATTCCGGGCTAAAAAATTTTTCAACAGCTTTTTTTCCTTTGTCCTCGGTATCATATTTTTTCTCACCGAAACCGATGGTCTGGCTGCTCATTTCCCGGGTACCGGCATTTGAAGTCATCATAATGATTACATTTCGAAAATCAGCCTTTTTGCCATTGTTATCGGTCAGGGTGGCATGGTCCAAGACCTGAAGTAAAATATTAAACATATCCGGATGCGCCTTTTCTATTTCATCAAATAGCAGGACGCTGTAAGGATGTTTACGGATACTGTCCGTCAAAAGTCCTCCCTGGTCAAAGCCGATATATCCCGGAGGTGCACCGATAAGACGTGCCACAGCATGTTTTTCCATGTATTCGCTCATATCGAATCGTGAAAACTGAACGCCGAGAATTCTGGAAACTTGCAGGGACACTTCCGTCTTTCCAACGCCGGTGGGACCGGCAAACAGGAACGAACCGATGGGTCTCTCGGGTGCTCCCAGGCCTGCACGGGAGCGCTTTATCGAGGTGACAAGCGATTTTATGGCATCGTCCTGCCCGAAAACAAACTGCTTGAGTTTTCCTTCAAGATTCTCCAACTTTGTTTTGTCAGGCGTCGAAACGCTGATGGTCGGTATTCTTGCCATCTTGGCCACAATCTTTTCAATATCTTTGGGATGGATTTTCTTTCTGCTTGAAGGCCCCGAAAGTCTGACAAACGCTCCGGCTTCATCGATCACATCTATGGCTTTGTCCGGCAGATAACGATCATTGATATATTTTGCGGAAAGTTCAACAGCGACTTTCAGTGCAGGATCGGTATAAATAATACCGTGATGTTCCTCATAACGGGATCGCAACCCTTTTAAAATCTGGATGGTCTCCTTAATCGGAGGTTCCAAAATTTCGATCTTTTCAAAACGGCGGGACAGGGCACGGTCCTTTTCAAAGTAATTTTTGTAATCCTCATAAGTGGTTGAACCAATACACCGCAGATCACCGGCTGCCAGTGTCGGTTTCAGTATATTCGACGCATCCATGGATCCTCTACTGGTAGCACCGGCGCCTACCATTGTATGAATTTCATCAACAAACAGGATGGCATCTTTTTTCTTTTTCAGGGCAGACAGCACCCCTTTTAATCTCTGTTCAAAGTCACCACGAAATTTTGTGCCTGCCAGCAGCCCCCCAAGATCCAGGGAATATATACGAACATTTTTTAGCAGGTCGGGAATGGATTTATCATTTATCCTAAGCGCAAGCCCTTCGGCCATTGCTGTTTTTCCCACACCCGGGTCTCCCACAAAAACCGGATTATTCTTCCGCCTCCGGCAAAGCACCTGAACGGTTCGTTCCATTTCATGTTCCCTGCCGATCAACGGGTCCAGCTTCCCCTGGGATGCACTTTTAACAAGATCGATGGTGAACGCCTCAAGCGGATCGGTCTTCTTCTTTTTTCCCTTTCTGTCTGTTTTCACCAGTCCATCGGATTCATCTTTATAGGGCGATTTGGAAACATCATGGGAAATGTAGTTTAAAACATCAAGACGGGTTATTCCTTCGGCGTTCAGAAAATATTCAGCATGAGAGTCCTTTTCCTGAAAAATCGATGCCAGTATGTCACTGACGGCCACTTCCTGTTTTTCGGCGGAACGGACATGATTAATCGCCCGCTGAAGCACCCTTTGAAATCCCACAGTCTGCTGTAGCACATATTCATTCCCTTCGGGGATACTCACCATCCGCTGGCTGAAAAATAATTCAAGGGCGTTTCTAAGGTTCAGGATATTACCCCCGCAATTTTCGATGATTTCTATACCGTTTTTGTCGTATAGAATGGCAAAAAGCAGATGTTCTATACAAACATACTCATGACGTCTTTTCCTGGCTTCTCTAACCGCAAAACCGAGCGTTTCGCTGAGTTCTTTACTGATCATGGTCTATTCTTCCTCCATGGTGCATTTAAGAGGAAACCCGTTTTCACGGGCCAAATCGTGAACGGTGTTCACTTTGGTTTCAGATACTTCATATGTATAAACACCGCAAATACCAATTCCTTTTTGGTGGACATTCAGCATAATTTCTACCGCTTCTTCCGGTGATTTGTTAAAAACAAGCATCAGGATTTCGACGACAAACTCCATGGTGGTATAATCATCATTGTGAATTAGCACCTTGTACATGGGAGGTTCATCAATCTCGTCCCTGGTTTCTGAAATGACTTCTTCTTCTGTTTCAGGACTGTATTCGCTCATGGCACCATTTATGAGTCTGTTGCTAAATGGTCTTTTCGCACAATCTCTGCGTTATGCTCAAAAAATAATCCTCGGAATATCAAATATATGTGACTCTGTTGATTTACTATACTTAAAAAAAATTGCTTAAAAATCGACTCCCTCAGAGGCTCATATCTTGACGATCTTACGCAAAGGAATGATAAATGCTGCGTGTTTTTTTGTAATTTTTTAAAAAATTGGACTAAATCAACAGACTCTATATGCCTGTGGTTATTTTTTTCGCATGCCTTGATCTTGAACGAAAATCTTCATTAATCAACAGACTCATTTACCACAATTTAAATTCCCAAAGTGTAATAAATTTAGGAAAGCGCTTTCAACGCAAATAAGTTTTTATTTAAATTGGCAGTGCCAAAGGCACAGACATTAATTTTACTCACTTGGGTCACTTCGACCTTTATCCCACTCTTTTGCACACAGAAACCCATACCCATATATACATTAAAGCATTTTTTATGCCAAGAAAAACTAAGTCCAAACGTTATATAAAACTATAATCATTTTAACCCGGCCTTGTAAAGAGGATAAACCGAAAAAAATCTTCCCTTCTTTAACCTAAATTGAGAGTTTTTTACTCGATCTGCACCGATCTCTTGCGCATCAAGGGTCCGCGAAAATCCTCGACATATCCACGGGTATGCCTGCGGTTTTCGCAAACCTTTATGCATCAAGATCTCAGCACATGTCTTCGCAAAAAATCTCTCAACTTAGGTTTAACTATCTTCCGCAGCATTTTTTATATTTTTTCCCGCTCCCACAAGGACAGGGTGAATTCCGGCCGACCTTTTTTTGGGTCCGTTTGACCGGTTTTTTCTTTTCGGGTTCATCACCACTGGAAAATATCATTTTCTGTTCTTTGGGCTGTTGCAAATCAGCTATCTTTTTGGGTTCGGATATCTGGATTCGGAACAAAATACCCAATGTTTCTTCTTTGATCCTGGAAATCATGTCCTGAAACAGTTCGAACCCTTCTTTTTTGTATACGATTAGGGGATCCTGCTGAGCATATCCTCGCAAACCGATGCCTTCTTTCAGGTGATCCATGCTTAACAGATGATCTTTCCATAAATTGTCCACGGTCTGGAGCATGATAATTCGTTCAAGGTTCCTGAATTCTTCTGTGCCTAATGAAGCCTCTTTTTCATTATATAGACTTAAACCGGCATCAGAAATCAACTCGGCCAGTCCATCGGGTGTGAGTCCGTCCAGGGTATCATTATCCAATTTGCCCAAGCGAAAGTGAAATTGTTTGAACACCTCTTCATTCAGCCCTTTCCAGTCCCACTCTTCAGAAAGCGCTTTTTCATTTATGCAGCTATCTGTTATCTCCTGGCACTTATCGCGAATCATATCCTCAATGGCCGGTTTTAAGCTTTTACCGCCCAGAGCTTCCCCCCGCTGTTTGTAAATAACCTCCCTTTGTTGATTCATGACATCATCATATTCTAATAATTGCTTTCTGATATCAAAATTGTGTGCCTCAACCTTTGCCTGAGCATTTTCAATGGCCTTGCTTATGAGATTGTGTTCGATGGGCTCACCCTCTTCCATCCCCAGCTTCTCCATAATTCCGGTTATCCGTTCCCCGCCGAATATCCGGAGTAGGTCATCTTCCAGGGCAAGGTAGAAACGAGATGAACCGGGATCGCCCTGTCTGCCCGAACGCCCCCTGAGCTGATTATCGATTCGCCGACTTTCATGTCTTTCAGTTCCTAAAATATGAAGCCCTCCCAGATCAGTGACGCCTTGGCCCAATACGATGTCGGTTCCACGACCGGCCATATTTGTTGAAATCGTAACCCCCCCTCTCTGACCCGCCATTGCGATGATCTCGGCCTCCTTTTCATGGTTTTTTGCATTGAGAACCGTATGTTTAATGCCTCTTTTTTTTAATTTTTTTGAAAAACTTTCTGAAACATCAATTGAAATGGTTCCCACCAGAACCGGCTGCCCCTTTTCATGAAGTTCGATGATTTCATCCATGGCCGCATCAAATTTCTCCCGGCGGGTTTTATAAATTACATCCGGAAAATCGTTTCGGATCATGAGTTGATTTGTAGGAATAACCGACACGTCTAAATTATAAATCTTTTTGAATTCAACAGCCTCTGTATCGGCAGTACCGGTCATGCCGGCAAGCTTATTATACATCCTAAAATAGTTCTGAAAGGTAACGGTAGCCAGGGTCTGGTTTTCGTTTTCGATCTTGACGTTTTCTTTGGCTTCAAGTGCCTGGTGCAATCCTTCAGAGTAGCGACGTCCGGGCATGAGGCGGCCTGTGAATTCATCTACGATGATAACCTCCCCATTTTTGACAATATAGTCGACATCGCACTTGAAGAGGGTGTAGGCTTTAAGCGCCTGGTTTACATGATGAAGAAGTTCAATATATTTCGGATCATACAGATTATCGACCTTGAGTATTTTTTCCGCTTTTGCGATCCCTTCCTCAGTCATAACTGCTGACCGGGCCTTTTCATCCACGGTGTAGTCTTCTTCAGATACAAGACGTGGAATAACGCCATTGACCAGATGATATAGTTCCGTGGATTTCTCGGCCGGACCGGATATAATCAACGGGGTTCGAGCCTCGTCAACCAATATACTGTCAACCTCATCAACAATGGCAAAATTGAGTTCTCCCTGGACAATGGAGTCTTTGTCAAACTTCATATTGTCCCTCAAGTAGTCAAAACCGAACTCATTGTTTGTTCCGTATGAAATATCTGAATGGTATGCGGCTTTTCGCTCTTCATCATCCAGACCGTGTAATACACATCCCACGGAAAGACCGAGAAAATTATAAATATGCCCCATCCATTCTGTATCACGCCTTGCCAGGTAATCATTCACCGTAATAATATGAACCCCACTGCCGGTAAGTGCGTTCAGATAAGCGGGAAGAGTGGCTGCCAGAGTCTTGCCTTCACCGGTCTTCATTTCAGCAATTTTTCCCTGATGAAGCACAATTCCACCGATGAGCTGTACATCAAAATGACGCATCTTTAGGGTGCGGATCGATGCTTCCCTCACGGTTGCAAAAGCCTCCGGAAGAATATCATCAAGGGATTCGCCATTGTTCAAGCGCTCCTTAAACAACTGGGTCTGTGTTTTCAGCGCTTCATCATTCATGGTCTGGATCTGAGGTTCTATGGCATTAATCTTTTCAACAACAGGGTGTATTTTTCTTAATTCCCGTTCGTTTTTACTGCCAAATATTTTGGTTAAAAAATTTGCGACCATATAATCAATGTTCCTCCTGAATATTTACTTTATATTTCCGGCTCATAGTATACCATTAATCAATAGACATTGCAAAACCGGTTGTGATAATCTCACGATAAGAGACATAAAAGGAAAGGAAAGGAAAGGAAAAAAATCCAAGGAATAGATTGTAAAGAATGTTGGTTGGTTACATTGAGTTTTAAAAATTCCGAGACGTTTAATTCAGAATGTATTTTTTGGGGTTTACCGGGATTCCGTTTAATAAAACCTCATAATGGACATGGGGGCCTGTTCCGCGTCCTGAATTACCCATAAGAGCAATCGTATCACCTCTCTTTACCGCTTGTTTTCGTTTGGTTAATACCTCCTGTAAATGCCCGTAACGGGTAACCATTCCATGGCCGTGATCAATTACAACTGTTCTGCCCAACAATCCCTTGGCTCCGGTAAATGTTACAATGCCATCCCCGGTAGCCATAATCGGTGTGCCCTTGTGATTGGCAATATCCAATCCTTTATGGAATTCTCGAAGACCTGTAAAAGGGGATTTACGGTATCCGAACCCCGAAGATATCCACCCCTTTGTCGGACGGATCGCGGGGGTGGATGACAAAAGATTTCTCTGGTATTCAAGAGAGCTATAAAGGGATTCAAGCCCTTTTTGTTGTTTGATTGATGCCAGGTTTAGCTGCCGGGTCTGCGAATGCATTTCACGCATTAGACTGTTATGCTTCTCTTCAAGTGGAACCTGTGAATCGAAATTTTCAGGAATTGAACCGCCCACTCCAAAAGGGCTGTCATGATCGGCAGGTTTTTCAAGGTTGGCAATAATTCGTATTTTCTTCTCAAAATTATTTAAATTAACCAGCGTTGACTTTAACGTGTTGATCTCATCAGCAAATTTTTGAATCTGCCGGCGCTGGGTAACGATCTCATCACTTTGATTGGCAATCTTGCTCTCGAATTCCTGTTGGTTGAGTGTCGTCTTAATCGTATAATAATCATAAATAACAAAAGCGGACAATATTACAAAAACAGTAAAACCGGCGCTGATAATGCCTAAAAAGCGTCTGGAAACGGTTAACTGCTTTACTGTAGATCCGGTATAACTTAAAATAAAAAACGAGATCCCCCTGTGCCCCATAAGCTTTTTACACTTATAAAGAGTCTGTTTCACTCGATCTAAAAGCAGTATTAATCTGTTCTGAATATGCATATGCTCGATTTATTATAAATTTGAATGCTAAATCCCCCAAAGATCGGTGACGGTTAAAATGTCTAAAATTGAAGTATGCTACCGTTTTTTTTAACTTCTGTAATAAATATATTTCTTTACAAATTTTAATCTGGTTATTAATTAGTGTAATTTATCATTAATAACATAGGATTGTCAATAACTTCGATAATTTCTCAATGCGTTCTGATGTATTCATTGATGATATTGACCCGCCCACTGATAATACAATGTAAAAAAACACCTTTTTTATTGTTTCCGCAATCTATTTCTAACAGTATCTTTCGCCCGTTTGCAAAAAAAAACTTTAGTAAAGAATCAGAATCCAAATGAGAAACGGGAATCTGAAACAAACTGTAATCTAAGTTGGCAATTTTTTGCGAAGAGATGTGTTAAGATCTTAGGGTTCGCGAAAACCGTCTCGAAAAGACATGGGGATGGATATGTCGAGGATTTTCGCGGATCCTTGATGCGCAAGTCCAAGATCCCGCTTCAGCGGGGAGTTCGGCGCAGATCGAGTAAAAAATCGCTCAATTTGGTTTTAGATAGGATTGACGCCGAAAACCTTTTACCTGAAAAATTCAGGCGTTAATTCTCAGGTTTTCGGCGTCATTTAGGCCCTTTCTAAACGCCATATTATAAATTAGGCAATCCCCAATTTAAATTTGAGAGATTTAAGTGTGTTTTTCATAAGCATGGTGATGGTCATGGGCCCGACACCTCCGGGCACCGGTGTAATATAGCCTGCAATTTCCTTGGCCGCATCAAAATCAACATCTCCGCTTAAAATCGCAATCTTCTTCCCGGTTTTTTCACTTATTTTCTCACCGATCCTGTTGACCCCCACGTCAATTACGCATGCTCCGGGTTTGATCCACTCGGGTTTTACCAATCCCGGAACGCCTGCCGCCACGATCAGGATGTCCGCTCGAAGACAATGTGCGGCCAGATCTTTTGTGCGGGTATGAACAACGGTGACGGTTGAATTGGCGCCCGCCGCCTTCTGGAACATCATATTGGCTATGGGCTTCCCTACGATGTTGGAGCGGCCCACAACCACCACCTCGGCTCCGCTGGTCTCGACTCCGGCCCGAACAATCATTTCCTGTATGCCTGCCGGGGTACAGGGGGGAAATTTGACTTCATCACCGCCGATCATCAGACGTCCCACATTAACCGGATGAAATCCGTCCACATCCTTGTCAGGATCAATGGCATTTAAAATCTTTTTTTCATCAATGTGCTTTGGAAGAGGGAGCTGAACAAGGATACCATTGATGGAATCATCTTTGTTGTATTTGTCAATCATACCCAAAAGAGCCTCTTCGGAGAGGTCATCGGGCTGGCTGTCCTGTATCTCATTGAATCCGACCCGGTGGGCGGTTTTAATCTTGAGGGTCACGTAAGAAATTGACGCAGGACTTTCACCGACCAAAATGGTTACAAGGCCCGGAACAACGCCGTGTTTTTCTTTAATTTCTGCTACGTCAGCAGTAATTTCTTCAAGGATTTCTTCACGGATTTCAGTTCCTTTAATTAGTTTTGCTGCCATTTTTAATCTCCTTTCATAAATAGTTTTAGATTTTGTTATAAATTACTATTTACTATCCCATCAGAACTTAGGGGCTTCGCCCCAATTGGAGTAGTGGAATAATGGAGTAATGGAATAATGGGTTTGAAGGAGTTTTTTACAATTAAAATGGTTTGTTTCCGCCTTTACCCCCAATATTCCAGAATTCCAAAATTCCAAAATTCCATTCTGATACCACTAACATTTTGTATAAAAAAACATTTATTCCCGAGAAATTGTAGAATTTCTGAGCCAGTTAAGTAGATCAAAAAGCTTTTAGACTAATAAAATCTCAATGTCAAGAAGACTCGTAATTTGATTTGGCGGATGGGTCCATAAACGTTCTGCAAAGACCATGAATAAAATAATATTTTTATTGTCTTCCCTTTGATTTTGTTATATCGGGACATTGATAACTATGGCAATTACCTAAAGTTTTGAAATTCAAGTATAACATTTAATAAAAAGGAGGACTTATTTATGAAAAAATTTTTTCTATTTTTCATGGTCGCAACCCTGTGCGTCGCCTTATTACCGACAGGTGCCTTGGCAGCGAAAGCCGCACCCATCAAGCTGACATTCAGCATCTTCTTTCCCCCTACCCACGGTCAGACAAAAGCTGCAATGGACTGGGCCAAAGAAATTGAAAAGCTCACCGACAATAAAGTGCAGATCACCGTTTTTCCCGGCGGAACCTTGACCAAAGCTCCCCAATGTTACAGTGGCGTGGTCAAGGGAATTTCAGATTTGGGATTCAGTCTGTTCGCCTATACCCGAGGACGTTTTCCGGTCATGGCCGCAGTTGATCTCCCCATGGGTTATCCGGATGGCAAAGTGGCCAGCAAAGTCGCTCAGGAATTTGCAAAGACCTTCAAACCTGAAGAGTTAAACAACGTAAAAGTCCTTTATCTTCATGCACACGGCCCGGGCCTTCTTCATACAAAAAAACCCGTAAGAAAACTTGAAGATCTCAAAGGCATGAAAATCAGAGCTACCGGTCTAAGCGCCAAGGTCGTTCAAGCTCTCGGGGGTGTGCCGGTGGCAATGCCTCAGGGCAGCACCTACGAATCTCTGAAAAAAGGGGTTGTAGAGGGGACATTTGGCCCCATGGAAGTTCTAAAAGGTTGGAAACAGGCCGAGGTTATCAAGTATACGACCGAATGTTACAGCGTCGGTTACACGACCACCTTTTTCGTTGTAATGAATCTTGACAAGTGGAAGTCCCTTCCGCCTGATGTACAGAAGATTTTTGAAACAGTTAGTGAAAAATATGTAGATGTTCACGGAAAGGTATGGGACAGCACCGATGAAAAAGGCAGAAAATATACACAAAGCCTGGGCAACGAAATTATACCCCTGTCTGATGAAGAAAGTGCCAGATGGCGCAAGGCTGTCGAACCGGTGATTAACGATTATATCACCAATAATCCCAACGGCGACGCACACGTTAAAAAAATCAGAGAATTGATGTCCGAATAATATAATGCTTTAATTGATCCTTTAAAAGTTATTACCTTGTTTCTACAGTAGAAATACTAAGTTGATTTTCAAATAAAGGGGTTGCCTTGCACCAAACAGAAGGTTTTAGGGCGACCCCGAATTTTATGACGCATAGCCAATAATCAAACGTCTCGAAAACTCTATAATTAATTGAAAGTAAAGGTTTTTATTAGACTTATATTTTTAACTCGGACATGGAGAAATGGAATGATGGAATATTGGAATGATGATTTAAAGAAGCCGGCACTCCTCTATTTAATTTTCGTCAAGAAGAATTTTACAATAACCCAACTTTCCATTTTCTCTCTGAGCCGTAGACTCTCCGAGCCAGAGGCTCAGAACCCAATATTCCAGTGTTCCAATATTCCAACATTCCAATTGTGAGCGAAGCGAACTAACTTGAATGTATACCTTTGAAAAAATATCTCATGCTATGGCAAAGAGACTATACTGGGTTGCAGGGGTTGCCATTGTCGTCATGATGCTTCTTACCTGTGCGGATGTGGTCTTGCGCTATTTTAGAAAGCCCATCCCCGGTACCTATGAGTTAGTCTGTTTTTTGGGGGCGGCGGCAGTTGCATTCGCTATGGCCCATACATCAGTGGAAAGAGGCCATGTAGCGGTAACCTTTGTGGTCGGCCTTTTCCCGCGCAGAATACAGGGTATGATTGAAAGCATCACCACATGCTTTGGGCTGTTCTTTTTTACATTACTCGCATGGCAGTCCGTAATTTATGCAAATGATCTTCGTCTTTCCGGTGAGGTCTCGTTGACCCTGGAACTCCCTTTTTATCCATTTGTTTACGGGATTAGTTTTTCGGCAGCAATCGTTTGCCTGATATTGCTGTCAGATCTGTTTAAGAGCTTTTTGAAACTATTTGGAAAATGAGTCTGACAACCACAGGAATCATAGGAATTATCATACTGGTTCTCCTTCTCTATTCTAAAATGCCGGTGGGCTTTGCCATGGGTTTTCTGGGATTGATGGGATTCAGCTACGTGGTAACCTTTGAAGCAGGCTTTAATCTTTTGGCGCGTGATGTCTGGGATGTTTTTTCTTCTTATAATTTGACCGTCATTCCCCTATTTGTATTTATGGGGCAGATTGCCTTTCACGCCGGTATCAGCCGAAGGCTCTATGATTCTGCCTATGTATTGTTTGGCCACCGCCGGGGGGGGCTTGCCATGACAACCGTGGGCGCGTGTGCCGGGTTTTCGGCCATATGCGGCTCGACCAACGCTACGGCAGCGACCATGGCAACCGTTGCGCTTCCCGAAATGAAACGGTACGGGTATGATATGAGTCTGGCCACAGGTACCGTGGCTGCAGCAGGAAGTCTGGGCATTCTCGTACCTCCCAGCGTGATTTTTATTGTTTATGGAATTTTGACCGAGCAGTCCATCGGCAAACTTTTTGCTGCGGGAATTCTTCCCGGTATTCTTCTCTGCTTTCTTTTTTTGATGACCATTTATCTCAGGGTCTTGAAAAACCCCTCCCTTGCTCCTCCAGGCCCCAAGACCAGTTTCAAGGAGAAATTCAGATCTTTTACCGGTGTGGTTGAAACTTTGATACTGTTCGCCCTGGTCATGGGAGGTATTTTTTTCGGCATTTTTACACCCACCGAGGCGGCGGCCATCGGTGCGTTTTTCACCATCCTCATCGCGGTGTTCAGAAAGCAACTCACCTGGCATGCGTTTGTTAAATCCCTGGCAGATACCACCAAGTTAAGTTGCATGATAATGGTAATTGTAACCGGAGCCGTAATATTCGGGCATTTTATGGCCATTACCCGGGTGCCTTATGAACTGGCCGAATGGGTGAGTTCTCTTCCCCTTCCTCCTCATGCCGTTATGGGAGTGATCATTTTGGTCTATCTTTTCGGGGGCTGTTTTATGGACTCCCTGGCCATGATTATGCTGACCATCCCTATATTTTTTCCGGTGGTTCAAACCCTTGGGTTTGATCCGATCTGGTTTGGAGTGGTAATTGTTTTAATTACCGAGATGGGGGTAATCACGCCGCCCGTAGGGGTCAATGTTTATGTGGTTTATGGGGTTGCCAAAGATGTTCCACTGGAAAATATCTTCAGGGGGGTTTTCCCCATGCTTTTGGCCTTGCTTCTCTGCAATCTGATTCTTCTTTTATTTCCTCAGATCGCTCTGTTCCTGCCAAATCTTATGAAATGAAGTGTACTTAGTTCGTGTCCATCCATTAATGAGGATTTTTGTTCAAGATCAAGGCATGTGAAAAAAATAACCACCCCGGTACGATCTGCCGACCTACGGGACAGGCAGGCATATGTATAATATTCCGAGGATTATTTTTTGAACATAACGCAGAGATTGGGCAAAAAAACCATTTATGGATGGACACTAGTTCGCTTCGCCCCGCCTGCCATTGCAAGGCACGAGCGGGCAGATCACAACTAGAATGTTGGAATATAAGTATTGTCTGAATCTGACATATGGGAGTTTACGGTTCGTGCAAGGTTCGGGTAGTCATGTGTTATTTTCCCCCCAACTCTACCTAAATACTATATTGTGGCGTGGCTCTGGATGAAATTTTTCAATCGAGATTTCTGACTTGTGGTCAGTCCTATAAATTGTACAGCTTGTCGATCTGTTTTTATCGAATCGTCGAGGGGATAGACCGTTTCTGACTGCAAAATGGGCATAAATAAAACCTTATCGTCAAAATACAAAGAATTATCGGCCACCAGGTTTAATCTAAGCGATTTTGTTAGCTGATTTTCTCCATCAACATAACTCAGCCCACCCATACTTATATCGACAATTGGCTTCCTTTTGTGAAGATGAGGTCCAAACACAACGAATACACGGTCATCTACTTTGAATCGCTTATCTTTCCTTCGACCCAAATTAAACATTCTGGCAGTTATATTTTTCAGGCTATTTATTCTCATAGAGTAACGGTGTAAGCGAGTAAAACGGATAAGCGTTTTCAAGCCATAAAATGACATGTTTTGTAAAATATTGTTTCTTTTTAATCCTACGGAATCTTTTTTTGCATTAAATATGCCATTTGGAAATATTTTTTTTTAAATTCAACTTGAAAAATAACTAAGCAAAATTATATCAGCAAGATATAACCTTTTTTAATAAGGAAATCAAAACATGTGGGGTTAGATTAGGCACTGAGGGAAAATCGAAAGAAGAGATTATCCGTCAAATTATTGACATGAATGATCAAAAACGAGACACACAATTGATGAACTCGTAAAAAGTCCGATTTAGACGGTTTCGTAAAAAGTTCAAATTCCCCCGCCAAACATAGGCGGGATAAAAAGGCGTTGCAAATTTTGTAATCATGAGGCGTACTTTTCGTACGTTGAATGATTGCGAAAGGCAGCACAACGCAGAAGTTGGACTTTTTACGAGACCGTCACAATTGGCGCATATATTTTTTTAAAATGCAAATAGGTTAATGGGGTGTAAATCAAGGCCGTTGGTAAACGCTGATCCTTGTCTATTGACAAACCAAATAGCCATAGCAATCTTAGCAAACAACAGTCTTGATTTACAACCATTTTCCCGGAGAGCGGACCGGGGTCCCCCCTTATTTTCGCTAACCTTGAGTTTTCGATTTGAAGCCAAAAACACGATAAGTTTTGCACTAACAAAATCAGATGGTTATTGTTTGATGTCGGCAATAAATTTGTTGGAGGTCTTAATGGCCTCATTCATATTCTGGATCAGACCGTCAATTTTTCCTTTGAGTGTGGAAAACTCCGACCGTAAAGAACCGATAGCCTGGGCATTAAGGTTGTGTTTAAGAAACAGGACATTATCACGAAAGGAAAGTAAAACAGGCCCCATACTTTTTTCAGCCCGATGCATGCTTGAAAGCATCTCGCGATAACGGGTTTTGGTGTCCTGCAGTTTCCGTTTGCTGGAGCCACGCATATCGGCGCTTTTATAGAGTTTTAATTCGTCCTCCCACTCGTCAAACAGGGCACCAGCAACCGCTTCCACGGCATCGATCCGTTCGGACACCTTTTTTGCCGCATTTTCGCTATCCTCATATTCTGCATTTAACTTTTCATACGCCTTCTTCAGGTTGCTGCTTTTAATATGGATAACCGTGCCAAACTGTTCTAAAGCTGATTTAAACTGTTCCTGCGCTTCAGATTGAGCATCCCGGGCGCCCTCTACTCTATCTACAAGAATATCACGTTTATGAATACCTACCTTTTCCATAGCGCCGTAATATGCCTTGGAACATCCCCCAAAAAAGGGAGCCAGAAAAACAGTAATCAAAATCAACTGAACGGGTATTAGAGTCGTCTCTTTTCTCATGCTTTCCTCCTTAAGCAGCTCTATTCTTTGTTCATCTCTTATTGAATTACCTCCTATGAACCTCTGATACCACGGCCACCGGTAAGTTCTCTATCGCGCACCAAAAACACGTTTCAACAGATCGGTGGTACGCTTAGCGGGATTTTGACGGATAGCGGCTTCCTCACGGGCAAGATAGTGGAAGATTCCGTTCATGCCTCTCTCGGTAACATAATTCGTCAAATCAGCCTTAACATCAGGCACAAAAGGCAAAGATCGGTATTTACCGATGAGGTTATTGTAGGTCTGCACCGCCCCAACTTGGGACAGGCTGTTTTCTACAATAGGATTCATGGTTTGGGTAAGGGGTTTTGACATCTTGCTCTGAAAATACTTTGTGGCTGCATCATCCGGTCCTTTGTAAATGCCCATGGCATCGTCCAGGGTCATTTCTTTAATTGACTCCAAGAAAAGCGCCTTGGCTTTGGGGGTCGCCACTTCCGCCGCTTGATTGAGTTGTAATTCCAGATCATCGAGCATAGATGACATTCCAATTTTATCCAGTGCATTTCTGACGGTTTTAAAATTTTCCGGCAGTGGAATATGAATCGCCGGATCCGCATTAAACCCGTCAGGTTTTCCCAATTGCGTAACCACGGTTTCAGAACCTACGCGAAGCGCATCCTTAAGTCCGGCGGCAATGCTATCAACGGATAGTGCACTTTGCCCGCTGTCACTTTTCTCAATACCGCCAACCAAGTCCTTTGCTTTCTGAAACCAGCTGCTTTGTGCGGTTACAACTCCTGAATTGCAGGAAAGTGCAAGGATAGTAATACAAATTAGGAAGATAGATTTAAACATTTTGAAATTAAAGTGTCGTAAATTCATTTGAATTCTCCTGCTAATATCTTGATGAACTCGTAAAAAGTCCGATTTAGACGGTTTCGTAAAAAGTTCAAATTCAAGGCGTGCAAATTTTGTAATCATGAGGCGTACTTTTCGTACGTTGAATGATTGCGAAATGCAGCACAACGCAGAAGTTGGACTTTTTACGAGACCGTCAATATCTTAGCACGCACCAGGAAATGCATCTTGCCTTAACCATCTTTATTTTCCAAATATTCCCTTAAGTTTATCGGTTGTAGCCTTTACTTCATCTTTGGCGCTTTGGCCGGCGTCTTCCAGTTGTTTTTTGGTCTTTTGGGTCACGGCCTGAGTGTCGGTAGTTAATTTTTTGAGTTCTTTGTTAAGAACATCGGTTACTGCCGGGGACGTAATCTTTGTGTACAGTGCAGCAAATATCTCTTTAAATGCTTCTGCAGGAGATGCACCGCCTTTTTTCTGGCCCACATTCTTGAGATGAATGTCGGGCAAATCGGCGCTCAGTGGGTTTTCACCGAGCACGGCCATAGTCAAGTTTACCTTTCCGTCGCGCACAATAAAATTTTTGATCAGAATCTTCTTACCCTCAGCTTTTTTCCCTTTCTC
Organism: Desulfobacteraceae bacterium Eth-SRB2; assembly: GCA_004193595.1. GTDB lineage: Bacteria > Desulfobacterota > Desulfobacteria > Desulfobacterales > UBA11574 > S5133MH16. Next base: position 63,825 of record RPGQ01000036.1, read on the forward strand.
AGCAGGCGGTGCAGTGGTTTTGTCCGCCCCGATTGATTTTTTCACGTTGTTCATAATGGTTTGAAAATTGTCCGTGCCGCGAATCTTTTCATAAGTGATCTCAGGGGCAACCACCTCGATCTTATCAATAGTAATCGTATTTTTGGTGAGCGATTTTTCATCCACGTTCAGATGAATGGACTTCACCCTCATGGCCTGTGAAGATTTGAATCCCTCGGGATTTCCCAATAAGAAATCCTTGAGTTCGGCCTCTGCGGACAACAGTGAAACCCCGACATCTCCCAATTTTACCTTGGTCTTTGTTATTTCAGGGCCGTAAGTATTGACTGCATTCTTAATCATGGGCCCAAGATTGGAAACCCCGACAACCAGCACAGTTATGATGACGGCAACAAGAGCGCCGCCACCTAAAAGAATCCATTTTTTCATAGCCATCCTCCTTGTCTGTTTTTTTGCTCTTACGAATAAAAGCGTTATCGTTTAGACATCCGGAAATCCATCAAAAGGCCGATGAAAACCTTCCGGGACGAGACACGGTTTGGATTTTCAAATGTTGGTCATTGAAATTTCAACTCCGGGAACAACCGACGTTATGTTCTCCCTATAGTTGCATAAAAAATATGCCATAAATATATTTTATTAAAACATTTCTATATGTTACGCATATCGCACAGAGGCTTTTGGAATAAACCCAGCGTGAATTCCAAAAAAAACGTTTCGTAAGGCAAATTTTTTATCCGTCGGGAAAGCCCGCTTGAGGCGGACAAGCCCATGATACCGTAATTCCTTCGTTGTCAAGGGTTCGCAGTAGTTTACTACAGCGTCACCCTTGGACGCCTTGGACTTACGGCATCCTGAGCTTTTACAACGAAGGGTTTCTTTGCGTTACAGCGGGAAAGGAACCATCATAAGGCCGGCGGTTTCATCAAGTCCGAGCATGATGTTCATACTCTGAACCGCCTGTCCTGCTGCGCCCTTTACCAAGTTATCGATGGCGGAAATCAGGATAAGGCGATTATTACGCTCATCCAGCTTAAAACCCATGTCGCAATAATTGGTTCCCCGAACATGCATTACATCCGGCCGCCGGTCGTCGGGACATATTCGGATAAAAGGACAGCCCGAATAAAAAGAGTCCCAACAATTTTGAATTTCTTCGGAGCTTATCTTCTTAACCGGGTCGGCATATATTGTCGTCAGTATCCCACGGGTCATGGGAACAAGATGTGGAACAAAACTAATCTTCACCACAGATCCTGCTTCCCGGCTCAGCACTTCTTCCATCTCCGGACTATGTCTGTGCTCTGCAACCTTGTATGCCTTGAATGATTCGTTGACCTCGCAAAAATGCGTGGTTAGCGACACCCCCCGACCGGCGCCGCTGGCCCCTGATTTGGAATCCGCAATAATGGTGTTGGTGTCTATTAAATTGCTCTTCAATAACGGCACCAATGGCAAAAGCACGCCCGTGGGATAACATCCGGGAGAACCGATCAGAACCGCATTTTTTATGGTGTCAAAATAGACTTCACAAAGTCCGTAAACCGATTTTTCAAGTAAATCCCCGGCAGTATGGGGCTGATAAAAAGACTCATATATAGCCACATCCTTGAATCTGAAATCAGCGGAAAGGTCGATAACCTTCTTTCCCCGCATTAAAAGTTCTGGCACAAATTTCATTGGAAGTTTGTGTGGAAGTGCCGTAAATACAACATCAGTTTTGTCACAAACCGTATCCACAGACAGTTCTTCGCAAATAAGATCGGTAGCCCCTCTCATTGACGGATAGACCGCGTCAAACTTCATGCCGGCGTACTGACGGGAAGTCAAAATTGTTAACTCAATATTTGGATGACCGCAGAGTATCCGCACAAGTTCAGCACCAGCGTATCCGGTTGCACCAATTACACCGACTCGTATCATAAAGCCCCCTTATGGTTATTGAAGATTCTCGATTGAAGATTAAAGAATATAATTCGCATACAAATATTTGAACATTGGATATTGAAAATTCGACATTGGATATTATCCGCTACGCATATACAGCAAGTTATCTTGCATCATCCGCCCAAATAGGCATTTTTTACTTCCGGATTGTCGACAAGCTCTTTAGAACTTCCTTCCAGCACAAGATTTCCGCTCTCCAGGACATAGCCTCGTTGAGCAAATTGGAGCGCCATACGGGCATTCTGTTCGACGAGAAGAATGGTCGTTCCTTCCTGATTGAGTTCCTTAAGTGCATCGAACACACTTAGCATCAACAAAGGGGCCAGTCCCATGGAGGGTTCATCTAAAAGCATAATCTTCCTTCCGCTCATAAACGCCCTGCCGATGGCAAGCATCTGCTGTTCGCCGCCGCTCAGGGTTCCGGCCTTCTGTGCTTTTCGCTCTTCAAGGCGCGGAAAAATCATGAAAATCCGTTTGAGGTCTTCCTGGATTTCATCCCTGTCGTTTCTTGCAAAACAGGCCAGTTTGAGGTTTTCCATAATCGTCAGGTTACCAAACAATCGTCTTCCCTCGGGAACATGAGAAATGCCGAGCTTGCTGACGACCTTGTCGGCAGGATATTCTAGCAAATCTTTCCCCATAAAGGTCATTTTGGTTCCGGCCTCAACCGGAACCAACCGGGAAACGGCTCGCAGGGTTGTGCTCTTACCGGCCCCATTGGCACCGATAATACACACAATTTCACCCTCATCAATAGAAAAGCTTATGTTGTGAAGCGCCCTAATTCTGTCATAGGAAACTCGTAGGTTTTCCACAGATAACAGCATCAGACAACCGACTCCCTTCCCAGATATGCATCAATAACTTTAGGGTTGTTCTGGATTTCTTCCGGCGTTCCCTCGGCGATAACATGCCCGAAATTCAAAGTTTGAATCATATGACAAAGATCCATAACCACTTTCAACCTGTGCTCTATAAGAAAAATGGCCATTCCCAGCTCCTTATGAATGCGGCGGATAATCTCCATCATCTGTATCAGTTCTTCCGGGTTCATACCTGCAGTGGGTTCATCCAGGAGCAATATCTTGGGTTCCATGGACAACGCTCTCGCCATCTCCACTCTTCGCTGGTCGCCGTAAGGCAGGTTCGTAACAACCTGATCCGAAAGATGATCGATGCCTATCATCTTAAGAAGGTTATGGGCCATCTCCTCTATCTCTGCTTCTTGTTTTTGCCGTTTCGGCGTACCGAAAAAAGCCCCGATCAATCCATAGCTGATCCTTGAATAACGGGCCAATTTTACATGCTCAACCACTGTCATATGCCGCCACAACTGAAGATTCTGAAATGTCCTGCCAATGCCAAAAGCGGCGATTTTGTGGGGCTGAAGCCCTGTTATTTCTTTGCCGTCCAGGATTATATCACCTTCGGTAGGTTTGTATATACCGGTAATGAGATTAAAGATTGTTGTTTTGCCTGCTCCGTTTGGCCCGATCAGACCTCTGATCTGGCCTGCTTCGATTTCCAGGTTATAACTGTTGACTGCACGCAAACCGCCGAACTCGTGACTCATTTTCTTTACTTCAAGTAACGCCATGATACACTTTTTTCCTTCGCCACAAAGGCACCAAGACACAAAGTAACACATAACAAAATAGGCCCTTTGTGTCGGGTGCATTACCAGTTTGTTAATTGCTATCCAAAACTTTTTGGTTTCAGGTGTCAGGTGTCAGGTTTCAGCTAATTCGTTTCTTACTCCTGACACCTGACACCTGACACCTGATTGCATGGCTTTCGCTCAAAAAATGAATAAATTAATGGGTGAAAACCATTTTAACAAATCGGTAATGCTCCCCTTTGTGTCTTGGTGGCATTTTTTCCGGCCTGTAAGCATCACTCCGTTCGGCAAAAGGGCAGGCTTGTCCGGGTTAGGGTTTACTGTTTTGGTTTCACGAGATTCCTGACATTCAACTCCTTAAATGCCACAAGTCCTGTGGGGCGATAAATCATTACTATAATAAGCAAAAGTGGAATAATAATCCACTTGAAAATCTCCAGCGGCCGCAACGCTTCGCCCAGAAGACTTAGACTCACGGCGCCGACAATCGATCCGTAAACAGAGTTCAGCCCTCCAAAGTACACCATTGCCAAGACTTCCGCTAGTTTTTGAAGCCCGAAAGTTGCGGGATTGACGTATCTGATCACATGAGCAAAAAGCCCGCCGGCCACGCCGGCCCAAAAAGCGGCGAATAGAAATGCAACAATTTTTGTACGCCGGGTGTTTACGGTCATTGCATTTGCAGCCATTTCATCGTCGCGCACAGCATTCAGCGCCTTTCCCAAGATTGATTGCACAAAATTATTTGTCATCCATATACAGGCGATGGTCCAAAGAAAAACTATGGGTAGGCTGGCATAATCCGGCTGGCTGCTTAGCCCCCGAGGACCTCCAACAACTTCCAGGTTTTCAATCATACTTTTAATGATAAACATGAATGCCAGGGAGACGATGGCCAGATAGTCCCCTCGTGTCCTGAAAGAAGGAATCGCGATGGCCAGGGCTCCAAGTGCAGCCACCATACCTCCTGTTATTAATGCAACAGGGAATATAAACGGTCCAAAGGCCGGAGCAAGGAGAGCAGGTCCAAAGAGTCTATCATTAACGAAAAGAACGACGGTAACTACCGAAGCCGCATATGCGCCCAGAGCCATGAATCCGGGGTGCGAACAGGAGAACTCTCCCATGTAACCGTTAACAACGTTCAAGCTCAGGGTGACCATAATGGCAATCAAAGTAAGCTTAAGCGTAAGAACCCGGTAGGCACTGATTCCGGACCACATATGCAAGGCGGCATAAAATAGACCAAGGTGTATTACCACACTGAACCATATTGGAAAATCGAGAAGTCTGGCTGCCAGTCTGTTTGCCGGCCAAGCGCTCAACCGTGCAACGACGCTTATGGGTATTATATATATCAGCAGCACGTAAAGGATTACACCGGGCATCAGAAGGGGTTTTTTGAGCATTATAACAAAACCAAAAAGAACCGGTATTTTAGAAAGACCTAACACATCGACCAGCAGATCACCCAAAAGGTGTTCAAGAGTCACAGCAATCAGAATGCCAATAAGCCATCCGAGCAAAGGCACCCGAATAAATAAATCCCCTATTCTGCGCTTCAACATCCTCATGACTCCGGATAATTTGCCGTTTTCTTCACTCATGTCTTTTTTTTACATCTCTGAGATTCTACCCCGCTATAAGCAAAATTGTAATCAGCAACATATTTAGTCACCTATTCTTTGACTCTCTCGTTCAACTGAGGTTAAAGTCTCAGACGTGCGCTGTAAGGTTCGCCGAAAAATCCGTGTGGCCTGAAAGTCAATATAAGTAAAATGATTGAATATGCGATAAAATCGCGTAGCGTCGAGGGAAATATCATGGCCACGAATATTTCTATAAAGCCCAGCAGAAAGCCTGCAAGCGTAGCCCCCAGGATAGAACCCCTTCCCCCGAGAATGGCTGCTACGAAAGCCTTCCAGCCGAATACAATACCCATGTAAGGGTCCAAAACAGGATAGGCGATGCCAAAGAGTATCCCCGCAGCAGCAGCCAGCGCCGATCCTATAGCGAACGTCATAGCGGCAATGGTGTTTATCGACACGCCCATTAACGGCAGCACAACATGGTCAAAGGCCATGGCCCGCATGGCCATCCCATACTTGCTCCTGCGCACAAACTGGTGCAGGGCAAGCATAAGCATCAAGGAAACCCCAACGATCATGATTTTCTTGTTGGTAACATAAACCCCGCCAATGTTATAAGTCGTAGATTCGATTAATGACGGAAATCTTACCCTTCTTGCACCAAGAAGAGCTAAATTCCCCGTCTCCAGTATAATACCGATCATCAAACCGGTTATTGCGGCCGAAGCTCGTGGTGCTTCCCGCAACGGCCGATAGCCCAGTCTTTCTACCAGTATGCCGACAAAGGATGTCAAAAACATGGAGATAATAATAGTCAAAACCAGGATCAACCAGTTAGGGAGAACAATAGCACCCAATGAAGCCAGCGCTGTTACTCCGGTTGCAACACCAAAACCGATATAAGCTCCGACCATGAAAATATCGCCGTGAGCAAAGTTAAAGAGCATCAGGATACCATATACCATGGAGTACCCCAGTGCTATCAATGCGTAAAAGCTGCCCCATTGCAGTGCGTTTATAAGGTTTTGGAAGAAAAATACCATTAAGCTTTCTCCTTGTTCCTCAAAAAAAGCGGGCTCAGAGCTCAACGCCCCGGCCCGCTTTGTTTTGAGAAATCTGTGATAGCTCTATGAGACCTTTGAAAAATTCTCAATTTTACCTGCCCGGTTAAATCCGTATTTCATATTTAACCGGGGTTCAAGACCACGAACAATTCTGCAGGATAACAGAATTGGACAGATGTCAAACTGCCCGTAAGGGCGAGGCACATGGACGCCCCGAGTCAACGTGAAAATTTTAACCACATGAATACATTAAGTATTCTGAGGATTAATCCACCAAAGTTCGGTGGCGGGTTAAAATTTTAGTCTGACCGCCGGAATGGGGCAAAAGGGTGCGTTTTTCAAAGGCCACTCTTTCGGTCTATAACAATATAGCGGAACGCAGGTTTTTAGAATTAATTTTTCCTAACTTATGCAGATTTTAGGTTGTAATTTTTATTGATCACCCTTACGGACAAACGGATTTATAAAATTCGTACTCGCCTTTTTCGCTGATCCTAACGATAACGGCGCATTTAATGGGATCGCCGTCCTCTGTAAAGGTCATCTTACCCGTAATGCCGTCAAATTCCTTAATCTTGGCCAGTGCATCGCGGACACCCTTACGGTCTTTCTCCACATTCCCGGTAATCTTGCCGTAAGATTGAATGGCCTTTTGGACGATTCCCAGGGCATCCCATGTCAAGGCACCCACATCGTCAGGGACATAACCATACTTTTTATTGTATCGATCAATAAAGGCCTTGGTTGCGCCCTTAGCTCCGGCAGCGGCGTAGTGTGTACTGAAGAAGAGTCCGTAACAATCTTTACCGCAAAGCTCTACCGTCTCTGCCGAACCCCAGCTATCGCTACCCATAATAGGTTTGTTCCATCCCAATTCATGGGCCTGCTGCACGATTAAGGCCACCTCGTTATAGTACTGGGGGGTAAATAAAACCTCGGCGCCTGATTTTATGATTTTCGTCAACTGAGAGCTAAAATCGACGTCTTTGGTGGTGAAGCTTTCAAAGGCCACCACGGAACCGGCGCCGTTCGCTTTTTCCCAGGCCTCTTTAAAAAACTCGGCAAGTCCCTTGGGGTAATCACTGGCGACATCATACAAAATCGCGGCTTTGGTAAATCCAAACTCCTCTTTAATAAAATTGGCAGCCACCGGCCCCTGGAAGGGGTCAAGGAAGCAACCCCGAAAAATAAACGGACGGTTTTTGGTGGTGTCCGGATTTGTGGACCATGGACTAATCATAGGAGTTTTATAATTGTTAGCCACCTCACCGGCAGGTATGGCCTGGCTTGATGCCTGAGGTCCCACAATGACCATCACTTCGTCATAGGTGATCATTTTGGTATTGACCTTTACTGCCGATTCCGCCTTGGACTCATTGTCTTCAATGACAAGTTCTACCGGGTACTTCTTTCCCCCGACCTCAAGGCCGCCTGCAGATTTAATGTCTTCAAGCCACATCTGTGCCGCATACTTTGTGCCTTCACCCACCTTGGGGATATCTCCGGTCAGGGGAGCGTTGATGCCGACCTTGATTGTCTTTGTCTTACTCCATACACATGGAGATAAGATTAAGCCGATCACCAAACACGAAACCAAAACCAACGAAACTTTTCGCATAGTTACCTCCTTGTTCTGAGACCTTTGAAAAATGTTCACTTTTGCCTGCCCAGTTAAATCCGCATTTAATATTTAACCGGGGTTCAAGACCAAGAAAGGCGAAAATTTTAACCACCCCGATGAAAAACGCATCGGGACAGGCATCCATACATTGAGTATTCTGAGGATTAACCCGCCAAAGTTCGGTGGCGGGTTAAAATTTGAGCCTGTTGACAAATCCCGCTCAGCGGGGACGCCGGAATTGGGCAAAGGGGGCGTTTTGCAAAGGTCTCGTTCTAACCTCATTAACAGGTTAATTTAAATAGAAATAACGAGTCTCAATTCTCATAGTTTATTCAGCGTAGTAGCACAAAGGTGTTTCTTTTTCAATAAGATAATATTTCTTTGACTGACCATAATATCCTTAATATCCTTTGTGGATTTCCCTGTTCAAAACACCTGTTTTATTTTGCCTTGGACATTTCTACTTTCAAATATAAAGGGATTTCTTTCCTCCCTTTAATCAGCGTATAATTTGAATTGAATCGTTCATCAGGGAATTCATCAATTATTTTATAAGCAATTTTATGCCCTTTCGTAAATGTACTCGGTTCTACAAATTCATATCCCATATGTGACAGCCAGACTTCGGGGACAAATTCCTTTCCCTTTTTCAAAAATGCCTTGAATGAAATCAAATCTCTTGAGGGATTTTTTCTTGGACCCTTAATAACATATCCCTGATCAAGCAATTCTTCTAGATAATCAAGATTATTTATGGGTCCAACAGACCTGCTATCATTCATTGAGTCACCAATAAGTCCTATAACATTAAGAGGTCTGAAGTATATTTTCATTCATCCGTTTCTTTACAGCAGTTCATGCAGTTTCTGCAGCACATCATCATATTCGTCGCCACGGAAACAAAACTGCAACTCACTAAACCGTTCCCTGAGATCCTTGACCTTATCAACGACATCGCTATTGTTCTTCACCACGTCATGGATCAACACAGCCAAGTCATGAAAATCCCCTTCTTGCATGCCGAATCGAGTCATCTCGGATACACCCGTTCGCAGAGCGCCGGAGGCGGTAAACCCTTCTTCATCGGTATTGGCCTGGAAATTACAAATAATGCTGTTGGCTTCCAGCCGACTGGCGATTTCCGGACCACGGCTGTAGCCCACATCTATCAAAACCTGGTGGGTTTCGGTAAAATCGATACTCGGATCACCGATCACATCCAATCCACAGTCTTTCAACCCCCGAGCGAATGCCTTGGCATTGGCGACAACTCCGGACTGATATTCGTCCTTGAAATGATTCATTTCGTAAGCGGCCATAAGCAACCCCAGCAATGTGCCGGGATGGTGGCTGGAAACCGACCCGGGGAAGGCTCGCCGCAACAAAGCCTCCCAAAGCTCATAGCGCTCTTCGTCTTCCTGAAAGCGGCTGCCCACAACCCCTCGCTGTGTTCCAAAGTAAGTCTTGTGCGTCGATCCGGTAACAATATCGGCTCCTTCGGCAAACGGCTCCTGAAAATGAGGACCGATGAGTCCCAGCACGTGGGCCATATCGTACATCACCACCGCGTCTATTCCCTGGGAGTCAAGGAACTGACGAATCTCAGCCACCGGCTCCTTGTGAATAACCATGCTTTTGCCAAAAATGATCAACTCCGGCCGGTATTCATCAATCAATTTCAACGTGGTCGGAACATCGATCTTATGACGGTTATGGGGAAGCACAGGAAAATTAACCACTGCCGGGCGTTCTGTACGAGGATCCCGGGCAACGTAGTCTTTTAGCGCGCCCATGGGCTGGGCACTGAGATGTCCGCCCTTGCCGATATGGTTATTCATCACCCGGCGCATCCGGCGCGGCTCGATCTTACGATCCGCACGATTGATATAATCAACCATGGCGCTGAAAACCGCGGTATTGGCCATTTGACCACTGACAAGACGCGTCTCTACGTTATCACACCCCATGAATTTTCGCATTTCCCTATCCAGCATTTGTTCGACTTCGGCGATAAATTCGGTGCCCTGATAATAAAATATATCGGCGTCGTAGAATGCCTTCACCTTCTTGTGTTCGGCGTATCGGAAGGCAGGGTCCATCACTGACAACAGCCGGGCCATGGGTGAAATCGTCATCTCTGAAGGGATAAGGTTGATGCATTCTCGTTGTCGCCATCGAGTGTTCTCCACGCTCTTTTCAAGCAGTCTGAGAACCTTGGCCGGCGCTTCGCCTGTGGGAAGTCCCTCAACCGGCAGTTGTTGATCGAAGACGATGGGACGTGAGTAAGGCGGGGCCTCGGAACGCAGATGAAACGGCACCACAACAGCATCAACCAACTTGCCGCGAATTTCAATTGTGACCTTCTCGTCCTCGACAATATCACTGTCGATGTATCCCAGGCAGATGGACCGCAACTGATGCTCGTCGATCTGCGAGGACTCAAGTCCTTCCCCCTCAACGGACCACATGGGAATCATTGTGCCGCTCGTGACATAGCCGACAAACTTGTCGCCCTTAAAAACCTTGGCCCCTTCACGAGCCACGCCTCGACCCGCCACGGCAATGGGCTTGATCACACGGGACAAATTCCGGATTAGGGAATAGTCACGGAATACGATTTTCTTAAAGGCCTCATATTGTTTGGACAGCGCTGCACGGCCCAAAAATTGACCTTTCAGCGGCGAAAAACTTACAGCGAACTTTGCCAGGGGACAGGCAAATATAGGAATTTCCTTACTTTCGGGGTCTTGGCCCAGCTCATGGCCATAAAGCGGAAGGTTTGCTTCCAGCCGGAGTGTGTCCCTTGCGCCAAGACCGATGGGTGTTGCTCCTTTTTTCACCATATGGTCCCACAGCATGGGACCGTCCTCTGTATCGGTAAAGAGCTCAAAACAGACCGGTTCACCCGTATAACCGGTGCGGGCAACCTTGACCGTGACACCGGAAATCGTCACAATGCTCACGGCGTTTCGCGTGGGCTCCGGGAGCAGACCGGACTGGATAATTTCTTCGAGAATCTCTCGCGACTTGGGCCCTTGCAGCGACAGCATGGCAATCTCTTTGGTGCGATCGGTCAGTTCTACATTATCGAAATCGTTCAAAAGCGCCTGCAAGTGATTCCAGTCCTTTTCCCGGTTAACGCCATTGACCACCAGCAGATACTCGTCCTCGATAAAGCGATAGAGATACGCATCATCCACAGCCCCGCCGGTGTTATTGGAAATAAAGGTATACTGAGCACCCATCTCTCTGATATCCAGTGCTTCAGCGTTGTTGCTCAAGACGTGTTGCAGAAACTTCAACGCCCCGGAACCTCGAATAATGAATCGGCCCATGTGGGAAACGTCAAACAGTCCTGCATGCTTGCGGGTGGCCAGGTGTTCCTTAACGATGCCGGTGGAGTAAAACATGGGCATCTCCCAGCCAATAAATTCCACCATTTTAGCACCCAAATCCACGTGCCGGTCGTAGAATACGGTTTTTAAAAGGTCGCTCATCAATCCTCTCCTTTCATTACAAAAAAGAACCCCGAAGTATAAACAGATCAAAACCGCCGTAACAGGAGGTATCACCACAAAGTTTTGTCTAATATCAGGGTTAAACCGTTTCGTCAACTAAAGGCTGACTCTTGCAGAGTAAACGCATTTGAATCCCAATACGGGGAAAACGCTCCACGACGGCGTATATCTCTTTCCAACCGACTGAAACTTGTGCTTAAGCACCCGTAAGCCCAAGCCGCGCCAAAGTTATTAAGAAAATTCGTCGCTAAATTATCTCATTGATTTTTTAAGTTATAAATTCATTTGTCTCGGGCTAACGCGTGCTAAAGCCCTTCAAACAGTCAGTCGGTTTCCAAGAGAAACACGCCGTCGCTACGCTGAACCGAATTCAAATGGGTTTACCCTGGGACCTTGGAACCCTGAACTTTGAACCTCTGAACTCTGAACCCGGTTCTGGAAATTATATTCTGGTATTTACATTTATTCGTGTTATGTGATATCGATTTAAATTTCTTGGCAGGCTAAAAATACAGTACAGAAAAAGGAGTGAAATTCATGAAAGAACTCAGTGAAATACATTTACCGGATGACGTTCGCTATTCAGAAGATCATGAATGGGCCAGGCTTGAGGAAAACAAAGTCAGAGTAGGCCTTGATGACTATGCCCAGGATCAGCTCGGAGACATTGTTTTTGTGGAGCTGCCCCAGGTGGACGATACCTTTAAACAGGGAGAAGAATTTGCAACGGTGGAATCCGTCAAAGCGGTTTGCGAATGCTACCTGCCGGTTAGCGGAAAAATTATTGCGGTAAACACGGCTCTTGAAGAATCGCCTGAACTGGTAAACAATAGTCCTTATGGCGATGGCTGGTTTGTTGAGGTCAATCCCGGCGATCTATCTGAAATGGAAAATCTCATGACCCATGTGGCCTGTATGGAAAAGCTGAAAGGAGCAGAGTAAATGATTTACCTGCCTCATACCCATGAAGATATTTTTTCAATGCTTCAGGTTTTGGGGGTTGACAACCTTGACGATCTTTTCTCCACAGTGCCTGAGGATTGCCGTTTCAATGGCCATTTAAATCTGCCGGAGGCCTTGAGTGAATGGGAGTTAAACGATCACATGTCCACGCTTTCCAACACTATGGCAGTTTCTCCGGAATACAAAGTATTCTTGGGTGCGGGCAGTTATGAACACTTTATTCCTGCCTCGGTATCTTACCTGCTGGGTCGTTCCGAGTTTGTGACATCATATACCCCTTACCAGCCGGAAATGAGCCAGGGTACTCTCCAGGCAATTTATGAATATCAGACGCTGGCTGCGCGGCTTCTGGGCATGGAAGTCGCAACCGCTTCCCATTATGACGGCGCCACGGCCCTGGCCGAAGCACTCCTGATGGCGGTTCGTATCACCAAACGAAAAAAAGTCGCCATTTCAAGCCTGATTCATCCGTTATATCGTCGCGTGGTTCAAACCTATTTTGAGCCCGCCGGCTATGAGGTTGTGGAACTTCCTTATCTCAATACCGGTGTCACTGATGATAGCGGACTTGATGATATGGATGATCTTGCGGCCGTTGCCATCCAGTCACCCAACTTTTTCGGATGTATTGAAAATCTCCAGGTCCTTGGGCAAAAGACTCATGATAAAAAGGCCCTTTTTGTCGCTTCCTTCACCGAAGCCCTTGCGTACGGTCTTTTAAAAAATCCCGGCAGCCAAGGCGCCGACATTGTAGGCGGGGAAGGACAAAGCCTCGGCATTAACAGTTCCTTCGGCGGACCCGCTCTGGGAATGCTCGCAAGCAGCAAAAAGCACATGCGCAGCTTGCCGGGTCGGCTGGTCGGTAAAACCAAAGACCTGGATGGAAAAACAGGCTTTGTGCTGACCCTTGCTACCAGGGAACAGCATATCCGTCGGGAAAAAGCAACGTCCAATATTTGCACAAACAACAGCCTTTGTGCTCTGGCGGCCGCCATGTATATGGCTTCCTTGGGGGGTACGGGCATACGGAAACTTGCCCAGCTCAATCATGACAAAGCCGAATATCTCAAAAAGGAACTGAAAAAGGCGGGATTTACCATCACCTTTGACAGGCCGACTTTCAATGAATTTGTTGTTGAATTCCCATCAGGCTTTGAAGCCAATCACAAGCACCTTTTAGAGAAAAAGATTGTCGCGGGTCTTTGTCTGGCCCCATACTATCCTGAACTTGCCAATCATTATCTTTTGTGCGTCACGGAAACCCGGTCAAAGGACGACATGGATGCCCTGGTCAGAGAGGTTAAATCATGAAAGAATCTTTAGGCACCACCGGTCTGTTGCTTAATGAGCCGCTCCTTTGGGAAAAAGGAAAAAAGGGAAGATGCGGTTTTTCTCTTCCCCGTCGCGATGTTGAACCCTGCTCCCTTGATGAAGAATTCATGGGTGAAGGTCCTGACTTTCCGGATTTGAGCGAGCTTGACGTTGTGCGCCATTATACCAGACTGGCCCAGTGGAATTTCGGGGTGGATACCGGCATGTACCCGCTGGGTTCATGCACCATGAAATACAGTCCCAAGACCAATGAAAAACAGGCAAGCCTTCCGGGATTTACAGGGGCGCATCCCCTCCTTCCTTCGGGTCTGTCCCAAGGGGCGCTCAATATGTTGTTTGAATTTGAGCAATATCTTAACGAAATCACCGGAATGTACGCGACAACCCTTCAACCTGCGGCAGGAGCACATGGAGAACTCACCGGAATGCTCATTATACACGCCTTTCACAAGAAACAGGGATCGAAGCGTTCAAAGATCATTGTCCCGGATACTGCGCACGGCACAAATCCTGCCAGCATATCCCTGTGTGGCTTTCGTCCGGTGCCCGTAACCTCCAATGAACAGGGAATCCTTTCTGTGCAGGCCGTCTCCGAAATCATGGACCAGGACACTGCCGGAATCATGGTAACCAATCCTAACACGCTGGGTCTTTTTGAAGAAAACATCCAAAATATCGCCGAAATCGTCCATGCCAAAGGCGGGTTAGTCTATTGTGACGGTGCAAATATGAATGCGGTCATGGGTATGGTAAAAATGGGAGACATTGGGATAGACCTGATGCAACTGAATCTGCACAAGACTTTTTCAACACCTCATGGGGGGGGAGGGCCCGGTTCCGGTCCCGTTAGTGTGGCAAAGCATCTTGAACCCTTTCTTCCTGTCCCGCGCGTGATCGAGGAAAACGGTGCCTATATCCTGGCCCAAGATTATCCGGACTCCATAGGCAAAATTTCGGCCTTCCATGGCGCTTTCGGTGTTGTTATAAAAGCCTACAGTTATATTCGCAGAATGGGGCCGGAAAATCTGAAAAAGGCCAGCCAGCTTGCTGTTTTAAATGCCAATTACATTAAGGAAATGCTAAAAGGGACATTGCATCTTCCCTACGATAGACCGTGCATGCATGAATGTGTTTTTTCCGATAAACATCAGGCGGCTCAAAAAATAGCAACTCTGGATATGGCCAAGCGACTGATGGATTACGGATTTCATCCGCCCACGACATATTTCCCGTTGGTCGTGCCCGGTGCCATCATGGTTGAACCCACGGAAACGGAGTCTAAAGAGGATATCGATCAATTTATTGCAGCATTCAAGGCCATTGCGAATGAGGCCGGGGAAAACCCGGATCTACTGCACCATGCGCCAAAAAGCTGCAAAGTCAAAAGACTGGATGAGGTAACCGCAGCCCGAAAGCCCTGCCTTGCGGGATGAATTGAAAATCCTGGCCCAAAGGACCAGTCTTTTGTTATTCTCATAGGGGGATTTGCTTTTTTGAAAGTTCATTGACTTATTGAAATTCCAAATAACAAATCCCAATAAACAAACAAATAATAATGACCGAAATTCAAAATCACAAATAAAAAAAAGATCGGTTTGTCTTCGGGCCAGAGGAAATCGGTTTAGAATTTGGAATTTGAGATTTATTTGTAATTTGGTGCTTGGGATTTATTATTTTGTATACCAAACGTCAAAGCAGAGCCAGAGAACTCTGATCTGGCCCAATTGACCAGGTCTTTCAAGTTAAACCAAACATGCCATATTTCAAAACAAAAGATGGTTGTTCTATTTACTATGAAACGCAAGCATTTGAATCATCAAAGCCGGTGGTTGTTTTTCTAAACGGAACCATGCAAAATACCGTATATTGGAGAACACACGGCAGGGCCTTCAAGGACCGGTTCCGGGTGCTGATGTACGATGCCAGAGCCCAGGGAAAAAGCGATTTGGGGGAAGGGAAATTATCGCTGGAGGGTCATACCGAGGATTTTTCCGCATTACTCAAACATCTAAGGATTGAAAAGGCACATCTTATCGGGCTCAGCCATGGGGCAAACGTGGCACTTGCCTATGCCGCTCATTCACCGGAATGTGTTGACCGGCTTGTCTTGTGCAGTGTCAGTGCAAGGCAGACCTTTCGCGCCGGGCTGATTTTGAAGTCATGGCTTAAAATACTAAGGCGTTCTGATCTTGAGACTCTGGCATGGGTTTCGCTTCCCGTTGCTTTCGGGGAAAATTTTTTAAATCAAAAACAAAAAATCTTGGACAATATTGTAAAAGCCATGGTCAGGCGAAACAGAAAACAAGCACTCATCGCCCATTTTGAGGCAATGACGGGTTACCCTTCATTGTCCCAAATCGCACAAAATGTTTATCGCCCGGTTTTGGTTGTTTCGGGCTCAGATGATCTGCTCGTAAATGAATCAGACGCCAGGCAACTGGCCATGATTTGTGATGGACGGCATGACCACCTCACGGGAATCGGCCATTCTATTCCGGCTGAAGCCCCGGAGGTGTTTAATAAAACGGTATTGCAGTTTCTGGATAGAATATAACATGGTAGTTTGTCAAAACCGAATACAAAATGCTCGGGACACGGCCCCAGATCGAAAATGGCTCTGTGTTGAACTTCCTGTTACCGAATACAGGAAGGCATGGCATCTGCAAAGTAATCTTGTGGCTGCAAAAAAGCAAAAAACTATCCATAAAAACATCGTGTTAATATTGGAACACCCTCCTGTTTTCACCCTGGGTCGTCGGGGGGGGTTGAACAACCTGTTGGTGTCCGAAAGTTTTCTTAAAAAAGCTCTCATTCCGGTAATACAAGTGGAACGGGGCGGAAATATTACGTTTCACGGACCCGGCCAACTGATCATGTATCCCATTATTGATCTGCAAGTTACTCAGCTGGGGGTCGTCAATTATGTTGAAAATCTCGAAGAGGTTATGATTCGGACGGCTGCAGACTGGGGAATCACGGCGGTAAGGAATCCCATTAACAGAGGCGTGTGGGTCGGCAACAATAAACTGGGAAGCATTGGAATCGCTATTCGGCGGGGTATTTGTTTCCATGGCATGGCATTAAACGTCAACACCTCACTGGAACCTTTCCAGTGGATAAATCCCTGCGGTCTTCAGGACACGGGAATTACATCTATGGAGCATGAACTTTCACGAAAAGTATCCATGAAGCGAGTACGCGAGAGGGTAAAGCACCATCTGAAAGCAATTTTCGGAGTTTCACTGATGATGACACGCCTTGAAAAATTAAAGATAGACGATTTATAACCGTTATCCACGAGTTGTGATTGGAAACTGATAGAAACTATTCAGCCACTAAGGCACAAAGACACAAAGAGATGATAGGTTTAATTTTATCCCCGTTATCTGCCTGCCGGAAGGACAGGAGGAAAATAAAATAATTATTTAATCTTAGTGCCTTGGTGCCTTTGTAGCAAAATATCCGGGTAGTAACAATTGATGAATCAAAATCAGACACATAAACGGCGCGTAGCAAAACCCCCCTGGCTTAAACGGCGTCTTCCAACAGGACCCACCTATGAAAAAGTAAGGGCTCTGCTCAATAAAAGCCGGCTTCACACGGTTTGCCAGGAAGCCCGATGCCCCAACCTCTGGGAATGCTTTTCCCGACAGACGGCAACCTTCTTGATTATGGGGCCCTGCTGCACGAGGAACTGCCGGTTCTGCAACGTCGCTCACGGTCAACCGTCAGGGCCGCCCGATTCCGGAGAACCGGTCAGGGTGGCCCAAGCCGTAAAAAACCTGGGATTACGGTATGTGGTCATTACTTCCGTCACCCGGGACGATCTGCCTGACGGCGGGGCCGGTATTTTTGCAAAAACCATTAAAGAAATCCGCGCGAAAATGCCGAGTACGCTTATGGAAGTTTTGATTCCGGATTTTCAAGGGAATGAAGATGCGCTTCAGACGGTTATAGAGGCTCATCCCCATGTATTGAACCATAATCTTGAAACGGTCCCGCGTCTTTACCCCCGGGTTCGACCGGAAGCCGACTATGAACGCTCCCTTTTACTACTGAAGCGCGTTACAAATTACCAACCTTCCATTCTTACGAAATCAGGTCTTATGCTCGGACTCGGAGAATTTCCCGATGAAGTCGAAAAGACCCTGCAGGACCTTCTTGATTCGGGATGCAGCCTCCTGACACTTGGCCAATATCTTCAGCCCACAAGGGAACACCTGAAAGTTGAACGCTTTGTCCCCCCCGAAGAATTTGATGACTGGAAGAAGGCCGCTCTTAAAATGGGGTTTTCCGAAGTTGCCAGCGGGCCGCTGGTGCGCAGTTCTTATCGTGCCAGAGATCTCTACCAGAACCTAACCCGGACAAGGCTGAACCAAAAATGTTTGCCACAAAAACACTAAGGCACTACGAATATATTTATTATTCTTTCTTCGTGCCTTGGTGACTTAGTGGCAGAATTGAAAAAAGGAGCCAGCTAAGGGTGATTGATATTTGAGATTTAAAAAAATCTGTAAACGTTTACTTATAAAGGACGCCAAAATATCCTATGGTTTTAAATCGGCAATCATTTCCTTTATGATTGACATTACATTCCGCCCCCTTTCCAGGGCGATTCGATGGGCATCTTCAACGATCTCGGAAGCATGTCTTTCAAGTTCAACCCGGGCAGGCATGGGCAGATTTTTTTTCTCGTATTGCCAACTTAAAAACCGTATGGCCAGCCGTTTTTGTTGTTCCTTTATAAACCCCATTTAAAACCCCTTATCCGATCAAGCAGGCCTCTGCTCTTTAGTTGGGTGTAAATTACGGCTGTTGGCAATATGAAAATTCATGTTCGTCTGCGCTACGTATTTAGCTTTGGGGAAAAGGTGTCAGGTTTCAGGTGTCAGGGTCGAGAAATTTGAAGAGCTGAAACCTGAAACCTGAACACTGACACCTTACGATTGAACGCAATAACCAACAATCTTGATTTACACCCTCTTTAATTCATGTTCAGGGAAAATAGATTTTTTTCGGTGCAGCGGAGCGACGGCGTGTTTCTCTTGGAAACCGACTGACTGTTTGAAGGGATTTAGCACGCGTTAGCCCGAGCCGAATGAAATTATAACTTAAAAAAATTAATGAAATAAATTAGCGACAAATTGTTCTTAACACCTCCGGCGCGGCGCGGGCTTACGGGTGCTCAATCACAAGTTTCAGTCGGTTGGAAAGAGATATACGCCGTCGCGGAGCGGTCTCCCTACACCAAAACCAAATGCGTTTACCCTGAGTTCACGTTATTTTGCTCTTGACAGATAAATAATATCAATTTTCCCAATAGTAATTTGGGATTCTGCCTCGTGGATTTCAGACTCAAATCGGTTTGACTCAACAACTCAAAAATGTAAATAAGTTCATCCGTTGCAAACCGTTCAGACTTTAAAAGCATCTGATAAACAGGATAAGGATTTTTAGGATTTTTAGCAATAACAAGATCTGTAACCGGCCGGGGTTTCTTTTTTTTACCCTTGGTTTTTGATGGTTGATTATCTTTTCCCGTGTGTTTTGAAAGCATTCGGTCCCACGTTTCCCGTTGCCCCAGAAGATCAGCGTCATAAGCCTGGATGGCGGGCATAATCCTGCTTTTAAATTCATGGAACGGAATGACTCCATGCCATTCCCGGCCATGGGGATTTTTAACAAAATCCTTGACCAGCAACAGCCTCCGAATCTGATTTGTTATTGCAGCAAGAACTTGAAGCGGATGAAGATTATCGGCAAGAAGCGTATCCAGAAAAAAGAGCGATTTCTCCATATTTCTTTCTGAAACGGCATTTGTTAAATCGTATATGGGGTCCTTTTTTGTGCGCTTTAAAACAGACTCGACATCATCTGTGGTTATATTTTTTCTATCTCCCACATAACTGATCAGCTTCTGAAGGTTATTTGAAAATGTTCGGAGATCAAAACCGGTCATTTCATACAGGGCCAGGTATGCATTCTTATCCATTCTTTTACCGTATTGACCAAGGATTTCATTCATGCTTTCTGAAAGAACCGCTTCCTGGGCTATCCTGTCCGCCCGGCGATCCCCTGTGGGAACGGAACAGTCGATGATCACTCCCTGCTCCCGAATGGTTTTAAAAAGCTTCCGGCGCTTATCCGCCATATCCGTGGTAATGATAAGATGGTTCCCTTTGGGAAATCCTTTTTCAACGGCGTTTTGCAAAAGAGCGGCATTATCTTCTTGAGAAGCGATGGCAAGGCTGTTTTCTATGCAGAACGTCACGGTTTTATCAATCCACTGGTCATCACCCAAACGGTCAATGTCGAGTTTAATTGTTTTGGTTCTATTTGCCTTGCTCACATCATCATATGAAAGATTTAACAGACTTAGGAGACTTAGCAAATATGTTGCAGCCTTTTTAATATCATTCGCGTCATATGCCTGTTTTGCCTTTTCAAGAAGTCTGCCGTGATCCTGTTTTGAATAAAATATTTTAGAATCACAAATGGCAACAACTTTTGTGCCCGACAATAGCGAATATGTGTTTGATCGCTCGATGGCTTGTTTAATATTCTCATTTGTGCCCTCAACCGGTTCATAACCCAGGCTTCTTTGACTCGCGGGAATCAATGCGCGGACAAGGACCTCAAGTGAATTTTTATATAGCAGTTCCTGGCCGTAGATAAGATACACCGGTGCAAAATCGCCGGCTTTTCGGTTTTTTAAATAATTGTTAAGCTCCCTGTAATTTATTTCAGTCATAAAATCGCTCCGCGATTTTATATGACGCGGCTCCGCCGCTATCAATTCGCAAATTTCGTAATTGCATTAACCTTTATTGTGAATCCCATGTCCGATATCCGCATTCTGATCACTCCGGCATTTTTTTTAAGATAACAAGAAACACATAAATACCAATGCCCACAGTTATCGCACTGTCCGCCACATTAAACGCAGGCCAGTGATAGCTCCCGATGTAACAGTCTAAAAAGTCAACGACTTTTCCAAACCGAATTCTGTCGATCAGGTTGCCTAAGGCGCCCCCCAGAATGAGCGCAAAACATGCGGAAAGCAGGGAATATTTCTGAGGTGTTTTTTTATAGAAGTAGAATATCAGACAGACGGCCAATGATGAGATCAAAAGAAAAAGCAAGTTGCGCAGACCAGAGCTTTTATTGGCCATGAATCCGAAGGCGCCGCCCGGATTATGAATATGAGTAATGCTGAAGAAACCGGGTATGACCGTAATTGAGTGGTAAAGCGGAACCGTGTTCTGGATTACGGCCTTTGTTATCTGATCAAAAATAATGACCAAACCGGCGATGACGACAAGCTTTAGATACTTATTATGGGTAATAGCAGCCCCCTTTGAGCCAGAGAAACTCGTAACCGTTCACAGGTTCAGGGTTCAACGTTCAGGGTTAAGGACAAAGAAGGCATTGAAGATCCGAAGTCCTCATTACAAATGTTCATTTTCCCAGGTAATTGCCAATTTAGCTTCAAATGTTGGATTAGGCCTGACGAAACTGACGCTTTTATCGTAAATACGCATCCCAAATGCAGTCCGGGGATAAGAATGGAACCTTGAATCCCTGAACCTTTGAACCCGTGAACGCCTACAGAAACTCGAACACTCCTTTATAATATTCCCTATAAGAAAATCGCCAATTTTCAATTTTCAATTTTCAATTCCTTGAGGCTATTTTGACACCGGCTGCAAATGGTTGGATGTTCCGAACTTGTTCCAATAGAAACGTCATATATCCAGCACCGTTCGCACTTGTCACCGGTTGCCGGTTCAACTAAAATTGATAGGTTGTCGATCTCCTGGCTCTCAAAAGCGCCGGCAGGATTCCCCCCATTAACCAGAGATGCTCCGGAAACAATAAATATGGTGCTTAATTCATTTTCATAGGGGCAGAGTATATCATACAAATCATTATCTGCGTAAAGGGTAACAACGGCATCCAGGGAATGACCGATCAGCTTTTTAACTCTGGCTTCCTCAAGGGCCTTTGTGACATCGCCGCGAACGTCAAGGATTCGTTTCCACTTTTTTGCCAGTTTTTCATCCTTCCATGCTTCAGTTACTTGAGGAATAGACGTCAGGTGAATACTCGGCTCATTTTCTTTAGTTCCCGGCATGAAGCTCCATATCTCTTCCGCGGTAAAGGCAAGTATCGGCGCCATGAGCCTTGCCATGGTGTCCAACAAAATGTGAATAACGGTCTGTGCGCTTCTTCTGCCTGCTGATTCAGGAGGTAATGTGTATAACCTGTCCTTAAGAATATCAAGGTAGAACGCCGAAAGATCGACAATGCAATAATTATAAAGCGCATGATAGATAATATGAAATTCATAGGTATCATAGGCTTTGAGTGTCCGTTCAATCACCTCTTGAAGCCGGTGCAGTGCAAACCTGTCGATTTCCGGCATAGAGCCGTAGGGAACGGCGTCTTTTTCAGGATCAAAATCATATAGATTGCCCAACATGAATCTACTCGTATTTCTGATTCTCCGGTAGGCATCGCTCAACTGTTTCAAGATGTTTTCAGAAATACGAATGTCATCCCGGTAATCAGATGCCGAGACCCAGAGACGGAGAATCTCCGCCCCGTGCTTTTTGATTACCTCTTCCGGGGCAACCACATTCCCTAAAGACTTGGACATCTTTTTACCTTTTGCATCCACAACGAACCCATGGGTCAATACCGATTCAAAGGGGGCCGCCCCCCGTGTCCCCACAGCCGTAAGGAGCGAGCTGTGAAACCATCCCCTGTGTTGATCGCTCCCTTCAAGGTAAAGATCGGCGGGCCATTTCAGGCTGGGTCGGTTTTCAAGTACCGCAGCATGACTGACACCGGAATCAAACCAAACATCCAGGATATCGTCTTCTTTAACAAATGTGGTATGACCGCACTGCCCACAGACGGCATCTTGGGGAAGAAATTCTTTTGCATCTTTTTCAAACCAGATGTCGGCGCCATGCTCTTGAAATTTCGTATATATTCGATCTATTATTTCCGGGTTTATGTGTAAGGCGCCACACTTTTCACAATAAAAAATCGCTATGGGAACCCCCCAGGCACGCTGCCGGGATACGCACCAGTCCGGTCTGTTTTCAATCATTCCGTAGATTCTTTCTCTTCCCCAGTGGGGTATCCAGGTGACTTTGTCAATCTCTTCAAGGGATTTTTTTCTTAAGCCGGTTTTGTCCATGGAAATAAACCACTGGGGGGTGGCCCTGAAAATCACAGGCTTTTTACACCGCCAGCAGTGGGGATAAGAATGTTCCATTTTCTCTTGAGCCAGCAGGAGGTCATTTTCCCGAAGCCGGGCAATGATATCCGTATTGGCCTTGAAAACGAATTGACCGCTGAAGAAATCGGCTTCTTCCGTAAAACACCCCCTGTCATCTACAGGAGAATACGCATCCAAATCATACAAAAGGCCCACATCATAGTCTTCACGTCCATGGCCGGGAGCGGTGTGCACACAACCGGTGCCGGCATCCAGAGTTACATGGGAACCCAGGATAATTATGGACTCGCGATCATATAACGGATGCAGACATTTCTTTCGCTCAAGACGGTTAGCCTGAATTTCGGCAAGTACGGAGAAATCTGAAAAACCAAGGGTTTTCATACAGTTTTCCACAAGTTCTTTTGCCAGGATCAGCACGTCACCATTTTTTGTATCAACGGCCACATAAATAATATCCGGATGAAGCGCCACGGCAAGGTTTGCCGGAAGGGTCCACGGTGTTGTTGTCCATATGACCACAAAAACCTTTTTATCACTCAGTTCGGGAATCTCAGCGCTCAAATCGTCTTTCAAGGGGAATTTAACAAAGATCGACGGTGATGATTCATCATGATATTCTATCTCAGCCTCTGCAAGGGCTGTTTTGCAGCTGCAGCACCAGTGGATCGGTTTTTTGCTTCTGAAAAGGCTCCCTTGTGATGCAAATTTTCCGCACTCCCGGGCAATGGTGGCTTCATATTCGTAGTTCATGGTCAAATACGGATCATCCCATTCGCCCATGACCCCCAGGCGCTTGAATTCTTCACGTTGAATATCGATAAATCTTTCAGCATACACCCGGCATAACTTTCTAATCTCTGCCTGGGACATTTCTAATTTCTTTGAGCCCAGCTCTTTTTCAACATTGTGTTCCACCGGAAGCCCGTGACAATCCCATCCCGGCACGTAAACGGCGTCATAGCCGGTCATTTGTCGCGAACGAATAATAATATCCTTCAAGATCTTATTGAGTGCCGTGCCGATATGGATATGACCGTTTGCGTAAGGGGGGCCGTCGTGCAGTATAAACTTTTCACGGCCTTTGGACGCCTGTCTGATTTTTTCGTATAAACCGTCCTCATCCCAGATTTTGAGCTGCCCGGGTTCCCGCTTGGCAAGACTGGCTTTCATTGGAAATTTTGTACTGGGAAGGTTGAGAGTTTTTTTATAGTCCATACATCCTCCAAATTCGGATTTTATTTGAGCTGAAATTCAATGCCGTATAATATTGTAAAACTAAGCGCTTTCAAAATTTAACTTTTCAACAAATTATTAAGCCCACTGGTCTCAACAAATAATGGAGCCAATTAATTAATACATCAAAACGTATTGAGAAAATACGAATTTAGATTGTAAATTATGAAAAGTACTTTCAAAACCGCTTTCTGTCAAGCAAATAGGCTCAGCCTAATTCTGCAAACTTAGGATTAATCTAGGTTTAAGATTTTAGGTGTTTTATAGATGTTTTTCACCAAAAAGCCCGAACAATATCTTGTTCGGGCCTATTGATGAGTCTGTTGATTTAGTCCAATTTTTTAAAAAATTACAAAAAAACACGCAGCATTTATCATTCCTTTGCGTAAGATCGTCAAGATATGAGCCTCTGAGGGAGTCGATTTTTAAGCAATTTTTTTTAAGTATAGTAAATCAACAGAGTCATTGATGTCAATCGAAACGTTTGTTTTTTTAAACAGGGCCGGGTACCGGTTCTAATATACTCCAAGATCTTTCAGAACGGTATTGATACCCAGTTTCTTAACTTTCAATCTTAAGAACTCGGCAATAGTCGGTTGATACGCTTTTACTTTAAGATACATATTGGCTTCCGAGGGGGTTTTGCTTCCTTTCTTATTGTTACACGATTTACAAGAAGATACGCAGTTATCGAAATCAGTTTTACCTCCCCTGGATTTTGGAATAATATGGTCAATCGTCAATTTTCTTTTTTCACCGCCGCAATACGCACATTTGAATCCGTCCCGGATAAGAACGTTCTTTTTGCTGAAAGGGACCCTGTTGATGTAGAGTGTTCTGATAAGCTTTATCAGCCTCATTACTGCAGGAACTTTAACGGCAAGCCCTTCAGCGGTTCTGATTAATCTTTCAGACTGCCTTATTACCTGCACTTTACCCTTTGCGATCAGACACATGGCCCTTTTCCAGTTTACAACATTCAGAAAAGTATAGTCGGCATTGAGCAAAACACATTGATCCATAATTCTATCCCCTGTTCAATTATTCCAAAGCCCTGTACCCTATTTTTCTAGAAAAATCAATACCTCTTTAAAATTTGAATGTTATTTATTATTCACTTTTCCAACAGGCATTAGGTAAAGCGGTTCCTCACTTTCCTCGCAATTTAAAAGTTTTTTCACTTTATCATCATGGAAAGCGCCTATGGGAACCGTTCCAAGACCTAAGGAAACCGCTTGTAAACAAATATTCTGGGCGGAATGTCCCACCTCAATGAACGTATATCTGATTCCCCTTTGCCCATATTTAACGGTCATCCGCCGGTAAACAGCGCAAAACAATATGATGACCGGAGCATTTTTTACGGCACTCTGGTTCAATGCCGCCCGGCACAGGTCTGTTCTTTTGTCTCCCTCAACAACTTCCAACAACTAATGAGAGCCGGTTTTGTATTTATAAATCCCTGTGGCAAGCCCTGTCACTTTTGCGGCAACAATATATATATCAAGGGGGTAAAGTGCCCCGGCGGAAGGTGCGGTTCTGAAACCTCTGTGATGCGTGACGCCCTGGGCAGCCCACAGGAGTTGTGAAATTTCAGCAAGTGTTAACGGTTCATCCGAATACGTTCTGATAGACCTTCTTTATAACAAGGTACTTTCAACCGACGACCGGCTGTCATATTGAGGCCGAGGGAGTTTTATTGTTTCCGGAAACGTTTTGCCATTCATGCATTCACCTGTCTTCACAGGAAATATTATTATTAAAACCAGGAGGATAATATTTATTATCAAGCTATTTATTCGCGTTACTTTCATTATCTTTTTAACTCTTTTCAAGAAAAATTTATGCAGATTTAAGGTAAAATTCTCTGGGATTAAACTCGGATACCCCTCCGAAATTTTTATTCACCATAACGGTACGAATTTCTGTGCACAAATCGCATTTGTTGATATATCCCGACCGGGCCGGTGCATATTCGAACGCTTGGTGTGCAAGATCATAAATACCTTTAATACCCGAATTAAAAAGGGTTGTAATGTAATAACGGGATATTTATTTTCGGAAAGCGGTTTCCCCAAATCCTGGGTTGAAACAGAAAGGCCGGAACAAAGACCGGGAATATAGTTTCCGAACAGATCCATATGAAAATGGGATGTGTCTGACAACTCGCGTGCACATCCGCCTGGATTTTCGTCTATAATCTGTTTGGGGGATTTGTTGGTGAGAACCGGCCGGAAGGTGTCCAAGGCCCGTCCTCCCATATGAATCCAATACCTCCAGAGCACATTCAAAAGATAATCTTCACCGAATTTGTCTTCATACTCCTTTAAATAATGAGTTCTAAGATCATTAAATTCATTCAGATCCTTAAAGAAGCCATTGATCCATGGGAATACATTTATACCGGTCTTCCTGCAGGATTCGATCACCCCTTTTACCTTGAAAAAAGGGATATGCTCATTATGAAAAGGGCTTATAGACACCAGTAAAGTTTTGAGCCCTTTTTCTCGAAGGTTAATCAAAATCCTTTTGGCAGATTCCAGATCTTTAAACCAGGACGAGTTGGTTTCCACATATTCAATAGATACCCCCATACGGCCGGCAACTTCCAGAATATCCGATAGGTTGTCCGGCCTGAGCAAGGGCTCCCCTCCCCCAACATGCACGGATCTGCACCCCAACGATCGAACCATACGCAGATTGTCTTGGGCAGTTGCCGGATCCATGTATCTTTTTTCCCAATCCGGTCCGCAGTTGTACAGGCAATGCCTGCAGTTCGAGGTACAGAAATAATTCGTGATAATCCCGCCTGAAATTAGACGTTTGATTTGGAATTGTGCCATATGCCATCACTTTAACATCTCAATAAATTATGGACAATTTTTCTTTTTGTTCCGAATTCATTTAAGCCTCCTAAGCAAATGAATGGATAGCATCGCGGCAAGCCAATCCATAGTATAGGCGGGATTAGGATATCATAGGGTATCCGAGGCCTCAATCATTTTTATAGGAGCTTAGCATGTGCTGAGTTATTAGAATTGATTGAAGGTTTCGTTTTTAATTCGAAGAAACTTTGGCCTTTAAATTTTGTAACCGTTCACGGTTCAAAGGTTCAGGGGTTCAAGGTTCCATTCTCGTCCACGGGCTACATTTGGGATGCGTATTTACGAGAAAAGCGTCAGTTTCGTTAGGCCTAATCCAAAATTTGAAGCCAAATTGGCAAATACTTGGAAAAATGAACATTTGTAACGAGGACTTTGGATCTTCAATGCCTTTTTGTCCTTAACCCTGAACCTTGAACCTGTGAACGGTCACTAATTTTTATCAGAATATTTTACCGTCGTTCTTTTTCGTTAATGATAGACTCTTTGGATATTTTACTTATGGCCACAAAGTATGTCAACGCTTGTTGGTAATTTTCCAAGTGTATGTTCAATTTGCGGAGAATGAACGAAAATACTCGATATCACAAATCCTGAAGGCCTCTTTCAATTTTCATATAGATTGCAGATAGTACAGCTCTCGTATTGAGGATTTAAAAGCCTAATCTTAAAGATTTTATGGCTTTAATTTTTCAAGGTCGAAGGCAACAATATGCGCATTTGTTGATTACTGAAATACCCATAGTTTCTTTGGACCATCTGTATATGGATGATGACAAAGCAATTTTGTGCAATCAATCTTGGGAAGGCGCTGAATGCTGTGTGCGCGACTTGATGAAATGGCTGCAAATGTCTGTGACCGTAAACTTACCGGCGTACAATTGTTGCATTTCTATTCGCCGCTTTTTGGGCGGCGTGGCCCGGCTTTGTACTCATGTGATCAGATACGTCAATCCCGCAACTTTCGGGCTTCAAAAAGCTGGCGGAATGCTTGGCAATGGTGTACTTTGGAGGGCTGAACTCTGTTTACGGATGCGATTATGTCGGCGCCGTGAGTCCTAAGTCTTCTGGGCGAAGCGTTGCGGCCAGCCCGCTGGAGATTTTCAAATTATTATTATTCCACTTTGCTTATTATAGTAATGATTTATCGCGCCCACAGGACTTGTGGCATTTAAGGAGTTGAATGTCAGAATCTCGACCAAAACCAGTAAACCCTAACCCGGACAAGCCTGCTTGATGCCTGCCCGATAAGGTCGAGGATTCGCTGATGCGGTGGCTTTAAATTCTCATAAGGATTGTCTATAATATCCCCATTTAAGATAAGTTCAGAGCGAAAGCCATGCAATCAGGTGTCGGGTGTCCGGGTGTCAGGGTAAGGAAACGAAGATTGACACTGACATAACACCGAAACCAAAGGGTTTTGGTTAAATGAAACTGGTAACACCCGACACAAAAGGGCCCTATTTTTGTTGTAGTGTTACTTTGTGTCTTAGAAGGGGAAAAAGTGTATCCATGGCGTTAGCGAGTAAAGAAAATGAGTCACGAAGTTCGGCGGTTTGCGTGCAGTCAACAGTTATAATAACCGCGATAAAGCGGAAGGCCAGATCGAAGTCTGATCGAAGGCCAAACAGACTGAACAAAACAACAATCTTTAATCTCATTACCGGTATATACAAACCTACCGAGAGGTGATACCATAATCTGGGGCGAAATAGGGCTTCAGCTAAAATCTTGCGCTTTGGCATTGGCAGGACATTTCAAGTCTTCAGTTGTGGCGGCCTTGACGGTGGTTGAGCATGTATAAAGAGTGGCCCGTTATTCAAGGATCAGCTATGGATTGATCAAGCTTTTCAGTACATAAAGAAGCAGAGATAGAGGGGGAGATGGCCCATAACCTTCTTAAGATGATAGGCATCGATCATCTTTCGGATCGAATTTGTTGTGAACCTGCCTTACTGGCAAACCAGCGAAGAGTGGGAATGGCGGGAGCGTTGTCATAATACTGGACCAAGATATTGCTCCTGGATAGTTACACTGCAGGTATATGAACCCGGAAGAACTGATACAGATGATGGAGATTATCCGCCGTTCGCCAAAGGGCTGGGAATGGCCATTTTCTTATAGAGCACAAAGGTTGAAAGTGGTTATGGATCTTTGTCATATGATTCAGAAGCTTTGAATTTCGGGCATGTTATCGCCGAGGAACGCCGGAAGAAATCCAGAACAACCCTAAAGTTATTGATGCATATCTGGGAAGAGTCTGATGCTGTTATCTGTGTGTATGGAAAACCTACGAGTTTCCTATATGACAGAATTAGGGCGCTTCACAACATAAGCTTTTCTATTGATGAGGGAATTGCTTGAAATTATTAGTATTGTGTGCTATCCGGTGCCTTGTCCAGGCCCGGTAAAAATTTAACCCTGCAAACCATTTCCAGTTGGCGAAGTTCCGGTTGAGGCCAGGTCAAAATGACTTATGGGAAGATTTGCAGAGATATCCACCTGCCGACAAGGTCGTCAGCAAAGCTCAGCATTTCTCATGTTCCCGGGGAAGGCGTTGGTAACCGGTTATGGAAACCTCAAACTGGCCTGTTTGCAAGAAACGACAGGGATATTGAAATCCAGGAAGACATCAAACAGCGGATTTTCATGTTTTTTCCGCTTTGCTTGAAGAGCGAAAGAAGGCCGGAACCCTGAACAACGCGGCGAGCAGCGATGCGCATCGGCAGGGCGTTTATGAGCGGAGAAGATTATGCTTTTAGATGAACCCTCCATGGGACTGGCCTGTTGATGCTAAGTGTGTTCCCCGATGCACTTAAAGAACTCGGAAGGAACGACCATTCTTCTCGTCTAGGAATACTTGTATGGCGCTCCAATTTGCTCAACGAGGCTATGTCCTGGAAGGCGAAATCTTGTATGCTGGAAGAGTTCTAAAGAGCTTGTCGACAATCCAGATAAGCTATTTGGGCCGGATGATGATGATGATGATGCAAGATGCTTGCTGTATATATGCGTAGCGGATAATATCAATCTTGTTAAAAATGATTGCCTAAAAATTGATTACCGTGAGCAAAATTTTAAATCTACGATTTCAATGCACCGGACAGGTTCATACCTGAATATTGCATTGGAAAGCCTACGACCATGCAACATTCAGGTAATAGACTACCCTACCTGCAGGTACCAACGTAAGTCCTTCAACGGGATGATTTTGGGGAACTCTAGCCGTCCCCATCAAAAAAACCACCCAGCGATCCCAGGATGGAACCTTCTCCCTTTCCGCCGCCCTTTTGCGGAGAAGCTTGCAACATTCTCCCTGCCAGACGTGAAAACGGTAATGATTGCAGCCAGATTTTTCCCGGACCATGAAGGATTGCAAAAAAGAGTCCTTCACCGCCGAACAGCGCCGTCTTGATATTGCCGGCCTGCTGAATTTCAAACTGAACACTATTCTCCATAGCAACGATGCATCCGGTATCCACATGCAGCACTTCACCGGGCTGAAGTTCCCGATCCATCACGGTTCCGCCGGCATGAACAAATACCAGGCCGTCGCCCTCGAGTTTCTGCATAATAAACCCTTCACCCCCGAACAGTCCGGTCAAAATCTTGCGCTGCAGATGAATCCCGATGGAAACTCCTTTGGCGGCACATAGAAAGCTGTCTTTCTGGCAAATCAGGCAGCCTCCCACGCTGGTTAACGGCACCGGAATGATGTTGCCGGGATAGGGAGCGCCGAAGGCCACATGGGCTTTACCCTGCCCGTTATGGGTAAAAACCGTCATAAACAAACTTTCACCGGTTAGCAGCCGCTTCCCGGCCCCCAGCAGTTTGTCCATGAATCCGCCGCCTTGGTTTGCGCCGGAAGCATCGCCGAAAACCGTCTCCATGACAATTGAGCTGTCCTTATACATCATGGCGCCTGCCTCAGCCACGGCACTCTCACCCGGATCCAGCTCCACTTCGACAAACTGCATCTCCGAACCCATAATTTTAAAATCAATTTCATCTGCCGTACTTCTCGCAGAAGGAGGGGGTCCGGGGACCTCACGGGCGGACGAAATCAATTCGTCAATCTGAGAGATGGGCAGCCATTCTGCAAATCCTTCACGCCAAACATGTCCTTTGGGATTTTTTTGAGCATGGGCAATGGCCTGTTCTTTGTCAAATGGGCCGATTTGGTTTCCGTCATAACTTAAATACCACTGTGCCATTATATATCCTCCTTTGATCGGCTAAAACCTATTCATTATTCGTTATTCATAAGAACTTAGAAATTCGCCCCAATTGGAATGTTGGAATGTTGGAATGCTGGAATAATGGGCTCTGGTATAATGCAATATTGGGTTAATGGTAATATTTATGTTGATGATAAAATTAAAAATGGCAAATATCCTTTTAAAAAACATCCTTCCACTATTCCATTATTCCATATTAGAGGCAGCGTTCGCGCCTCAAAAAATGTACCATTCTTTCATTAAGCTGTGAAAATTCCGAGACGTTGTTTATTCGTCATTCGCCACTCTTCCCGGAACCTTGAACCATTGAACCATTGAACCCGCTAACGGTTACGGTTTTTCAATCCCGAGTTTCCGGTGAATGTCGTTTATGTCCGATTCATCCAGGCCCAGTCGTTGGGCCAGGGAATTTATATACGTCCGTTCAGCATCTGTATCCACTTCAATTGCCAAAAGTGAGACCGTATAAACCTGTTTGGCCATTTCTTGCGATTTTACCGCTGTTACAATATTCTCCATACCCACAGGAGACAAAAGCTCACGAACAACAAAGGAATGTTCCTGGTCGCTGAGATCCAAGGTTTCAAGCTTTCCAAGAATACGGTTTCGTTCTTCCTGATCAATCACACCGTCGGCATTGGCGGCGGCAATCATGGCGCGAATCAGCAAGACAGCATCCCGGCCACCTTCAGAATCATCACCCCCAAAAGGGCCGGCGGGCGCCGGTGAAGGAGGTGGCGGTGGTGCCACCGCTGTCCCTCCGGGCGGCGGAGGCGGTTCAGATGGCACGCCAGGTGCCGGCGGTGGTTTCGGAGGTAACCGGGTATGATCGGGAGCCGGTCCGGGGGGTGGTTGGCCGGATCCGGAAGTTTTAGATTTGTCCATAAAATGTTCCACAGCCTCCATTGCAATGCCCGCAAGACCCAGGGCGGCACCACCGGATACCAGACTGCCAAGGCCCCCGCGCCGGCGTGATCCTCCCATCAATAAACCGCCTAAAAGTTTTTCCGGATTAAACATGGCTTCCCCCTTTTTGAATTGTAATCAATCGTATTTAATAGTTAATTCATTTTCTATCCGCTTTCTTAGATAAACAGAAAGCAACATTCCCAAAATCGCCAGGCATTCCGCATCCAGATACTTTTCTGCCCGCCGTTCAAAAAGAACGGAACAATGCGCAGGAAATTCATCATCCTTATCGTTATACAACAGAAGAAGCGGAACCTTGGGAAGGGGATTAAATTGCACCGAGAGTTCATACGAAAGTTGGATTAAGGGTTGATATCCTCCAAGCATATCACATGACGCTTTAAGCTCATCGAGTCTTCCTGAAAAATGGTTGGCCACCGTTTGTTCCACGGCATTTAAAAAAAACTTTGTTAATGGACCGGAGTCCTTAAAATCTCTGTACGATACCCACTGGTCTGCAATTGGATTTGTTTTGGGATAAAGAAGAAGATATCTACATAGAACAACGCTTATTTCCAAGGGCGGCTGCCTTCCGGATGGGTCAGTCACACCTTTTGCAGAAACCCGGTACGGTTTTCCGAAAAAAGGAACCATAACTTCATCTTTTTCAACCCCTACCCCGAGGATGTTTTCTAAATATTTTAACTCTATTTGGCCCAGCTGGCCCAGGTAGTTTTTTAACGTTTCTTCAAATACCTGTGACTTTGTAATCATATTTTTTCCTTTCATCTAAATTCTGCAAGCCTTGTATCTGCCGGATATACCCCGATAACGGGATCTTGGTTTCACTTAGACAAGGCATTAATCGTGCAGCCGTAAAGTTAATGCAGATTTTAGGTTTCATGTTAATACTGAATACTAACCCATAAAAAATTTGGCAAGCTTTTTTGGCCTCACCCATGGGGTAATGTTTGACTAAAATGTAAATTTGTGGAATATGCTTTTCCTAAATTCTGCAATTGTCGGAAATACCGAAGATACCCCGATAAACGGGATCTTGGTTTCACTTAGACAAGTGTGTAATTCACTGATGTTGGTTAACAGCGGTCATTTATTACTTTCCATCGGAATTCGAAGGTCTGGTTTCAGGTGTCAGGTGTCAGGAGGACGAACGTAAGAGCTGACACCTGAACACTGACACCTGAAACCTGGATTGCTTGAGCTAAATCACCAACAATCTTGATTTACACCCCTTGGACAAGGCACAGGTGTGAATATGAAAACAAGCCATCAAATAATTTTTAATAATTCAAATAAAATGAAGACCATCCCATCAGAGAGTA
Organism: Desulfobacteraceae bacterium Eth-SRB2; assembly: GCA_004193595.1. Taxonomy (GTDB): domain Bacteria; phylum Desulfobacterota; class Desulfobacteria; order Desulfobacterales; family UBA11574; genus S5133MH16. Next base: position 97,335 of record RPGQ01000036.1, read on the forward strand.
TTGCCTTGATGGTCACCTCACCCCCATATCCCATGATTGAAATGTGGGATCAAATGTTCGCTGACCAAAATCCGAAAATCGGCAAAGCATTGGAAAAGAGACAGGGCACCATGGCTTTCGAGCTCATGCACAAGGTTCTGGACTCCGTATGGGATGAAGTTTACCGGGTTCTGATAAAAGGCGGCATCGCCTGCATAAACATCGGGGATGCCACCCGGACCATAAACGAAAATTTTTCTCTTTATCAAAATCATACAAGAATTATGGGGTATCTTCTCACTCTCGGCTTCAACCCATTGCCTGCCATTTTATGGAGAAAACAGACAAACGCTCCCAACAAGTTCATGGGGTCCGGCATGCTGCCTCCCGGTGCATATGTTACCCTGGAACACGAATACATTCTTATTGTTCGAAAAGGTAAAAAGAGAGAATTTAAAACATCCGAAGATAAAGAAATCAGACGGGAAAGCGCTTTTTTCTGGGAAGAAAGGAATGTATGGTTTTCGGACATCTGGATGGATTTGAAAGGGGCTTCACAAAATCTCTTTGATGCTAAAATCAGGAAAAGAAGCGCTGCGTTTCGTTTTGATGTGCCCTATCGTTTGATAAATATGTTTTCTGTAAAAGGCGATACGGTATTGGATCCGTTTTTCGGACTCGGCACGACCATGTATGCGGCCATGGCTGCCGGCAGAAACAGTATGGGGATTGAGCTGGATCAAAATTTTAAAGACGCGATACTTTCCAGGATGAATACCATTGTAGATTATTCCAATAAGTGTATCAGCGCCAGATTAAAAAATCATTTAAATTTCGTGCAGGAACGACACAAGACCAAAGGAGGGTTCAAGTACCTGAATAAGCACTATGAATTCCCGGTAATTACCCGTCAGGAAACAAAACTCCTTATAAACCGGCTGGAAGGTATTAAAGAAAAAAATAATAATAATTTTCAAGTGATGTATTCAGATGAACCTCAACAGGAATTTTGTGGAGATGGGGAACGTTATTTATCCACGGAACCGGGGATATCCGGCCCTAAAAAGGCAAATCCAAATAAACTAAAAAAACAACAGGTTCAACTTCCATTATTAGAATAGTGTCCATCCATAAATGAGGATTTATGTACAAGATCAAGCCTCCGGCCCGGAGGGGCATGTGAAAAAAATAACCACAAGCATATGTTTAATATTCCGAGGATTTATTCGCCACCGAACTTTGGCGAATAAATTTTTTGAACATAACGCAGAGACTTGTCCGCCTCCGGCGGATTGGGCAAAAAGCCCATTTATGGACAGACACTAGTTTAATTTTTTGTAAGCTCTGATTGTTTTCAGAGGAAATGCTTAACGGTTAGCGCAAACTCTTTAAAATATTTGCCAGATTATGCTGCTTTTTTTACTTCTGAATCGACAATATTGATATTTGAATACGATTTCAAAGATAATGGTTTGCCAGGAATTCCCGCTCGCATGATCTATCCTTGAAAACAAGGTGTTTAGAGATTTATTTTTCGTAAACTTTTGGCACAAATAAAGGCTATTTTCTGCCATGTTATGTAGAATTTTCTCTTGCCCTAT
>RPGQ01000037.1:0-54726 GCA_004193595.1 Desulfobacteraceae bacterium Eth-SRB2
TCCCTTGAAAAGACATTCTCATATCTCCCTTGAAAAAGATAACATTTCTGATTTTCAAGGGAATAATTAACATACTTAATAAATGATGTCAATATAAGTATCAAGATATACGGTATGGACTATAATAAATGGCCGCTACAATGCAGGTTGTTGGCGGGAAATTCCTGGATCCAGATTGCACAAGTATATAGCTACGTTGCTTCTATCGATAGCAGCAATATTCTCAGTTATTCAGCATACAGCATCTTACAAATGCTTGCAACCGCCCGCTGAAAGCAGACTTGCCCCCTTGACCTTGAGATATATATGTGGAAACTATGAACCTGGATCTGCGCTCCATACTCCAAAACACGGAAGTAGGATTGCTTTTCCAAAGCCCGGAGCTTGCGGCTCGGGTGGAATATGCCTTTGGACTCAATCTTCATCTGGAAAACAGCTGGCAGATCAAACTGAATGAAAAAGGCAAGGTGTTCTGGGAATCAAGCGCGGGTGTTGTCAAACATCAGCCTGCAAGAAGCTTATGGCAACGAATTGAGGACTGTCTCATACCTGCAAGTTTGGTGGAAAAGCAATTGTGAGGAACAGCCCTGCGTGCCATTAGTTACTTATATTCCACCTTTTCTATTCTTTACCTTCTTCATCAACATAAAGCATCGCTTCCGTTCCCATTTTATTTTTTTTGTTTCTCTTTTATTTTCTATCAACAGCATAAGAAGCTAAAGTTCTAAGAACTTTGCCACAAATAAGCTTTTTACCTGAAGATGATGAGAAGCACACTTTTAATGAATTTTAACTATTTTTTGATTCGTTCGCCAACCCCGCAGAAAACTGCGGGGTTGGCACTTTTTATTGTAATTCAATATCTCACTGATTTCATTTGCATATTTCTTCTAACATGCAATCAGATAGGGCTAACAAATATTCGTGTTACTGCAACTCTTTAAGCCATGAGCCATCCATGATCCAGCGTGCTCTCAGTTTGTCCAGTTCATCGGACTTTTTTAAGGTATTGAGAAAGTTGTTTACCCAGTTGAGCAGATGGGGGTCACCGGCCGGTAATGCAATACCTAACGGTTCGTATGTAAAGGGGCTTATCACCGAAACCAGGCCTTGGTCCGGATATCGGAGAAGAGAAACTAAACAGATCTGGTAATCAGCAACCAGGGCATCCACTTTATCCTGGAGAACCATTTCAACAGCAGCATCATAATTTTTAGTTGTAATAAGCTTAGCTGTGGGCATTATTTCTTTAACCAGTGTTTCACTGGTAGAGCTTTCCAAGGCAACAATACGAAATTTAGACAGGTTCAGTTCAGACGCTTCTTTGGCCGAAGCAATGAATTTATCTTTGGTCAAAAACGCTTTGCCGGAAATGATATACGGCCCGGCAAAGGCGACCTTCAAATTACGTTCTGGTGTGATGGTCATCCCGGAAATAACCATATCGACCTCACCCGCCTCCAGGGCCGGTAAGAGTTCCGAGAATGGTTTTTTCACGAGATTGAGTTCTACTCCCATGGCTCCGGCAAAATAGTGTGCCATATCCACCTCAAGACCGATAATTTCCCCTTTTTTGTCTGTCATATTCAAAGGCGGCATATTGCCAGCAGTTCCAACGACCAACTCTCCTCTTTGCAAAATCCTATGGATGGTCGGGGAGGTTTTTTCAAAGCCCATCATGTGTGCACATGCAGATGTGAATACCCATACTAATAACAATACGAAAAACAGCTTTACTCTTTTCATGTGATTTCTCCTTTGTTTTGATTAGTGCCCATCCATAAATCTATATTGGGCACAAATTAAGTTTCCAATGCAGAAATTAGCAATTTTTCGCAAGGTCAAGTAATTCCGCAGATTGACCCCAGAGAAATAGGCTCTGCATTTCACATGGCAGGCACAGAGATTGCGGCCTCCGGCTCGGAGAGAAAAGGGCCATTTCTGGATGGAAACTAATTAAAGTGTTTGCCAATCAAATCTGGTTTATGAAGGTAGGGGCCGGATAACCATCTTACCTGCCCACATTTTCATACCCGTATAGCTTTTTTTTAGTTTGCTATTTTATTCGCTTGAATTCGACCCTTCGGTTTTTGGCCCGACCTTCCTCAGTGTCATTGCCGGCGATTGGCTGGGTTAATCCATAGCCTTTCGCTGAAATCCGTCTCGGGTCAATCCCCTTTTTAATTAGATATTCCACTACTGCTTTGGCCCGGCTTTCAGAAAGTTTCATATTATATACCGCACTTCCCACATTATCCGTATGCCCCTGAATTTCAATTCTTACCTCCGGATTTTTTTTCAATATTAAGGCCCCTTCATTAAGCATGGTAAAGGCACCGGACTTAATTTTATAGCTGTCAAAATCAAACATTACCACTGCTGCGTACACCCAGCATCCGTTTTTGTTCACAGTGGCCCCCTTAGGCGTATTCGGGCATTTATCCAAATAGTCCGGCACGCCGTCACCGTCCCAGTCAAGGGGGCAACCTTTAGCGTCCACTTTAACGTCTTTGGGGGTATCCAGACACCGGTCCAAATCATCAGGTACCCCATCCCCGTCACTATCCACTACCGGTTTGGCAATCTCTGCTAAAAATACGTTCTTCACAAAATCTCCCATGTCACCGCTATCTTTAAATTTGTCTGCACGCAATGAAAATCCACAACCACCGGCTGCAGCAACCTGCTTCATAAGCGTTTCGCCGGCAGGATCATCTCCCACCAGCACCGTGTATATGCAAAGCCGGTCACCGAACTTAGCTTTCATTTTTTTCGCGGCAGTTATCGGCGTAGCGTCCATCTCCTCTCCATCACTAACGATAATTACCGCTATTTGACCTTCACTTTTCTTCAAGTCACCTGCGGCGGCGGTAATGGCTGTTCCCAAGGGACTCCTTCCGATAGCCCGCTGTGCAGCGTCCAAAGCCCCTTGAAATCCTTTGCTTGAATATTCCGTGAGTCCGTAAAAAAGAGCTGTAGGCTTGCCGAACCCACTGGTCCCAAAAGTCCTAAGAGCACAATTGAACTTCATTTCCGGAAGAGTCTGATTCATGGCGTTCAAAAAATCTTTGGCAATGGTTAACCGTTTTTGCCCATTATATTTCTCAGACATTGATGAAGATTTATCAAGAATCACCATAAAGTCGTCCACCTTGGGTTCATACTGATCCGCTTCAAATGTGTCTGGGCTGAAAAGGGATTGGGTTGTTTGCACCTGCCCGGCCGCGCAACTGAACAGCAGGGCGCTGAGCATTACCAAAAACACTGCTCTCAAGTAATCCTTTGTCATCATGTTACCTCCTTGTTTGCTTTTGTTTTATGTATGGTTTTATACTTTAAATAAATGCAAGCCCGTTTGTGCCTGTCATTCCTTATGCTCATACATGACTCTGGTGATTTACTCCGATTTAGAAAATCAGAATACAATATAGTGCGGCCTACTCAAGCATTACACACAATATGTTGTGCCGATTTTTCTGAGAAGTTAGTAAATCAACATGGTCATAAATGTGTTTGTGATTTGTCTTTAGCCTTTTATCTACCTTGATGTCTCTTTTATCAAATTTAACACCAATATCTTCGAGCCCCAGTTCTTCGACATTGGCGGATCTGCCCTCAGAATCATGCTTTTGAATGATGCTTATCGCCGGTCTATCCGGGTTGGCGCTCAGCCGTTTTTTAGTGGGCAATGCCCGCCGATGGCAACCAGATCGAATTCTTCACGCTCCAGGCGATCCATTAACTCGTGAATCGTCTTTTCTGATCCTTTTGCCGTTTCTCCTGATATTCGCATGCTGACAAAATCTGTATCAAGACCGAAGCTGCCAATAGTAATTACGGGTTTTCCTGTAATTTTTTTTGTCAATCCGGCTAAATTGAGTGATGAGCCGGAAAATTCAGCCTGGAAAAAGCGTCGTGTACTGCAATGAAAAATGTCTACACCGGCCTCGGATAGAGGTACTAAAAACTGTTCTAATTCTTTTGGATTATTGGCTAATTTTGAGTCAAAATTGCCCATTTCTCACGGTTTATGTTTCAGACTTTGTCGTATTCCTTAAATCGAATCGACTACCTATCAACGTCGCCTGCCGCCTCTGCTTCCCGATCCCCTTTTTGAACGTACATTGCCTCGTTCCCTGGCTCGGTGCTCCCGATTCAATTGAGATGGCGCTCTTTGAGCTTTAGGCTGCACTTTCCGTTTATCTTGAGAAATCCGGCTGCTTTTTCCACTATCCGGGCGTTTTTTGACGCGTTCCTGTGAAACGGATTTTTCACCGGACCATTTACCATCCTTACGACTCTTCCAACCTTTTTCGGTACGGCGGTGAATATTGCCATCTTTGTCAGTATAGACATTGTTGGGTTTATTTTTAACAGCCTTTGGGTTCATTCTGTCTCCGGAACCGGGCCTCTGCACATTTCTTTTTCGGTTTTCTTTACGGTTGTAAATATTACTTTTATTACGCCCTATCCTCGTGTTCCGATCGCCGATATTTATATCGCCCGTGTTGATATTTATGTTGCGGTTCACGTTGATTTCGGTTTTTCGGTAACTGCGATAGGGATATGGACGATAGCGCCCCGGGCCATAGTATCCGCCTCCACCAAAGCCGACTGTCATGCGGAAAGGACCTGAAGAATAGCTCATACCGAAACACCAGCCGGTCCAGGGATTGTAGCGAACCTGAAAACCCCAGGTACATGGACGCGGGTAGTAATACACGGGTCCCCACCATGGATAGTAGTAATAACCCGTGCCATAAACAACGCAGGGACCGTAAACGTAGCTGCCCATATAGGCAGGTGTGTAACCCACATAAACCACATCCGGTGTGGAATCGTAGATATAGACGTATTTGACATTATAAAGGGGGTTATCCGGCGGGATATCCCGGATATCATCCGGCACCTTGGTGGCAACCGCCCAGGAGCCGGTCGGCTTGTCGGAAACATACCAGACTGCTTCATGACAGCAATAGAATTTATTTTCAATTTTCAGCACTGCGTAACTCGTGTTGACGGCATAAGCCATTTCAGTGCCTTTTATCCTCTCAAATTTGGGATCGCCATCATAAATCACCTTAAGAGATACATCCTTGCGCTTTACAGTCGAGGTCTGTGGTACCTGGTTATCCATGACCATATCTTTTGCCTGATCAGTCCCTGCTAAAAAAGCCAGCAGATGTCCGTTTGCGGATTCATAAGGAATTTTCAAAAAGCCTGGAGGGAGCTTGTCAGGAGCCACATATTTCCAGTTGCCGTCCAGCGATGTGCTGGTATACCAGCGTCCGGATAGCAAAACAAAATACTTCTGTGTGGGTATTTCCAGCAGAATATCGCTCTCGCTGTTAGACATGTAAAGCAGATCAGTGCCGCTAATAGGAGAAAATTTGGGCTCACCCACGGCAACCAGCAGCTCTGCCGGCTTTGTGGAAACAAATATTTTAGGAATTTCTTTAGCTTCATCCGCTGCACCGGCTGAAGCACGGGTATCTTCACCCTTTTTAACCTGCGCCGCCACCTTCTTGGGAGGCTTGCCAATGTACTGCCAGGGTCCCTTGGCATCTGCGGCTTTGTACCAAATCTCACCACCGCTTAAGTAGTATGTCTTTGATGAGGTTTCCAAAACAACAGGAAGCGGTGTGTTGACCACGCGCATCATATCGGAGTTTTCAATTTTTCTCAATTGCGGCTCTCCATCATAGCTAAGAAGCACCGCAGGCGCAGGGCTGAAAATAATTTTTGGCGGATCATTTTTAAGATTTTTAGCGGCGGCCTGTTCTTTCTCCACAGCAGCGAGAGTCGCCGTTAAATTCTCCAATGAAATATCCAGCTCCCATTTGGGAATTTCCCTTTCCAGCAATTTCTTCAGCCTGGCGGTCTGTTCGTCTGTCGCGTCAGGGAAACGCATATTATTAACGTTAATATCCACTATCGTCACGATGCCCGCATCACGATCGGTTTCCACGCGGGAGTCTATCCATATTGCGCCGAATACCGGTTCTTTCCTATCCTTTAGTGTTACGCCAACTGCGGCACGGGCCGTTAGTTTATTTTCTTCAAAGGTTTCCGGCTGCGGCTGGTATATCATAACATCCGCTTTCGACGTTTTTATCTGCCGCGGCCAGCCTTCTTCCGCACCAAGTAGAGTAGTGTTACCGTTAAGGATAATGGTAAATAATGACAGGATCAGAGAACACGTTAGTTTGCGTTTAATATGGTATTGTAGCATTTTATGAGCCTCCTCTTAAGATTTTCTAAGTTAGAAATACATTGTTATACAGAATATTGTAATAAACTCATCTCAATATTTTAAGATAGCTGCTTAACTGATTATTGGATGACGGCTTTAATTTGAACAAAATCTACATGCATATTAAAAGCATATGTTGCCGATCTGACTGCAATTGCAACGATAATTCCGGTAAATACTAAACCTGTAAGTGCAATAAGGATGGATAAAACCCTTGAACTTCGGTAAGAGGGTCGAATATCGCCATAACCAACAGTGGTAGCTGTAATAAAAGACCAGTATAAAGCATCAAATTTTTTCCATGATTCTATACGGCCTGCAATCTGACCGAGGCAAATAGTTGTGAGCACAATCGACAGCAGTAACGGCGCTGTATAGTAAAGCCCGTATAGAAATGTTTTCAGAAATGTAAATGTGAATTCCATTTGTCCTTTATGATAATCCTCAGTGTTTCTTTTATCATTTACCAATATACATTTTGGTTACATTTTAACCCTGAAAAACACCTTATAAAGAGCCGGCACGAAGAGTAGCGTCAGAACAGTCGCAAAAAGTAGCCCGAAAATAATCCCAATGGCCATGGGTTCCCACATCAATCCACCGCCAAGCCAGAGAGGGATAAGCCCCAGTGAAGTTGTCGCCGTAGTAAGGATTATCGGCCGAAAACGCTGGGTTCCCGCAGCAATAATAGCTTCTCCAGGCTCTTTGTTAAATTCATCCATTTCTATTTTAATTCGGTCCAATAAGACAATGGCGTTATTAATTACTATTCCGGCCAGGGAAATAAGCCCTAAAAAGCCCATAAAACCGAAATAGGATCCGGCAGCAAGCAGTCCGCCAACCACACCGATCAAACCAAGGGGTATGGTTAATAAAACAATGGCCGGTTTTCTGAGGGAATTAAATTGTCCGATTAAAAGCAGGAGAATTATGAAAAAGGACAAGGGCAGATAGTCGGTCACCGCTCCCATTGCTTTTCCGCTATCCTCCGATTCTCCGCCAAGTTCAAAAAAATAGCCGGTGGGCCAGTCCTTCTGCTCCTCTTGCAGCCATGGAACCAGCTTGCCGGTAACGTCGCTGGCCGTATAGCCGGATATAAGGTCGGAGGTGACCGTCATTGTGCGGTAAAGATCCCGCCTCAAAATCTTTGCCGGCTCCCATAAAAGATCAATGTCGGCAACTTGCCTGAGAGGAACATTTTTTCCGCTTTCCTGGGCGGTAATGTTCAGGCTCTCTACCTGTTCGACATCAAACGTTTTCCGATCAGCATTGATCATCATAATAGAAATAACTTTATTTCCTTCACGATAATCACCAATACTCGCACCGGTAAGAATGGTTTGCAAAGACACGGCAACATCTTGATTCGTAATCCCGGCAAGCTGCGCTTTAATCGGGTCTATCTTGATTAAAAGTTTTTTGACCGGCATTCCCCAGTCATCAGCAATGGTTTTCGTGCCAGGGATTCCACGCAGTTTGTTCTTGATCGAATCAATAATGGGATAAAGGTGTTCCGGATTTTTACCGGTCACCCTTATGGCAATCGGGTCAGCGGAAGAGCCGCCGCTTTTCAATCGTGAAACAACGGCCTTCAGGTCAGGAAAATTCTTCAGACAAAAAGCATCGAGACTGTCAATGACGGTCTGATTTATATTCGTCGAAGAAGTATTTATCAGTATATGGGCTGAATAGGAGTTGGCCTCGGGCGGCGAATATCCCAAATCATATTTCGGGGCACCCTCGCCTACATAAGACGACAAGTTCAAAACCCCTTCCTTTCCGCCATCAACGACAAGGAGATCAGAGCGGATATAATGTTCGATTTCTCCGACTATTCTATCTGTCTTTTCAATGGCCGTGCCGATGGGCAACTCAAGATTGGCTGAAACAACTGTCTTTTCACTGTCAGGCATGAATACAAAGGGGAGAAAAGACATCCCCCAAAGGGAAAGCACAAAAAGCATAACCACAACAGAGATCAGAATGAATGGCCGCCTGAGATTCCAGGTTAAAATGACCTCGTAATACCTCTGCAATCTTTCAAAAATCCCCTTTTTCTTCGAATTTTGCGTATCCTTGAGCTCAACTTTCATAAAATTAATCGCCAGAAGGGGAATGATGGTAAGAGACAGTATCCAGGATGAAATCAGGGCTATGGTGAGAACAACGAATATCTGTCCCATAATTTCACCCATCACTGATTCGGCAAGATAAAAGGATAGAAAAGCAGCCGATGTGGTCAAAGAAGAAATAAGCAGAGGCACGGAAAGTTCTCTGGATGAACTAATGGCGGCCGCCACAGGCTTTTCACCTGCCTCCATCTTCACCATCATGGATTCGGACATGACAATAGCATTATCAACGAGCATCCCAAGGGCGATAATCAAAGCTGCCAGGGATACCTGGTTTAAGCCTATCCCCAGCATGTTCATGAACATGATAGTCACTACGATGACGGAAGGAATAAGGCTGGCAACCACGAGCCCTGTGCGTAAACCGAGAAAAATCAGCATGGTAAAGAATACAACAACAACGGACTGAACAAGGTTACCGGTAAAATCCTGCACGGAATCATCCACGACTTCATCCTGTGAAGCAGCACGGATAAAATCAACGCCAATGGGATATATTTCTTTATAGGTATCTATTTTTTCATTCACCTGCCGGCCAAGGTTGACGATGTTTCCACCTTTTTTTAGATTGACGCCTAAAACTATCCCGGGCTCGCTGTTTATCCTCACCCGGCTTGAAGGGGGATCCTCGTAACCTCGCCTGATATCGGCAATATCGCCAAGATGAATAATAAGATTGCTCGAACCTGATGGTATGATCATCTTTTCCAGATCAGCGATTGATTCAAAATTACCGGTGGGCTCAAGTATTACCCGTTCATCGCCTATCCTGATATCTCCACCTGGAAAAATAATATTGGTACCGGAGATAACATTTTCGATCTGCTTCTTTGAAAGGCCGAGTTCCGCAAGACGGGCATTGTCAAAATCAACATAAATACGTTCCTCCTGGTCACCGACTATTTCGACCTTGGCGGCGTCAGGAATTTTAATAAGTCCGTCACGGATATCATCACCTATATCCTTGAGTTCTGCATAGGTATACCCGTCAGCGGTAAGCCCTAAAAGAATGCCGAAAACATCCCCCATTTCATCGTTTATATCGGGTACAACCCCCTGGGGCAATTCCCTTTGAACATCCTCAACTTTTCTTCTGATGCTGTCAAAGATGGGCCGCAGATCAAATTCACTGTCTTTGATCCTGACCGTGACGATGGAAATACCTGTCCTGGATTCACTTGTTATGTAATCAACTTCCGGGATCTCCTGCACGACCTTTTCAACGGGGTCGGTCACCAGCATCTCAACCCGTTCAGGGCCGGCACCGGGAAAGACGGAGACGATATTTACAACCCTTATAAGAAAAGGCGGCATATCATCACGGGGCATATCCTTAAAAGTAGATGCACCGGAAAAAATAAAGACAGCCAAAAGGGATAAAAACAGCCACTTGTTTTTTATTGCCAGCTCAGTTAAATTCATTCAGCCTCTTATGTACGATTTTGATGACACTGCTTACTTCAAAAATTTAACCTTCATCCCGTCGGTTATCTTGCTGATCCCTGAAATAACGACCAATTCACCTTGTTTCAGCCCGTCTAACACGATAAAACCCTCATTGGTCAGTTTGCCGACGCGCACCTGTCTTTTTTTAACCGTAGCAGAACCTTTTTCCGAGCCTTCAGTTACAATGAACACATAATTGCCCTGTTGATCTTCAGCCACAGCATTAATCGGCGCTATCAGGCTCCCTTCATTCTCCGAAGAAAAGGTAAAGTTTACATTAGCCGGCATTCCCGGACGGATATCTTTGGCCAACTTTTCAAGTCTGACTCTGACCGGATAAGTAGAGGCTCCTGAAGCGATATAAGAAACCTCTGTAACCGTTCCCGGAAATGATTGCTCTTTAAGAGAAGAAAAGCCAATAGATACAGCATCACCTGCCTTGATCCTGGAGATATAGGCTTCAGGAATTCCAACCTCAACTTCCATGTCTTTATCCGAGGTTAGAAGTGCGATCACCTGGCCGGCATTCACGTTTTCATTTTTCTCAACAGGGACTTGCGCCACAATGCCCGGCATAGGTGAAAAAAGCTTGCTGTAACTTAGCTGGCTCTTTTGCAGATCAAGTTTTTTAATCCGCGATTCATGTTCCGCCCTGGCCGCGGCATATTGATTTTTGGCATTTTCATATTCACTCAGCGGCACATTATTATTTTCATACAGCTCTCTGACCCGTGCCAGATTCGCTTTTGCATTATCCTTCTGTACTTCGGCGTTGAGCATGGCAACCTTTGCCTCCTCATACTGGATCCTGATATCAGTATCATCTATTGAGGCAATTAATACTGCTTTTTTTACCTTTTGACCTACCTTAACTTTGACAGTTTCCAAAGTGCCGCTTATCCTGAAACTGAGCTTCATTTCCGTTGCTGCCGCGGAAACACCGGAAAAAGATCTTGTTGTTTTTATGTCACTCTTTTTAATCTGCTGATATCGAACAGGGCGGATTATTTCCTCTGTTTGTTCAACCTCCCCGGAACAACCAACGAAAAACAGGAAACACAGAATAAACAGGAAAAAAAGGCTGTTAGATTTTTTATTCATTATTATCTCTCATGCATTATTGGGTTAATTGTCCGTCCTTTTTACCGGCCATGAATTCCTGAAATCGATGAAAGAAAGCTTTCTGTTCATTGAGTGGAGTAATAACTGCAAAACCGCCAAAACCCCTCTCAACCTCCAGCAGGCTGATAAAATATTCATACACTGAGTTTGCCGCCGATTGATTTGCCGCAAGGGCTGCATTTTGTGCGTCAAGCAAGTTGACGATGGAAAGGGCCCCTTTTGAATATGAATCCTGGACCAATTCAAAGTTTTTGTCTGCCGCTTCAGCAGCCTCTTTTGTGAGACGGAGATTCGCCGATTTAACTCTCAGATCAAGGATGACGCTTCTCAAATTCAATTCTATCTTGCGAGTAGTATCATGAAGCTGTTTTTGCAATTTTTTCTTTTCCGACAATGCCCGCCGCACGTCTGCATTGATGCCCCCGCCCTCAAAAAGCGGCCAGGATGCATTAAGACTCATACTCCAGCCGGTATCATCATCGTTTGTTAAATTAGAGTCTTCTCCTTCCTTTGAAAAAAAATGATCTGCCTGTGACTGAAAATTGACTACCGGTATAAACCGTTTTCTCTTGTTGGCGGCAAGAATACGCTTTTGAGCTGCAATGGCCTCCTGCAACTGTATAATTTCAGGTAAATTATTTTTTGCTTCAATTACCAAAAAATCAGTCAGCAAATCAAGTGATTTAGGTCTGTCAACAGACCTGCGGATTTCGTCCCCGCCATAACGCTGAAAAAGCCGTTCAGTTAATTCGATATCCCTGACAACAAATTCTTCATCAAGAGGTCTTAACAAAAATTCATTCAACCGTATTTTGGCAATCCTGACATTGTTTTGGGCATACAGGAGATCACTCGTGGAAGTGGCAAGTTCGCTCTTCCAGCGATACACATCCGCTGCCCCTGAATAACCGACTCTCTCGCGAAATTGTGCAATCTCATAATTTTGTTTCACAAGATCAAGATAGTTTTTCCTGATACGCTGGTTTGTTTTGCTGCTAAGAATATCAAGATAATTGATGCCGGCGTCTAAAACTGTATTGAGCAACACCTCATAATGCTTTGACTCGGCGGAGGTAAGCAAATGTTTTTTCACTGCGAGATTTGTCCAGATCATGTCGGAGTAGACAACCTGGGTAAGGGTCAAAGCCCCGCTTGTCGTCTCATCAGCCTGTAACCCAGCGCTGTCGGCATCAATTTTTGTTGCTGTGGCTGATGCATTCAGAGACGGCAGCAGGTCAGACCTGGCTTTTGAGACATCCTCAACAGCCGAATTAACAGTCTGCTTCTGGATGCGGAGCGCCAGATTGTCAGATAAGGATTCCTTAACGATTTTCTCAAAGTCAAGCACGCGGTCACTGCCTGGAACATCTTCGTTTATCAGTTCCGCAGCGGCCAGCGTCGACCATTTCGGAGAAAAATCAATTTTTCTTGCAGTTTCCATATTTATGGTCAAACGTTTTTCAAAAGTGAGCAGAGTGGGAAAACGAGCAGGGTCTAATCCCGCCAGAATTTTTTCAATGTTTAATGCAATTCTCCGGGTGATTTTCTGCATACTTGTTTTTGGAGCAGAGCCGGCCAAAACGCCAAGTTCTATTTCGGGAATTCCTTGAAAGGTATAACTCGGTAATCGTAAGTGATTCACATGATTGAATAACTTTTGCTTTTCCCTGTCGGATATTCGATATAAGCCTCCCAACAGGACAGCATCCGTTTCAGGCGGAATATTTTCAATAACTTTGTCAATATTGCCGTCATAAGCCAGGACTTGGGCTATAACATCATTGGCAGCGACAACTTCCCGAAATTTTTCACCCAAACCGGGTATAAGGGCAGCGAGTTTCTTGTCAACGACGACAGTCAGATTTTTATAAGGAAATATGTCATGAAAATCCTTGAGGTCACTTTCAAAATCATGGGCCGGTAAAATGTAGGTAAGATTATGAATGCCGGATTTTTTCTCTCTGGTTATCGGAATCTGCTGTAGCTCATAGTCCATTATGCCCAGGAGAATAAGAGGCTTTGGGAAAACCTTGAGCTTGGCAAGAACTGCGGCATTCAACGCCCCCACGGCAACAATGATATCCACACCATCATCGGCTACTAACCCTTTATACTCTTTTAAGATGCTTTGGCGGGACCATGAAGCTATTTTTATTTTTTTTGCAGGAATTGTAATGTCGTATTTGCTGCCGAGAAGGGAGGTAACTTCTTGCCTCAGCCGGTCTATAAATTCGCGGGTATCTTCTTTTTGAATATCAAAAAGGATGCCTATTTTGACCTCTTCTGCTGCATCAGTTACCTGTGGTTGAATAATTTGAAGGAAAAAGAAAGAGGTGAAAATACCAATCAAGATAAAAAGATTTTTTAATACTGTTGTTTTATTTTGTTTCACTATCATAAGGTTATTCTTCTCATAGGGCTATGAAGTATATAACTGGATTGTATCTTCTGCCGTAGTCAGCATATTCAGCTCAATTTTAGAGTGCTCGGTTAAAACTTTGAATGCTCCTTGAATTGCGCTGTAGAGGTCTGAACGCATATGTGCATTCAGGTGTTCCTGCGTGGCCCATCGTTCAACAAAACAGAACTCACAGTCGTCCTCAACGCTTCGATAGCAGTAACAGCTCAAACAGCCTTTGAGCTTTCGGACATGTTCAAGCATTGAAGTAAGCGCTTGCAAAAGCTCACTGCAATTATCAGGGGCTGCTTTGGCTTTAAAAGTGAGAATAATCATAGATTTCTCCTGCCTCTCTTAACCTGAAAGATAAAAAACAATAAATATGCGTATCCAATTTCTGTGCCAAAGGAGGTTGCTGCTGGGGTTAGTGGGGTAAGATGTTGAAACGCTTATTTTTTGCGAGAAAAGAAAGGACTTCCATGGTGATGGAATTTTACAAGTTGCCGTTAAATATGTCGGAATCCGTCATATATGATGGGCGATAGCCGTCCCCAAAGGAATAGGCTTCGCATTTAACAGAGCAGGTAAAAGACACCGTAGGGAAACAGGCTCCGCATTCCAATGAATAAAACTTCTCCGGAAAGAAGGTTATTTGGAATTTCCTTCGTTCTATGGTCTTTTAATGTCATATTTTCGCATGCGGCCGCGCAGCGTACCGGGATTTAGGCCAAGGAGTTCTGCGGCTCCATTTTTACCCTCAATCCGCCAGTAGCAGGTTTCAAGGGCTTGCATTATATGATCCTTTTCCATTTCAGTCATACTTACTATTCTGTCCTTTGAACCGTGTTTGGATGTCTCAGGCATGTCTGAGATTCGCAGAGTCATGTCATGGCTGCTGATCATTGCAGATTCGATCACGTTCGAAAGTTCACGTATATTCCCGGGCCAGTGATAGTCCTGAAGGGCTTTCATGGTTTTTTGGGGAATGGTCTTAATCGTTTTTCCCACTCTTCTGGCAAATTTTGCTACAAACCACTCGACGAGCAAAGGGATATCTTCGGACCGGTCTTTAAGGGGTGGAATTTTTATAGAATATACATTGAGCCTATACCAAAGATCCTCTCTAAACCGTCCCTTTTCCACTTCTTCCTTCAGATTGCGGTTTGTGGCAGCAATAATCCTCACGTCCGTGTAAATCGTTTTGGAGCTTCCAAGACGTTCAAATTCACCACATTCCAAAACCCGCAACAGCTTGCCCTGAAGTTCCATAGCTAATTCGCCTATCTCATCGAGAAACAGGGTTGAACCGTTGGCAATCTCAAAACGTCCTTTCCGTTGTTGAACGGCCCCGCTAAAAGCTCCTCTTTCGTGGCCAAACAACTCACTTTCGATAAGGTTTGTTGGTAATGCCGTACAATCAACCTTGACTAAAGGACGCGACTTTCGGGAGCTGTTATTATGAATTGCCCGGGCAAACAGCTCTTTCCCGGTACCGGTTTGACCAAGGATGAGTATTGTTGAATCAGTTGGCGCTACCTCCTCAATCCTGTATAGAACATATTTCAGAGGATCACTTTGGCCGATAATCTCTTCAAAGTTGTGCTCCAGTTTGATTTCTTCACGAAGATTTATATTTTCAGCTTCCAATCGGTCTTTCAAATCCTGTATTTTCGATAGCGCTTGTTTCAGTTGTTTATTTGCCATTATCAGTTTTGAAGTGCGCTCCTTTACCAGTTCCTCAAGGTGGTCACGATATTTTTGAAGTTCTTTTTCAGCCCGCTTGTGCTCGGTGATGTCACGGGCCGTGCCCACCATCCCGACGGGATTTCCCAATTCATCTTTGATTTGGTTGACCATCATCCAGGTGGGGAAGATAGTGCCGTCCTTTCTAGTGTGTTCACTTTCGCCCTGGTGACTTCCAGCCTTCATTACCCGATCAAGGAAGGGGGTGACCTTCTCCCGCAACTGTTCTTCGGGGTGGAAGCGGCTCAGATGCTTATCCAGCAACTCCTCCACGCTGTAACCGTGCATCTGTGCCCAGGCGGGGTTGACGAACTTGTTGAATCCGTCCATGTCGGCCACAGCGATGCCGTCAATGGACTGCTCCACCGCCCTTTCCAGCATGAGCAGCCTCATTTCCATCTGTTTGCGCTCGGTGATGTCACGAAGGTGTTCAATCACCTTCACAATTTTGTCATTCTCATCAAGAATCGGATATGCCCTCACATCAAGCCACACATCCATCTCTTCTACATATTTTTCAACCCGGGTGTGCTTTTTTGTCTTATAACATTCTGTAGTGGCACAAATATCACAGGGCGTGCTTCTTCCAATCAACTCGTAGCATTTCTTACCCTCTATCTCTTTATGAGTCATGTTGAGGAATTTGTATCCAGCAGCATTATAACGAATAATCCCGTGATGGCGATCCTGAATTCCGATCACGTCAGGAATAGCATCAAATAATGACTCAAGGAGTTTTAAAGTTTCCATGAGTTTTTCCTCCTTTTCAGATCGTATCCTGGTAACTGCGTTACGGGAGATCTCTATTGACAAATTTTTTAACGCCATGTCTGTTTTGAATCTGCACCTTTGACCACAAGTTAAAGACTCAAGTTTCGCACCCATAAAAATGCAGAGATATCAAGGGATTTTACGAAAAATGGGCGCGATGTCAAGATGAAAGAACTCTTCGAGACGATAAGAGATGTGACTGAAGTCGATATTCCGGTGCTCATTCAAGGGGAAAGCGGTACAGGAAAAGAGCTGGTAGCCAGGGCAATTCACAATGAAGGCCCCCGTGCAAATAAACCATTTGTGCCTGTCAATTGCGGCGCATCGCCGGAGGGATTGCTGGAAAGCGAAAGAACGATATCCCACTTCTTATTGAAAATTTTCTTGAAAAAGCTTCATATAAAGGGCACATCACAGAGGGTATCTCGAAAGATGCCCTCGCATATATGATCGACTATTCATGGCCAGGAAACGTCCGTGAGCTTCAAAGGGGAGCATTACCGATTTGTTAAAATGGTTTTCACCCATTAACTTATTCATTTTTTGAGCGAAAGCCTTGCAATCAGGTTTCAGGTGTCAGGTGTCAGGAGTAAGAAACGAATTAGCTGATACCTGAAACCTGACACCTGACACCAAAAAGTCTTGGATAGCAATTAACAAACTGGTAATGCACCCGCTTCAAAGTGCCATCCACCATGCGCTTATAAAATCCAAAGAACGGATCATTCAATCTGATCACCTTCCCTTGGAATTGAAAAAACAAAAAGTTAATCAAAGCTCTCCTGGACCTTTCCCTAAGCTGGACTATAAAAGCGTGAAAGATACCCTGATACGAAGTGGAGGGAATAAGGCCAAGGCCTCCAGACTCCTGGGTGTTGGCCGTGCCACGCTTTACCGCTTTTTGACCGATTCCCCTGATGTGTCCTCAAGTATTTATGAATCTGATTAAATCGTAATTCAGCTTGTTTCGCTCACAATTTCCGAGACATTCAATTATTCTTTTCCTTGAGGCCAAACAACCCCTGAACGCTCTTCAACAAAGTAGCAAAAACGGTTCCATTCAAACTCACGTAATGAAACCGGACAGCGGAGTTTAACCTTGCGATCACTTACACCGATTACTTCCCAGTCACCACTTCGCGGCCCGCCGTCAATGTGCAATTTTTGACCGACAGTGAATGAAAACGGTCTGAAAATAATAACATCATGCTTTTTCATTTTTTATCACCAAAAATCAATTATTCATGAATCTGATTTATTGTTTTCACTGTAACAGATGCAATCAAAGTTTCCACATTCGTTACAAACATAATGAGTGACATCGTCTCGGGTTTTTCTTTTCTTGAATAAAAAAATCATGAGAAAAATGGATACGAGAAGTGCTGCAAGTAAAATTAACATAGCCTCTTTCATTTTTTATCACCCTTTATAAACGTCTCGGAATTTCTACAACCTTATTTAATTAGAGCAAAAGCCATGCCAAATTATAAAGCATTTAAGTTCTAGTGTAACATCTCAATAAATTTTCGATTCGGCTCAATATCACCATTTAATACACCAAAACTTAATGAGAAGTTACGTTATAGTCCCTTAACCCATGGGCAATACAATCAAATGATGTATTGATACGGGTTAAATAGCACTCCCTTATATTTCAGAATTAAGCTTGAAACACAAATGTCTCATAAGACATATTCAAGCGCCGTTTTTCAAATTTATATCAATTGTTCAAATCGCTAATTGCAAAAATGAGTCTATCTATTGTCTTGAAAATAAAGCAGATGATTCTTACTTACCCTCTTTGATTTCGGTAAAAGTAAGGTGGCATATATATTGCTTATTATCCTCTATATAATTATTACCGAGTCAGACTTCGTTAGTTTTAGACTCCAAAAAAATAGGGTCGGCTTTTTAAAGGGACTATCATTGACTATAGTTATATAAACAAATCTCAAAGAGGAGAAATATATCATGCCATTATCTGTCGTAGATCTATATAGAGATGTTCTTCCTAAAACAAATTGCGGAGACTGTGGATTTCCTGCCTGCCTGGCTTTTGCCAGCATTGTGGTGTCGGAAAAATTGCCTTTGGGCAACTGTCCTCATATTGACACCGGTATAGTTGAAAACTGCCAAAAAGAACTGGATGAACAATATGCATCCGGTAAATGGCTAAAAAGAGATATGGCCCAGGACGCTCTGGAATGGGCAAAACAAAGATCTGCTTCCGTGAAAATCGAGGATTTGCCGGACAGAATCGGCGGAAAATTGATTAAAAAAGGTGACGGTGTGGCTCTGGAACTTCCATATTTTACAGATTCCATCATTATAACAGAACATGCTATTTTAAAGAAAGATGGTTCAGACCTTACCCGATGGGAACAGGTTTTTATTTATAATCATATGGCGCAAGGTGGAAGCAAACTTCCTTCCGGAAAATGGAAGGGTCTGGTTGAGTTTCCCAATACTGTCTCTAAGATAAAATCCATGATCGAACATGTTGAGGCACCTCTGATAGAAAGGTTTTCAGGCAAACCGGATGAACTGCTTGCTGCAGCCGAACAGGTCGGCGGGTTAGACATGACCGATAAAATCAAATCGGCCGATTTGGCGATTTTGTTCAGACCACTTCCTCGAATTCCTGTAATGCTCATGTTCTGGGATGAAGATAAAATTGACGAGTTTGAAGCTAAAGCAAAATTGTTGTTTGATGAAACCATTGTCAAGCATCTGGATATAGAGTCCATTATGTTTTTAAGTGAACGGCTAAGTCAGCTTCTTTTTGAAGCTGTGATTCCAAATAAAATTTATTCTGAAATATTACATTAAAAGAGAGGGGATAAAATGGAAGAACGTACTGGGATAATCACAATGAAAGGCAACCCATTAACTCTTATGGGAAAAGAAGTTAAGGCGGGGGATTCCGCTCCTGATTTTGAAGTTCTTGACAATGATCTTTCGCCGGTCAAGCTTTCATCGTTTCGGGGAAAGATCTGCGTTATTTCTTCAGTGCCTTCTTTAGACACGCCGGTGTGTGACATGGAAACCCGAAGATTTAACCAGGAGGCCGGCAAATTAAGTGCAGACGTTCAGATACTCACCATCAGCATGGATCTGCCTTTTGCCCAAAAGCGGTGGTGTGGAGCAGCCGGTGTGGATAAAGTCGTCACCCTATCCGATCACCGCAACGCATCTTTTGGCACCGCTTATGGAGTGTTAATCAAAGAACTCCGTTTACTGGCGAGGTCGGTCTTTGTCGTGGATCGTGAAGGCATTCTCCGATATATCCAGATGGTCAAGGAAATCGCTGAAGAACCTGACTATGAGGTTATAATAGATGCCGTAACTCCTTTAGTCTGACCGGATGATTTATTGGCATTTCAATACGGAGACCGTCGGGAGGCATCGGCATCCAAAATATGAAGTTTTTTTTGACTAAGGGTTCGCGCAAAAATAACTTCGCAGAATTGGCGCTCATATTTGGTTCAGATTTGGCTGATCCGAGAGAGCAAAACCACAGGAATAGCGAGCTATTTCGCGGCCAATTTTATAAGATCGGGTGCGAGTGAGGTATCAGCCAAAGATGGGCTGAAGCTGAGATGTAAAAATGTGAAGTTGTTTTTGCGCGAACCCTAAGCCCTCAGGAGAAAAGATATGTTAAAAATCGATGATTTGCAAGTTACGCTTGAGGACAAGGAAATATTGAAACACATCGATCTAGAAATCCACCCGGGTGAAACCCATGTCTTGTTTGGTCCAAACGGATCCGGGAAAACATCATTATTAATGACCATTATGGGGTATTCGCAATACAACGTAGTGGCCGGAAAGATAATTTTCAAAGGGAAAGACATCACTCATATGTCCATAGACGAACGGGCTCGAATGGGCATCGGGATGTCTTACCAGCGTCCTCCCACTATCAATGGATTAAAGACCCGCCAGATGGTAAAATTATGCGCAGGACACGAGATGGATGAAAATGACCTGGCCAAGCAGGTTAATTTTGAGCAATTTTTAGACAGGGACGTAAATGCCGGATTTTCAGGGGGCGAAATCAAACGCTCTGAATTGCTTCAATTGATGGCTCAAAAACCCGATTTGATGCTTTTCGATGAGCCGGAGTCGGGGGTTGATATGGAAAATATTTCTTTGGTGGGTAAGACAATCGCTTCTTTGCTGCAGAAAAACCTTTTAACTATAGAAAATAAAACAAGAATGCAGGCCAAGCTTGAACGGACAAAAATGGGGCTGATCATTACACACACGGGATATATTTTGGAGTATGTGGCGGCTGATAAGGGACAGGTTCTTTATGATGGGATATTAAGCTGTACAAATAACCCCAGAGAGATTTTAGACTGCATTGAAGAATCCGGATATGAGGAGTGTGTACGATGTATAATAAAGACCAATTAAAGGAAAAAGCGAAAAAGGCAAAAGATAAAAAGGGAGCCATCGGCCCGGATATAAACCTGGATGAATTTGATCAAGCGCCGGTACCTCATTCTTATTTGGCAGAAGAAGATCTTTGTGACCTGCCTCAAGAAGAGCAAGAGCGGCTCATTATGTCCGGGCTGGATGTCACTGAAAAAGAAAGAGGAGGCACCTATTTACAGAAGGACACATCCGTTATCCATTGTCATTCCCGGCAGGATGGCATTGAGGTCATCCCCATTAAAAAAGCCCTGGAGCAATATGATTGGGTAAAGGAGTATTACTGGAAGCTGTTGGCTGTGGATACAGACAAATATACGGCTGCAGCAGAACTCGCTTTGCATGACGGCTATGTCATCCGGGCGTTGCCGGGAAGCAAATCCATTTATCCCATTCAGGCCTGTCTTTATCTGGATAAAGATGGATTGCAGCAAAATGTGCACAACCTCATCATCGCCGAAGAAGATTCCGAGCTTCATATCATTACGGGCTGTGCCACATCGCCCCATCTGAAAAGAGGCGCTCACGTGGGGATTTCGGAATTTTTTGTAAAGAAGAATGCCAAACTGTCTTTTACCATGATCCATAATTGGGCAGAGGACATGGTCGTACGTCCCCGATCGGTGGCACAAGTGGAAGAAGGCGGGCTTTTTATAAACAATTATATATGTATGAAACCTGTCCGTTCCCTGCAAATGTACCCAACAACTCATTTGGTTGGGAAAGATGCTGTTGCAAGGTTCTATAGTATTATTGTCGGAAGTCCGGGTTCCGAATATGATCTGGGCGGCAGAATATTTCTCAAGCACCCGGGCAACCGGGCCGAAATTGTGGCCCGAACCATCAGTAACGGCGGAAAAATAATTGCCCGGGGGCATTTGATCGGGGAGGTTCCGGGAATCAAAGCTCATCTGGAGTGCCGCGGACTGATTCTGAATGGCGGGCTTATTCATGCCATTCCGGAATTGGAGGGACTTGCTGACGGTGTTGAAATGTCTCATGAAGCTGCCGTAGGCAAGATTGCCCAGGAAGAAATCGCCTATTTGATGTCCCGGGGTCTTACCGAAGATGAGGCGACTTCCACCATTGTTCGGGGGTTCTTGAGCGTGGACATTCCCGGATTGCCCCCCCAATTGAAGGCTGAAATAGATAAAGCCATAGAAGAAAGTGACAAAGATGTGATGTAATCCTCTCCATGGGGCAATTAAAAAGCTATGGATGAGTCTGTTGATTAATGAGGATTTTCGTTCAAGATCAAGGCATGCGAAAAAAATAACCACAGGCATATATTTGATATTCCGAGGATTATTTTTTGAACATAACGCAGAGATTGTGCGAAAAGACCATTAATCAACAGACTCATGGATCTCGCCAGAAAGCGGAGTGTAAAATACCATCACTATTTTTTATGTAAAAAAAGGAGGTAACAATGGTTCATAATGAAAAGTTGATTAAAATTTTTGAGTATGCTCTGAATCAGGAGGAAACCGGAAAGAGTTTTTTTGAAGTCTCTCTTCAGCGAATGGGAGTCGGTGCGGCGGTTTCAGCATTTAAACGTCTGATCGAGGAAGAAGCAAAGCATATTGAATTCATCAGTCTTATCCTGAAAGATCTCAGGGAAGGATCCGATATTGAACCCGAGAAGATTAAGGAAATAATTCTGGAGCCCATCAACTATTTTGACGAGCGGTCCAAATCCGAGTTTTTACAAAAGTGTATTGATGAATCCATGATTCCGGATGTGACCGTTTTTAACACCGCATGGTTAATAGAAAAAGATTTGAGCGAGTTTTATGGAAAAATGGCCGATTTAACTCAAGGAAAAGCTAGAGACGCACTTCGTATGCTATCGGATTGGGAAAAAAGTCACGAAATTTTTTTCAGGGAATATCGGGATAAGCTAACAGACGTCTATTCCAAAATGCCATGGGGGGGATGATAACGCCATTCCATTACAATTAAAAAGGCTGGTTTGCAATCGCTGAAAAATAGAGTGTGTGGTATTTTTCATGGCAAGAAGGAATAGTATCTGTTTTTCGATATACAGGAAAATATTCCTCCATCCCTGCTCAAAGTTTTTTATAGCTTTTAAAGAAGTGTCTATCAATTGTGATATTTGTTTTTGAGTTTTTCCTAAACGGCCTCTGACTTCGGCCAATTCTTTTTTTCCATTCAACCCCCGCCGTTTGTTTTTTTCTTTTAATACCACAATGTGGCCTAATTTTAAATATTTTCCAAAAAATTGACACTGACACAAAGTGGTATTATATATTTTCTTATAGTTACATTTCATTATCACTAGGCGAATCATTTGATTATATCATACACAAGAACTTATTAAGAGGTTAGGATATCCTATGTTCATGAAGTAAATCTGAGTTTATTCTTTTTAAGGAGATAAAGATATGATTGAAAAAAATATTTTAATTTTATGCATATTCTTTTTCTTGATACTGTTACCCATACAGGCATTTTCTAAAAACAATTATTCTAAAGCCACGTTTGCCGGAGGGTGTTTTTGGTGTATGGAACATCCTTTTGAAAACCTTGAAGGGGTTATAGATGTTGTTTCCGGATATACCGGTGGTCAAAAAGAAAATCCCACATATAAAGAAGTCTCATCCGGAGAAACCGTTCATTTGGAAGCCGTTCAGATCATTTACGATGGATCTAAGATAACTTATTCAGAACTTCTTGATGTATTCTGGAGACAGATCGATCCCACGGATCTCGGAGGACAATTTGTTGACAGAGGGAATCAATATACAACTGCAATTTTTTATCATAGTGAAGAACAAAAAACTTTAGCTGAAAAATCCAAAGAAAAATTGGAAAAATCAGGAAGATTTAAAAAACCGATTTCAACAAAAATAAGAGAAGCTTCAAAATTTTATACCGCCGAAAATTATCATCAGAATTACCATAAGAACAATCCCATTCGTTATAAATACTACAGATTCAATTCCGGCCGCGATCAATATCTAAAAAAAATATGGAAGGATGAGATGAAAAGTGAAAGTCAAAAAGATCATCGTCAAAAATTTAAAAAGTTGAGTGACTCAGAATTAAAACAAAAATTAACACCGTTGCAATATGAGGTAACCCAGAACAATGGTACGGAAAGACCGTTTGATAATGAATATTGGAATAATAAAAAAGATGGAATTTATGTTGATATCGTTTCCGGTGAACCTCTTTTCAGCTCTCTTGACAAATACGATTCCGGAACCGGTTGGCCAAGTTTTATAAAACCCCTGGAAGCGAATCATATTATTGAGAGGGAAGACAAAGGTCTTTTTATGGCAAGAACCGAAGTTAGAAGTAAATACGCAGATTCCCACCTTGGGCATGTCTTCCCGGACGGACCTGAACCCACAGGGCTTCGTTTTTGCATAAACTCAGCAGCCCTCCGGTTTATACCAAAAGAAGATTTAGAGAAAGAAGGATATCATGGGTACAAAAAGCTTTTTGAATAAAATGAGTCCGTTTAAAGCGGACTTATTAAAGAGTACATAATGTAATCGACACCGCCCGGATTTCTCTGATCCGGCGTGAATCCCATTTTTATGGTTCTAAGGTTTGCTCCGGGTGCCCTATCCATAGAAATTTTAGGAGGCACGACATGAAACAGTTTTTGCTCAAAGTTTTATGGTTAACGTCGGTAGCGGCAGTGGTTGCTTTTATTGCCCCTAACGGATCAGCGGCTGACAATTTCATCTGGGCGCCACAACCGCTGGGAATACTTATTGAAGAAGGTTTGGCCAATAACCAGGATATCAAGAGCCTGGAATCCCGGGTGAAAAGCCTTAAGGAAGAGATCTCATTCGCGGGTTCGTTGAATGACCCTCGCATTGGCATCGCTTTGCTGAATATCCCAACCGACCACTTCAGGTTTGATCAGGAGCCAATGACTCAGAAGCAGATTTTCATCGCTCAGAAAATACCGTGGTTCGGCAAATTAAGCCTCCGGTCCCAACGGGCTGCTATGAAAGCGATTCGTCAAGAAGCGATCCTAAAGGCAAAACGGCTGGAACTTGCCCGGAAAATAGCCACGGCGTATTATGAGCTGGGATTTGTTTCCAGCGGTCAGAACACCAATGAAAGACTAATTAAAATGTTGACCCAGCTACTCAGGGTATCTGAGACAAGATATGCTACGGGTCAAGGTCTTATGCAAGATGTTTTGCAAGCCCAAGTGGAACTAAGCAAACTTTTGGATGAACAGATCACTTTGGGAAAAAAGCGCCGCACACTGGAAGATCGGATCAACAGCCTGCTTAATCGGGGGAGTTTCATTCCGGTAACACCGCCTGAAAGCCTGCCATATCCTGATCCGGTACTGAAAATAGAGGAATTGCAACCCCGAGCATTGGCGATGAATCCCCGGCTCAAGGTTAAACAGGCTGAAATCGAGCTGGCCGGCGTGGGCATAGAACTGGCACGAAAAAATTATTGGCCGGATTTTGATTTCAAAGTGGCCTATGGCCAACGGGAAGAAGACTTAAACGGCCGGGATTTACCGGATTTTGTTTCAACCTCTGTTGTCATGAATATTCCCCTGTGGAAGAAAACCCGGCAGGACAAAAAACTGGCAGCAACCCAATTGAGTCATCAGGCCGCCTTACAGTCTTATCAAAATTTAGCAAACGGTCTTCCTCACAAAATAGACGCCCTGGTAACCGATATCCGAAACTTACAGAGAAACTACAAGCTAATTACGGATGCCCTGATCGTCCAGTCAGAGCAGTGGGCCCGGTCTTCTTTAACCGCTTATGAGGTGGGTAAGGTAAACTTCAACACCATGATCAATGCCCAAATTCGCTTGCTCCGCTTCGAACTTCAGTCAGAAAATTATCTGTTCAGTCTCTATAAAAAGCGAGCAGAACTTGAAGAGCTTCTGGGCGCACCGCTTTTGTCTTGGAATCTTGGTGATAATATAACTGATTTGCGGAAGGAAAAAACGTAGTGAAACCATTTATAAAAAGATCGAATTTTTTAACAATCCTTGGCTTAATCGGTGGGTTGGCAGTACTGATTGCCGGGGCGGGTTTTGACATGAACCATACCGGCGAACCCAAACTAACGGTTACACAAGCACTGGCTTCGGAAAAGGGACTTAAAGCAGGAATGATTGATCCGGAAACCGGTAAAAAGGTCAAATACTGGGCCGCCCCCATGGATCCGGCGTATATCCGAAACCAGCCGGGGAAATCTCCCATGGGAATGGACCTGGTGCCGGTTTACGAGGAAGAAGGCGAAGAAAAAGAACCGGCTTCAACCATCCGCATCGATCCGGTCACCATTCAAAATATGGGCGTTCGTCTGGGACGGGTAAAACGCAAACCCCTGGTCAAATATATCCGAGCATTCGGCAATATTACCTACGATGAAAGACGTATCTATACGGTTAATACCAAGTTCAACGGCTGGATTGAAAAACTGTATGTGAATTTCGTCGGTGAAACGGTGAAAAAAGGCCAACCGCTTTTTGATATTTATAGTCCGGAACTGGTAACGGCTCAGGAAGAATATCTTCTGGCCTTGCACCATAACGAAAGTCTAAAAGAAAGTCCTTACGCCGGCATCCGCGAAGGGGCCCAACGTCTTTTGGATGCCTCTCGTACCCGACTGAAGTACTGGGACCTGAACGACAAGCAAATAAAGAAAATTGAAAATACCGACAACGTCCAAAAGACTCTAACCATCTATTCTCCGGCAAGGGGCGTGGTCATCAATAAGAATGCCTTTCAAGGTCATTATGTCAAAGCGGGGGAGCACCAGTATGAAATCGCCGATCTTTCGAAGGTGTGGGTGGATGTGGACATTTATGAGTACGAGCTTCCCTGGATTCGAAATGGAATGCCTGCCAAGATGGAACTTTCCTACATCCCGGGCAAAATCTTTGCCGGTAAAGTCCTTTACGTTTATCCGTTTCTTACGGCTAAGACTCGCACGGCTAAACTCAGATTAGAGCTTCCCAATCCCGATTTTCAACTGAAGCCCAATATGTACGTCAATGTGGAGCTGGAGTCCGATATTGCTAAAGATGGCTTGGTTATTCCCCAGGAAGCGGTTATTGACAGCGGCATTCGCAAGATTGTTTTTGTGGTACGGGGTAAAGGAAAATTTCAGCCCCGTGAGGTCAAACTCGGTGTAGAAGGAAATGATAATGAGTTTCAGGTATTGGAAGGCCTGAAAGAACATGAACAGATTGTGATTTCCGCCCAGTTCATGCTCGATTCGGAAAGCCGTTTACGAGAGGCCATTCAAAAAATGCTGGACGTCCAAAAGCAAAATGCGGCATCGAGTTCTGCCGGATCAATGCAAATGGAAACAGAGGATCTGGACATGTCAGATATGAAGATGGACCAGACCACCGAAATTCCGAAAACCCAAACAGACGATCTCGATATGTCAGATATGAAAATGGATGAAACGACCGGAACTTCGAAAGCGAATTAATGCGCGTGCACATGGGAATGCGGATCGGTTCAAAGTGATTTTTACGGATTGGAAAATCTTCAAGAGGCATCTGAAATGATAGAAAAAATAATAGAGTTGTCCATAAAAAACAAGTTTCTGGTCATCCTGATGACCGTATTTGTGATTGCGGCCGGCACCCATGCGATGTTGAAAACACCCCTGGATGCCATACCGGATCTTTCTGATGCACAGGTGATCATTTTTACAGAGTATCCGGGTCAGGCGCCCCAGGTCGTGGAAGACCAGGTAACCTATCCCCTCACAACGGCCATGCTTTCGGTCCCGTTCGCCAGAGTGGTTCGCGGCTATTCATTTTTTGGTATTTCGTTTGTTTATATCATTTTTGAAGATGGTACGGACCTGTATTGGGCCCGCAGCCGCGTTATGGAGTACCTGAACTATGTATCCGGACGCCTTCCGCAAGGGGTAACCCCTTCCCTGGGGCCGGATGCTACCGGTGTGGGATGGATCTACGAATATACGCTGGAAAGTGATCGGCATGATCTGGCCCAACTCCGCTCTATTCAGGACTGGTTTTTGCGCTATGAGCTTGCCAGCGTTTCCGGGGTGGCCGAGGTCGCATCCATCGGCGGATATGTAAAACAGTACCAGGTAATCGTTGATCCCAACAAGCTGATCGCATACAACATTCCCCTCCAAAAGATCAAAATGGCTGTTCAGCGCAGCAATAATGATGTGGGCGGCAAATTGGTAGAGATGGGAGAAACCGAATTCATGGTCCGGGGACTGGGCTATATAAAAAGCGTTGATGACCTCAACAACATTCCCCTCGACGTCGACCAGCGGGGGACACCGATTTTGTTGCGCAATGTTGCCGTGATTAAAATCGGGCCGGAACTCAGGCGAGGCATTGCCGACGATAACGGTACCGGCGAAACCGTGGGTGGTATTGTGGTGATGCGGTATGGTGAAAATGCCTTACAGGTCATCAAAAATGTCAAAAAACGACTGGAGCAGCTCAAATCGGGGCTTCCCGAAGGGGTTCATCTGAAAAGCGTCTATGACCGTTCAAATCTTATTCTGCGCGCTGTGGACAATCTGAAACGGACCCTCATCGAAGAGAGTATCATTGTAGCATTGGTCTGTATGGTTTTTCTGCTCCATTTTCGCAGTGCACTTGTGGGAATTTTTATATTACCTGTCGCGGTGCTCATCAGTTTTATCATCATGGAACGGCAGGGAATCAACGCCAACATTATGAGTCTTGGAGGAATTGCCATTGCTGTCGGCGCTATGGTGGACGCGGCTATCGTAATGATCGAAAACGCCCACAAGCATATCGAACACGATGGCGGGAAAAAACCCCACTGGGATTTAATAGCAGACGCCGCCAAGGAGGTGGGACCGTCTTTGTTCTTTTCGTTGTTAATCATTGCTGTCAGCTTTTTACCGGTTTTCATGCTGGAAGCCCAGGAGGGACGACTTTTCAAACCCTTGGCGTTTACCAAGACTTACGCCATTGTCGGTTCTTCGCTGCTGTCCGTGACCATTGTTCCGGTTCTGATGGGTTATATGATTCGTGGTAAGATAAGACCCGAGGGGAAAAATCCGGTAAACCGTTTTCTGATTTGGATCTATCATCCCGTTATCAAGTTGGTGCTGAAAGCCAAAATTCTGGTGGTTCTGTTGGCCGTGGTGGTCTTAGTTATGAGTTATATTCCCTGGAAGCGCATGGGCTCAGAATTTATGCCGCCGTTAAAT
This sequence comes from Desulfobacteraceae bacterium Eth-SRB2, assembly GCA_004193595.1. Classification (GTDB taxonomy): domain Bacteria; phylum Desulfobacterota; class Desulfobacteria; order Desulfobacterales; family UBA11574; genus S5133MH16. Next base: position 28,508 of record RPGQ01000037.1, read on the forward strand.
GAAGGTGACCTGCTCTATATGCCCACAACTCTGCCGGGCATTTCAATAACCAAAGCCAAAGAACTTCTGCAGCAGACCGACCGTATTATTGCCACTTTTCCCGAAGTTCACCACGTATTCGGCAAAGTGGGCCGGGCCGAGACGGCCACCGACCCGGCACCGCTTTCCATGATCGAGACTACCATTATGCTGAAACCCGAGTCCGAATGGCGTGAGGGGATGACCATTGAAAAGCTGATCGATGAGCTCGATAAAGCCATCCAATTTCCGGGGTTGACCAATGCCTGGACCATGCCGATCAAAACACGAATCGATATGCTTTCCACGGGGATTAAGACACCGGTCGGGATCAAGCTCATGGGAGAAGACTTGCAGGTCTTAAGCGATCTGGGGGAAGAAATCGAAGCGGTGATGCGACAGGTGCCCGGTACCCTTAGCGTTTACTCTGAAAGGGTCACCGGTGGCAATTATCTGGATTTTCATATCAAACGCAAAGAAGCTGCACGTTATGGTTTGACGGTCGGCGATGTCCAGGACATTATTATGACCGCTATCGGCGGGATGAACATTACCCAGACGGTGGAAGGATTGGAACGCTATCCGGTCAATCTTCGATATGGATCCGAACTCCGGGATACGCCGGAAAAATTAAGACGAATACTGGTTCCAACACCCATGGGCGCTCAGGTTCCCATCACTCAGGTCGCCGATATACGGATCGTCAAGGGTCCGCCGGTGATTAAAAGTGAAAACGCACGAAAGAATGCCTGGATCTATGTGGACATTACGAACATCGATGTGGGAACTTACGTCAAAAAAGCACAGGAGCTTGTCCGTGAGAAAATAAAACTGCCGCCGGGTTACAGTTTGATCTGGAGCGGCCAATACGAGTACATGATCCGAGCCCAGAAACGGCTGATGATCGTGGTCCCGATGACCTTGATCATTATTTTCCTGCTGCTCTACTTCAATTTCAAAAACATTGCCGAGAGCCTCATCATCATGCTGAGCGTCCCCTTTTCGCTGACCGGAGGGCTATGGTTGATGTATATTTTGGGGTATAACATGAGTGTTGCGGTGGGGGTAGGTTTTATTGCCCTGGCCGGCGTTGCGGCGGAAACCGGGGTCGTAATGTTAATATACCTGGATATCGCCTATCGCAAATATAAATCCCGATACGGTGAGGCGTTTAGCAAGCAGCATCTCCAGGAAGCCATTGAAGAGGGAGCGGCGCTGAGGGTACGACCGAAAATGATGACTGTTGTGGCCATCATGGCCGGCCTGATGCCTATTATGTGGAGCCATGGCACCGGATCCGAAGTGATGAAGCGCATCGCCGCACCCATGGTCGGCGGCATGGTCAGCGCAACTATTTTGACGCTCATTGTGGTGCCGGCAATCTACGGGCTCTGGAAGGAATGGAATTTACCGAAGAATGATTCTGCCCAAAAGACAGATGAATAAAAGATAAAAAGGAGAGGTGATCATGAAAAATACAATTGCTTTATTTACAACTTTATGGGTCCTGACTTGGGGTTTGACAAGTCTGACAGCAACAGAAACGCCCCATAAAAATCATGGAGAAAGGGCAGTATCAGATGTCATGGGAAATACACCCCCGGCCGGTACATTTGAACATACAATGATCGAAAAAAATATCCGGGCAGAGTTCCAAATAATGAGTCTGGCAAGTATGAACATGAAAGATCCAAACGGCGACACCCATCACGTTATGGTAAAATTGTTTCATGATTCCATAAATCATCCGATTAAAGATGCTATGGGAAAGGTGAAAATAATCAAACCCGACGGCAAGGATCAAACCAATAGTCTGAAAAACTATAATGGGATTTTTGCCGCCAACTTTTCATTCAAGAAAACAGGCAGGTACGGTGTGATTTGTCTGGTAAAGGTCGGCGAAGAAAAGTATCTTTACAAGTTCTGGTATCCCCATGAATAGCTTTGGGCAATCAAGAACACACAATTTTAGAGAATACATGTTTCTATTGGGCCCCGGTTAAATATTAAATACAGATTTAACGGGGCAAGCAAAAAGACCATTTCTGGATGGACACTAGTTCGGTTCATCCGATGATGTTAACCTTTTTTCTGGAGATATAGTGCTGACAAGGCCGAGAAAACTGATCCCAACTATGGCTGATATTACAGACGCTGACAGAATGGCCATCTTGGCATAGTTGAGCATGAAAACAGACGAGAATGAAAGATCGCCAATAAACAGGGACATGGTAAAACCGATTCCTCCGAGCATCGCACTTCCAAGGATATGTAACCATCTGACATCTTTAGGCAAGGAACCCATTCCGCTTTTTACCGCTATAAAAGAAAAAAGCATTACGCCCAATGGCTTTCCAAATACCAGTCCGAAAAAAATGCCCAAACTTACCGTGTGTACGGCCACTTCCGAAAAATTAACGCCATGAAAATTCAGGCCCGTGTTACTTAAGGCAAAAAAAGGTAAAATTATAAACGCAACCCATGGATGTAAAACGTGGATGAGTCGCTGCAACGGTGTTTCCACGTCGTGGCAGGCCAATTTCAGGGAATGTACGGCATGCATATGTTCTTGATTAAGAAGAATCGAGTATCCGCAGCTCTGGTCCTCGCACTTGAATTTTGCCATTATTTGATCTACATTTTGCAAAAAACGATCGGTATCATACCTGCCACGGGCCGGAATGAAAAGGGAAACAATGACCCCTGCCACTGTGGGATGAATTCCTGATCCCAATACAAAAAACCATATGGCGAGTCCCAAAGCCGCATAGACCAGTGTCCATCTGATCCAAAGAAGATTCGCTAGGGCAAGACAAAAAGTAAGCATGACGCAGACAAAGACATAAAACCAAACAATTTCCTTGGTATAGAATATGGCGATAACCAATACCGCACCCAGGTCATCCGCAATGGCAAAAGCAGCAAGAAATATTCTCAGGTTTACAGGCAGGTTATGACCGAATATGGCGACGGCGCCTAAAGCAAAGGCAATGTCCGTGGCCATGGGGATACCCCAACCGTCTAAGCTTGAGGAACCCAAGTTAAAGGCAATATAGATAAGGGCGGGAACCAACATCCCCCCCAAAGCGGCAATCACCGGCAACAAGGCCTTTTTAGGTGATGCCAGTTCTCCCACCAGAAGCTCGCGCTTGATTTCCAGGCCCACAGTAAAAAAGAACAGGGCCATCAGACCGTCATTTATCCAGTGGACCAATGATTTGCTGATATGAAACTCACCGAAATCCAAAGAAATTTTGGTATGCCAGAAGCTGTGATAAGTTTCGGCGATATTGGAATTGGCCCAAACCAGAGCAAAAACCGTAGCTGCAAGAAGTAACACGCTGCTTGCAACTTGTTTTCTGAAAAATCTTTGGGTGGGTCTTAAAATTTGATCGGCAATGAGTTGCCGGGTAAATGCCATGTACGTTCTGGAATTTAACGGCATAATTTCTTATTCCCCAAAGGCTGAACAGATCTCATGAGACCTTTGAAAAATGTCCAATTTTGTTTAAGGCCAAGGAAGGCGAAAATTTTAACCAGCCCGATGAAAAACGCATCGGGACAGGCATCCATACATTGAGTATTTTGAGGATTAAAATTTGAGCCTGTCGAAGCGAAGCGTAAATCCCGCCCATCGGGGACGCCGGAATTGGGCAAAAGAGGGCTTTTGCAAAGGTCTCATCATGTCGGTCTGTCCAGCGGCATGTTAGAGACGGGGTGTTTTCCATTTGGCAATCAAGCGTTATGGCGGCCTTTTTCCTTTTAATAAAGGCGGGTCAATCAGTTATAATTATGTCGCCTTATGCTTGACGTTATCACAGATTAAATCAACGGCCTTTTCAACCGAGGTTTTTCCCATATCGATAATCAGATCATAAAGGTGTGCTGCATTCCAGTCTTCATTGAAATAATGCTCGATATAAGCTTTTAAATCGCCCTCTTCTCTTTCAATGAATGCCTTAGCCGCTTTATGCTCCAGGTTTCTGTTTTGCATAACCTCCTTGATTTTTGTCTCCTCATCCTTGATCAGACGAACATGGAGGGTATTGGGTTTGCCTCGTAAAATACACTGGCCGCCCCATCCAAGAATGATAGCATTACCCGATTCATATACATTTTGAACCAGCTTTTTTGTGGTTTCATAATAATTCTTGTCATCCAGACAACCATACTCACGGTCAACAACCTTTTGAACAATAGAACAGGTGTAACGATCGACAAAACGAAGGATTCGAGACTGGGAGGTCTTGCGAAATATTTCTGCTTCGCTTTCGGACACATGAAGTTCTTTTGCGATTTCGGCAATTAAATGATCGCCGATATACTCGTATCCGAGTCTTTGGGATGCCTGGGACGCCACCTTATCGCTTTCGGTTCCAAATTCCTTGCTTATGGTAATTACGGCCATAAAATCCTCCTTTCGATCAATCATTTTCTATAATAATTCCTTGAGCTCTGCATTCCTCCGCAACGCCCTGAAGAGTTTACCCATCCAATAAACTTTGTTCTGTTCGACTTATTAATCTTCTTCTTATAAAAGAACGGCTCATATTTAAGGCATGAGACATGTGGTGTAATAAAAATTTTTTAGTGGTCAATGGTACGGCTTTTTTTTGAGCATTCAGGACAAAGTCCGATAAATTCAAGGTTGTGTCCGATTATTTCATAAACCGTTGCCTCATAAAGCTCATCTTCGAGTTGGTTCAGCGGCGCAATCGGAACATCGTCCACCCGGTTGCAGCGTGCACAGCGGATATGGTAATGTTTGTTTGTATTCCAGTCATAGCGTTTTAAAGATCCGCTAAGTTCCAGTTTCTGGATTTCTCCCATTTGGGCAAGTACTTCCAGATTTCGGTAAACCGTGCCAAGACTGATTCGTGGAAGGCGGCGGCGTACAACTTTATAAATTTCATCTGCACTGGGGTGCGTATTTAGCTTTCGCAACTCTTCCAGAATTACTTGGCGCTGTTTGGTAATCCTGCGATTTTTTTCCTGAAGCAAATTTTTTCCTCTCAGGTGTTGAACTTTTCAATAAATTATCGAGCCCAAAAGCCCATTTTTATAAGAATTTCAACATAGCTCCATGTACTTAAAAAAATCATTTAAAACCATTGATCAATGATCTGACGAATCATTGATGAAATTATTATAGAAATGCATATAAGCATGAATTTGTTTATATTACAACCTCAACTTAAAAAACTTTAAAATAGTGAGCTTAGTCAATTCCATATGTAATTATTAAAAAAATGCTTTGGGTTTTATAATACTTCGTTTTGATTAGAATTTCTTAATTCCTTTAAAGTTAAATAAAATAAATTAAAGTTATTATTAGTCTTGACAATACACATTGTGGTATTTATTATTAATAGTAATTATTATTGATAATGACGCCATTGTCAATGCTCCAAACCACATCCAAACAAAAAATCTTTCCAAGAAGGGAGGCACATCAATGGAAAAAAAGAAAATTATATCCAAAAAAAAGGAGATTAACCCAAGTGACGTTACAATCTGTGACGCCACAGCACAAATGTTGGAGAAAGCCAAAAGGGACGGTGTTGAAACCGCATTTGACCGGGCTGCCAACATGAAAGCCTGTCCTATAGGTGCTGATTCTGCGTGTTGCAAACATTGTTCCATGGGGCCCTGCAGGCTGAGCTCCAAGGACCCGTATGGAAAAGTTGGGGTTTGCGGTGCGACCATCGATACAATTATGGCTCGTAATTTTGCTCGAATGGTTGCGTCCGGAAGTGCTGCCCACACCGACCACGGGATGAGCATGCTCGATCTTTTCCGTGAAGTTGTGAAAGGAAATATTACGGATTATGAAATTAAAGATCCGGACAAGCTCGAGGAAGTTGCGTCTTCCATCGGAATTGAAGTTGAAGGGCGTGAGATTAATGATATTGCCATGGATCTTTACAAAGAACTGGAGCGCACCTATACCCAGGTAGAAGGGGAAATTCCTTTTGCCAAACGGGTTCCTGAAAAAACACTGGAGACCTGGCGCAAACTCGGTATTGTTCCCAGGGGAGCCATGCGGGAGATTATGGAGCTGATGCATCGGACTCACATGGGAGTAGATCAGGATTATGAGAACATTACCACTCAGATCAACCGCACCGCCCTTGCAGACGGCTGGGGTGGATCCATGGTGGCAACGGAAATATCCGATATTCTTTTCGGAACCCCGTCTCCGGTCAGCGTGGAAGTGAATATGGGGGTTCTTAAAGAAGACCATGTCAACATTATCGTTCATGGTCACGAACCCAACCTTTTTGAATCCATTCTGGTATCGGTCAATGAGCCCACACTCATTGATGCAGCCAAGAAAGCCGGAGCGGCGGGTATCAATCTGGTGGGAATGTGCTGTTCAGGAGCGGAAATGATGTCGCGACATGGAATTCCTCATGTAGGAAACTTTATGTCCACGGAAGCTGTTTTGATCACCGGCGCTGTAGATGCTATGACTGTGGATGTCCAGTGCATCAAACAGGGACTGGCCAAAGTGGCTGAATGTTATGGGACCCATCTCATCACCACCAATCCCAGATGTCATATCGAAGGCGCACAGCACATGGAACTGGATGAACACAATCCCAGTGCCTGCACCGACGAAATCGTCATTAAGGCTATTTCCCGGTTCAAAAACAGAACTGCAACTATAGAAATCCCGAGTATTAAGAATATCGGGGTCCATGGATTCTCCCATGAGTATATTAATTACATGCTTGGCGGATCTTTTCGGGCATCTTATACTCCCCTCAATGATAACATCATTAACGGCAGAATCCGGGGAGTTGCCGGGGTGGTCGGCTGCACCAACCCCAGGGTCAAACAAGACTGGGCTCATGTGGAGCTGGTTAAAGAATTAATCAAAAAAGATGTATTGGTGCTCCAAACCGGATGCTCTCAGATCGCACTTGCCAAGGCCGGATTGACCTCACCGGAAGCTGCAATTCTTGCAGGACCCGGATTGCAGGAGGTTTGTGAGACCGTGGGTATGCCGCCGGTCCTGGGCATGGGGTCTTGCGTAGACAACAGCCGGATTCTGATTGCAGCTTCTGCCATGGTTCGAGAAGGTGGTCTTGGGCATAGTATCGCTGAATTACCCGTAGCCGGTGCCGCTCCCGAATGGATGAGTGAAAAGGCCATCAGCATCGGGCAATATTTTGTCGCTTCAGGAGTATATACTGTTTTTGGCGTAACATTTCCTATCATTAAAGAGACCAAGTTTCACAAACTTTTGTTTGAGGGGCTTGAAAAGCAGGGTCTGGGAAAATGGGGATTTTCCCCCGATCCCAAGGAGATGGCCCGTATGATGATCGCCCATATCGACAAAAAGAGACGAGAGCTTGGCATTGATAAGGCCAGAGAAAGAGTGCTCATGGATATGGCCGATCGCCAGGCACTTGAGGCATAATATCAGCAAGCTCAAGGATGAAGAACATAACCATTTGACAACATTATAAAAAAGGGGCTCTCTGTTCAGGAGCCCCTTTTTTTAGGTGCCAGGTGTCATGTGTCAGGGTTAAGGGGAAAACGAGGTGACCAATAGAAATTTTATGGACGTGGAGGATCTTGAGGTCTATAAAAAGTTGTGTCGGTTACACATTTGTTGAATGGATTGGAGAAAACATTGGAGCGGAAAGTCCCAGAACGAGAACGCTGCCGGCGTTAGCTGAGGAAACGGCAGTGTATGGCGCAAAAAATGAATCGTTCCCTCAGGGCCGGCCCATTACTACTGAACATGTTTCCTGACACCTGAAACCTGAAACCAAATAGCCATGGCAATCTTAGCAAACAACAATCTTGATTTACACCCTCACTATCACGACTTCTGTGCTTATTTAGTGCCCTGCATTAATCCCGGATAGTCGCCTAAAAACCGGTATAACGTGGCCCGGCCCACACCCAGGAGCCTTGCTGCCTTTGCTTTATTCCCCCCGGTTTTTTCAAGGGCTGATTTGACAATCTCAAGATCGAGTTTCCGTGAGGGCCCACGAGAACTTCCAAGCACATGATGTCCCTGTAGTTCAATGGGAAGATCTTTGGGCAAAATCATCCGGCCCCTGCATTTTACAATGGCGAACTGTATGGCGTTTTCAAGCTCCCTGACATTACCCGGCCAATGATAGTCCATCAACAGGGACACGGCGTCATCGGAAATGTCCGGATAATCTTGACGCTCATCCGTTGCAATCCTGCTGAAAAAATGGTCAATAAGAAGCGGAATATCGTTTTTTCGTTCTCTGAGCGGCGGCAGGTAGATAGGCAATACATTGATACGGTAATATAGATCTTCGCGAAAATTGCCCTTTTTTACTTCGCGTTTCAGATCCCGATTGGCGGCACTTATAATACGTACGTCCACGGATTTGGTTTTCTCGTCACCCACCCGCTCGAATGTTCCTTCCTGAAGCACTCTCAACAGTTTTGACTGCATATCCTTGGGCAAATCAACCACTTCGTCCAGAAACAGGGTGCCGCCGTGAGCCAGTTCAAACCGGCCTTTCTTATCACGCATCGCCCCGGTAAAAGAACCTTTCACATGTCCAAAGAGTTCGCTTGCCAGCAATCCCTCGGGAAGCGCACCGCAGTTGACCGGTACAAAAGGTTTGTTTGCACGAATGCCCTCGTTGTGAATCGCCGCAGCAACCAGCTCTTTTCCTGTACCGCTTTCCCCCTGGATGAAAACAGAAACATCGATTTCCGCAACATCCCTTATGGTTTCGAACAGCTCCTGCATCTTGGCATCACGCCCGATAATACCGGCAAAGCTCTGATCTGTTTTCAAGCGCCGCCGAAGGGTGTTCAGCTCGGTCATGTCTTCAAGAATAATGGCCGCCAACCGGTTCCCCTCATGGTCGAAGGGGGCAGCGCTGATCAGTAACTGCATATCCCTTGTTTTCCCGTCAACCGACAACTGAAACTTTGCCTTTTTCCGGTGTATTTGATTTCCTTCAAAAGCCTCAAGTGCTGTGTTGCGAACCCCACAGGTTATACATTCTTCAGCAAAACCACATCCTTTGGGGTTCTTAAATGCATTTACGCATCTTAACGCTTCGCCACCGCGCTGATCCATTACCTCTGCTCCGGAAATTCCAAAGGTCTGTTCCAGCACGTTGTTCACCGCCAAAACTCGCCGATCACCATCAATGATCAGCACTCCGCAGGGAATCGATTCAAACAGGCTCTTTAAAAACCCTTCTTGATTTAAAAATTCTATAATCGGTTTCATTTTACAGCAAAATTTAGTAACTTAATTGTTAATTTTATGCTTTTTATGGCAAAACTTTTTTCTTCTCGCCACAAAGGCACCAAGGCACTAAGGAGAAATAACAAAATAAAATCCTTCGGGTCTTGGCGGCAAATATCTCTTGGTTCCGGGTTGGGTGATAAGAAATTATTTTTTCAAATTAAGAACTTAAAGAAGAGTCGATGGTATGTCAAGGGCAAATCAGTTTAGAGGCAAGGTAAACGCATTTGATTTCGGTGCAGCGTAGCGGTAGCGTATTTCTCTTGGAAACCGACGGACGGTTTGAAGGTTGGAAAGAGATACATGCCGTCATGGAGCGTTCTCCCTGTATTGGGATTCAAATGCGTTTGCCCTGGGTTTAGAAGCATAGATAAAAGAATAGACATTAGAATTGACAAAGGACGAACGCTTTTTGAATCCGTATAGAAAAACCTCATACCGCATTTTTTTCGGGATATCCTCCTTTCAAATACTCGCCATGTTCCGGCGCGGATTATTTTACAGCTATCTGTCTATCTATCTAAGGCATTTTTTAGGGTTAAGTGTAACGGAGACAACCTTATTCGCCACGTTACCGATGGTCGTAAACATTGTTTTTCAAACTCTTGTTTGGGGAGCGTTCTCGGATAAATATCAATTAAGGCGGACACTGATCATATGTGGTGAAGTACTGGCAGGGTTCGGTACGGTTCTGATTTGGTATGCCCACACACTGACAGACACTCTGATTCTGGCAGGTTATGTGATTATCATCGGACTATCGCTAATCGAAATATTCTGGTCCATGTCCAATGTGGGCTGGAGTGCTTTGATATCAGATATTTATCGTCAGGAAGATCGAAATGCAATACAAGGGCGACTGGCCAGTATCGGCGGAATCGGCCGTCTTGCCGGTGTATGGATCGGTGGATTGCTGTATGACGGATTGAACCTTGGATATGAGGGATGGGGTTTTTACGAAGGCGCACTGTTTTTTGTTGCCGCCGGCGCCATGTTTATTTCCATCGTTCCCATGCTGTTCGTTCCCGAGGGGGGCATCACGTATGAAATGGAAAACCCGTCCACGCAGGAAACCTACAATTCACCATCATCCGAAAAGGTTTTCATGGTTTTTATTTTCGCAATGGTTTTTATCAATTTCGGCAGGAATTCCATTGCAGTGATACAGTCACAGTACCTGGTTCTCGATTCCGGTTTTGCGGTCTCGAGCAAAGTGTTAAGTTATATCGTGAATACACAATCTGCCGCGATGATTTTAACCGGACTCATTGCAGGTTGGATCGGCAGGAGAATAGGGGATGGAAATTCCCTGATGTTCGGAACGGCCATTGCGGTAGGATCGCTACTTATCGTCGCGGTCACCGATAATTTGGTTTTAATTTACGTAAGTAATTTTTTGAGAGGATGTTCCGAAGTCATCATTATTGCATCTTCGTATGCATTTGCATCCATGCTCATACCTCCTGAAAGACGAGCCAAACTTTTCGGTGTCTTCAACGCCACATATTTTCTTAGCTGGGGAGTTGCAGGAACCTTCATTGCAGGGCCCATTACAGACATACTCATGGTTTACGGTAAATCGGAAGTGTTCTCATATCAAATGGCTTTCTTGTCCGCAGCAATCATGGCCCTGATCGGTTTTATCATTCAGGGCTTTTTGATGTTCGTTTTCATTCCGAGATCTTCAATGGTTCTCCCTTCTTCACACGGCACTGACCACACATGACAGGAGCACTTTTTTAATCCTTAGCGATCAGCTCGGAGTGACAATTTTTGCACTGAATATGAAAGCCTCCGACTCGTGCAAGATTCAGTTGAAAAACCTTATCCACGTTGCCCTTAAATCGTAATCCATATTATCAAGTTGGCTCCGGGCGTAAATCAAGGCCGTTGCTAAACGCTGATCCTTGTCTATTGACAAACCGTGGCTCCGAAGCCCTTTTTTTAGGTGTCAGGTGTCAGGTGTCAGGGTTAAGGGGGAAACGAGGTGACCAATAGCAATTATATGGACGTGGAGGATCTTGAGGTCTATAAAAAGTTGTGTCGGTTACACATTTGTTGAATGGATTGGAGAAAACATTGGAGCGGAAAGTCCCAGAGCGAGAACGCCGCTGGCAGTTAGGGTTCACGAAAAAATAAATTTACAATTTTGGGAGTTGAGGCGCCCGGCTGGCAAGGCACGAAAACTTAAGGAATATCAAGTATATTTCGAGTTTTCGTAACGCAGCCAGTCGGGATGCATCGGCATCCAAAATGTGAAGTTATTTTTGAGTGAGCCCTTAGCTGAGGAAACGGCAGTGTATGGCGTAAATGATGAATCGTTCCCTCAGGGCTGCTTGCCTCCTGACACCTGACACCTGACACCAAATAGCCATGGCAATCTTAGCAAACAACAGTCTTGATTTACACCTGTTGGTTTCGCTGAGATCCGGAATTGAAATCATGGAATAGTTGTGTTAAAATACAATTTAGGTTTAAGTTTCAGGCTAAAACATTGGACCAAGACCACGCTTTTGGATCCGGAGGCCCAGCCTATGGCCCAAACAGAAAACTATCTTTTTTATTACCAAATGAGAGAGGTGCATTATGAACCATAAAGAAATGGAATACGTATTGGAAAGTTGTGAGTTTTTCGAGTTGCTGGGAAAAAATGAAATATCTGAAATCGCCGGCCTCTGCCAAGTGAATACGTATAAAGCTTGTGAATATGTTTTTCAACAGGGTGATCACGGAGAACATCTTTATATTATTGCCCAAGGTTATATCTACCTGGAAAGATCCATGGACTTGGGAAAACAAAAGGGCAATATCGTTATCGACGTTCTTGGCAAGGGAAGAGTTTTGGGTTGCTGGTCTACGCTTTTGGACATCCCCCACACCCTTATGTCCTCGGCCGTCTGTCAAAAACCGACAAGGATCTTGGCTATAAAGGGCTCGGATTTAAGGCGGATTATGATCGGCAACACAAAACTTGGATTTAATTTAATGGAAAGGCTTTGTTTTTTACTCCGGGACAGAATACAAGCCGCTTACGGGGCGATGGAGAAAATCTAGCAGCCGTAACTCTCTGTCAGTTTCAATAATGTATTAATAAAGAAAAGAACGTTAAAGATTCGTTTACTTGTATATATCGAGAAATTGAACGTTCCTGATTTGCAACCTTTTTTTGACAATCTTGGCAATTCTTTTCATAAACAAAAAGCCCATTTCGTAATCTTGAGAGAAAAGCGTCTCCAAATCGTCTGCGCTCCAGGCAAAGAGCTTTGTATCCGTAAGAACTCTTGCGGAGGTCGTGTAACTTTTCTCTTCAGTGTTCACTAAAGTAGAAAATCCTAACATCATACCCTGAATAATAGTGTCAATCAATATTCGAGTGCTGGAATTCTTCTCCACCTCAAGCCCTATTTTTCCATCGATAACAGCATAGAGAATCTTGGCATCATCTCCTTCCTTGAAGATGTAATCACCCGCCTTATACTCAATTATATCTGTAATTTTTAATAATTTCTCTAACATGGAATCATTGAAATAACTTAACTGTATGATTGATTTCAAACCGTTTAGATCAATCATCTTTTCCTCCTCTCTAAAAAACACAAAACAAATCGATAATGTTTCAATCCAGCAACCTCCTGTTTAATTTGCACAATATTCTTTTCCAAAAAAATGGCACAGTTTTTAACGAAATATCGAGGTCTGTATATAAAATATAAGTTTATCCTATTCCAATTGGGAGCATGGCAAGTTGAGTATGAAAAGATGCGTATTGATGTCATAGAAATGATTTCAAGACCTCGCAAGAACGGCATAATTCCATCTTTTCTTTCCAATTTTTATAAATAGTGCCGTCACAAATTGTACCGTTAATAAACCAGCAAAGCTTTCCGGCCTGAAACTCCCATGCCGGGCACTTTTTTTTCTTCCCAGGAGGACATTTATTGATTACCCAGCACGACTTGAGAACTTTGGCGCTGCCTCTAATCCTGGATATTAGAAAAAACATCTGCCGCTCCACATGGGCGGGTACGGATCGCCAGCCTTGCTCATAACTGTGCACCGCCTTAATAGATACTCCAAGAAGTTGGGCTGTCTGTTTCTGCGTCTTGTTCAGCCTTTTGCGAAAGCGCGAGAACTCTTTGCTGTCCATGGATTCCTCCCTGCTCTTTTTTGTTATACGGCCATCATAAAGAATTTATTGCCGGATATGATACAAAGTGGTAATATATACCAATGGCACAAAGTGGCAGGAGATGTCAATAAGATGTTTTATTCATAATCGCGAGCCTCACTTATTTCCGGCCATCTATGGTATTAAAGGATTGGCTGCGGTTTTTTCTTTAGGCTTATTTAAATGCGAGTTACGGACATGTTACATTTTATTATCAGTAGGCGGGTCAACATAATAATAAATGATGATTTGGTGGAAGGGTTTGGCCAATCCTCTGTCGAGGACTTCAGCAGTCTGGACTGCATATTCGAGATGTGTTGCATCTTCTGACTGCATGTATAAAAGAAGAAAAGATGCTGCAAATTTGTCACTATCGAGAAGGCCAAGATGGTTTGCTTGAGTTTCCTGCTGCCCCCTTGATTACGATTTTTCCACCATACCCTTTATCTTTCATATCCAGCGCATTTAAAAGGACATGGATAAAACACATTGGATCACCGTTGAATACGAATAATGCAATCTTTTTCATAACAAACCCATGACGGTTTATTTACTCCTCTTCCCAGTAAATACAGTCAGCCGGGCAGTTCTTGATCGCTTCTTCCACATCGTTCTCAGGGTAGTTCGACAACTCGGTTATTACCACAAAACCCGCGTCGGCGATCCGGAAAACAGACGGAGCCACTTCTTCGCATATCCCACAAAGGGTACATTCACTGAGTTCTACTACGGGTATTTTCATGTTAATGTTTTTATATGTTTTAGATCTCTGAGGGGTCGGGGAGTTTTTTCGATTAAATACTTTATAAAAAAAATACCTCGGCTGCTGAGATATTTTTTTTTGATTTTTTACGAGACCGTCTTAATTGCCTTTCCGATTTTTCTGCCAAATTCAAAACAAGAATCTTTGCCATCTTGATCCGGTACATACTGGATCTTAATACCCGGATCTATGATATCGAATTTCATGGCTTCAAGCTCTTGGTTGATCAGCTTGACCGACTCACCGCTCCAGCCGTAAGAGCCGAAAGCTGCACCAATCTTGTTCTTCGGCTTAAGTCCCTTCATATAGGTCAGAAAATCGCTGACCGTCGGAAACAATTGATTGTTAAGGGTCGGCGACCCAACGATAACGGCAGCCGCATCCAGAACCTCAGTCATAATTTCGCTCCGGTGGGAACTTCGGATGTGTATGGGTCTGGCAATAACACCTTCATCAACAATACCGTGTACAATCGCCTCTGCCATTGTTTCGGTGCTATGCCACATGGTGTCATACACGACAACCGCCTTTTTTTCAGGCTTCTGACTGGACCACTTGGCATATGCATTGATAATTATAGCCGGATCTTTTCGCCAGATAACCCCATGGTCCGGACATATCATATCGATTTCCAAACCAAGTTCGGTCACGCTTTCCAAGAGTTTGAGTATTAAAGGCGAATACAGCAAGAGAATGTTTGCTAATACTTCTTGGCATGGGGCATTATCGAATCACCGATTTGATCATCAAACTTTTCATGCCCGGCATAATGCTGGCCAAAGGCATCGCTTGAAAATAGAATCTTGTCTTCCTTCAGGTAGGTAAACATGCTGTCCGGCCAGTGAAGCATCCGGGTTTCCAGAAACGTCAGAGTTCTTTTTCCCAGACTCAGCACTTCACCATTTGCGATTCCATGATAATTCCATTCCTGTGAAAAGTGTTGGGAAAGGTTCCTCAACCCCATTTTTGAACAATACAAGGGCTTGTCTTCCCCGATTTTGTGCATGACCCGTGGCAAACCGCCGGAATGATCCATTTCCGTGTGGTTGCTAATAACATAGTCAATCTTTTTGGGATCAACAATTTTAGCGATGTTCTCCAGCAGTTGGTCAGAGAACTCCTTTTTTACCGTATCGATAAGGGCGACCTTCTCATCGATAATTAAAAAAGCGTTATAACTTGTACCCCGGTAGGTGGAATATCCATGAAAATCGCGGATATTCCAATCGATTACTCCAACATCATAGATATCTTTTGCTATCTCAACCGAATTCATCATTCCGTCCTTAAATCCATATGATTATGTTTAAACGTCAACCTAAATCGAACGATTTTTTACTCGATCTGCACCGATCTCCCCGCTGACGCGGGATCTTGGACTTGCGCATCGAGGATCCGCGAAAATCCTCGACATATCCATCCCCATGTCTTTTCGGGACGGTTTTCGCAAACCCTTATGCATCAAGATCTCAGCACATCTCTTCCCAAAAAATCGCTCAACTTAGATTCAATTATTATTCTTTTTCAAAATCATCTTTTGAAGCACCACACACCGGGCATTCCCAGCTATCCGGCACATCTTCCCACTTTGTCCCCGGATTGACGCCATTGTCGGAATCACCCTGTTCCGGATCATAAACATAACCGCAAACCGTGCATACATATTTATCCATTTTAAACCTCCTTCTCTATGATTTATTCTTTTGGGTTTTTAAATAAAAATAGTGCCATGTATTGATTAGGGGCCTTTATTCCATGAGAACATTCGCCGTGGCCAGGAAAAGATCTGAATCACGAATCACACCCACCAATTTGTCGCCTTCGAATACCGGCAGAACGGTAACTTTATTGCGGTAAATCATTTTCAACGCATCTAAAAAACCTGCATCTGCATCTATGGTTCCTCTTAATTTAAGCATAATGTCACTTACCCGGGTCTGGGCGTTTTGCCTGACCCTGGACCGGAATCCATGCTGTGAACTATCCATATCGTGTGCATCGGCCTCGGCAAAGGCCATGGAAATTCCTAACGCCTGCAATTTCCCGCTGATTCCTCCGGCAACCTCAGGAATCAGAACTTTAAGAATACTTTTAAAATCCAAAATCCCTACAAGCTTACCCTGACTGTCAAGGACAAGACTTGTTCTATGTCCGGCCTCTGTACATTTACCGATTTCCACCTGACAATATATTTTCATCAATTCCGGAACAGCCTCTTTAAGAGTCTTATCAACGGTTGTTACTGCATAATCGTCAATCGGCACCATCATATCTTCGACTTTTAATCTAACCGGCATATTATCTTTCTCCTTTCTATAAGTTAGCTCGCTTCGCTCACAATTGGAATGTTGGAATATTGGAACACTGGAATATTGGGTTCTGGGAAAATGTAAAGTTGGGTTATTGTAAAATTCCTATTGACGGTAATTAAATAGAGGAATATCATCTTTTTTAAATCATCATTCCAATATTCCATGTCCGAGTTAAAAATATAAGTCAAATAAATGCCTTTATTTTCAATAAATTACAGAATTTCCACGGTTTAAAAAGCATTCGGGTAATTTTGTCTTAAATCGAAACATTGCTTACAAGATCCTTTACTCTATTTTCTATTTCATCACGCACCGTTCGCATAAATTCCATGGATTTACCTGCGGGATCCGGCAAATCCCAGTCCTGTATTTTGGCACCCGGTATCAATGGGCATTCTTCCTGACAGCCCATGCTGATAATCATATCCGGTTGTAAACCCGACACTGCTTGACTCAGGGATCGGGTTCTGCGGAAGGCCATGTCTATCCCTTTTTCCTGCATGGCTTTCACCATGTCGGGATTAATGTTATCTGCGGGTTCGCTCCCTGCGGAAATGGCTTCAATTTTATCTCCGGCCAAATATTGGGTAAACGCTGAGGCCATCTGGCTGCGACAGGCATTTTCTCGGCACACAAATAAGATAATCTTCCGGGTCAAAAAAGGTTTTAAAAGACCAGCCACTGCGTCCCGGACCTCTTCACGCACTGTCGGATGCTTTTCCATATCACCGCGATGTTCTATCCGCCAATAAGTGAGGCTCCCCTCATATTTTGCTGCGACTGCATCAAAAAAATATTGGGCCGTGAGTTTAACCCCTTCGAAAAGATTTTTTCCTTTGGTGGCCCCCAGGGCCAGCAAAAATCCACGCCTCATTTTCCCTCGGGGATCCTCGACATTTAACCTGTATTTCCGGGACCACAGGGTTTGACTCCTGTCAATAAGCGCCTTGAGTTGTGCAGTAACATTGTAAAAATATATAGGTGAGGCTGCCACAATCACATCGGCTTCACGAAGCAACGGATAGATTTCAAGTGTCATATCATCGTCTTGAGTAATACAGTGCCCCTTCTTTTCGCAAAAACCACATCCCTTGCATGGAATGATATTTTTTTTAGCCACTTCAATGACATGTGTCCGGGCTCCTGATTTTTCAGCCTCGTTCATGAATGTTTTGAGAAGATAATGGGTGTTTCCTTTTTTTCGGGGACTTCCCTGTAGCCCTAATACAAACATTTTAACTATTCCTACACTATTTTATTTAACATTCTTTGCATCTGGTCGGCCCTGATTCTTTGCCCTGTGGCAGTTCAGGCAATTTTTATTCATGACTCGTTTCTTTACAGTTTTTCCTGATAATAATTATTGATTTCAATCTCACGATTTGTCTTTACCGATCGCGGGCATAGGTACCCTCTTAAAATCAGTCACATAAAAATCAATCTTTTTAATGTGACCAGCGGCTAAATCAGTTGTTTTGAAAAATGAGCAAAAGCCGAAAAAAGGTCGATGGTACTAGGCTTCTGAGTCCAAAGAACACTGCGTGAAATCTATTTTTTTCCCGCAGCTGTCGCACACATGAGTCTTATCAAACTCATCTGAAAAGATCTCTATTTCTTGATTGCATTCGGGGCACTGACATTTAAACGAGCTAAGATGCTTAAATTTTTCAAAACCCGGACAATGCTTAGGTGTAGTCATAATATCCTCCTTCAATAAAATGGTTTTGTAATTTTTATATTACGCAGCTGCTTTGCAAAGAATTTAATAGATTCTACCGATAAAGATTCCCTCGGTACTAAATAATTTTCCTGCGATTTCACGGTCGTAATTATGGGCCATTTGAAGCCCCCCTCCGAGTCATATTCGCTTGTCAGTGCCTTCAAATTCGCAGTCCGGGGTATAACAGGTGTTGTCGAGAAACTCGCATTTTTCTTTGCAGGATGGACACCGTTCGGGGGGGGTATCCGCTTCGAGCGTATATCCGCAATTTCCACATTTCCAACTTGCCATATGATCACCTCCTTTATGCTTTCCAAAGACCATGGATATTACAATATTCACGTGCGGCAATCTGGTCTGCAGTCACATTGAAAATTGCCTCTGGTACTTCTCCGGGATTTAGATACTGCCGGTAAGTCTTGTCGTCCGCTATAATTTCAACCCATTGGATCCAGTGTTTCTCTTCCATGGGATGAGCAACTTCTCCCACCTTAACCTTCACGCCGCCGTCAATTTTTTCAATCACCGGAATATGCTTCTCTTTAGCCGCATCAACCGTATTTTCAACCAGCAAATTCATGGGTTTTCCGCAGCACACAAGGTTGCCTTTTCCGGCATGGAGCACTTCAATGATATTTCCACAGACACCACATTTATATATCTCAAGTCTTTTGGCCATTTTTTATTTCCTCCATTTTAAAAAAACAGAACACAGATTTTCACAGACACACACAGATTTTTCTTTATTAAAATCCTGATAATCTGTGTTTATCTGTGTCCCCAAAAAGATTTATCCGTTTTCCACCAGTCTTTATTAAGGTGGTTTCCCTTTTCTTTTTCCGCAAGTCTTTTCAGTTTGTAGGCGGAATCAAGTAACACACCGTAAAGAATACCACAACCGGTATCTTCTCTTTCGGCGTTCCCTAATTCTGCAAGTTTGATCATTTTGGCTGTAATTTGAAGGGTGCTTTCAATGTTTTTGTCACAGGGCTTCATGGAATTTTTATCCCAATTTTTAATTATATTTCTACATTATGTATAAATATGTGTCAAAATTCGTGCCAGAGATGAATGCAGTATAATATTTTTAAAAATACCTTAAAAAATAAGATTTTTAAACCCAACATGAGCGATTTTTTGCCAAAAATGTGCTGAGATCTTGATGCATAAGGGTTCGCTAAACCGCCCCGAAAAGACATCGGGTGGATATGTCGAGGGGTTTCGCGGATTCTTGGAGACCTTGATGGCATGACGTGGGTACAGATCCAGTAGAAAACGCCCCATTTAGGTATCAGTGGGCGGATCAATATGATCACTTAATACACCAGAACTTAATGAGAAGTTACCAAAAACATCTGTAACTGGTTATATTTGTATAAAATAAAGAAATATACCCGCTGTATCATATTTCTTTTTGATACAAATCTGTCTCACAAGACAAATCTGAGGGAATTTTTTAGGATCTCGGAAAGAAATTCGATGTTACGTATCCGTTGACAATGTTCTGAGTTATATTTCAGAAAAAAGTTCCGTGCTGATATACCGTTCGCCGGTACTCGGTAATATCACTACGACACATTTGCCTTTTGACTCTCTTCGTTTTGCAATTTTAAGGGCAGCGGCCATGGCGGCACCCGATGATATGCCGCAGAGTATCCCCTCTGTTTTTGCCAGCATCCGTGAGGTATCAAATGCCTCATCATTAGATACGGTTATGACTTCATCTATAATTGAGATATCGAGTACATGAGGAATAAAACCGGCGCCAATGCCCTGAATCTTATGAGGTCCGGGCGTTCCTCCGGATAATACCGGAGAATCTTCCGGTTCAACAGCAATAGCTTTAAAGGACGGTTTCCGTGATTTTATCATCTGGGCGACACCGGTTATGGTACCGCCGGTGCCAACACCGGCAACCAGTATATCCACCCGGCCGTCGGTATCTTCCCATATCTCTTGTGCGGTGGTTTCTCTGTGGATTTTCGGATTGGCCGGATTCCTGAACTGGTCGGGCATAAATGCGTTTTTTCGCGAATGGACAATTTCTTCTGCTTTTGTAATGGCCCCTTTCATACCTTGGGAACCCGGCGTAAGAACAAGTTCCGCGCCCAGGTGTTTCAGCAGTTTTCTTCTTTCCATACTCATGGTGTCCGGCATGGTAAGGCATAGATCATATCCCTTTACCGTACAAATAAAGGCAAGCGCAATACCCGTATTTCCGCTGGTGGGTTCCACCACGAGCGTATCCGGGCCGATCAGACCTTTAGCCTCTGCGGCATCAATCATTGATGCGGCAATCCGGTCCTTAACACTCCCTAAAGGATTGAAAAATTCAAGCTTGGCAAGTAGTTCAGCATCAAGACCCTGCGTAATGGTATTCAGCCGTACCAGAGGTGTTGAACCAATGGTTGTACCGATGTTGGAAAATATTTTCATAGCCTTTAATTCCGGAATCCTGCCGTGTATATCCAATATCGAGCTATTTATTTCAGCATTCGGGGTGTTTTTCTTATAAAGCTCAACAAATAGCGTAATGAATGATCAGCAGCGTAATCATACACTGTTTGAAACCATTAGGGATCGTTAAGATAGAACAGCGGTATTTTGCGTTCGTAATTAAATTGCTCAAAATGGGTATCCATATAAGATAGTTATTTAAAGCCATATTTTCTGTTTTATCTTTACGAACCCTTATGTATGAGTTTGTATGATGGAGTCGCTGATTATTCATGAAGCGATCGAATCGAAAAAACTCCTCGATCCCTCATTTATTTATAGATCAACTTCGGTGTTTCCATTATCACCTTGGTATCCGGAGGAACAGATTCCGTTATCCAGACATTTCCTCCGATTACGGAACGCGCACCGATCACGGTGTCTCCGCCCAAAATCGTAGCGCCTGAATAGATGATAACATCGTTTTCTATTGTGGGATGGCGTTTCTTCCCTCTCAACCGCTCCCCGGCATCTTTAGGAAGTGAAAGGGCACCCAGAGTTACTCCCTGGTAGATACGCACGTTTTTACCGATGACCGTGGTTTCACCGATCACTACGCCCGTTCCATGATCAATCACAAAACTTTCCCCGATTTCAGCCCCCGGATGGATATCTATACCGGTTAAACTGTGGGCATGTTCCGTCATGATGCGAGGAAGAAGCGGCACTTGAAATTCAAAAAGCTCATGGGCCGCCCGATGTACGGTTATAGCAAACATACCGGGATAGCTAAAAATAATTTCGTCATAGCTATTTGCAGCAGGATCTCCATCATATATTGCCCGTACATCTGTTGCCAAGGTTTTTCGTATGGATGGAATAGATTTTAGAAAGTCAAGAGCAATTTTTTGTCCTTGCGCTTCGCATTCTCTGCATGGCAGATCGTATCTAAAGCAGTCGTGCCTCATGTTGTGGGTAATCTGCTCGGAAAGCATACCAAAAAGAATTGAAACAGATTGTCCGATGTTGTATTTCAGGTTGACCGGATCTATCTTTTCCCTGGTAAAATACCCAGGGAAAAGAATTTCCCTTAATTTATTTATGATATCAACAACATATCCTTCCGATGGAATCGGCTCATAGTCCACATGAGTAAAGCATTGGCTGTCATCACAGTTTTCAATGATGTTTTCAACAATTCCCGGCAGTTTTTCCCTGTATTGGGAAAGGGATTCCACATCTGTTTTGCATGTGTGTTGACTTTCTTTTATACTCTTATCCATTTTATAAACCTCCCATAAAAAACATCAACCTGTCAACGGGTGTAAATCAAGACTATTGTTTGCTAAGATTGCTATGGCTATTTGGTGTCAGGTGTCAGGTGTCAGGAATGATGAACAAAGGCGCTGACACCTGACACCTGACACCTATAGTGCGTCGCAAATGAATTGATACCTAAATATCTGAATTATTGTGCGTCCATCTTTATATCTGTTGTCCAAAATTCATCCTCAATTTTTCTTACTTTTTTAATAATTTTTTCGCATGTTGAAGCGGTGACTTTATTAAACCCACAATCGAGCTGCTTTTATCGTTTTCACGCAAAGTCGCAATTTTGTATTACATGATTTTTACTACGCCCCAGCATGTTTCTATCGGTTGTAGTTCTGGATGATACGGTGGAGTTCTGAGAACCTTATGGCCAAATGATGTAGCTATTTCGTCGACTGCATAGATCTGTTCAGGGACCATTTTGATCAAAAGCTCGACCAACTCAGGCTTTAGGCAATCATCACGACAGTAAACTTTATTTTGTTCAAGCCATTTCTTGATTTTCTTCTTCGAGCTTTGTGGCGTTGGAGGGGAGTGCCTTGATAAGATATGTGGTATGGAGCATTATCCGCGATGATGAAGGACTGTCCCGAATATTAGGAAGGAGCATTTCCGTAAACCATTTTTTAAATAATTCCCAATTCATTTGGCCGTGATAATCCCCTGTCTTTCTCGTACTCTTAAACACAAGCTTTGAACCTGGAACCCAACCAGATTTAGTTATGGCATTGATAATGATAAGACGTTCTCCTTTGCCTGTCGGCTTTTGCACCCAAGGGCCATCTTCACCGTAATACCATATAAAGTCATTGCTATGATTCTGTTTACATACGACCTATCAAGATAAATCCCATGAATTGTATCAATGCCTTTCCTGAACTTGATTGCCTCATTTCAAGTGCAAATAACGCTGCTCTGGCGGCAATCACATGATCCTTCTCTTTAAGCGTTGGGATCTTATTCCCTGTCCAAAATTCAAACTCCCCACGCCAGCGTTCTGGCTAACAAGTTGCTTTGTTAAATGTTTGGTCAGGATATTCTTCCTCTGTGCTTTTAATAACCGCGCTGCTATATGCCCTTTTTGTTTGCAGTCTCGAATATATGACCGATGATTCTGGATACGACACGCTAACAGCATAAATAGGGCGCCCACGTAATTTTAGAGATTTATCTATACCGGTATCCACGGCGTCATACCGCGCTTCGGACTGCTGCGCATCGCTATACCGGCGCTTCACACTTGCCCTGCGGTGCCGCCTGTTTCGATCAAAATACTGCTTAGCAGAGACAGTAAGCTTCTTTATTTCGGGGCTTAGTGGCTTGCCACGACATGATACCATGATCTATCCATTTTTCTGTTTGAATGAATTGAAATTATGAACAGAATATCATGGATTAACCCCTTTGTCAAGTATCAATTCATTTGCGACGAACTATAGTTTGCCGGCATTTAACGATTTACGGAGTACTGGAGTATTGGAGTGGTGGAGTAATGGAAGAAACCCATTTTTTCATCGCTCTCAGAAGACAGATCCCTAGAGAAAATCTGAAAATTTAAAGCTCTTTTTTTTAAATCAACACTCCAACACTCCATTACTCCATCATTCCATTACTCCAATTAGGGCGAAGCTCCTAATTTCCATATCCTTCGTGTCTTTGTGCCTTTGTGGCAAATATTTATTTGTTCCGGTTTGTCCGGGTTAGGTATCAGTCTGTTTTTTTGCTAATTTGATAGCTTCTCATCTTTAATGGTAATCCCCATGACTTTTAACTGATCCCGAATCTTATCGGCAAGATCCCAATTTTTCTCCAGCCTGGCGTTATCTCTTTGTTTGATCAGGCGATCGATTTCAGGGTCATGAAATTCATCTTGAAAATCGAATATCTTTAATACGGAATCTATATTACGAAACGCATTCATAATATTTACCGCGCCGTCCGGATCTATCCTTTTTTCCCGAGTCAGGATATTCACCTTCTTTACAATTTTAAAAATCGAGGCCATGGCGGCCGATATATTCAAGTCGTCATCCATAGCGCTGACAAAACCGTGTTTTAGGTCGTATAAAAGCTGATCCAACTCAGGATAAGGAGAAGCGCCCGATTTCGCGTGAAACAGGGAATAGATACAGGCATCCAGCCTTTTTATGGAGCGTTTGGCATCTTCAAACCTTTTCTTTGAAAAAACAACAGGTTTTCTGTAATGCGCGGAAAGCAGCCAATATCTGATCTGCCTGCCGGAATATCCCATATCTGCCAGATCAGAAAGGGTGGTAAGTTCTGCTCCCTGTTCGTCTATCTTTTTACCATCCACCAGGACCCGGTCGCAGTGCACCCAGTATCTTGCAAGGGGTTTGCCGGTCAGAGCACCGGCAATTGCGATTACATTTTCGTTGTGGGGAAAAACCAGCTCCCGGCCGCTGGTATGGATATCATAGCTTTCCCCAAGATATTTCATTGCCATGGCAACGCACTGAATGTGCCATGACGGACGTACATTGCCCCAGTCGGTTTTAGTGAATATTCCTCTTTTCAGTTCAGAAAGTCTGGATCTTTTGAAAAGCGTAAAGTCTCTGGGATTATCCTTTTCATATTCATCAAGATCTACGGTGGCACCCAGTTTTATCTTGTTGATATCGATGCCGGACAGACTGCCATAATCGGAAAAGCGGGAAATATCAAAGTACAAAGATCTCAGTTTCTCATATGCATATCCTTTTTTCACCAGTTTTTCAGCCAACGCAACCATATCGTCAACATGTTCGCTTGTTTTAGGGTATTTAGAGGCCGGCTTAATTTCAAGGAAATCCAAATCCTTTTTAAAGGAATCGATATGTTTTGCGGTAAATTTAGATAGCTCCAACCCCGCTTTTTCTGATCCGTTTATGGTCTTGTCATCCAGATCCGTTATGTTCATGATGTGTGTGACATCATACCCCCTGTATTTTAGATAACGGTACAAAAGATCTGAAAATACAAAACGCCTGCATTCTCCCAGATGCATTCTTGCGTGTACCGTGGGCCCGCAGGAATATAGGGAGACTTTTCCCGGCAAAAGCGGTTCAAAGGATTCCTTGGTCCGGCCCAGGGTGTTGAAGAGTTTCAGGCCTATTTTTTCGCGTACCGTAAAAAGCGGTGTGCTTAAATATCGTTCACCACCGTCCGGAAATATCACCACGATCGTACCTTCAACCATTTTCTCAGCTTGCTTTCTAGCAATGACCATGGCTGCTCCGCTGCTCATACCCACAAAAAGACCTTCTTGTTTTGCAAGCTGCCGGGTCATTTCAAAGGCATCTTCGTCATCGATATTTACAATTTCATCAAGACGGTTCTTTTCAAAGATTTCCGGACGATAAGCCTCTTTCATGTTTTTCAGACCCTGAATTTTATGACCCAGATAAGGCTCAACGCCGATGATCCGTATATCGGGGTTATATTCTTTCAGCCGTCTTGCAAGTCCCATAAGGGTTCCACTTGTACCCAGTGTGGCCACAACCGTAGAAATCTTTCCCCCGGTCTGTTCCCAGATCTCAACGGCGGTTCCAAAATAGTGGGCCTGCCAGTTCGCGGGGTTGTTGAATTGATCCGCCATAAAATACATCTCGGGATTTTTCCTGGCCAACCGATAGGCCTCCTCAATGGCGCCGTCTGTCCCCAGATGTCCGGGGGTCAGAAAGATTTCCGCACCACGGGCTTTTAAGATCTTTTGCCGCTCAACGCTGGCAAACTCGGACATGGTTAATAGAAGCTTATATCCTTTTACCGAACATACCAGAGCCAACCCGATGCCCGTGTTTCCGCTTGTGGCCTCGATCACGGTTTTATCGGGGGTAAGTTCGCCGGATTCCTCACCGTTTGAGATCATAAAAAGAGCGGCTCTGTCCTTGATGGAACCGCCCGGGTTAAAATACTCAAGCTTTGCCAGGATTTTTACCCTCGGATTTTGATTAAGATTTTTTATTTCCACAAGCGGTGTATTACCGATGGTCTCAAGAATTGAGTGGGTCATTATGAAAATATCCCAATTTTTTGTTAGGTATTTCAGCAGTCAAGGTGTCTTTCTTATAAAGCTTTGAAAATAGCGTAATGAATGATCAGCAGCGAAATCATACACTGTTTGAATACATTAGGGATCGTTAAGATAGAACAGCGATATTTTGCGTTCGTTATTAAAATGCGTTAAACCGGTAGCCTAATAACTAATT
>RPGQ01000037.1:54826-422687 GCA_004193595.1 Desulfobacteraceae bacterium Eth-SRB2
TAACTAATTTATTTAAATTCATATTTTCTGTTCTATCTTTACGAACCCTTATGAATGAGTTTGTATGATGGAGTCGCTGATTATTCATGGAGCTATTGAATCGAAAAAACTCCTCAACCCTTAGGTATTTAAATCAATTTCAATAGATAATATCTTTATGATTTCATTGCGCACCTGATTCTCGTCCATAGATGCGTCGACGACCTTAAACCGTCCGGGTTCAAGGCGTGCAAGCTCCAAATAACCGGAGCGTACTTTATTGTGGAATGAACGTTTTTCTTCTTCAAATCGGGTTTCAACACTCTCCCTTGCGCCGTTTTCTATCTGTTTCCAGGCTCGCGAAAGTCCTTTTTCAGTGGGGAGATCAAGCAGAATCGTAATATCCGGCTTTAAGTCTTCAAACAGCAATTTATGTAATTTGTCTATTAACCCGATATCCAAGCCCCTTGCAAAACCTTGATAAACGACTGTGGCGTCATAGAAACGGTCACATAGAACCGTTTTGCCCGCCGATAAAAATGGATATACGAATTCCCTGATATGCTGGGCCCGATCAGCGGTATATAAAAGAAGTTCCGTCAAAGGATCCATATCCTTACTTGCGGGGTCTAAAAGAATGGCCCGTATCTTTTCCCCGATTCGGGTTCCTCCCGGCTCCCTTGTGATAACACAGTCATGCCCGTTGTCTTGAAAAAATTTATTCACATGGTTAATCTGAGTTGTCTTGCCCGAACCTTCTATTCCTTCAAAGGAGATAAACATAACACTCCAATTTAACTGCCTAATTTTTAAAGTGCCGAAAGTGATCTAAAATTTTTGAATTATGGAGCCCACGGGTCAGTATCATCATCTAACGTACCAAAACTTATTGAGACGTTGCGTGATTCTTTTTCCCCTTATAAAAATGCCGCTCAAGCAGCCTGTGATAAGAGGTCCAGGGCTCATTGGGATCTTCCTTGGCCATAAAATTACGGATGCCGTTAACCTTTGAATCTATCTCGTCAATATAATTCAGTAACACCGCTTCAATGGTTTTGGGTGGTTCGGGTGATCCGAATTCCCGGGTGCCATGATGGCTTACAATCATATGCTTGAGCAAAACCATCTGGTCTTCCGGGAAATCCTTAATTTCCGGTAGTTTTTCATCGATCATTTCGATCCCGATCACAATATGGTTCAGCAACCGACCCTGGTCGGAGTAGTCTATCTTAAATTGGTATTCGAATTCTCTTGTTTTGCCGATATCATGCAGCATTGCCCCGGCAATCAGAAGGTCTCTGTCGATTCCGCTGTAATGCCCGGCAATCTTGTCAGCCAGACTCACCATTGACAGGGTATGTTCCAGAAGACCTCCAATATAAGCGTGGTGCATTTTTTTTGCTGCAGGTGCGATTTTAAATTCGCGAACGAACTTTTCATCATTAAAGAATGCTTGAATAAGCTGTTTTAAATAAGGGGTGTTAACGGAAGCGGTTATCTTCAAAAGCCGCTCAAACATGCCCTCGATGTTTCGGCGGGTCATGGGCAAAAAATCGGCAGGATCTATTTCATCGGCGGAAAATGCTTCCATCTTTTTGATAACCAGCTGCAAAGCCCCCTTATATTCACTAACATTTCCCTTTATATGTACAAAATCACCGGAAGTTACACCGGCTGTTATCTGATCCACATTATCCCATACCACACCCTTTATGGTTCCTGTTTTATCGGATAACGTCACATTTAGAAAATTATTCCCATCCTTTTTCTGGGCCAGAATTTTTTCGGATAATACAAAGATATCATCAATCGAATCCCCGGCCTTGATATCCGTTATAAACTGTTTTTTCATGCGGTAACCCTTCAAGTTAAATAGGACGCAGATTTTCGCAGACCCGCCTGCCATGCGAGCTCGCCCGCCAGCCAAGCAAGGCGGCCTGGGCCACAAGCGGGCAGGTATACACAGATAATAGTATTATTTCTTATTTTAAAAATCTTGATAATCTGTGTTCACCTGCCCGCTCGTGCCTTGCAATGGCAGGCGGGTCTGTGTCCAAAAAAAGAAATTCATATACTTTCAAATTAGTGATAAGGATTTTAGGTGATATTCCACCGCTTAAGTTCATCAAGCATCTTATAATCCGTCATATCGCATTTAATCGGTGTTATGGAAATAAAATTATCGTCAAGTGCGGCGCCGTCGATTTCAGGGTCTTTAAAAGAGGTATTGGAATCGTGTCCATGCCAATAATATGTGCGGTTGCGAGGATCGATTCTCTTTTCAAGATATTCGGAATAAAGGGCGGTACCCTGCTTGCTTATCCGAACCCCTTCTATTTTATCCGTGGGTATATCGGGGATATTTACATTGAGGAATGTTCCAAAAGGAAGCCCTTTTTTATATATATTATCAGCCAGTTGTGCTGTAAAATGGGCAGCGTGACCATAGTCGGCAGCCTGACGCCCCTGTATGGAAACAGCAATTGCCGGTACGTTGTATAAAGCAGCCTCTTTGGCAGCAGCAACGGTCCCGGAATAGTTGATATTGACGCCCACATTTGCACCGGGATTGATTCCTGAAATTACCATGTCCGGTTTGGAATCAAGGATTTCCATAAGGCCCATCTTGACACAGTCGGCCGGTGTTCCGTTCACCGCATATCCCGTGAAACCGTTATTTATATTTACCCTGTTTGTTCGAAGCGGTTGATACAGGGTAATCCCATGTCCTACAGCACTTCGCTCGCGATCCGGAGCAACGACAGTTACACAGTGCCGTTGCGCAAACTTTTCATAAAGCGCCCAAAGCCCTTTTGCGTAAATTCCATCATCATTTGTTAATAAAATGTTCATTTTAAGTTATCATTTTGCAACTACATCTTGATTTTTTTGCCCAAATAACATTTATACTTGATATTTTATTCTTATTCAAGATCTTATTGATATGGATCCAGGGTTAATGCATTTGATTTCGGTGCAGCGTAGCGACGGCGTGTTTCTCTTGGAAACCGACTGACTGTTTGAAGGGCTTTAGCACGCGTTAGCCCGAGCCGAATGAAATTATGACTTAAAAATTCAATGGGATAATTTAGCGACGAATTGTTCTTAATAACTCTGGCGCGGCTCGGGATTACGGGTGCTTAAGCACAAGTTTCAGTCGGTTGGAAAGAGATATACGCCGTCGTGGAGCGTTCTCCCTGTATTGAGATTCAAATGCGTTTGCCTGGGAAATGGATCATCAGCCCTGCTGAATTTTTCATTTTAGTCTGGAATATTTTATATGAGCCATTTACAAAACTCCCGTCTCTTGCTCCAAAGCTGCTTTGATGGTTGCGGCAACGTTTCTTTCTGCTCCAAGCACAAAACCTCTTTTTCTGCTTTTGCCCCTTACCCCCGAAAAAAATACAAGTTTTTAAAATCGGATAGAATACACAAGGCTATTGCCTGCCTTTCACTTACCCTTTTTATCCTGATTGCAATTTCTAATTACGTCTCGGCAGAGGAGAAATTTCCACTGCTTAAGGATGATCCCGAGGCACCGTGGAATATTGTTGCCGACGAAATTCATTATGACGATAAAGCAAATCAATATATTGCCAAAGGTAATGTAACCATAACCAAACAAGACAAAAATCTGAGTGCCGATTATGTCCGTTTTGATCAAAAAAACATGAAAGCTTTTGCAAAGGGCCATGTAATCATGACCGCGGGACAAGACATACTGACCGGAAGCCGTATGGAAATGGATTTGAATGCTGAAACGGGAACGGTATATAATGGAACGATATTTCTTCAAGAAAACCATTTTTATATAAAAGGAGACAAACTTAAAAAGGTCGGCAAGGACTCATATACTGCTGAAAAGGCCAGTATCACCAGCTGTGACGGTGATCGACCGGCATGGAAAATTACAGGTAGAAACCTAAAAATTACAATAGAAGGGTACGGTTTTGTGAAGCATGCAGCGCTTTGGGCCAAAAACATACCGGTATTGTATACTCCGTTTCTTTTTTTTCCTGCAAAGTTAAAACGCCAGTCGGGTTTATTGCCCCCCCAATTTGGTTATTCAGATCGCAAAGGGGCGCAATATATTCAACCATTTTATTGGGCCATAAACCCAAGCTCGGATGCAACATTCCATGTGGACTACATGGCAGATCGTGGGGAAAAATTAGGGCTGGAATACCGTTATGCTCTGGATGAAAGGTCAAAGGGGACCCTGATGTATGATTTTTTGAATGACCAAAAAGTGGATGACGGCTCTTTGGATTCAAGCGAAAAATGGGGGTATGAAGATGATGATGTGCTACGGCCCAATTCCAACCGCTACTGGTTCAGGATGAAAAATGATCAGGCGTTGCCCTTTGATTTTTCCTCAAGGCTTGACATAGATATTGTAAGTGATCAGGATTACCTTCATGAATTCAAAGATGGATTAACGGGCTTTAAACAAACCGATGCTTATTTTCTCAAAACCTTTGGCAGAGACCTGGATGATTATGATGACCCGGTAAGAACCAACAGCCTCAATTTAAACAGGGTTTGGCCCGCATACAGCCTCAACGCCGAACTCCTCTGGTATGATAATGTCATAAACCGTCGCTGGGAAGAAACGGACACAACCTTGCAGAGACTGCCGTTTATAGAGTTGGATGGGGCAAAACAGAGGATTTTTAGTTCCTCTTTTTATTTTGATCTTGATTCTGAATACACATACTTTTACAGGGAAGACGGTGCAAGGGGCCATCGAATGGATGCGCATCCCAGGTTTTATCTTCCCTATCGGTATAAAAACTATTTCACCATCGAGCCCTCCATAGGTGTTCGGGAGACGGCCTGGCATCTTGATAAAGACGAATACAGCCCTTCTGACAAAAAAAGATTCAACAGACAAATATATGACACAAAATTAGATCTTTTTTCTGAAATTTATCAGGTGTTTAATGTAAAAGGCAAAAGCATCGAGAAGATCAGGCATACCATAAGGCCGCAAGTTATCTGGGATTATGTGCCTGAAAAAGACCAGGATAAATATCCGTTGTTTGATGATTCAGATGGGATTGAAACACAACACCAGGATGAATATTCATTATTTGACGGCATCGATCGGATTGAAAAACAAAACCTGGTTACCTATTCCATTACCAACACGTTGACATCAAAATCCAAAGACAATAGACAAAAAAAGAAGGCACATATATTAGATAAACCCAACAGTCATGAAAGTTTTCGTCCGCCCAGCTATGTCTATAACCGGTTCTGCCGATTCAAACTGGAACAAAGTTACGATATTAATAAGGAAAAAGACGATGATCCTGAGCCGTTTTCCCCGATTTACGCTGATCTTGAACTGATTCCGGGCAGATATTTTTCAATAGATGCCGATGCCGAGTGGTCCCATTACGACAACGAATTTCGATCCCGCAATATTGAATTAAATTTATGGGATAACCGCGGGGACAAACTGTTTGTGGAATACCGGTACACCATCGATTCCAGTGAATCGATCTACACCGATCTTCTTTTAAAATTAACAGACAGGCTTTCGGCATATGCGGAATATGAACGGGATATTTTTAATGGTCAAGTGATACAGTACGGCCTGGGTTTTTTGTACGAATCGCAATGCTGGTCGTTGGATTTTCATTTGATAAAAGATGAGAATGATTACAAGTATCAATTTATGATTAAGCTTTCTGGAATAGGAGAAATCGGCTAGTGTCCATCCATAAATGAGGATTTTTGTTCAAGATCAAGGCATGCGAAAAAAATAACCGCAGGCATATAGTTGATATTTCGAGGATTATTTTTTGAGCATAACGCAGAGATTGGGCAAAAAGACCATTTATGGATGGACACTGGCTAAGGAAGAATAGAGCGCACCGTAAACCCCTAAATTTGTGGTATAGAATCCTTTCAACCCAAGTGTTTACAAATAATCTCGCTGGACATATTCGACCCAACAGAATATATGAATAGATAAATGACCCTATCAAAGCTGACATATTCCTGGTATGTCCTGCATACCAAAAGCAGGTTCGAAAACGTAGTAAATGAAGGCCTGATCAAAAAATCCATAGAGGTTTTTCTTCCAAAGATTCAGGTTAAAAGTAAACGCCGTGATCGAAAGGCTGTGATCAAAATACCGCTTTTTCCCGGATACCTGTTTGTAAAAAGCGATCTTAACCCTTATGAACATCTTGAAATTGTAAAAACAGTGGGTGCGGTCCGTTTAATAGGAAACAAAGAAGGCCCGATTCCCGTCTCATCCGATACCATAAAATCTTTGGAGATCATGATCGGAGGAAACAATACGGTTATAACCG
Organism: Desulfobacteraceae bacterium Eth-SRB2; assembly: GCA_004193595.1. GTDB lineage: Bacteria > Desulfobacterota > Desulfobacteria > Desulfobacterales > UBA11574 > S5133MH16. The sequence continues at coordinate 61,132 of RPGQ01000037.1, forward strand.
GCACCCGCTTTAAAAAAGGAGAGCGGGTGATAGTGGTTTATGGCCCCTTTAGCGGTGTGATCGGGACTTTTGTCCGGTACAGGGGAAAAGGGCGTGTAATTGTTAATATCGAAGCACTGGGGCAGTTTGCCGGAGTAGAAGTTAGTGAAGAAGATATTGAAAAACTACCCGAAATATTATAATAAAACCAAAAAAACTGCCGTTTTTTAAAGCGGGAAAAGAATTAAAAGAACGGGCAAGTGAGTTCGCTCCGCTCACAATTGGAATGATGGAATATTGGAACACTGGTATTCCATGCCCGAGTTAAAAATATAATTCTAAAAAAGAGCTTTATCGGGTTCTAAAAAACCTGGTCTTCAGGGCCATGCCTGTCCCGCATTGCGGGGGTCAGAGATCAATGGCTCTGCCCGTATAAATCAACCGGAGTACTGGAGTATTGGAGTGTTGATTTAAAAAAAAGAGCTTTAAACTTTCAGATTTTCTCCAGGGATCTGTTTTCTGAGAGCGATGAAAAAAGGGGTTTCTTCCATTACTCCACTACTCCAATACTCCAGTATTCCGTAAATCGTTAAATGCCGGCAAACTAAATCCCCTCTGGGGATAATCAAAACCGGGCCCTCTGGACCCGGATTTTTGCTTTTAATAAATTGTATAATTTACGAGACGTTAAATTACTAAACTTGTGTCTGTTTATGAATCGACATTTGGATTTGAGTCAATATTAGGCCAAGAAAAGCCGATACGACTATTAACCACTCTCCTTCAAAATGGGACCATACCTCACGCCCTTCTTTTTATCGGGATTGAAGGAGTGGGCAAACAAACCGCAGCCATGGCTTTGGCTATGGCATGTAACTGCATGGCCATCAAGCCAAAGCATAACCCTTGCGGCTGTTGCAAATCATGCCGAAAAATCGAATCGAACAATCATCCGGATATTATCCTGCTTAAACCGTCGGGTCCTTTTATCAGGATTGGTCAAATACGTGACCTTTGCGGCACTCTTGCCATGAAACCTTACGAGGCAAGATTACGTGTGGTCATAATTTCTGATGCCCAGGCCATGAATCCTTCAGCAGGGAATGCCCTCCTCAAGGTACTGGAGGAACCTCCGGATCGAACCATTCTGATACTTACAGCCTTGCAGACATCCGACCTTCTTCCGACAATTCTATCTCGATGCCAACATATCAGATTTAATCCTGTTTCCCAAAGAAATCTTGAGTCGCTACTCATACAACGGCATGGAGCGAATCCGGACGAGGCAAAGATAATAGCAATCATGGCAAACGGAAGTGTGTCCAAGGCTGTTTCCATGATCAACTCCATAAACAGGGTCAATTGGATAAACCGGAGAATCTGGCTGATAAATGAAGTTGAATCTTTACCGGTGAGTTCCATGGGTTCACGTATGGCATTTGCTGAAAAGTTGTCAAAAAGCAAAGAAATTCTTGCTGAATCTCTTGAGGTGATTAAATTTTGGTTCAGAGACCTTGTTGTCTGTAAATATCATCCTGAAAAAATTATCAACAGGGACTTAAACGACAAAATTCGACGTGCTTCCAAAAAGATGAACGTTATTTCACTGATTTCAAAAATTGATGATATTGAGTCCGCTCAGAAAAATATTCAGGCCAACACAAACTTGCGTCTGACTTTAGAAGTATTAATAATGCGACTTGCAAAAGTTTAAGACTCATTATACATGATACAGGATGCAAGATCAGCTTGGTCCGCGACAAATTATAACAATTAAGGGTGAAGTCAGGGGCTTCGCCGCATTTGGAATAATGGAGTAGTGGAATGATGGGTGAGCTTGTCCTGAACGAAGTTGAAGGAAAGGAGTTTTTGACAATTTAAATTAAATAGGGTACCTCAGCTTTTACCCTAAACATTCCAGTATTCCAATATTCCATTCTTCCATGTCGATGGCATAAACAGGTTGCAATTAAAAAACTTGAGATTTCGACAACTTGTAGAGCTTTTGAGGCATTGTCGTTTTAAATTGATTTATTAAAGAACTTTGATATATGAAAAAAATAGTTGGAATAAGATTCAAGCCTGCCGGAAAGATTTATGACTTTGACAGCGGTGCATTTGTACTTAATCGGGGGGACCATGTGATCGTGGAAACCGAACAAGGACTTGCGTTCGGAACGGTTGCAGTAGTTCCGGTACCCTGTGATGATTCGACGGTAGGAGGAACAGGCAAGCCTTTAAAAATGGTATTTCGTCTGGCAAATAAAGAAGATTTTCATCAAAGAGAGAAGAATCTTAATACTGAGAAACAGGCCCACTCCTATTGTATAGAATGCATCAATGAACTTAGGCTTAAAATGAACCTTTTTTCCGTTGAAAGCTCCTTTGATGCAAGCAAATTGACATTTTATTTCACATCTGAAGGTCGTGTTGACTTCCGGCAACTGGTCAAGATGCTTGTTAAAAAATTTGGTATTAGAATAGAGATGAGACAGGTGGGAATACGGAACCAAGCGAAGATGTGTGGCGGTATCGGTAGGTGCGGGCGCGAAATATGCTGCTCGGCATTTATTGAGAAATTTGGACCTGTCTCCATACGCATGGCAAAAGAACAAGGGCTGTCATTAAACCCCACAAAAATTTCCGGCCAGTGCGGCCGACTCATGTGTTGTCTTACCTTTGAATATGAAATGTACAAGAAAATTAAGTCACAATTTCCAAAAATCGGGGCAACCGTAAAAACCAAAAACGGGAAAGGCAAGGTAATTCGCCATAATACGATTTTCAATCGCATAGCAATTCGTTTAGATGATGGTCAGGATATAGAAGTTGGATTAGATAAAATCTTGACGGTCTCGTAAAAAGTCCAACTTCTGCGTTGTGCTGCATTTCGTAATCATTCAACGTACGAAAAGTACGCCTCATGATCACAAAATTTGCGACGCCTTTTTATCCCGCCTATGTTTGGCAGGGGAATTTGAACTTTTTACCAAACCGTCTAAATCGGACTTTTTACGAGTTCATCAAAATCTTTAAGGGGGAAAAATAGGATTAAGAATGTCAGAATCTTTTTATATAACAACACCGATCTACTATGTTAACGCCAGACCCCATCTTGGCCATGCATATACAACCATTGTAGCGGATATCGTCCGCAGGTTTCACTCCATGCGCCAAGTAAAAACTTTCTTTCTTACCGGTACGGACGAACACGGTGACAAGATTGTACGTGCTGCTAAAAAGGAGAATCTAAGCCCCAGGAACTATGTGGATAAGATAAGCGGGCTTTTTAAGACGCTCTGGCCTGAACTTAATATAAAATACGATTGTTTTATCCGTACGACCGATACATCCCATATTGCAATTGTTGAACAGGTAATGCAAAAGATTTATGATTCCGGCGATATCTATTTCAGTAAATATGAAGGTCTTTACTGTTTTGGGTGCGAGCGTTTCTATACGGAACGGGAACTGGTTAACGGCAAATGTCCTGATCATGAAACCGAACCTGAACCTATCGAAGAATCCAACTATTTTTTCAAGATGAGTCGTTATCAGGACTGGCTGATTAATCATATTAAAAACAATCCCGATTTTATAAGTCCGGAACGTTATAAAAACGAAGTTCTGTCCTTCCTTAAGGAACCCCTTGAGGATCTTTGCATATCCCGCCCCAAAAAAAGACTCAAATGGGGGATCACGCTGCCATTTGATAAAGACTATGTTACCTATGTATGGTTCGATGCACTTTTAAATTACGTTTCGGCATTGGGATATCCTGATGGGGATTTATTTAAAACATACTGGCCGGTTGTACAACACATCGTGGGGAAAGATATTCTAAAGCCCCATGGCATTTACTGGCCCATCATTTTAAAGGCGGCGGGCATTCCGCTATATAAACAACTGCATGTTCACGGATACTGGAATATCGATCAAAGCAAAATGTCAAAAAGCATGGGAAATGTAGTAGAACCGCTTCAAATGAAAAATGTTTACGGACTCGATACATTCAGATTTTTTCTGATGCGAGATATGGTTTTCGGGCTTGATTCCAACTTCAGTGAAAAGGCACTGGTACAGCGCATTAATTCTGATCTTGCAAATGATCTTGGGAACCTGTTCAGCAGGGTTCTAACAATGGTGCATAAATATTTTTCAGGAGTGGTTCCACAAGTCGATACCCGGATAGAAGAGGAACTTGGGCTCGGGCTGAAATCTGATGCATTGCAAGCCATTAAAACTTACGAAAAAAATATGGGGGCCTTTGCCTTTCACAAGGCGCTCATGGCCATCTGGGAACTTATCAGCCAAATGAACAAGTATATTGATATTACCACCCCCTGGGTACTTGCAAAGAAAAAATCGAGCAAAAAACAACTTGAAGTTGTAATTTATAACCTCCTCGAATCCCTTAGAATCATATCCGGCCTTATCTATCCCATAATGCCGGAAACGGCTGAGACCATGCAAAAACATCTGGGGTTGGACCCGAAAAAGCCATTTTATAATCTTGATTCTCTCAAATCATGGAAGACCCTGATTCCCGGCACGAACTTGCCTAAATCAATTACACTCTTTCCGAGGATAGAACAAAAAAAGGAGGGTGCTTTATCGCCGGGAGTAAGGGATCGAAGTTCCGAACCGGCTGCGATCAAGCCCGAAATAACCCTCGATACACTCAACAAGGTCGATTTCAGGGTGGCTACCGTGATCCATGCAGAAGCAATACCCAGAGCGAAAAAGCTGCTTAAACTTGAAGTTGACCTGGGTAAAAGGAAAACCATTATTGCCGGCATTTCTGCAGATTATACTCCCGAAGATTTGATAGGCAAACAGGTCATTATCGTTGCAAATCTCAAACCTGCCAAATTGATGGGGATACTTTCCCAGGGCATGTTGTTGGCCGCTGTTGATGAAAAAGGGTGTACGGTGGCAACGCTGGACAAAAAAGTAAAACCGGGAACATCTCTAAGCTAAAGATGAAACGGGTGTAAATCAAGGCCGTTGGTAAACGCTGATCCTTGTCTATTGACAAACCGTGGCTCCGAAGCCCTTTTTTTAAGTGTCAGGGTTAAGGGGGAAACGAGGTGATCAATAGCAATTATATGGACGTGGAGGATCTTGAGGTCTATAAAAAGTTGTGTCGGTTACACATTTGTTGAATGGATTGGAGAAAACATTGGAGCGGAAAGTCCCAGAGCGAGAACGCCGCTGGCAGTTAACTGAGGAAACGGCAGTGTATGGTGTAAATGATGAATCGTTCCCTCAGGGCTGCATGCCTCCTGACACCTGACACCTAATAGCCATGGCAATCTTAGCAAACAACAGTCTTGATTTAAACACAGATGAACTTAGAGATTTCGGTCCAATTGGAATGATGGAATAATGATTCCCCAAAGACTTGAAACCGAACAAGCAGCCCTTGAAAGACCGGGATGGAGAGAGTATCAGTATAATTTGAGATGGGCTGCCGCCAAAAAAAGATTAATCAATAAAACCATTAAATTATTCACCCTGGTTATTGCTTTACTTGTTGCGGGTTACGGAACATTCGTCGGTTTTGGCGAAAAATCATTTTCTCATTTGATTGCGAATTATTTTTCTTCATCCCATGATAAAAAAATCGATCCTCGCCTCAATTATGGCAAGTTAATCGACAAAAGCAATGTCAGGGATCTTCTTAAAAGCATATCATTTGTAAACCTTAAAAATAAGAGTTTCGACTTTTTTTCAGATGGTGGTAAATTTCGAATTGACACCAGTCTTGACATAGAACTGCAGGAATTTCTAATAAAAAAGCTGGATTTAGGCACATCCAGATACATAGGGATAGTGTGTATGGATCCTGCAACCGGCAAGGTCTTATCTATGGTCGGTTTTGATAAGACAGATCCGTCTAACAACCCCTGCGTGGACAGCAGATTCCCTGCAGCGAGTATCTTTAAAATCGTTACCGCATCCGCAGTTGTTGAGAAATGTGGTCTTAATCCAGGGTCTAAGCTTTCATATAACGGTAGAAAACATACCCTGTATAAATCCCAGCTTAAAGAGCGGATAAACAGGTATACCAACCGGATAACATTTCGGGACTCATTTGCACAGTCGGTTAATCCTGTGTTTGGGAAAATTGGCGCCCTTTACCTTGGGAAAAATACGCTTGAAAAGTATGCCGATGCCTTTGACTTCAACAAAGACATCGATTTTGAGATTGAGATTGCTCCGAGTTTCGTCAATTTATCCGATGAACCTTACCAGTGGGCCGAGGTTGCCTGCGGATTCAACAATAAAACAAAAATCTCTCCCCTTCACGGTGCAATGATGGCTTCGGCAATCATCAACCAGGGAAGCATCATGGAACCTACGGTAGTGGATAAGATCATTAACGAAAAAGGAGAGATTATTTACCGAAATCGTTTGGTCACGATCAACCAGGCAATTACCCCCAGGGCATCTGATATCCTTAATCAACTCATGGCGGCCACCATTCGCTCAGGTACGGGGAAAAAGGCTTTCAGGGGATACAGGAAAGATAAAATCCTTTCTAGACTCAATATTGGCGGCAAAACAGGCTCCATTGACAACAAATCTCACGATGCCCGGTATGACTGGTTTGTGGGATTTGCCGAAGAAAAAAACGGTCCGAAAAAGATAGCCTTATCGGTTATTGTGGCCCATGAAAAATATATTGGCCTAAGAGCGAGTTATTACGCACGGATTGCAATGAGAAAATATTTCCGCAGTTATTTTGAAAAAACCGCTTCTTGATGTCTAAAACCTTAACCGTGATGAATTCGACGTTTCGCGAATTCATGGATATTGGGAATATCAATGAATTGTTTAATTAATATCTTCAGTTTTATCAGGCAGATGTTTGACCTAATTTTGGGTTGTCTTTTAGCAGACGTATATTTTGGGAAACATATGGCCGACCTGCCGGATGGCTCTATAGTATTTTTTCCATGCCAAGATGACATTCTGTGTTGCGGACTCACAGGGATTGTTTCCTTTAAGAAAAAGAATAAAACAGACGACCGTATGGACATTAACTCTTTCAAGGATATGCTCATAAAAATCCGGGACCTTTGCTATGCAAACTGCAAGCAAAATGATTTGAATCTTGAAGATCATTATCTGGGTGGGGAAAAGCAGATTCACGCTTTTTTCCAAAACGTGCGAAACTTAAAATGTAATAATCTTTTTTATAATCTTTTCATTCACAGGGAAAGTCAGCGCGAACTTAAAAAAATTGCCGATCGCCTTTTTGAATTCATCGATAAAGAAGAACGGCTGCTGGACCACCATATGGGGCGCCTTGAGTCTGATGAGGTGGATATTCTGTCATGGCGTATGGATTGTATCAAGGACATTGCCTGGTGCCTCACTTCAGAAATTTATAATAATATCAAAAAGCTAAAAGATTTATTAAGAAATGACCATGAAACTCCCACCCGTTATGAAGTCAATATTTTCAAACAGATCAATGCCATACTGAATAGTATCGACCGTCTTGAGGTCAGGGGCCGCGATTCCGCAGGAATATCCATGATGTTTGTTTTCGATGCTTCTGAATTTGAGAGGTTCGAAGAAACAATAAAAAAAGCGAATCTTTATGATCAGTTAAAAGAGCGTTCCACCCGTGATGTCCTGGTTAATCTGGGAATCAAAATAAATGAGTCAGAAGATAAAAACGGTGAAAAACGTGTTGCCATTGCCATTACTTATAAAGTTGCCGCTGAAGTGGGGCGTCTTGGAGATAATGTTCGTTTACTGCGCAACCATATAAAAAACGATACGATTCTCTACAAACTGGTCTCATTTTACCCGAAATACCATACAATCTCCGCCCACACGCGCTGGGCATCAGTGGGCGCCATCAGCGAACCCAACTGTCATCCTGTGGATAACAGTACCACAGGTAGCGGCGTTCCAAAAAGTGGAATCATACACGCCTGTCTGAACGGAGATATTGATAATTATCTGGAACTTAAAAATGAATATGAAAGGCATGGATGTCTTATACCTGAAGATATTACTACAGATACAAAGATCATTCCACTTCAGATTGAAAAGTATATTAACCAGGGTGTCGAGGTTCAAGAAGCATTTCGCCTGGCGGTGAATGACTTCAAGGGGTCACATGCCATATCAATGCATACGGATCTGGCTCCGGGCAAGGTCTTTCTGGCCCAGAAAGGAAGCGGTCAGGCCATTTTTGTCGGTATTGCAAAAGATTACTATATGCCGACTTCAGAGGTCTACGGGCTGATTGAAGAGACTCCTTTTTTTATTAAGATGGACGGTGAAAAAGAAGTACAAGGCAAAAACGGCATGACCCGGGGACAGATTTTTATCTTGAATCAGGATTCCGCCGGAGGCATGGACGGCATTAAAGCATTCTATTATGATAACACCCCGGTTGACCCTGGTAAAAATGATATAAAGCATACCGAAATTACTTCAAGAGACATTGATCGCCAGGATTTTCCCCATTATTTTTTAAAAGAAATTTCGGAATCTCCGAATTCTGTGGAAAAGACCCTTAAGAAGCGATGGAAAATCAAGGAAGGTAAAATCGATCGGTATATGATAACTCTGGATGAAAAGACATTTCCTGAAACCTTGCAAAAGGCCCTGCTGGATAAAAAAATACGACGAATCTTTTTTGTTGGGCAGGGTACCGCCGGTGTTGCCGCCCATGTATGTGCAGACATTTTGAGTTATTATATGGACGATCCCTGGTTTTATATCAGTGCAATTAAAGCATCCGAACTGAGCGGGTTTAAACTTAATGACGAGGACGATAAAAGAATGATGGCGGACTCCCTTGTAATTGCCATCAGCCAGTCCGGAACAACCACAGACACAAATCGTACCGTGGATATGGTGAAAGAAAGAGGCGCCCATACCATGGCCATAGTGAACCGCAGGGATTCGGATATTACCTTCAAGGTTGACGGTGTGATGTACACCAGCAGCGGCAGGGATATCGAGATGTCGGTCGCTTCTACAAAAGCCTTCTATTCTCAAATCGTCGCAGGTGCTCTTCTGGGTCTTAAGATTGCCAAACTTCTGGATAGAAGAAGTGATGACTTTGTTGCAGCACAAATTAAAGAGCTCCTTGCAATGCCCGGCCATATGAGAAAAATCCTTTCAATGCATAACAAAATCGGTGATTCTGCAAAAAGACTTGCCACAACCAAGACATACTGGGCCGCCGTTGGCAGCGGTCCCAACAAGGCTTCCGCAGATGAAATCAGGATCAAACTGAGTGAACTTTGCTATAAAACGATTTCATCTGATTATGTTGAAGATAAAAAACACATCGATCTTTCATCGGAACCGCTGATCATTGTTTGCGCCGCCGGAGCCAGGGGGTCGGTAATTGGAGATATTATAAAGGATACGGCAATATTCCAGGCACATAAAGCCACGGTCGTTGTCATAGCCAACGAAGGTGAAAACCGATTTGAGCCCTATGCAGCGGATGTTTTACACGTCCCGATTGTCAGTGAGCATTTTGCCCCCATCCTGAACACCCTGGTGGGACATATCTGGGGATATTACGCTGCCATGACCATTAATGAAGGGTCACGTTTTCTTTACGGGTTCAATAAAGATATCCAGAAAACCGTAGACGATTATGCGGATAAAGGCATGGATGTTTACGAATTGATCCTTGAAAAATCCTTCAGGGAAAAAATTGCTTTTTTCTATAAAGAGTTCAGAAGAAAAAAAAGCGATAACAGTTTTCCGTCTGCCATGGGACTTGAAGCAGCATCGGACCTGACGTTGCTTTTAAAATATCTGTCCGGGAGACTGCCGGTATCTGATTTTGAAATAGACTTCGGGAAAAAGGGTACGGCGCTGAACATGCTAAACACGCTTTTTGAGTGTTTGGGAGAATCGATTAACTGCATGTCCCGACCTGTGGATGCTATCCGGCACCAGGCCAAAACCGTCACTGTGGGGACAAGCCGTATCAGTGAGAAGGTGGAAGGAATACTGTTCGAAACATTGATCCAATACAATATCGACGCGTCTCAGCTTATTAACAGGAATATTATGGTTCTTAAAAATTTGCAGGGAATCGTTTCGGATATAAAAGGAGCCATTTTTTACAGAATCCAAGGCCTGAACCTTCTCGGCGAACCCACAGATCAAACCACAATAGAAATAATAAAGAAAGACGGCACGTTAAAACCGATTGCGTCCCGTGTAGAAACCGACTCTCTGCTTAAGGGGACCAAAAGAATTATTGTACGGGAAGGTAATGTATATATCGGCAAAGGACGGAAAGACGACCGAAGCATTATCGTTATTCCGATTATATCCGACTCTCCCGCCACACCGAATTTGATTGAATATATACTATTGTTGAATATATCGTTTAAAGAAAATGTTCCCTTGGATGTAAAGATAAAGGCCCTGGGCGGAAAATATGAGCGCATCAAAAACATTGTCCAGGAAAACAGTGTGGTGTGGGATGAACAGTATATTGAGCTTGTGGGGATGAAAGAGCTTTTTGGAATATCTGCGGAAAAAATCGGGGAATTCATTGTTTCCCGTGTATCATGATTTGTGTCAATTTAGTCCTTTGGTAACCGTTTAAAAAATAGAACCAAAAACATACAGGAGATGAGAAATGCCTGATAAAAAAGATTTTATTATCAAAGACAAAAGAATGTTCGCGGAAGGGGATCCGGAAAAACAGGATCAAGAAACCAAAGAAGAAACGGCCAAACCTTCAAATGAGGAGGTTAAGGCAAGCGAATCAGAAGAGGCGGCTGCTCCTGAGGAGGATAAAACAGATTATCAACTCCCGAAAATCAATTTTGCCACCTTTATTTTTTCGTTGAATTCATCTGTACTGTTACAACTCGGACTCATAGACGATCCTGCCACCGGGAAAAAGACGAAGACCCTGCCCCTTGCAAAACAGACCATAGATATTTTAGGCATGCTGGAAGAAAAAACCCGAGGGAATTTGACAAAGGACGAAGAGAACATGCTGAAAAATATTCTATATGACCTGAGGATGATATATGTAAAAGAAAAGGGATAATCCGGATATGTCATGAGGATTCTCTCTCCTGCTAAGATAAACCTGTTTCTGGAAATTACAGGAAAACGACCCGACGGCTACCATGATCTGGTCAGCCTGATGTGCTGTGTGGGACTTTACGATACGGTGTCACTCACTTTCGGCGTTAATCAGACCTCCGTCTCCTGCAGCCACCCGGATGTTCCGGAAGATGAAACAAATCTTGCCTTTGCCGCTGCATCTCTTTTTTTTAACACCCTGAATATAAATGACGGCGTAAAAATTTCCATAGAAAAACAGATACCCATGGCAGCCGGTCTTGGAGGGGGAAGCAGCAATGCCGCTACTGTTTTATTAGGCTTGAACCGCTATTACGGCTATTCATTTTCCCCGGACAAACTCATATCCATGGGACGTTCAATCGGGGCGGATGTGCCCTTTTTTATTTTCCGGAAACCGGCAATAGTATCCGGTATCGGTGATAAACTCAAAGCTTACCAAGGGCTTGAAAGTTTTAAGATATTATTGGTTTTCCCCGGTTTTGGCATTTCAACGGCCAAGGTTTATAAAAATCTTAATTTGGGATTGACAAAATGCAAAAAAAAACTTAGAAGTTTCCTTTTGAACAAACAGAGCTTTGATCCGAGTTGCCATTTATGCAATGATCTTGAAATCACTGCGGCATCAATGTGTCCGGGTATATTTACAGTTAAAGAGGCTCTTTTAAGACATGGCGCATTGGGAGCGCTCATGTCGGGCAGCGGATCCACGGTATTCGGCCTTTTTTCCGATTCGGACAAAGCCTTGAAAGCAAAGAACGTGCTTGCAGAGAACGACAAGTGGCAGTTGTATCTTGTCGATATGATAACAAAAGAGAACGTTTTTGAAAGGTCTCACAGGGATAATTTTTCTTGAACAGATGAGTTTGCATCTTTGATTATGGGGCGTCGTCAAGTGGTAAGACACAGGACTTTGGTTCCTGCATTCGGAGGTTCGAATCCTCCCGCCCCAGCCAGTTTGCGTTAATAATGAATGGTAATATATATGGTTGAATTTATAATATTTTCAGGTAATTCAAATCCGGCTCTTTCCCAAAAAATATGTGAATATATCCATGTTCCTCTGGGAGGGGAAAAGGTAAAAAGATTCAGTGACGGTGAGATTCAAATTGAAATAGATGAAAACGTAAGATCAAAAGATGTTTTTGTAATTCAGTCCACCTGTTATCCGGTGAATGAAAATCTGGTTGAACTGCTTTTGATGCTAGATGCCTTAAAGCGTGCGTCGGCAAACCGGATAACAGCGGTAATTCCCTATTACGGGTATGCACGGCAGGACAAGAAGGTAGCGCCGCGGGTTCCGATCAGCGCCAAACTGGTTGCGGATTTACTGACCATGTCCGGTGCAAATCGGATCATTACAATGGACCTGCATGCCGGTCAGATTCAGGGGTTTTTCAACATTCCGGTGGATAATCTTTTTGCTGCCCCGGTTATTATCGATTATATCAAAAAAATATTTAATAATGACCTTGTGATCGTTTCTCCGGATGCGGGTGGGGTTGAAAGGGCCAGAGCCTTTGCCAAGCGCCTAAATGCCGGGCTTGCTATCATTGATAAGCGGAGAGATGCTCCCAACCAGGCCAAGGCCATGGCAGTTATCGGCGATGTTGCCGATAAGGTTGTGGTTATTCTTGATGATATGGTCGATACCGCCGGCACCCTTGTCGAGGCTGCCGGAGCTATCATGAAAAATGGTGCCAGGGAGGTCCATGCCAGCTGTAGTCATCCGGTTCTTTCAGGGCCGGCCATCCAACGGATTGAGGATTCGGAGTTAAAAACCCTGGTTGTAACAGACACGATCCCTTTAGAGAAAAAAGCCAAAGACTGTAATAAGATCAAGGTACTTTCGATTTCGGAGCTGATCGGCGAGGCGATTATTCGCAGTTTTAAAGGAGATTCCGTTACGTCTCTTTTTGTTTAAAACCTAACCCGGATAAGCCGGCCTCCGGCTCGTAAGCCTAAGGCTTGGAGAGAACCAAAAATATTTGCCACTAAGACACAAAGGATATATTAATTATTCTTTCTTCGTGTCTGGGTGTCTTAGTGGCGGAATGGAAAAAGTTTTTTCAGGAGGATTAATATATTTTGGAGTTAATTGAATTAAAGACAAATATCAGAACCACCACAGGCAACGGCCCTGCACGCAGACTCAGACAAAAAGGGCAGATACCTGCCGTGCTTTACGGACCGGGAACAGAATCCGTTTTGCTTTCCGTGAATATCAGCGATATTGACATGGTTTTGAAAAAGGGACGGATCGGTCAGGCCCTTTTAAACCTTGTTATTCCCGATAACGGAGAAACATCCATTAAGACAGTGATGGTAAAAGAGCTGCAAATCCAACCGGTTTCACGCAATTTCCTGCACATCGATTTCTATGAGGTTGCAATGGATCGTAAGATCATGGTGAACGTTCCTGTAACGACAACCGGTAAGGCAAAGGGCGTCGAGGTTGGGGGCATACTGCAGATTGTCAGACGTGAACTGGAAGTTCAGTGCTTTCCCCTGGATGTTCCGAAGTCTATTGAACTCGATATTACGGATCTTGATATCGGAGATTCGATCCATGTGGGCGATATTTCCCTGCAAAGTGGAATTGAGTTTTTGGGCGAAGAAAATTTTACGGTAGTAACCATAGTCACCCCCAAGATAGAAGAAGAGGAAGAAGCCATAGAAGAAGAGGCAGAGGAGGGTGAAGCGGTCATTGCTGAAGAAGGTGAAGAAAAACGTGAATCCGGTGATAAAGAATAGTGTAACGGACTTTTTTTATGCCGCAAAAACGTATACGCTTGGTGGTCGGACTCGGCAATCCGGGTAATACTTATAAAAATACCCGGCATAATGTTGGATTTATGGTGGTGGATCAAATCGCGGAAGCTTTTTCTATCGCCCTTGTAAAACAAAAGTTTGATACCGTTTTTGGACGGGGATCTGTTGATGGTGTTTCGGTTGTTTTGGCAAAACCCATGGCCTTTATGAACAGAAGCGGGCCACAGGTTCAAAAAATTGCAAGATATTACAGGATATTAAGCGAGGACATGTTGGTTGTTCACGATGACATAGACCTTGCTTTTGGAAGAATAAAAATAAAGGAGAAAGGAGGGGATGGGGGACACAAAGGTCTAAGATCAATAATAGATGCCTTTGGCGGAGGTAATAATTTTGTACGTCTTCGTATCGGCGTCGGGCGGCCCGAGGCCGCGATTAGCGCTGCTGATCATGTTCTGGGAAAATTTTCTTTAAAAGAAAAAAAAGTTTTACACCGGATCATTACAGAGGCCCGGGATGCTGTAGGTACAATCCTTTGTAAAGGTGCAAAGGAAGGGATGAACAGGTTCAATGATAAAAGAATTGTAATTTCAAGTTAACTATTCAGATGGAGGGAAAGAATGGAATCTGTATTGAACAATTTACCGTTGTTTTGCGCTCTGATTGGTGCTTCTGGAGTGCTTTTTGCGTTTGCTCTGGCAGCAGTTGTCCAAAAAGCGCCTGCCGGAGATGAAAAGATGCAAGAGATTGCCACCGCTATTCAAGAAGGCGCCATTGCATATTTAAACCGCCAGCTTAAAAGCATGGGTATTGCCGGTATCATTATTTGTATTATCATCTTTGTCACCCTTGGTGCAAAGACCGCCATTGGATTTCTGATCGGTGCAATCGCATCATTCGTAGCTGGATATATCGGAATGCGGGTATCGGTTATCGCCAATGTAAGAACTGCAGAAGCCTCCAAAAAAGGGCTTGGGGCCGGTCTTGCTATTGCCTTCAAGGGCGGTTCTGTTACAGGTATGTTGGTGGCAGGATTGGCTTTAACCGCCATATCCGGGTTTTATGCCGCAACCCATGATATTATAGCCCTGGTAGCCTTAGGTTTTGGCGGCAGCCTGATTTCGATTTTCGCACGGCTGGGCGGCGGGATCTTCACCAAGGGAGCTGATGTGGGAGCTGACCTGGTCGGCAAAGTCGAGGCAGGCATCCCTGAAGATGACCCCAGAAACCCGGCTACCATTGCCGACAATGTGGGTGACAATGTGGGTGACTGTGCGGGTATGGCAGCCGACCTTTTTGAGACATACGCGGTTACGGCTGTTGCCGCCATGCTGATCGGTCATCTTCTTTTTCCCGAAAACCAAATGGTGATCGAATTCCCGCTGGTGCTAGGCGCTATCTCAATTATCGCTTCTGCAATCGCTGTTTTCTTTGTGAGACTCGGAAAGAATGAATACATCATGGGCGCATTGTACAAGGGGATGTTCGGCGCTGCCATCATGGCGGCCATCGCATTCTACTATGCCTGCAACAAATTCATGGGCGGCTTGGGTGACATTTCCCCCATGGATATTTACTATTGCACGCTTATCGGACTTATTCTTACAGTTGTTATTGTTATCATTACAGAATACTACACAGGCATTTACGGACCGGTTAAAGCGATTGCGCAAGCATCTACAACCGGCCACGGCACAAATATAATTGCCGGTCTGGCCGTGAGTATGCAGGCCACGGCTGCTCCGGTTCTTATGATCTGCCTTGCAATTTATATGTCATTTCATTTTGCGGGTCTTTACGGTATTGCCATGGCGGCCATGTCCATGCTTTCCATGACCGGTATGGTGATTGCCATTGACGCTTACGGGCCGATTACCGATAATGCCGGCGGAATTGCTGAAATGGCTGGAATGGATGAAAGCGTCCGGGCGGTCACAGATCCTCTGGATGCGGTCGGAAACACCACCAAAGCGGTCACCAAAGGGTATGCCATCGGTTCTGCCGGTCTGGCGGCTCTGGTTTTGTTTTCAGCCTATGTACAGGAATTTGGCATACACGGAGGCAATGCTGCCATTAGATTCGACCTGTCCGACGTAAATGTTATCATAGGTCTTTTTATCGGCGGTCTTTTGCCGTTCCTGTTTGCTTCCATTGCCATGAAGGCGGTGGGCAATGCCGGCGGCGCAGTGGTTGAAGAGGTTCGCCGCCAGTTCCGCGAAATTCCGGGCATCATGGAAGGCACTGCCAAACCCGATTATGCAGCCTGTGTTGACATCGTGACCAGGTTTGCCCTAAGTGAAATGATTGTTCCCGCGCTTCTTCCGGTAGTGACTCCAGTTGTTGTCGGTTTATTGCTGGGCAAGATCGCTCTGGGCGGGCTTCTGATCGGGAGTATCCTTACCGGTGTTTTTCTTGCTCTTTCCATGACCACGGGCGGTGCTGCCTGGGACAATGCCAAGAAATATATCGAAGACGGTCATCTGGGCGGCAAGGGGAGCGATTCCCACAAAGCGGCCGTTACCGGAGACACGGTTGGCGATCCTTACAAGGATACCGCAGGACCGGCCATTAACCCGATGATCAAAATACTGAATGTTGTTGCATTATTGATGGTTCCATTTTTGCTGTAATAAAACATTCATAAAACTTGTTTAAATAAAAAAGGATCGGCGTAATCTGCGTCGGTCCTTTTTTATTGATTGTTCGTTGATTGTATGGTATGAAGCTAATTAGTTTCCATCCAGAAATGGCCATTTTCCGCAATCTCTGCGTCAATCTGCGGAATTACTTGTTCCCGCCTCGGGGCGGGACGCGTAATTCCTTGATTTCCTTGACTTTGCGAAAAATTGCTCATTTCTGCATTGGAAACTTAATTTGTGCCCTTTATAGATTTATGGATGGGCACTAATTAGAAATTAATGGAGCGTAGTAAAAAACCCGATTCATCGGGCAAGACTGGTTAATTGGTATATGACCAGCGACCCATGACACATAAGAAAGTAAATAAACCGGTGTTAAAAAGAGTATGAAAAAGGATAACGAAAAAACAGAAGTATCTAAGCAGAAAGTGAGGGAATTTAAAGCCGGGGATCTTGCGGTTTACCCTGCACATGGTGTTGGAAAAATTAATTCCATTGAAAGCAAGATCGTTAACGGCGAAGAACATGATTTTTATATGATGAAAATTCTCGAAAACCAAATGACGATCATGATTCCCACATGGAATGTTGAACAGGTTGGCCTGAGGGATGTGATCGACGAAAAAGAAATTTCAAAAATATACGATGTCATGAAAAAAAGGGAGGAGTTGCCCGGCGAGACCCAGACCTGGAATCGCAGATACAGGGAATATATGGAAAAGATAAAGACCGGTTCCCTTTATGATGTGGCCGAAGTTTACAGAGACCTTTCTTTGCTGAAATTAACAAAGGATCTTTCCTTTGGTGAACGCAAACTTTATGATACGGCCCAAACACTTTTGGTCACGGAGCTTTCCACGGCCAGGAATACCGATGAAGAAACGATTATTTCAGAGATGGAGTCCCTTTTCCCTTCTAAAAATCCCGAAACGGAAGATAATTCCGATAATTCCGAATAACAACCCACCTTTTTAAAATATGCACGACCCAAGTTCCTTTACAATCCTTGTTGATGTATCTGATTCGGGAAAACGCCTGGATCTATTGGTTGCCTCCCGCATTTCCGGCTGTTCCCGTTCTGTTGCGGCAAGCCTGATCCGAAATGGAAAAATTCGGGTTCAGAGAGGTGTAAAAAAACCCGGATATCGGGCAAGGACAGGTGATGAAATTTGTGGCACCATTCCCCCTCCTGAACCGGTATTGTTTGAACCCGAGCCTATTCCCATCGAGATCCTGTATGAAGACAATGACATTATCGTGATAAACAAATCACCGGGAATTGTGGTTCACCCTGCGCCGGGCCACTATAGCGGCACTTTAGTAAATGCACTTTTATATCATTGTCCGGGGCTTGAAGGGATCGGCGGGGAAATAAGGCCGGGGATTGTACACAGACTGGATAAGGATACATCCGGTGTGATGGTGGTTGCTAAAAATTCTGCGGCACATCAAGATCTGGCTCTGCAGTTTAAATCGAGAAGCATTAAAAAGAAATACCTGGCCCTTGTTTACGGCAGGATGGAATCCGATTCAGGCAAGGTGTCACTTCCCATCGGCCGGCATCCTGTTGATAGAAAAAAAATGTCCACACATAGCCGAAAAAG
This sequence comes from Desulfobacteraceae bacterium Eth-SRB2, assembly GCA_004193595.1. Taxonomy (GTDB): domain Bacteria; phylum Desulfobacterota; class Desulfobacteria; order Desulfobacterales; family UBA11574; genus S5133MH16. The sequence continues at coordinate 79,229 of RPGQ01000037.1, forward strand.
TCGCATGGCCGAAACAACCTGGCAAGTCAGGAAACGGTTTGCCCAGGCCACCCTGGTTGAGCTGGGTCTTAAAACAGGGCGAACTCACCAGATTAGAGTCCACTGTGCCGCCATCAAACATCCGGTTGTGGGTGATTCGGTCTACGGTGGTCGTAAGGCTGGAAAAAGTATTGCATATGATCTGTTTAGATCCGTTCCACGGCAGATGCTCCATGCCTGGCGACTCCAATTCACCCACCCGAAAACCCAAAAGACGCTTTGTTTTGAAGCTCCCGTCCCTTCTGACATGGGGGACATTCTTGAAAAATTATAAAATATGTTTGGTTTGGCCCGCTGAGTTACTGAAATTATTTTTTAATTTTATAGAAGGCGGCAATCTTTTCTACCACATATGCCAACTGGTCATCCGAAAGCTCAGGATAAATGGGAAGGGCTAAGGTATGTAAGGCCGCATGCTCGGCAACGGGGAAATCACCCTTTTTGTAGTTTAGATCCAAAAAACATTCCTGAAGATGCATGGGAATGGGATAGTAAATTTCAGTTCCGACTCCCACTTCATTTAAAAACAGGCGAAGGTCGTCTCTCTTGTCCTTTACGCATATGACAAACTGGTTGTATATATGGCGGTCTTCCTTTTCAACCGGAAGTTTGATCACATCATCTATTCCCGAATTTGCAAAAAGTTCTCTGTACTTACGTGCGTTCTCCTGGCGGGATTCTGTCCATTTGTCAAGGTGTTTTAGTTTTACGGAAACAATCGCGGCCTGGATCGCGTCCAATCTGAAATTACCGCCGGCCAATTTATGATAATACTTTGGATGGGAACCATGAACCCGAAGAACGCGCAATTTATCATACAGTTCATCCGAACCGGTTATGACCATGCCTCCGTCTCCAAAAGCACCCAGGTTCTTAGATGGGAAAAAAGAGAAACAGCCAAAATCACCCATTGATCCTGCCCGTCGCCCTCGGTATTCCGCTCCGATGGCCTGTGCGGCATCCTCAATAACAAAAAGATTGTATTTTTTAGCAATTTTTAAGATCGGATCCATATCCGCACATTGGCCATACAGATGAACGGGTATGACAGCCTTAAGGCTTGCCCGTTCTTTGTCTGTCATGGAAGCGATGACACGTTCCAGGCTCTCGGGTGACATATTATACGTATCAGGGTCAATATCCACAAAAATTGGACTGGCCCCGGTACGAACGATGGACCCAGCAGTCGCGAAAAAGGTATAAGGCGTTGTGATAACCGTTTGTTGAGCGTCCATATCCGCTGCCATCAGCGAAATCAAAAGGGCGTCGGTTCCGGATGAAACTCCCAGGGCATGCTTTGAAGAACAATAACCGGCAATATCCTTTTCAAGGGCTTCGACTCTTGGACCCAGAATAAAATACTGGCTGTCAAAAATTTTTTCCGTAACCTTTAAAATTTCTTCCTTAATCGATTTATACTGTTCTTTTAAATCAAGCAGAGGTACTTTCATAATAATTATCTTTTATTTGTTTTCGGCCTGTCCAATTTAGTCCTCAATTTTTAAATTTGGGATTCCGATAATTTTCTATATTAATAAATGGAGCGAAGCGACTTCCTTAAATATTCAATCGTCAATATTCAATTTTCAATACGGTTTGTTCCGGTTTATCGGGATTAGGTTTTAACCGGCGACACGGCAGGCCCGCAAGCGGTTTCCACAGCATTATAGCCAAGAAATCGATTAACCTCACGGGTCAGCGCCAGGTCGGCTCTTAATTTCATAGAGTTAGACAGTCCGATAATCGTCTCTGTTTTATCAGGGTTGAGCAGGTGAATATATCCACGGCAGGAACCCGGATGGCTTTTTAAAATATCCTTTAACTTAACCAGCAATTCTCTTTGCGTGCGGGTTATGTCCAGATTAAAATGCACACTTGCAGTCCATGTCTCTTCAGCCTTATCAATGGGTATGATTGTGTCTGCCAATATCTTTACCGAGTTCTCGTCCTTTTGCACCTGTCCCTGGATAAGGATTGGACGATCATCGTTTAAAAGGTCATGAACTTTTTCATACAGTGAAGAAAAAACCGTGGCTTCAACAGATCCATGCAGGTCCTCCAAGATAACAAAGCCCATCAAGCTGGCCTTTTTTTTGGTTTTTATGGTTTTTAACTTTCTGACGATCCCGCCTATTCTTATGGTTGTACCATCTTTTTTATCTTTGAGATCTGCCGATTTTGCATTGGTAAACTTTTCCAGAATATCTTCATAGCCGCTCAAAGGATGGCCGGTGATATAAAACCCTAAAGATTCCTTTTCAAGCGCTAAAAGCTGTTTTTCACTCCATTCATCGATTTCGGGCAGGGTGGGCAAGTTAATGGCCGGGCCGCTTCCCGGCATGTCAAACAAACCCATCTGTGGATCCGATCTCTCTCTTTGAATCCGTTGACCATACTCAAGAATGTTCTCCATTGACGCCGTCATCCGGGAGCGGTAATCTCCGGTGGAATCGAACGCGCCGCATTTAATAAGACTTTCGACAACACGTTTGTTAACCTTTTTCAGATTCACGCGTTCACAGAAATCAAAGAGCGAAGAAAATTTTCCCCCTTCATTTCGGGCCTCGACGATAGATTCGATGGCGTTTTCACCCACGTTTTTAACCGCAACAAGTCCGAATATTATTTTGGATCCGGTTACGGTAAATTCCTTGCCGCTTTCGTTGATATCCGGAGGGAGGACTTCAATACGGTTGCTGCGACATTCGGCAATATATTTCACAACACCATCTGTGGAATGCATTTCACTGGTAAGCAATGACGCCATGAACTCCACTGGGAAGTGAGCTTTTAGAAAAGCAGTCTGATATGCTATCATTGAATATGCGGCGCTATGGGACTTGTTAAATCCATATCCCCCGAATTTTTCCATTAAATAAAATATTTTTCCGGCTTTATCAGGTAGGATGCCGTTGTCCGCAGCTCCCTGCATGAAACGCTCCCTGTGCTTGGCCAGAATCTCCGGAATTTTTTTACCCATGGCCTTTCGAAGATCATCAGCTTCGGCCATGGAATAATTTGCCAGGTCCCCGGCGATCTTCATCACCTGCTCCTGATAGACGACAACCCCGTAAGTTTCTTTCAGAATCGATTCGAGCTGTGGTACCAGGTACTCAATTTTTTTGCCGTGTTTTCTGTCCACAAAATCATCCACCATTCCACTGTCAAGGGGACCGGGACGGTAGAGCGCAACCAGTGCGATAATATCATCAAAGCTTTCCGGTTTCAATTTTACCAGCAGATCTTTCATGCCCGAGCTTTCCAACTGGAATACGCCGGTGGTTTCGCCGGATTCAAGCAGACGATATGTGGCAGGATCGTTTAAATCAAGGTTTATGAGATCAGGCGGTGTGCTGCCCTTTGCTACGATAAGCTTAAGGGTATTTGCGATGACCGTCAGGTTGCGAAGCCCCAGGAAATCAAACTTAACCAGTCCGATCTTCTCTACACACTTCATATCGAACTGGGTAACAACCTCGCCCTTTTTACCTTTGTATAGCGGTAAATATTCCACCAGAGGTTTGTCTGCGATGACAACGCCGGCAGCATGGGTTGAGGCATGCCTCGGGAGTCCTTCCAGTATACGGCAGATGTTGATAAGATCGGCGATCTCGGGTTTGTTTTTGGCCAGATCCTTAAGCCGAGGTTCCTGTTCAAGGGCAGCGTCAAGACTTATGTTCAAAACATCGGGCACCATTTTGGCAATGGCGTCCACCTCGTAAAGGGGTATATCTAACGCCCGGCCCACATCACGAATTACGGCCCGGGTTTTTAATTTTCCGAATGTGATAATCTGGGCAACAAAATCACCGCCGCCGTATTTTTCCACCACGTACTTGAAGACTTCTTCCCTGCCGTTTATACAAAAGTCCACATCGATGTCCGGCATGCTTTTGCGAGCCGGGTTTAAAAAGCGTTCAAAGATCAGACCGTGCTCAATGGGATCAAGATCCGTGATTCCAAGGGAATAAGCAACAAGGCTTCCTGCCGCAGACCCTCTTCCGGGTCCCACGGGAATATTATTTTTTTTGGCATATCGGATAAAATCAGCAACAATTAAAAAATACCCGGGAAATTCCATGGAATTGATGACGGCAATTTCCTTTTCCATACGGTCAACATAAAGCTTTTTATCAACATCGGGATTTTTTGCCTTTATTCGTTTGAATATGGACTTAAACCCATCCCTTACCTTTTGTTCAAAAACCTCATCCACCGTCTTCTTGGATGAGGTTTCAAATTTCGGGAAGTGATACGAGTTATAGTCGAATTCTATATTACAGCGCCTGGCGATATCCACGGTATTCTCAAGAGCACCCGGATAATCCTTGAAAGCGGAATACATTTCGGCTTTTGATTTTAAATAAAGCTGATCGGTTCTAAATTGCAGTCGGTCCGTGTCATGAACGGTTTTTCCTGTCTGGATGCACAAAAGTACATCATGAGCACGAACATCTTCTTTGTCCAGGTAATGACAATCGTTGCTGGCAACCAGAGGAATGGAAAGCCTTTTGCTCATATCCAAAAGGGCCTGGTTCACTTTTTCCTGTATATCTATACCGTTATTTTGAACTTCCAGGAAAAAATTCCCCTCGCCGAAGACATCAAGGTAAAAGCGGGCGGCCTCATCAGCCTTATCGATTCGGTTTTCCTGAATCAGTCTGGGGATTTCGCCGTTCAAACATCCTGAAAAGCCGATAAGCCCTTTGATGTATTGTTTTAGAACTTCTTTGTCGATGCGGGGTTTGTAATAAAATCCCTGAAGCTGGGCAATGGTGGCCAGTTTGCAAAGATTCCGGTATCCTTCCTGGTTTTCAGCCAGAAGGATCAAATGGGAAAGGCCCCTTTTATCGAGGGAGGTTTTATCGGTAAGACGTCGCGGGGCCATATAGCATTCGCACCCGATAATCGGTTTTATTCCGGCCTTATTCGCCTTTTCATAAAACGTCATGGCTCCGAACATGGTCCCATGATCGGTGATTGCCACGGCCTCCATGTCAAAATCTGCAACACGCTTTAACAGCCGATCGATCCTTATGGCTCCGTCAAGAAGACTGTACTGGGTATGCACATGAAGGTGTACAAAATTAGATGGGGTTTCCGTCATTGTTTATTTCGCATAATTGGAGGCTAATCAAGACGATAATTAGGCGCCTCTTTGGTAATAATCACGTCATGGACATGGCTTTCACGCATGCCTGCCGCACTGATTTTTACATAGCGTGCTTTTTCCCTGAGGTCATCCAGGGTCCGGCATCCCACATATCCCATTCCCGCCTTTAGCCCTCCAATAAGCTGGAAAATATTATCGGAAAGGCTTCCTCTATAGGGCACACGGCCCACAATACCCTCGGGAACCAGTTTATCGCCGTAGACATCTTCGCCCTGATAGTACCTGTCTTTGCTCCCTTTTCGCATGGCTTCTATGGACCCCATTCCCCGGTAAGCCTTATAGCTCCGGCCCTGGTAAATAACCAACTCACCCGGACTCTCCTCGGTTCCTGCAAGAAGACCGCCAATCATTATCACATGAGCACCTGCGGCCACGGCTTTTGTAATATCACCTGAAAATTTAATGCCGCCGTCAGCAATCAAGGGAACCCCGGTTTTTTTAAATACCGACTTGCAGTTCATGATTGCAGTGATCTGAGGTACCCCAACACCCGCAACAACACGAGTGGTACAGATGGAGCCGGGTCCGATCCCGATCTTAACTCCGTCAACACCTGCCTTAACAAGGGCTTCAGCTCCCTTGGCCGTAGCGACATTTCCGGCGATCAGTTCAATTTTCTTGAAATTATTTTTTAAATTTTCTACCGCGTCAAGTACGTTTTTTGAATGTCCGTGAGAGGTATCGATTAGGATAATATCAGCTCCCGCCTTCAGAAGCGCCTCTGCACGTTCTTCCATATCAGAGCCGACGCCTATGGCTGCTCCTACTCTGAGTCTGCCCATATGATCCTTACAGGCATTCGGGTATTTTTTTATCTTTTCAATATCTTTTATGGTTATCATTCCGATCAGCATCCCCTCTGGATCGACAACAAGAAGCTTTTCTATCCGGTGTTCATGCAGCAGTTTCTTTGAGTCTTCCAGTGTAATTCCTTCTGAAACTGTGATCAGATTTTCTTTGGTCATGACTTCAGAGACACTTTTTTCAAGATTTGTTTCAAATCTTAGATCCCTGTTTGTCACAATGCCAACCAGTCGATTTCCTATGGTAACCGGAACTCCGGAAATGCGATATTTTTCCATCAGCTTCAACACTTCATGAACCGGCCGATCCGGATGAATCGTGACCGGATCGACGATCATGCCGCTTTCCGATTTTTTAACCCGGTCAACCTCAACAGCCTGGCTTTTTATACTCATGTTGCGGTGTATAAAACCGATCCCGCCTTCACGTGCCATACTTATGGCGGTGTCAGCCTCCGTTACCGTATCCATGGCAGCACTGACAATGGGAATGTTTAGTGTAATATTTTTTGTCAACGGGGTACGGGTATCAACATCTCTCGGCAAAACATCAGAAAAGCCCGGCAGCAATAAAACATCGTCAAAAGAAAAAGCTTCTTCAAGTGGTTCTTTTATCATAAGTTCCTCCAGAAAGGATTTTGTTCATCTTAAACTCAGAAGACGATCCATGGGAACATATTTCTGAGAATCCCTCTCGTATTTTTTAAAAACCGAATAACAAATGGAACTGTCTTTTGCAATCTTTATTCACCCGGATTTTTCATAAGTCGCCTTGACATTACGTTAATACCCGTAATAAATAACGGTTATGCTCACTAAAATAAACCCCAAAAATCCTCAGGAACGTCTTATCACAAAGGTTATAGATATCCTTAAAAAAGGAGGTATTATCGCTTATCCAACCGACACCTATTACGGAATCGGATGCGATATTATGAATAAAAAGGCGATTGAAAAGATTTACCAGCTAAAACAACGGAATAGAATAAAACCATTTAGTTTTATCTGCTCGGGACTCAAAAATATCAGCCATTATGCCAAGGTTTCAAATTATGCATATAAAACCATGAAACGGCTTTTGCCGGGTCCTTATACCTTCGTTCTGGAAGGATCCAAACTGGTTCCCAAAATCATGCTTACCAAACGGAAAACCGCCGGAATACGCGTGCCTGACCATCCGATTTGCCTTAAACTGGTTGAAACGCTGGGCAATCCCATCATCACCACAAGTGCCACAATGCCTGATGGCACCAATTTTTTTGACCCGTCCCTTATTCATGATTTTTTTCACCCCAGAATAGATGTGGTAATTGACGGTGGACCTGTCCCGGGGTACCCTTCAAGTGTCATATCCCTGATTAACGATATTCCTGAGGTTATCCGCAAAGGGCGGGGGGACATCACTGTTTTTGAATAACAAATGAGACTTCCTGCAGCAAGTCTTGGGGATTCGGGGTTAAAGGCCTTTTTCCGGCAAATATAGATAATCTGCAGACAAAGATGGGTCTGTGATTCGATTTAATAACGATTTAGCAGATGAGTCCATAATGTAATTTATAAGTGAAAATTTTTTCTCCCGGGCATAAACCGTAGAAATTTTTCCTTTAATACCACCCAGACGGCCGGCCCATTCAACAGCATCTTCAAAATTTCCGATCCGGTCTACCAGACCCAGTTCTTTGGATTCTTTTCCGGTAAAGATGCGTCCATCCGCAAGCGATTCCACCTTGGCCTTTTCCATCTTCCTGCCTTCAACAATATCTTGAATAAATTGCCGGTGAATCTTTCTCGCAAAATCCTTAAGGATTTTCTTTTCTTCAGGCTTCATCTCTCGAACCGGAGATCCCATGTCCTTGTATTTTCCACTTTTAATCACAATGGGAACCAACCCGATTTTACTGAGCAGTTGCTGATAATTCGTAAATCCCATGATAACACCGATACTGCCCGTTATTGTCCCTGGATTGGCAACAATTCCGTCTGTTCCTGCAGCAATGTAATATCCTCCGGAAGCAGCAATTGAACCCATGGAAGCCACAACTTTCTTTGATTTTGAAGTCTTTCTGATCTCCCTGAAAATTTCCTGTGAAGGACCAACGGCGCCCCCCGGAGAATCGATACGAATCACGATGGCTTTGATAGAGTTATCCTCTCGGAAGCGCTTTAGGCTATGGAGAGTTTTTTTAGAATCTATAATAACACCTTTGATCTCTATGATTCCGACTTTCTCTCCGAATTCAAATTCAGCATCCCTCGTGCCAAGGACAATCAGAAACGTCATCACTATCATTGCTGTCGCAACAACAGATGAAAAGGTCAGGATAAAAAAAAGATATGGATGTCTGCGAGAAAACATGGGTTTCTATTGATCAATGGTTAGCTGGTACTAAGTTCGCTTGGCTCACATTTAGAATGTTGGAATACTGGAATAATGGGTTTTGGAATGCTGGGGCAATAGTTTACTGGGAGAATGAACCTGATAAAAACATAAAAAAACAGGGAACTTCCTTTAAAAAATATTACACCGATATTCCAACATTCCATTATTCCATGTGTCGGGCAAAAACTCAAATATCCTAAAACCCCTTTAACTTCAACAAGTTGAAGAAATTCCAAAACGTTTAACTATCATCATTCATCTTTTCCTGAAGGTTTTCACGTAAAATTTCTCCGAAAGTTGACGTCGCGGGTCCCGCGTTATTGACATACTCGGTCAGCAGGCTCTGCTCATCCTCAATTTCAAGCCGCTTGATGGAAAGGCCGATCCGTCTTTCCACGCTGTTGATATTCATAACTTTAGCGGTAATGACATCGCCGATGTTAAATTTGCCGACGGGGGTTTTTACCTTTTCCTTACTGATTTCAGACACATGAACAAGTCCTTCTATACCTTCTTCGAGTTCTACAAACACCCCGAAATCTGTAAGGTTCGTCACCGTGCCGGTTATCTCTTTCCCCACTTCATACCGTTCGTCCACAGTTTTCCATGGGTCCGTCTGCAACTGTTTTACCCCGAGAGAAAACCGTTCTTGATCTTTCTCAATATCAAGAACGATGGCCTGAATCACATCATTTTTCTTATATAACTCCGATGGATGTTTTATCCGTTTTGTCCAGGAAATATCAGAAATATGAACAAGGCCATCGATTCCTTCACCGATACCGATAAAAAGACCGAAGTCGGTGATGTTTTTAATTTTACCTTCAATAGTTGTACCTATAGGATATTTCTCACTAATGACGTCCCACGGATTCGGAACAACCTGCTTCATGCCAAGAGAAATCCGTCTGTTTTCAGGCCTGATGTCAAGCACCACAGCCTCAACTTCTTCACCCACGGAAATCACCTTGGAAGGATGACGAATTTTTCGGGTCCACGACATTTCAGAAACGTGAATGAGCCCTTCAATACCTTCTTCCAATTCAACAAATGCGCCATAATCTGTCAGACTGACAACCCTTCCAATAATACGGGAACCTACAGGATACTTTTCTGAAGCGGTTATCCATGGGTCCTTGGTAAGTTGTTTCTTGCCCAATGAAACTCTTTCCTTTTCAAGGTCAAGATTAAGGACCTTTACGGTGATCTCATCACCGACTGAAAAAAGTTCCGAAGGGTGCTTCACTCGTCCCCATGAAATATCTGTAATATGGAGCAGACCGTCCACACCGCCAAGATCAACAAATACACCATACTCAGTGATATTCTTTATGACTCCCTCAACAATTTTACCATCGTGGATAGATGCTAATGTGGCAGTTCGGTTAGCTTTGCGCTCCTCTTCAAGAATAGCCCTTCTTGATAAAACGATATTGCTCCGTTTTCGGTTATATTTTAGAATCTTGAAAGTAAATGTTTTCCCAACCATCTCATCAAGCTTGCGGATGGGACGCAAATCTGCCTGTGAACCGGGTAAAAAGGCCTGGACACCTATATCTACGGAAAAGCCGCCTTTGACACGATTTATAATAACACCCTCAACCGTTCTTTCTTCATCGTAAGCTTTTTTAATCTCTTCCCATACCTTGACCTTGGCTGCCTTTTCTTTGGAAAGGACGACACGTTCTTCTTCTTCGTCCCACCATTCTACCATGACATCAACCGGATCACCGACATTGGCGTTTAAATTTCCATCTTCATCCATGAATTCATGAGTGCGTATCTGTCCCTCTGATTTATACCCGATGTCAACCAACACATGGTCCTTATCAACTGAAATTATCCGGCCGGTAACCACCGCCCCTTCTGCAAAACGCTTGAAGCTTTCTTCGTACATATCCATCAAGCTTTCCATGTCGTCGACAGGTTTTTGATCTTTTTCCGGGCTGAGGCTCGATTCTTGAACAAACTCTGATTCTTCACCCGATTTTTGAATAGATTCTGAACGGTCTTCTGTTTCCCGAACTTCCACCGGTGTTTCATCCGTTTCCCGAACTTCCACCGGTGTTTCATGCGTTTCCCGAACTTCCACCGGTGTTTCATGCGTTTCCCGAACTTCCACCGGCGTTTCATCCGTTTCCCGAACTTCCACCGGCGTTTCATCCGTTTCCCGAACTTCCACCGGTGTTTCATCCGTTTCCCGAACTTCCACCGGCGTCTCATCCGTTTCCCGGATTTCCACAGGACCGTCATTCTCATTTTGTACGTCATCGGACAATACATCTTCAACAGACGTATCGGTTTTCAATACTTCTTTTTCCTCGATACCCGCTTCATCTGGTTGCTTATCAACAGGCTCATCAGACAAAGCGTTTACGCTTGAATCCTTGGTTAAATCGTTTTTTTCAAGATTTTCCATTAAACAAAATACCCCCTGGTCAGATTTATTAAGCTATTAAGTAAAATATAGCATAACCCATTTTGATATCAGAACAGTTATTAAAAAACAATGATTATTTTATTCTCAATAACATTCACCATCCGATTAACAACATCTTGGGCGGAAAGATGGGTGGAATCGATTATCACAGCATCTTCTGCAGGCTTTAAGGGTGCTAAATCCCTGGCACTGTCATTTTTGTCCCGGCGTTTGATATCCTTTTCCACGTCCTGTAATGTTTGAGAGGTCTCGGATTTTAATTCTTGATATCGTCTGAGCGACCGGGTTTCATGTGATGCATCCAAATAAAACTTCACATCCGCATCAGGGAACACTATGGTACCCATGTCACGCCCCTCAAACACAACGCCTTTTTCCCTGCCCAGCTCTCTCTGCAATTCCAAAAGAAAATTTCTTACCACCGGTCTTGCAGAAGCCGCCGAAGCAAACATGGATATTTCAGGCGTCCGGATTTTATCCGTGATATCCGAATCATTTGATATCAGGCGCAATCCTTTTTCACCGTACACAAACTTCATTTTCAGGGAGCTTAAAATATTTTCAAGACCGGTATCGTCATCGGTATTTAGGCCCGCTGACATTGCTTCCAGGGCAACGCCTCTGTAAAGAGCGCCCGTATCAATATATCTGTATCCCAGACCATGGGCCAGTAACTTGCTTACCGTTGTCTTGCCCGCCCCTGACGGACCATCTATTGTGATAATTAGACGCTTCAATGTATTGATTCATTTCATTTTAGGATCTTCTCAAGAGCCTTGATAAACCTGACATTTTCTTCATGAAGTCCGGCATTGATTCTGATACAATGAGGATAACCATACGATTTCATGGACCTTACAATAACCCCCTGTCTGAGCATTTTTTCATAAATTGCATCGGCATTTTTGCAAACATCTATCAGGATAAAATTCGTTTGTGTTGGAAAATATTTTACTCCCAGCCGGTCCAGCGAATCATATAAAAAATCGAGACCTTGATGGATGAGTGTTATGACCTTCTCAAAAAAAACAGTGTCTTCAAGCGCTGAGCAGGCGGCGGCCTGAGCCAGAGAATTGGTATTGAACGGCAGTCTGATCCTGTTCAACAGACTTGCTATTTCATCCGGCATAACACCATATCCGATACGAAGCCCGGCCAGACCATAAACTTTGGAAAAGGTTCGAAGTGTAATCAACGGTCTGACGTTATCAAGATATTCAATGCTTTTCGCACAGTTTTGATCACGGACAAATTCAATATACGCCTCATCCACCACAACAATCACTTCCGGTGGAATTTTATTCAGAAAATTTTCAAAATCTTGTTTTAAAAAAACCGTTCCGGTGGGATTGTTGGGATTGCACAGGAAAACCATGCGGGTTCTTGGTGTAATCCTTTCTTTTATTCCTTTCAGATCGATTGAAAGCGACTTTAGGGGAACAAATACCGGTGTTGCACCAGCGCTACGAACCGTTATTTCATACATTAGAAAGGAAGGATGTGGAAGAATGGCTTCATCACCCGGCTGAAGCAATCCGCAGGCAAGCATACCTATAATTTCATCGGAACCGTTTCCTAAAACAACGTTCTGTGGGGATACACCCAGATGTTCAGAGATTTTTTGAATAAAATCATGACCACTTCCGTCAGGATACCGGTTCAGTTCTCCAATAGCGTTTTTGATGGCCTTAACCGCCAGGGGAGAGGGACCCAGAGGATTTTCATTAGAGGCAAGTTTTATGGAATCAACGATACCATATTCCCTTTCAAGCTCTTTTAAGGGTTTTCCGGGGGTATACGGTTTTATTGATAAAATATAATCGGGAATAGATAACTTCATATTCAGGTTACGGGTTTTGAAAGTCACTTCAATTGAGCAACTTTTTTGCCCTCTTCAAGAGCCGCCATATTTATGGGTATAAGCTTTTTTTTTGAAGAAAATTTTTTTTTAACGCACTGTCGCACGAGTTCAAAATCGGCAATTTTGCTGCGAGCGACAAAAGCGCCAAGTGCCACAATATTGGCCACTTTTATGCTTCCCAGGTCGTTTGCAATATCATTGGCCGGCACCAGAAGTTCGTCAACATCATCGCGGTCCGAACCAATGTGGATTAATGAGCTGTTGATAACGACAACACCGTTTGGCTTTACCATGGGTGCAAATTTTTCCAAAGAAGGATGATTCATGGCCACCAGATGCATAGGGTTCCTGATAATCGGAGAACCTATGGGCCTGTCACTGATAACCACCAGACAATATGCGGTCCCGCCACGCATCTCCGGACCATAAGAAGGAACCCACGCCACCTCGTACCCTTCTTCCATTGCAGTGTGTGCTAGGATATTCCCTATCAACAGAATGCCCTGACCTCCAAAACCGGCAAACATCACTTCACGTTGCATTCAGTCCTCCTCAACCGTATCGGGTGTTTTGTATTCGCCCAGCTTAAAATAGGGAAGCATGTTGTCCTCGGCCCACTTTATGGCTTCCACCGGAGTTAGCCCCCAGTTGGTCGGGCATGTGCTTACCAGCTCCACAAGGCTGAAACATCGGCCTTCCATCTGATACTGAAAAGCTTTTTTAATGGCTTTCTTGGCCCTGACAACGTACTTTGGTTTTAGTACGGTCTGTCTTGTAATATATGCAGGAGTCTCTAAAGCAGATAGGAGTTCGGCCATTTTAACCGGCATACCCACCTCTTCAACATTGCGTCCCGCAGGAGAGGTCGTGGTTCGCTGGCCCTGCAATGTTGTCGGCGCCATCTGGCCTCCGGTCATTCCATAAACCGTGTTGTTAACAAAGATTGTTGTAAACTTTTCTCCCCGGTTGGCGGCATGTATAATTTCTCCCATTCCGATACTTGCCAGATCACCGTCACCCTGATAGGTAAAAACGATCAAGTCAGGCCGAACCCTTTTTATTCCCGTGGCCATTGCCGGTGCCCGTCCATGGGCCGCCTCTTGAAAATCGAAGGTGAAATAATTATAGGCCAAAACCGCACAGCCCACCGGTGCAATACCGACCGTCCGACCCCTTATCCCCAGTTCATCGATAACTTCGGCCACCAGACGGTGAATAATACCGTGTGTACAACCCGGGCAGTAATGAGTCGGCTGATCGGAAAGGGCTTGGGGTTTCTTAAATGTTTTTGCCATTATATCTGCTCCTCATGCAATATGTGAATGAAGACTTAAGATTTCACATTCCACTTTAAAAAAAAGATTTGATTACATCAATGACTTCTTCCGGCGTAGGTACATCACCACCGGCTTTACCATACCAGTGAACCGGACGCTTCCCCTGAACGCTCCGTTCCACATCTTCAACCATCTGCCCCATGTTCAGCTCAATACTAAATACAACCTTGCAGCTTTCTTTTAAAGCCGCCTGCTTTATCGGTTCTTGGGGAAAGGGAAAGAGGGTCTGGGGTCTTATCATGGCCGTCTCAAAACCTTGGGCTTTTAAATTATCAATGACAGTTCTGCAAACTCTGCTCATGGTACCAAAGCTGACGATAAGCGCCTGGTAATCCGTATCCGTGTTATAAGATTCGTATCGCACTTCTTCTTGTTTCATGCGGTCATACTTTGCTTTTAAGAGTATATTATGTTCTTCCAGCAGTTCCGCATTCAAAAATAATGATTTGACCAGATTTGGCTTATTGCTTTTTCGAGTATCCATACCGTTTGTGGCCCAGTCATCCTTATTGCTCGGTTCAGATCTGAGGTGCTCAGGGAATTCAACCGGTTCCATCATCTGTCCGATCAGGCCGTCACCTAAAATCATCACGGGGTTTCGATATTTTTCCGCCAGGGGAAATGCCATCATTACCATCTCAACTGCTTCCTGGACACTTGCCGGCGCCATGACAAGCAACCGGTAATCCCCATGCCCCCCCCCTTTTGTAGCCTGGAAATAATCTGCCTGGGAAGGAAGAATCCCACCCAGTCCGGGACCGCCGCGTACAATGTTGACAAAAACAACCGGACACTGGGCAGATGATATATAACTGATGGCTTCACTCATCAGGCTTATACCCGGGCTCGATGACGTGGTAAAAACCCGGGCGCCGCATCCCGCAGCACCGAAAAGCATGTTCGCCACGGCGATTTCGCTTTCGGCCTGTAAAAATACACCGCCCACCTCCGGCATGCGGCGGGAAAGGTATTCCGCAACTTCAGATTGTGGGGTAATAGGATAGGCAAAGTAATTAAGGCATCCAGCCCTGATTGCTGCCTCTCCGATCGCTTCATTTCCCTTCATTAATATTTTGCCCATGTTTTTCCTCCGTTTATTCTTGATCTGCTTTCTCTTCAACAACTTTGGTTATACTTATGGCTACATCAGGGCACATGATGCAGCATGTTGTACAAAAGATGCAGTCTTCAGGGCGTGCCTGATACGCAGGAAAATAGCCCATAGCATTGACTTGATCGGAAATTTCCAGAACATTTTTTGGGCATACGTTGACACATAGTCCGCATCCTTTGCATAGATTATTATCAATAGTATGTTTATATGCCATAAATTCTGACTCCTCTTTAATTATAATCTAAACGATGATGAACTCGATTATATAAAAATTTTTCTTTTTGGACACAGATGGACACGATTAAGGTTGATGAACTCGTAAAAAGTCCGATTTAGACGGTTTCGTAAAAAGTTCAAATTCCCCCGCCAAACATAGGCGGGATAAAAAGGCGTCGCAAATTTAGTAATCATGAGGCGTACTTTTCGTACGTTGAATGATTGCGAAATGCAGCACAACGCAGAAGTTGGACTTTTTACGAGACCGTCAAGGTTTTCAAATTCATAAATAATACTATCTGTGCATGTCTGTGAAAATAAGTATCCTATTTAGCTTGATATATCTACTATCTTAAAAGATTTTCAACAGCTTATTTTCGCAACTCGACAGCCTTTTTCCATGGCGGAACAAGTTGTCTTTCTATAGGCAAAACCGGACAGGAAAAACGCTCAACATCTATTTCAGGCAAAAGTTCTACTGATGCAGTGATAAACTCAAGGGGCAACCGGCTCTGGTCAGACAATGCTTTAACAAAATCATACCCCTTATATAGATGTTCTACTGTGGTTTCATCTATCAGATTTGCATTGCCAACGATACCGGTTATGGACATCTTGGAAGCTTTTTCGATCTGATCGCGCATTCTCAAGCAACCGGCTATCGTCTCCGTAAAGGGCCGATACGGATTCACAACCTGGAGCATATGTACACGCTTTTTCCGAAATGAATCTGCGAGGCTTGCGAGGACGGTGGCGCCGACATCATTGCCTCCTGCGTCTATCAGTGTCAGTTGGCTCGGCCGGCGGATTAGACCGGCTATGGCCGGGCTTAAAATGGGCAGATCCGCCTGCAGATATTTTTCCGGGGGAAGAACCACCTCAATACCCAGTTCAGCAAGGGGTTTCCTTGCCTCCCGAGTTCTAAAGTAGGGGTTAACAAGGTCAAGATCCGCTATCCGAACGTCTATACCCGAGCGCTTCCGATTAACAGCAAGATTTACGGCAACTTCGGTCTTTCCGCTGCCGAAGTTGCCTACAATTATTACAATCCCTTTAATATGTTCCACTTTATTAAATCCGATCAACATCCCTCTGCCAAAAAATTAGCTGCGTTGTATTTTTATTTTATTCCGGTGTCAAGTTATAAAATCGTTTCGCGATTTTATACAACGCCCCGGGTGGAAATCAAGACCGTTGGTAAACGCTGATGCCTTTCTATTGACAAACCGTAGCTCCGAAGCTTTTTTTAGGTGTCAGGTGGGGTGATTAAAATTGCCCATAATATGGCTTTAAAAAATATCCCATATTTATTCCTTCCCGTATGCCTGGTGCCGGCGCCTCTGTTCATCATTTCTGACACCTGACACCAAATAGCCATAGCAATCTTAGCAAACAACAGTATTGATTTACACCCCAACGCCCCTGCACCACTTAAGCGAGCAACATATGCTTTTGCCATATGAAATTTCAAAATGCGACAACCCCTGCAACGATCCTTATTTGCCTTGCCTTTATGAAAAAGCCTGTGTTAACACCTGAATCTTGCACGAGTCGGAGGTTTTCATATGCAAGGCACTTAAGGGCGACGCCATAGTCTGGCTATTGCGAGTCCTTAATAACGCAGCAGATGAAAGCCTCCGGCTCGCCCTTTGGGTGAAAATTAATGAATAAAAAAGATCATCATCCAATATACTATTTGGGTAAAATACATGATGCTATGATGCTGTTTAAACCCGTCTCAATTAAGAATTAAATAAATTCTAATTAATTTTCATGCAAGATTCAGGTAACAATATGCTTGGCAGTAGGGCAACGATAAGGAACGTTAACCTTGATTTCGTAACCTGCTGGTGGAACATCTAATATAGTGGATAACGTGCCGACACAGATCGACTTTCCTTTTTTTAAGAAATAATGGTAAATTTTTCCGGTATAAAATGGAGTTTCAAGTCAGACAGAGAAAATCTTATTCCATTGCTAATCGTTGCTGTCCTAATCGGCATGATAACCGGTGCTTTGGCGGTGGGTTTTCGATATTTGTTGTTAGTTGCGACCCGTATATGCTGGCAGAATCCCTTTGATATTATCGGGACTGCTACAAACCTGTCGTGGTATATCGTGGTTTTGATTCCGGTATTAGGAGGTTTAGTCGTCGGCCCGATAGTTTCCATTCTGGCTCCGGAAACCCGCGGCGCCGGCGTACCCGAAGTCATTAATGCCGTAGCTTCAAGACAGGGTATCATAAGGCACCGTACGACTTTCTATAAAATTATATCAACCGTGATTTCTATCGGTTCCGGCGCCTCTGTCGGCAGGGAGGGTCCCATTGTCCACATTGGATCGTCGGTGGGTTCTTCCATTGCTCAGCTTATCAGGCTGCCTCCTGAATGGCGGTCCGTTTTTTTGGCGTGCGGTGCGGCATCCGGGATTGCCGCTACTTTTAATGCTCCCATGGCAGGCATGTTGTTTGCCGTAGAAATTATTCTTGTAGATTTTGAAATCAGTTATCTAAGTCACATAGCAATTTCAGCAGTAACGGCAACCGTGGTTTCCCATCATTTTTTCGGAAACCTCCCCGCCTTCGATATACCGAATTACACACTGGTCAGCTACTGGGAGATTCCACTCTATTGCTTGCTTGGTATCCTGGCCGGCTTTGTGTCCATCACTTTCATCAAATCTATTTCTTATGTTGAAGACACCTTGAACCGGTTCAAAATCCCAAGCTATTTGCAACCGGCCATGGGCGGCTTATTCGTGGGGTTGATTGCCATAAACTATCCCCATGTCATCGGTGTGGGGTATGAGTCAATCAACCTGATTTTGACCGGAAAAATGGCGGTTAATATCATTGCAGTTGTTCTTATTTTTAAACTGGCAGCCACCTCTTTTTCTGTGGGGGCTGGTTTTTCAGGAGGAATTTTCGCTCCCTCTCTTGTTTTAGGGGCGCTTCTGGGGGGTATTTTTGGTGTTGCCGTAAATAACTTATTTCCGGAATGGGTAGCGGCTTACCCTGCTTATGGTCTGGTGGGCATGGGAGCCATTGTCAGTGGTGCCACCATGGCCCCGATTACGGCTATTTTTACAATTTTTGAACTGACCTATAATTTCGAAATTATCCTTCCTTTGATGACAAGTTGTATTGCAAGTCTGATTATCGTCAAGAAATTTTACGGCAATTCCATCTATGAAACAAAATTGCTCAAAAAAGGAATAAAAATCGTCCGAGGCCACGATGTCAACCTGTTGCGATCTATAGCTGTTACTGAATATATGGAAAAAGAATATGAGAGCATCGGAGATAATACCGGTCTGGAGGAATTAATTGTCAAGGCTCAAGAAAGCACTTACCCTCACTTTGTGGTGTTGAATAATAAAGATGAGCTCGTAGGTATATTGTCCATGAGGGATTTGAAAAACTGTCTGTCTGACATGGATTATTTGTGTGAAATTATTGTGGCAGCAGATATAATGAGCAAAAATGTTCACTGCCTTGTTCCGGACGATACTCTTGAGACAGCCTTCGAAGTGTTTGAGGGCAAACACATATCCACCCTTCCGGTTGTAGATTCCAGAAACAGAAAAAAGGTTATTGGCATTCTGAAAAAAAGCAATCTAATTTTAGCTTATAATGAGAAAATTTTGAAAACCCATATTTTACAAAGTCGGGACAAGTAAAAATCTTAGATTTGCTTTGATGGGGTTTCAATATATTGCGAACCGGGCTAACATGCAGTCACGCCATGCTTCAAAACTTTATCAAAAATGCAACATAGCAATAATCGCAGGCATTGGAGTCTTGATTTCAAGCCTAAATCGTAATCATGGGTGGGGTGGTATGGATTCATGGTTCAAAGCAGACATCAATCAGCGGCATAAAAAAATCATCGAAATGAGCATAATACTATATATTGTGGTCTGAAAATATAATTTAGAGCATTTACCGTGAAAACCTATTAAGATACAACCATATGATATCACAAAAATTAAGCGTATTGCCATATATTGCAGGTATCTGGTTCGGCGGTCGCTTTTCAAATCTATAAAAATTTCTGATTCAGATAATGTAAATGTAGATGGAAAAAAACTGTGAAGGGTATCAAAAATATCTACAGCCAGAGTTACCGCTGGGATTTCAACAAGTATTTAATTCGTATTTTAATTAAGCCAAGTCAAATGCCTGATATATAGATTCTTTTAATCGAGTTAACCAGCCTATTTTACAACATTTTGCCATTCTGATTTTTAATGATTCTCTTGTTGCTTTTATATTAACAATATTCCTCATGTGTCTTGCTAATAGTGGAAGAAGAAAATCTTTTCCAGATACGTAACACGTTGCGGAATCATCGTCTCCAATATGTTCGTACATTTTAATTTTATCTTCTATTATTGCTTTGCTTCCGAAATCTTTACAAAGCTCAATTTGTATCCTCGCTATATAAGTGTTAATCAACTTATCAGACAAATATGGATTCTTGCCACCCGATGTAAATTCACTTAACCCAAGAGAAACGCTTTTACGCTTTGGAAAATATTTTCGCATTAACCCAAAAACCACGAATAATTCTATTAGATATTCAACTTCCATTCTTAATTTGCTATTAAATTCAAGCTGTTTTGCGAGATCTTCTTTGGATTTGGTGGCATCTTCTTCATACATTATCTCAATTGCTGCACCTTCATCAAAGAGGACATTTTCAATACAGTAACAGTTGTGCATGTATAAATTATTTATTTTAGCTGGGGTTTCACCAAGTATTAGATCTAAATCACCATCAATAATATATAATTCTGGTCTTTTGGACTGATGGATTGCTGCTTTTGCAGAAGCTTCTAACACCTTTTGACGGTTACCTAATGGGAAAATACGTGCGACTTTATACTTACCGTCAGTTAATCTTTGAATTATTTCTATATATATTTTTTGGGTAGAAGCTTCTTTATCTTCAATATATATATCGATATCATTCCATTCTTTAAAAAAAAGAGGAATAGCTTTTTTAGCTTTATTTGACCAACTTATTGTCATCTAGTCACCAATCGATAGAAAATTATCTTGCCGATCAAGTACTATTGATGGAGAATGGGTAGCTAGAATAAATTGAGTAGAGGGGCTTGCCTCCAAGAGTGAGTCAACAAATATTTCCTGCCATTTGAGATGCAATGATAGTTCTGGCTCATCTACAATAAATAAACCAGTTCTACTCATCTGTTCACTTATAAATAAATGAGCTAATATAACTACAATTTGACGTTCTCCAGAGGACAGTGATTCTATTGATTTCGGATCTTGGTCCTTTTGTCTCACTTCTAACCATCCAACCGAATCAATTCCAAGATTTTTACCACTGTCCGTAAAAAACCCATTTACTAATGATAGAAACCTTTCAACTGGCGCAAAAAGATTGCTTACCTTTTCATTATAATCATCCACAATTTTAAAAATTCGGGTTATTCGGTCTATTTGCGGTTTATTAATTATCCATTCGATAAATTCATGTGATTCTTTATCAATTTCTTCGCTTACAAGACGACCAAGTTGATCAAAAAAATCACCGATAATATTTCTAAAGCGATTTTGGTCAATACCCAACCCAACTAATGTCTCTTCCATATCTTTTCTTTTACTATTTATTAACTCCATGTCTTGCCATTTTGGTAAATCAAGATCAGAAAATGGTAATTGCTTTTGAAATGGTTCGTATTGAAAAGTTGAAAGTAAAATTTCCTCCTTAAGCTTATCGTTTATTTTATCGTGTTGCATTCTAATTCTTCTAAAGTAGTTTTGGACTAATCCTTGTATTTCATGGAGACTTGCACCTAATGTACCTCGGAATGGTGTCCGTCTTCTTGGTGCACCTCTAATAGGATATGTTCGCAAAGGTGGTGCAGATTCCCTTTGTCGTCTTTCTAATCCAAGGAAAGTGGGCGTTTCAATTTGAGTTAGGAATTTAATTACAGGATGATCTGATAATTTATCCTCTAAAAGAGAATAGTGTTCTTCAGTCCTCTTTGCAGAACCTGGCCTGCCATCGTATTGGTCATAATCTAATTTGTTAAACTTGAGTTTTTCATCTATGTCAGATACAGAAAGTGTTACTGAGTCTTCTGTCAGTTGTGATTTTACAGAATATTCTTTACGATCATATTCTAAGGCGAGAGTTGCAGAGTCATGTGGTATAAGGTCTAAGTCTCGTAATGAAGGAGTAACCAAAGCAAGAATTAACCTAAGTACCGTGGTCTTTCCAGAACCGTTTTTTCCGGTTAAAAAAGTTATATCAGAGTTGAACTCTATTGATAAATTTAAGTGGCCATAGACTTTTTCTGCATATAGTCTTAAAACCTTCATAATTTTATCCTCTGTAAAAAAAAATTATTCTTTTTTAACTTATCCCTCTTATTATTAAATTAACATTGCCGTACTTTCAAATATTTGAATTTATAAATGTTCTGCGTTTATCATTGTTAATCCTTAATTGTCAAGTATACAAGTATATTGGTAGTTTTGCTATAATGAAGCATGCCTATCCGATTAACGCCCCAAAAAAGCCTTTGGAGAGGGAATAACTTATTGTAAATACTTGTCTTTGTCACGAATAAATGCTTGGAAGTCCTTTTGTGCCAAATTGTTAACATAAACGATAAGTTAAAAGATTTTTTGGGTAACAACCGGATAGGCATGTAATGAAGATTATATGAATCATGCATTTCTATAAATTGAAGATTTGAAACTAACATCATCACAATAATCTTATGTGGGTATGCACTTGACTCCAGCGACCACTACATATTGTGGCTACAAAAATATGTTTTTGATAGCCAAAACACTTAAAGATCAATAGGTTGCAGAATATTGTCGAGATTGTTCTCGTTAAGCAAAGCCACTTTCCATTGTCAAAACAATGGGTTGAGTTATTTCTGCCCAAGATATTCATAAACGTACTACATGTAGTGTCTACCGGAGTCAAGTGCATAGCCATGTAATCTTATTTATTAAAAGTTGATCGTGGATTTTGGGGTATCTTGCCAGTACATGAAATATTTTTTAATGTCAATAGGTTGTGATACTATTTAGATATCGATCGCTCTTGTTAAAAATTATTGCCTAATTCCGATTATCCCTCTTCCACTATATATTGTGTTTTTCCATTCCCCATCTATTCGGTTTTCCGGTCAAGGTTCCGTGCCTAAATCTCGTACCATCAACACTCCAATACTATTGATGATTTCTAACCGCAATCCAAACCCCGATTATTTCTATTCATATAGAAAAATCCCAAGAGAGCAAGTCAGATTTTGGAATAATCATTTGAACCCTGGCCTGCGTAAGTAGCAGAAAAAGCAAAATATAGCGGTATAAAAGTAATCTTTTGTTCAGGGAGATCAGCATACGAACGAGTGGAAAACACAAAACCTTTCCGGCAGTTCGGGTAATGATGCAAACAAAGATGCATACTTTTCAGCCTGCCCGAAGATCCGCTTTTTACTTCTATCGGGAATATCTTACCTTTTATTACCGCAAGATAATCCACCTCGGCAGAACTGCTCTTTGCACGCCTTGACCAGTAGTAAATATCTTTATTTTGCGATACAACCATTTCCTGTCCAACATACTGTTCTGCCATGGCGCCTCGGTAAATGTTTAGCAAATTCGGTTTGTGGTACTCAACATCCATTGGCATGCCGGTAAGGTAACGCATGAGTCCGATATCCACCATTAATGCTTTGAAAATTTTTGCAGAGGCACTATCGCCAAGAGGCAGGCCGGAAGGGTTAACCGATGGAATTCTTGTTATGACCCGTGCAAGGCTGTGCAGATCGAACGCTTTTTTCATAGTGGGATTCGAGTATCCCTCCCCGAGCCTTGAATATTTTATCTGCTGTCCAACACTCTGCGCTACAGAGGTTAATACTGTATTAAGGCAATGTTTATCTGCCTGGGGCCGATATTTTGAAAAATCGAGTCGGTATGTATCACAAATTTCTGATTGAACTTCAAAAGACTCTTGCATTGACCCGGTTTCAACATAGGCTTTAACGCTTTCAGGCATGCCTCCGACAAAAAAGTATCGTCGAAGTTAATCACAAAACAATTCATGGGTGGATTTCGATACTGTTCCGGGAACACTAAGAATAATATCCTTGGCTTCTTCCTGGCCTCTTGCCATCAGATATTCAGCAAAACACATGGGATGAAGTGATAAAAATTTAACTCTCCCCACTGGGAAAGAGATATCTTTCATGGCAAATTCAAGAAGAGAGCCGGCAGCCATGACATGAAGCTCCGGCATATCTTCATAAAAGAAGCGAAGTGCAGATATTGCCCTGGGGCATGCCTGTATTTCATCAAAAAAGAGAAGTGTTTTCCCGGGAATAATTTTCTGATTTAATAAAATCTCCAAATCGGAACAGATCTGTTTTGCCTGCAGATTTCCTTCAAAAACTTTATGCCACCCGGGATTTCGCTCAAAATCAACCAGCAAAAAGTTTTCAAACCGGGTTTCTCCAAAACGTCTTGCCGAATATGTTTTTCCTACCTGCCGTGCACCCTTCAAAATCAGCGGTTTGCGTCGACGGCTCTTTCTCCATTGTTCCAGATCATGGATTATAAATCGTTTCATTATAGTTTTCCGTAATATTTATGGCGGTTGTTTAATTTTACAAGGTTATATTAAAATAAATCATTTAAAAAAGAATGGTTTTATTTATTTTCCTAAAAATATTGTGTCGATAGAAGGGAACGAAAGGTAGCAAGGGTTCAAGTAAATCCCAAATTCCGGTATTCAATGACCAAAGCCGGTTTAGAATTTTGGATTTCAGTCATTGTAGTTTGCCTGACCGGTTAAAGTTACGATATTAACAGTAAAACGTATTTATATAGGTCCTAGTGCAAGAGGGAGTGCGAGTGATCGGGATGGCTTATGGTTCATAACTCTTGAAACTTTTAAATTAGTGCCTATATTAAATCCGTGTTTAGAAAGGATAACCTTCTGTTAAAATTGTACAATTATGTGGAATATCGCCTGATTTGTCTGATTATTCTTAATCATCAATAGGATAGATGATCCTGTTTTAAATCGCGTAAGGAGAAATAATATGGCTGTGGATGTTAAGCAAATAGAAAAACGGGTGGAAAAGGAGAGTGTTATTATTCATCGAATACGCAGTGAAATTCATAAAGTCATTGTGGGGCAGGAATCACTGATCGACGGGCTTTTGATGGCCCTTCTTTGCAATAATCATGTACTTATCGAAGGTGTGCCCGGCCTGGCCAAAACACTTTCGGTTACAACGCTCTCGAAAATGATTCAGGCGACATTTAGCAGAATCCAGTTTACGCCGGATCTTTTGCCGGCCGACCTTATCGGAACCCTTATGTACAGTCCGAAATCCGGTGAATTTACCATAAAAAAAGGTCCCATATTTGCCAACATCATCCTGGCTGACGAAATCAACCGGGCACCGGCCAAGGTGCAAAGTGCTCTGCTGGAGGCCATGCAGGAACGTCAGGTTACCATCGGCGATGAAAGCTATCCGTTGCATGATCCTTTTATGGTTATGGCCACACAAAACCCCATAGAACAGGAAGGCACCTACCCCCTTCCTGAAGCACAGGTTGACCGGTTTATGCTAAAACTTAAGATCACCTATCCTAAAAAGACCGAAGAACATGAAATCCTAAAAAAAATGGCTCGTTCCAACCCGTCACTCCATGTGGAACCCGTTATTACCCCCGAGGATGTCAAACGGTTGCGCGAACTTACGGATGAAGTTTATATGGATGTTAAGATTGAAGAATACATCGTCAATCTCGTGGAGGCGACCCGCAACCCCAATAGTTACGCGCTTGATATCGGGCAGTTAATCCGTTACGGAGCCTCGCCGAGAGCATCTATTTATCTGGCCATGGCGTCTAAAGCAAATGCAATAATTGAAGGTCGGGGGTATGTAAGCCCTCAGGACGTAAAAACCGTTGCCATGAATGTGCTCCGGCATCGGGTAATCGTTACCTATGAAGCAGAAGCTGAGGAAAAGACTTCCGAAGATATCATAGAAAAAATTCTTCAAACCGTTGAAGTCCCATGATTTCAAAAGAACTGGCTAAAAAAATACGCTATATTCAGCTTTACACCAGTAAGGCGGTTAATGATTCCCTTGCAGGAGAATACCAAAGTGTTTTCAAAGGCCGGGGTATGGAATTTGATGAGGTGCGTGAATATCAGATCGGCGATGAAGTCCGCTCCATCGATTGGAATGTGACCGCTCGCATGGGAGAGCCGTATATCAAACGTTTTGTGGAGGAACGCGAACTCTCGGTTATTTTTCTTGTGGATTTATCAGCATCCGGTTCTTTTGGGAGCACACGTCAGTTAAAAAATGAAGTGGCCGCTGAATTGTGCGCCCTGCTTGCATTTTCAGCCATAAAGAATAACGACAAAGTCGGCTTGATTGTCTTTACCGATCAAGTTGAAATGTTCATTCCACCGGCCAAAGGTACAACCCACGTCTTAAGGCTTATAAGAGAGCTTCTCAATTTTACGCCGCGGTTGGCACAGACCAATATCACCGCCGGTATAGACTATCTGGGACGAGTGTTCAACAAACGGGGCGTTGTCTTTCTCATCTCGGATTTTATAGGAGAAGGGTTTGAACGAAATATGCGAGTGATGAGTAAGCGGCATGATCTTATTGCTGTTTCAATTGCAGATCCCAAAGAAATAAGATTGCCGAACATCGGACTGGTGGAACTTGAAGATGCGGAAACCGGAGAGCAAATTCTGATTGATACGGGAAGTGCAGTCATTCGAAAAACCTATAAGAAACTGGGGGCATCGCGGCAGATATATCTAAGAGAGCTCTTCAGATCCATGGATGTGGACCAGATAGAAATTTTTACAGACAGGGACTATTTACTTGACCTTGTGAGGTTTTTCAGAACCCGCGAAAGACGGTCACACAGATAGGCAAAACATATATTGGATTAACCCAGGTGCCGGTGAGTTTTTTACCCCAATTTATTTTAGACTTTTTATAATCTCATCCATTGAGCCAGGATAGTAACAAAAATGTTAAATAGGCACAGGGAAAAGTCGTTTCTTTTTTATTTGTTGTGCGTTCTTGTTTTGTTGTCGTGTCAGACAAAAGAAAATTCCGGCATCACAGAAAAAAGGGATGAAATGGGAATTCACAAGATATATGAACGCGGACCCCTGACCGTGATTTTCGATATAGACAGAAAAGAGATTTCCACAGCAGATCGTTTAAATTTACATATCCAAGTCCTATGGGATGAAGGTTACGAAGTCAAATTGCCCGGTTTTGGAGAAAAGCTGGAACAATTTGGAATAGTAGACGATAACACAACCCTTCCTGAATTGACCGGAAACAACAAAACAAAAATCACCCGTTCTTATGTTCTTGAACCTTTTCTTTCCGGTGACTACAGCATTCCTCCAATGAAAATAAGGTGTTGGGAAAAGGAAGAAAAAGGGTCGGATAAACATGAGATTGAAACTGCGAAAATTGTGATCAAAGTAACATCCCTTTTCCCGGATAAAATGGAAGGGATGAGATTGCATGATATCAAGTCCCCTGTGGAACTCCCGAGATCCTATACCCTATGGATAGGGTCAGGAATTATTGGCGCAGTTCTAGCGATTTTTGGGCTGATAACTTTTGGTATCCTAAGAAAACGCCGACAAGCTGAAATGGCATATGCCGAGCAAATGATACCGCCCCATGAACTGGCGTTTAAAGAGCTGGAACAGCTTTTATCCGAACGCTTGATTGAAAAAGGTAAGATTAAACTTTATTATCAAAGAATTTCTGATATTCTCCGGCGGTATATCGAAAGCCGTTTCGGGATAAATGCGCCTGAACAGACCACCGAGGAGTTTCTGGAAGGACTCGATACTCAACATAATTTTCCTGATAACTATAATGAATTGCTTAAGAATTTTTTGACCTATTGTGACCTTGTTAAATTTGCCGAACATCAGCCGGCGAATAAAGATATCGCAAATACATTAGAAAGTTGTAAAGAATTTATTTCAGAGACAAAAATAAAGAATTAATATGCATTTTGAATCGCCCTGGGCATTTTTGCTTCTAACTGTAATACCGCTGCTCCTGGTGCTGCGTAAAGGGACAGGAAAAAAAGGTTCCATCCGGTTTTCCTCAATCCATCATGCGGCAAAGGCGGGCCGTTCGGTTCGTCAACGGTTATCTGCGTTACCCTTACTGCTTCGTATGCTTACGATAATATTACTAACGGTTGCTCTGGCAAGACCTCAGACAGGGCGTGAACAGATAAGGGATATCAGAAAAGGAATTGCCATTGAAATGGTCGTGGATCGGTCCGGGAGCATGGCGGCGGAAATGGAGTATAAAGGGCGAAAAATGAACCGGCTGGAGGTGGTTAAAGAGGTTTTTAAAGCGTTTGTTATGGGGGACGGCAGTGATCTAACCGGAAGGCCAAATGATCTGATCGGCATGATCTCTTTTGCCCGGTATCCCGATACCATATGTCCGTTAACCCTTGCGCACGGAGCGTTACCTCCTTTTCTTGACAGTGTGAAGCTTGTACAAACACGAGCAGAAGACGGAACCGCCATAGGAGATGCATTGGCCCTTGCCGCAGCCCGCTTGAAAACGATTGAAGAAAACTTGGCCCAACACGGAGAGGGCGAGGAGGGATCATACAAAATCAAAAGCAAAATTATTATTTTGTTGTCTGACGGTGAAAACAACAGTGGAAAACGTGATCCAATACAAGCGGCGGAGCTGGCTGAAAAGTGGAAGATTAAGGTATACACCATTGCCATCGGTTCCGGTGATGCAGCTACGTCGATAAGGACAGCTTTTGGCGTATACAAAGTTCCCATGAGGCAACCCGTGGATACCGCTACATTGAAGGCTGTTTCCGAAAAAACAGGGGGTCTTTTCCGTAAAGCGGACAATGCAGAAGCTTTACGTGCGATTTACCAAGAGATTGACAAACTGGAAAAAAGCGAAATCGAATCTGTCAGATTCATTGATTATAAAGAGTCTTTTCTTTTTTTTGCACTGGCAGGACTCATTTTAATCGGCTGCGAAATTATATTGAACGTTACGCTATTTAGAAAAATTCCATGAGCACTATAAAACTTCAAAATATAAGCATGCTATACCTGCTATGGCTGATCCCCCTGCTTATCGGCGTATATATATATGGATGGCAGAAAAGGAGAAAAGCTCTTGAGATGTTTATTGATTCCGGTCTTATTCACAGAATACATATCTCCGTCAGTGCTTCAAAGAGATTAGTAAAATCTGTTGTGCTAATGATAGCGTTGATTCTAATCATCTTATCCATGACCCGGCCCGGATGGAATCTTCAACCGGAAACCATGGAGCGTCGTGGCAGGGATGTTGTATTTTTACTTGATGTGTCAAAAAGTATGCTTTCGGAAGATCTTGTGCCCAATCGTCTTGAACGTGCCAAGCTGGCCATTCTTGATTGTATCGAACGCCTTGAAGGGGATCGAATTGCATTGGTTGCATTTGCCGGAACCGCCGCTGTCAAGTGTCCCCTTACCCTTGATTATGGTTTTTTTCGTATGATGATCAACCATATATCAACGGAAAGTATTAGCCGGGGCGGTACAATGATCGGGGATGCCGTACGTAAAGTGACAAGCGATGTGTTTGATGATCAGATCAAGGAATTCAAGGATATTATTCTGATCACGGATGGTGAAGATCACGACAGTTTTCCTGTTGAAGCTGCAAAAAAAGCGGGTGAAAAAAGTATTCGGATTATTGCCATTGGTCTTGGAGATGAGGGAGAAGGGAAACGGATACCGGTTACCAATAAGAACGGACAAAAAATCTTTTTAACATATAACGGCCGGGAGGTATGGTCAAAACTTGATGCAGGCACGCTTCGAAAAATGGTTGCCGCTACACCCGGCGGCAAATACCTCAACGTGGCTACAGGGACGATCGATCTTGGAAATGTCTATGATAATCTTATCGCAAGTGCTGAAAAGAAAAAACATGAATCCGAGACCGTAAAACGTTATGAAGAAAAATTTCAAATATTTTTAGGTATTGCATTTATTCTCCTTTGTATGGAACTTTTGATCACTGAACGAAAACGGGAACAAAAGAGACATGTTTAAGCCCATATCTGTTTTTATCATGATTATCGGCATATTATTGATGCCTGTGCAGGCATACGCCGACCCAACACAAAAGCTGGTAAAAAAAGGGAACACCGCTTACATAACCGGTAAATACGATGAGGCCCTTGGCGCATATGAAGCGGCTGCCGTCCATGCTCCGGAGTCCCCTCATATTTATTTTAACAAAGGTACCGCCCTTTATCAGAAACAAGAGTATACCCGCGCGGCGGAAGCCTTTAAGCAGGCTGCAATAAAAACCAAGGACATTAAACTTGAAACATACAGTAAGTTTAATCTAGGGGTTTGCTCATTTCGTGAGGCAGAGCGCCTGAAGGACAGCGACCTTAATAAAGCACTTGAGGCATGCAGCCAAAGCATACGCTATTTTCAGGACGCCCTGGAATTATCACCGGAGTTCAAGGACGCATCGGAAAATATCGAAATGGTTCGTATGACCATGAAATCAATCCTTGATGAAATAAAAAGACAGAAAAAACAGCAAAAGGCCACGCAGGATGCGGCAGAGCAGATTCAAGATATAATCCAAAAACAACAAGAGCTTTTTGATCGGAATAAGACCTTGGCGGATGAAGAACATCAGAAAGATAACTCAAAGGATTTGCATGAAAAGGTTCAAGACCTCGCTAAAGGTCAGAAAGATTTGCAACAGGAAACACGGATGCTTGCACAAAATATGATACCGCCGGGTCAAGATATGTCCGAGTCTGTTCAAAAAGCAAAAGAGCATCTGGATAAGTCAACCGGTCAGCAAGGAGCTGCCGTAGAGAAGCTCGGGCAGGATCAAATAGACTCGGCAAGTATCCATCAAGAGAAATCACTTGAAGAACTTGAAAACGCACTGGCATCGCTTGGTAACGAAGCCAACCCGCAATCCCAAATGCAAAAACAGAAAGGTGATAAACATCAGAATAAAAATGAAGCATCCGTGGAAAATCAGACCCGGGACAGTAAGGACAGCAAAAAGGAAAAAGCACCAATGGGTCAATTGGCTGACCATGCGCGGAGGATCCTGGATCAAGAAAAAGAAAACAAAAAGCGCCGTAATATTTATTCAACCGGCGGCTACCGGGAGGTTGACAAGGATTGGTAATGATAAGGCCGAAACACATACTTGCTTTTGTGATTGCACTAGTCTTAACATCCTTTCTTAGTTTGAACGCACAGGCCAAACCCTTGAGTGCTGATGCAGTTGTGGAGCGCAGCTCTGTCTTTGTGGGGGAACCGTTTATTTTCCAGATTCAGGTGTCGGGAAGTGAAAATCCTGAAAAACCGGATCTGTCTGAAATTACGGATTTTATTGTCGAGTATCACGGCGGCCAGGTAAACACTAGCCGGTCTGTGACCATTATAAACGGCCAAATGACTCAAAATGTTAAACAAGGTTACATTTTTTCCTATCAGCTGGTACCCAAGAGAACCGGCAAATTGCTACTCCCTTCTGTTACCGTTCATGCCGATGGGCAGCGCGTACAGACAAACCCTGTGGTTATCCATGCACAAAAACCCTCAGAAACCGAGGACTTCAAGCTACGACTTTATTTGTCAAAACAGGAGTGTTATGTTGGTGAACCCGTGACGCTTACCGTAACATGGTATCTGGGACAGGACGTAAGAAAGTTTAGCATCAGTTTACCTTTAATCGAACAAAAAGACCTCTTTTATTTTTTTGATCCCCAAGTCGATTTTAACTCCGGCAAAAAGTTTTATCGCATTCCTCTTGGTGACGGGGAAGTTGTTGGTGAAAAAGGCAGGGGTCGACTGGGAGACAAAGAGTTTGCAACCATAACATTTAAAAAGGTCCTCATACCCAAACAGGCAGGGCTTGTGAACATAACACCCGCGACACTTGTCTGCGAAGCGCTTACCGGTTACCGACAGAGGCGACAACGCCCTTTTGGAAAGGATTTCTTCAATGACGATTTTTTCGGCTTAGGAAGACAAGGCGTGTACCAAAAGGTTATTGTTCCTTCAAATACGGTTAATCTCAAGGTTTATGACGTACCGGCCAAAGGACAACCGGCCAACTTTGCAGGGCATATAGGGGAATACAAAATTCAAGCCCAAGCAACTCCGACTCAAATAAGTGTTGGGGATCCCATCACCTTAACCTTAACATTGAGCGGTCCGGATTATCTCGAACAGGTGGACCTGCCTCCACTTGACCGCCAAGCCCAACTGAATCGTAATTTCAAGATTCCCCGGGAAAGAGCTGTGGGTGAAGCTTCAGGAAAAATAAAAGTATTCACTCAGACCATACGACCGCTAAAGCCCGACATAAAAGAAATCCCCTCGATTGAACTTTCATATTTCGATACACGGGCAGGGGAATATCGAACGGCACGGACAGGTCCCATTCCCATACAGGTCAAGGCCGCAAGAGTGGTTACAGCGCTGGATGCAGAGGGTGCAGCCGTATCTAATTTATCCGGCAGCGAGATTGAAACATGGACCAAAGGAATTGCCTATAACTATGAGGATATGAGTGTTATCGAAAATCATGGTTTTGGGCCGGTTTCCTGGCTGAAATCTCCGGTGCGGTTTTGCATGATTGTGATCCCGCCCATGGTATACCTTATATTGTGGGTGGGCCTATTTTTTATAAGCAGACAAAATGCCGACCCTTTTGCATCCCGGGCCCGAAAAGCATACGGCAGATTAACCTCTTCAATTAAAAAGGCCCAGCGTACGGAATCCGGGCAACAGTCATACCAAGTAATCCTCAATGCCTTTAGAAAATATCTCGGCGACAAACTGCGGTTCCCTCATGGTTCCCTTACGTTTAATGACGTCAAGGACTCCTTGTCGACCAAAGGTGTAGATTCTGAAACCCTTGAAAATCTGAAGAGCCTTTTCCAACGATGCGAGGCCAGGCGCTTTGCCGGAAACTCAGATATGTCCAACGCTTCATCACTGGTTGAACAGTCTATAATATTAGCTAAAAACCTTGAAAACACGCTGAAATAAAATGCAGAGCATGATCATTAAAAGATTAAGTACAATAACGCTGGCCATCTGCTTATTGGCAAGTCCCTCTTACGCTGAGAAACTCCATAGGGAAAAGATTATAGATCTATACCGTCAGGCCAAAGAAATGTTTCGTGAGGCCAATACCCTTGGGGCAACGGACCCGGATGGCGCACGGGCCCTTTATCAAAAATCCGTTATGCGTTATGAGCGAATTGTAAAGGAGGGCAAGATCGGAAACGGTAAGTTATTTTACAATATGGGCAATATCTACTTCCATATAAAGGATATCGGACGTGCGATTCTCAACTATCGCCGTGCCCAGCAGTATATTCCAAATGATCCCAATCTAAAACAAAACCTGGACTATGCACGGTCAATCCGTATGGATCGTATCGAGGAAAAGCAGAAGACTCAAATTTTAAAGACACTCTTTTTCTGGCATTATGACCTTTCCACCCGAACCCGGGTTTATATCCTTACCTTTTCTTTTATTTTGTTGTGGCTCCTTGCAATGGTGCGACTGTTCATTCACAAATCATTCCTTGTATGGTTTCTTGTTTTTACAGCCTTTTTTTCGACACTTTTTGCAGGATCACTTTTCAGCGAGAGTATCTATCTCAGCAGGATTCGCCCGGGAGTGATTATTAGTTCCCCCGTCATTGCCAGAAAGGGCAATAGTGATACTTACGAACCGAGTTTCAAAGAACCCCTTCATTCCGGTACGGAATTTACCCTTATTGAAAAAAGGGGGAACTGGTATCAGATTGAATTATCCGATTCGCGTAAATGCTGGGTCCCTGAAAAAGATATTGAGTTCGTACGATAAATATTTTTTTTGCGGAATTTTTTGGTTTAAGTTTTTGTGTTAGGTTTTTTCAAATTTCTCCATCCGTCGAGGCGCTGTTTAATTGTCTTTTCATACCCCCGCTCTGTGGGCGCATAAAAAAGCCTGCCCTGTAGTTTCTCCGGCAAATAGTCCTGTGGAATATGTGCATCTTTATAATCATGGGCATACTTGTAATCTTTTCCATACCCGAGTTCTCTCATCAGTCCTGTGGAAGCGTTTCGAATATGAAGAGGCACCGGCAATGCGCCATGGCTGTCAACAGCCTCTTTGATCTTTCCGTAAGTTTTGTATATGCTGTTGCTCTTCGGAGCCGTAGCAAGATATATGGCGGCCTGGGCCAGTGCAAGCTCGCCTTCCGAATGCCCGAGGAACTTAAACGCCTCCATAGCGTTCAATGCAACTCCCAGTGCATTGGGATCTGCATTTCCAATATCTTCACTTGCAAATCGGACCATTCGGCGCACGATATAAAACGGATCTTCGCCGGCGGTGAGCATTCGCCCCAGCCAGTAGACCGCCGCATCCGGATCACTCCCCCTTAAGCTTTTATGAAATGCGGATATAAGATTAAAGTGTTCTTCACCGGACTTGTCGTATAAAAGAGCCTTTTTTTCCAAAGCATTTTCTAAAACCTGAAGCGTTATTTTCACCGGGCTTTCTGTTTTTGAAACATTGATTTCAGATATTACCAGATATGCCACGCTCTCAAGGGCGTTCAGGGCTGCACGGGCATCTCCGTCTGCAATACGAATAAGATGAGAAAGGGCATCTTTTTCCATAATCAGATTCATATTTCCCAAGCCCCTTTCCGTGTCTTTTAGGGAATTTTCCAAGATCACGGCGATATCATCCCATGAAAGGGCTTTTAAGGTTATCAAACGGCACCGGGACATGAGCGGTGATATAACCTCAAATGAGGGGTTTTCGGTGGTCGCGCCAATCAAGGTAATCAGCCCGCTTTCCACATGGTGCAGAAATGCATCCTGCTGAGCTTTGTTGAATCTGTGTATCTCATCTACAAAAAGAACGGTTTTTTTTCGAAAAAGATTTTGCTGGTTTTTTGCGTCCTCTATAACCGCCCGGATATCCTTGACACCTGACAGTACCGCAGAAAAATGTACAAAATGACAACGGGTTTCACCCGCCAAAATTCTTGCAAGGGTTGTTTTTCCGCATCCCGGAGGACCCCAGAGAATCATGGAAAAAATCCGGTCTTGTTCAATGGCATGATAAATCAATGTCCCCTTTCCCACGGCATGGGTTTGCCCTACGAATTCATCCAGGTTTTTCGGGCGCATTCTATGGGCAAGGGGCTGCGACCCCCGGGCCGATTGTTGCGCGTGATATTCAAACAAGTCCAATGGTCATCCTTTTAACCTGTCATTTGCCATAGGTCTTCAACCCTGGGTCATCTGTTTTTTTCCTGCCGTGTGCGCTTACGGAAGATTATTCGAATCGGTGTCTTGTCAAGCCCTGCTCCCTCCCTGATCTGGTTGATAAGGTAGCGCTTATAGGAAAAATGGACGGCATCAGGATAATTTACAAAACACACAAAAGTGGGGGGGGCGGTGGATACCTGGGTGGCATAAAAAAATTTAATACGCCTTCCTCTGTAAAGGGACGGCTCTGTTCGTTCAATGGCCCGCTCAAATATCTTGTTCAGCGGTCCGGTCCCGATACGTACCGAGTACTGGCTGAATACCTCTTCCACAAGACCGAATATTTTCAAAACCCGTTGTCCGGTTAATGCGGAAATGGTTATCCTCGGAGAAAAGCTTAAAAATTTTGCCTGCATTCTTAACTGTTCATAATATTTTAATGCGGTTTTGTTGTCTTTTTCAACAATGTCCCACTTGTTCAAAAGAAAAATGCATCCACATCCCCGCTCAAATGCATACCCTGCAATCGTGATATCCTGTTCGGTAATTCCCTCGTAGGCGTCGATGACAATCAGCGCCACATCACATCTATCCAGGCTTCTTAACGCCTTAATAATGGAAAATTTTTCAAGCTTTTTTGAAACCTTGGCCTTGCGTCTGATACCGGCGGTATCGATGAGAAGATACGACTTATCCTTAATATTGAAAACAGAGTCGATGGCATCTCGGGTGGTTCCCGGAGTATCGCTGACAAGCAAACGATTTTGACCCAGAATTTTGTTAATCAGTGATGACTTGCCGACATTGGGTTTGCCGACCACAGCCAGCTTGATCATATCTCCGGCTTGATCTGAAACTGTTTCAGGCAGAACCGATGTCAGGTCATCGAGAAAATCCGAAATGCCGTAACGGTGTTCGGCTGAAACGGGATATAATTTTTCTATACCCAGGCTGTAAAATTCGTAAAGCTTAACCTCCTGTTCAATCCCGTCAATTTTATTGACCACATAAAAGACGGGCTTTGTTAATTCACGAAGAATCTTGACAATATCTTCATCAAAAGGAGAAATTCCGTGTTTGCCGTCCAGTAGAAGAATAATAACATCTGCGTCTTCTATGGCCTGAATGATCTGGAAACGTATTTTGTGGGCAAAGTCATCCTTATCTTGATCCGGGAATCCGCCGGTATCGACCAGTGTAAATTCAATGCCGTCCCAGTTAGCATCACCATAATGGCGATCTCTTGTAACGCCGGGGAAATTGTCCACAAGGGCTTTCCTTGTCCCGGTGACACGGTTAAAAAAGGTCGATTTTCCTACATTGGGACGACCTATTATGGCGACAATCGGTTTCATGGCAATCTTATGTCTCAAAATTTCTACACCCTAAATTCTGTATCAACTTTTTTTTAAAGAAATATTTCGGTGATTCGATTTTCAAGCGAGTCACGGTTTAAACTCCATTGAGGGTACAAATATTTTGAAAAAATGTCAATTGTCTCACGACACGGTAAGCGTTAAAAAAAATCAACCGGTTAAGGTCGAACCAGAAGAAAAAAACACCTTGCTACAAGAACCCGATATAAGTAATAATATTAAGATAGCCTAACATATGACCACAACATACTCTTTTGCCCTAATGGGCCAAGAACAAACCCCGCTTTGAATCGGGAGGTGTTACTATGGATTTTGCGTTGTCCAAAGAAATGGAGATGTTAAGAAAAGCGGTTCGTGAATTTGCCACCAAAAAAATTGCCCCGTTTGCCCATGAATGGGATGCTAATCATTATTTCCCTTATAAGGAGGCCGTAAAGCCCATGGGAAAACTCGGCTTTTTCGGAACCGTTATTCCCGAAGCGTACGGAGGGGAAGACATGGGATGGCTGGCGGCAATGATCGTAACCGAAGAAATTGCAAAGGCCTCAAGCTCTCTCAGAGTTCAGGTCAACATGCAATGTCTGGGGACCGCTTTTACCCTGTACAAATACGGGAGTGATGCATTAATGAAAAAATACATCCCCAAGCTGGTT
Source organism: Desulfobacteraceae bacterium Eth-SRB2 (assembly GCA_004193595.1). GTDB lineage: Bacteria > Desulfobacterota > Desulfobacteria > Desulfobacterales > UBA11574 > S5133MH16. The sequence goes on from RPGQ01000037.1 coordinate 116,003, forward strand.
ACCGCCGATTATATCGGTGCATTTGCCATTACGGAACCCGATGCGGGTTCAGACGTGATGGCAATGTCATCAGCAGCCCAAGAGGCTGGAAATCACTGGCTGTTGAACGGTTCCAAAACCTGGATCTCAAATGCCGATGTGGCCGATGTGGTTATTTATTATGCGTATACGGATAAGGAAAAAGGATCAAAGGGACTTTCAGCTTTTGTGATAGAGCCGAAGCGCTTTAACGGCATTAAGACCTCGGTCCTGGAGAAAATGGGGTCGCACTCCTCTCCCACCGGTGAGATATTTTTAAACAATACAAAGGTGCCCAAAGAAAATATTATCGGAAAACCCGGAGACGGCGCACGGATTCTTTTCGGATCACTCAATCAGACCCGCCTTTCTGCAGCCGCCGGCGCCGTGGGGGTTGCGCAGGCATGTCTGGACGTATCGCTGAAATATTGTAATGAACGAAAACAGTTCGGGAAACCCATCGGCGAGTTCCAGATGAATCAGGATATGATTGCCCAGATGTCCGCTGAGATTGAGGCGGCTCGGCTGCTGGTTTACAAGGCGGCCTGGGTTAAGGATCAGGGAAACTTGAATAACGGACTCGATGTTGCACAGGCAAAGTATTTTGCGGGTGAAGTCGTCACAAAGTGCGCCGACTATGCCATGAGGATTCTGGGGGCATACGGTTATTCTACCGAGTATCCGCTATCACGCTTTTATCGGGATACACCCACATATACCATGGTGGAAGGATCCGCCAATATCTGCAAATGGATTATTGCCCTGGACCAGCTGGGCATCCGCAAGGCCAACAGATAAAGTGAAACAACTTTGAAGTAAGAATAACGGTAACCGTTCACGGTTCAGGGGTTCAAGGTTTCATTCTTGTCCCCGGACTACATTTGAGATGCGTATTTACGAGAAAAGTGTCAGTTTCGTCAGTCCTAATCCAAAATTTTATGCTAAATTAGCAATTACTTGGGAAAATGAACATTTGTAAAAAGGACTTCATATCTTCAATGCCTTCTTTGTCCTTAACCTTGAACGTTGAACCCTGAACCGTGAATGGATACGAATAACGAAACGTTCAAATTAGATACACAGATCACATTGTTTTTTCTCAATTTAAGAATCTCCACAATCTGTGTCCAAAAAAGTAAATTCCCACACGATTAAATCAATGACAGCCTCTCATCATAAATAAATTCCCGGGTATGCCTGGCAATCCTTTCCGGTTCAATATGGTGCCGGGCGGCTCCGGTTTCCATTCCTGTCCGGCCCACTGCTTCAGCCACTGCGGGCGGCACCCTGAAATCCATGGCGCCCGGGAGAATATATTCCGGTTTCAATTCATCACCCACCAGACCGGCAATGGCTTGGGCGGCCGCAATGTTCATGTCATCATTAATCCACTTTGCACGTATGTCCAGAGCACCTCGAAAGATGCCCGGAAATGCCAGACAGTTATTCACCTGATTGGGGAAATCCGATCTTCCGGTAGCGACCACTAGAGCCCCTGCCTTTTGGGCGATGTCCGGATGAACTTCCGGAACCGGATTGGCAAGGGCAAAAACAATCGAATTTTTGGCCATGGACTTTACTATTTTCTGATTCAAAACATTGGGACCGGAAAGTCCGATAAAGACTTCAGCGCCTTTTAATACATCGCTAAGGGTTCCTTTGTGTTTTTCAGGATTGGTTATGAGCGCCAGTTCATTCTTAATGAAATTCATTCCTATTTTACGTCCTTTATAGATGGCGCCCTTGGTATCACATACCGTGATGTTTTTTGCACCGGCCTGAATCAAGAGTTTTGTCACCGCTATTGATGCTGCACCGGCACCGTTAAAGACAATTTTCACATCATTTAATTTGCGATCCACAATTTTCAGCGCATTGATCAGTGCTGCCAGAGTGACCACAGCGGTACCATGCTGATCATCGTGAAATACAGGGATGTCCAACCGTTGCCGCAATTTTTGCTCAATTTCAAAACAGCGTGGCGAAGAGATGTCTTCAAGGTTAATCCCTCCAAAGGCCGGAGAAATATTTTCTACAAGTTGAACAATTAAATCCGTATCCTGAGTGTTGATACAGATAGGAAAGGCTTCAACACCTCCAAAGGTTTTGAATAGAATGGCTTTTCCTTCCATCACCGGCATGGCCGCCTGAGGACCGATATTCCCTAATCCCAGAACGGCGCTACCGTCGGATACGATGGCTACTAGATTGCTTTTACACGTAAAATCATATACTTTTGTCGAATCATTAAAAATGTTTTGACACACTTGAGCCACGGCTTTCGGGCCGTATAAGCGTCGGTATATGACCTCATCTTTAACCGGAACTTTTGTATACACTTCCAGACATCCCTGGTATCGATGATGAAGTTCCAGTGATTCCTCATCGATGCTCAGGGTTCCGTAATCCTGCCCTTCGGACGGTAGCCATGCCAGTTCACCTTCATAAATATAGCATTCGGTTCGTTCCTGAACCTTCTCAGGGGGCATTTCTTTGGCCGACAGCCGTGCCACACCAGTCTCTTGAGCGGTTTTCGCCACTGCTCCCGCCAGAACCGGGGAGATTTTCCAGTCCATTTGGCGGGGAATAATATTCGTGGGCGAGAGTTTATTTTCAGGAATCATGGCGGACAGCGCCCGGGCGGCTTCCAAAAACATCTCTCGGTTGATCCGCCTTGCCCGTACATCCAAACATCCCCTGAAAAATCCGGGTGTTACTAAAGATGAACGAATCTGGTTCTCGCTTTTCGCCAAACTCGTAGCTACTATTTTTGCACCACCATCCAGGGCTTGGGCTTCGCTGATCTCAGGATCCGGAAGGGCTAAGGCAAACACTATGGGATCTTTAGCCATGCTTGAAACCATTTTACGATCAACCACCCCTTGGGTTGAGAGACCGATAAAAATATTCGCTCCCTTTATAACATCGACAAGGCTTCCTTTAATATCATGATGTCGAACCAAACTGGCAATTTCCGCTTTGGCCCAGTTCATGCCTTCCATTCGGTAAACATGGATGGCGCCATGCCGGTCACAAATGGTGATATTTTCGGCACCCGCGGCCAAGAGCCCTTTGGCAACGCCGATACCTGCAGCACCGGCGCCGTTAATGATGATTCGAGCGTCGGTGAGGTTTTTACCCACCACCTTCAAGGCGTTATACAGAGCAGCCAGAACGATGATGGACGACCCGTGGTATTCATGGTGAAGGAGTGTTAGCCCCATGGCTCTTCTCAACCGGTGCTCAATGCTAAAGCATTTGGGAGCCGCAATACTTTCAAGACAAAATCCACCGAACGATGGTGCAAGGATGCGGACAATCTCCACGATCTCGTCGGCGTCCTGGGTAGTGAGCGCTATGGGAACCGCATCAATATTGGCAAAGGTTTTATAAATAACAGATTTTGCTTCCAGCTTGGGCAATGCAGCCAACCCCCCAATATTCCCGAGTCCGTAAACTTGACTTCCGTCCGTGATCAGGGCAATTGAATTTCCTCGGCAGGTATAGTCAAAAGAGCATGAAGGGTTTTTAGCGATCTCTCTGCAAGGAGCAGCCACTCCCGGAGTGTAGATACGACTCAATACGGATAGGTCTTTGATGGGCATCTTGCTCTTGACGCCGATCAGGCCCCGGTGACGAATCCGGTAACAAAGGGCGTCTGATTCTTTAGTCATATTTTCATACCTATAATGGGTATATATTTTCTTAAACAGTCTATGATTAGGGTAACTTCTCAATAGGTCTGGTGTATTAAATGATCATAATTTATTGAGATGGCAGTGATTATGAATATAACCTATTGGAAATTCTACAAGTTATTAAAATAATAAATTCAAAACCTTACGAATCACTCGAATTCAGTCTTCAGCAAATTCTTACACAGATGGTAATATACTTCGGAAAGATAGACAATACCGATCACCCGGGACCTCTCCAGAACCGGAAGGCGACGGCATTTCTTTCTAACCATGCGGTCGATAACCACCATCAAATCATCATCCGGCGCAACAAAGAGTACCGGAGAACTCATGACCTCCTTAACCGTCAACCCCTTGAAGCGCTTAATGTAGGAATCCAGTTCTTCGTTCCAGAAATCAATACCGCTGACCATGTAATTCAAAACGGGTGGTCTTAAATGATAAAGCACATCGAACATACTAATTACACCGGTCAAACGGTTAAATCTATCTATTACCATAACGCTTGCCGTCTTTTGGCCGGTTTCTCTGCTCTTGCCGTTATAAATCAATCGCACAGCCTCTTCAATAGGCGCATTAGATCGAATCTTATCAAAATCCCGAATCATTACATCTCTTGCGGTCGATTTCATTTGATTACTCCTTTGTGAAAAAGTATCAAGAATGCAATTTAGGTTTAACTCGCTGTGTCCATGATAAGCACACTATAATTATCCTTCTCGTCACAATTTTTCCTGCTGTTAAATGATTCTGATTCAAGAGTCAAGGAATATTGATGAACTCGTAAAAAGTCCGATTTAGACGGTTTCGTAAAAAGTTCAAATTCCCCCGCCAAACATAGGCGGGATAAAAAGGCATCGCAAATTTTGTAATCATGAGGAGTACTTGTCGTACGTTGAATGATTGCGAAATGCAGCACAACGCAGAAGTTGGACTTTTTACGAGACCGTCAATATTAGGGCGGCGGAATGTTTGAAATTCGATGGAAATTCGATGGTCAAATTATATCCCCAGATAAACTTCTTTGACATGATCGTTTGCCATCAATTCTTGTCCGGTACCTTGGAGCACGTTCCTCCCGTTTTCAAGAACATAGGCACGATCACACATGGCCAACGTTTGGGTGACGTTCTGCTCAACCAGAAGAATAGTTACTCCTTCCTGGTTGATCTTTTTTATTAAATCGAAGATATCCTGTACCAGGATGGGCGCCAGACCCAGGGAGGGTTCATCGAACATCATCAATTTCGGGAGCGACATCAGTCCCCGGCCGACCGCCAACATTTGTTGTTCACCCCCTGAAAGGGTGCCGGACATCTGTTTTCTTCTTTCTTGAAGTCTGGGGAAAAGGGAATAGACATATTCTATGGTTTCATTTCGTTGGGTCTTGGCTTCTCCATAAAGTGAACCCATAATCAGGTTTTCCTCGACACTCATCTCCGGGAACAGGCGTCTGCCTTCAGGAACATGAACAATGCCGTGTCCAATGATCTTGTTGGGGGGCAACTGATCCAGACGAATACCATTGAACTCGATGGTTCCGGTCTTTGGTGTCAAAAGTGAGGAGATGGTTTTAAGTGTCGTTGATTTTCCGGCGCCATTGGCACCTACCAAAACCAGGATCTCCTTTTTTTTGACCTCAAAGCTAACATCCCAGAGGACCTGTAAATCTTCATAAAACACGTTTATCCCGTTAACCTTGAGCATGCGCTTCTCCCAGATAAGCCTCAATCACCGCTTTGTTATTGGCAACCTCCTGAGGGGTTCCCTCTGCAATGGTCTGACCGAAGTTGATGGCGTGAATTCGATCCGATATGGTCATGATGACTTTCATGATATGTTCCACAATCAGTATGCTGATATCGTTTTCCCTGATTTTCTTAATCAGCTCAATGGCTTCATCAAGCTCTCCCGGATTTAAACCGGCGGCGGTTTCATCAAGAAGCAAAAGTTTCGGTTTTGTCGCAAGTGCACGTGCAATTTCAAGGCGTTTTCTTCCGGCTATGGGGAGGCTTTTTGCCAGTTTATCTTTCTGTTCTGTAAGATTACAGAAATCGAGAACCTTTAACGCTTCCTTCTGGGCCTCTTTGATGGTATTCACCCGGCAAAAGGCCGATGCGGTGATATTCTCCAAAACCGTCATTCTGGCAAGGGGTTTTACAACCTGGAATGTTCGGCCGATACCCAGATGACAGATTTGATGCGTTTTCAATCATTTTATGCTTTTGCCATTGAAAAAAACGTCACCGGAAGTAATGGGGAAAAATTGATTGATACAGTTGAATGTCGTGGTTTTCCCGCTGCCGTTGGGGCCGATAAGTCCGACAATTTCCCCCTTTTCCACATGAAAGGACACGTTATCTACCGCCAGGAGTCCTCCAAAAGCTTTTGTAAGGTTTTTTATTTCAAGAAGTGCCATAATTTTTTCCCGGATTGCTATGAACTCAACGGCTTTATTCTAAATACATTTCGTTTAATTTTGGGATAGTCTCCGACAATGCCGTTTGCCAGAAACATGATGACAAATATAACCAGGAGACCGAATACCAAGGCATGGGCCTGGCTGATCCACTTTGGGGCCAGGCCGAAAAAAGAACTTCTGAATGTCTCTTGAAGCCCCACCATAACAAATGCTCCTACCGCAGGGCCCCAAATGGTGGCAACACCACCCACAATACCCACAAGAATCGCCATAATAGAAATATAATGTAGAGAAAATACCACCTCAGGATCAATAAACGCCATATAATTCATATAAAAAGCTCCGGCCATGCCGGTAAAAAAGGAGCTTATCAGAAGCGATACATTTTTATAAAGGGTGGTGTTGATCCCGAGAGATGCCGCAGCATCTTCATCTTCACGGATGGAGACAAAATAATACCCCCATTTGGATTTCATAATTATGCGGATTGTATAAATACACGCCAGAGCCAGAGCTAAGGCTATATAATAATAAGACAGCTTGCTTTTAAAGCTCTGAATGATGAGAATGCCGACCATCCCATCGGTGAGGCTTTCCCAGTTCGTGGCAATCAATCGGATAATTTCACCGCCTGCGAGGGTTGCCAGAGCAAAATAAGGGCCCCTTAATCTAAAACAGACCCAGCCAACAAAAAGCCCCACCAGCATGGAAAAAATTCCGCCAAAGGCCATGCCCCACCAGGCGGATATTCCCAATTTTGATGCAAATATTCCGGCAGTATAGGCGCCAACGCCGAAAAAAATAGCATGTCCGAAAGAAACCTGTCCGGTATATCCTGCCAGAAGGTTCCACGAAGACCCGATAACAACCCACATAAAGATAATAATGACAAGATGCTGGTAATAATGGGAATGGACAACCAGAGGGAAAATTAAGAAAAGGATTCCCAAACTTATTAAAAATAAATGATTTTTCTTCATTTTTTCCTCTACACTCTGGTCAGACGCTTCAAACCTCCGGGCAAGAACACCAGCACCAGAACAAAGATAACAAAACCGACCATTTCTTTATATCCCATGCCGATATATGTTGCGCCTAAGGATTCCGCAATGCCCAGCACAACGCCGCCCACGATGGCACCGACCGTACTCCCCATACCTCCCAGGATGGTGATGACAAAGGCCTTCAGGGTAAAAGGACCGCCGATATCCGGAAAAAGATAAAATATGGGGATTAATAAAGTTCCGGCTGCGGCCACAAGGGATGAACCTAATCCAAACGTAATAATAGTGATGCGATTGCTGTTTACCCCCATCAGGGTTGCAGCATCTTTATCTTGGGCCGTGGCCCGGATCGAACGTCCGATGTCGGTTTTGAGCAAGAACCAGAAAAGGGCTACGGTAAATGAAACTGCAAATAGAAATGCGATGACCATGGGCATATTAAAAGAAATATTGCCCAGAAAGAAAACATTGGAACTGTAAGATGTTTTAACGGTCTTGTAGTCGGATGAAAACATTAAGCGGGCGATTTCCGCAAGGACCATACCGATGCCGACCGTCATCAACACCTGGTTTTCTGGCAGGATAGAGTCTATTTTCATCAGAGGGTTGAGTAAGAATTTTTGTAAAAATGCGCCCAGGAGAAATAGAGAGGGCATGGCGACCAGCAGTGAAAGATAGGGATCAATGTGCAGGAAATGGGAAAGAACAAAGGTGATGTACATGGCCACCATCATCAACTGGCCGTGTGCCAGGTTGATAATGCCCATAACACCCATAATCAGTGTCATGCCGATTCCGATCAGCCCGTAAATGCCTCCGATTAGAATCCCCGCTACCATGGTTTGCAGGAAGACTTCCATGTGATGTTCCTTTTTTTAACATAAATTCAGAGAGTTATCACTCAATCTGCACCGATCTCTTCGCAAAAAAAAATAGTTCAACTTAGGTTTAAGAGAATCTCCCGCTACCGGAGCATTGCCGGCAGCGGGTTCTATTTGTTAAACCGGATTGTTAAATAGTGTCCATCCATAAATGGTCTTTTTGCCCAATCTCTGCGTTATATTCCAAAAAATAATCCTCGGAATATTAAACATATGCCTGTGGTTATTTTTTTCATATGCCTTGATCTTGAACAAAAATCCTCAATTATCGATGGACACTAACTAATCATTCAAGCTAAGAGTGTTACGGTTAATACCCCCAGGTTTTCATCCAGTCCACAGGATACACAAATGCTTTGGTTGCATGATCCGTGGGCCATACGAGTTCCAGTTTTCCATCGATCCACTGAACCACATAGGTGGCGGCGATGTTCTGATTCTTCATTTTACCCCAGGTGGTGAATTTTACCGGCCCGAAAACCGTCATCATGTCGGTTTCGGATAGAGCCTGCTTGATATCCGTATTCTTGAACGATTTGGCTCTCTTTAAAACATCCGCGATCACATAGCAGGCAGAATAAGCTTCTGCGCCGTGATACTCGGTGGGTTTGTTATATTTGGCGACGAATTTATTGTAATAATCCATGGCCCCGGGAAATGGAAGCACCTGATGCCAGAGGGTTGCCGAGATGATTTTGTCGGAAGCAACCCCGGCATTTTCCGCAAATTCCGGCAGTGTAAAACCGGCGGCCCCGCCGATAAAAATTTTGGGGGTTAATTTCAGCTCTTTGGCCTGTTTCATGAGCAAAGATGCATCCATGATATACGATACCATGTATACAACATCCGGATTGAGTTTTTTTATCTGGACCAAAACCGGTTTGAAATCAATTCCGCCATGCTCGTATCCTTCTTTCAAAAGTACTTTATAACCGGCGTTACCACAAATTTTTTCAAAGGATTTGGCGCCCTTGGTCCCGAACAGTGAATTCTCATACAAGATCGCAACTGTCTTGGGTTTCACCTTCTCGGCCAGAAGGGTTGTTACTGCATCGGCATAATGGCTTACCGGTGGATTCAAACGAAAAATATAATCCCACCCGGATGTGGTAATTTTATCAGCGGAACCGGTATTGACCAGAAACGGCATCTGGTTTTGCTGGCAGACTCCGGACACAGCATAGGTTACGGAACTGCTGTAACCGCCGCCGAGCATGACCACTTTGTCCTTGGTAATCAGCTTTTCAACCACAGAACGGCCCACGTCCGGACGTCCCGTATCATCTTCCATAGCCAGTTCGAGTTTTTTTCCGTTAATACCCCCGGCAGCATTGATCTCTTCCAGGGCCAGATCAAAAGATTTTTTCTCAATCTCACCGAATTTGGCCTGAGGTCCTGTAAGGGGAAGCACAATACCGACCTTTACCGTATCTGCCGCCGATGCTCCGGTCAGCATCAGACCCATAACACAAAAAATACTGATTAAAATTATCGCAAGTCTTTTCATTTCTTTCCTCCTGCTAAAATTATTTGATAACTGCAAAAAACAATCCTATTAACAAATATTTAACAGTCATAGAGTAGGCAGTCAAGAGACAAATTCTGATTTTGTTGTCAGATATTTTCTTACAAAACAAAAGGGTGAGACGTTTAATTAGGGCTCAATAAGTTTGTTCTGGATAGCAAAACGAGAAAACTCGGCATTGTTCCGAAGGTTTAATTTTTTTAGCAGCCTTGCCCGGTAGGTGTCTACGGTTTTTATGCTGATGCAATATGATTCGGCGATTTCGCGATTGGTATGTCCCGAGGCCAAACGTCTGAGCACCTGAAGTTCTCTCATTGAAAGAATGTCTAACAGGGTCCTGCCGTCAGATCCCCTGGCCACTCGTAGCGCCAGCAATTCAACGACCTCTTCGGTGAGATAACGAAAACCGGCATGTACTTTGCGAATGCCTTTCACCAGTTGTTCGGGCGCCGACCGTTTCGTGATATACCCCATGGCTCCGGCTTCAATTGCCCGAACAACATATTGTTCTTCCTCATGCATGGTTAGGATGATAATCGGCAGCTCTGGGTAGAAAGAGCGAAGCTGGCGGATGACTTCCAATCCATCCATACCCGGCATGGAAATATCGATGACCGCCACATCGGGCAGATTCTTATGGACTTGTCGAATAGCCTCTTTCCCATCATCCGCTTTGGCAATTACCTCCATGTCTTCACTTTCTTCCACAATACGTCGCAGACCGGCTCGAACGATATTGTGGTCGTCTGCCAGCAAAACACTGATCATGACATTCCTTTCCCCAGGCTGAGGATGGGTACTTTTAAATTTACCACGGTCCCCTTTTCTATTCGGGAGTGAACTTCCAGTTCGCCGCCAACAAGACCGGCGCGCTCGCGCATTCCAGCCAAACCCAACGCTTCTGTTTCTTTCAAATTATGGGTGTTGAAACCTTTTCCATCGTCAACGGTCTCAAGTGTCAGCATGCTGTCTTTTACCGCTAAAGTGACTTTCGCACGGCTTGCATTAGCGTGACGAGCCACGTTCGTCAAAGCCTCCTGTGTGATCCGATATGCTGCCGTTGCCACTGTATCATTGATGTCCGGAACATTGTAGTGCTCAAAGAGACAGGTAATTTCTGTACGTTTTTCAAAATCGGACGTATACCATTCCAAAGCATCGACAAGTCCCAGGTCATCGAGTACGCCCGGGCGGAGTCGAATGGCCATGCCCCGGACTTCCTCGATGGTTTTATCGATCAAATCGCACATTGTCAATGCCCGTTGAGAAGCTTTGGCATCTGTTTCTTTCAGGCGATTTTTCAGCCAAACTGAATCCATACGCAGAGCGGTCAGGACTTGTCCCAGTTCATCATGGAGTTCCCTTGCGATGGCAGAACGCTCTTTTTCCTGATTTTCCATAACACTGCCCGAAAGTTTTCTGAGTTGATCGAGAATGCTGGTAATCTCTTTTGTCCGTTCTTCAACCTGATGCTCAAGGTCCTTAGAGTATCGGCCGAGCTCCTCCTTGGCAAATTTAAGTGCTTTTTCCGCCCGGTTCCGTTCGGTGACATCAATGGAGACGGCCAAAGATCGTATGACATTTCCCTTATCATCCCGATCTGCGATGGCTGAAATGAGTATATCTATGGTATCACCATTTTTTTTAACAAACTGATACGGAATGTCTTTACAAAATCCGGTCTTAAAAAATTCGGGTAAAACGACTTTTTCGGCATAATGACACGAGTCTTCGGTGAAAAAGTTCGTTAGTTTTTGACCAATCACCTCATCACGTTTATAGCCTAAAACTTCTGCCCAATTGTCGCTGACGCTAATCAGACAACTTGTGTATCAACCGAGTGCAGCATTGCAGGTGTGTTGTGATAGATCGAACGGTATCGTTCCTCGTTTTTCTGCAATGCTTTTTCAAAAGTTTTACGTTTAAAGATTTCATCGCTTGCTTTTCTGTAAAGCAAGGAAACCGCAAGTCCCACAAGCACACATAATGCCAGAACAATCGGTCCCGTAATCTTGATCAAAGGATCGGAAACGATTTTCGAAATTGCCTTAAGGTTGTACAGATGAATGACATCCCAGCCCGGATAATTGTTCAGACCCAACCGGTGCATGAGATATCGGTTTTCCGATGAATCAGAGACATACTTTTCTTCTGTGATCTTAAGGCCGAACCAGCTCCATGGCCCCCTGCCAAATTGAAATGACGCGGCAATTTTTTTCTTTTCTTCCTGAGACAGCTTTCCCAAGGCGTGATAAAGCCAATCTTTTCGATTAGAAATAAAAACAACTCCTTTTGGGTCTGTGACAAGTATAATTTCATCAGAGGCCGGGGTTAATTCTTTTTCAATAAATTCAATGGATGCCTTTATTACAACCACCCCTAAGGCATTGTCTTGCCCTTTTTTGCATACCGGATGGCTGTAATAAGCTCCTCGTTTGCCGGAGGTTATCCCTAGGGCCAGATAAGTATAAGGTATGCCTTGAACGGCTTGGCGAAAATAGGGGCGAAAGGAAAAGTTTTTCCTACAAAACTGTCCGGGTCATTTCGATTACTGGATGCTATGGTATCCCCTTCAGCGTCCATCAAGTAACATACGTCTACGTCAATACTTGTCTTAAAGTGGTCTAACATGGCATTTGCTTTGGCCAGAGATTCATTGTCGGGTTTGATAAGGGGAAGTTGCAATTCCTGCATTCCGGCCAGTGTCTTTACCGGTCTTATATTTTGCGAAAGAAATGAAGACAGGTTTTTTTTTATCGTCTGGGTATGGGCAACAGCCTGCCTTTCCGCCTCTTGAAGCGCAGATTTTTTCAAGGACGAATAATAAAGATATCCTCCTGTTGAAGCAGGCAAAAAGGTAAGTAAAGACAATACCAGCAGAATTAAGCGAAGTTTCACGTTTAAATTTTCCCCTTTTTATTCTAAATCGGACTTTTTACAAGTTCATCGAACTTTGATAGGGATATATGTCCACAAATTACAGAGGGAATGCCGGATGCATCCGCAACAACTCTCAAGGAACCCACCTGAAATACGTTCGAGCAGAGCGTTCACAAATCTAAATTGATGTCATCTATATCCTGTTTCCTCCCCGTTGATATCATTTGCGTCACGCAAGAGTTTGTAACACCAAGATATCTCGCAACATCAGCCCCGGAATAACCGAGTTCCCTGACACCAATCCATGACATTGCTCGCCTGGCTTTCACCACTAACAGATTTACCCTATTAAATAGGGTTCCCTCCGGGAAATTTAACAGGGTGAAGATGAATGTATCGAACCTGTTCCTTCAGATAAACATCCTCCTGACAAACCATGGACTTATACCGGTTTTGAAATGAAGCTCCCCGCAGCCCCGCTGAGCGGGATCTCCGCTCCACTCGACAAGTTGCGGGGTATCAAAGTGGAATTGCGCCGTAGCCATTCCAACGTGAAAGATATAGCGGAATTTACCCGCCTTCGCTCTGATGATCTTCGGCGCGATTCACCTTGCCTTTCATCCCTGCAGCCCCGCTGGGCGGGATCTCCGCTCTGCTACGACAAGCTGCAGGGTATTACGGCGAAGGCGAATAAATGTCCGTATCTGCGATGACGCTTGTTGAAATTTACTACATAGCCGGTGAGAATTCTGCGCATACTAGAGGGCAAAGGCAGATTTTTTGTTTTACAAAGCAGATGAAAATGATTCGGCATCAAAACCCAAGCACTTTCTGCACGAACGTCCAGTATGACCCGTTTGTACCACAGGATTTTTTTTAGGCCAATAGAAAGCAGCTTAGGAAGAATTATGAATTTTCACGCTTTTGAATAATCCTGAAAGTTTCTTCATAAACGTATTTTCTGGGACCGAGGGCAACAATGTTTATTTCTTTTTTTATAGACACGTTATAAATTATCCTGAAGCGTTTGATACGAAAACTCCGCAAGCCGGAAAGTTCTTCTTTTAAGGCTTTGCCGCAATAAGGATCTTTGATAATCTCTTTAAAAGCTGCTTTGATTCTTCTTTTTAGAAGAGGATGCATACCGCGGATAAGCGATACGATTTCATCCGTAACTCTGAGTTTGTATACCATTTGCAGAATATTTCTAGATTATTCAAACAGCTCTTCAAGCGTATAAAGCGATGTTTTCTCTTTCTTTATTGCCTCAAGTCCCGATTTAATCTCTTCCATTAGATCGTTATCAGAACGAATGGCCAAAGTCTCTCTCAAACTTTCGAACTCATCTGGACTTACCAGTACTGCGGCCGGCCGGCCATTTTTTGTAATGAGCACTTCCTCATTCGTAATCCCAAGGGAATCGATCAATGCACTAAGCTTTATTTTTGCTTCAGAAAGGGAAAGTGTTTTCATATTTAGACCTCAATTATGGTTGACCTGAATATAGGTCAATTTAGCACATTTAAATTGTTTGTCAAGATCAGTTTTAATCCAAGTTAGGGGGAATCCTAATATAATCTCTCGGAAATTTGACAGTTAATTGAAATTAAAGACTCTGTGGCAGTGTAGTATTGGATCGTGGCGAGCCGTCCGGCGTCTTCATACACATATGCCGTGCATTGGTTTTTTGCATCGATTTTTTTCAATGAGATTGCCCGTTTCATAATAGTCGTAGACCGTTTCTCCTCCCATGGCAGGATTTTTTTTCCCAGGCGATACTCTCTCAATCTGCAACCAAAAAACCGGCTAAAAAATAATCCTCAACCGTCTCATCAGTTTTCCCTATCTTCTGTGTTCTCCTGCCCTTCTTTATGTTCATTATATATCTTAAATTGACCAGGAATTAAAAAAATAAAGACTGATAAAATTATAGTAACAACAAAGACTGAAGCCACAATAAAAGCAATGTGCTCTATAATACCTCCAGCCCCTAAATTTTTTAAAAAGAAATGATTAATTATTTTAACTGTTGGAAATATTAATATTAATGAAACAATGTAAAGAACTATTCTTTTTGTTGACCATTTAAATTTTGTGCCACAAGTCTTACACGAAAAAGGTTGGAAATACGAATAGAAAAAATACCATTTTATTGGAAGAGGAGTATGGCATATTGGGCATTTTTTTATCATTTTTTATCTTTCCGCTTACCGGGTGTTGCCACGATTTGAGTATTATGAACTTGTTGTCAACGCTAATCATCACAATAGGCATTCTGTGCATTATCAGATGCCGAACCTAACCAAGGATTTAATAGCCCCAACGCGATTCCTTGTAAGAAAAAGGTACGGGGTTGAAATTACGCGTTTCTATTCTTTCAGGGACAAGAATTGATCGACGATCAGTTTTTGGCCTCTAGTGGCCGCCCGACTCACAGCGGATTTGCTCAGCCCGAGGTACTTGTCAACCTCCGTTGCCGTTCGGACCAGATCCCGTTTGAAATAAACGGCCGTAACGGCGATGCCGCCGGTTAAAAGTAACCGCATAGCCGGTCAGAAGTCGTCGCATAATTTGAACAATCGGCTCGTTGCCGGTTTTTAAAAGAAGATGAAAATGATTCGGAATCAAGGCCCAGCCATAGCAGGGCGTGGAGGTCTTTTGGAAAACTAAACTGAGTCTTTCCAGAAACCGGTTTCGATCGGTATTGTCTTTAAAAATGTTTCGTCGCTCGATACCTCTGCATATGATATGATGCAAGGCACCCGGCGCATCTATTCTGGCTTGACGTGGCATGTGACTTCATTACCTCAAACAAATGAAAAAAGAAACGCCTCAATTCAACCCCGTGCCTCTTTTTACACTCTTTTTACAGATCATGACAAAAAATTCTGACCAATAATCATGCCTATATTATGTAAGAAGACAATGCAGACGGCATGACGGAACACATCCGCAGTTTTCATGACAGGCGGCATTCAAGGCGATAAGCTCTCAATCTACAAACAAAAAGACGGCTAAGAAACAAATCTCAACCGCCTTCTATTATAGAAAAAAAAAGCAATATTATCGAAGCCCAGGTAATCGATATAAAAATACATATTATTTTTTTTGGTGTGTATATTAAAATTGCACCGGACAGTATTATTGTCAAAAAAAAGAATGTGGCTCTGCGAATAATCAAACCCAGATCACCCCACATTGCGGTGGGCAAACTACCTTCCAGAAAATAAAAGAATACTAAAATAGTCCAAAATGTTGAAATTTTGAGGAAAATACCATGGCTGTTTTTTTTCATTGACTCCACAATTTTCCTTAAGGGCAAGGTTCAATTTTTGTTTCAGGGCTATGTTCGTTTAGAAGATCTTCCATTTTGATCGGATCGTAAGGTTTATCTTTATTCATTGCTTGATATAAGAGCAGATCTTCATAGGGCCCTCCCGCATCCGTAGGAGCCATGATATAAAGGAAAGCTCCAATTGCCGTTGTGGGTATGCTCAGACCCGTCTCGATTATCTTAGAGGCCACAATATTTCCAGTAAGATGTTTTTGGATGAGTCTCCGGAATGGTATGAATAGCCCTCCTTTTAAACCCAGAGGATCAATCAGATTAATTGGATTATTTAGGCAGTATCCATAGAGGTCTGTGTCACCTCCGGCGAAGAATATGGGATCTTTTGCCGTCCACCGCCCTACATCCGGATCATAGTCTCTGTAGCCGAACCTTACTATACCAGTATCTCTATCGTAGAACCCTCCTGCAAATCCGAACGGCACCATAAACGACGTATTGGTATCGTCGATGATATTGCCAAATGAATCGTAGTCGATTCTTTTTACCACAATTCCTGATGTATTGGCAACATTTCTTAAGGAACCCACCTGATCGTATGTCAGATGATAGGTGGAACCGCCACAGGTCATGGCAACAGGCATTTTTCCGTTCGCATATTCAAAACGTTGCAACAAATTATCCGAGCCGTCATACATAGCGAGTAACCGGGTCAACCCTTGCCAGAGATATTTTTCAACAATAACATCGTCAACCTTCTTGGCGATTCTTCTGCCCAAAGGATCGTGAACGTATTCGATGACCCGGCCATCGGGAAGGGTTACTTCCAACAGCTCCCCTCGGGATGAATAATCGTAGGTGGTAACATCTGTTCCGTCTGTTTTACTTATTAAGAAACCATCCAGGTTATACTGATATATATCGGTTCCTGCCGTCAAAAGATGATCTTCATCGGAATACGTAAAACTTCTTCCCGAAATATCCCTTAACGCATTCATCTCATAACTGCGGGTGCCGTTTGTATCATATTGATACTCTTCAACCAGGGTGCTGTCTTTGGTTACAGTCAGGAGCCTTTCCATGGGGTCATATGTGTAATCATAATGGGAGGTAATGCCGTCAACCGTTTCTGTCTTTTGGGTGATCCTGCCATTATTATCCCGCGTAAGGTTCCAAGAGGTGAGATTCTGCCCACTGATGGTAAAATCCTGTGCTTCAACCTCACCGTAACCATTAAAACCGCGGATCAAGCTCAGGGTACCTCCGGTTACCGATTCAGGCAGGCCATTTCCGGGATTGCGGGTAATGGTGAAATTTCCTGCACCGGTCAGAACCCCATCGTTATCGTATGAATAGCCTGCGGTACCACCAGCATAGGTTAAGCCGGTAAGGTTGAAGTCGTTGTTGTAGGTATATACAAGCGACTGGCTGAAAGTGCCGGCCAGAGCTTCGGAAGTGACCAGCTTGCCGTCGTAGCCATAACTGATTGATTCCGTTCCATTGGTAATGGAACCCACCTTTGTGCCGCATAGGTAGGTAAAATCTATATTGCCTTCCGGAGTCTGGATCTGTTCCAATCTACCGTTTGCATAGACGTTGTTGATTTGATTGCCTGAAGGAAAGTGAGTTTGCACTAGGCGCCTGTCTTTGTCGTAAACATAAGCATAGCTGCCGCTTATTGGCGTCTGATAAGAACTGTTCAGGTTGATGTTGTTGTACCCAAAGCCATGATTGATGCTTGATGGATTGGTCAGCACGGTCATGTTGCCATTGTTATCGTAGGTAAATCCAATTGAAGTGGTATCCGGGCGGTTGATTCCGGTTATGAGGCCCACAGGATCGTAAGTGTAAGTTGTGGTATGATTTTCGGGATCTGTGACGGATTCAAGGAACCCTTGTGCATTATAAATAAAATCGGTCCCTCTGGTGTTGGTATCAATAGAGGTCAACCTGCCTCTGGTATCATAACCATAGGTCGTATCAAAAAGACCGGGTACACTCACACTTTCTGTCACCAGCGTCGAAGGATCATAGAGCGTAGTTACCGTCCTTCCCTCAGAGGAGGTGATGGTCTTTTGAGATTGAAGAACGTTATTCTCTAAAGTTGTCGATTTTCCGTTGATTGTAACGGTTTCCGTGATCAGATCCGGGATATCATCCGAGTCGGTATCTTGATAGGTTTTATCTCTAAGTGTTACCTTTTTCAGAGCATAAGGCGTGCTTTCGGTCATTTCTTTTACAAACTTGAACTTGTATTCGGAATCGAGACCATATTTAAATTCAAGGTCCATGCCGCAAGCAAGTGTTTTATTCACGCTCAACCCATCACTTGATTCACTAAACAGAGTCTGAGAGCTTGTAGGACCGGTAATGGTGGAGGTATAGGCTCCTGTTGAGTACGTGTGATCCAGATATGTTGTCAAATTTCCTTCTCCGGTGAGCACCTCTGTTAGAATATCGCCATTTGCAGAGGCTGTTCTGTTGAATTGCCAATGTCCGCCTTCTTCGTCCATGGCATCCGTCAGTTTTCCGGAAGTGTCAAATACATGGTCAAACCGATTTCCCTCCGGCTCTATCTTGGCTGTCATGAATCCATCAGGTGTGTACTCAAAGCTGTAGAAACTTTCGTCCGGATAGGTGATTCGAGTGAGATGGTTTGCAGCATCTATGGTTAACTGGGTCGTTAGACCATCGGGAGAGGCAATTGACGTGGGCACACCGTTTCCGTCCCGATTAATTGTGGTTTGGTTGCCAAATTGATCGGTGATGGAGATCAGATTGTTGTTTTCGTCATAGCCGAACTCATAAAGCACAGCTCCGGTATCCAAGTCAAAGGTGGCCTTGTGACTGCCAGAGCACTGCATAACATGAGCCAAGCCATTTTTCTCGACAAAAACCAATTCTGACGCGCTTAACATATCTTTAAGTGTTGTTGGCGGGCTAACTTTGCGTATGCGGTTCGAACCAGTGTCAGAAATATACAGGTTTTCCGCGGCGTCAACGAATACACCGAAAGGATAACTTAGCAGGGCTTCAGTTGCGGGACCTCCGTCACCATTATAACCATCTATACCTGTTCCAGCGATAGTGTTAATTATCCCTCTTGTATCAACACATCGTATACGGTGATTCTGGTAATCAGCAATATACAAGTTGCCTGTAGCGTCAACGAATACACCGAAAGGATAACTTAGCAGGGCTTCGGTTGCAGGACCTCCGTCGCCACTATAACCACTTGCTCCATTACCCGCTATGGTGGCGATAATACCACTCGTATCCACCTTGCGAACGCAGTGGTTCATGTAATCAGCAATATACAAGTTGCCCGCAGCATCAATAGATATGTCAGTAGGATAATTAAGCAGGGCTTCAGTTGCAGGACCTCCGTCGCCGCTATACCCATTTGGTCCATTGCCTGCTACAGTTGTGATGATACCATTCGTATTTACTCTGCGGATGCAGTGGTTCGTATATTCAGCAATATACAAGTTGCCCGCAGAGTCAACGGCAATGGCCGAAGGAAACTTAATCCCGGCTTCGGTTGCAAGGTCTCCGTCGCCACTATACCCATTTGTCCCACTGCCCGCTACGGTAGTGATGAAATTAATATTATTTCGTGATACCATACCATCACCCTTATATAGAGAAGGAAGTTCTTTTGAATCCAGTTGATGCTGTATAGACAATGTCCATCCTTCTGCTAAAATAGCATGGTTTTTTCTTTGTTGTATCGACACGTCTAAATCGCTTTTCTTCCACAATGTTATTTCTTGACGCGTCAGAATCGAAGTTAAATCTTGTCCAAGCGCTGCAAAGGCTTCTTCTAAGAGGGGGGGCACTGTATAGACTGCATCGTATACAAAACCAATATTAACTTTGGCTGGAGTAACGCTTTTTACTTTCCTTCCCAAATGATCCAAACCATCATACACGAACTCGGCCTTCTGATTTGGCAATGGATCCAAAATTTGTTCAAATGTTTGGCCTGCGATCTCCACATTTACGGTGATCCTTTTTAGGCCATCCGGCACTGTTCCTCCACTCGATGGAACAGTAATTTTGTGGAGATACCCATCAATCCGGTTGCTGGCGTAATGCAAGGTCATGTCAGTGCCGAGAATAGGAATGTCTTCATGAAAGATTCGACTACGATTCACTACATAAGAGTTTAAGCATTTGACCTTTTCTGGTAGTTTTATAGGTTCTTCAAACGTCGCCTTTTCTGTTGAAGGCACGCCATTAGGATTTGGAGAGATAGAGTCTTGCGGTCCTCGAGGCATTAAAGGAGTTAAACTTGCAATAATGCTGGCCCAATTCAAATCATACGGAGTAAAGTGATCCACTGTCATTCTCCAGTACGTATCTCCTGGCTGGTATTTCTGTGCATCTCCGAGTCCTTTTACCTCGTCGGTAAAAGCACCGTTTCCGTTTAAATCATCGGGCTGGTCGTCACCATCGCCGTCTAAAGCGTCCAAAATACCATCCGAATCCGTGTCCAACAGCTTGACAACTATGCCGTTTTTTTCCGGTACCCATACACCTCTGTCCCGATCGTAGTATCCAACAGGGACAGCCATCCCCACATCGAATCCAAGGAAATTATCCACCCAAGTAATGACCGGTTTTTCAAACCGAACCCTTTTTACGCCATCCACGCTCAATTCCGCACAATAGGTGTAGGCAGAGGTGGGAGGAAGTTTGGCCGGCATGGACTCGGGTGTGGTGTACTCGGTGGCACGGGTGGTGATGGTGTTCAGTTCGTGAACGTCATTGCCGTTTTCATCCACCAAATAGGCATGGTTGTCACCGGTGAAGACCATGGAGCATGATCGGCCGCCGAATTCATCGGTCACTTCAGTACTCTGATGGGTTACCACCGTATCCGGATTTCCGTCAAAGGTCATCGTGGTAGCAGCCGGGTCTTGGGCGATCATCCGGATGGTCTCGGCAATGGCAATGTCGTTCCAGGGCACATAGACCTTCCGATGGGCGGTTATAAATCCATCCTTTTGATAGACAACGGTTAACGTGGTTCCCCCGTCCACCGGAAGGGAAAATTGACCCTGTGCATCCGTTGAGACGGTACCGTATTCCGGATGGCCGTGCAGGGTCACCGACACATGGGATATGGGCGTGTCGTCAATGGAGCGAACCCGGCCGGTGATCAATGAAAACCGTTTGGTATCGTATTCAACCACCGTGGCATCGGTTGGAATCAGATCTTCATATTGTTTACCGAAAGACCCTTCGGGCAACGGTTCGGGGCTGCCAATTACTCTGACCACCGACTGTGCAGTGTTTGAACCCGTGGGGCCGGTCACCGTGATGGTGTAGGTGGTGGTATGATCCGGTGAAACCGTGGTCGAACCATTCAACGGCACGCTTCCCACACCATTATCGATAAAGGTGCTTTGTGCTCTTTGAGAGTTCCAGGTCAGGGTTATGGAGTCACCCTGAGAAATGTCGGCCGAAGCCGGGGTCATGGTGACGGCCGGAGGTGCGTTGGGATCAGTCACGGTGATGGTAACGTCAGCCGAAGCCGTTCCTCCGGGACCGGTGGCTGTGATGGTGTAGGTTGTCGTCTCGGTTGGTGAAACTGACATGGATCCGTTCACGGTAACACTCCCCACATCCGGATCTATTTCCCAGGTATGGGCATGGGTGGAACTCCAGGACAACGTGGAGGATTCGCCCAATAGGATAGTTTCCGGATCGGCACTGATGCTCACGGTGGGCAAAGGTATGTTGACCGATACGGTGACGCTTTCAGTGGTTGTTCCGCCCATCCCATCGGCAGTAAGGGTGTAGGTGGTGGTCTGGGTTGGAAAAACTTCTAGAGATCCGTTTGGATCAACACTCCCGATGCCCGGCTCTATGGTGATGGTGTCGGCATGGATAACATTCCAGGTCAACGTGCTGGATTCATCAAGCGTAATGGTCTGCGGATCAGCGGAGAAGGAGACTTCAGGAGGCGGAATCGGGCCCCCTGCCTTTTTTACTTCTATGGCTACACAAGCCCCGGGAGTCCCCCTGAGGAAAACGGTGATAAAATTGATGGATCGTAATGTTATATCTTTTTCAAACGTGACTTGGTCTCCGGTTAAAAAATCCCGAAGGGGAACAAGTGTGGTGTTGAAAAGAATAAATCCGCCGCTAATCGCCTTATCGGGGGTATTTTTGGTGACGGTGACAATGCCTTCTCCAGGATCTTCTACATTGAATGTATGGACCGACGCGTGGACATGCCACTTTCCAATCTCAAAAGATTTTGGGCCGAATACGGTCTGGTTGTCTGCATGAATCAGGGAAGGGAAGGCAAAACAAATGAACAAAAACATGAAGAGACAGCATACTTTTCTTGGCATGGCGAACCTCCGGATAATGTTTGGTACTTCAACACAAGCTTAATCTATCGTTGCATAACCAACACATCAGCAACATTTGTTCCAAAAAGAAAATTTATTTTAAAACAACAGTATCTGGAAGATATGTTTCTGTCTTAAAATACTCGTAATGCCTTTATTGAAAAGGGTTCAGATGATCATGAAAAAAATGCATTATTTTAGAAAAATGGATGGATCGGATAAGATGAAAAGAATTTACGAAGAAGAAGAGAGATGAAAATACACAGAAAAATGTGCATCAACGCACCGTTTTCTGTGCAAGCTGTATTGGATGGTGACCCTGCCAGATTAAATATCTTTATTAGTATTAGTGTAATCTTCTTGGTTTTCGTCTTCTATCAAGCCGGCTTCTTCGGCTCTTGCCTGATCTAAGCTCAGGAATAAACATGTCATATGATAATTGACGCCGATCATAACCTAAACGCCTGTCTTTCCTATTTTTGATAGATACTTCCATATCTTCACTAAACATTTTGTTTTTTTCTGGAATTTTCGACTCAAAAGCCAAAATAATATTTTGTTTGGTTTCCATTCTGCATGTCCTGCCTTGTTCTATACGGGATAATTTTATTAAGATAGTTTTTCTTCATTTCCTTTAGAGACGGATTGGCTTTATATTGTATAATCAGATTATTTTTTTGTATGTTGTACGCAAAAGTCATGCAAATTCAATAAAATATAGTAAATTCCTTTAAAATATAGAGAGTTACATAAATTATATGACGAGGATAGAAGTGATAATTTATATGAAACTATATGAAATTGTGGGGCAAACTACATAAAGTCTATGTAAATAGTTGCTTATTTTTCGGGATAATGCCAAGGAAATAGAAATTAGAAAGATATCACAGGAAGGATTAAGTCTTGTCCGGCTTCGGAGGAATTTTATCTGACAATGATACGATGTGTTTTGGTTTATAATGATTTTACACAATTAAATGGACACTACCTGGTTTTGTAACAATCAGGACATTTAGCGAGATACTCATCCGGTGAACACTTAAATAAAGAACCGCCTAGTAATCCAAAACCGCCTGATGTGGATGTTATCTCAATTATTACCTCACACCCACAGCCCGAACATTTATCGTTTAATACGATTGTAGATTTTTCACGATTAGCTTCAAACATTTTTTTTAATATTTCAATCATTAGGGATTAGATCCTTCAACTGCCTGCTCTGCTCGTTAAAAAATACTTATTATTTTTATGTTCTTAATTTCAGTCTTCTATCAAGTCCGCTTCTGCGGTCTTTGCCGGACCTGCGTTCAGGAATATGGGAGTCATATAAAAAATCACGTCGGTCAAAGCCTGAACGGCGACCTCCATTATCGGGCAATGCTTGTTTCATGACATAGACAAATTAGTTTTTTTTAGAACGTTTTATGTTCCACTTAAGAATCCTAAGGTTTCCTTTCAATAAATATAAAATTAGGATAATGGATTTTGTATGTCAAGTATATTTTTATACAATATATAGTGTTTAAAAGAGATGTTATTATCGAGAGACATATCAAAGTGAATGGTGAGCATATAATAAGGGTCTTCCAAGCATTGTTCATGAGAAATGCGAGGTAAATGGTGTCAGACAAACCGTTTACCCCTGTCTAAATTCCGGTACTGAACCGCTTCGGAAATGTGATCGACCCGGATGTGGGATTCGCCCTCAAGATCTGCAATGGTTCGGGCGATTTTTAATATCCGGTTATAGGCGCGGGCGGATAAGCCCAGTTTGTCAATGGCCGATTCAAGAATATTGCATGAGGCTTCGTCGATTTTACAATGTTTTTTAATATGCCGGTTGAGCATCTGAGAATTGCTGTAAATTTTTGTTCTTTTAAATCGTTGGGACTGGCGTTCTCGTGCTGCGGTAACGCGGGTTCTGATTTTCTCCGACGATTCTGCATCGGCTGCCCCTCTCAGGGCTTTATAGGGAACTGCCGGAACTTCGACGTGAATATCGATCCGGTCCATCAAGGGGCCGGATATTTTTGAGCGAAATCGGCGAATTTGTGGATAGGTACATCGACACTCATGCTTGGGGTCGGAAAAATATCCGCAGGGACACGGGTTCATTGCCGCTACCAGCATAAAACTTGAAGGATAAGTTAAAGTTAAGGCGGCCCGGGAAATGGTTACCCGGGTGTCTTCCAAAGGCTGTCGAAGAACCTCTAATACATGTTTCTTAAATTCCGAAAGTTCGTCCAGAAACAGAACCCCATTATGCGCCATGCTTACTTCACCGGGTCTGGGGATATGGCCGCCCCCGATCAATCCCGCATCTGATATGGTGTGATGAGGCGATCTGAAAGGCCTTTTTGTTATCAGCGCCTGGTCTTTTTCAAGCATTCCGACGACGCTGAATATTTTCGTAGTTTCAATGGCTTCTTCAAATGTTAACGGGGGAAGTATGGTTGGGAGACGTTTTGCCAGCATGGTCTTTCCAGAGCCCGGGGGGCCGATCATGATTAGATTGTGCCCCCCTGCAGCAGCAACTTCCAAAGATCGCTTTACATGTTCCTGGCCCTTGACCTCGGAAAAATCGACTTCAAATCCTTCGGCATCTTTAAATACGGCGGATATATCGGTTTGTTCGGGTGTTATTTGAGTAAATCCACGGAAAAAATTTACCAGCTGAGACAAGGTTTTTACCGGCAGGACGGTAATGTCCTCTACAACCGAAGCTTCGCGACCATTGTCATAAGGGACGATGATTCCGGTATAATCTGCACTTTTTGCGGCCAGTGCCATTGGAAGAGAACCTTTGACAGGTTTAATGCGACCGTCTAAAGATAGCTCACCCAAAACAAGGTATTTGGATATGATTTGTTGGGGAATGATTTGGGTTGCGGTAAGTATTCCCAAGGCTATGGGAAGATCAAAGCCGGTTCCTTCCTTTTTAATATTGGCCGGCGCAAGATTAACGGTGATTCTGTCGTCAGGAAATCTATAACCCGAATTATTAATGGCAGACTTGACTCGCTCCTTGCTCTCTTTTACAGAAGCTTCCGGGAGTCCGACCGTGGTAAACGTAGGGAGTCCGGATGTGATATCGACTTCCACTTCAACTAAAAACGCATCAATTCCAATAACGGCGCTGCTTAATACCTTTGCGAGCACGCTTCCTCCTTTCAGATAGTGTCTTCCCTAACATTGTATGAACAATCTGACGGATATTTAACAAAAGGTCTATTTTAACAATTAAACCGAAACGCTTTTGTATGAATGGAAACCGTATTCACTTAAAAATAAAAATTTTTGAATCATAACAAATAGCTGTGTATAGAACAATCTTTTTACCTAAAATCTTAAATTTGCTTTTTTCGAAAGAGATAAATCGGCAATAATTACGATGTGCTATAGAGATGTCCGATGATAATATTAAAGAATATAAATAATCCTTGTAAAATAAAACCAATAATATTAGATATAAATATAAAAATTTCAGCTTGATTTTTTAATATTTCGTATTTATGTTACCCGGCCTAAATAAAATTTGCATAGTTATTCAACAGACCATTAATAAATTATTTCAGCATAACATATATCATTTTCATGTATTTTAAACAAAGAACCGTTGCACAACCGGTCAGTTGTTCAGGTGTGGGTGTTCATTCCGGCAAAAAAGTCAATCTGACGATTAAGCCTGCACAGAGCAACCATGGTATCAAGTTCATAAGGACAAACCTTCTTGACTGTCCGTGCATATCCGCTCATTTTAATATGGTTGTGGATACAAGTCTGGCGACCGTCATAGGGTACGAAGGCTTTATTGTTTCAACCATAGAGCATCTTATGGCCAGTTTTGCCGGCCTTTCAATCGACAATGCCCTGGTAGAGATCGATAGCTATGAGATGCCGATAATGGACGGCAGTGCCGGTCCCTTTACGTCCATGATAAGATCTGCAGGGATCAGGGAACAGGATGCGCCAAGGTATTTTTTCGTGGTCAAAAAACCCATAGAGCTTAAAGAAAACGGCAAAATGGTGGGGATATACCCCTGTTCGACATATAAAATAACCTGTACTATTGAATACGATCATCCCCTGATCAAAAAGCAATCCTATTCCGTAGATCTGTCGGACCGGGTTTTTGAGCGTGAAATATGCAGGGCCAGAACCTATGGTTTTCTGCATGAATATGAATATCTTAAAAAGTACGGCCTGGCGCGCGGAGTTTCTCTGGATAATGTTGTTGTCATTGATAGCAAAGATGTGATTAATAAGGACGGCCTGCGCTATAAGGACGAATTTGTGAGACATAAAATCCTCGATTGCATCGGGGATTTTTCACTTCTTGGCATGCCTATTTTAGGCCATGTAGTGGTCAGTAAATCCGGCCATGCATTCAACCATGCCTTTCTTAAGGAATTCTTCTCTCAAAAAGAATCATGGGAGACCCGCACAATCAACACTGAAAATGAGTTGCCCTCCTATCAGCCAAAATCACTTGCCATTTAACAAGGTATCCGCTATTAATTAATTTCCATAACCAAAAGTATTTGCCACAAAGGCACTAAGACCCGCCCGCCTCGCCTAAGGCGAAGCTGATGGCGGGCAGGCACAAAGGATATATTTATTGTTCTTTCTTCGTGCCTTGGTGGCTTAGTGGCAGAACAGAAAAAGTTTTGCCAAAAAAAGCACAAAATTTACAACTTAAGAAATAATTTATGGCCGTTTACAGTATCGTTATGAAATCATTTATAAATCGAAAAACAGGTTTCTGGCTCCTTTGCAGCATCTTTTTTGTCCAGAATCTATGTTTTGCCCAGGATGCCCGGTTGACGAACATAATTGTTACAAATACGCGAGATGATCTTCTTGTTTATCTGAAGGTTGAAGATGCTTTTAGAGAAAAAATGAAAAAGGCTGTATTCAGTGGTGTTCCTACCACATTTTCATTCTTCATTACGCTTTACAAGGTGCGCAATCTTTGGTTCGATAAAAAGATAGCCGATATAAAAAGTACGAATACCATCAAGTACAATAACCTGAAAGAAGAATTTGTTGTAAAACGGTCCTGGGATGGTGGTAGACCCCAAATTGCAAAATCTTTCGCAGAGGCCCAGAAATTAATGGCTGTAATTGACAGCCTGAAAGTTGTCGCTCTTGGCAAGCTTGAAAAAGGTGGGCAGTATCAAATAAGAGCTAAGGCTGAACTTAGTAAAGTAACCCTTCCTTTTTATCTGCATTATATCCTTTTTTTTGTTTCTCTATGGGACTTTGAAACCGATTTGTATACCATAGATTTCATCTACTAGATTGACCCATTATCATGGCAAGTAAAAGATACAAAAAGCCGAAATCCTATATTTCGGAAGAAGAGCGCAACAGAAGAAAGCGTGAAGTCATTATTATTTTTGTCATCATTGCCGTGGTTGCCATACTGACCTTCGCCGAGAGCCGGGTAATACATTTTGGAGCCGGCATCCCAATTTCCAATACCATCCTGATGTTTATATTGATCAATATCAATTTGTTGTTGCTTATCCTGCTGATATTCCTTGTCTTCAGAAATTTGGTAAAGCTGCTTTATGATAGAAAACGAAAAGTAATGGGCGCAAAGCTTCGAACGAAACTTGTGGTAGCATTTATAACGCTTTCACTTTTGCCGACCATTATTCTTTTTTTCTTTTCCATCAACTTTATTACAAACAGTATTAAATTCTGGTTTAACGTTCCGGTAGAACAGGCTCTTGAAAATTCATTGCTTGTGGGTCGAAGTCAATATTGGCATGCTGAAGAGAGCAGCCGGTTTTTTATGGAAAGAATATCATATCAGATAGAAACAAAAAAATTTTTGGATCCCACAAAGGAAAAAGCCCTTTCCCATTATATTCAGATTGTCCAGCGAGAGTTTAATCTTCATGCGGTTGAACTTTATGACCCCAATGCAAGTCGCCTTACATTTGCCCTTTCTCCGGAGTTGGAAGATATGCCGTTTGGGGTTGTTTCTGCCGATAATCTTCTTAAAGAAATGCCGCTAAAAGGTGTCAGGTCAATTTCTGAAAGTTTACTCACAGGGGAGCTAATTAGAACTATTGGAACCATCCCTTTTGGAGCAAAACATAGGGATGCAGAGGCGTTTGTTGTGCTATCCAGACTGATGCCGCCGGACCTTTCCGAAAATATGGCGTCCA
Source organism: Desulfobacteraceae bacterium Eth-SRB2 (assembly GCA_004193595.1). Classification (GTDB taxonomy): domain Bacteria; phylum Desulfobacterota; class Desulfobacteria; order Desulfobacterales; family UBA11574; genus S5133MH16. The sequence goes on from RPGQ01000037.1 coordinate 144,264, forward strand.
TTTCCAGAGGTTTTGAAGAATACCAGCAGATAAAACTTCTTAAGAGACCGATTCAGGTAACCTACTATATCACCTTATCCATTGTAGGGCTGCTGGTTGTATTTTGTGCGGTATGGTTTGGCTTCTACCTGGCGAAAACCATTACCATACCGATCATGGAACTCGCTGAAGGAACCCACAGAGTTGCAGAAGGAGACTTGAGTTTCAGTATCGGCCATGTGGCTGACGATGAAATCGGGAGCCTTGTTGATTCATTTAATAAAATGACTAGAGATTTGCGAATCGGCAGGGATCAACTGGAGCTTTCTGCTCGCCTGCTTCGAGAACAGAATGTCGAGATTGAAAAAAGACGGCAATACATGGAAATCGTTCTTGAAAATGTTTCTGCCGGTGTAATTACACTTGACGCGGGAGGGTTCATTTCCACGATCAACAAGTCGGCTGAAAAAATGTTGAACCTCAAGTCCGATGAGATCATCCATAAGAGTTATAAAAAACTTTTAGATGAACAGCTTTTAAATCTTGCCGAAGAGGTCATGGAGAATCTTAAAACGTCAAGAAACCGTTCCGTGGAGTTGCCGTTAAAACTGACCGTAAGTGGAAGTCCTTCGAGTTTTTTGATGCAGGTAACTGCTCTTGAAGACGACTCCGGTCAGCACATGGGTATTGTAATCGTGTTTGATGATATGACGGAACTCGAAAAGGCCCAGCGCATGGCTGCATGGCGTGAAGTCGCTCGCAGGATTGCACATGAAGTAAAGAATCCGTTGACTCCGATAGCGCTTTCAGCCCAGCGTCTTAAGCGTAAGTATTCCGATCAGATTAACCAGCCGGTTTTTGATGAATGTACACAGACCATCACGGACCATGTGGAACTGATTAGAAATCTTGTGGACGAATTTTCATCTTTTGCAAAATTTCCCACAGCAAATCCAAAGCCCTGCGATTTGCCGCCGATCATTGAAGAAACCCTGGCGCTTTATAAAGAGGGGCATCAGACGATTAATTTTGAATTCAATATCATAGACGATATTCCACTGCTTAACCTTGATCGTCAACAGATCAAACGGGCGATGATCAATCTTGTGGACAATGCCATTGCATCAATAAAGAATAACGGCAGTATTTTGATTACATTAACCCATGATCCAATTTTAAAAATCGTTCGACTGGAAGTTTCAGACAATGGAGCGGGTATTTCCGATGAAGACAAGACGCGTCTTTTTGAACCTTATTTTTCAACAAAAAAGGCCGGTATGGGTTTAGGACTTACGATTGTTAGCACAATTGTTTCTGATCATAACGGCATGATACGTGTGCAGGACAACCGTCCGAAGGGTGCAAAATTTATTATAGATTTTCCGGCTTAAGGTAACGGTTACTCCAATTTTTTCCCGCAATATTGCGGGAGGAAGTGAAACGAGACTAAACACAGTTTAAGGAGTTAAAGTATATGTTCCCTTCTATTTTGATTGTTGATGATGAACCTTCCATACTCCAATCTTTAAGCGGCCTTCTTTCGGATGAAGGCTTTGAGGTTTTAACCGCCGCTAATGGATATGAAGCGTTGAAAATCGTAGATACCGAGTTTCCGGATCTTGTTTTGCTTGATATTTGGATGCCGGGTATTGACGGTATTGAAACATTAAAGGAGATAAAAAAGGACAATCCTTATATTCAAGTCATAATTATATCCGGACACGGGACCATAGAAACCGCTGTTAAAGCCACAAAACTCGGTGCATTCGACTTAATCGAAAAACCGCTTTCAATTGATAAAATAATTGTGGCGATTAATAATGCTTTAAATTTCAGGAGACTTGAAGAAGAAAACAGATATCTTCGTAAAAAGACTTTAGAAAAACACTCGATAACCGGAAACAGCCCTCCCATCGCCGCCTTGAAGAAACAAATCGCTATTGCGGCCCCGACAGATGCATGGATACTTATTACCGGAGAAAACGGTACCGGAAAGGAACTGGTTGCTCGCACCATACACCAGTTGAGCGCACGTGCAGAATATCCGCTTGTTAATGTCCATTGTGCCGCAATTCCCGATGAACTCATCGAAAGCGAGCTGTTTGGCCAAGAAAAGGGAGCCTTTACCGACGCCACAACAAAAAAGATCGGAAAATTCGAACTGGCCAACAATGGTACTATTTTTCTGGATGAAATCGGTGATATGAGCTTAAAGACCCAGTCAAAAATCCTTCGAGTGTTGGAAGAAAAGCAGTTCCAGCGGGTTGGAGGAAGCAGAACATTGAGTGTAAATGTCAGGGTCATTGCGTCCAGTAATAAAGATCTTGAAAAAGAGATTGAAAAGGGTAATTTCAGAGAAGATATTTACTACCGATTGAATGTGATACCCATCGAGGTTCCGTCTTTAAGGGATCGCGTTAAAGATATTCCTCTTTTGGTGGAAACATTTTTTGCTGAATGCGCGAAAAAAGATCGAAGTGAAAAAAAGAAAATGATCCAGAAAGCAGTTGATATGTTATGCAATTATTCCTGGCCGGGAAATGTCAGGGAGCTGAAGAATCTTGTTGAACGGCTTGCCATTATGGTGGAAAAAGATGTTATTGATGAATTCGATCTCCCTGAACCTTATAATCCGGATATTGGGGAGGGGATGACAACCGTTGAATCACAACTTTTTTTAAGCCACTCTTTGAAGGACGCAAAAAATGCTTTTGAACGAGAATTTATTAAAAGAAAACTTTTGCAATATAATAACAATGTCATTAAAACAGCTGAAGCAATTGGAGTTAAGAGAAGTTATCTACACAAAAAACTCAAGAGCCTGGATGTCGGTTAAAGCGGTTTCTTTGGGCCAAATTATTCTTGGAAAGGTATGGGATTGAGGATTATCAGCGGCAGATTGAAAGGTAAAAAACTGCATTCGGTTCAAGGTTTGACCACAAGACCGACCGCTGATCGATTGCGCGAATCGATTTTTAACATTCTGTCCTTTCGAGTTCATAAAGCCGTGGTCCTTGATCTGTTTGCCGGAACCGGAGCCCTGGGTATCGAGGCGCTGAGCCGGGGCGCTGAATCGGCAGTATTTGTAGATAATAACCCGGGAGCGGTAAGTGTAATAAAGCGTAACATCAAATCGTGTTTTTTTGATAAACATGCTCATATTATTAAATGGGATATAAAAAAGAATTTAAACTGTTTAAAATCTCCCAAGAGAGCCTATGATCTTGTCTTTCTGGATCCTCCTTACAACCAGGGCAGGGTAAAACCGGCTTTGTTCAACCTTGAGCAAACAAGATCCCTGGAAAAAGGAGCCCGCATTGTTGTGGAACACTCTCCTCTGGAGACGATCCCGGAGGATCTTTTCATGTTTGAAATTGAAGACCAGAGAAGGTACGGGAAAACAGTTGTTTCATTCTTAACTTATATGGTATAGAAACCGCCTTTTAAATAAAATTTATCAGATGAATATCTAAGAAGCCGCGAGCGTTTTGAAAATTGAACCTTTCTCAAAGGGTTCGCCGCAACTAAAAAGGATTAATAATAGATGGAAAGAATTGCCGTATATCCGGGAACCTTTGATCCTGTCACAAACGGTCATGTAGATATCGCCGAACGGGGGCTCAAACTTTTTGATAAAATCATTGTGGCCATATTGAATAATCCGATTAAAGAGTGTCTTTTTACCATTGAAGAACGGGTAAAAATGCTTGAATCGAGCTTTGAAAACTATCCGGATATTACCGTGGAGACTTTTAACGGTCTTCTGGTGGATTATGCGGCCAGTCGGAACTGTATCGCCATTTTGCGTGGGATGCGTGCGGTATCCGATTTTGAATATGAGTTTCAGCTTGCGCTGATGAACCGAAAGTTAAAAAGGGAGGTTCAGACCGTTTTCCTGATGACCAGTTTGCGATGGATCTTTACCAGTTCATCAATAATCAAGGAAGCCGCACGGTTCGGCGGTGACATCACCATGATGGTGCCGCCGCTGGTCAACAAAAAATTAAAAGAAAAGTTCGGTTTTGCTTCTTGACGGGCTGTTTCCCGTCTCTACCCGATCCCTGCCTTGGCATATAAATCAAAAAAATGATGGGTTGGGCCATAGCCCTTACCAATGGATAGAGAATGTTCGATAGCGCCGGTAATATATTCCTTGGCAAGTGATACGGCTTCAAAGAACGTTTTGCCCAGTGCAATATTCGCCGCAATAGCCGAAGAAAAAGTGCAGCCCGTACCATGGGTATTTTTGGTTTTCACCCAATGACCCTGTAGTTCTTTATATTCCTTCCCATCATATAGGACGTCCGTGGCACGGTCTTTTCCCAGGTGACCTCCCTTTACAACCACTTTTTTTGCATTGAGCTTTAAGATATCACTGGCAGCGCTTTTCATATCATCTATGTTTTTAATTTTCCTGCCGATGAGCGCTTCGGCTTCATAAATGTTGGGAGTGATGACCTCGGAGAGCGGAAAAAGATTATCCACCAGGGCGTCCTGGGCATCTTGATTCAGCAAACGATATCCGCTTTTGGAAATCATCACCGGATCGAGTACCACAGGAGGCGGATTAACGGCCTTTAGCGCTGTGGCGATGGCCCTGATCAGTTCAATGCCGGATACCATTCCTATTTTTACCGCATGGATTTTTGCATCATCAAACAAACACGTAATTTGATCATGGACGATCCGGGGATCCATCTCCTGAATCTCATATACTTTTTGAGTATTTTGGACGGTAACAGCAGTAACGGCACTCATGCCATAAACACCATGGGCATGAAATGTTTTTAGATCGGCCTGGATTCCGGCGCCGCCTGAAGAATCCGAACCTGCGATTGTGAGGGCTACTTTCATGATAACCTCCTAGTGTCCATCCAGAATTGGTCTTTTTGCCCAATCCACCGGAGGCGGACAAGTCTCTGCGTTATGTTCAAAAAATAATCCTCAGAATATTAAACATATGCCTGTGGTTATTTTTTTCACATGCCCTGATCTTGAACAAAAATCCTCATTTCTGGATGGACACTACCTAAAGTTTATCCCATCATTAAATTAATGGGGGCCGATTGTCTGCATAAACACTATGCGGATCGAGTTTTCAAGATAAATTCTTCATTAAAATATACATGAAAAGTTAAAATGCTTGTGCTCGGGTTACCATTGTTTTGTGCTTGACATAACTGTACCAAAAAACTATCTTTTTTAGGAATAACAGAAAGAGAAACAATCAAGAGATCGGGTTATTACAGTGAATTTAAGAGATATCGGTGAATTTGGTTTTATCAAAAGAATCAGCCGGGGCTGTTTAATTCGTCCTCAAAATATTATTAAAGGCATCGGTGATGATGCTGCCGCCTTTATTCCCACACCCCACGAAGTCATTCTCGTCACCACGGATTTGCTTGTTGAAGGGATTCATTTTTTCAGAAATGCAACTTCCGGATTTAATTTAGGATATAAAGCGCTATCCGTGAACTTGAGCGATATTGCCGCAATGGGTGGAATCGCTCGTGACGCATTCATCAGTATTGGCGTTCCTGATAACTGCTCTATAGATTTTCTAGAAGATCTGTATAACGGAATGAAAAGACTGGCTGCTGAATTCGGCCTTAATTTTCTGGGGGGTGATACGACCCGTTCGAAAACTGATTTAATCATAAATATCTCGGTCTTGGGAGCTGCATTTGAAAAAGAAATATTGTTCCGTAATACCGCTCAACCGGGCGATATAATTTGTTCAACCGGTTTTTTAGGAGACAGCCGGGCCGGATTGCACCTGATAACCCATAATATCAAAGCGGATTCCAACGAATTGAAGACGTTGCGTGACGCCCACATCATACCCAAACCCCATCTTCGGGAAGGTCGATTTCTTGCACGTCAAGGCGGCGTTCATGCAATGATCGATGTTAGTGACGGGCTCAGTTCCGATATTAGGCACATCGCCGAAGAGAGCAACGTCGGCATCCGTCTGTATTCTGAAAAAATACCCGTCTCCAACAATATAGAAAAGTTTTGTGCACGGTTTGATTTTGATTCTGTTGAATATGCTCTTGCCGGTGGCGAAGATTATACCCTGTTGTGTACGATATCACCGGAGAGAGTGGATCATATCTCGGCGAATTATCTAAGGAGGTTCCGGAACCCACTGTATCAGATTGGCGAAATAACCGATTCAGGAAAAATGGAACTGTTTCTTCCCAACGGTCAGATCAGATCCTTTACGCCTTCAGGCTGGGACCACTTTAAAACGGAATAAATTTTAATATTTGCTCCGGGCGTTATTATGGAAACGGTATCTTTTCCCTAAAATTTGTATCCGGTATCAGACACCTATTTTCTGATTTTGGTGTCGGTCTTTTCCGAATATTTTTCCAGACGATTGTAACGGTGCATGGCAGATTTTCCAAAGCGACCAATCACTCTGGGAAGGTCGGAATCATTCCAAACGGACATAAACTCTTTTGAGGATAAGAGACGCCTGCTCACCTTGTAATGCGGTTCACGACCCAAGATAAGGGTGATGTCTTCATAATTAAAATCGATTTTGTCCCCAAAAATACTTTCAAACAATTCCATGATGGTGTGGACGAAAAAATTGATGACATCCTCGGTGGATTCTGCCAAGTTGAGTTTTTTTCTGAAGTCAGGAAGGGCTTCATGCTCATACTTGGTGAAGGAAAACTGTAGTGCCATAGCATTTCTCCTTTCCCTAATAATAATCAAATATCATAAAGAAATCAATAGCTCAACATATTTTTTTGTAACTCCTCAATAAGTTCTGGTGTATTAAATGATCATATTGACCCGAATCCATAATTTATTGAGAAGTTACATTTTTTTCTTCATGAAACAGTCCGGATAAATTCAGTTTCCATTTCTTTTCTACCGGTCTTTATGGCCTGAACGGCCCGGATGAGCTGGTCCTGCACAGATTTGGGCTTTTGTCGAAGATTCGATTTCTGGGTGGGGCACACATACCAGGTGCAGACCCAGGGTCTGACAATCCGTGGCAATATACAGCCTCTGGGGCTCCAGTACCTGCATGTCTCTTTCAAATCCGACAGGAGCTGGGCAGGGGGAATCTGATGGCCGTTAAGATGAAGAAAAAGCAAATCCTTAAAATCGATCCAGACCTTGGCCACCAGGCAGCACTGATCCGGGCACCAGGGGCATGTAACCGCGCACAGGTCGTCCAGAAGGAAAAAAATCGACTCCAGCCGAACCTGCACATCACGGGCCAAAGCTACTGCCCGGTCCATCTTAGAACCATGATGCCGGATAAGGTACTCTAAATTTCGATTAACGGTTTTCCATGTAGCCGTTGCTCCCCACAACGGTTGATCTGTGTAAAAATCTTTCCACATAAGTTCATTCACTGTAAATACTATCAAAAACCCGAATCCAAAGATCTGCCAGACCCTGAAACATTTTTATAGACGCCTCAATATATTATATACATTAATCTTTACCTAAATCGAGCGATTTTTTTTTTAATCGATCTGCACCGATCTCCCCGCTGACGCGGGATCTTGGACTTGCGCATCAAGGATCCGCGAAAATCCTCGACATATCCATCCCGATCTCTTTTCGGGACGGTTTTCGCAAATCCTTATGCATCAAGATCTCAGCACATCTCTTCGCAAAAAATCGCTCAACTTAGGTGTTAGAATACCATATTTTTTTACTTTCTATAAAAAAAGGACTTGAAAGCTGTTTTGCATTATGGTAGGCACTCTTTTGGTTTTTTACGCTCACATTTTTTACTTTAAGACATTGAAAGGATTTTAATGAAATGACTCCAAAAAAAGAACTGCAATTGGCTTACGGCCTCATTATTATTCTATTTTTAGTGGGTGTTATAAGCTATGCAGGCTTTGCTGCCAAAACCCCGGATCAGCCCGTAAGAATAATGTACAAGGGCGTTGCAGGAAAGGTTTTATTTGACCACAAAACACATGCTTCAGAAGCGGGTTACGGTCTATCCTGTAGCGACTGTCATCATCATCCCGAGGATGAGGACACATCACTTCGCGCCTGCGGTGACTGTCACCAAGCCCTGGTTGAAGGTCAGGAATTCCCTGAATCCTGTACGGAATGTCATGAGCCTGATGAGATCGAAGATTCAGAAATCATAAAAAAGACCGATGCCTTCCATTCCCAATGCGAGGAGTGTCATCAGGAAAGTGGGGCTGGCCCGGAAGAAAATAGATGCAGTTGGTGTCATGTCTCATAAGCCGTTCGCCGTATCGTTACCGGGGATGGCTTTTTTGTGTCCGATCACCTTAATACCGAAAAAAATATAGGTTAAACGATGATAAAAAGATCCTTTATCGGTTTGGCAAAGCCCAGGATAGTATATGAAGCTCTGGATATTACCGTGCCGGAGCCCAAAATAATTCCAACCTCAAAAAAGGTTACGCTTTTATTAAACGAGACCTATGACCCGTTTGGCCAAAAAAAGGCTGCGTTATTAAAAAAAGATGATACGGTTAAGACCGGTCAGAAGCTTTGTCTTTATGAAGGCAGTGATGCCTATGTCATTTCCAGTGTTACCGGATCCATATCTTCCATATCTCCCTTTTTGGGTGAATTTGGCTGTTCTTATACCGCTATTGAGATCGATGTTGCTGAAGATGAAGAGATGGATGAACAATTCAAAGCCCTGTTCGTGGAACCCACCATGGATATTGCCAAAAATTATTTGTCTTTTATTCCCGGCAACCCACCGGCAAGTCTCTTTTCCAATGGCAGCACATCACCATCCATAGATACCATCGTTATTTGCGGAGTTGATAGTGATTTATTAATTACCGCCAATCAGCACGCCCTGATATCCGATGAAAAAGCAATCCGAAAGGGAGTGGGTATTTTAAAACAAATCACCGGAATTGAAAATATTATCATGGTCGCACCTGAGCATCTGATGCAGAATGCCGGCGTAAGCGGAGCCCAGGTAAGCGTTGTGGATGCAGAATATCCTGCGACACTTCCGCGCATGATCATGCAAGACCTCCTGGGCAAAACAGTACCTGCCGGAAAAAGCTGTGAAGATATGGGCGTATGCTTTGTCAGTGCCGAGGCGGTGGCCTCCATCGGCACGGCGTTTGACCAGGGTCACATACCGCTTTTCAAAAAGTTTAACCTTATTAAAAAAGATGGGAGTTCGGTAATGATATCGGCCCGGATCGGAACACCGGTCCATGAAATTTTTACCGCCTGCGATGTTACCGTAAATGAAAAAGATCGTATTATCTTGGGCGGGCCCATGACCGGTTCTTCTATTTATTCAGAGCATCACCCCATTCAACCCGATACCGATGCCGTTATGATTCAGGACGGTAAAAACCTGGCACTGGTTTCAGACTATCCGTGCATTAACTGCGGAGAATGTATTCGAATCTGCCCGGCAAAAATCCCGGTTAACATGCTGGTCCGATTTTTAGAAGCCGGGCAATATGAACAAGCCGCAGAAGAATACGATCTTTATTCCTGCGTTGAATGTGGTCTTTGCAGCTTTGTCTGCGTATCGAGAATGCCGATCTTGCATTATATAAAGTTGGCGAAGTATGAACTTGGCCGGATCAGTACAGCGGAGGCAACAAATGCTTAATCAGAAAAAATTCATCGTTTCACACGCTCCTTTCTGGCATGATGGAAGCACCGTAACCGCCCGGAATTATAATATGATTCTTGCTGCGCTGCCTGCAGTGCTGTTTGGTTTTATAAGCTTCGGCATGCCTGCGGTGGGTGTGGTTTCACTCTCTATTTCCTCTGCCATTGTCTGGGAACTGCTGTTTAATAAAATATCAAAGCGGGCGGTGAGCATCGGAGACGGTAATGCAGCCTTTATCGGCATTCTGTTCGGCATGCTTTTGCCGGCAACATCTCCATGGTGGCTTGTTATAACCGGCACCTTTGTTGCGGTGGTTATCGGCAAACAGATCTTCGGCGGGATCGGCGGAAATCCCTTTAACCCGGTCCTTATTGGACTGGCCATACTGATGGTGTCCTGGAAAGATTTTTTTGATTTTAATGAAGCTCTGGTCAATTATGACCTGGGTTTTGCCATGGCATATCCCCTTGCATCGCTGAAACATTTCGGTGTATCCGCCATATCCGATTTCAGTCCGGCCGACCTTCTAATGGGTCAACAGTCAGGAGGCATCGGAGCAACCTTTGGACTGGGCCTTATCATCGGCGGAATCTATCTTATCATTAGAGGGTTTATCCGATGGGAGATATCGGTATCATTTCTGGCCGGTGTCGTTATCACCGCTTTGTTTTTCAATATTTCCGATCCTGCCCGTTACGCGGGACCTGTTTTTCACCTTCTAACCGGTTATACTCTGATCGGAGCGTTTTTTCTGGCCACGGAAGACTCTTCTTCACCGGTCAACTTTATTCCCATGCTTATTTATGGCGCCGGCGCCGGGATAATGACGGTGCTCATAAGAAATATCGGTGCCTATGTTGATGGCGTAGTATTTGCTGTCCTGCTGATGAATATTGCAAATCCACTTTTGGACAAAATCAGGCCCAAAGCGCTTGGAAAGGTTGTTTAACATGCGTGAATTGATAAAAATGGTTGTCGTTCTTACCGTTTTGGCCGCCTTCTCCGGCGGCTTGCTTGCCGGTCTGCGAAATGGAACGGCTGCTCAGATCGAAAAACAGCAGCTTGAATTTGTAAAAGGACCGGCCATCAAAAAAATTCTTGAAGGCGCGTCCAATGATCCCATTGCCGACCGGTTTAAAATATTAGACGGCGATGTTGAAAGAAATTTCTTCGTGGGAAAATTTGACGGCAAGGTTGATACAGTTGCATTTGAGAGTTTCGGAAAAGGGTACGGAGGTGATATCGGCCTGATGGTGGCTGTCAAATTGGACACTGACAAGATTGTCGGCGTAGAGGTTACGACCCACAGCGAAACCCCCGGGCTGGGAGCAATGGCAAAAGATGATCCGGGTTTTTCCGCTCAATTTAAAGGCTTTTCCATCACTGAGCCCGTAAAAGTCACGAATGACGATGGCAAGGTAAATGCAATCAGTGGCGCTACGATCACTTCCCGGGCGGTTTGTAAGGCCGCGACCAATGCCGGCAATGTGTATCAAAAGCTGAAACCCCAGCTTTCTGAAAAAATAAAGGAATTTAACAAATAGGGAGATCAAGATGGCTAAGACGATCACTCAGGAATTTACCAAAGGACTGTGGGCGGAAATAGCACCGTTTCGGCTTGTGCTGGGTCTGTGCCCGGTGCTGGGTGTCACCACAACCATGGAAAACGGAATCGGAATGGGGATTGCCACAACATTTGTCCTGTTATGCTCCAATATTCTGGTTTCGGCATTGAGGAACATCATTCCTCAAAAGGTAAGAATCGCCTGTTTTATCATCATTATTGCAACATTTGTTATTGTGGTGGAGCTGGTAATGCAGGCCTATGCCTATCCCCTGTTTCTCAAATTGGGTCTGTTTATACCGCTGATTGTTGTTAACTGTATTGTTCTGGGACGCGCCGAAGCATTTGCATACAAAAACGGTCTGTTATTTTCAATGGCCGACGGCCTGGGTATCGGCATTGGCTTCACACTTTCCCTGGCTGCGCTTGGCGGTGTTCGGGAAGTTCTGGGGACCGGCACTTTCTACGGAGCATCGGTATTCGGACCTTCATTTCAGCCGTTTGAATTCATGATCCAGGCACCGGGTGCGTTTGTCTGTCTCGGGCTGATGCTTTGCATCATGAACCTGTTTGAGTGATAAAGAGGAGAAGATAAATGAGCGAACTGGGCTATTTTTCTATAATTATCAGCACCATTTTTGTTAACAACATTCTGCTGGCCAAGTTTCTGGGCAACTGCCCGTTTCTCGGCACATCAAAGAAAATGGAAACCGCTGTGGGTATGGCCATGGCAGTCGTGTTTGTCCTGGTGATGGCAGGAGCCATTACATGGGTGATCTACTACCTTTTTTTGCTGCCGTTTGATCTGGTATATCTTAGAACCATCGCATTTATCCTGGTCATTGCATCCCTTGTTCAGTTTGTTGAGTTGTTTCTGAAAAAAAGCATCCCTGCTTTGTATGCCGGACTCGGTATTTTCTTGCCGCTGATTACCACGAACTGTGCGGTGCTGGGCGCTTGTGTCATAAACATCGATGAAGAGTTAGGCTTTTTGAAGTCACTTGTTGCATCGTTTGGGTTTGCCGTGGGTTTCGGTGTTGCACTTATTCTTTTTGCAGGTGTCCGTGAACGTATTACTTTAGCCAGGGTCCCAAAGCCGCTCCAGGATACGTCCATCGGACTGATCACCGCCGGAATAATTGCGCTTGCATTTTTCTCTTTTAAAGGGATGGTGTAAGGATTGAAGATTGAAGATTGAAGATTTTATTGTCGGATCATCTATTAGAAAAAATAGAATTCCATAAATTTTCAACATTAAATAGTCAATCATCAATATGTAAATAAGGAGGTCATTGTGTTAACAGCTCTTTTGTTTATGTTGGGCCTGGGGGCAGCATGCGGAATTATGCTGAGTGTTGCCTCAAAAGTTTTTTATGTGTATGAGGATCCCCGAATTGCCGAGGTAGAAGCATTTACGGCCGCCGCAAACTGCGGGGGTTGTGGATATACCGGATGCTCTGCCGCGGCCGTTGCCGTGGTTGCCGGTGAAGCACCTCCCAGTGTCTGTATCCTTGCCGACGCTGAAGCTGCGGCTAATATTGCCGCAATCATGGGCGTGGATCCGGGTACGGCTGAACCCTTGCTTTCTTATAACACCTGTACGGGCGGCGATCGGGCTGCCGATAAATATTATTATATGGGTATTAACAGCTGTCAGGCCCTTGCCACCCTGTATGGGGGAAAACACGAATGTCCGGTAGGATGTCTCGGCCTGGGCGACTGTGTCAGGGCCTGTGCTTTTGATGCCCTTAAGATAGGGCCCCACGGATATCCGGTTGTGGACGAAATGAAATGCGTGGGATGCGGTGCATGTGAAAGAGTCTGCCCAAAGGATATCATGGAAATCAAAACCATGTCCCAAAAGCTGCTCCATCTCAATCAGTATGATGATCGTATCGCCCCCTGCCAGCAGACCTGTCCGGCTGAAATTGATATTCCCAGATACATTTACCAAATCAAGAACGGGGATTACGAAGGAGCGGTAAACACGATCAGGGAGAGAAATCCGTTGTTGTTATCCTGCGGCCGGGTATGCCCCCATCCCTGTGAAGATAAGTGTCGCAGAGGCATTGAAGACCAAGCGGTTTCCATCAATCAGTTGAAACGTTTTGTTGCCGATTATGAAATGAATTCAGGACATCATCTTCCCGTATCCGTGGCCCCTTCCACCGGTAAAAAAGTGGCGGTCATCGGTGGCGGTCCTGCCGGATTAAGCTGTGCTTTTTTTCTCCGCCGTTTGGGCCATGATGTTACCATCTTTGACGCCATGCCTAAACTCGGAGGTATGATTCGGTATGGAATTCCCGAATATCGACTCCCCAAAGAGGTCCTGGCATGGGAAACCGATGGGATTTTAAACATAGGAATTGAACACAAGCCAAACATAATGCTGGGCCGTGATTTTGACATCGGATCGCTTATGGCTGCCGGATATGACTCTGTTTTCTTGGGTATCGGCGCTTGGAAAGACTACACTTTGGGGGTTGAAGGTGAAAACCTTGGCGGTTGTTATACCGGAATTAATTTTCTGACAAATTTTGCTTTATGGCAGCAGGAAGACGGTGCCAAAGATCGTCAGCCGTTTGTCGGCAACAAATGCGTGGTGATCGGCGGCGGCAACACGGCCATCGACTGTGTTCGCACCCTGATTCGTCTGGGCGCTGAAGAAGTATCCATTGTCTACCGCCGGACCCGGAAAGAAATGCCGGCCAATGAGGTTGAAATCGTCGCCGCGGAACATGAAGGCGTAAAATTTACTTTTCTGGCTGCGCCAACCCGCGTGATCGGAGATGAGGAAGGCAATGTTACCGGTCTTGAATATCTGAAAATGGAGCTTGGCGAACCCGATGCCAGCGGCAGACGCCGTCCGGTGCCCATTGAAGGTTCGGAGACCGTCATGGATATCGATATGCTCATTACCGCCATCGGCCAGGGGCCGGATGTCTTTTTCAAGGATGAAAGCAAACGTCTGGACCAAGATTTAAATATTACCCGCTGGAATACCATTGACTCTGAAGATCCGGTGGCCCTGCAGTCGAGCATACCTTATATTTTTACCGGCGGAGATTCCGCAACCGGTGCTGCACTGGTTGTCTCTGCTATTGGCGCTGGCCGGCGAGCCGCCCGCTCGATTCATTTGTACATTACCGGCGAAGAAATAACGCCACCAGCCAAAACGTTGTTTACGAATAATATACCGGTGTCGATCTTTGATTCGGTTCCAGGAATAGAAAAATCTGAAAGAACAGAGATGCCGGAACTTCCGGTGGAGGATCGAATTAAATCCTTTGTTGAAGCAGATCTTGTGATCAGCGAAGAAGAAGCGCTTTATGAATCAGGCCGCTGTTTGCAATGTTGCCTCACCTGTTATAACAAGGACGTGGCCTGAAGTTCATCTCATATCAAAACGTAAAAAGAGCGCAAAACCTAATCTTGATTTTGCGCTCTTTTTTTTTAATGCAAGCTTTACAAACCCAATCGTTAACGATATTCATATGATGGCGTGTGTTGATGTTTGCAAACCGTCAAAAATTGCAAAAATGAGGTGTTTTTATTGATTCGGTCAGCCCTGCAACAGGAAGGAGTAGAAACTTGAGCATAACAGAGAAAAGAAAACACCCGAGAGTTGAAACACACAAACTTTTATCTTATGTTTATAAAGATGATAGCGGTAACCCAATAAAGGAGGGGACGGGAAAGACTATAAATATAAGTAAAGGGGGAATCCTCATAGAAACTCACAACTTTTTCGAATGGGAGGATAAACTGCTTATGGGCATTCACATGGAGGATGATTTAATTCGTGTTAACGGTAAGGTCGTTTATTGCAATGCTGACGATTCTGGAATGTTTCGGACTGGAATCCAGTTCCTTGAACCTAATGAAAAAATCCTATCATTTGTAATAAGCCTGATGAAAACGTACTTATAGCAAATTCATTAATCCATAAGGATAAAAAAATCGGGCTTGAACGGAAAATTCACCCTCCGACTTTTTCGCCGAAAGCCTTTCCAAAGGCGCGGCATGGCTCCTCGCCTTTCCCGGAATCCAGAATTTGCTCCTTGACATTAAACGGGCCCAAGTCCAGAAGGTTTCCTAATTCCAGAATCTCCAACAGATCCGTGTTAAAGGCCTTGCTTCGGTCCTGGACGCGCACCTTTTTGTACTCTTCGCGAAGCTCCCGCAACACGTGGACGGCTTTGGCCTTGAAGATGTGAATGTCGCCGGTGGCGAGTTCCACCGAGACCACGCCGCCGCATTTTCTGCCGTCCATGACAACGTCCACAACCTGGAACTCGTCGAAAAAGGTGACCTGGTTTTTGATGCACTGCTGATATAGCGTCTGAAGGATCATATGGCCGGTTCGGTCCGCGGCGTAGCAGGCCCTTCGCACGGGGGCCTCGCCGAAATTTCGGGTGTGACCGCCGAACCGTCGCTGATCGATGCGCCCGTCGGGTGTACGGTTGAAGGGCAGTCCCCGGTTTTCGAGATCGTACACGGCCTGCACTGCCTCTTCCGAGATGATTCTGGATGAGGATTTAAGCTCCATCCGAATAATTACATTATGATATGCCTATTATATCCATCCATGGCTTCTTTTTCCAAAAGGTCCCCCAATCCTTTGTACCTGGGTGAGAAATGGAACGGCGTAACCTGTTTTACCCCGGCCTTACCTGCAATGCTGCCGGCCTGCCAGGCGGTGAGATGGCATTTTTTTTCGGCAATATCCTTGTCCTTTTCAAGAAAAGCCGCTTCAATAAACAGGTGGTCGGCGTTCTTGGCAATTTTAATAATCTTTTTTACATTCGACTTGCTGTACCCGGCATCTACGACATATGAGATCTTTTGGCCCGGGGTTAAGAGCGCAATCCGTTTTGCAAGATCGCCCAGGATGAATTTCTTTGTACATGAAGATTGGCCGCCGTATCTAACCTCAAATTTCGAATCAGGGTCTATATTATTGTACAGAGCCTGTTTAAATTCATTTAGCCACGGGCCGATCTCAAGCCCGAGAACGGCAACACGTTCTTTCATAATATTTATGTGAAATCGTTCTTCAATGGTAAATCCGAGACATGGGATACTGTGATCAAGAATTTCAGCGGAAACAGAAAGGGCCGGTTCCTTATGCAAAAGACCGTTAAAAGGATGGTTGATATCCTCTGAATCCGGGATGAATCGGTTTTGGCATATGTAATTTCTGGTAATCATATGATCGGGATGAACCTCGGTAACGTTCAATGCAAATAGATTACTGTAATGTTTAACAAGGTTCCACGAGTATCCGGCAAGCTTTCCCTCAACATTTTTCAAAAAACCTTGGGGACCATACAAATAAAGCTGTTGTTCTCGACCCAGGAAAAGACGCAGCAGCCTGTCAAACCCTATAAAATGATCTATATGCGTGTGGCTGATAAAAACATGGCTGATCTTGAGAATATCTCTGGTCGAAAGTGAATAGATATCTCCCAGATCGAAAATGATAGCACGTTTTTCAAGAAGAAACGGAATGAATAGTCCGGGGTCGTCAAAAGGTCCGTTCACTAACCTGGGAAGGAAAGAAGGGCGCATTTTTTAGGAAAGAAATTTTGCTACTTGCCGGTTAATGCAAAGATATATTTCTTCGTCAGAACCGAATATGTCAACCACGACTTTATGGTTAATAAGGGTCTCTATTACAAAAGCGGTGACATAAAGGCTGACAACATTGGGCTGTGTTGTAATATGTCTGAACGGTGCATTATGATAGTCAATATCAAAGTCATCCGCACGGCTTAGTTTTTCCAGGCACTTTAAAATCTGTTCCTCGATCACATTTTTATTTGTCGTTTCCACAAGGTTGTTTTCAACAAGCTTCATGGCAATGGCATTGGAGAATGGTTCGATACAGTCTTTTATACGCTCTATTGTTTTTCTGCGGGCATACTCTTTTGAGGATTCGATTTTTGATAAAATCTGTGCTTCGCGACTGCTTGGCCGAAATATTTTACCCATGAGATTTCACCTTTAATTCTGTTAGTTCTTTAGTTGTAAATTTTGTACTTTTGGTGGCAAAACCTTTTCCATTCTGCCACTAAGGCACCAAGGCCCGAAGGGTGTAAATCAAGATTGTTGGTGATTTAGCTCAAGCAATCCAGGTTTCAGGTGTCAGTGTTCAGGTGTCAGCTCTTACGTTCGTCCTCCTGACACCTGACACCCGACACCTGAAACCAGACCTTCGAATTCCGATGGAAAGTAACAAATGACCGCTGTTAACCAACATCAGTGAATTACACACAGGACCGAAGAAAGAATAATTCATATATCCTTTGTGCCTGCCCGCCATCAGCTTCGCCTTAGGCGAGGCGGGCGGGCTTTTCCGGGTTAGGTTAATGGTCTCATAAAAAGTCAAAAAACGGTTTTTTACGAACTCATTAATTTGTTAATATCGATTTTTTGGGTCGCGAACAATAATAATGTCATAGACTGACCATTGCAAGGGAAATGTTTAGTCCAAAACCTGAATTATGCCTGAAGCGCTTATATTTTTAAAAAGCACCTAACGTGTTTCAACCTCTTCAATAACCATTTGGGCGGTTTTCCTGCCGTTCCAGCGGTTCCATTGCAGCCGAAACGCGATACGATCAAAGCCTTCCTTAATAGGGCTGTCGGTATTACCGTTGAAATGAATGGCGTGAAACGTTTTATCTGTTTTTCCTCCGGACTGTTTTAAAAGCATGCGCCTGTGATGTTTACCCACAATTTTCGAAGATACAACCGTTATGTTTCCGGCTATAAAAATCGGCTCAGGGTTGCCGGTGCCAAACGGATTTAAGGACTCTATCTCGTCCATGAAATCCTCTGAAATATCGTCAAAACCAAGTTCATAATCGATATAAAGTTTTGATATAAAATCATCGGGTTTTGTTATACCATCGACAAAATTTTCAAAGTTTGATTCAAACCGGTCTATTTTTTCAGTTTTAATCTTCAGGCCTGCGGCCATAGAATGACCGCCAAAACTTTCAAGGTCACCGGCACAAGCACAAAGCCCATCATAAAGATCTACTCCGGGAATACTTCTGGCCGATCCTTTTCCGACCCCGTCTGCTGTAGAGATAAGCACCACAGGGCAAAAATATTTTTTCATAATTCTTGAGGCTACAATCCCAAGAATCCCTAAATGCCAGTCCGGGTGTGCTAAGACCAGAGTGCTTTTTCGGAGCAGTGAGGGATTTATATTTAAATGATTTTCGATTTGAGCCAGGATATCAGTTTCTATGCTGCGCCGTTTCCGGTTCATATGGTTGAGTGAACGCGCAATTTGTGAGGCTTGATCCATGCTTTTGGTTGTTAATAGTTCAACTGCCATAGCCGCGTGGTCTATCCTGCCTGCCGAATTTAATCTGGGCGCCAGACCGAAGATCACATCGTTACTATCCACCGTTCGTTTATTAATTCCGCAGACCTCCATCAATGCTTTCATGCCGGGACGTGGACTTGAGCCCATAATATCGAGCCCTGTTTTTGCAAGTATGCGATTGTCATTCGTAAGGGGAACCATGTCTGCCAGGGTCCCGAGTGCCACGAGGTCGCATATATTTTTAAGATTAGGCTCCGGTCGATTCTTCCAGAAATTTTGGTCACGAAGTTGTTTTCTGAGACAAATCAGAAGATAAAAAGCCACACCAACACCGGCGAGATCGTCAAAACCGGACGGGCAATCCTGACGCTTGGGATTTATAACGGCAACCGCCGGGGGCAGGGTATCCGGAATCATGTGATGGTCGGTGATGATTACATCGATGCCGGCCGCATTTGCCGATGCCACGGCATCGTGACTTCCTGATCCGCAGTCTACGGTGATAATTAGGTTTATCTTTTTTGCCAATGCATAAGTCGTAATGTGGCTCCTTTTAAGTCCATAGCCTTCCGTTATTCTGTGGGGGATGTAGTATGATACATCAGCACCCACTGATCGGAAAAACTCCAAAAGGATTGTGGTTGCTGTAATTCCGTCAACATCATAATCGCCAAAAATGAGAATTTTTTCATTACGATTTATGGCCTTTAATATGCGGTGAATTGCGACATCCATATCCATTAGGGTGAACGGCGGGCTTAAATGATTCACTGAAGCGCTAAGGAAGTTCGAGGCGTCCTCCGGGGAGGCAATATTTCGGTTGACCAGAATTGCAGCAATAGCGGGATGGCATTTTAGAATACCGGCAAGTTTTTCGACAGCACCAGGATCAGGACGTAAAATTTGCCACTCTTTTTTCATTAAAAAACTAATTATCCTAAATTTAAGATTTGAGCAACACCAAATTCAATCAACCTTTTTGTCCGGCAGGGTAAACGCATTTGATTTCGGTGCAGCGTAGCGCCGTCGTGGAGCGTTCTCCGTGTATGGGGATTCACATGCGTTTACCCTGTTTCATCCCTAGTTTTTTATTGAAACAATGGATGATATGGTGATAGAATAAAAATTTTTAGTTTAGTGTCCATCCATAAATGGTCTTTTTGCCCAATTTCTGCGTTATGTTCAAAAAATAATCCTCGGAATATTAAACATATGCCTGCCTGTCCCGTAGGTCGGCAGATCGTACCGGGGTGGTTATTTTTTTCACATGCCTTGATCTTGAACAAAAATCCTCATTTATGGATGGACACATTTTAATTTTTCAAAAGATTCAGATTGAATACCATAAAAAAATATTTTCGTGTTGATCGCAGAAAAATCGCTTTTCTCAAATTTATTTTTGAGGCTTACGACGGCATTGTGACCATAACAACCGTGGATCCGGATAAAGGTGTCGTACAACTTTGCATTGCTCCGGGATGTGAAGATGATGTTGAGATGATTTTACAGGATCTTAAAAAGGACATACTGATTGAACCGGCGGACTGAAAAAGGATTAATGAAAACAAAACAATTATATATTAACACTATCGGCTGTCAGATGAATGTTTACGATTCCGAACAGATGGCCAAAGGATTAAAGGTGGTTGGATATAAACTGACCCCGTTTCTGGAAAAGGCGGATCTGATCATTGTTAATACCTGTGCCATCCGAGAAAAAGCCGAACAAAAGGTTTTCAGTTTTTTAGGACGTCTGTCAGGACTGAAAAGAAAAAAACCCGATCTTATTATCGCGATGGGCGGATGCGTGGCACAGCAGGAAGGACCAAAAATCCTGCAGCGTGTGCCGCACCTTGATCTTGTTTTCGGGACACATGCGATTGGCCGTTTGCCCGGTATTATAAAAACTATAGCATCGAAAAAATGCCGTATTGTGGATATTGAAATGTCACAGCAAATAGAAGAACTCGACTTTATTCAAGATAAGCACCATAAAGGAAAAGTCGCCAGCTTTGTAACTATCATGCAAGGATGCGATAATTATTGCACCTACTGCGTGGTTCCCTACGTGCGGGGCAGGGAAACAAGCAGGAATCCTGACAAAATAATTAATGAAATTTTCTGTCTTGTCGAATCCGGCGTGCGGGAAGTTACCCTGCTGGGCCAGAACGTAAACAGCTACGGAAATAAAGAAGGGCTCTGTACATTTCCCGAACTCCTGGCACGTGTTAATGAAATTGACGGTCTTTTAAGAATCAGGTTTACCACGTCACATCCCAAGGATCTTTCCACAGATCTCATGCTTGCTTTTAAAGACCTTGATAAGATATGCAATCATATACACTTGCCCATACAGTCCGGTTCAAACAGGGTCTTAAAAAGAATGAACCGGAAATACAGCCGCAAATTATACCTTGAAAAAATAGATAAACTGCGTAATATTTGTTATGATATTGCTATTACATCTGATATTATTGTTGGATTTCCAGGAGAGACAAGAACCGATTTTGAAGAAACCCTTGATTTAATTAAAAAAGTTGAATTTGACGGTTTGTTTGCGTTTAAATATTCAGACCGGCCAAATGCAGCGGCGACTCGATTTGAAGACAAAATTTCAGAAAAGGAAAAGAAAGAAAGATTACAGCAGGTGCTCGCCCTGCAGTCACATTTTACAACCCAAAAGAATAAAGAGCTGGTAGGATCGACTCAATCGATCCTTGTAGAAGGGTTAAGCAAGAAGCAGACCCGGATTGATAAACACACCATGAATCATGATGTCCAGTGGACCGGACGGACATCAGCAAACAAGATCGTAAATTTTTCCCAGGGGGATGACGCCGTTCCTTGTGATGAAATCTTTACCGGCCGGATGGTTAATGTCAGAATTTTGAAAGCACATTCCCATTCACTCTGGGGTGAACCGGTCAGGATAATGCCCATGGGGTGTAAATCAAGACTGTTGGTGATTTAGCTTAAATTATCCAGGTGTCAGGTGTCAGTGTTCAGGTTTTGGGTTTCTGCTCTTACGTCCCTCTCTCCTGACACCTGAAACCTGAAACCTGATCTTCAGATCCCGGTGATAAGGAATGAATGGCTGCCGTAAACAAACAGCCGTGAATTAAACCCGTGCCCATATTTTTGGGTTCAAAAGGAGAAAAAAGTTATGTTGCATGAAGTAAACATAGCGAGCATGGCAATAGATCCCACATCAAACACACCCATTCTTATCTTAAAGTCGGTGGAAGGTGACCAGGCTGTTCCCATATGGATCGGCTTGTTAGAAGCCACATCCATAGCTTCAGCACTCAGGGACATCAAGTTTGACCGACCCATGACCCATGATCTTTTTAAAAATTTCATCGACCGTCTGGATATGGTCGTGTCTAAAGTTGAGGTATGTGATCTAAAGGATAACACCTTTTATGCCAAGATATATTTTGTATCTCAAGAAAGAAGTTTTGATATGGATGCGCGCCCGAGCGATGCAATTGCCATTGCACTTCGTTTTCGTGCGCCCATTTATGTGCATGATAAGATCTTTGAAAAATCTCAAATGACGGAAGGCGACTTTGAGGTGCTAAACAAAAGCGAAGAAGGGAAAAAATGGGCGGAATATCTTGAAGGCCTTTCTCCTGAAGATTTCGGGAAGTATAAAATTTGATGTTATGGATGAGTCTGCTGATTAATGAGGATTTTCGTTCAAGATCAAGGCATGCGAAAAAAATAACCACAGGCATATATTTGATATTCCGAGGATTATTTTTTGAGCATAACGCAGAGATTGTGCGAAAAGACCATTAATCAACAGACTCATGGATGATTATCTTTAAGGAAGAGGGTGTGATACTCGGAATCTGTTAAATGTTTTTTAAGTAGACGAGTCAGCAAAGAAAATATTTCTTCAATTTCGTCTTCTGACAATCTTTTTACTAATTTGTTGATCAGCGTGTCATCTGAAAATTTTTGAAGGTAATAGATAATCGTGTTTTCGTCGGTTTCCCGATCCAATCCGAGTCCTGCCAAACCATCGTAAGTCTCAATATGATTATGCGAATGTTTTTTCATTTTTCCCCTATTACGGAATTAAAATTGTGAGAACGTTACCGGGTTGGTCGATAAAATAACCATAAATGACAAGACCATCGAGGTCAATATACATTTTTCTAAATATTTACCTGCGATAGGTCTATGATGGGATGGTGAAAATCGCCGTGTATACAGATGGAATTTTAATCCCATTTTAGTTCCATATATTCAGGTTTCAGGTGTCAGGTGTCAGGGATGATGAACAGAGGCGCTGGCACCTGACACCTGACACCTGAAACCAGGCATACGGGAAGGAATAAATATGGGATATTTTTTAAAGCCATATTATGGGCAATTTTAATCATCCCAGGTCTATGATAAAAAAAATCCGGATTAACGCAGTTCCGATAAAATTCATTATATTATATCTCACCCTTTTCCTTATGATCCAGAAACATTCCGCTGTTCAAGAAAGAAAATCTTCAGTCTATAATTTTATGACCACGTCTGACAATCAGCGGATTCGCTATGGTATTTGGTATTCCCATAACGAAACAAAAAGAGGGTCGGTTATTTTGCTAAACGGCAGGAAAGAATTCATGGAAAAGCATGCAGAAACCATTGGCGAACTGAATCAGAGAGGCTTTGATGTATATAGTCTTGACTGGCGCGGACAGGGCCTTTCATCAAGAATGCTGGCAAACAGACATAAAGGATTTATTAAAAACTACGATAGCTACATCAATGATCTGAACCTGTTTGTCAGGAAAATTGTTCAGCCCAAAGCCGCAATTCCATTGGTTATCCTTGCCCATTCCATGGGGGGGCATATCGCACTGCGTTTTATTCATGAATATCCGGAAATCGCTGATAAAGTAGTTTTGGTATCGCCAATGATCGATATTCTGACATGGCCCCTGCCCGGATGGTTGGTCAGGTTGATGGCCCGGGTTGCGATAAAAGCGGGTCTTAATCATGCTTATATCATAGGTTCAGGCGATTATACCGTTGAAAAATTTAAAGGCAACAGACTTACTTCAGATCCCGAACGCTTTAGGGATGAAAACAAGGCAATATTAGAAAATCCCGACCTTGCGCTGGGCGGCGTGACCTATGGATGGCTGTCAGCAACATTTGAATCCATAGACATTCTTACCAAGCCAGGGTTTGCCAAAAAGACCAACACACCGATTCTGATTGTCAGCGCCGGATGTGACCGGGTCGTCTCTGTTAATGCCCAGAAGACAATCTGCTCTTTGCTGCCCAATTGCACGTTTACCGAAATTACCGGCGCACGTCACGAAATTCTTAAGGAAACAGATGCTGTCCGGTCGATTTTCTGGAATGAATTTGACAGGTTCACTCATACTTTCAAAATTTAGGTGTAAAACTTTACATAAATTTTATGTAGTTTACTTCATAATTCAACATATTGTGCAATAAATTTGCACAGCTATCCCCCCAGTTTTATCTATATAACCACCTGATATTTATATTATTATTATTTATTTTTATTATTTTGCATGGTTTTTGCACTAATAAGTCGGCAAAAAAGATATGAGTTTAGGGGCTTCGCCCCAATTGGAATGATGGAGTAATGGAATGATGGGTTTAAAGGAGTTTTTTACAATTAAAATGGTTTATTTCCGCCCTTATCCCAATATTCCAGCATTCCATTATTCCATTCTGATGGCATAAACAGGTTGCCATTAAAAAACTTTAATTTTTAGGAACTTGTAAAATTTCCGAAACGTTTAAATAATTCATTGGGAAACACTTTATTAAAAATGAAATCCACAATTAATAAAAAATTAACCGTATACTTATTATCACTGGGAATTATACGCTTATTATTCATTGCTGTAATGATACTGAGTGTAACTTATGCTCATAATCATAACACCCAAAAAGTTATAAGTTCCCAAAGGTTAAAAAAGAAGGTTTTTGCTGCCAAAACGGAATACCGTCCGTTATCCATTGCCGTCAAGAAAATCGATTTGTCATCCATTGCCGGCAAGAAAGCCGAACGTCTCTTGCACCCGATCGTGATTCAAGCGGCCGGTCGCTACCAGGTTGATCCTGCTCTTGTAAAGGCGATCATTATGGCGGAGTCCGGATATAATGCCAGAGCAATTTCCAAAAGAGGGGCAAAAGGCCTTATGCAGCTGATGCCGGCAACTGCCCGGTCGCTGGGTGTGGAGGATGCTTTCAACCCCGAAGAAAACATAAGCGGCGGGGTGCGATATTTCAAACAGCTTGTTAACCAATTTGGCGGAGACGTCGAATTGGCACTTGCGGCCTACAATGCCGGGAGCAGAAACGTAAGACATTATCAGGGAGTCCCGCCTTTCAAGGAAACCCGGTACTATATCAAAAAGGTCTTTAAATATTATCAGATTTACAAGAACCAGATGGTCTATAATGAGAAGGGTATCGGACCTTTGAATAACAGTAATCAACTTTCATAATTCAAGATGTGATAATCATACTCCCAATTGTTAGCACCTGGTTCCTCAACATAAACTCAAGGGAACCCAATGCTGTTATTTTTGGTAGTTGTATCGTTTGCACCGTATCCGAATTTAACCCCTATTTTCTTTTCAATTGAATAGTCATTGGTTCCAAACCTTGCCGGTCTCCTAAAAAAAATATTTCATAAATAGGAATAGTTGCAGTTGCCGGCTTCATATGATATCGGATTGAAAAAAATTAAAGGCTTCGCCTTAATCGGAATAATGGAATGATGGAGTAATGGAATGATGGGTGAGCTTGTCCTGAACGAAGTTGAAGGAAAGGAGTTTTTTTTACAATTTAAATGGTTTATTTTCCGCTTTTATCCCCAATATTCCAATATTCCATTCCGATGGCACAAATAGGTTGCCGTTAAACAGCCTATATTTTTGAGAAATAGTCAGTTTTTCGGGATGTTGTTATATGTTTTTGATTGCCGGTGTTTCTCCTAAAATTAAAATTCTTGACACTAACCCAAGAATTTGCCCTGTGTGCGGTCTGGCCCGGGCCTATTATAAACGGGTGGATCACTATTTTAATCTATTTTTCATTCCGATTTTTAGGGTCAAAAAAGGCGAGCCGTTTATCATGTGTGACCGGTGTGAAAGAACGGTTCACGAATTCAAAGAAGAATATAGCAGGTCCTGGCCGGATATCAAAAATAGGCAGTGTAATCATTGTGGGAAAACTTTAGAAAAAGATTTTGGATACTGTCCGTACTGCGGAAAACCCGTTGCCCCGAAATAATTCATGAAGAATCTATATGGAATCCGACTTTAAGTATAATCAAGATGGGCCCGTTGAGCGCCATGTGGTTCTGGTTGCACCGGAAGTGCACTGGAACACCGGAAATATCGGGCGCACCTGTCTGGGGGTGGGCGCCTTTCTTCATCTGATTAAACCGTTGGGTTTCTCCCTTGAAAGCCGTGAACTTAAAAGAGCGGGTCTGGATTACTGGCACAAAGTCAAACTTTCGGTCTGGGACGATTTTGACAGTTTTCAGGAAAACATGGCGCCACAAAAAGACCAAGTCGCATTATTCACCAAAAACGGTGCAATGCCCTTCTGGTCCATGCCATCTTCTGACAGGCTTTTTCTAATTTTCGGCTCGGAAACAAAAGGACTCTCCCAAACCATCATATCACTGTATAAATATGCGACTTACCACATCCCCATCACTGATGAAATCAGGTGTCTAAACCTGTCCACCACGGTAGGAATTGCGTTGTATGAAAGCCTGCGTGTATAGGCGCATATTCGGTAACATTCACACAGCAGTTGAGTTAGTTGAAATCTCAAATAACAAATTCCAAATAAAAATGACCAAAATCCTAAACAAAAAAAATAATCGCTTTTGAACCGGTTTGGAATTTGGAGTTTGAGACCGGTACGCGCGTGCCTTGCAATGGCGGACTGGTTTGTTTGAGATTTGGGATTTATTTGTGATTTGGTACTTGGAATTTGTAATTTTAAAATAAAAAAATAGGGTCCGAAATAAATCCGGACCCTATTGGATGGGTTAAATCAGTTGTTGGTTATAGGGTTTAGAACAGTCCCGTAACCTTTCCGGTGTCCACATTTACATCTACATTTCTGAAGGCAGGATTGGAACTGGTTCCGGGCATCAGGCTTATGGCGCCACAGACCGGACAAAGGAACTTGGCACCGGAGAAAATCAGCACGTCCTGAACCGGAAGCGTCCATCCCTTGGGTGTCCCCTTGATCGCCGGATCATGAGTCAGGGAGAGATGGGTTTTGACCATCATGGTCGTGTAATCATTGTACTGCGGATCGTTCTCGAGCATCTTGGCCTTGGCTTCGGCCGCAGGAGCCCAGGCCACGCCGTCCGCGCCGTAAACGTTCTTGGCGATGAGGTCAACACGGTCACGCAGCTTGGTTTCAAGGGGATAGAGGAACTTGAAGTCCGGTTCTGTCTCGCAGGCCTCAGCAACAGTATCAGCGAATTCCAGGGCACCGTCGCCGCCGTCAGCCCAATGTGTGGAAACGGCACAGCGTGCGCCTGCTTCTTCGGCATACTTGCGAACCAGGGCAATCTCGTCCTTGGTGTCATTATGGAAGCAGTTGATACAAACCACCGGATTGATACCGGACATCCGGATGGTATTGATGTGGTGCACCATGTTTTGAATACCGTTTTCCAGCAAGCCCAAATCCTCCTTGATGTACTCTTCGGGCAGCGCCAGGCCGGCAATCACCTTGGGACCGCCGCCATGCATTTTCAGAGCACGAATAGTAGTTGTGAGAACGGATACATGAGGTTTCAAACCGCTGTAACGGCATTTGACGTTCCAGAATTTTTCAAAACCGATGTCAGCACCAAAACCGGATTCGGTGATGTGGTAGTCAAACGCTTTGAGTCCAACGCGGTCGGCGATGATGGAAGACTGCCCCACTGCGATGTTGGCAAAGGGCCCGGCATGTACCATAAGTGGCTGGTATTCAACCGTAGAGCACAATGTGGGGTTGATGGTGTTGACCATCCAGGCGGTCATGGCGTTACCTACTTCCAGATCTTTGGTGGTTACTACATTGCCCGCCTTGTCAAAAGCAACGGTAATGTTGTTCAGCTTTTCTCGCAGGTCGGCCAGATCACGCACGATGGAGAGAATGGCCATGAGCTCGGAGCTTACCGCGATGCCGAACCTGGATTGCATCGTAAAACCGTCCATGCGTCCACCAAGGCCCATGACGATGTTTCTCAGGCCCTGAGCACAGAGGTCCATTATCCAACCCATCTCCACCCGGGTGGGATTGACGTCAAGGCGTCGCATTTTGGTAAGCCTGGCTAATTGCTCGTCATTGTAGTTGCGCTCATGCTGCATTCTGGCGTTCAAGGCCACCATGGCCAGGTTGTGGGCGTTCATGATGTCGTTGATGTCACCGGTCAGACCCATGGAAAATTCGGTCAATGGAATAATCAGGGCATTGCCGCCGCCGGCCGCACTACCCTTAATGTTCATTGTAGGTCCACCCGAGGGTTGACGAATACAGCCGCCCACATTCTTTCCTCGCTTGCCCATACCTTCCATGAGACCTATGGCGGTGGTGCTTTTACCCTCACCCAACGGGGTAGGGGTAATTGCAGTTATCTCAATGTACTTGCCGTCCGGCTCGTCCTTGAGCCGGTCCATGATTTTCAAAAAATCCAGTTTGCACAATCTTCCCATTGGCAGAATTTCGTCCTTTTGAAGGCCGAGCTTCTCCGCCCACTCATCGGGACTGGGCATGTTCTCTTCGGCCGCTTCTGATATCTGCCAATCTTGCATTTCTACTGCATTGTAAGCCATGGAATTAATCCTCCTCTATAAAAAGTTAATAAAAACAGGAACCAGGTATTCCACCTTGAAAGTTCCTTCAGTTTCATGACATAATTTCAGTCCTCGGATCATTTGCCTATTAAATCAATTAAACACTGCCTTAAATCATATACAATTTTATTTGGCAAGCAATATATGCGTTTTTTTAAGATAAAAATGAAAAAAATATTGCCGATAGGAAATTTATTTGCAGCCTTGCAACTGATTCAATCGAAAATAAAAACCTTTTTTTTGCATTAATTCTAAGTGGTTTCCAGCCTCGACAATCTTTCCTCTGCTCAGCACGATAATTTTATCAGCCCCCCGGGCCGTTGAAAGCCGGTGGGCGACAATTATGGATGTTCTGTTTGCCATGAGATTAAATAAAGCTTCCTGTATTTTATATTCGGTCTCCGAATCGATATATGAGGTTGCTTCATCAAGTATAATAAGGTCCGGATCGCGTGCAAAAGCCCTTGCAATGGATATTAACTGGCGTTCACCGCTTGAGATTGACGCCCCCCCTTCAGAGAGCACGGAATCAAGGCCGGCCGGCAATCTGTCTATGAAGGGTTTGCAATTTGAGCCTTCTATAATTTGCTCCAGGGCCGTTTCTGAAATATCGCTTTTCCCCAGGGTAATATTATCCCGTATGGTTTCTGAAAACAAAAAAGGATCCTGCATGACCAGCGCCATTTTAGCTCTCAAATAAGGAGTGGATATTTTTTTGATATCCATCCCGTTTAGAAGAACCTGCCCGGATGAAGGATCATAAAAACGGATGATAAGATTAATTATCGACGTCTTGCCTGATCCTGTGGGTCCAACAAGAGCCAGGATTTTCCCGGCAGTTATGCTGAAAGACACATTTTTAAGAACGGTTTCACCTTCAATATAACCGAAGGAAACATTTTTCAGGGAGACTTCCGAAATTTTTCCCAAAGTCTGTCTTTGAGTTTCTAAGCCGGATGTTGTGCCGGATTCAACAGCGGGAGCAACCTGCGGCAGGCTTTGCGCGCTATCCAGGATCAAAAATATCCTTTCCGCCGATGCCATTGAATTTTGCAGGATGTTGTATTTTTCAGCAATGTCCCGGATGGGTCTGAAAAACATCTTCATATATGAAAGAAAGGCGACAAGGGCGCCCAGACTGATGCTTTCCGCAAGGACTTTACTTCCGCCATAAAAAATCACAAGCGCAATGGCAACTGCCCCCAGAAGTTCTATAATCGGCATAAACACCGCGAAAACATGTACCTGTCTCATGCCGGCCAGGTAGTGCTCATGATTCAGCTTTTTGAAACCAAGATAATTTCTCTTCTCCTGTAAAAATAACTGAATCACCTTTATCCCGCCGATGGTTTCCGAAAACCGTGTATTTATCTCTGCGATCTTAAGCCGTAAGATTCTGAATGCTTCCCTGGCCTGACCTGAAAAATGAATGGATGCATACAGAACAAAAGGGATTACCGTAAAACAAACCAACGCCAGGCGCCAGTTAATACTCAGGAGAACAAGGGTGATCCCTGCCAGCAGAAAAAGATCCTTGAAAACAAATACGATAACCGAAGTGAACAGTTCATGCATGTTCTGAATATCATTTGCAACCCGAGTCACCAGACGTCCCACGGGATTGCGCGTAAAAAACGCAACCGACAGGCTCTGGATATGTGAAAACAGTGTCACTCTCAGATCATGCATGATCATTTGGCCGGTATATTCCATGATGATGACCTGCACCATATTGAGGACAAATCCGGCCATGACCATGGCAAGGAAAATACCCGTAATAAAAGTGACGCCGGCAAGATCATCTTTGCGCAGTATTGCAAGATCTTTTTTTCCCATTTGAGAAAGATCGTCAAAAGATATTCGCGCCAAGGATTCATCTATTTCGAAACGGTCGGAATATTTATTGACAATCGCCTGGATTGCAGGATCGGTGATATCCGCCTCTAAGTATCTGATGTTATCATCGGCAGAATCCGGGCGCTTGTTCACAGCGGATTCCCTTTGCGGTACAATATAGCGGTCAATAGCAATTTTAGTAACGTACGGAAGGGAAAGGTCCAACAGGGTTATGAAAACAACCAAAATGATCGAGCAGAGCAACAGCAGACGGTAAGGCAGGGTATAGGGATAAAGCCGTTTTAATAATTTTACATCATAAGGCTTGCCCAGCTGTTTTTCCTCAAAATAACCGAAATCAGAATGCATATTCCTCTTCTATCTCCTGGAGACGGAATGTTTTTGCGTAATATTTATCCTGCGCCATCAACTCCGAATGATTACCGGATTCTACCATACGACCCTTTTCAAGGGCGATAATCTGATCGGCAAATCCAACGGCGGAAAGCCGGTGCGAGACAATGATAATGGTCTTGTAACCGGCCATGGATCGGATGGTTTTTATGATGGCGTCACCGGTTTCCATATCAACCTGACTGATGGGATCATCCAGTATTATGATTGATGAATCCTTGAGCAAAGCACGTGCCAGGGCAACACGCTGTTTCTGGCCGCCGGAAAGGACAATCCCCTTTTCACCCACCAGGGTCTCAAAACCGTCCGGAAACGACGTTATGGTCTCATAAATAGATGCTGCTTCAGCCGCCCGGATCAATTCCCGATCTTTTATTTCTTTATTCCCGAAGGTTATGTTTTCATGAATTGTACCGGCAAATAAAAAGGGTTCCTGGGGCATCAATGAAATCCGGGATCTCAAATCACGAACCTTTAGCTTGCGAATATCTATCCCGTCTAACATAATACTCCCCTGTGACACGTCAAAGATCCTGGGAATCAGGTTTAAAAGGGTTGATTTGCCGCTTCCCGGAGGGCCGACTATTCCCAGAATCTTCCCATAATCGAGTTTTATATCAATGCCATCCAGAACCGAAAATAAGCCGGATTTATGAACATCAGGTACATAGGAAAATGAAACATTTTCAAAAACCACGGATTCCTTAACCGGTTTAAGAATAACTCCCCCCGGACGATCATCAATTTCCGGCAACGTCTGAATTATTTTGTCGATTCTTTCCAGTGATGCTTTGCCCCGCTGGATAAGGTTTGTTACCCATCCGATAGCCATCATGGGCCATGTCAGGAGCCCGAGATAGCTTATGAAGGCGACAAAATCTCCCGGAGTTATGGTAAAAGTTATGGTCTGCCTGCCTCCTAAAAAAAGCACGATGGCAAGGCTTACGTTTGAGAAAAAAACCATCATGGGGAAAAAAGACCCGGTAATTTTCACCAGGCTTAAATTTTTACCGATATAATCCTTTGAAACATCTTCAACCCGGGATGCCGCCTCCTGTTGTTGGTTATACGCCTTTATAATACGAATTCCTGCAAACCGTTCTCTCACCACTTCTGTTAAATCCGAAAACGCCCCTTGCACCTTCCCGTAAAGGCGGTGCATTTTTTTACTGAAAAAACGGGTCCCCAAAATGATCATGGGCATAGGTATGAGCACAAAAACGGTCAGTTTGACATTGATGTATGCCATAAAACCGATTGCTGCGGTACCGAGAACTATTGCGTCGGTGAGCGCTACCATGCCCATTCCGGTGGCCATGCGTATATGTTGAATATCATTTGTGGCATGTGCCATGAGATCGCCGGTTTTGACTTTATCGAAATATGAGGCGGAAAGGGTCTGAATATGGTCAAAAAGCTTGTTGCGAAGGCCTTCTTCAACCCGCCGGGATGTGCCGATGAGACAGCGTCGCCACAGATAACGAAACATACCGATCAAAACGGCAATCCCCACGATGTAAAGCGCATAGGTTAACAGGATAATGATATCGATCCTGTAGGCAGTAAGATCGTCTACCGCCCATTTTATAATTCGGGGGATAATAAGCTGCAAAAAATCTACCGCAATCAGACAAGCAAGGCCCAATAAGATGAAAAATCGCCTTTCCAATAGATAAGGTTTTATTAAATAGAAAGATTTCATATGATTGAACGTCTCACAACCTTTTCCAAGAGTATGACACGAGGTATTTTTGCTTTCAAGTATGAAGATGAAAAAAAGTGGGGGGGCAGAGTCATAAGCGCTAATTTAGACGCAGGGTCATTCCGGCGAAGGCCGGAATCCAGTCAAACAATCGTATGATACAAATCCTGCCAGTTTGGATTGTTGCTCTCAATCAATTCCAGTTTCCATTTTCGTTTCCAATCTTTCAATCGCTTCTCTCGAATAATTGCGGATTCCATATTCCCGTGTAATTCATACCAAACCAGTCGATGAACATTGTAGCGTTTGGTAAATCCTTCTACCATATTATTTTTATGCTCCCATATCCTCTTTACGAGGTCTGAAGTCACACCGATATAGAGCGTACCATTTCGTTTGCTTGCTAAAATATATACCGCTGGCTGTTTATTCACTGATGCCTTCCTGGATTCCGGCTTTCGCCGGAATGACAACCCCTAGACTTATAGGTTGAGCTTATGGGAGGTCAGAAGTTCGGGGGGGTGTAACAATTATCAAAAATATGTTCCGGTTGACCCGCGTCTGAGCTTACGAACTCATCGTGGGTTTTTTTGATAGGAAAGGTTGGCCCCCCGGATTCCGGGGGGGCTAATCTTAAAGTTAAAATGGTTTGAACGGCTCGATTTTCTTGCCGCACCGAGCGCAGAGAATTTCTTTTTCCTCCACTTCTTCATTGGTCACCGGATCAGTTATGCCTCTCTGGGCCGTGACCATTTCCTCCATGTTAAGACATTGTCTGCAAACTATTTTATCTGCAATCTTAGTGGCTGCAAAAACTGACATTATTTTCCTCCTTTTATTTAGTAGTTATACATTATTTCCCTCACTCCCAACGGAGTGAGGGAAAATTATAATGAGTATTACAACTACTAAATGCTTTTTATTTGGGCGGTCTCAAATGACGCCGCAAAAGTTTGCCGGTGGGTGTTCTCGGCAATTCATCCATGTACTCCATGACTCTGGGGAGCTTGTAGATGGCGATGTGCTCCTTCAAAAATGTTTTGAGTTCTTCAAATAACTCGTCGTTGCCCTCAAACCCTTCTTTCAGCACCACACAGGCCTTGGTAATCTGACCCTTGTCCGGATCGGGAATGCCGACCACACCGGCTTCTGCAATGGCCGGATGTTTTTCTAAAGCCTCTTCAATTTCGGCAGGGCCGATACGGTAACCCGAGCTTTTAATCATGTCGTCTTCTCGGGATACAAAGAAAATATTTCCGTCTGCTTTCATAAAAACCGAATCACCCATCTGATTCCAACCGTCTACAACGCCTTTCTTCTGGGATTTGATAAGCTTCCCATCATTCTCGTAAGGCTTCCAGTACAGGCTTCCCGAGGGTCCCTTGATAACCATGCTGCCGACTTGATCCGGCTTGCAATCATTCCAATCCGGATCAACCACCTTACACTGTACGCCGGGGATGGCTTTACCGATGGAGTCCGGCATGGGCACATCGTTCATAACGTTTGAAGTCACCAGGTGGAGCATTTCCGTACCGCCCAGGCCTTCCCAGATGGGCTGGCCGGTGAGTTCCGTCCAGGTCTTCAGGGTCTCGGCGCCCAGAGCATCTCCGCCGGAAGTGTAAAGACGAACTGAGCTGCTGTCATAATCTTTGAATTTGGGGAACTTCATCAATGCTCTGTATGCGGTGGGCAGACCGGTGAGGATCGTAATTTTGTGCTTTTCGATAAGTTCCATCATGTCCGGCGGCGAGAACTTCGGAATCAGTGATATGGCCGCGCACCCTTCAAAGGGCATGAGCGTAAAGGTCCCGAAACCGGCGGCAAATGACACCGGCGCGGCGCCACCCAGAACATCACCGGGCTTCATCTTGTAGACATGTTTGTTAACCATTTTGGTCTCTATGACGATGGGACGGATAAAATGAACACATCCCTTGGGCATGCCGGTGGTTCCTGAAGTATACAGCATAATACCGATGTCGTCCCCTTTGAGCATGGTCGCTTCCAGATCGGCGGAACCCGCCTCCAGCATCTCTTCAAAAACCAAATTACCGGCGGCCTTTACTTCATCGGCATTGCCGCCGATGGTAATGACTCTGGTACCGAATTGGAAATTAGGCTTGGCCTGCTCAACCGGGGGCATGAGTGGGGCATTTACAATAAAAAATTTCATTTCCGCGTTGTTGGACACGAACGCCACCTCTTCGCCGGACCACAGGGGCGAGGTGGGTACCGGGATGGCGCCGATTTTTTCAATGGCAAAGACGGCCACCAGAGCCTGAATCGAATTCACCAGACGAATACCCACACGGTCTTGTGCTTCAACGTCTTCATTTTTCAGACTGTTTCCGAACTTGTTTACCATTTCCTGGAGTTGTGCATAGGTGACGATCTGGTCCATGAATTTGATGGCAGCATTGTCACCTCTTCCCTCGCGAACATGACGGTCGAGCAAAAAGTCGGTAAGATTCAATTCATCCGGAGTATCTGCAAACTCTTCAGGAACAACATATTCAGGCCACAAATCTTTTGGTGGCAGCATATTTTCCGGTATTTTTCCCATAACATAAACCTCCCTAATTTTATTGTTGTCTGTTTTTAATGTAACCCGTTTCCATTACTCAACAACCGGTTTTATATCCCTGCCTGAGCCGGCAGACATGAGTTTAACCTGTTCTAAAGTCGAGTTTTGCCAAAATTTCACCCCTGGTGGCGTTCGGACAAACGTTCCGGGGTGATATGCTGAAAGCGTTCACCTCCTTTCAAAAGAAATTGTTGTGACCAATCGAAAATTTTTATCGGCGATCATCGAATAGGTCGAATAGGTATGGTCAAAATTTTTCAAACATTTGCCTATAAAATATCCCGCAATAAATTGCAAGCCAAAAAAAAACATTGGTTTTTAAAGCACTTTTCTTTTGACCAAAACCGGGAAAAATGTTAGGTTTAATTTTTCTTTTTTCACGGAAATAATAGCTTATAGTGTATTCTTAAATATCCGCTAATCTATATATTGTATTTTATTCGATCTTAAACTTTTTTAAAAAACATTTTCAAATCCATGTTCGGTCTTCCTTTGTCTGTTCGGGATCTTTAGCGATTCAGGTTTATTAACCCTTGATAGCCGGGCGTAAAGGGTAAATTAAAAAATATTTTTGAATAAAATTCATTTTTTGTTCTTGACAAAACTTATAAACAATTTTAAAAAACACTTTACTCTGAATCAAATTCATTTTTTAAGTCTATATAAAATTTCAACCGAAAAACTGTATTCATTGAATATAATTCATACATAAATCAGCCTTTCATTTTTTTAGCACAATATTTTATATTTTTTTTATCGTATTACCTAAAGGAGGTGATGTCAGACTGTTACGCTTTCTGCATAAAGCGGAAAGAAAAACGACCCATCGAAAGGCAAGCAGGAAATTAGAAAAGATATTTGCTCGGTTGCCGGCGCAGTAGCTATCAATCACCTATAAAAGGTCGTTTTATCATGGTTGCCGGGGTTAGCCGAAATTCAATCAGAAAGGAGGTGGTAAAAATCAGTACGGAGGAATCTATACTGTTCCTCTGAGACTGAAAAGGACTCTGGATCGACTCTTAAGTGGATTACTAACTACTTTTTGGAGGTAAAATATGGCAGAAAAAAGAGACATTGAAATAAACAGCCGGGCAGATACCATAGACCTGATGAATCCGGATATCAGGCCCTGGCCGGTCACGCCGCCGCCATCGTTTGAAGAAGTCATGGAAAAGACATATGCCAAGCGCAAGGCGGAAGATTTCGGTAAGTGGTGTGAGGACAACCTCAGGTATGAGTATTGCTGGGGCAAACCCGAGGCTCTCCAGGGGTTCAAGTTTGTCTGTTGCGGCCAGTGGAGAATGGGCAACATGTTTTGCAGCGGACTGCTCTGCGAAGCCGGGGCCGAGGTAATCAAAGTGGAGCCGCCCGGAGGCGACCCCTTGAGAAAGCTCACGCCCTTTGGCCGGGAAGAGTATAAGCTCGAAAGCAAGATCACCGGCGCAAAATGCGGCCTCGACTTCCTCCACGAAATGAGGGGACAAAAATCGGTTACCATTAATCTTGAAACCGAAGAGGGCCGGGCAATTTACAAGACCCTTTGCAGCCAGGTCGACGGTGTGATCGACGAGATGCCCCCGGGCTACATGGACAGCATCGGCCTTGGATACAGGGATCTTTGCGAGGAAATGCCAAGGTTGGTTTACTGTAATATTGGCGTGCGCGGAACCTGGGGCCCTTACAAAGACAAGATGTCCAAGTTCGGTCAGTGGACCCTGGAACCCTTTGGCGGCTGCGCCAACGCGTTTATCCACAACACCGGCTTTCCTCAGGATCAGCTCCCCAGGGGCAAGGGCGGCGACCCCACCCGGTCGGGTGTATGGTTCGCCGATTTTTGTGCCGGTGAGCAGGCGGCCAACACCCTGCTGGCAGCCTTGTATTGGAGAGATGAGATGAGCGGCGAAGGTCAGTTCTGTGAGGTGTCCGGCGCCGAGTGCCAGAATGAAATCCTTGACTTTGATATCAGCTGGTACGGCTTTAACAAAAGCATCAAAGCCAGGACCGGCGCCTGGGACCCCAACCTGAACCAGTATGAGTGGAACCCCTGCCGTGACGGATACATGATGATCGGCGGCCAGACCGACAGGCTCTGGTACCGGATCGGCATGTGCATAGAAAGGGACTTCCCGCAATTCGGAAGGCTTATCCACGAAGACCCCATTCTCAAGGAGATGGGTGGCCGGAACGCTCTGAATATGCTGGTAAAGACCTACACCCTGACTACCCGATGGCTCAGGGATATTAACAGGACCGAGGCAGAGACCAAGCTCCTGGAATATGAGATTGCGGCAGGACCGGTTCTTTTCATCGATGAGCTCTCCGAGTTCCCGCATTTCAAGTACCGTCCCTGGGTGTGCACCATTGACACCGACCATTACGGCACCATACTCTTCTCTGTGTCGCCCAACGCCTATGCACAGGCCACGCCTCACCGGACTAAAGTGCTGGGCAGACCCGTCGGGTATGATAACTACGAGATATTGCAGAAGTGGTGCGGTATAGGCCAAACCATAGTCAACGAGTATATTGAAAAGGGGGTGATGTAATGGCGAAAGACCCACGTGAGACAAGAATAGAGGATCTGCCAGGCCCCAAGAGCAAGGAAGAGCTTGAAGAGATGAAGATGCCTTACGAGGAGTACTGCAAGGCTCAGTTCGATCCGGGCAATGAGTTTTCAAAGCCCCAATCTCTAAAGGGTATCCGATGGTTGAGTACCACAATGTATATTTTTACACCCCACTCAGTTTCCAACCTGGCAGAATTAGGGGCCGATGTAATCAAGGTGGAGATGCCGAGGATGGGAGATCCCATGCGGCACTGCGCTCCGTTCAACGAGACGTATCTCTATCCTTTGCATGACTCCAGGCCCATGACCGGCACCGGTATGGGATATCTGAACGCAAATCCCAACGAGTACCACATTACCATGGACTACCACCTGCCCGAGATGAAGGAGGCCTTTTACTCGCTGGTCAAGATGTCCGACGGGCTCACCGAGTGCTACCGGCCGGGAACCTTTGACCGGTGGAATCAATCATTTCGCTTCCTCCAGGAAATGAACCCCAGGTTCATCTATGTGTGGGGCGGAGGCTTCGGTTACGGGCCCAAATGTTTCGGAGGTTCTTACGACATTCTGGGCCAGGCCCACGCCGGACTTGCTTCGGTAACCGGCATGCACGAGTATATGGGCGGCCATCCACTCAAGCACTCCAACTGGTGCATTGACTGGTACTCCGGCACCCAGATCACCTTCGGAATCCTGGCGGCCATTCACTGGCGCCGCAAGACAGGCCTGGGCACCATGATCGAGTTCTCCCAGGTCCAGGCTGCAACCAGGTGTCTTGGATATGCCGCGCCGCTTTACGGCAGGTTCGGCATTGTCCGCCAGCGCTGGGGCAACTGGGATACCCAGCTCTGCGCCCACGGTATCATTCTGTGCGGCAAGTCCGACTTCCCGGATGCAGAGAACCCGCAGGACCGGCTGGAAGCCAGGTATGCGATGGTTTCTGCGTTCCAGGATGAAGACTGGAAAGAGCTGTGCGCCATCACCGGAATGAAGGACCTGATGGACAAATACAAATCCAATAATGAAAGGGCCGAAGGTGAGGCTCAGATCGAGATCTACGCGGCTCTTGAAAAATGGGCCGAAGACAAATCCAGGGGCGAAGTCTGCAAGACACTCCAGGATGCAGGTCTGCTGGCCGAACCGGTGTGCAACGACAGGGAGTACTATGAAGACGAGCACTGGAGGATGCGCGGTACGGTCCGATGGATGGATGACCCCATTTTCGGCGATATACTGCAGCACGGCACTTACGCATCAGGCCTATTGTCCAAGACTCCCAGGCGACTCTTCTGGATCTGGCGGCCGGTGGGTGCTGACAACGTCAAGATCTACCATGAACTGCTCGGCTACCCGACGAAAACGATTGAAGAGTGGTATGAAAAGGCCTGGCTATAAAAGGAGGTGTAAACTGTGTGTGATATAATCTGGTGTAAAAAAGATTTTGAAGGAAAGCCGTGTAATACCATTAATTATCTGGATCCTTACTGCTTTTGGAACTGGGAAGGCACCATCAACTGTGCCGAATGTGGTGCGGTCTACTATATCCACATGATCCAGGGCAAGATGTACAGGGGCCCGGAGGACAGACCCGGCGAAAAGCCTGATACCAGCCCGCTTTATGCGGATAAGCCGTTGGAGGGCTACAGGTTCTATGGAGCGGGTATTCCAGACAGGACCCGGCCTTTTGAGTGCCTGCCCAGACATATCTACCTGGGCGTGCCCGACATGGTGAAGTTCAGTATACGGAACCGGCCGGTAAGAGGATGGCGTCCCCAGGCTCCGGACGGCGGCATCGCCGGAAGCTATCAGTTCAACTGGGATCTTAAGAGGCTTTCTCCGGATGTATATGAAGAGTATCAGCAGAAGATAAAAAATGGCGAAGTTACCGAGTGGTAACTTGGGTTATAATTAAAGAAAGGAGTGTCATATGGCAGAGTTAACACCTCAAGAATTTCTTGACAAATGCCTGAAGCCGGCGAAAGAGTCTGATCATATATGCTGGGACTGTGTACATCTTAAGCCAGTAATCGAGGACTCGTTTTTTCCTCCGGCAGACATTATCGGCTGGTGCAAGAAGATCCACTTTCCCCACTACTGGTGCGTAGCGGATTTCAACGTGGTCAAAAAATGCTATGCCTTTGAATCAAAGAAGAAGAAGTAGCATGGAGGAAAACGTAAAAAAGGAACTCGATACCATCAAAGAGATGGTGCTCAGATGGCAAAAGAGCTTTCTTGGGTGGGCAACTTCGGACGGGGGAAACGACTATTTGCTTGAAGAGTTCTCGGAAGAGATTTCAACGTATGTTTCCCCTTTGGTCCGGAGGTTGTACGAAAGCAAGTTCCTAAGCCTGTACGAGCATCACGAGTTCATGGAATCTTGCTATAACCAGTTAAATGAGCTTAGCGACCTTATTAAGATTAAGGAAGCTGATGCCAAACAACCCAAAAAAGGGATCTGGGCATGAGCTTTTATTAATACTTTGGCTTATGTTTAGATTAAACCAAAAGGAGGAGAGAGTATGCCTGAACTATGTCGCGTGGGTGTTTGCGGGTTTGACCCCATGCTCGTCAAGGGATACGTTGTGACCGGGTTTAGAGGTCTGTGGTGGCACATATCGGACGAGATTTACGAGGAATATAACGTAAAACCGAATGACAAGATTTCCGTCAAGCTGCTCAAGGTTTTTGCTGGCCAAACTGGAAAAATGACCCATGAGCCCAATGAAGACTTTGAGTGGGATCTGTCCAAGGAATCCGGCCTTGCAGTTTTGCTGCCGCCTAAGATTATTGTCGCGTATGAGCTCACAGAATTTCACTTCCTGGAGTTGATCGTCACTAAAATCAATGATCAGGAAGTCTGGCCCGGCGAAGATGTGACGAGCGTAAAGATGTGGCCCGAGGAAATGATGAATCTAGATTTTACGATTGATTTCATTCCTCCGGTCATGTAATAACCAAAATTGGCATTTCCTCCGCGCCTCTGCTGTTAGAGGCTGGGGGAAGAAATAATATACTATTACCATCCCCCTTCTCGGTTTTTACCGGAAAGGGGGATTTTTTTGTAAATCATCTTGATTTTTTTTGTTTTTGCATCTATTAATCCATCACGGAAATCATAGGCTATGGATCAGGGTCCAGATATAAGCGCTGACTTAATAATTAATTATTAACAATTGATTATTAATTATTATTAATTATTAAATATGGCAAAAGGCGATGATATTCAGGAGAGGCTTATTGATTTTCCAGTAAGCATTATTCAACTTACCACAAAATTTCCAAAAACCTTGGCTGGAAAACACATTGCTGGTCAAATATTACGAAGCGGAACTTCTCCTGCGCCTAATTATGCTGAGGCTCGTTCAGCAGAAAGTTCGAACGACTTTATTCATAAGTTAAAAATCGCTTTAAAAGAGCTGAATGAAACAGCAGTTTGGCTGCAAATTATCATACGAAGTAAAATGCTGCCAATTGAAGAGTGTATTGATTTACAAAAAGAATGTGATGAACTTTGCAGAATCATAAGTACAATTGTGAAGACTTCTCAAAAACGCAGGAAAAAATAATTAATTATTAAATAAGGGCCTATGCTCCTCACATCTTAACAACTAACATTTAAACAATCACAAAGGAAAGTGGAAATGACCGAACAAACAAAACAAACCAAAGAAGAAGAAATGGAAGAAGCCATCAAGGAATTAGAGCAGCAGTACACCTCCGTAGGAGACCAGCCAAAACATCCGGGCTGGGTCACAATTGCCGAAGTTTTTAATAAAGCAGAAGCGTCACACAAAACAGATCCGATCTTTGAAAATATGTTTTTTATGTTAGGATATGATTATTCTTCTAACGTATACGTGCTTAAAGGGGATTATCTGACCATCGTGGATCCTGGAAATGATTACACGTCGTTTATGGCACTTTTCGATCTTGATTATGACCCGGGCGACATTAAGAAAATTGTTCTTACCCACGGTCACCGGGACCATGCCATGGGTATCTTCGAACTGTTAAATTATCCCACGATTATGAAAAACAAAGACATAGAGATTATAATCCATGAAAAGGGTCCTGACATGTTCAAAAAGATGATAGAAGAAACAGGTTTTCCCTTCACCCTGGTTAAGGGAGGAGAAACTCTTGATCTTGGCGGCTCTGAATGGGAAGTGATTCATACGCCCGGTCATACCATGGACGGCATATCTCTTTATAATGCTCCAACAAAAACAGCCTTTACCGGGGATACCATATTACCCTACGGCATGGCAGATGTTGACGATAGTGCCGGAGGCCGGCTGGACCACTACCTGTTTAGCGTCAAGGAACTACTCAAAAGAGATATTGAAAATATCCTGCCCGGCCATGGTGTACCGGTGGTTTCCGCCGGAAAGAAGGTCATGGAGGTGGCTTACGAAGGCGTGATAGCGAAAATCCTTCAAATCGAGGGTAACATTTCATGGATGGATGTGGCACCGCATCTTGTTCAAAAAGGACTTTTGGAAGAAGCGGTCTATTGCTGTGACAAGAAACTTGTCGGCGATACTGAAGACTTAATAGCGCTTCAGCTTAAGGCTTACTGTTTGACCGATATGGGGCGGTGTGAGGAATCATTGGAGCTTCTTGATAAAATTCTGGCAAGGCAAAGCAACAATCCCCATGCGCTACTGGGAAAGGGTCATGCCTTGATGGGAATGCAACAATATGAAGAAAGCCTGCAATACTTTGATGATGTTCTTAAAATCAACCCGGATATTAAAGAGGCGCATATATACAAAGGCATGAGCCTCTATTTTTTGGGCAAGTACGATGAGGCCATGGATATAGAGATTTTTCGAACGGAGTTCGCTGAAAAATTCAAAGATCAGCTTGAAAAAAAAGAGTGACAGGCAAAAATTTTTTTCCCCTGTAACCACGCTTCAATGGGGTTTGTGTACTTAAAATAATTTCTTAAGGCCTCTGCCATAAACAAAAGATCCGACTGGCATCCCATTTCCCGGCATTTATTCACCAGGTCTTTTTGAACCCTTTGAAAGATATCACGGATATGGTGATAACACCTGAGTCTGGCCATATGATCTCCGGACTCAAACACGTCTTTACAGTGCTCTGCATCTATCGAAGTGCAGGTTCGACATACCGCGGGCCTGTCCTTATAAACCATGCACATTCCGTCTTTTAAAAAGATGCAGGGCAATTCATACCGGATCATGGCTATTTCGTCCGGGGTCTTACCGTTTGTTACGTCAACAATATTTTTGATCCTGTGAATTAGCCCTTGTTTCTCCTGATCCGTAAAGGTCCGCTCAACATAATAGCCAATAAGCAGGGCCTCCGGCGGCGTTACAACCGGCTGGTTAAAGCAACAGTAGTGGCAGCCGGGTTTGCACTCTATAGCTTTGGGCAGAGATTCATGTGACGTAAATTTCAAGATAGCCCTGTCCGTCCAACCCAATGCATTGGAGGCCAGTTCCAGAGCCTTATTCTTTGAGTTTTTAATCATTATTTTTTGCCGGATACCTTTGTTTGTTTCAGTATTTCACTTTGATTATTACGTAAAAGTGTCGCTTACGGACAGATTTTTAAATTTTTCTTTTAATTTTTTATGTAAATTTGTATTATATAAACCTGTATACTACATTATCGCATGGTTTTCAATTTTCAATAAAAGGAGCAAACCATGGCGCGCTATAAACAGGGTCTTGCCTTTCGTTATATCCAGAACACAAAATATTATCGAGATCGCCCCTGGAGAGATGATCTTGGATCCATTCCGGCGACGAGGCGATTCAAAAACTACCCGGAAGCGGAACGCCTGCAATTGCCGGAGCCTGACCTGAGCCGTCCGGCCAACCTCTGGCAATGCCTGGCCAAACGTCGATCTGAACGCGATTACACAACTAATCCGCTCAGCCTTGAGGAACTTTCCAAGCTGATGTGGGCAGCTCAAGGTGTAACTGCGCGCGCAGGAATACATCTGCTCCGCACCGCGCCTTCGGCGGGTGCTCTCTATCCCTTTGAAACCTATCTTTACATTGACCGTGTTGAAGAGGTGACCCAGGGGCTTTACCATTTTAATGTGGCCGATTTTTCCCTGGAATGCCTGCAAGATGGAAGTTTTAATCAATTGATCACCAGAGCCTGCTTTGGACAGCCGGTGGTACGGCGGGCCGCGGTCGTCT
Source organism: Desulfobacteraceae bacterium Eth-SRB2 (assembly GCA_004193595.1). Taxonomy (GTDB): domain Bacteria; phylum Desulfobacterota; class Desulfobacteria; order Desulfobacterales; family UBA11574; genus S5133MH16. The sequence continues at coordinate 187,915 of RPGQ01000037.1, forward strand.
TTATCTGGACCGCAATGATGCTCCGGTGCATGGTCAAGTACCGTGATCGAGCAATGCGCTACATCCCCATGGATTTGGGCCATGTCTGCCAGAACGTTCAGCTTGCTTCGACAGCCATGGGTCTGGGTTCCTGCCCCATCGGCGCTTTTTATGATGATGATATCAACGAATTGTTGGGAGTTGATGGTGAAGAAGAAACAGTGTTGTATCTTATTACCGTGGGTAATCTTTGATGGACGTGTGCGCTACCAGATAGCTTGGCTGTAATTTACTCTAATTTTTTCGTCGGCCGTAATAAAATTGGTTTGCTTTGTTTTGGCTTCCGCTGTCAATAAGCGATCAAAAACATCTCTGGTCCAGTCTATTTTTAAAGCTTCATCAATAATTTTACTTAATGGACAATCCGTTATTTTCAAATTGATCGACTTTGACAGGCTTTTAATGATTTTTGAGGGTTTCACTTTTATACGCCCTATTTCAAACAAATATTGCAATTCCAATCTGACCATCTGCGAGATAAACACATCGCAATCTTCGATCGCCTTTTTAGCATTTTCCGTGAGTTTTTTTGTTAAACCTGCATAAAGCCAGACTACAATATGAGTATCAAGGTAGACTATAGATTGTTTACTTCGTCCCATTCCGTCACCTTCAGGTTAACCAAATCATCAGGATCGCCGATAATGCAATCATGGGGTTTTAAATTGTGCAGTTTGCTCTTTTTTTCTTTAAGAACAATCAGCAATTTATGATTGTTCTTTTCGATCTCGACAGGGATACCTGTTTTTATGATTTCATCGACGACCTTGAACAGTTTGTTTCTTAAGGCTGTTAAAGACATATGTGCCACTTTTTCACCCCCTTGGTAAAACGAGCCCAAAAATTACATGTACATTATATATAACATGTACTGTACATATGCAAGGAAGACTTTTTAAGGAAGAAAAGTCGTTTATTTGTAGGGAACTGCTATTCTGCCAGAATTTCTATAATCGGCGGGATAACGTTGGTGGCGATGTCGGTTCGGGAGCCGCCCCCTAAAACCACTTCCAGACGGCCTTCGGATACTTGTTCGGCGGTTTTTTTCATAAAGCGGGCAATTTCCTGAAAGCAGCGGCCGCTCAAGCCCAGGCTGCCGTAATCGCCCCGGTGGGTATCAAATCCGAAATACCAAAAGATCAGGTCGGGCTTAAAGTCTTTAACCCGTTGATAGAATTCGATTTTTACATTTTCGGCATATTGTTCGTCTATATTGTTGACGGTGTCGCCCCTGCCCGAGAATCCCCAGGGGCTTCCCGGCGCGCGGATGTCAACTTTAGTGCCGTCCGGTGACTCGTACTCCATACCGCAGCAGCAGACGTGGAGAACATCAGGATCGTTTCTGAGAAGGTCCCGTGTGCCGTCTCCATGATGGGCGTCCGTGTCCATAATTGCAAACCGTTGGATATTATGAATTTCGCGTAGATAGGTGATGGTTATGACCACATCGTTAAAACAGCAGTACCCGCCAAAGTAGTCTTTCCCCGAATGATGTCCGCCTGCACCAATAAGGGCAAATGCATTGTCAATTTCCCCGGTGCAGACCTTTTCTCCGGCAAGCACCACGCCGCCCACCGAATGCCAGGCGGTTGAGCAGAGAGGGTCTGCTTCCACACCCCGGATAAGTTCCGGAGTGTGCACTTTCAGTATCCACTCCTCTTCAATGGGAGGTGATTCATAGAGGATAACATTATCACGCGCGAGAAGGTGATCAATGGCTCCGGGGAAATCTTCCAGCCGAGCTCCCTTGGTAAGATAGCTCCTGCGGCTGAAGCTGGGATGGTAAAACACGCCGGTTTTTTTCATAAATTTTTCCTATTAAAAATCAGAAAGGGCGGGTTTCCCCAAAACTTTTAGATAAGAGGTGTCATTCAGATACGAAATGATCCATTGATCGTCTTTATACGAAAAAAGGTTGGTGCTGGCGGTATCCTGTTGAATTCGCCAAAAATTATTGTTTTCAATTCCCAAAAGGCTGCAACAAATCACCTTATTCGGCGCCCGGTGGGCGACCAAAGCGATGGTTTCATTTTGATGTTTTTCAATCAGCTTGTTTATGGCTTCCATGGTTCGGGTACGGACTTGTTCCAGGCTCTCTCCATTGGGAAAGGTGACCTTATGGGGTTCCCGGAGCCAACGCGTGTAAATATCCGGATATTTTTTCCGTACGTCATCAAGGCTAACCCCTTCCCAATCGCCGTAACTGATATCGATAATGGCATCAAGAGGGATGACTTGGATGTTCTGAAATTTGGCTATATTTTCAGCCGTTTCCATAGAACGGGAGAGGGGGCTGCTGTAAATGGCGTGAATTGTTTCATCTTTTAAAGCCTCACCGGCCAGATGTACCTCTTTCTTTCCGGTGTCATCCAGAGGAATGTCCATGCGTCCTCTAAATACTTCCTCCAGATTCCAGGCGGTCTGGCCATGGCGAACAAGGTATACTTTGGTCATGTTCGGCGCCTAGATTCCTTTGATCTGTTGATGAAGTTCTCGGGTTTTTTCCATTCGTGCCCGGTCACGGTCCTGTGCCAGATGACGAATACTCTCATTTGCGTCGGACATTTCCGGATCATCGGGATTTTTTCCCTTCACATATCCGTCTATGAGAAGGCGATATGCATGTATCATTTCTGAAATCATCCGGATAGGATACTCTCGCCCCTGTACTTTAAGGGTTTGCAAACCCAGATCAACATATTGTTTCAGCTCCTCACCCTTGATGGCAAAGGCGACATTCGGCCTGCGGCGGATTTTTTCATTGAACATGGCGATTTCTTCAAAGCTCTTTTTTTTACGCCGCATTAGTTTTTCACGCTGAGCCTCTGTTAACAAGCAAAAACGGAAGCAACTGCCGCTTCTGTCCGGCCAACCTTCATATTCAACGATTTCATTGCCGTCCTCATCATGGTGAACTTTTTTGATATATGAATCGCTGGTGAATTCATGAAACAGGCAATTGCCCACGCCACCGATGCAGCGGTTGCCATGAATCAGTATTTCAGTCAAAACGCCGACTTCATCCGCCGTTTTTTTAAACTTGCTCAATTTTTCCACGGTGTCGATTTCGGTACTGGTAACAATCTGGGTGGCGCCGGCGTCCCGATAATATTCCATCTGTTCCCGGGTCTGGATATTACACCCCACGCTGGCGTGGATGAGCAATTCCGGATAGTTGCGTTTAATAAGCCGTATAAGTTCGGGGGTTTTGGCAATAACCCCTTCTACGCCATATTGAGCCCATTTGGCGACTTTTCCCAATACACGAATAAAATGTTTTTCCTGTATTTCCGCGTTAATTGCAACCCGAACCTTGCCGCCATGGTCGTTTGCAATACGCACCGCATCCCTAATCTCACTGTCTTCCATTTCCCAGACGCATTTTCTGCGGCTGAAACCTTTTGCTCCCACATATACGGCATCGGCGCCACTGTCAAAAACGGCATTTACCATTGTGAGGCTTCCGCCAGGAGCCAGCAATTCATTCATGGTATTGAACCCTCCTTATTTACCGGTTTTTTTCTTTCCCGGCACTTAAAATATAATTGTAGAGGATGCAAGTTATAAATTTAAAAATATTGTTTTGCTAACCAACACAAATTTCTAAAAATTTGAAAATATGCATCTAAAATTGTATTGTCAAGAAAATTTTAAACCAAAGGCCCTTCCCCCTAGTGATCTGCTTCCAACATAATGTTATGTAATCGCCCCGCTCGCAAACAGAATGTTTCCAGTTTTGCATCGATCACCTGAGGAAAAGGAGAACCGTCACTTTCAATTGCAAGAAAAGGAAGGTCATCAATATTTGCCAGCACTGATCGAAGTCGACCATTCTTCGGATGGGTTGCCAGTTTTCCTTCACGGTTCATGGCCTCATTAAGGAGGGCCTCTGACAGACGGCTGGGCATGCAGCCAAAGGGACCGATGGAGATCACGCCGCATGCGTGTGAGGCTATCTCGGTTAGGGAGCTACCCACTGTCAGAATGGCTTCACCGGTCAGCCTTGGCGATATATAGGGTGCAGCGTTATTAATGACAGATTTAATTTTGAGAGGTTTTTTGTGAATGAAGCCCGAACGGGACAGCATGCCCTTAATACGCTTTTTGTAACGGGCCATGGTTTTTTTCCTCAGCATAAATTCCAGCTTTTCCATTTTTGACATGTTATAATCGACAAGACCTTTGTCCACCAAAAAGTCGGTATATAATATCCACTCGGCAATGGGAGAACAGGTAGTGGCAAACCCTTTTTCTGCGAGACGCTCTGTTAAATACTGGCGGGACAATCCATCCCGTCGAACAAATATCTCGCCAACAAGGGCGATAGACGGCACTTCTTCTACGGGACGCTTCATGTGAATCCGTTTGAGAATTTTTGCGGTAGAGGCAAGCTGTTTTTCCAGGGGTGCAAAATCTCCTTTTTCAAATTGGCCAATTATTAACTCCCACTCTTTATCAAATATGTTTATTGCATCTCCGACATCTCTAGCATTGGCCAGTATCATCGATCTGATGTCTTCCATGGCATCGGACACAATAATACCCCACCATACTTTTAGCTGGAAGTTATTCCCCATTCCTGTGTAAGAATTTTCAGACGTCAAGGAAAAAAGAGCCACATCATTTATCCCTAGCCTTTTTATCAGGTCTTCCATAAAAATATAGTACTGTCCGAATCGGCAGGGTCCCGATCCGGTAGGCATAAAATAGACCACAATATTGGAGTCCCGCTTTTCCTTACGAATAAAATTAAGCAGCGTTCCTGTGGTGAGTATCAAAGGCAAACACTCTTTGCAGGATGTATTGGCACGCCCCAATTTCAGCACCGTTTCATCCGCCGGAGGATGAGCTTTGGCATTAAAACCGACTCCCCGCAATACTGCGGCCAGTGACTCCGATGCAATTTTACCCATAGACGGTACCAGAACTGTAACCCGTGGGTTAGTCATCAGCAACGTCTCACCGGAGGAGGTAATTACTTTAGGAACACCTTTATCCAAAACTGTACGGGCGAGATTGAAATTTCGTTTTTTATGGAAAATCTTCTTTTCCGCCAGCAATTGCCGGTATGCGGTAACGATGTCAAGAAACGCTTCAACCCGGGTTTCCAGACCCGCGTCGGCAGTATGGTTGTCCAGCTCAAGGGTCAGGGAGGGTTTACGACCCATGATATCCCTGAAATATCCGATAATAAAGGAATCCGGGCCGCAGGAAAAATTGGTTATAAAGGTGCCGAAAAGTTGGGGATGCCGTTTCACTATTCTGGAGGCCTGAAGGATTCGCTGGCCCATTCCCCAGTACATATGGCGCTTTGATTTTTCATTATCAAACAGGAGAAAATCGAACGGTATGACGCGGATGCCTCTGGATGCAAGCTTGTGGGGAATGCCCATATGAGCTTCTTCAACAAATCCGTTGTACGGCCGGCCAAAAATCACCACCGCGGTCTTATCCGGATCGATTTCCAGTTCCTTTAGAGCCTTTTCCCCAATTTGTTTCATCTCAGCCATGCATTCCGTCTGCCGTTTCAATGCGGCCTCAAAAGCCGCCCCAGCCATTTTAGGTCTTAATCCCATTTGAACGGCGGTTTTAATTAACGGTTCCCGGGCCGTCTCCAACCCTTTTGTCAAGTCCAGAAGCGGGGTAAGGACTTTTGTTCCTTTTGCTTTTAATTGGTTGAGCTTTTGGCGAAATGTGGCGCTAAGATAGAAAGTTTCCCCCTGGACAAAAGGACATACCTGGGAACTGGAGTTTCCATCTGAAACAGGAAGTGCTTTAAAATGGGGCAGAAAAATGTATTTCGGAGGATTTTCCATTTCAAGAAGCGAGTGAAAAAAACCGTGGGAAAGTTCTGCCGGATAACAAAACGCGGCGTTTCTTTGGTCAATTCCTTCCTGAGAACAGGAATCGGGCACAACCGGTTCAAATCCCAGTTCGGTGAAAAACGTTGAATAAAGAGGATAGTAAGTGTTTACCAAGAAACTCCGGTTAATGCCTATTTTTCCTCGATATTTTTTGATGTTGCCTTTGGATAAGTTTTGACCGGATTCCGGGGCCAGCGTTGCACCGTATTTTTCGAAAACAAGATGCTGCCGGACGCGAATCAAATCCAACTGTGGAACATTGTATTTTATATTGTGCCGTAAATTGTAGTACCGGTTACAGGCGCCGCCAAAGGGGTATTTGGTTCCCTCAAGTTCTATCACGGCAATTTCACACCGCCGGTCACACTTTTCTTTGCCGCCTTTGCAGGTAAATGATTTTCCGTGGGTGACCTCTCTATCCGAAAGAACTTTCAGGTCGAAGCGACTTTTTTCTATCAACCCCATTTCAATTCGCTTTTTTACCTCAAGGGCCACCCCAAAAGCACCCATCAGACCGGGCTCCGGAGGAACGATGATGGGTTTGCCTACAAGGGATGCCATGGCCAGAGGGATCGCCCGGTTGTAACAGACGCCCCCTTGCATGAAAACTTTCTTCCCTACCGGCCGGTTTCCTTTGACCCGGTTTGAATAGTTCATGCAGATGGAATAGACCAGTCCGGCCACGATATCCTCGTGCTTAACGCCCTCATGAATGGCATTTTTTATGTCAGAGGCGATGAATGCGGCACACTGGTCATTAAAGTTGGGCGGATGACGTCCTTTGAGTGCAATATCTGCAATATCTTCCATTGCCACACCCAGGGTCTCAAATGCGGATTCTTCCAAAAACGACCCGGTACCGGCGGAACACGCTTCGTTCATGGCATAATCCGAAGCTACCCCATTGGTAATGTAAGTGTATTTGGCGTCCTGTCCGCCGATTTCAAAGATCGTGTCCACCTGGGGATCAAAATACACGGCAGCGGCCGCATGGGCGATGATTTCGTTAATCACACCGTCTGTGAGGGCATGCAGACCGGCAATCTGGCGGCCGGAGCCGCAGACTCCCAGCCCCTCAATGGACATTTGAGAGGGCTCAACCCTTTGGCTTATCTGTTTAAGAATAGAATCATAGCACTGCCGGGAAGCCTCAACCGGATTGCCGTTGGTACGCAGATAAACGTCCGCCAGGATTGCGTTGTCCGCTTTTCTCAGAAGAATCGCCTTGGTAGTGGTTGAACCCACGTCGAGCCCGAGTATGCACGTATCACCCGAACGGATTTTTCCTTTTTCAACGGTTTTAAATTCCACGATGTCTTCAAAATGCTGCAAGGGGGCAAGCGTGTCGAATGATGCGGCGTCAGTGCTGAACAAATCAGATATACCGGGAAATTTGCCGGTTTCGTGTTCCAGTGCCCAGAGGGCCGCGCCCAAAGCTTCGAAATAAGGTGCTTCCGGAGGAACAATCAGACCGGGAATCTCTTTACGAAGACGCTCGATCATCATATGGTTGCGAGCCGTCCCTCCGGTGATCATAATGTTCTTTCTTTCCACCTTTTTTAAAAGCTCTAAGATTTTATTGGCCATCATTTGGCAAAGACCGGCGGTTACTTTTGCTTTGGGCACGCCTTTGTTGGTGGCGTGGGTGCAGTCGGATTTACAGAAAACCGAGCAACGGCCGGACACGGGATACGGCTCTATGGAAACGGCCCACCGGGCGGCCTCTTTAAGTGATACATTCATTCTTCTAAGTTGCTGAAGAAAGAATTCACCCGTTCCCGAGGCGCATTTGTTGCCGGTCAGAACGTTGGAAATTTGCCCCAGACGGTTTAGAACATATACCATAAAGGTTTCGCCGCCCGCAGAAACCACGGCAGGACACGATACGTCCGGGGGTTTGACAAACCCGTAGGCGTATTCCACGGCTTCAGGTTCGGGTATTGAGGAAAGTGTTACGAATTTCCGGAATTTTCGGCCCGTGGCCGCGATACGGTCAAATGAGTTCATATCGAGGTCTTTGATGGCCGACAGCAGTGTCCGTTTGGGGTCTCCATCGTGCGGATACAGCCAATAGTTGACCAGTCGCGGGGGGAGGGTCTCTTGTGTCAGGATGCCTTGCCGAAAATTCTGCTCCTGCTCCAACTGGACAATGGATATGGTGGACGCTCCGAGGCAAAAACCCAGCGATCTTATCTTTTCGGACATAAGCTTTTTCCGATTAGATTGCCCCTGTGAACCTTCATATTCCATTGGAAATCACAAATCCAGATGAGAAAACAGAATTGTTCTGAAAGAACCAAAGTTGTGCGAAAAAATGTTTTAGCCGGGTTAAAAGTATAAAGAAAAATGGGTTGTGTGTCAAAGAAAAATATCAATTTATCGAAAAAACGCAGCCTAAACAGTACAAGTTCGTTGGCCCCGCTCATCCCGCCATTCCATTATTCCATTCTGATGGGGTAAACAGGCTGCCATTAATAGACTTTTTAATTCGAGAGGTTGTAGAATTGCCGAGACGTTTAATTAATCCTTGTCTCAAAGTTTTTTCCGTGGTATCTGCATGACTTTAATTACACTTTTTATATAAATATTTGTAATAAAGAATGGTTAGAGGGAGGAGCTAAAATGGTACGATTAAGCAAGAGCGCCGGAATAATGCTGGTTTTGGTCCTCGGATTCTTGGCCCAGTTACTTTTTTCTTTTGCAGACGGTATAGACAGCCCGAGCAAAGCGGTTGTTCAATTCAGCAAAGCATATTTTAAGCTCGACAAATCCATGGCCAAAAGAATCTGCAAGAAACGGCCGGCATCTGTAGATGTCGATGTTGTCGACCAATATATCTTTCTTGCGGCCAAAAAGGCCAAAGAGAGAGGTTTTGACATCAGTTTCATGAAAAATAAGCTTTATGATATAGAAACTGAAACAATATCTAAAAAAGATAATGAAGCACAAATCCGGATAACCGGCAAAATAAGAGTTTCCATAAATCCTGTTTACGCAATTGTCGCTAAATTATTCAACATCGGGGCAACCCATGAGGTTGATGAAATCATTAATGTTATAAAGGAAGATGGCGGATGGAAGGTTTGTGGCAACCTTTTTTCTTTGCCGGTAACTTAGTCAGAACATTCAGAACCAAAAGATATTTGCCACAAAGGCACAAAAGACATTTTTTTATTTTGATCTTGAAAACCTGGCCCAATAGGCCAGGATTCTTTACTTTTTCTTAGTGCCTTTGTGACTTGGTGGCGAAAACATGAAGCTTATATATGCTCGTATTCGTAAGAAAGCCCTCCAGATTGTTTCCCGTTATCCTTCTCCTGACTTTTATCAAGACCATTTTTTATCAAATGAATTGTCTCGTCAGTATTTTGAAACAAATCCTTTCACTGTTCAATTACGAGCCTTTGTTGCCAGTAAGTTAAAAGATGACTTTGGACATGGCCTTGATCATGCAGTAAAGGTGGCCGTGGACGCCGGTGCCTTGATGGTCATTGAAAACAAACTTGTGGGGTCTTCCAATGACTTTATAAATCGCAGAGTCATTATTGTCCAATGTGCTGCTCTTCTCCACGATATCAAACGCAAACAAGAAAATCACGCTGTCAAGGGAGCTGAATATGCCGGGAAAGTTCTGAAAAAATATCCCTTCGATCCTGACGAAATCGAGGATATTTGCCTGGCCATTCGAAACCATGAAGCCTTCAAAAGTACTGAAAAATCAAACTCTCTGGAAGGTTTGCTTGTTTCCGACTGCCTTTATGATGCCGACAAATTTCGGTGGGGGCCTGACAATTTTAGGGATACCGTTTGGACAATGGCATCATTTCTTAAAATTCCTGTTGTGAAATTTATGGAGCTTTATCCCAATGGCATGGAAAAGATTGCTAAAATAAAGCATACATTCCGTACGGGTACCGGGAAAAAATTCGGGCCCCAGTTTATTGATACAGGACTTGCCATCGGTGAAGAATTGTTTGATGTTATTCATAGGGAGTTTGCAGATTTGTTATAGGCCGCTTGTCTTTGAGGTTGTCTGATGAAAGCAGTATTTCCAGATGGTTATAACTCAAACACAACAGTTTTGCTGTGTATCACATTCATTATTTCGGCAATTGTAACGATTTTCATATTTAGCACAAACATCCAAGCGGTTGAAAAAAGTTTTCCTTTTTATCCGGGCGAAAAACTGATCTTTCAGCTTAAATGGACTCTTGTACCGGCCGGGGAAGGCATTTTGGAAATTCTTCCCATAGAAACCATAAATGGTGTTAACGCATATCACTTTGTTTTGACGGCCAGATCCAATTCATTTATCGATTTTTTTTATAAAGTTCGAGATCGAATAGATGCCTATACAGACATTGAAATGACTCACACAATCCTGTATAAAAAAAAACAGCGCGAAGGGAAAACAAAAAGAAATGTGCTTGTGTACTTCAATTGGAATAATAACAAAGCTCGATATTCCAATATGAAAAATGTCCGAGAACCGATTGATTTACTCAAAGGATCTTTCGATCCGTTATCTGCTTTTTATTACATACGTCTTTTTGATCTCAAAGAAAAATTAACCATTGAACGACCGGTAACGGATGGGAAAAAATGTATAATCGGACGAGCATTTGTTATAAAAAGAGAAACACTTAAATTGTCAATCGGTACATATGATACATTTCTTATAGAACCCGAGATAGAACATGTGGGCGGTGTATTTGAGAAAAGCAAAAATGCTAAAATCCAAGTATGGGTTACCGCAGATAAACGGCGAATGCCCGTTAAAATAAAAAGTAAAGTCGTGGTGGGTAGCTTTGTGGGAGAACTGGTTTCGGCCACGGGTCTCGAAAAATAGGATTACCACAGTTAATCCATCTTTAAGGAACTCGACCAAACAAAAACCAGATTAAAGCGTTTGCAGACAGGGGCGTTTTTTTAAAACTATAGAAACTCAGAGATGTAAAATTATGAAAAAAATACTGTTAATTAGCAATAAAGAGGATGATCTCATTGCTATTTCCACCTTGTTAGTAAAAAATTTAGTTTCTGATTGTCAGGTGATAACGGCCCAATCCGGTCTCCAAGGAATAGAAAAAGCAAAGAATGAGTCACCCGGTACGATTTTGATAGATGTTGAAATACCGGGAATGGAAGGATATAAGGTCTGTAACATTCTGAAATCTGATGAAAAGACTGAACAAATTCCGATTATTATGATCACGGAGGTCAAATCGGATTCCATAAGTCGTGTTAAAGGATTAGAGGCCGGAGCCGATACTTTTCTGAAAAAACCCTTCGACGAAGTTGAATTAACTACTCAGATCAATATGGCATTACGAATCGATGAAGCAGAAAAAGAGAAGGTCAAGCTTAAAGAAAAGCTACAAAAGGCCCGGAAGATGGAGGAAATTGGAATTTTGGCAGCTGGTGTTGCACACGAGTTAAACAATGTGCTTTTCCCGATAATCGGGTACTCCGAGATAAGTATGTGCAACCTGCCTGAAGATAGCGGGATCAAAGACAACCTTGAAAAAATCCTCCAAGCGGCCGATCGCGCTAAATACCTTGTTCAACAGATTTCCGACTACAGTCATCAGGACGATTAGAATAGGAAGTAATGGCAACTAATAATAATCTTTCTAACATCTCAACAAGTTAGTTCGCTTCGGTCATCCCGCTATATAACAGGAGAATGTTGGAATATAGGAACACTGGAATATTGGGTTCTGGGCCTCCGGCTCGGAGAGTCGAAGGCTCAGAGAGAAAAATGATTGCATTTTGATATTCCAGCTATCAGCGGATCAGGAAGTTTTGCCTGTAAAATCACACAGATCATAAAGAGGACATGTAGAGCAGCCGGGCTTTCTCGCTTTGCAAACAGCTCTTCCAAAGTAAATAAGTTGCAAACAAAAGTCATTCCACTCATTTTTTGGAATGATTTTCATCAGATCAAACTCGATCTTTACGGGATCATGGTTTTCTGTGAACCCGAGTCTTTTGGAAATCCTTGCTACATGGGTATCCACAACAATTCCCGGAATACCAAACGCAGCGCCAAGAACCACATTGGCGGTTTTGCGTCCTACCCCGGGAAGTTTAACCAACTCATCCAATGTTTGCGGCACGTCACCTTTGTATTTTTCTATGAGACTTGCAGAGCATTTTTTGATATTTTTGGTTTTGTTGCGAAAAAAACCTGTGGGTCGAATAAGTTTTTCAATAGTCTCAGTGGATGCGTGGGAAAAATCCTTGGGAGTTTTCAGTTTGTTGAATAAATCTTTTGTTACGCTGTTGACCTGTTTGTCCGTACACTGAGCGGACAATATGGTTGCCACAAGCAGTTCAAAAGGGTTCCGGTAACGTAACTGGGTCTTGACATTCGGAAAGGTGGCTTTTAGTATTTTACGAATTATAGTAATCCGGTCTTTATTTTTTTTCAGCATCTTTTTTTTTCATTATCGACTAAAACGTTAGACGTGTTTTGTATTTATTTTTGAATTTTCGTATAGCATGAATTTATCTTCAAGAAAAGTGCGCGCTTTGGGCCTTTGCTCGGGCGGCCTCGACAGTATGCTGTCCGCGCTGGTTTTGCAAAAGCAGGGGATAACCGTTGAATGGGTAAGTTTTGAAACACCGTTCTTTTCATCTGAAAAGGCTCGGCGGGCATCAATCCTTACCGGAATACCGTTGTTGGTCAGGAATATAACCCCGGATTATCTAAAGATGCTGAAAAATCCTCGTTGCGGTTATGGAAGGTACATGAACCCTTGCATGGACTGTCATGCGTTAATGTTCAGACTGGCCGGTGCAATAATGAATAAAAATGCATTGGATTTTCTTTTCAGCGGCGAGGTGCTCGGGCAGCGTCCCATGTCTCAAAATAAGCAGTCTCTTCGTTATGTGGAAAAACAGTCCGGTTTCGATGGCTACATACTGCGCCCTTTAAGTGCAAAAACCCTGCCCATAACCATACCTGAAAAACAAGGGCTGGTAAACCGGGAGCTGTTGCTGGACATTACAGGAAGATCGAGAAGATACCAGATAAAACTTGCTGAAGAATTCGGAATTACGAGCTATCCTTCTCCTGCGGGCGGCTGCCTGCTAACAGACAAAAACTATTCGTCTCGGCTAAAGGATCTTTTTGATCACCAGGATTCCTATACAGAAGCAGAACTTCATCTTCTAAAGCATGGGCGACATCTTCGCCTGAACAAAAACACTAAAATAATTGTTGGGCGAACCCAGAAGGATAATAAAAAGATAGAAAAATATTACGACCCGTCTGTGGACACCCTAATTAAAGTAAAAAATTTTCCAGGCCCCACCGTTCTTATGCCAACTGGCGGCGGCAAAGAAATGATAATTTTGGCGGCGTCAATATGTGCAGGCTATAGTAAGGCTCCGGATACCGAACCTGTCGAAGTTGGCGCGGTAACCCCCAAAGGAAATGAAATATTCAAGGTCATGGCTATTCCGCCGGCCCATATCAGGCATTTTTTAATATAGCACCTTGCTCGAATTACACTCGACGCTGAGCGGCTCATTTGCACGTCGAAGATCTCGGTATTGAATTTGCTCTGAGTTGACCACAGGCAGCGGAAATATCCTGGCCTTTGCTGTAACGTATAATGGCTGTATAATTGTTTTTATTAAGGATTTCTTTGAAGTTAAGAATTGCGGATTCTTCAGGCCGGTTAAACTCGCTCCCTTCATATTCATTAAAGGGGATCAGATTTATTTTTGCACGTATGGGTCTCAGCAACTTAACCAGACGTTTTGCATCTTTTATAGAATCGTTTATCCCTTTTATAAGAATATATTCGAAAGTGATTCTACGTCGGGGCAATAAAGGATATCCGGCACATGCATCGAGCAGTTTTTCCAGAGGATATCTCCGGTTTATGGGCATCAGCATATTACGGGTCTTGTTATCTGTAGCGTTTAAGGATATTGCCAGATTAACGGATGTATCACGTCCCAGGTTAGAAAGCTTTGGAACCAGACCCGCTGTAGACAAGGTCAACCTGCGGCTTGAAAATCCAAGTCCGTAATTGCTGTTTGTAATGGTATTGATGGCGCTGACCACGTTGCTGTAATTTGCCAGCGGTTCACCCATTCCCATGAGCACAATGTTGGTAAGACGCTTTGGACCGTCAAGACATTTTGAAACGTCGCGCACCTGGGCAATAATTTCACCTTTTGTGAGATTTCGCACCAAGCCGCCTCTGGCGGTAAGGCAAAATCTGCACCCCTGTGCGCAGCCTACCTGAGTTGATATGCAAAGCGTAAAATGATCTTTTTCAGGAATCAGTACACTTTCGACATATTTTCCGTCGTTGAGTTTAAAAAGATATTTTTTGGAACCATCTTGTGATATCTCGATTCGTTCCTTTTCAAGACGGGCAATAGAAAAATGGCGTGAAAGGAGTTTTCGGATTTCTTTGCCCACATCGGTCATTATATCGAAAGTGTCTGTCTGGCGGAGATAGATCCACTTCAGGATCTGAGCCGCACGATAAGGCTCAAGCCCCTTGCTTTGGAGCCATAAAACAAGCTGGTCATTTGTGAGCTCTTTAATGTCTGTTTTATTTGATCTTGACATAATATTATTTTACTATTATTCTCAAAGATTTCAATAAAAACTTTATGGGTGTTTTTATGTTTGACAATCTCAGCGACAGGCTTAATTCCGTATTTAAAAAGCTCAAAGGGCACGGCAAATTAACAGAAAAAAACATCGAGGAGGGATTAAAAGAAGTCCGGATGGCTCTCCTTGAGGCGGATGTCCATTACAAAGTCGCAAAAAAATTTATTGGTGATATCAAGAAGCGGGCCCTGGGTCAGGAAGTTATGGCAAGCCTGACGCCAGGTCAGCAGGTTATAAAAATAGTTGACCAAGAATTGACGGACCTGATGGGGGGCCGTCTCGAAGATTTGAACCTGTCGGGTTCTCATCCGGTATCGCTAATGCTGGTGGGTTTGCAGGGATCCGGCAAAACCACAACAGCCGGTAAACTTGCCGTTTATTTGAGAAAAAAGGGAAGGAAGCCTTACCTTGTTCCTGCGGATATTTATCGTCCTGCTGCTATTGATCAGCTAAATAAGCTGGGTGACCAGCTTGCCGTTCCGGTATTTCCATCCAACCCGGAAAAGGATCCGGTTAAGATCTGCCGGGAAGCAAGAACAGCAGCACATAAAGAACTGTGTGATACGCTGGTTATAGACACCGCAGGGCGGTTGCATATAGACGAAGAGTTAATGAATGAGCTTTGCCGTATCAAGGATGCGGTTAAGCCGTCTGACATTCTTCTTGTGGCGGATGCCATGACAGGCCAGGACGCTGTCAATATCGCCGAATCGTTTAATAATGTCCTTAATATTGGCGGTGTTATTCTCACAAAAATGGACGGTGATGCCCGCGGCGGAGCAGCGTTATCCATAAAATCGGTAACAGATAAACCCATAAAATTTATTGGTGTCGGTGAAAAGCTGAGTGACCTGGAACCTTTTCATCCGGATAGGGTGTCCTCAAGGATACTGGGAATGGGTGATGTCCTTACCATGATCGAAAAGGCACAGACAGTCTTTGACGAAAAGAAAACGGTTGAACTGGAAAAAAGGCTAAGAAAAAACGAATTTACTTTAGAAGATTTTCGTGATCAGATGGTTCAGATAAGGAAAATGGGCTCTATGTCCGAACTTATCAATATGATTCCCGGTATGGGTAAAAATAAACATCTGAAAAATCTCGAGGTTGACGAAAATGAATTTATTAAGATAGAAGCAATCATAAATTCAATGACGCCTCAGGAACGACGGCAACACACCTTAATAAAAGGGAGTCGTCGCAAAAGGATTGCCAAAGGAAGCGGAACTAGTGTACAGGATATAAATAATTTGCTTAAAAATTATACTCAAGTTGTGAAAATGATGAAAAAAATCAACAAGGGTGGGATGCGAGGAATAGGTCAGGGCATGCTGTCCTTTTGAAGGAGATCTAATATGTCAGTTAAAATCAGATTGGCCAGACACGGAGCAAAGAAAAAACCTTTTTATCGAATTGTTATTGCAGACAGTGAATCACCTCGGGACGGCAAATTCCTTGAAAACGTAGGAACATATAATCCGCTGGTAGATCCTGTACAGGTGTCATTGAAGCAAGATCGGATTAAGTACTGGATCGATCAGGGGGCCATCCCTACAGACACGGTTAAAAGTCTTTTGAAGAAAGAAGGTCTTTTTGCGAGTTTCACATAGTATCTTTACCTTACTTCTCAACAGCCAAGAAAGGAGATGGAGCTATGAAAGAGCTGATCGACTACATTGCCAAGGCGCTGGTTGATAACCCGGAGCAAGTTGAGGTTTCTGAGGTAGAGGGTAACCGGACTTCGGTATTAGAGCTTAAAGTGGCTAAAGAGGATCTGGGAAAGGTTATCGGAAAGCAGGGCCGGACGGCGAGGGCTATGCGTACTATATTGAGTGCCGCTTCTGCTAAATTAAAAAAGCGGTCGGTTCTTGAGATTTTAGAATAGTATGGTGGAAAAAAATGGGTTTGTCCCTGTTGGAAAGATCGTTGGTGCCCATGGTCTAAAAGGAAACATTAAGGTCTATTCCTACACTGAATCCTTGTCCGTTTTCAAACCAGGCCGTTTAATCCTTTTAATCAATCCCAAAGGATTTGAAAAAAGCTATAAAATAAAATGGGTTAAACCTCACGGCCAGCTCATCCTTTTATCACTGAAAGGTGTAGAGAACAGAAATTCGGTTGAAACCCTTATGGGTTCCGTGTTTTTTATTGAAAGGGCCAATCTTCCTGAACTCGAAGACGGATCATACTACTGGGTTGATATTATCGGAATTTCAGTTTTTACAACCCATGATGAGTGTATCGGCCTCGTTGAATCGATAATACCCACGGGAAGCAACGACGTCTTTGTTGTAAGAAACCCGAATAAAGCTCATGATAATGAAACACTGATTCCTGCAATTGAGTCGGTGATTTTGGAAATCGATCTTAAGCGTAAAACAATGCGGGTGGATCTACCGGAAGGATTATGAAACCTAAAACCTGCATTTAGGTGAAGGTTAACCGTATGAATTTCATAGTCCTGACTATTTTCCCGGAAATGTTTAATCCTTTTTGGGAACATGGGATTATTAAACGGGCGATCGGTCGAAACAAGATTTCGGCATCGGCCATCAATATCAGAGATTTTGCAGAAGGGAAACACCGTACAACCGATGACAGGCCGTACGGCGGGGGCTGTGGAATGATTATGAAGCCTGAACCGATGGCCGGTGCTATCCGGGCTGCAAGAAAAAAAGCCCCTTTGGCCAAAAGGATTCTGCTGACACCTCAGGGGCGGCGTTTTGATCAGGGCATGGCCCGAGAACTCGCATCATTAAATGGTATTATTTTTGTTTGCGGCCGTTATGAAGGGGTGGATGAACGTATTTGCCACCATTTGATCGATGATGAAGTTTCCATCGGTGATTATGTCCTGACAGGGGGTGAACTGGCAGCCATGGTTATTATCGATGCGCTAACCAGGCTGATTCCCGGTGTGCTCGGCGGCAAAGACTCTGCGGAAAAAGATTCGTTTTCGGGAAGTGTTCTAAAATATGCACAATATACGAGGCCCAGAACATTTGAAGGTGTCGATGTACCGGAAGTTCTGTTATCGGGCAATCACAAAGAAATTGAAAAAACGAGGCTTGAATCATCTCTGATACGAACGTTTCTGAAAAAGCGAGATTTGCTTGAAAACAGAGGCTTGAGCATAGAGGAGATAAAAATTCTGAAAAAGTGGTGCCGCGATATTGAAAAACTCATATATGACCAATCTATACGTGGCCCTGACGCATTATCCGGTGGTCAATAAAAACGGTGATATTATAACATCCGCCGTAACTAACCTGGATTTGCACGATATATCAAGGGCTGCAAAAACATACGGGGTACGGTCATTTTATGTGATAACACCCCTTGAGGATCAGAAAGCGCTAGTTAAAAAAATTGTTTGGCACTGGGTAGAAGGAACAGGATCAACATATAATCCGAAACGTCGAGAAGCCCTGGAACTGATCATAATAAAAAATTCCCTGGATGAGGTAAAAGACCATATCCATAAAAACGAAGGATATTCTCCGAAAACGGTGGTTACCAGTGCCAGACACCGCCCGGGCAACTTAAGCTTCGGCAAGTTTCGGAAAATGCTGAAACATGGCAATCTTTTCCTGTTGATATTTGGTACAGCCTGGGGATTGCCGGAAAAATTCGTTGCAGAGGCAGATTACTTGCTGAATCCGGTTATTGGCAATACAGATTACAACCACCTTTCAGTCCGGTCTGCCGCCGCCATTATTTTGGACAGGCTGTTTGGGAGAAAGGAATAAAATTGCGAAGATATTTAAAGCGGTACTTAAAAAAAGAAAAAGTCCTATACAATCAAGTAAAAATACTGTATAGGCGCTTCTTTAAACTGTTTTGACAATTTTTTTGTCCATTTTAGGTTAAACCTGAATTTATTAAAATCATTAGATTAATTCAATATGTTTTTGGCTTGTCCAAGATAGGTGATTATTATGGAAACAATAAGACAGTTAGAAAGAGAGATGATGCGGCTGGATATCCCTGCTTTTGCCGCTGGCGATACCGTAAAAGTATATGTCAAAATTAAGGAAGGTGAAAAAGAGCGCATTCAGGTGTTTCAGGGCGTAGTGATCAGCAAACGTAGAAGCGGGATCGACGCTACGTTTACCGTCAGGAAGGTTTCTTACGGGATAGGGGTTGAGCGTATATTCCCGCTATATTCTCCTGTCATCGACAAAATTGAAGTCATTGCTCGCGGACGGGTACGCCGTTCGAAAATCTATTACCTGCGTAAGCTGAGGGGTAAGGCGGCAAGGATAAAAGAACGTCGCATAAACTAAGATACCTTATCATTAAACAGATGAGATGTAATGAAGCCGGATGACTCACATCCTATTTAACATGTGATTTCATGGGACCAGACCTGTGGGTGTTCGAAAAAAAAGCCATTAAAAAAGGCTTTTTAAAAATTGCAGGCATTGATGAGGCCGGTCGGGGACCGCTGGCCGGCCCGGTTGTTTCTGCAGCCGTTGTGCTTCCCTCTTCTTTTCAGGTCCCCGGCGTATACGACTCAAAGAAATTAACACCAAAAAAACGGAATTATTTTTACGAAAAAATTTACGAGCTTGCCGTTTCCATCGGAATAGGAATCGTTGACCCACCGGAAATAGATCGCATTAATATCCTTCAAGCATCCCTCATGTCTATGGCCATGGCGGCTGAAAATCTTGCCCCTCAACCGGATTGTCTGCTTATCGACGGTATTTTTACGGTTTCGTCAGCCCTGCCACAGGAGGCGATACCCAAAGGTGACGGGTTAAGCATTTCCATTGCCGCTGCATCTATCGTTGCCAAGGTTACTCGCGACCGGTTGATGGAAAGGTACCACCAGTATTATCCGCAATTTGGATTTTCCAGACACAAAGGATACCCAACCAAAGCCCACAAAGCAGCGATCAGAAAATACGGTTGCTGCCCCATCCACAGACGAAGCTTTAAGGGGGTAAAAGAATATCTTAGTTTATCAGACGACAGAGATTAATTCTGAATATCCGCTATCATATACCCATTGTTTTGCTGTGGCCTGTGCCATAGCACATGACACTACTACTATTACCGAAGATCCCGAATTCCTTACAACTTATTAAATAGACAGGTAAAAATTCTTGACTAACCAGCTGTTTTCAATTAATTATCTCTAAGTTTTTAGAAATATTGGTTCTAACCTTTATAGGAGGAAACCATGAATTGATCATATCAGAACCCCATCTCTCAGAAAGAGAGGTAGGGTTTTTTAATTATAAAGACTAACCTCCCACCTATTGAAATAACTATTGAATCTGAGGTCAGACTTTGAATCCTCCGGATAATAAAAGGTGAGTAATGAACAAGACCAACAATGGTGCCAATCTTGGATTTGAGAATCAGCTTTGGGCTGCCGCAGATAAAATGCGTGGTCATATGGATGCATCCGAATACAAACATGTCGTTCTCGGCCTCATTTTCTTAAAATATATCTCAGATGCTTTCCAAGCCAAATACATAGAGCTGGAAGCAACAAAAGAGAGCGAATATACCGACCCTGAGGACTGCGATGAATATGCTGCCGCCAACATTTTCTGGGTTCCAAAAGAAGCCCGCTGGGAAAAGCTGCTTGCCGGGGCCAAGCAGCCGGATATCGGCAAGTTCATTGATAACGCCATGGTGGCCATCGAAAAGGAGAACCCGACCCTTAAAGGCGTTTTGCCCAAAGATTACGCTCGCCCCACTCTTGATAAGCACCGTCTTGGGGAACTTCTCGATATCATCGGCAAGATCGGTCTTGGTGATAAAGCGGCTCAATCAAAGGATATTCTTGGCCGGGTGTACGAATATTTCCTTGGCCGTTTTGCCGCGGCCGAAGGAAAGGGCGGGGGAGAATTTTACACGCCTCAGTGTGTCGTAAAGCTCTTGGTGCGGATGATCGAACCTTTTAAGGGTAGAGTGTATGATCCCTGTTGTGGTTCCGGGGGCATGTTTATACAAAGCAGACGGTTTGTGGAAGAACATAACGGAAAGCTCGGAGATATTGCTGTCTATGGTCAGGAATCCAACCCCACGACATGGAGGCTGGCCATGATGAATCTGGCTATCCGCGGGATCGATGCCAATCTCGGTGGTCGGAATGCCGACAGTTTTCATAACGACCTGCACAAGGATTTGAGGGCTGACTTTCTGCTTGCCAATCCTCCTTTTAACATGAGCGACTGGGGCGGGCAAAGACTCAAAGATGACGCCCGATGGAAATACGGAAAACCGCCGGCAAATAATGCCAATTATGCCTGGATTCAGCACTTTATCTACCACCTTGCGCCAAACGGAGTTGCGGGCTTTGTCATGGCCAACGGGTCCATGTCAACCAATACCGCCAGCGAGGGAAAGATACGCCGAAACATCATCGAAGCGGATTTGGTCGACTGCATGATCGCCCTGCCCGGTCAGCTTTTTTACACGACGCAAATACCGGTCTGTCTGTGGTTTGTGGCCCGCAACAAAAGAAACGGCAAATTTCGCAAACGAAGCGGCCAGACACTCTTTATCGACGCCCGCCAGATGGGTTCTCTTATCGACCGTACGCACCGCGACTTTTCAGATGAGGAAATCGATACGATTACCGGGACTTATTATGCCTGGCGGGGCGAAAAAGATGCCGGCGAGTACCAGGATGTGCCGGGTTTTTGCATGAGCGCCTTCATTGAAAAAATAAGGGAGCACGGCTACGTGCTTACTCCGGGCCGGTATGTTGGCGCGGCCGAGGTTGAAGACGACGGTATTCCCTTTGAGGAAAAGATGACTGACTTCACCGCTCAGCTTTACGAACAGTTCGCCAAGGCCGATCAACTTGAGGCCGTCATCAAGAAGAATCTGGAGGTTCTCGGGTATGGAAAGTAAGCCCCATACACTTTACGGCCAAATTAGAGAACTGATCCTTTCGGCCAGAAAGGCGGTTTCACACAGCGTAGATTCGATACAGGTTCTCACCAATTTTGAAACCGGACGATTGATTGTGGAATATGAGCAGAAGGGAGTTGAGCGGGCGGAGTATGGAAAACAAACACTCAAAGAACTCTCCAGGAAACTTAGTAACGAATTCGGCAGAGGCTATTCCCTGACCAACCTGAAACTCATGCGGCAGTTCTACATTATGTATAAGACACGGATTGGTCAGACAACGTCCGGCCAATTGCCGCCCCTCTTAAAAGGTCAGACAGTGTCTGACCTTTTGCCGGCACAAGGCAAAATTGAAATAGCAAGGATTGTATCAGCGAAATTTACTCTGAGCTGGTCGCACTATGTGTTTCTCATGGCTGTTGATAATGTAAAGGAACGCAGCTTTTATGAAATCGAGGCTGCACAGCAGAACTGGTCCATTCGGGAACTCAAACGGCAGTTCAATTCCGGACTCTATGAACGGCTGGCCTTGAGTCGTGACAAGGAAGGGATCCGGGAACTGGCACAGGAAGGTCAAATTGTTTCAAAGCCCAAAGATCTGCTTAAAGACCCCTATGTTCTGGAATTTCTGGGTCTGAATGAAAAAGCCAAGTATTCCGAAAGCGACTTTGAAACCGCTATTATCAATAAGCTGGAGCATTTTCTGCTGGAACTGGGCAAGGGCTTCCTGTTCGAAGCCCGGCAGAAACGCTTTACCTTCGATGAAGATCATTTTTTTATCGATCTGGTTTTTTTCAATCGCCTGTTGCGCTGCTATGTGCTGATTGATCTTAAAATAGGCAAGCTTACCCACCAGGATCTCGGCCAGATGCAAATGTATGTCAATTACTTCGACCGTTATGTAAAGCTAAACCATGAAAACCCGACCGTCGGTATTATTCTTTGCAAGAAAAAACATGACGCCCTGGTGGAAATTACACTTCCCAAAGACGCCAATATCCACGCCTCGGAATATCAGCTTTATTTACCGTCCAAAGAAGAGTTGAAGCAGAAATTGATGGACTGGGCGGAGGAAACGGAGGTGAATGATGGGGAGTGAGTGGCAGCCCACCAAACTGGGAAAAGTTATAGCGGTCAACCCATCTCGGCCCCTATCTAAGGGAACCTACTCAGTATATATATCGATGCAACAAGTTGAGACCGCGAATCGAACAATAAATGAAATCAACCACCGGAAATTCAAAGGTTCGGGGTTTCGTTTTCAGAATGGCGATACACTCCTTGCACGTATCACCCCATGCCTTGAAAACGGAAAAACAGCCTTTGTGGATTTTCTCGAAGAAGATGAGGTAGCTCACGGTTCTACAGAGTTCATCGTGCTGTCAGGTGTTGAAGACATTTCAGATAATCTTTTCGTTTACTATCTCGCCCGTTCGCCGGAATTTCGTGATTTTGCGATTGTTCGTATGGAGGGTTCATCTGGCCGCCAGCGGGTGCCTGCGCCAACGCTGAAGAATTACAAGTTCGCTTGCCCTCCCTACGACGAACAATGCGCCATCGCCCACATCCTCGGTTCGCTGGACGACAAGATCGAGTTAAACCGGCAGATGAACGAAACCCTGGAGGCCATGGCCCAGGCCATCTTCAAAAGCTGGTTTGCGGACTTTGATCCTGTCCGCGCCAAGGCCGAAGGGCGAGATCCAGGCCTGCCCAAAGAAATTGCCGATTTGTTTCCCGACAGCTTTGAAAATTCAGAATTAGGTAAGATTCCAGAGGGCTGGAATGTTAACGGACTCGGCAAGTTGATTGACCTTGCCTATGGAAAGGCTCTCAAGGCTTCTAAAAGAATAACGGGTGAAGTGCCCGTTTATGGATCCAATGGTCCAGTTGGATTCCACAATGAAGCTTTTGTTAATGGCCCTGGAATTGTAGTTGGGAGAAAAGGAAATCCAGGAACGGTTACATGGTCTTCGAGTGACTTTTACCCAATTGATACAACTTTTTACGTCATCCTAAAAAAGCACGTTAATAGTCTATTCTATATGTTCTATGCATTAAAAGCTCAAAACTTGCCAAGTTTGAGTGCAGATTCTGCCGTACCAGGTCTAAATAGAAATTTAGCGTATATGAATCAGGTTTTAGTGCCACATAAAAAGATCCTGACAGCCTTTGACAAACACGTACCATACTTATTTGCAAGGATGGAAACTAACGACAAGGAATCCCTTACACTTTCCATCCTACGCGACACGCTACTTCCAAAACTCATTTCAGGCGAACTGTGCGTGCCCGATGCGGAAAAATTCATCAAGGAGGCCGGTTTATGAGTGTTTTAAAGCCATGGGCGCTAGGCCCCTTTGAACTCATTGTGCATGCCGAGATGCATCGGCGTGACGGTGAAGACTTTGATCGCCGCATGTCACTCATCAGTTTTGACAATTCCATCGAAGTTTCGATCACAACGTATCTCACCTTAAATCCAATTCAGAGGAACGGTGTCCAATACCCACGAGAAGATGTATCAAGATGGTTGAAAAACTATCATACAAAATTTGACTTCTTTATGGCTGAATTGCAGCGGCGCGCTCTGCCTGAAGAAATCGAGAAAAGCGAAATTATTTGGTATCACGACCACCGCAATGAGCAGTATCACGGCGGTGCGCGGGGTATTCCAGAGTCTCGCGTGCTTGATGAGATCAAAAAAGCAGCGCTTTGGGTCTTCTCTGTTTTATTTGATGTGCAGGATATAGAGCAAATTCTTAATGATCATATTGAACAACGGCTTCTTGATGAGGGGAGCTGGCGCGAACGAGACGCAGAATTGGACCGTTTAATTGATGCAGAACATGGTGTTGTGGATATAGCCGGAAGGCCTTACTACACCAGCGAAACGCTGTTTGCCATCGACCCGGCAGCCTACCGTGAGGTTGGTGGTGAACTTCAAAGTGAAGATGAACCTCCTGAGAATGGTGATACGGAGGATGCCGAATGAGCATTTATGCAAAAATTTCCGAGTCAGTTGTTGAAGAAACCGTTTTGGCTTGGTTTGAGACACTTGGTTACGCTGTAGAATCCGGCCCGGCCATCAGTCCCGGCGAACTGGGAGCAGAGCGGGAAGAGTATAATCAAGTGGTACTCGAAGGGCGTCTCAGAAGAGCCTTGGCGGATATCAACCCGAATATTCCGTCGGATGCCATTGACGAAGCGGTTCGAAAGGTAACCCGAACTGAAAGCCCCAGTCTGGTTGAAAACAACCGGCGATTTCACCGCATGCTGACCGATGGCGTGGATGTATCCTACAGGGATAACGGCCGAGTCGTACATGATAAGGCGTGGCTGCTCGATTTGAATGATACGGAGAATAATAACTGGCTGGCGGCAAATCAATTTACCGTTGTTGAGAACAAGGTGAACCGCCGGCCTGATATTATCGTGTTTGTCAACGGTCTTCCCCTGGCGGTTATTGAACTCAAAAACCCGGCGGACGAAAAGGCAACCATCCACCAGGCATATAACCAGTTTCAAACTTACAAAGGAGACATTCCAACACTATTTGGTTACAATGAACTGTTGATCATTTCAGACGGTCTTGAGGCCCGGATGGGTACACTCACCAGCGGGTGGGATCGTTTCATGCCCTGGCGAACCGTTGACGGCAAACAGATTGCGCCAAAGGGCTCTGTTGAGCTTGAGGTTCTCTTGAGGGGGGTCTTTGACAAACGGCGGTTTCTTGATCTGATCTTGAATTTTGTTGTCTTTGAAGACGACGGTTCTATAATCATGAAAAAGGCGGCGGCCTATCACCAGTTTCATGCCGTTAATAAAGCGGTAGACTGCGCATTGTCGGCCTGCGGCATTAAGGCAGAATCCAAACAACTATATGCGCGATTTCCCGCCATGGATGCGCACAACCCTTTTGAGATAAAAGAACTTATCGAACCCTATGGTCGGGATACGGATCATTTTGGGGGAAGGCGTATCGGAGTGATCTGGCATACCCAGGGTAGTGGCAAAAGCCTTTCCATGGCATTTTTCGCCGGCAAAGTTATTCGGCATCCGGCCACGGAAAATCCGACGTTAGTTGTGATTACAGACAGAAATGATCTGGACGATCAGCTTTTCGGGACCTTTTCGGGCTGCAAGGATCTTTTGCGCCAGACCCCTGTGCAGGCGGAAAATCGGGAACATCTGCGGGAACTCTTACAGGTTGCTGCCGGCGGCGTGGTATTTACAACGATTCAGAAATTCATGCCGGACATCAAAGGCGAACAGTATCCTGAGTTGTCACCGCGGCGGAATATTGTGGTTATTGCCGATGAAGCACATCGGAGCCAGTATGACTTTATTGACGGTTTTGCCCGCCACCTGCATGATGCTTTGCCGAAGGCATCATTCATAGGCTTCACCGCCACGCCGATAGAGAGCACCGATAGGAGTACGCCCGCTGTATTCGGAAACTATATTGACAAATACGATATTCTCCAATCTGTTGAAGACAGAGCCACGGTCCGGATTTACTATGAAGGTCGTCTGGCGAAAATCGAGCTGCGTGAAGAGGAAAGGCCGAAGATCGATCCGGAGTTTGAAGAAATTACCGAAGGGGAGGAAGAAACTCAAAAACAGCGTCTTCGCACCAAGTGGGCAGCGCTTGAGGCCATGGTGGGTACCCATAAACGGATTGGCCTTGTTGCTGAAGATTTGGTGAAACACTTTGAGAATCGGCTGGCGGTGATGGATGGAAAAGCCATGATCGTGTGCATGAGTCGCCGCATTTGCGTGGATATGTACAGCGCGATTACCGAGCTCCGCCCGGAATGGCACCACGATAATGACGATAAAGGTATGATCAAAATCGTCATGTCCGGTGCGGCATCCGACAAAGTGGGATGGCAGCCCCATATCCGTAACAAGACGCGCCGGGAAGCTCTGGCCAAGCGATTTAAAGATTCCAGGGAGCCTTTCAAAATAGTGATTGTACGAGATATGTGGCTTACCGGCTTTGACTGTCCCTCGCTTCATACCATGTATGTGGACAAACCCATGCGAGGTCATGGCCTGATGCAGGCCATTGCACGGGTCAACCGTGTTTTCAAGGACAAGCCCGGCGGCCTGGTAGTGGATTATTTAGGGCTTGCCGACCAGCTCAAACGTGCACTGGCGGACTACACTGAGGCCGGCGGAAGAGGCAAGGCAACCGTCGATCAAGATGAAGCTGTGGCCGTTATGTTGGAGAAGTATGAGATTGTAGTCTCCATGTTCCACGGGTTTAAGTATGCTCCGTTACTCTCTGCCCAACCGGCCGAGCGAATGGCCGGAATTGCCGCAGCCATGGAGCATATCTTGACCCTGGAAGATGGAAAGAGAAGATATCTTGAATCTGTAACCGCCTTGTCAAAGGCTTTTGCTTTGGCTGTACCCCGTGAGGAAGCAATCAAAATCCGCGATCATGTCGGTTTTTTCCAGGAAATCAGAAGCGGTTTAGCTAAAGCCACCGTTGAGGGGGCCGCCAAAACACCCGATGAGTTGGACACGGCGATTCGGCAGCTTGTGTCCCGTGCGGTGGCCCCGGATGGGGTCGTGGACATATTCGCATCGGCAGGGCTCAAAAAGCCGGATATATCCATACTGTCGACTGATTTCCTTCAAGAGGTCCGGCAGTTGCCCCACAAGAATCTCGCTGTTGAATTACTGCGAAAGCTGCTGAATGACGAAATAAAGATACGCTCAAAGAAGAACGTTGTTCAAGCAAAATCTTTTGCCGAAATGCTGGAGAAATCGATAAGAAAGTATCAGAACCGGATGATTGAGGCGGCTCAAGTTATTGAGGAATTAATAGCCTTAGCCAGGGAAATGCAAGATGCCCGCAAGCGCGGAGAAAAACTGGGTCTGACAGAAGATGAAATTGCCTTCTACGATGCATTAGGGATTAACGACAGCGCTGTGCAGGTTTTGGGCGACAAAACCCTTAAGACTATTGCCCATGAATTGGTGAAAGCTGTTCGCAAAAGTGTGACCATCGATTGGACCGTTCGAGAAAATGCGCGGGCTCAGATTCGCGTAATCGTAAAGCGTATCCTGCGTAAATACGGCTATCCGCCTGATAAGCAAGAAAAGGCTACCCAGACGGTTCTGGAACAGGCAGAGGTGCTTTGTAAGGAATGGGCTGTTTAATTTAAATACGCAACGCTTTTGGCAGCAAGCGTTTGGTTAAAGGATAACAGAGAAAATCGGTATTTGGGCAAAGGAACGCAAGGTTGTTATCGAAACGAAAGGGTTCTATCCTTGCAGAAAATGGGCCGTGTTAAAATTATGAATGTTCTGCGCGATGTTCCGATAATGGTCAATAATCGTATATAGAACCAGGTTTGTATTTAAAATATTTCAGGAGAATGTTCATGGTTATCAATTTTACTCCCATTGGAACGGTACACACCGCTGCCCGCAAGTTGCCACGACATTGGAGCGTTTCCCATGTGGAGGGTACGCTGGAAATCTTGCCCGAGTATACCGAGGGTCTTTCGGATATCAGTGCCGGCCGGCGAATTGTGGTGCTGTTCCATTTTCACAAAAGTTCGCTTTTTACACCCGAATTGCTAAAGCAGACACCGCCCCACCGGGATAGGGCTCTGGGCGTGTTCAGCATTTGCTCACCCCGGCGACCCAACGCTATCGGCCTTTCGGTACTGGAGGTCATATCAAAGGACGGCAACCGGATTCGGGTGCGGGGTTTGGATATGATCGACGGTACGCCCATTTTGGACATCAAGCCGCACATCGAGGATCAGCATAGCTGTCCAAGCTACCCGGGACCTCGCCGTGAGGAAACACCGTGAGGGAGGGAAATTTTTTGCAACCATGTCAAACGTAAGAACCGGAAGACGAATTTACTATAATGTTTTTTCTTATGTGTATGATGCATTTATTAATCTACATGCGCGTCGGGATGCCGGAGATACGCGGAACTTTCTGGTCGAGATGGCCAACCCGGAGGAGAAATCCAACCCCAGGATTCTCGATATTTGTTGCGGTACAGGAGCTGTTATCGTGGCGTTTGCCAATCGCTATCCCGAAGGCGTAGCCGTTGGCTACGATTTTTCCCGGGGAATGCTGAGTAAAGCGCAAAACAAACAGACCTCCCGGAAAATTATCTTGATAGAGGGGGATGCGGCATTCCTCCCCTTTGCTGATGAGAGTTTTGATATCGTTACCTGCTCCCATGCATTGTATGAACTGAAACGGCGGACCCGGCAGACTGCCTTGCGGGAAATGAAGCGCATCATACGCTCCAATGGGATGGTATTGCTCATGGAACACGAAGTGCCTCATCATCCCCTTATTAAGATCCTCTTCAATATACGGATGATGACAATGGGATCTGCTGATGCCATGGAATTTGTTAAAGGGGGACTGGACCCGTTTCAACGAATATTTCCGGACGTCTCGCTGTACCATTCCCCAACCGGGAAAAGCAAACTCATTGTATGTCGAAAACACAGTTAAATTGGGGAAGGCAGAATATCAAAAATTTATTGAGATGTTAGAACTATCTGATTCAATCTATTCGAAACACATTGGTTTTTCGTTTGTAACAGCGGAGGTAAGACAATGATGAAAGTAATTTTTCACGAAGATTTTTATCAGGTGTATACACATGATCCTGCGGCAGAGAAAGGACGTATGGAGGCAATCGTTAATAGCATCCAATCTCAGGTAGAATTTGTCACAGCGGTTCCGGCAACCCAAGCCCAAATCTCAGCGGTTCATACCCAGCGCCATATTGAACATGTTCGCCATAAAGGGCCTTATTCCATGGCCACATTAGCTGCCGGAGGCGCAGTACAGGCAGCGACATTGGGTCTGACCGAACCGTGCTTTGGATTAATTCGACCTCCGGGCCATCACGCCTCTGCAGATTCAGCCTGGGGTTTTTGTTATTTCAATAATATGGCCATTGCCCTTGAATCATTAAAACAAAGCAAACAAATCCGGGAAGCATATGTATTGGACATTGATTTGCATTACGGGGACGGCAACGTCAATATCCTCAGCGAAAAGGATTATGTAACGGTTTGTAATATTGATTCATTTGATCGAAGTGCTTATATCGACCGGGTCACCAGAGAAATGGAAAATTGTCACGCCGATCTGATCGGCATATCCGCCGGATTTGATAACCATAAGGACGATTGGGGCGGTCTGCTTGCTACTGAAGACTACCGAATCGTCGGCCAACGGGTTAAATCAGCTGCAGAACGGAATGGCGGTGGTTGTTTCGCAATTCTGGAAGGGGGCTACAACCATAATGTTCTGGGAGAAAATGTAATGGCGCTGATTGACGGTTTGTCCGGTTGAACAGCGACGAATTTAAAAAACGTGGATGGCGGAGGATCGGATTGAAATATGGATGTCTTTGTTTTTTTGGAGTTCTAATTTAAAAAAGTCGTTCTTGCTTAGCATCACCCTGAAGATTACGTTACCTGTACCGGCTGAAACCTCGAAGTACAGGCCTCGATCTGTAATACCCATTACCTTGCCTTGAAACGAATTAATATCATTACCGGAAGCCCCATTTTTGCTGATTATAATATCTTCAGGCCGAATAGCGACATAGCACTTATTTTCTCCGGGTGGGGATTGAAGGTGTAACTCAAGGTTGTTTACCCGTGCCTTTTTGTTTCTGAAGGATGCGTGAAAGACATTTTTAATGCCCATGAATTTGGCCACAAAGGGGGTGGCCGGTTTATGGAAGACTTCGTGGACAGGGCCGATCTGATCAATTTTGCCATCATTTAGGACCGCCATCCGTTCTCCCAAAAACATGGCTTCGGCAAAATCATGTGTGACCATTAAAAATGTGGTTTCTACTTCCTGATGCAGTTTTTTCAACAAATCCCGAATGTCTTCCCGGAAATTGGGATCCAGCGCGGAGAGAGGTTCATCCAGAAGCAGCACGGAAGGATTCACGGCCAGAGCCCGTGCAAGAGCTATTCGTTGTTTTTCGCCGCCGCTTAAATTATGAATAGATCGCTGAACAAGAGGCTGGAGTCCCAATTGCTCCATAAGCCATGTTACCCGTTTTTTCGAAGTATTTGGATTGGTTCTGTGGTAACGCAATCCATAAGTGATATTTTTCAAAACAGACAGGTGGGGAAATAGTGCATAATCCTGGTACACAATGCCGGTACCGCGCTGTTCCGGAGTAAGACGGGTAATCTCTTTTCCCTTCACAAGGATACGGCCACCGGTAATGGGAACGATACCCGCAATTGCTTCTATAATAAGGGTCTTTCCTGCCCCTGTGGGTCCCAGAAGCATGAAAAACTCTCCGTCCTGAATGGAAAGATTGATATCCTCAAGGGCAAAGCCGGGAAACTTAATGAACAGATCTTTTATCTCGATCATGTTTGATTTTCCTTTGGCAAAGAGCAGATTCTCAACAGTAAAAACAGCACTAGACTGACCCCTATTAACCAGACAGCCACGGGTTGAGAATATTTAATGCCATAGGCGGTGAAGCGCTCATAAATCATTACCGGTGCGATCATGGGGTGATACGCTACAATAACCACCGCCCCGAATTCACTGATTGCCCTTGCGCTGCACATAATGATGCCCACCAGCATGGAGCGCCATGCAAGGCGAAACGTTACCCGCAGGAATGTTTCTGACAGAGAAGCCCCGAGGCTCCTGGAAATATTTTCCAATCTCACCGGTATGGCTTCAAATCCTGCCTTGACGGTGTTTACATAAAACGGCAGACCCACAAAGGTCAGAACGGTAACAATCCCGGTGACCGTTCCCATTATTTGGATCCCGACCTGCTGCATGAACTGCCCGAGCCAGTGATTTTTACCGGCCAGCCCAAGAATCGCAATTCCCACGACCGGGTGCGGAATCATAATGGGCAGATCAATGATACTTTCAACGAGTTTCTTACCGAAAAAGTTTTTCCGGGCCAGTAAATAGGCAAAGGGGGTGCCGATTAAAAACGAAATCAGGGCCGCCATGCCGGATGTATAGATGCTCAACCCGATCGAACGAAGGACATCGGGGTCATATATACTATCCTTGAGATCTTGCGCAGAGGGCTGAAGAACCATTTCGGTCAAAGGAAAGAGAATAAATATAACAACCGTGCAGGTGGAAAAAACGGCTATCCAAAAAAATGGATCAATCTTTCTCTTTGTTACCATGGGGTTCTAATTTTTTACCTCAATCCATTTTAATAGAGACAAGGGAAGATGGGATTTCATTTTTTCTGTGGGGACCCTGCAGGGAATAAAAGGAGGTTGTCCCATGTCTTTCAGAGTCTTTAAGCCCCCATTGGGATCCACTAAATACTCCAGGAACGCCTCGGCAGCTTCGGGATTTTGAACATTTTTTAATATGGTGATTCCATAGGTACATGATTTTCCGGTTCGAGTCATCCATGTCCCGGGTTTTTTGCCGGTCACCTTTACCGTTGCCTGTTGGTAAAATTCATCATTATTGTAATTACCCAGGTTAATCTCATCAGGAAGTGTGATGTACTTCAAACCCTGTTGAACAGCAACGGAAAGATACTCCCATGCATAGTCCATATTTCCTGTCTTGAGCAATGAAACCAGTTCAACCGATTTGGGCCGTACGTTTTTCTCCGGCCGGTTTGAAATCAACTGATCATAAAGGCCGGACAATTTGTAATATTTTTCAGCAAGTTGGAGTACCATAAGGCTCCTGTAGCCGCAGGGGTCCAGATTGGGATCCGAATGCCCCCAGATTACTCCTTTTCGTCCTAAAATTTCGTACCAGTTGTTGGCGGTGATCTGGTTTGCAAAGCGGCTCTTATCCGTATAACAAAGGACCAACTGGTTTGTTGCAAAACGAATATTCCACACCGCATATTCAGGGATCAGGGTTTTGTCGATAACGTTAAAATCAGCAGATGCCATGATATCAGCCGGTTTATGCAGCTCTGAAATCATCCGCGCCATCTTTGTGCTTCCTCCCCCCTCACGGAGTACATCAACTTTGGAATATTTTGCCTCAAAATCCTTTTCTATTTTGGCAAAAGGCACCGTAAGACTACCGGCATGGAAAATAATGAGCTTTCCCTGTGGTTCGGCGCTAACAGAAAAAGGCAACAGGACCGTGAGCGCTATAAAAATGATTCGCTTGCATTTAATCAGATTCGCCAATTTTTTCATAATCTATTCCTCGGTTTTAGATTGTGATTCTTTTGGAAAAACCATTTTGCCGCACAAACTCAAATCGTATCCATCCAGTTTCACGGATAGGTCACGAAATTGGGGCTCATGCAGAAGGCTCAGAAAGAGTTGGACCCCCTGTTCAAAAAAATGCTCTTTTGAGATAAGGAGATCAAATCGCTCCCAGCGAAGCGGAATAAAGTCCAAACCCAAAAGACTTGCGACCGGTCTGATGGCAGGAGCCATATCGGCCCGGCCCGAAAGCACCTCCATGGCCACATCCAGATGGCTTCTGAATTCTTGATGATACCCTTGGATTTGCGTGTTTTTGAGGCCGGCCTTCTCGAGTTCCCGGTCAAGGAGGAGGCGTGTGCCTGTGCCAACCGGACGATTGGCAATCTTGATGTCCGGTTGTCCCAGGTCGGAAACGCCGGAAATTTGCTTAGGATTTCCTTTGGCTACCAGAAATCCCTGTTCTCTTCGGCAGAAATTCACCAGTACGGGAAATTTTCCTTTAAGTTCTTCCTGTGCATACTCAAAGTTGTACTCCTGTTCATCGTCCTGCAAAAGGTGACTGCACGCCACATGACAAAAGTCTCGGCCCAGGGCCTTAAGACCTCCCATACTGCCCACATTGCCGAAAACGGCCATATTCTCAGTATAGAGAGTATTAAAAAGAGAAATGATTTTGTCCAAAAGGATATCATTGCTCCCGGCGATGATTAAAAGGCCATGATAAGGTGGCAACGGTTTTTCCGGTTTTGGATAGTTGATGGTTTGATTCTCCAGCCACCGTTCAACAAGGTGGCGGGGAAAGAGCCATTTGCCGGTTACCTTGCTTGCAGGCAGCCCTTTGTCGGCCACCAGGGTGTAAACCATCTTCTCATTAATATTTAAGAACTCGGATACCTCTCGTGTGTTGAGCAGTGTTTTTTCCTTACTCATTTTTCTATTTTCCTCGTTATTCTTGACGGTTTCGTAAAAAGTCCAACTTCTGCGTTGTGCTGCATTTCGCAATCATTCAACGTACGAAAAGTACGCCTCATGATTACAAAATTTGCACGCCTTTTTATCCCGCCTATGTTTGGCGGGGGAGTTTGAACTTTTTACGAAATCGTCTAAATCGGACTTTTTACGAGTTAATCATTCTTATTTCAATCAAAAAGAATAGGTTATGGGTAATATCTGCCTTTTATCGAATTAATTATTTTGTAATCAAGCATTACACATGTCAAGCCATACAAGTAACTATTTGTCAAGATATTATTTAATTGGAATTGGTTGGAAAATATTTCAGGTTTAACTAACCATAAACAACAATTATTAACTGCCACTTTTTCATAACAAAAGTTATTATGGGATAGGGGACTTGATTTTTTATAATCTTCTGATATGTTCTCTCCGAATTTGCAACTTTAACATTTTCAAGATGGAAAAATAAAAAAATCCATAAGGAGGGTTTATGAGCGAAGCCATTCAGCAACTGGAATCATTTATTGAAAACTGGACGGAAACCCGGGAACAAAATAAAAAAGTATTTGTACGTCTGAAAGATTATATAATGTCCAAATCCGGGGTGAATCTGGATTTTATACCCCGTGAAGGGCTTACGTATTCTCTAAGAGCAGCCCACGAGAATCAAAAAAATAAACCTTTGTTTGTGATGGTGGACGTGATTGAAGACACCCCCCGGTGGCTGTCGGTATGTTTTTATAACGAGATGATTACCGATCCTGATGAAAACGGGGATTTTGTGCCGGACGGACTTCTGGGTGAGGATGCGTTGTGTTTTGATTTGGAAGAATATAACGAAGAGGGAATCCGGTATGTTGAAGCCCGTATGGATGAAGCCTATAAGAGCGCAGCTTAAGGCTGATAACAGCTTGGAGACAACACAGACAACATACAGATCTCTCTTGATATAGAAATGGGCGAAACTAAAGGTCGTTCATCAAAATTGAAAAAAGATAAACTCGACAGGCTGAATTTTTTTTTAGCAGTATTAAGCGGGGTGTTACTCACCCTTTCCTTTCCAAATGCCGGTCTTTCATGGCTGGCATGGGTTGCCCTGGTTCCCTTGCTGGCTGCATTAAGAAACCTCTCCCCTAAAAACGGTTTTTATCTCGGCCTGTTTACCGGGTTTGCCCATTACCTTACTTTAATATACTGGCTGGCATATACCATGTCAGCGTACGGTCACCTTCCCTTGTATGCAAGTGTTCCGGTTCTTTTGCTTTTATCGGCTTATCTGGCGCTTTACCTTGCAATATTTTCAATGGCCTTAATATGCTTACCCTGTAAGCCCGTATTCCTTTTCTTGTTTATCCCTTTTATATGGGTTTCCTTAGAATATATTCGTTCATTTCTTTTCACCGGTTTCCCATGGGAGTTGATCGGATACACACAGTTTAACGTGCTCCATCTCATTCAGATTTCAGATATTTTCGGTGTGTATGGTGTATCATTTTGTATTGCCTTGAGCAATGCAGCAATTTTCTTAGTATATCTTAATCTGTCAGGAAAAGACTGGCAAAAAAAAGAGGTTAAAACAGGGCATGTTGCAGGATCGGTATTTACTTTCGCGTTGGTTCTCTGTTTTGTCTGGTTTTACGGACAATGGCGAATACAATCCATTCAAAAACTGATTTCCCATTCCCCTTCCATAAAAGCTGCAATTGTTCAGGGAAATATCGACCAGGCAAAAAAATGGGACCCTGCGTTTCAACTCACCTCAACAGAAAAATATATTAATCTTTCTCTATTGGCAAAAAATCATAAGCCGGATCTTGTGGTATGGCCGGAGACAGCGACGCCTTTCTATTTTTTGCACAATGCTCAATTGTCGGAAATGGTTATAAAGGGTATTCACGATACCGGTACAGACTTTCTAATCGGCAGCCCTTCTTTCAATCTCGGGACAAACCGTGTTGAATATTATAACAGCGCTTACCTGATTGGCCCGGAGGGAAACCTATACGGCAGGTATGACAAGGCTCACCTTGTACCGTTTGGAGAATATGTTCCGTTTAAGAAATGGTTGCCGTTTCTTGACAAAATGGTAGAGGGTGTTGGAGACTTTAATCCGGGCAAAAAAGGGCAAACCATTAAATGGGGGGACTACCGGGTAGGCGTTCAGATCTGTTATGAAATAATTTTTCCGCATCTTTCCAGAGCTATGATAAAAAACCATGCGTCATTACTGGTTAATATCACCAATGATGCCTGGTATGGTAGATCCAGTGCTCCAAATCAGCATTTTTCCATGACGGTTTTTCGGGCTGTTGAAAACAGAAGGTCAATTATTCGTTCTGCCAATACCGGTATCAGCGGGTTTATAGATCCTTCCGGCAGGGTCATCGCCGCCACACCGCTTTTTAAGGACGAAACAATAACTCGGTCCGTGCCAATGCTCGAGGAAACGACCTTTTATTCTCGCTTTGGAGATCTGTTTGCCATGGCATGTATTGGGGTAACGCTGGTTGCAGGATTTTGGGGTTATTTAATCCGGAAATATTCGAATTAAAACTAACCCGGACAAGCCCGCCCTCCTGCCAAGCGGAGTAAGGCGGACGGGCCGGAACCAAAAATATTCGCTACAAAGGCACTAAGACCCGCCCGCCTCGCCTAAGGCGAAGCCGATGGCGGGCAGGCACAAAGGATATGAAAATTAGGAGCTTCGCCCTAATTGGAATAATGGAGTAATGGAAATATGGAGTGATGGGTTTGAGGAGTTTTTGACAATTTAAATAGTTTATTTCTGATCCTGACCTCAATATTCCAGTATTCCAACATTCCATTCTTCCATGCCGATGTCATAAACAGATTGTTATTAAAAGACTTGTGACTTCGAAAAGTTATAGAATTGCCGATACGTTCTTTCTTTGTGGTTTGGTGCCTTTGTGGCAGAATGGAAAAAGTTTTGCCACAAAAAGCACAAAATTCACAAGGAACTAAACAAGAGTTGAAAGATAGAACAAAACAGATTATAATAGAATAAAATGGAAATTACTATAGGAGGTAAAAAATGAATTTAGAACTCAAGGAAAACATTAAGGAGCATTTTCTGAAATTAGAACAATTGAAAGGGTGTCTTTGACCTTGCCGAAAAAGAAAAAAGGCTTGAGGAAATCGAGACCCTGATTGCCAAAAAAGATTTTTGGGATAACCCCGAAGACACCAAGCCGGTTTTAAAAGAACGAACATTGCTCTCCGGTAAGGTGACATCAATTCATAAACTTTACACCGATCTTGAAGAAAGTCAGATCCTGCTTGATCTTGCCATTGAAGAGTCAGATGCTGATACCATAAAAGAAGTCTCCCAGCAAATACAAGCAATTGACAAAAAAATAAAAAAACTTTCCATTGATCTTATGCTCGATGGCGCGGATGATCAGAACAACGCCATTGTTTCCATTAATGCAGGGGCAGGAGGAACCGAAGCCCAGGACTGGGCCGAAATGCTCTTCAGGATGTATACCCGCTGGATCGAACGCAAGGGGTTTGCACTGGAGGTCATTGATTACCAGCCCGGAGATGAAGCCGGAATCAAAAGCGTGACGTTCACTGCCGGCGGTGACTATGCCTATGGCTATCTAAACGCAGAAAAAGGGGTTCATCGCCTGGTAAGAATTTCACCGTTTAATGCAAGCGGCAAACGGCATACCTCTTTTGCCTCCGTATTTGTCTATCCGGAACTCAAAAAACAAATCGTTGTCCAGATTGATGACAAGGATTTGCGTGTCGATGTGTTCAGGGCCAGCGGCGCCGGAGGTCAGCATGTTAACAAAACCAGCAGCGCGGTTCGCATCACGCACCTTCCCAGCGGAATAGTTGTCCAGTGCCAGCAGGAAAAATCCCAGCATAGAAATAAAGAACTTGCCATGAAGGTGCTTAAATCAAGGCTTTACCAGCTTGAGAAGCAGAAGCAGGATGATAAATTGCAGGAAATTCACGAAAGCAAAAACGAAATTGCATGGGGAAATCAAATCAGGTCTTATGTCATGCATCCCTATCAACTGGTAAAGGATCACCGCATAAACCTTGAGGTGGGCAATGTAAACAGTGTTCTCGATGGGGGGATTGATCTTTTTATAGAGGGGGTACTGCTTTCAGGCAAAGCATAATCGGATAAACCGGGAGAGTGCCGGGTGTAAATCAAGACTGTTGGTAATTGGCAGTCATCTACTTTTTAAAAAGATGAGGTTAATCATCCCCGGAGAAATGGAGTACTGGAGTACTGGAGTGATGGAGTAATGGAATAATATGAACCGTGATTGGATTCGGGAAACAAGGGTGAAAGAATAAAAATCATATCTTTTTCCGCTGTTGTATATAACACTCCAATACTCAAATATCTTATATGCAAAATTCCTTAACTATTCAATCTTCAATCGAAAATATTCAATTATATGAATCCTATTGATATTATTGCTGAATTTTATCCACCCGGCACCAGAACCTATAACATTCTCGTACAACATGGAAAACAGGTGGCGGATAAGGCCGTAAGTGCCGCCAAAAATGTGTCCCACCTTAACCCGGATTTTAATTTTATTTGGGAAGCTGCCATGCTGCATGACATCGGCATTTTCCTGACCCATACTCCGGAACTCGGCTGTATGGGAGAACATCCGTATGTCTGTCATGGATATCTGGGAAGGGAAATTCTTGAAAGCAAGGGACTGCCCGAACATGCACTGGTGTGTGAACGGCATGTGGGTGTCGGCATAACTGCCGAAGAAATAAAGCGTCATAATCTCCCGCTGCCCCAACATGATATGGTTCCCGTCTCCATAGAGGAACAGGTCATTTGTTTTGCTGACAAGTTCTTTTCCAAAAATGGCAATCTGATTGTTAATGAAAAATCTGTTGAAGATATCCTGTGTCGCCTTGAGCCATACGGCGCTGACAAGGTAATTATTTTTCAGTCTTGGGTCCGTTTGTTTAAGTAGTAACTTCTCCAAAATTTATTGAGAGGTTACCGGTATTCTTCTTGACTTGCACCAAAGTTTTGTATATTGAATGAGAAAAAATTTGCCGATTTTTTTCTTATAGCGGCAATATACCAATATATAACATTGCGAAGCAATTTTATTAATTGAGTTATGTAATAGGCTGAAAGCCACCCAGACTCATAGGGGTGGCTTTTTTAATTTGGGGATTTGGGTATGGCCAAACTGCTTGTCATTGATAATTATGACTCTTTTACTTACAACCTCGTCCAGATGTTTATGCACTATGATCTTGAAATCAACGTGTATAGAAGTGACATGATAACAATTGATCAGGTTGCGGGGCTCAAACCTGACTATGTTCTCATCAGTCCCGGTCCCAAAGATCCCTCTCATGCCGGGATATCAATCGATTTAATTAAAAATTTTTTCGATAAACTCCCCATCTTTGGCATCTGTCTGGGCATGCAATGCATGAATGAAGCTTTTGGCGGGCGTACGGTCCGCGCTCCGCTGCCCATGCACGGGAAAACCAGTATGATTCAGCACAACAATTACGGCATCTTTCAAGGGATAAGCTCACCCTTTCCGGCTGCCCGTTACCATTCGCTGATGGTGGAATTTTGTCAGAGCGAACTTGTCATAACATCGCAGAGCCCGGAGGGTGTCATCATGGGAATGTCTCATCCTGAATTCCCCCTTCATGGGGTTCAATTCCATCCGGAAAGTTTTCTTACGGAAAATGGCTTTTTGCTTGTGGAAAATTTTCTTAACCTGGGACCCTTGACGATTTCGAATTCCGGTATGCGAAATGCGGATTTCAAAGAAAATATAATTCAATAATATAGGAATTTCCTTTTTTGGACACAGATGAACACAGATGAACACAGATTAAAAAGTTTTTTAAATTATAAATAATAATATTATCTGTGTATATCTGCGAAAATCTGCGTCCTATTTAACTTTATTATGGAAGAAATCAAAAAAGCCGCCGGACATATAACCGGTATTTATACCGAGCATATTTCTCTGTCCGAACCGTTTATGGATTTTTCAGCCCGGTTTGCATCCATGCCCGGCACAACGGTTCTGATGAGCGGGGGTGATCTTGATTGTGCAAGATACCATATTCTCGGGGCAAAACCATGGCTGGTATTTTCAGGACGGGGTCGTAACATGACCATCACGGTTGAAAATCAAACGTTTGATTTTATGGCCGACCCCTTTGATACCCTTGGCATGATATTAAAAGCCTTCCGCCTGAATGATCTTGACCCGGATTCATCTGATTTGCCCAAACCCATATATGCCGGTCTCCTCGGATACCTATCTTATGACCTTAAGGACTGCCTGGAAAAACTACCGCGCACATCCATAGACAGACTCTGCCTGCCGCATTTATATTTTATGGCACCGTCAATTATCGTTGTCCATGATAAAATCGATGATACCACTCGACTTTGTATACCGGAACGTAACTTTGCCGGAAAAAACAATTTGGGGAATGATCTCGATTCATTTAAACGTATCATTTCTGAAAGACCGCCTGAATATGGGAGTTTTAGAGGAGATGCCGGGGGATTTAAGTCTAATTTCACCCAGGCCGGTTACATGAATGCCATTAAGAAAATTAAAGAGTACATTTCAGCAGGAGACATATATCAGGTCAATATGTCCCAGCGTTTTGAAATGGATGTTCAAGGAGATACGTTCAGTCTGTTTAAAACACTTTATAATAACAATCCGGCCCCTTTTTTTGCTTACATTCATGCAGGTGACCACCATATTGTTTCCACATCTCCGGAACGGTTTTTACTACAAACCGGCCAACAGGTTGAAACCAGACCCATTAAGGGGACACGGCCCCGAGGCAAAACACCGGTGGAAGATAAACAGCTTGGGCGGGAGCTAAAACAAAGCAAAAAAGATGATGCCGAACTTTCAATGATTGTGGATTTGTTGCGTAACGACATTGGAAAGGTTTGCAGGGTCGGATCTGTCCGTGTAATGGAGCACAAAAGACTGGAAGCCTACCAGAATGTGTATCACCTGGTATCTATTGTTGAAGGAAGACTGGATCAGGGCCGCGATTCTGTTGACCTTCTCAAGGCAACTTTTCCCGGCGGGTCCATCACAGGCTGTCCCAAGATCAGAACCATGGAGATCATAGACGAACTTGAACCTGACCGGCGCCATATATATACCGGCTCCATCGGCTACATCAGTTTCCACGACACCATGGATCTATCCATAGCCATCCGCACCGCCACCATATACAACGGGCAAATGATCTTCTCGGTGGGGGGAGGTATTGTATTCGATTCTGATCCACTGGATGAATATGAAGAAACCCTACATAAAGGCAGGACACTGATGGAGGTTTTTAAAGGAAAAGAAAAACAATTGGCAAATAAAGACTATGTCTGGATCAATGGCGCCCTTAAACCTTTGGATCAGGCCGGCATTCCGGTTACTGATCTGGGATTTCAGTACGGTTACGGGTTTTTTGAAACCATCCGAGTTGACCAGGGGAACCCCGGGCACCTCAACGCGCATGTTGATCGATTTAACCATACCTGGGAACATCTTTTTGCTGAAAAACCGCCGGATTTGACCTGGGATGAAATTATCAATCAGGTGATTGTCCAAAACAGACTGCTCGATGAAACCGCAGCCGTAAAGATGATCGCCACCAGAGGAGACAGGGAAACCCCTCCCTTTAACCACACCCTTCTGGTTACCGCCCGGCCATATACCCATCGCCTGGCAAAAAAAAAGGTGAAAGGATTAAACCTGGCGGTATATCCGCACCCGCGCCAAATTCCGTTGGCTGATCATAAAACATTGAATTATTTATATTACTTTCTGGCCGGAAAATGGGCCATGGCCCGAAACGCCGACGAGGCATTGATATTAAACCCGGACCATACGGTTTCGGAAACAAATACGGCCAACATACTGCTGATAAAGGACAATACCGTAACCAAACCGGTTTCTTTGCATGTGTTGCCGGGCATTATGGATACTGAAGTCTGTAACTTGTTCACCGGGCGGGGCTTTACCATAGAAAGTAAAAGAGTATTTTTAGAAGATTTGTTTATTTTTGATGAGATAATGATTACAAACTCTCTGATTGGGGCGGTGCCGGTGCTGAGCATAGACGGGAAAATGCTGCCCGAGCCTTCGGACCTGTGGAAAAAGATCAACGAGACCCTCCTGTAACCCCTTAACCCGGGCAAGCCCGCCCTCCTGCCAAGGGGAGTAAGGCGGACGAGCCGGAACCAAAAATATTCGCCACAAAAACACTAAGACACAAAGGATCAAGTTGGTTCGCTTCGCTCACAGTTGGAATAATGGAACAATGGAATGCTGGAATAATGGGTTCTGGGAAAATGGAAACGTGGGTTATGATAAAATTCATCTTGATAGAGAATTAAATAAATGAATAGCATCATTTTAAGATCAACATTCCAACATTCCATGCACGAGTTAAATATTTAGGCTTCAAACCCCTATTATTTTCAATAGATTATAGAAATTCCGAAACGTATATTTATTATTCTTTCTTTGCCTGCCCTGTTAACTATTGAAAAAAATTGACCCTTGGAAGGCCTTGTCTTAAACGTATCTTCTGCGGTATCAATAGATTGCAGTATTACAATACGGCTCCACGATTTATGCCTTGTCGTGGTGAAACCAAGATCCCGTTATCGGGGTATATCCGGCCGATACAAGGCTTGCAGAATTTAGTACCTATTTATTGAAATCACATCATGTGCAAACATGATGTGATTTCAATAAATAGGTACGAATTAGGTCGTAAACAAAATGGGCAAAATGTTTTATGTATTTGATGTGGCATGTTCATTTAAAACGCTGTTACAGATAGCAAATGATGGTGCCAAAATGTCTACTTCGCGGACGGAAATGCCACAATCTTTTTCTCAGTCATGGTTAAAAATCCAGTTCATCGGACCTTTTGGAGGCTCGGACGCGTTTGGGCAGCCTTTTACGTTCGTTAAAAATCCCTACATGGTCCTGCTCGGGCAGGGCTATTTTCAGGAGGTCCTTGTCAAGTCCAAGCGCCCAGAGCGCTGAAGCAAAGACAGACAAGGAGACACCCGGA
Organism: Desulfobacteraceae bacterium Eth-SRB2; assembly: GCA_004193595.1. Taxonomy (GTDB): domain Bacteria; phylum Desulfobacterota; class Desulfobacteria; order Desulfobacterales; family UBA11574; genus S5133MH16. The sequence continues at coordinate 230,598 of RPGQ01000037.1, forward strand.
TCTCCCTTCTCAAGTCTATAAAGAGTTTTCCGATTGACGAACATTCGGGAAGACAATTCTTCCATGGTTATGGCACGACGCTTTCTGGCGATTCTGATACGTTCTCCCAATTGCGAAATGGTGTGGATGATTTCAGGCGGAAGACTGTTTTGAGCAAGATTATTTTGTGGCATATATCACCCTTTAAAAAATTTAATGGGTAATATATGCCACAAAAACATAAGGCGGTCAAGAGGGAATAGATAATAAATTGCGATAGGGTTGAAAAAAGGGAATATTTTTGGAAAAGGAACCCGTTACTAAAACGGCCCTATTTCAGTAGAATCCCCCGAGAAGGTTTAATAAGGCCGGAATCCTTTAGAAATGTTTCAATATCTCGCCAGAAGATGTCCCAACTTGGGGGGCAGTCGTTATGCCCGCTCTCATAGGTTATGATTTTGCCTTGTTTTGCTGCCTGGTAAAGGGTCATTCCATGGGAAAATGGAATGACCTCGTCGAATTTGCCGTGGACTACAAGAATGGGACCTTGATAAGCGCGGACAATCGCAAGATTATCCCAGGGGTCTCTGACAAGGAAATCGGGAACCAGATATTTTGAGGCAAAGGATCGGACACTGATAAATGACGACATCAAAATAAGCGCCGCCGAAGGCCGGTTGGCAGCAAGTATGCAAACCGCGCCGCCGCCCACGGAACGACCCAGTAAAACAATTCTGGAAGAATCAACATCCTCCCGCGTAACCAGCACATCGTAGGCACCGGTAAATGCTTCAGTGATGTTTTTTTGGCTGGGAGAACCCTTTGATCTTCCATATCCGGGATACTCTACAAGCAATACCCCCATGCCGAGACGGTTTAGCTTTTTTAGTTCATGTGGCCAGAAGTCGATGAGTTCTCCGTTGCCGTGTGCAAAAATAACCGCCGGTGCCGGTTCTGTGACGGGGCCTGCAGTTTGCGGGAGAAACCATGTTTCGATTTTTCCGAAACTTGTAGCCACCCAGATCTTTTCCAGGCCGGGAATATTTTCAGCGTTAGAAGGGGGTTCTATAAGATGACGAGGAAACAGCATTCGCCGTTGCGTCAGGTAAAGAAAGCCGCAATAGACAAAATATAAAAAAAGTGACCATGTAACGATTTTAACCAGGATATTCATTTTCATACTCTCTTTATTAAAATCCCATATATTGTGTTATTTTCTTCTTGACATACAATATATTCCATGAAATAAAGAACCATCTTCTTTGTAATCCCAATAAAGAAATAGCGTGATTGTTCTTAAAAATCGTACTAAAACTTAACATATTATCAGATAAGAGTCACACTTTTTGACAGACCTACTTTAAGAAATTTGTTCGTTTGGGTAGGTTTGTTTTTATTTTTGATACCAAGACCTTTGGGCCGGGCTTTATTACTTCCGGCAAAACAATTTGTTTGCGTATTTTTATACAAATGGTATTGATCAATATAGCTTCCACAAAATTCTGAAAACAACCATACAGGAGACGGGCAATGGGTTCAAAAGGTAAAATTTTAATTACGGAACAGGGAAGTTTCGATTTGACGAGCTACAAGTGGGATGATTATCTGTTTTCAGATAGCCTTACTAAAGAAAACCCCATTGAAACCGACCAGGCCATGGATATCAGCCGATTTTTGCGAGAAGAAATCGCCGGCATGAAAAATCATACCATTACCATGCCGGTGGTAGATAAAATTATTCAGACCAAATTGCTGGAATACGGCCTAAAAAAAATATCTCCGATTCGGCTGGATAAGTCCATGTTTGTAAAAAATGGTCTGAAACTTTCAGAAAATGCAAAAAATGTTTTGAACAGAAGATATCTTAAGAAGGACAACAAGGGCAGGGTGGTTGAGACTTCGGAAAGAATGTTCAAAAGGGTGGCCCGTCACATCGCAAAGGCCGAAAAAAAGTATGGTAGCGACACCGATGTAAATAAAATGGAAAACATTTTTTACAATATGATGACAGAACTTAAATTTTTGCCGAATTCACCCACACTGATGAATGCGGGACGCAGACTGGGCCAACTGGCAGCCTGCTTTGTTCTTCCCATTGAGGACAGCATGGACGGGATTTTTGATTCTTTAAAAAATGCCGCTATTATCCATAAATCGGGCGGCGGAACCGGTTTTTCCTTTTCTCGTCTACGACCCAAAGACAGCAGGGTGGGAACAACCGGCGGAATTGCCTCCGGACCGGTTTCCTTTATGAAAATCTTTAATACGGCAACAGAGCAGGTCAAACAGGGAGGGACTCGCCGAGGGGCCAACATGGCCATTTTAAGGGTGGATCACCCGGATGTCATAGATTTTATTTACAGTAAGAAAAATAATAATGAACTGAACAACTTTAATATTTCGGTCGGCGTCACGGATGTGTTCATGAAAGCGGTTGCAAAACAAAGCAATTACGACCTGATAGACCCCCGAGAAAATAAAAAGGTCGGAGAGCTGAATGCCGCAGAAGTTTACCAGGCGTTGGTGAAACAGGCCTGGAAAAACGGAGATCCCGGCGTCGTTTTTTTAGACAGACTTAACCGGGATAATCCAACCCCTGAATTGGGAGAAATAGAGAGTACCAATCCTTGTGGAGAACAACCGTTGCTTCCAATGGAAGCATGCAATTTGGGCTCCATCAACCTGGCCAAGTTTGTTACGTATACTGACGGAGAACCGGTCGTCGACTACGAGGCCTTAAAGGATGTCGTATTTTGGAGTGTTCGCTTTTTGGACAATACGATTGATATGTCCAAATACCCCCTTCCTGAAATCGACGAAATGGTTAGAGGTAATCGTAAAATTGGTTTAGGGGTCATGGGGTTTGCAGATTTGCTTTATCAGTTGAAAATTCCTTATAACTCGGAAAGGGCCTTTGAAATGGCCGAGGAAGTGATGGGTTTCATTCAAAAAGAATCCCACGAAGCCTCAAAATGTTTGGCTGAAAAAAGAGGGGTTTTTGAAAATTTTGATAAGAGCATTTTTAAAAGTAAAAAAGGATGTACCTATCGTAATGCCTCCACAACCACCATTGCACCCACCGGCACATTGAGCATAATTGCGAACTGCTCCAGCGGGGTGGAACCGCTTTTTGCCTTGAGTTTTGTCAGAAACGTTATGGATAATGACAAATTATTGGAGGTGAACCCCTTCTTTGAAAAAGTGGCTAAAGAAAGAGGCTTTTATAGTTCTGAGTTGATGGATACCATCGCCCTTGAAGGGGGTGTTCAGCATATCGAAGAAATACCGGAGGATGTTCGCAGCGTCTTTGTGACGGCCCATGATATATCTCCCGAATGGCACATTCGGATGCAGGCCGCCTTTCAGAAGCACACCGACAACGCGGTTTCCAAGACGGTTAACCTGCCCGGTGACGCCACCGTTGACGATGTATTAAAGATCTATAATCTGGCTTACGAACTCGATTGCAAGGGCGTTACCATATACAGGGATGGAAGCAAGGAAAATCAGGTGCTTTCGATTGCAGCAGCGGACAAATCTGTTGACACTTCGATTGTCAGGATCAAAGAACGTCCGGAAACACTTGAAGGGTTCACGTCCAAAATGAATACGGGAATGGGCCAGCTTTATGTTACGGTAACCGAATTGGACGGACACCCTTTTGAGGTGTTCGCCACCATCGGCAAATCCGGGCGATCCACCACGGCAAAGACTGAAGCCATCGGCAGGCTGGTTTCGCTGGCCTTCAGATCCGGGGTGCGCGTGGAAAAAGTTGTGGAACAACTAAAGGGTATCGGCGGAGAACATCCTGTTTTTCAAGAAGGGGGCCTGGTTTTGTCGATACCGGATGCCATTGGCAGGGTCCTTGAGAAACGGTATTTGAAAGACGGATCTTATAAAAAGAAAAGATATGGCAACAGCCTCCTTGGAGAAATCTGCCCGGAATGCGGGAATACCATCAGCTTTGAAGAGGGCTGTATGATGTGCCATTTCTGTGGTTTTACCAAATGCGGATAATAATATCTGACCCGGATAAACCGGCCTCCTGCTCGGAGAAAACCAAAAAATATTTGCCACCAAGGCACCAAGTATTTTGTTATTTTTTTCTTAGTGTCTTGGTGCCTTGGCGGCGATAAGACAAAAGTCTCGGACTAACGCTTTAAACCCGTACAATCATGCGTATCGATCAAAATCCTCTGTTTAGAAAGGTAATCGTTCCCTGGTATGACTCTGAAGCGGCATGTTATATTGTAATTTTTTTTATGTTCCTTGTGTTTTTATTTGGTTTTGCAGGTATCTCGGCTTCACGCGAAACCATAGAATATCATGAGGATGTTTGGGTGCCTGTTCTTCTTATGGTAATGAGCGGTGGTGTCGTCATTTCCACAACAATCCGCCTGATCAAAAGATATTCCCGCCGGTTTTCAAAATAGATAACTTCTTCATGACAATTCGGGTCAGCCGATGAACACATGCAGCTTATTGGTCACAAGCATCAGCCCCACAATAATCAGCAGAATACCCGCGATTGCGTTGACGTATTGTAGGACACGGGAAGCCTTTTTAATAACGATCAAAAGGAGATGGATAAAAGCGGAGATGATAATAAAAGGGAGTGCCAGTCCGGCGGAATAGACGGCAAGAAGCACAATCCCTTGCCAGACGGTTTCCTGACTGCCGGCAATGATAAGAATCGATCCCAGTAGAGGGCCTATACAAGGACTCCATCCGGCTCCAAACGCCATACCGATAATAACGATTCCTAAAAAATGGAAGGGTTTTTTTTCTATATTAATCCGTTTTTCAACATCCAGACCGGGAATACGGATGATACCGGTTAAATGGACACCCATAAGCATAATCAAAATACCGCCGATAATTCTTATTAATTCTCGATGGTTGAATATTAAGCTTCCAAGATAGGAGGCCGACGCACCCATCAGGATAAATATCAGGGAGAACCCGGAAACAAATAAAACGGTTGAAAGAAAGACTTTTTTTCTTATTTCCGAATTACGGTTTTCAGTCAATTCTTCCAGGGAAAAACCGGTAATAAAAGTAAAGTATGCAGGTATGAGCGGCAGCACACACGGTGATAAGAAAGAGAGAATCCCTGCGGTAAAGGCTGCAGGAAATGATACGGCTTGGGTAAACATGTTTTTACTGGGTTATCCTCCTGCAATCATGGGTATCAAAAACACTTCTGAATTATCGGGAATCAGGGTTTTTTCAAAATAAGGCATAGAAATGTGTTTATCATTGATGCGTACCACCGCATAAAGATGGGATTTGTTAAAATTATTAAGAAGATCTTTAATTGTCATTCCCTGGTACCAGGAATGCTTTTCCCCATTTACCTTGATCATGTTTCAACACCGTGGGCTCTGAGCAATTCCAGAACCTCAGGAAAATCAATACCCAGCCGCTTCACGGTTTCCTTCGTCGGGATTCCGTTGTTGGTCCATCCCCGGCGTTTATATACCGCATCTTTTAGTTTTTCATAAAGCTTTTCGCGAAACTCACGCAACAGCACTATTTTTTCTTCCGTAGTCTTTCCGGTGATATCGACGTTATGTTTTTCAACCAGCTGTTTGTCGTAACGCTCGGTCCGGGATTCGTACTCAACGGTTTTTACCGGCCCCACCGCACGATAGGGAATATTATCATGCTCCCGTTGCCCAAAACCCATTTTAAGGTTAAAAATACGTTGGAAATTGTAAACCGCCTCACTCATTCGGATAAGGCCGTCAGCGGTTGTCTGCCTCCCGGTAACCGCCGTGTAATAATCTGCATACCACTCGACGTGTTTCATAACCTTTGCGGGCTCCAGGGTGTCCTTATTATCCTCGGGTACAACGTCATTCCAAGGGAGTTTGCACAGTCCGCATAAACCAAACCATGTTCGGAACATGGGGAACCAGTGCAACGCCTCTGCTTTCTTCTCAAAGGTAGGCATAAAATTATGCACCATATCAAGAAAGATCAACCATGCCTCGTCATGCTGAGGGCCTTTAAGCGCAAGACCGTACCCCCCTTGCTGGGCAAGTGATTCTTTGGTCATATACTCGGAGAACTCCAGGCCCTTTGCCTCCATACCGATATCCTGCATAAGATCGGGGTCGGCGCCATAATCTCTGGAAAAAATAACTTTCATTTGGCGAACCCCCCTGCCTATAATTTGTCCAAAACCCTCTCCTCGGGCCATTTGATGAACAACCTCTAGTGCGGCCGACCGATTGCCGAATAAAAGGTTCATTCCGTGGGTATGGCTTTCGTTTATCAGGCCCATCTCAAAGCATTCCATGGCAAAAGCCGTGGAGGTCCCTACTGAAATGGTATCAAGGCCATAGGTGTCACAGTAAAAATTCATTTCAATAATCGTATGCGGGTCAAAAATACCCAGGTTTGAGCCACAGCCGGCTATGGTTTCATATTCGGGACCGTCTACAAAAACTTTGAGCCCTTTGTATGGACCCGTGAGAGGAACAAAGTCTTTGACACCATGGGAGCAGGCAAGTGTGCATCCCATCCAGCATCCATCATAGCCCGGATCAAATATGCGTCTGAAAACCTCCTGGCCGATATTGTCTGCCTCTGAATGCTGTCCGTACTGGAAATTATGGGTGGGCAGCAAATCAAAGTCATTCATAATCGGAACCAGGTGGGTGGTTCCGATTTGTGCCATTTGGTTTTGTTTGGGATCGAGTTCGACAACTTCCCTGGAGTGCTTTCTCCCAACATCTTTTAATGTATTCGCATCTGCGGGATTGTTTGTTTTGGTTGTGACCGTGTTCCAGCGGGCCACAATGGCTTTGATACCCTTATCAGCAAAGACACCGCCGATACCCCCGCGTCCTGCCTGCTTATATCTGGCGCGCTTGCGTTTTAGATCATACCAGGTAAAGTTCAGGCATCCCATCCGTGTGTTTTTAGCCCCCGGGCCTGTGGAAACTACAGAAATATTACGCGGTTTCCCTTTGGCAAAATGTTCTGTTAATGTTGCAGAAAGAGTATAGGAATCATCCGGCAGTCCCGACGCCTTAAAGATCTGAACCTTCTCATCAATACCATCAATAAAAATTACAACATCTTTTAATGATTTTCCGGTAACTTCCAGTGCGTCAAATCCGGAAAACTTAAGATAGGGACCAAAATAACCCCCGACATTAGAGTCAATTACAGATCCTGTTAACGGAGAAATGGTGGTAACGATACTTTTGCCGGAACCGGGATATACGGGAGTTCCTCCCATAGGGCCGGACGCGATACATATTGCGTTTTCAGGATCGTTCCATTTTGTTGTGTTGTTGACGGCATTCCATAGAAGCCAGAGATCAAAACCTTTGCCGCCGATAAAGACGTTTTTCATTTTTTCCGTAACCGGCTTAACGGAAATGACAAAATCAGAAATGTCTATACAAAGGGTCTGGTTTGCATAACCCTTTTCAATAACCGGCCGGTCATAATTAAATGTATTGAGCGGTTCCATTTTATATTCTTTCATTATCTCAGCCCTTTATATTTTTCTAATCTATTGATCATTTGAAAAATTTTTAATCATAATTTCACCCAGCTCTTTGGATCGTTTTGTGGCTACCTCTACGGCATTAATGAGGGTGGTTCGAAGACCGCCTTTTTCCAGAGTATGAATGCCGGCGATAGCTGTTCCACCGGGAGAGGTAACCATGTCCTTTAACCTACCGGGATGTTCTTTTGTCTCAAGTAATAATTTTGCAGCGCCCAAAACCGTTTGAGATGAAAGGAAAAGAGCATCTTCCCTTGATAAACCCACCTTTACTCCGGCATCAGACAGGGCATCGACAATTAAAAAGATATAGGCAGGCCCGCTGCCGCTTAAGCCGGTGATTGCATCCATAAGAATATTTTCTTTAAGAAAAATGCTTTTTCCCATGGAATTGAAAATAGCCAGAGACAGTTTGATGTCTTCTTCGGTGGATTCTCCACCGGCCGCGATAACCGAAGCACTTTCCTTAACGAAGGCGGCGATGTTGGGCATCACCCGAATAAGACGCAATTTTTTATTAAGACACGATTCTATGGCGGCCAGAGGAACACCGGCGGCAATAGAGATGATAAGCTTGGACATGTCCAGGCAGGACGCTGTTTCCTTCAATACTGACGCAATGATCTGAGGTTTGACCGCATAGATAATAATTTCAGAAGCTTTTACCGCTTTGATGTTATCTGCTGTGGTATTGACGCCGTATTTTTCTTGGATGGATTTCAGCTTATTTTCACGAATATCCGTGCAAATGATATTTTTAGGATCGGACGATTCCGAAGAAATGAGCCCGCTTAAAAGAGCTTCCCCCATATTTCCTGTTCCGATGATGCTGATTTTTTTGTTTTTTAACATGAATTTTATTCCCCCTTAATTTTGTATAATGATTTAATCGGGTTTTTTTGCATATAACTTATCAATAAACTGTACTATTATCGTTTGAATGTTTACTATGTCAATGATTTTGCCTGAAATATCTTGACTTATTCTAAATATATCATTAATTTTTAAAGAATAAAATCGATTGATTAAGAAATTAACACAAAAAACGAAAGATTATTTTTTATATGTTTATCATTGGCAATTTATTAAAGGCTATTGCGGTGGTTCTCCACTATGTTCTTCATTTTTATATGTGGATTGTTATAGCACGGGCAGTACTTTCCTGGGTGAATCCCGACCCTTACAATCCGATCGTTCGTTTTATTCACAATGTTACCGAACCCGTACTGTACCGTATCCGTAAAAAATTACCCCTTGATTTTGGCGGTATAGATTTTTCTCCAATTATTGTTATTCTGGGCATTATATTTTTACAAAACTTTGTTGTAAGCAGCCTTTTTAGAATGTCCGCAAGTTTTATGTAATCTATAAAGGAAGGTGGCACATCATGACAATTACATCCCTTGATATTCAGCAACAGAAGTTTAAGACCAGGTTCAGAGGATTCGACGTCCGGGAAGTGGATACATTTCTTGAGCAGATGGCGGATGCCTTCGAATCATTGCAAAGAGAGAACAAAAATTTGCATGAAGAAATTAAACGGCTTAAAATTGAAAGCCAGGGATACAAAGGGCGTGAAGAGACGTTTAAGCGGGTAATGCTCAATTCTCAGAAAGTGTTAGATCAGATGAAGCAAAATGCCCGGAAATCAGCCGAATTAGTCATTGCGGATGCCGAAGTGAATGCAGAAAAAATTCTTAGTAGAGCGCAGAACCGGCTTGCTCAACTTCATGAAGATATTACAGAACTAAAACGGCAGCGCATGCAGATAGAGGTCCAAATCCGCTCAATTATCGAAAGCCATGCCAAGCTCCTTGAGATAGGGAAAGAAGATGCCGGGATCCGGGAGGAGGAAGATTCCAAGTTGAAATTGTTCAAGCAATCGTAACCCCTTGGTTTTTTGAAACCGTTAAACAGTGTTACAAGGTGTTACAAGCGATTTAACTATATTGGGAGCATAACATGGCAAAAATAGATGCGTTTTTTAAATTGATGAATGAACAGGGTGCTTCAGACCTCCATCTGGTGGCGGGACAGCCGCCGGCGCTAAGGATACGGGGCGAAATGGAAAGGGTCAAATATAAGATCCTGGATAATGATGAACTGAAAGCCATGCTCTATGAAATTGCGCCCGAACATAAGGTAAAGGAGTTTGAGGAAACAGGTGATATTGATTTCGGCTATGACGTACTCGGTATTGCCAGATACCGGTCAAATTTCTTTATGCAAAAACATGGGGTGGCGGCGGTTTTCAGACAAATTCCTGAGCAAATAATGACTGCCGAACAGCTGGGTCTTCCTAAGGTGATTTCCAAGCTGGCCTCACTCCCAAGGGGGCTGGTTCTGGTGACAGGACCTACAGGAAGCGGTAAATCGACCACCCTGGCCTCAATAGTTGATGTGGCAAACCGAGTCCGTAAGGATCATATCATCACCATCGAAGACCCCATTGAATTTGTCCACCAAAGCAAGGGGTGTATTATAAATCACCGTGAGATCGGTCTCCATACCAACTCATTCAGCGCAGCTTTAAGGGGTGCCCTGCGAGAGGACCCGGACATTATTCTCGTCGGTGAAATGAGAGATCTTGAGACCATATCACTTGCCATAGAAGCCGCATCCACCGGACATCTTGTTTTTAGCACGCTTCACACATCGAGTGCAGCAAAAACTGTTGATCGTATCATAGAAGTTTTCCCTGCAAATCAACAACCCCAGATTCGTTCGACGCTGTCTGATGGACTTCGGGCGATTATAGCACAGGTCCTGTTTAAAAGAGTAGATAAAAAGGGGCGTTGCCCCGCCCTGGAAATATTGATTGCAACTCCGGCGGTCCGGAATCTTGTCAGGGAAGGGAAAACTCACCAGATTGCCTCAATGATCCAGACCGGCAAGAAATACGGTATGCAACTTTTAGATGATGCCATTATGGAGTTGTTAAACAATGGATGGATAGGTGCTGACGAAGCCTATGCCAAGTCAAATGACAAGGGAAAGTTCAGACCTTTTATGAAAAATCCTCCGACTGACTTCACCGAAGCATAACAATTTTGTGAGGTTCTATTTTGAAAAAACAGGAAATTGATCATGTTCTGGCAAGAATGCTCGATTCACACGATAATGTCTCCGATCTAAATATCACCGTGGGAAAAGCGTTTCAGGTTGAGACATCGGGAGAGCTTGCCGCAGTCGACATGGAACCCCGTTTTGAGGAGATCACTCCGTTTCAGGCTGAAATCTTCGCGCTCAACCTTTTAAATCAGAACCGGCGCCTAACCGAGAATCTCCTGCTTGAGGGATCGTGCGATTCATCCTACGAGCTTCCGGGCAAGGCTCGCTTCAGAGTCAATATATTTTCCCAGCGGAGTAACTACTCCATTGTTTTGAGAAAACTTGCAACCAAAATTCCCACCTGTCAGGAATTGGGCATTCCTGAATCCTTTCTCAAAATGGCTGATGAAAAAAACGGTTTCATTCTGGTCACCGGAGCCACCGGTACCGGAAAAACAACCTCCCTGGCCGCAGTGCTTAACGAGATTAATGATCTCAGATCGGTCCACGTGGTGACTCTTGAGGATCCGGTGGAGTATGACCATCCACACAAAATGGCTACTTTCAACCAGCGAGAGATGGGGGAGGACTTCGATTCATTTGCACATGGCCTCAGAGCAGCTTTGCGCCAGGCGCCCAAAGTAATTCTGGTTGGGGAGATGCGTGACCGGGAAACGGTGGAAATCGGCCTGAGTGCGGCCGAGACCGGGCACCTGGTTTTAAGCACTCTCCACACGGTTGATGCCGGACAGACAATGAACCGTATCCTCGGTATGTTCCCTGTTGAAGAAGAAAATCAGATTCGTATTCGCCTTGCCGACGCAATCCGCTGGATCGTATGTCAAAGACTTCTTCCCAAGGTGGGGGGAGGGCGGATAGCGGCCTTTGAAATCATGCACACCAACCTGAGGATCAAGGACTTGATACTGCATGGAGAATCTGATGGAAAAACGTATTACGATGTTATCCATGACGGGATAGCTTTCGGTATGACTACTTTTGATGATTATATCATTGGGTTATACGAAAAGGGCCTCATTACCGAGGAGACTGCCGTGGCCTATGCTTCCCGAAAAGGCATACTGGGCCGCGGGATCGATTCAATCAAGAGCTCACGCGGAGAAGCGACAACGGATATTAAGGATCTTAAAGTGGATCACAGTTACGGCAAGCCGACTTAGTCGTGAGCAAATTTTGGCCTTTGCCCATGGAACGCCCAAAAAGGAAAAAATTATGGACGTGGTATGCGAAAAATGCCGGGGTAAGTTTCAAATTCCGGACAAAAAGCTTCCTAAGGGACAGGTTTTCTCTGTAATTTGTCCCAAATGCACCAACAAAGTTTCCGTAGATACTCGTTTTGACATTCCTTTGTCAACCAAAGAGACTTCGGCTCCGTCCGCCGGACCAAAACCCGGATTGAATAAAACCATCATTGAGGAAGTCGATTCCAGCGCTTACGACGCTTCGGAAAAACCTTTCGATTTTGTTGAAGAAGGCGTGGAGACCGCTCTTTTGTGTGAACCGGAACCGGCCATCCGGGCCAAAATCATAACGGCCCTGTATAACATGGGATATCATACCACGGCCCCCCAGTCCCATAAAGACACTCTAAAGCAGATGCGATTCCATGTCTTTGATATGGTGGTCCTTAACGAGCGGTTCGGCACCAGGGATCCTGATATGAACAGTGTTCTCAAATACCTGGATCGTCTCAATATGTCTGTCCGGCGAAACATTTTCCTGACGCTGATAACCGACCGCTTTCGCACCATGGATAATATGGCGGCCTTTAACAAGAGCGTCAATCTTATTGTCAACCTGAAAAATATAAATGAAATTGAAAAAATCTTGAGGCGAGGGGTTGCCGACAATAAAGCCTTCTATCGTGTTTTTAAGGAGTCACTTGTCAAGACCGGCAGGGTCTGAACATTATTTATTGCCTATTTTAAACGTTAAAACGATGGAATATACTTGTGCCGACTATCGTTTTGAAATGATACTGTTAAACCTTAAGCGTCGATTGCAGCACGAGGGCCTTAGTGAGGAGGAAAGGGACCACATCCTCTTGGAGATTAAAAAACTTGAGGCGAAAATGGGGTTTGAATAGGAAAAATGAAATTAATTGAAATTTCGCCCCAACTCTATCTTGTTCCTCTTGACCAGGATCTGCCCGGATTTACATCGTTTATAGGGGCCTGGATCTTCAAAGGCAAAAAAACCTTATTAGTGGATGTCGGACCTTCAGCCACCGTTCCTGTGCTTGTAAAATCCTTAGAAGGCTTGGGAATAGTGCATCTTGACGCAGTTTTATTGACCCACATTCATATAGATCACGCCGGAGGAGCAGGAGATTTGGCCGTGATTTTCCCCGACGTTCCCATTATCTGTCACGAAAAAGGTATCCAGCACCTTGCAGATCCCTCACGGTTATGGGAAGGGAGTCTCAAAACCCTTGGTCAAACCGCCCAAGCCTATGGACCGTTCCGGCCGGTTCCCCGGAAATTGCTTTACAATGCAGCTCAATATCAAGAAGATAACATTACGCCGATCCTGACGCCCGGGCATGCCCCTCATCATGTCAGCTACCTTTTGGGCCCATACCTTTTTGCAGGAGAGGCCGGGGGAGTTTATCTTGATATTTCCGATGGCGATTTTTATCTTAGACCTGCCACACCGCCCCGTTTTTTTCTAGAGACTTCTATCAAGAGCATTGATGCCCTGATTGCCCAAAAACCTTCCATTATCTGTTACGGACATTTCGGCATGAACGAAAATGCGTTGAACATGTTGAAAACTCACCGTGAGCAGCTTTTGCTCTGGAAAAAAATTGTCGAGGATGAGATGGTCCACCTCAGTGAAGATAAGGACGAAGATTTCCTCAAAAGCTGTCTTCAAAGGCTTTTAAAAGAAGATTCTTTTCTTGAAGGGTTTTTTCATATGGATGAGGCTGTAAAAGAGAGGGAAAGAGGGTTTTTGAAAAACAGCATAAAAGGATTTACAGGCTATCTACAAACCATTGCTGATAATCCGTAATCCTTCCAAGGTCAAGGCCGGTTCAACAACTTCAATGGTTTCTGATACTTGATACATAAGTTCTGCCAGGCCTCCTGTTGCGATTACCCGGGGGTTTGTGCCCATTTCGATTTTCATTCGCCGAACCATTCCATCCACAAGCCCTGCATATCCAAAAATAATTCCCGCCTTAATACTGCTGGCGGTATCTTTGCCGATCACGCTTTTAGGGGGAACAAAGATTTCAACCCTGGGAAGTTTGGACGCTTTCATGAACAGGGCTTCAGAAGCAATCATGATCCCGGGACTGATGGCGCCACCGAGATATTCCCCCTTTTCTGAAATAGAATCAAAGGTTGTGGCGGTCCCGAAATCTATTATAACAAGACTGGTTTGGTACTTATGAAATGCCGCAACCGCGTTAACTATCCGGTCTGCCCCTACTTCTGATGGATTTTTGTAACATATCGGCAGGTTTGAAGCTGACATGGCATCGACCCAGTGCGGCGCATGACCCAGGTATTTGCGACAGAAAGAATCGAGAATGGTTACCATGGGGGGAACCACGCAGGAGATAATCGTCTTGCTGATTTTTTTGGAATTGATATTGCTTTTTGAAAAAAGATTGGAGGCAAGGATATTAAACTCATCTTCTGTTGTCCGTCTTTCCGTGCGTATCCGCCAGTTCTTAACAAGATGCCTGCCGTCGTAAACACCGATTACCGTGTGGGTATTTCCAATATCGATAACAAGAAGCATGAATAAAGATTCCTTTTCTTCGCTATATTTTTTCGTTACTGATCTTTACTGTGAAGATTTCGGGTGTTACTCCAATAAGAGTGGTTTTAACCGGTAAGGTTATGGTTGCCCTTTTAACATAAATCCCGGGTGTTAATCCTTTAAGATCAACATAAACTGTAATCCATTTTTCCCTATGAAGCTTTTCAATAATATTAACCGGTCCTTTAACTTCAATATTTAAAGCCGGTGGTGTAATGCTGTAACTGAACGGACTGTTTTTACCCTCAACCTGAATATCAAAAAACTTTTTGTTAACAATTTTTTCTTCTATCAATATTTCAGCAAAAATAATCTCCGAAGGAGAAATGATCTCAAGATCTTCGACAAGGTCCAGAGCGACTTCTTTTTTAAAAGATTCTGACAGCCCTTTGATTTCAATCGGTTTTGTCAGTACCTTATCCATGGGTCCAAGTATATTTTCAGGTCCTTGCATAATAACCGACAATGGCTTGGCAACTGCGCCTGCAACTATAAATCCTGTAGCAGGTTTTCCGGAAAATGAAATTTTAACCGGCAGCTCCTTTTTAATTTTATTCTCTATGGCTACGGCCAAAAACGTTGGGTTTATTCTTATGATGGATATCCCCTTGGGAAGGATGATACGGTCCTTTTTTATCGGAATAGAGTTAATCCCGACATGTACTCCGGATAGATCAAGTACAAATCGTATTTTCACGTCAGAAAGGTTTTTAACTGTCGATTTCGGACCGCGGACGTGAACTTCTATGCCTTTTAACGACGGACCGGTTATTGTCAATCCTGCAGGGATTTGGCCGATATCAACCGGAATAAGAATAACGGTTTCTTGTAATGATGAGCAGGATCCGGGCAGAAGCAAACAAACCCCAAGCAAAAAACACAAAACAGACCGTTTTAAATTCCGTGAGTGTAACATAAATAGATGACTATGGTTATTTATAGCTGAAGCGACAATATTTTCAAAAAGCTAACGTATTTCACCATTAATTTTATTGCACATTATTAATGGCATCAATGATTTTTAAGGTTGTACGTGTATTGGCAACATTGTGGACTCTGACCATGTGGGCGCCGTTCAAAACTGCAGCGGCAACTGAAGCCTGGGAGCCGGTTTCCACTACCGCGAGATCGGGATTAATATCTTTAACAGTCTTATTTTTAAGGATATTTCTTATAAAAGCTTTTCTGGAAGGTCCGATCATAATAGGAACATCCAGTGTCCTAAATTCATGCAGGTGTTTAATTAATAAAAGATTATGTTCAACTGTTTTCCCGAAACCGATACCCGGATCGATGATGATTTTTGATTTTGAAATTCCTTTACTTACAGCATAATCCACGGAATTTTTAAGAAATTCTTTGATTTCTTTTATAAGATCATCATAAACAGGATTGGTCTGCATGGTTTTTGGTGTTCCAAGCATATGCATTAAAATGATCGGAACATCGTATTCTGCTGCAACATCTGCAATGTCGTGATCAAGACGCAATGCTGAAACATCGTTTATAATGGAGGCGCCGGCTTGAATAGCCTTTCTGGCAACACCGGCCTTGGTTGTGTCTATGGAAATGGGAATGGAAATACGTGCTGCAAGGTTTTCAATCACAGGTATAACCCGCCGGATTTCCTCTTCGGCAGATACCGCATCAGAAAAAGGGCGTGTAGATTCTCCGCCGATATCCAGTATGTCAGCCCCTTCTTCAAAAAGTTTTTGGCCTTGAGCGATGGCGTTATCTCGGGTGAAAAATTTCCCGCCATCTGAAAATGAATCCGGCGTAATATTCACGATACCCATAATACAGGTTCGCTTACCCAGAACCAGCCTGTGTTTACCCCATGCAAGGCTATATGTTTTCATATGTGCTTGTTAATTGACGGTCTCGTAAAAAGTCCAACTTCTGCGTTGTGCTGCATTTCGCAATCATTCAACGTACGAAAAGTACGCCTCATGATTACAAAATTTGCGACGCCTTTTTATCCCGCCTATTTTTGGCGGGGGAGTTTGAACTTTTTACGAAACCGTCTAAATCGGACTTTTTACGAGTTCATCTTAATTGAACGTCTCGGAAATTCTATAGACAATCTTCAATCAAAAATCTTCAATTATTTTAAAATAGAGAAATTGTACCGGTAAAAATATTTTGCCATTAAATGTACAAAATTCAACTTTAAGGAATTAAGATGAGGGCTGCTCGCTTTCAGTTTCGGTTTTGATTTCTTCCGTATCTTCTTCATTTTCGACCGGAACGTTTTCATCAGTTTTTTCGTCCACAGCCGTCTTTGATGGAAACTCAAATCCGGGTTTCATGGAAAGTATGAGTTCATCAAGCTCCTTTCCCAGAACCGTCTCTTTTTCTAGCAGACGGTCCGCCAGAGCATGAAGAATATCCAAATTTTCATTCAAGGTATTTTTTGCGCAATTGTAAGCTTTTTTAATAAGATTATTTATTTCTTGGTCAATTTTCCGTGCCGTTTCTTCAGAGTAATCCCTGTGCTGTGCTATTTCGCGTCCCAGGAAAACATGCTCGTCATTTTTGGCAAAAGAAAGCGGACTTAACTCTTCACTCATACCCCAGTTTCGTATCATTTTCTGGGCGATGTCGGTTGCCTGTTTGATATCGTTGGCGGCGCCGGTACTGATACGGTTAAAAATAATTTCTTCGGCCACTCGTCCGCCAAAGGCAACCGACAATTCACTTTCAAGCTGATCTTTATATTTAAAATCGCTCTCTTCGGGCAAGAACCAGGTAATACCGGCGGCACGTCCCCTCGGAATAATGGTTATCTTGTTGACGGCATCCGTATTGGGAAGAAAGCGGGCCACAAGGGCATGTCCTGCTTCGTGATATGCCGTGGTTTTTCTGTCTTCTTCCCTGACGACTTTTGATTTACGTTCCAATCCCATATAGACCTTGTCTTTGGCATCTTCCAGGTCAAACATGTCAACTTTTTCTTTATTTCTTTTAGCGCCAAGCAACGCCGCTTCGTTCACAAGATTTTCCAGATCAGCGCCGGAAAAACCGGGAGTGCCTTTTGCCAGTGTGACAAGGTTTACATCGGTTGCTGCCGGCGTTTTTTTCATATGAACTTTAAGAATCTTTTCACGGCCTAAAATATCCGGCAGGGGAACAACCACCTGACGATCAAAACGACCGGGTCTCAAAAGAGCCGGATCGAGCACATCAGGCCGGTTTGTGGCGGAAATAAGGATAACCCCTTCGTTTGACTCAAAACCGTCCATTTCAACCAGAAGCTGGTTTAATGTCTGTTCTCTTTCGTCATGTCCTCCACCGAGTCCGGCTCCCCTGTGTCTTCCAACCGCATCAATTTCATCAATGAAAATAATACAGGGCGCATTCTTTTTACCCTGGACAAACAGATCTCTAACCCGTGACGCTCCAACGCCGACAAACATTTCCACAAAATCCGAGCCGCTGATATTAAAAAACGGAACGTCGGCTTCACCTGCAATCGCTCGGGCCAAAAGGGTTTTTCCCGTACCGGGTGATCCCATAAGAAGGACACCTTTGGGTATCCTTCCGCCGAGACGCGTAAATTTTTTTGGTTCTCTGAGAAAATCTATTATTTCACCGAGTTCTTCTTTGGCCTCATCGATTCCGGCGACGTCTTCAAAGGTAACTTTTTTCATCTGGTCAGATTGCAAGCGAGCCCGGCTTTTGCCAAAAGACATGGCCTTGCCGCCTCCGGCCTGCATCTGACGCATAAAAAAAATCCATACACCTATTAGTACAATCATCGGAAACCATGAAATCAGCACATTCATATACCAAGGAGAATCGGTTTCCGGTTTGGCGCTAATTGCCACCCCTTTTTGCCGGAGGATCTTGATAAGGTCGGTGTCCTCTGGTGCATATACCTTGAAATGATTGTGGTTTACGTCCGTGGTGAAGATTTCCTGTCCCTGGATGACCACCTCGGAAATATTCCCATTATCGACCATGGTTAGAAATTCAGTATAACTGATCTTTGTCTCGGCCAAGTGCTGTTGATTGAAGAGATTATAAAGCATAATCATCATCAGCGTAATGACTATCCATAAAGCCAGATTTTTATAAAAAGGATTCAAAAGTCTTAACTCCCTGTAAAATGATTAGTTAGTGTCCGTCCATAAATGGTCTTTTTGCCCAATCTCTGCGTTATGCTCAAAAAATAATCCTCGGAATATCAAATATATGCCTGTGGTTATTTTTTTCGCATGCCTTGATCTTGAACAAAAATCCTCATTTATGGATGGACACGAGTTGTAGAATTATATTAATCATTATTGTTAATTAGGCAAGAGAAAGTTCAATTTTAAGTACATTCTTGGTTGAAGATTTCACTTTTACAGAATCATCAATTCTATAACCGGCAACCCAGATTATTTTTCCCCGGCATAATAATATGGGGCATCTTGTGCGTTCTTTTCTGGGGACCTTTTTATCGATGAAAAATTTTTTTATTTTTTGTGTTCCGGTCATGCCCAGTGGCGCAAAACGGTCACCATGGCGAAAATTTCTCAAAACCAGTGGAAAACTTAACGCATCCCTATCAAAAAAACCGGTATTTTGTCCAGTCCCATATAAGTCGGGCAGATCTTTTTTGCACATTTCGGTGAATTTAACATGAGCGCTGATTTCTTTTATGAATAAGGATTCGGGTTTTGCTATGGGGTATTCAAAGGGTAACGTTTCTGCCCGGTCTGATTTTACATCCATATTACGCAATGTGCTTTTTTCTCTGAAAAAAAGAATAACGTCTCCTTTTCGCTGGATCCTGACACGATCAGGTAAATCAATATTTCCATAATCCGGCCCGTATTCCAAAAGGTTTATCGCAGAATCGATGTGGGTTAAACGAATACGCCTTAAGTCCCCTTTTGTTTTTGAAATTGCTTTTCTTATTATCCGTCTTTGTGCTGCCACATGAATGCCGTTTAAAATTGAGACAGAGAGGGCAATTCGACCGTCCTGAATGCTCAAAGCTGCTTTTTCGAAGAGAGGGTGTATTACACCTTCAATCCATTCTTCTTCAGATCTTATAATTGAGGCAAGCCGGTTTAGGCTTTGGCTGATTTTGGGATTGTAGGATGTTTTTAACAAGGGAATTAAATCGTGACGAATTCTGTTCCTGAGAAATCTTGTGTCCCTATTGGATGGGTCAGATACGTATTTCAGTCCGTTTTGATCCAGAAAAGTAATTATCTCGGAACGATTTGATTGTAATAGCGGCCGAATAATCTTTCCGTTCCTTACCGGAGGAATAGCTGAAATGCCCAGCGGTCCGCTTCCTCTAAAAAGATTCATTAATACAAGTTCTGCATTATCATCAAAATGATGGCCGAGTGCAATTTTATTAAACCTGTTTTTTTCTGCCACGTGGTTTAAAAAGCTGTGGCGAACGCGTCTGGCTGCTTCTTCCAGGGAAAGCTTGTTCTCAATCTGATATTTACGAACATTTATTTTATGAATATAGCAGGGTATGCCAAATCTGCCGGCGAGAGATGCAACAAATTCAGCATCCTTATCTGAATCGTCCTGGCGCAGACAATGATTTAAATGTGCAACTCCAAGCCGGAGGGAAAAGCGGGGTGCGAATGTGAGAAGTAGGTGAAAAAGGGCTACTGAATCAGGCCCACCGGATACACCGATAAGAACTGAATCTCTCGGTTTAAGCATTCCATAGGTTGTAATGGTCTGTTTAACAGTACGTAATAATTTATTTTTGTAGCCTTTGTGCGATGCTGGCATGAATAAGCTCGGAAACTTTTTTATCCCAAATCCCAACGATGCCTGATCGGACGGAAATCTCTGTAGTCCCGGGTGTTATCATTACAGTTTTTATTGTAACCGGAGTTCCATTGGATTGTTTGGCTTTAATTGTTGCCTTAATACTGTCTGATGTTTTTTCTGTGATCTCCATTTCCAGACTATTTAGAACTGCAGTACATGCCCGATTAGTTTCATCAAATTCTGCGTGATAAGATGTTTTCAGCTCGCCGTTTACATAGGTATATACCCCTGCTCCTGCTCCTGTCCCGGCGATAAAAGCGGCACAGCCTGAAATTATGAAATAAGAGGATAATAATAAAATTAGACCATTTCGTATCATAATTTACCTTTTCTTTTTTAAATATTTCAAAAAGCTATAGTGTTACGAAATTATTATTTTTGAAATAATTGAAAAAAGACTAAGATAGTAAGAGGTAAATGTCAATAAAAAACACAGAATATAGATTTATAAATTTAAATTTTCGTCTATGTTGTGGTAGGAAAACCGATTTTTTTTATCTTGAATTTTTTTTTTATTGATTATATTTATATTAATGGTTGTGCTAGGCGGGGAGCTAGCGGTGCCCTTTTCCCGAAATCCGCTTCATGCGGGGCTGAATCCCCTCTAAAGGGTTTTAATCTGGGAACCTATAAGTCAATTTGATCGGCCGCCGCGCAACAGACGGTTACGAACCTCGTCAGGTCCGGAAGGAAGCAGCGATAAGTAATGCAGTCTGTGTCGTGGATCGATCCCGGTCAAGCTTTTGGCTTATTTCATTTCAGAGAAGATTCGATAGAGGGTGCACAACCAATTCTTCCACTTATAGCAAGTTTCCATCCAGAAATTGCCCTTTTCCGCAATCTCTGCGTCAATCTGCGGAATTACTTGTGCGGCGTACCACTTGTACGCCTCCGTGTAATTCCTTGATTTCCTTGACCTTGCGAAAAATTGCTAATTTCTGCATTGGAAACTTAATTTGTGCCCAATATAGATTTATGGATGGATACTAACTATTGATGATCGACCACATCTCTCACCCATTCTTATCCGCCATATTTAAAATCGACAAATTTCAATCATTAAATTCAGAACTCAAAATCTAAAATTCCTTTTTCTACCTTGACAATATCCCAGACCGTCTTATTTTTATTAGCAATGTTGTGGTATTAGCCCGTATTTTATGAAGAATTGGGTGTGTAAATATCTAAAAAAATCAGGAGAAGGCCTCAGCTGATGGGAGCAAAAAAAAAGAAAATCGAAATTCATACTGAAGTCGAAGAAAAGGGTAAACAAAAGAAAATTTCCAAAGAGATCGATTCAGGCAAAAAAGACAAAGAAAAGGCCGATGATCCATTGAAAGTGATGGAAGAAAGACTTGAATCCATGGAACAGGAATCAAAAGATTCCCATGATCGTTTTTTGAGGGTTTCCGCTGAGTTTGAAAACTACAAGAAGCGTGCCGCACGCGAAATGAATGACTTCAGAAAATTTGCCAATGAAAGTTTCGCAAAGGAAATGCTTTCCGTGGTCGATAATCTTGACCGTGCCATAGAATCTTCAAGTGATGACAATCACTCAAACAGCTCTGTGGTGGAAGGTGTAAACATGACTCTCAAGGAAATACTGAAGATTTTTGGGCAATTCGGCGTGAAACCGTTTGAGTCTTTGGGGAAAACTTTTGATCCCGCTGTACACCAGGCTGTTATGCAAGAAGAATCAGATGACCATCCTGAAAAAACTATTTTAACCGAACTTGAAAAAGGATACATGATACATGACCGGTTGCTCAGACCTGCCATGGTCGTTGTATCAAAAAAAACAGACTCCGAAAACCAAGAAAAACAGGCCCAAGAAGAATAGAAAGCAAAAAAAGATTATATATAAGGTAAGGAGGAAAACAAATGAGTAAAATCATTGGAATCGATCTCGGCACTACAAATTCATGTGTTGCGGTTATGGAGGGGAGTGAGGCCAAAGTTATTACAAACCCCGAGGGAGGGCGTACAACACCTTCTATTGTTGCCGTTTCAGACAGCAATGAGATATTGGTCGGTCAAATCGCAAAGAGACAGGCTATCACAAACCCTGAGAATACGGTTTTTGCGGTAAAAAGGCTTGTCGGTCGTAAATATGCATCCAAAGAAGTACAGGACGATATTAAAATACTTCCTTATAAGATTGAACAGGCAGAAAATGGCGATGTCAGAATAAATATGCGGGGCAAGTTAAATAGTCCGGCTGAGATATCATCCTTTATTTTGGCTAATATCAAAAAAACGGCCGAGGAATATCTTGGAGAGAAAGTTACCGATGCGGTTATAACTGTGCCTGCATATTTTAATGACAGCCAGCGACAGGCAACCAAGGATGCCGGAAAAGTCGCCGGTCTTAATGTGTTAAGAATCATTAATGAACCCACTGCCGCATCACTTGCATATGGCCTCGATAAGAAAATCGAAGAAAAAATTATTGTCTTTGATCTGGGTGGCGGTACATTTGATGTTTCCATACTTGAAATCGGCGAAGGGGTTTTCGAAGTTAAAGCCACGAACGGTGACACCCATCTCGGCGGCGAAGATTTCGATCTTCGGCTGATCGATTACCTGGCAGACGAGTTCAAAAAAGACCAGGGGATTGATATAAGAAACGATAAAATGGCCTTACAGCGACTGAAAGAAGCTTCTGAAAAAGCAAAAATGGAACTGTCCACTTCTATGGAAACGGATGTTAATCTTCCATTTATTACCGCCGATGCTGCCGGCCCAAAGCACCTTAATATAAAAATAACAAGAGCAAAACTTGAAGGGCTAATCAGTGACCTGCTGGACAAACTTGAAAAACCCTGTCGAACTGCGCTTAAGGATTCGGGACTGTCCACCAATGATATTAATGAAGTGATTCTTGTGGGTGGTATGACGAGAATGCCAGCGGTTCAGGACCGCGTCAAGAAAATTTTTGGCAAGGAGCCCCACAAGGGGGTTAACCCGGATGAGGTTGTTGCCCTCGGCGCCGCCATTCAGGGAGGTGTATTGAGAGGGGACGTAAAGGATGTTCTTCTTCTCGATGTTACTCCTCTTTCTCTGGGTATAGAGACCCTGGGTAGTGTCATGACACGACTTATCGAAAAAAACACGACCATTCCGACCAAAAAGAGCCAGACTTTTTCAACAGCGGCCGACAATCAGCCGGCGGTATCTATCCATGTGCTCCAGGGAGAACGGGAGATGGCCGCCGGAAACAAGACTCTGGGACGCTTTGAACTTGTGGGGATACCCCCGGCGCCAAGAGGTGTGCCGCAAATCGAGGTGGCATTTGATATCGATGCAAACGGAATTGTGAACGTTTCTGCAAAAGATATGGCAACGGGTAAAGAACAATCCATACAAATAACGGCTTCCAGCGGCTTGTCCAAAGAGGAAATCGACAAATTGATAAAGGATGCCGAGCTTCATTCTGAAGATGATAAAAAGAAAAAGGAGCTGGTTGAGGCTCGAAACTCAGCGGATGCGTTGATTTATTCAACGGAAAAATCGATAAAAGATCTCGGCGATAAGATTGATGCGGCAACCAAAGACAAAATTGAAGCTGCCGTTGAACCTCTTAAGAAAGCTATGGAAGGGGATGATGTGGCAGAAATCAAACGCCTGAGCGAAGAGTTGATGCAGGCTTCCCATAAATTGGCCGAAGCCATGTATCAGAAGGCTTCACAGGCGGATCAGCAGCAGGCCGGAGCCGATGCAGCAGGAGGACCGGAGCAGCCTGGACCTTCTGCGTCTGACGAGGATGTTGTGGATGCTGATTTCGAAGAAGTAAAAGACGACGAAAAGAAGTAACAGGAAATGTCATTTTGCAATAAAAATCCCGCGTTCACTTTTGTGCCGCGGGATTTTTTATTATAAGGCTTTTTACGAGTTCTTTAGAGGGGATAAGTCTCTGAAAAATTGAAATTGAGTTGACAAACAAAAAGTTATGAGGAGGCTAAGATGCGAGTCGGCGTTTTAAAAGAGATAAAAGTCAAAGAAAACCGGGTTGCCATGACGCCATCAGGGGTTGAACAAATGCTGTCACATGGACACGAAGTTCTGGTTGAGACCTCTGCCGGTGTAGGTTCAGCATGTTCTGATGAAGCGTATATAAAGGCCGGTGCGGTAATTTGTAACACTCCGGAAGAGATTTACCAGAAATGCCAAATGATAATAAAGGTAAAAGAACCGCTTTCTGTTGAATATCCAATGATACGAAATGAACAGGTTCTGTTTACATTTTTTCATTTTGCTGCATCGCTGGAACTTACCCGTGCAATTATCGATTCAGGATCTATTGCTGTGGCTTATGAAACAGTGGAACGGGAGAACGGTTCTTTGCCGCTTCTTACGCCCATGAGTGAAGTGGCCGGAAAAATGGCTATCCAGGAAGGGGCCAAATACCTTGAAAAGACTTTTGGCGGTAAGGGAATTCTTCTCGGTGGCGTAACCGGGGTAGATTCCGGAACCGTCTTGATTATCGGCGGTGGTATCGTTGGATCCAATGCTGCCAAAATAGCGTGTGGTCTTGGCGCAAAGGTCTATGTGCTCGATAATAATATTGACCGTCTTCGTTATCTTAGCGATGTAATGCCCAAGAACTGCTTTCCGCTCATGTCGAGTCCGCCAACCATACGAAGATTGTTGAAAGAGGCCGATCTTGTTGTGGGTGCGGTTCTTATACCCGGTGCGGTGGCACCCCAATTGGTTACGCGCGACATGTTACCGTTAATGAAAAAAGGTTCGGTGATTGTCGATGTAGCGATTGATCAGGGTGGGTGTGTGGAGACGGCAAAACCCACAACGCATGACCAACCCATATTTGAGGTCGATGGCATTATACATTATTGCGTAGCAAATATGCCGGGAGCTGTTTCATATACATCTACAAAAGCACTTACCAATATAACATTACCCTATGCGCTGGAACTTGCTGACAAAGGGTATGAAAAAGCGGCAAGGGATAATCAGGACATTGCCAAAGGCATTAATATTATAAAAGGAAAAGTGACTCATAAAGGTGTGGCCGAAGCTTTTGGGCTGGAATGTGAACCTCTGGATTCACTGTTATAATTTAACGACAAATTGTTCTTAATAACTCTGGCTCGGCTCGATTTACGGGTGCTTATGCACAAGTTTCAGTCGGTTGGAAAGAGAAACAAGCCGTCGCGGAGCGTTCTCCCTGTATAGGGATTCAAATGCGTTTGCCCTGTTTATTTTTCTTGACAGGCTTTTTGAAATTGTTTAGAAAAATTACAAAGGTGCCTTTACGGCTTAATAGGGAATTCCGTGAGAATCGGGAGCGGTCCCGCCGCTGTGACCGGCGACGAAATCTGCGATATGCCACTGTTTGGTTTTAACCGTACGGGAAGGCGCAGAGATTAGGATGAACCGGGAGTCAGAAGACCTGCCTTATTAATAACTGTGTCTCTGCGGTGTTACAGAGCGTTATGGTTACATAAAAAAGGGTCAAGTAAGCTGGGTGCAGCCCTTCAATCTTTAAAAGGATTGAAGGGCTTTTTTATTTGGGCGTGCTTACGCATCCCGGGCGGGGCTTAATATGTTATGAAAGGAGGTGAAAAAAATGAAATCAGGACTAATTATTTATGTTGTTGGAAAAGAACCGGCGAATTGGGATGCAGATTTTGGAAAAAAAATAATAAAACAAAACATTCCGGCAGATCTTGTCGAGATAATTACAACTCAAACCGGTCATTTTGACGTGATCGATGCCTGGTGTTCCTTAATGATCAGGGGTATGAAACAAATTACCTGTATGATCGGAGAGTTTACACCAAAGGGCACGTTGGCTCTTACAGGTCGAGAGCTCCGCCTGTGCGGATAGCGATAGGGGACGCTCGGGCATAATTATGAGGTTTGAACCTTGCCCCGGCGTCCCTCATCTGACCCGGAGTAATGGAGTGATGGAGTAATGGAATAAGAATATTATGAACCGTGGTTGGATTTGAAGAAACAAGGGTTAAAGAATAAAAGTCAAATCTTTTTCCGGTTTTATACTCAACACTCCAACACCACATTAGTTCAGTATCTCATATTCTGACATGCTACGAAATGCCGCGGATATTTCAATAACCCACAGTCTTGATTTATACCCTATGGGATGTCATACAGCTCAGGTCGTCTGTTCGGGATAAAGTATCGCATCCTGTGACTTCGAACCCGGTTCAGGTCTTCGGCCTTGAGGTTTGCTAATAACAACCCTTCTTTGCCGCTTAAATCCTTGTGAATAACTTCGCCGGATGGCCCGATGATCATGGCGATACCCGGAAAGCTGAGCCCTTTTTTATTTTCACCTGTCTGGTTGCATGCGATAATAAACAGGCTGTTATCAAAGGCCCTTGCAGGCAAATGACGCATCCATGATCGGTATTTTTCTTCAGGAGTTCCTCTCGGAGATGCATGAGGGATGAAGATAATATCAGCCCCTTTTAGGACCATTCGGGTGGAAAGCTCGGGGAAGTGGGCATCGTAACAAAGCTGGATGCCAAAATTTACGCCCGCTGCATGGAACAGAGGGATTTTGTTGCCGGGTGTTAAAACGGTACGTTCCGGAGGAGAGATGTGTAGCTTTCGGTAGACGCCTACAAACCCGTCAGGTTTTATTACCAGATGACTTGCAAATAACCGGCCCTTTTCATCCCTTTCAGCCATGCCTGCCAGGATGACAATCTTTTCAGATTGAGCCAAATTTAAAAGATATCGACTTGCCGGCCCGGGAATGGGTTCTGCAGCCAAATTAATATCCTGGTGATTACTATAACCCGAGATATTCATTTCAGGGAAACAAACCATAGCGGCGCCTTGATTTTTCGACGACTTGATCCATTTGACCATCCTGTTGAGATTGTTGCTGATCTTGTTTACCGGTGAATTAGAAACAACGACGGCTATGCGGATATCTTTCATTTCTTTAGATTATCATATTAAGTTTGTGTTACCTAAGTTGAGCGATTTTTTGCGAAGAGATGTGCTGAGATCTTGATGCATAAGGGTTCGCGAAAACCGTAGGCATACCCGTGGATATGTCGAGGATTTTCGCGGATCCTTGATGCGCAAGTCCAAGATCCCGCGTCAGCGGGGAGATCGGTGCAGAACGAGTAAAAAATCGCTCAATTTAGGTGTAAATATGTTCATTTCCGTTTGTAGATGTGTCTGTTGTTCTTTTGTCTTTAAAGTTAACGGTTTCGTAAAAAGTCCAACTTCTGCGTTGTGCTGCATTTCGTAATCATTCGACGTACCATAAGCACGCCTCATAATTACAAAATTTGCACGCCTTGAATTTGAACTTTTTACGAAACCGTCTAAATCGGACTTTTTACGAGTTCATCAAAGTTATATTTTGGAAATCTAAAGGTCGAAATGCGCCTTTATCTTAAATACCTTTGTGGCCGGCAGGTTGATAATTTCTTTAATTCCTGTCTGTTGGGAGATACTTTTGAGGTTTTCCTCTATTTCTTTCATGGAGGGTGCAATAAAGGTAAACCAGACGTTATATTTATTATCCCGCTGATAATTATGAGTGACTCCCGGATAGCGGTTTACCGACACGGCAAAGCTTTCGATTTTGTCTTCCGGAACCCTTGCCGCACATAACGTGCTGACAAATCCTAGTTTTTCAGGAACAAAATTTCCGCCTATTCGGCGTATAATGCCTTTTTTTTTTAACCGGTCCAGTCGTTTTATAACATCATTTTCTGAAAAACCGAGACGTTCGGCAATTGCAAGATACGGTCGGGGGGTTATGGGAAAGTCGGATTGAATCAGGTTAAGGATTGCCCTGTCCATATCATCTATTGGCGGCATGGGTTACTCCTGAAACTTTTCTTTAATAATACGAACCTGTACCTTTCGGGTTCGGGGGCCGTCAAATTCACAGAAAAATATCCCCTGCCACGTGCCGAGTACCAGTCGGTTATTATCTATGGCAATAAGCTCTGAAGGTCCGACAATTGTCGATTTTATATGGGCCGGTGAATTCCCTTCAAGATGGCGATATCCGGCTTCCCAGGGTATTATCTTGTTTATGATCATCAGGATATCATCTTTAACGCTCGGATCGGCACTTTCATTAATAGTTATGGCTGCGGTTGTATGGGGTACATAAAGCATGCAAAGTCCCTGGCCGATACCTGCGGACATGACCATATCCTGAATCTTTGAAGTAATATCTATCAATTCTGTTCGGGTTCTTGATTTAACTGTACAGATCATACATCCCCTCCACAAAACAAAAAAAGTCCTACAATTAAAGCAGGACTTTTTTGTTAAAAACTGATAAAATTAATTATAATATTTTTGATTAAACACATCCGGTCGGTTTCGGAAGACCAGCCATCTTACAGGCTCCTTTACCGGGTCCTGACGGAAACAGTTCATAAATATGTTTCAATTTGAAACCGGTAACTTTTGAAAGGATACGGACCATGGGGGCAATTCCGTTCTTCTCATAGTATTCCTGAAGCACCTGGACAACTTTATGGTGCTCGTCAGTCAATTCTTCAATTCCTTCTTGAGTTTTTACCCATTGAACCCACTCTGGACAAAAATTTTCATAGGCATCGATAAAGCCATCTTCATCTACGGTAAATGTCTTTCCCATAAATTCTGCTGTTGCCATTTAACAAACCTCCTTTATATTTTAATTATTCTTATTACCTTACCGCCTTCTTCTGTCTATAATCTAAAAATTTCTATATGATTAATTTATTAATGTCAATATGAAAAATATAAATATTTTTTGAAAATAATTTGCTCCTAAATAACCTCTAATGTATCCTGAATTTTATTGGTATAAAATTTGTAATGCGGCAAGGTCCTTCAGATAGTCGTGGGACGGAAGAAAAAAACCGGAAGCAAATAATAAGTTGAATCATGTGTGCTGACATTGTGAATCCGAAAATCATAATTATCTGCGGACCAACGGCTTTGGGCAAAACCTCTACGGCAATTAATCTTTCCAGAACTTTTAATGGTGAGATTATTGGTGCCGATTCAATGCAAATTTACAGATACATGGATATCGGCACCGCCAAGCCGACCACGGATGAGCAGTCCCGCGTTGCTCATCATATGATCGATTTAATCAATCCGGGCGAGCATTTCGATGCCAGACAGTTCGCGGAAATGGCCGATGAAAAAATCATGAAACTCTATGCCCGCAATGTTACCCCTTTTGTTGTCGGCGGTACAGGACTTTACATAAAAGCACTTGTGAACGGCTTGTTTACTGCCGGTCGAACAGATATCCGTGTGCGTGAGCGTTTGCAAGAACAAGCCCGGATTTACGGCTCCGATTTTCTTCACCAAAGGTTAAGCCGTCATGATCCCGATACAGCAGCGAGAATACATCCCAATGATTCTTACAGGATTGTAAGAGCCCTTGAAGTATATGCGTTGACGGGAACGACCATTACTGAATTTCAACGGGAACACGGGTTTAAAGATAATCGGTTCAGAGCGTTAAAAATAGGCCTGAATATAAACCGGGAGGTGCTTTATGATCGTATTAACCACAGGGTAGATGCAATGATCGAGGCCGGGTTTCTTAACGAAGTTAAGGGACTTCTGGACATGGGATACTCGGACGACCTGAAATCCATGCAGTCCATCGGATATCGTCACCTGGTGGATTTTATTAAAGGACGATGTTCATGGGATGAGGCGATACGGACATTGAAACGAGATACAAGAAGATATGCAAAACGTCAATTGACCTGGTTCAAGGCCGACCCGGAGATTGTATGGAGAGAACCCGGACAGCTAATAGAAATTCAACGGCTTATAAAAAAATTCTTGCAAGCTGAGTAAAGATATTACAATAAACAGATAATATAGTTGTTTCCTTTTTTGGACACAGATAAACACAGATTATCAAGATAATAAATTAAAAAATAATAATGTTATCTGTGTATATCTGTGTCAAATTTATCTTGACTGCCATGAAAATAGCGATTGCACAAATTAATCCGATTATCGGTGACTTTAACTATAATTTTGGCAAAATTAAATATTTTGCTGATAAAGCCATCGGGCTTAACTGTGATGTGGTTGTTTTTTCGGAACTCGTAATACCGGGATATCCACCCCGCGATCTTCTTGAAAAGAAAGATTTTATCGATGCCAATCTTGCCTGTTTAAACAGGCTTCTGTTGTCAATACGAGGTATCGGTGTGATATGCGGATTTGTGGATAAAAATTCTGACTATAAAGGAAAACCCCTTTTTAATTCTGCGGTTCATTTTGAAGACGGCCAAATATTGCACAAAGTTCATAAAAGACTCCTGCCCACATACGACATATTCGATGAGAGCCGGTATTTTGAAGCCGGCCGGGAAAGTTTGTCATACCTTTACAAGGGGCACAGGATAGGGCTTACCGTTTGTGAAGATGCCTGGAACGATGAGGATATTTTCAAAAGAAGACTATACACCACAGATCCTGTGGCACTGGTCGTAAAAGCCGGTGCCGATCTGGTTATCAATGTGTCTGCATCTCCGTTTTATGTGGGACACAGAGAATTCAGATGGAATATGTTTGGTTCCATGGCGCGAAAATATGGCGTTCCTTTTATTTTTGTCAACCAGGTCGGTGGGAATGACAGTGTTATTTTCGATGGAATAAGCACTGTTTTTGACAAAAACGGAAATGTTGTGGCCAGAGCATGTGATTTTGATGAGGATCTTATGGTTTTTGATTCCAAAGCATCTGAGTCATCCAACGGCGACCTCCATCCGATTTCAAATTCGGATACAGAATCTATCTTAAAAGCCCTTGTCATGGGAACCCGTGACTATGTTACAAAGTGTGGTTTTTCAAAGGCTGTCGTGGGGTTAAGCGGAGGAATAGATTCAGCGCTGACAGCATGTATTGCGGTTAAAGCCCTAGGGCGGGAAAATGTTTCGGTTGTATTTATGCCGTCTCAGTATACCTCAAAAGAAAATTTCGAAGATACTGAGGAACTTGCCGAAAACTTCGGTATAGAGCTGACCCGGGTCCCCATAGACGGTATCTTTAAAGAATTTTTAAGGTTTCTCTCACCGTCTTTCAAAAAGAACGAACCCGGCATCACGGAACAGAATATCCAGGCCAGAATCAGGGGTACAATTCTCATGGGCCTGTCCAACAAACATGGCTCCCTTGTACTTTCTACGGGTAATAAATCCGAACTGGCCGTGGGCTACTGTACGCTTTATGGTGATATGAACGGAGGACTGGCAGTAATCTCAGATGTGCCAAAAACCACCGTTTATGATCTCGTTCGCTTTATAAATCGAGGAAAAGAATATATCCCGTCACGGATCATCACCAAAGCACCTTCCGCTGAACTTAAACCTGATCAAGCCGATCAGGACGACCTGCCGCCTTATGAAATCCTTGATTCTATTTTAAAAGCATATATTGAAGACTTCAAAGGGGCCGATGCGTTGGTTCAAATGGGATTTGATAAACATATTGTAGAGGAGATTATCTTAAAGGTTGACAGAAACGAATACAAGCGTTACCAGGCGGCTCCCGGTCTTAAAGTGACGTCGAAGGCTTTCGGTTATGGGAGAAATTATCCGCTTGTGCAAGGATATACAAAATTATCCGTATGATTACAAACGGTTCAGCAACTTCTCAATAAGTTCTAGTGTATTAAATGATCATATTGAGCCGAATCCGTTATTTATGGAGATGTTTCACGGTTCAGTCGGTTGCAAACTTTCCCTGCCAGGTATCCCTTTTTTCCAGAGTTTTTTTTATAAGGGCCATGTTCTCTGTTTTTTTAAGGGCCCACAGGGGTGCGACAAGCTCTTCAGGGTGTGGATCCCCGGTGAGCCGTTGAATAACAATATTTTTCGGAATATGTTCCAGAAAATCACAGACAAGGTCTGCATATTCCTGCTGTTCAAGGCACCTGTATTGGCCTGCTGAATAAAGCTTATCAAGTTTTGTACCCCTGACAACATAAAGAAGGTGGATTTTTATACCGTCTATTTCCATGTCTGAGATAGCTCTGGCTGTTTCAAGTACGTGGGCTTTTTTTTCGTTGGGAAGACCGAGAATAACATGGGCACATATTTTGATCCCCCTGTTTTTTGTGGCAAGGACTGCTTTTTTAAAACAGTTAACGTCATGCCCGCGATTGATAAAGGCAAGTGTTGATTCATTGGCGGATTGCAGGCCGTATTCGATCCAGACAAGGTATTTTTTTACATAACTTTGAAGAAGCTGCAAAATCTGTTCATCCACACAATCCGGTCTTGTACCAATGGATAAACCGACCACATCTTCAATAGCAAGGGCCTGTTCATAAAGAATTTTAAGCCTGTCAAAAGGACCATAAGTATTGGAAAATGATTGGAAATAGGAGATGAATTTTTTTGCCTTGTACCGCTTTGAAAGCGCTTTTTTTCCTTGAATGACCTGATCAGTCACAGAAAGCCCTTTTGCATGGGCACCAGTTCCGGATCCCCGGACGTTGCAATATATACATCCTCCTGTTGAAATCGTTCCGTCCCTGTTTGGGCAGGAAAGACCGGCATCAATGGTTATTTTTTGAACTCTGCAACCAAAAATACTTCTCAGATACGTGTTAAAATCATTATATCTTTTATGCATGTTACGGATTTCTTTAGGATGAATCTTTTGAGTTTTGCAGCAAAACTTTTTCCATTCTGCCACTAAGGCACCCAGGCACGAAGAAAGAACGTATCGGCAATTCTATAACTTGTCAAAGTCACAAGTCTTTTAATAACAATCTGTTTATGACATCGGCATGGAAGAATGGAATATTGAGGTCAGGATCAGAAATAAACTATTTAAATTGTCAGAAACTCCTCAAACCCATCACTCCATATTTCCATTACTCCATTATTCCAATTAGGGCGAAGCGCCTAATTTCCATATCCTTAGTGTTTTTGTGGCAAATATTTTTGGTTCCGGTATGGATAAGAAAATTTTCCGATGAAATTATTTCTGGCTAATTAATGATTATTTTTATAATATATACTTCTTTGAAGAAAAATTGTAAAATTATTTAACGGGAACATCTTTGCTTATGGTTTTCTACGGGAAGAAATACGACATTATTGTTGTGGGCGCCGGTCATGCCGGATGTGAGGCTGCACTTGCAGCAGCGAGAATGGGATGCCGCGTACTTCTTATGGCCATAGATCTGGACAAGGTGGCTGCAATGCCTTGCAGCCCGTCAATCGGGGGTATGGCAAAGGGACAGCTTGTAAAAGAGATAGATGCGCTGGGCGGTGAAATGGCTAAGATTACGGATAAAACAGCCATTCAATATAGAACGCTGAACACAAAAAAGGGTCCTGCCGTCCAATCTTCGCGCACGCAAAACGATAAAATCCGTTATCATATGGCCATGAAGGCTGTGATTGAAAAACAGCCCAACCTGGACCTCAAACAGGCCATGGTTGAGCGACTTGTTGTCGAGAACAATAGGATCGCCGGTGTGGAAGATCAAACCGGTTTTGGATATCGGGCCCATGCCGTTGTGCTGGCCACAGGAACCTTTTTAAAAGGTTTGGTCCACATAGGGTTCAATTCATTCCAGGCCGGCAGGGCCGGCGAGTTTGCGTCGTATGGTCTTCCTGTTCACCTGAAAGAGTTGGGATTTGAGCTTGGAAGAATGAAGACAGGCACCCCGCCCAGACTGAAAAAATCAAGTATCGATTTTAGCAAATTCATAGAACATGGGTCGGAAGAGGAGCCAAAACCGTTTTCGTTCTTTACCAAAAAGATTAACAATCCCCAGATCAAAAGCTATATCGGGCATACCAACCGGAACAGCCACCAGATCGTGAAAAAAAACCTTAAACGATCAGCCCTGTATGGCGGCATGATAACAGGCGTTTCGGCCCGCTACTGCCCCTCGTTTGAAGATAAGATCGTCAGGTTTCCTGATAAGGAAAGACACCAGGTAATCCTTGAGCCCGAAGGACTTGATACCGATGAGGTTTATGCCAGCGGCCTGGGGAACAGCCTTCCCATGGAAATTCAGATTCAGTTTGTCAGATCCGTCAAAGGGTTGGAAGCGGCTGAGATCATGCGGCCTGCGTACGCCATAGAATACGACTATGTTAATCCTGTCCAGCTCAAGCCCACCCTTGAAACAAAGCGGGTTTCAGGACTTTATATGGCCGGTCAGATTAACGGAACATCGGGTTATGAAGAAGCAGCGGCCCAGGGGATATGGTCAGGGATTAATGCCGCTGGTAAGATCCAGGGAAGGCCGGCGTTTATTCTCGACAGGTCCCAGGCTTACATGGCGGTCATGATAGATGATCTTGTTACAAGGGGTACCCGCGAACCGTATCGCATGTTTACGTCGCGATCGGAATACAGGCTTATGTTGCGGGAGGATAATGCGGATTTGAGGTTAATGGAAACCGGTCATGAATTTGGTCTAATCGATCATGATACATTAAAAGATGTAAATGAACGAAAAAAGCAGATTGCCAAAGAGATTAAAAGAATAAAAGGAACCGTGATAAAGCCTGCCAAAAAGATAAACGATTATTTGGTCAATCAAGGGACAAGACCGTTAAAAAGCGGCATATATCTGGATCAGCTTCTAAAAAGGGCAGAACTTGATTACCATAACGCACAAGAGCTGGCCAAAAGCCCTTACTACATCAGTGAATCTGTTGCACGACAAGTGGAAATAGAGATCAAATACGAAGGTTATATCAAGCGACAGCTCAAGGAAATCGAAAAGTTCAAGAACCTGGAACGGATGAAAATACCGGATGATTTTGATTTCACAAAAGTTCACGGACTTTCAAATGAACTCAAAGAAAAACTTTCTGCCATAATGCCTTCTTCACTCGGCCAGGCTTCCCGCATAGATGGAATCACACCTGCTGCGCTTTCTGTGATTATGATTTCCCTCAAAGCTGCTGAGAAATATTCATCGGGGGCCGGAAATCAAAAAATCGAATGATCCTTGACACCTAATGATTTTCAACTTATCTTGAAGTGTCATAAAAGTTTACTATAAAATTGAGGTAATTTGGAGATGGCTGAAACAGATTATTATAAAATACTCGGAGTAAACAAAAACGCTTCCA
Organism: Desulfobacteraceae bacterium Eth-SRB2; assembly: GCA_004193595.1. Lineage (GTDB taxonomy): Bacteria > Desulfobacterota > Desulfobacteria > Desulfobacterales > UBA11574 > S5133MH16. The sequence goes on from RPGQ01000037.1 coordinate 265,833, forward strand.
AAGAAGATATTAAGAAGTCTTATCGGAAGCTCGCAATGAAGTACCATCCTGACCATACAAAAGGGAATAAAAGCGATGAAGAAAAATTTAAAAAAATAAGTGAAGCTTATGCTGTTCTGAGTGACAAGGAGAAGCGCAAACAGTATGATACGTTCGGCGCCGCAGGATTCCAGCAGCGTTTTTCACAGGAAGATATCTTTAAGGGGTTCGATTTTGACAATATATTCAGCGATTTGTTTGGAAAATCCCGAGGTTTTTCCGGCAGGGGTAACGGCATGCGGTTTTCCTTCGGAGGGGGAACTCCGTTTGACGGTTATCAGAGGCAACGCAAGGCCCGGTCAAAAGGAGGAGACCTGGTGTATGAGCTGCCGCTAACATTAGAGGAGGTGGCAACGGGGACGAGTAAAACCGTATCATACCAACATCAGGGGCGTAGTGAAAAGATTACGGTAAAGATTCCAAAGGGAATGATATCCGGGAAGAAACTTCGTGTTACGGGTAAGGGTGATCCGGACCCATATGGCGGGCCTCCCGGAGATTTGTATATCCAGTCCAACGTGCTCGGTGATAAAGTTTATGAGTCTAAAGAGTATGATCTTTATATGCGTAGAGAGATAAGACTAAGCGAGGCTCTTATCGGATCGAATATTTCTGTTCCCACACTCGGCAAAAAAGAGTTAAGCTTGAAAATACCTCCCGGAACAAAACACAAAACCAAGATGCGTCTCGCGGGACACGGACTTCCCCATATGCATGGTAAAGACAAGGGTGATCTTTATGTCTATATTCATGTAAACATGCCGGTAAAGCTTAACAAAAAGCAAAAAAAGTTGATTGAACAGCTGGCGGAGACCGGCCTGTAAGGAATTAAATTTATTGACAAGAGTAACTGAAATGCCTAAAATTCAAGCATAGTGAACTTGTAAAGTGAAAAGGGGTTGAACGAGAAAATAACAAATTAACAACTTCCATGCTTAATGAGGTCCTGAATATTTATAGTTTCTGATTATGCCTGAACTTATTCCTATTTTGAATAAAAATGATATCGACCATATGGTCGCTCGGGTTGCGCGCAGGATTTCATCTGACTATCAGGATCGTGAACTTATTCTCATCGGGATCTTAAAAGGTGCGTTTGTCTTTTTATCTGATCTTGTGCGGCATCTTACGATTCCGGTTAAAGTTGATTTCATACGTGTCTGCAGCTACGGTTCCGACGTTTCATCATCAGGGAACATCCGTTTGACAAAAGAAATTGAGATTGATGTTACGAATAAAGATGTACTGCTTGTAGAAGACATCGTCGATACAGGCTTGACTTTGTCTTATATCGTTGATTATTTAAAAACTTTTGATCCAAAAACGGTTAAAATTTGCGCCCTGCTTGACAAACACGAACGCCGTAGTGAAAATATTAAAATCGACTATGCCTGCCATGAAGTGGATAAAGGGTTCATTGTGGGTTATGGGCTTGATTATAATGAAAATTATAGAAATTTAGCGGGGATTTATCACCTTAAATTATAAGCGGTGGGGTATACTATGATTATTACTTGTAAGGGATGTAACGCCAGTTTCAATTTAGATGAAAGTCTTCTAAAACCGGAGGGCTCCAAAGTTCGATGCTCAAAATGCAAAGAAATTTTTATGGCCTATCCGCCTGTGCTACCAAAAGAAGCTGAAAAACCGGACGAAATTATATCGGACCTTGAATTCGAACAAGAGACTGAAGATTTTGAAACCGGCCAATTGGATGACTCGGGGTCCGGTGAACTTGGTTTGCCGGACATGGATACGTTGTTTTCAGAGGAAGAAATCCCGGAAAAAGAAGGCGATGCTGATGAGGCCATTGAAGATTTCGAACTGGATCTGGATCTGGAGCCCGAGCCTGAAAAACCATCAGAGGATGTGGAGGCGGAAGCCAAACTCGATCTGTCAGAAATGGAAGAACTGCTGGATGATACGCAAGTTCCGGAAAAAGAAGGCGATGCTGATGAGGGGATTGAAGATTTCGAACTGGATCTGGATCTGGAGCCCGAGCCTGAAAAACTATCAGGGGATGTGGAGGCGGAAGCCAAACTCGAGGAACCGGATGAACTCGATCTGTCGGATATAGAGGAATTGATCGATTTAGAAGATCCGGTAACTGAGGAGAAAGACGAGGCGGAGCCGGAAGAAGTTGATCTTGAATTGGCTATGGAGATCGAACCCGAGATTGAAAAAGCGCCTGAAGATATTGAGGCGAGTGTCGAACCTGAAGAGTTGGAAGAGGTTGATTTATCAGATATAGAGAAGATGTTTGAAGCAGAAGAAGGGGAGACCGAAGAGGAAGTGGAACCTGTGGATTCTGCTTTGCCGGAATTGACATTAGGGACTGAACTTGATGAGATTGAAACCACGGCAGATGAACCCGAAACCGTTGATTTTTCTGAACCAGAAGAGATAGATCAAGAATTTGCTATTGAAGATACCGATCAGGATGATTTGTCAGAAGAGGGGATTGCCCATGTGCAACCGGCGGTGGGCAAAGCAATGCCTGCGATGAAAAAACGGATCAGCAAACCGTTAATTGTTTTGCTGATTTTTGTGCTCTTGGGAGGCGGTTGTTACGGCGTTTATGTTTTGCTCGATTTTATTAATATAAAGATCCCTTTTGTCAGTGATTATTTTAAACCTCCAATTTCAGACCCTGCAGGCAACCTCAAGATAGACACTTTGGATATTGATAGTGCGTTTGTTAAAAATGTCAAAGCAGGAAAGCTTTTTATGATAAACGGTAAAATTAAAAACGGGTATTCAGACGCCCGAAGTTATATCAGGGTGACCGGGAAAATATATAAAAAAGGAAAAAATCTTGTCCAGAAAGAGACGATTTTTTGCGGAAACATTCTGTCAGATATTGAACTTTCTAATCTGGAGCTTCCAGCTATTAAAAAGCGATTGTCACATCGCCTTGGCGATAATAATTCGAATATTCGGGTTAAACCCGGCCAAGAACTGCCGTTTATGATTGTATTCGGCAATCTGCCGGCCGATCTGGAAGAATTTGCTATTGAGGCGGAGGGATCCGCTCCCGGATAATCGATATCCTGAATTTGCATTAAATCCCGAAGCGATTTTATAACTTGACTAAATAAAAGTAAGTTGTTAGAGAACCCAATTCCAAAATTAAAAAGGCTGCTGTAAACTATATTTAAAAAATATTAAGATTTATCATGGCGATGTAGCTCAGATGGTTAGAGCATGCGGCTCATATCCGCAGTGTCCGGGGTTCAATTCCCTGCATCGCCACCATAGATTAAGAGAAGCTATAATCTCAAGAGGTTATGGCTTTTTCATTTTTGCAGGGTGCGGATAGGGTGCGGATAGGTGCATATCTAACTGTACTTTGGGTACAATATCACACGAATTTAAGGGACATGATAGCAAATTTCTCAGTCCGGGCTATATGTCAGACTTATGTTGCCAATTTAATTATGTTCTGTGATTTAATTCCCATTTAATTCCATTTTCTTCTTCAAAGATTAAAAAAAATCCTTTTAATTCCCTTCCATCCCCTTTACCGGACCTTACCTTTTTCATTCCGGTAATTTTGCTGGGAAGCTCCTTTTTATTCATCCCTTCAAACATCTGATTCGAGAAGGGTTGAAAAAACCCCGCCCCTCAATTAAAGGCCGTAAAAGGAAAAGCCCGAAGTGGCACCTTCGGGCTTTAAAGAAGAGCTACTGCGAACAGCCGGAAGCTCCTCCCACATACTTTCTTTCTACTGTATCCTCCGGCTGTTTGCAAGACCGGAGGCATGTCTATTCCGCTATTGATCCAAATTCGCTGCCGATGGTGCGGGTTGATTTTCTGTATCTGCCGGGCTTGCTTCAGGGGGCAAGCTTACTGCAGCGATGCATGCCGGTTAGCCGGGAAACGAAAAAATCACTGTGAAGCGCAAAGACGGTATCGCCAAACCGATAAAGGTAAAAAAGCCCACAGCGAAGCCGAAAATCGCCGCCGGCATGGCCTGAGCGAAAAAAATCAAAAAAACATGGATGATCCATCTTCCACAGTACTACCCGCATGGGTTATGGGGGTTCTATGCAGGCTTTGGAGCCGAATTTTTTATGTGGAAAATAGCCCGTATTGCCTTTTTTGCGGATGTGACGGTCAAATTGTGGATCAATTTCCCCGCCGGGGATACGGCTAAAGATGAAAGGCGTGGACATGATACGTAAAATAATACTCGCCCCCGAACGGATAAGACAAATTGAGGGCAGCTTTGGCTTTATTCCCCATCGTTTTCTTACTGATGGATTTTTAGCAGCGCTGAGTCAGCACGAACTTCTTTTGTATCTCTTTCTGATACTGGCCGCAGATCGTTACGGCCTGTCCTTTTATAGCTGCAATTCCATTTGTTCGCTCCTTGGCCTCAATGTCGATCAATACCTAAAGACCAGAGACGGGCTGATCGAAAAAGATTTGATCGCCTTTGACGGAACCATTTTTCAAGTACTTTCTTTGCCTGCGCCATTAAATGCCTGTCGGCGTCAAAAGCCTCGATCAACGCGGCCAAAAAGTCCGGTGTCGATTGCTCAAATTTTTCAACAGTCGCTCAGAGGATTAACCCATGACCGATAGCCCGGCTTTAACCTTGAAGCAAGTCATTGATGAGTGCTTGCAATGGATGCTTTCCTCCGGCTACACTCGCGGCACCTATAATAGTTATCAAAGTGAGCTGAACACGTTTTTGCGCTTCATAATCGGGAAACAGCTTCATTGGGACGACATCTTTACCCTTAATACGCTCAAAGACTTCCAAAAATCCAGACAATCGGCGACTGCACCTGCAGTAAAGAGACTGTTCAGGTATCTGTTTGAACAAAAAAGAATCCATCAGTCTATCGACTCGCCGAAACAGAGGCTGCCGGATCTTTACGAAGAGTATCTGAGCTATTATCACCAAACTCGGCAAGTTCCTTCAATCAGGCTTACCCGCATCAGGAAGGTACTTCGCGCCTTTCATGATTACCTGGAAAGATACAACATCAAACCGGCTTCCATCCGGATTGAACAGATCGATGCCTTCCTGGCGGAGTTTTTTACTGCTTTTTCTCCCAACACCCGCCAGACATACCGTTTCTATCTTCGGGGGTTCTTAAAATACCTGTATTACCCCGGCGGTATAATCGGCAAAGATCTTGCGCCCCTGGTCATCGGCCCTCGTCAATTTGCGCAAAACACGCCGCCCAAATTTTTTCGCCCCCACGAAATTCAACGGCTCTTTGACAGTTTTGAGCTTTCTTCAGCCAAAAATCTTCGAAATTATGCCATGGTTCACCTATCATATGGTTTGGGGTTGCGCCCGGATGAGATCAGCCTTATCACTTTAGATGATGTCTCTTTTACACAATCAGAGCTGACCCTAACGACCCGGAAAAACGATTGCCCTGCTAAACTTCCCATTCCTGAAAACATCATGAAATCCATTGCCGCCTATATCATCGGTTCAAGACCCAAAAGCAGCCACCGGCGGCTGTTTTTGAATCTGGCGGCGCCTCACCGACCCATCTGCGCTACCTCGGTCGGCCAGCATATCACCGAATGTATCCGAAAAGCGGGCCTGTCCGGCACAGCCTACTGGTTGCGGCACACCTATGCGCAGAATCTTTTGGAGGCAGGCGCCTCCATCTATGAAATCAAAGAGATGTTGGGCCACGACTACATCGATTCTACTGAAAAATATCTTCATATTCACATCAAGCTCATGCGAAGGGTAATCTTCGATGAAGAACTTTGAAAGCTTTCTGGCTCCCCGGTTCAGCGAATTTATCGCTTATCGTCAACATCTTGGTTATTCTTTACAGCCGATGCGACATTCTCTTTTGTTTTTCGATCGCTATATAAAGGATAAAAAAATCAAGCCCAATGTGTTGTCTCCTTCCTTTTTCCTCGAACTCAGAGGAACCCTTAAAATGGAGCCAAAATCCGTAAATGGACGTCTTAGCTCTATTAGGGCATTTTTTGATTTTATGGTACGAACGGGTTACTACACGGAAAATCCGTTAAAAGACATCCCACGTATACCGGAGTATTCCTTTGCCCCCTTTATCTTCTCTCCGGAACAAACCGATCAGTTAATCAAGGCGGTCTGCATGCGAATTCGTAAAGAACCAAGGTATTACCTGAGAGATTTGGCTGAATATATCGCTATTCTCCTTATAGCTCGATGCGGACTCAGAATAAATGAGTCCGTGCGACTACAACTCCATCATTACCGGTGCCGTGAAAAAACGATTTACATTGAAAAAACCAAGTTTAACAAAGACCGTCTTGTTCCTGTGCCGAAAGCCGCAGCCATAGAACTTGACAACTACCTGTCCGTTCGAGATGCCTTCATGACTGAAGATCAAAATCCATATCTATTTGTCAGCAGTCGACAAAAAGGGTTAAATGATACCAGACTACGTTCTGTGTTTCACCGGGCAGTCAACGATATCGGCATTGATCGCCCCAGACAGGTCATTGGTCATATGGTTTTCGGCTCACCGACTCCCCATAGCCTGCGCCACAGCTTCGCTGTGAACACGCTAAAACGCATCAAAGAACGCGGCGATTGTCCTCAACACGCACTGCCTGTTTTAGCCGTTTATATAGGCCATGTGTCCTATCAGCAAACCGCCACATACCTGAAGTTCATCGATGCCGACCAGCGTCAAGGACTCCTTAATTTTGCCAGCTCAAAAAGGGAGAATATATGAGGCTTGAAACCTGCATTTATCGATTCTTCGACCAGTACCTGCTACGTCTAAAAGGCAGCAGCGATCAAACCATCAAAGCGTATCGGGATGTCTTTTCTTTGTTTCTACCCTTTGCGGCCCACAAACTTTCCATAAAAATCGCCTCTCTTAGAGTCGAGCATCTTTCCCCCGATATGGTCCTGGCCTTTCTCGATCACCTTGAATCGGATCGCAGAAATGTCGTCCGAACCCGAAACCACCGGCTGGCCGCCATAAAATCATTGGCCAAAATGATCCGGCTAATGTATCCGGAAAATCGGGAGGAGGCTCAACGGATATTGGATATTCCTCAGAAACGCGCTCAAAAACAACTGATCGGCTTTCTCTATCCGGATGAAATCCTGAAGGCTTTTCATTGCGTCAACCTCATCAAAAAGAACGGCTTTCGTAATTACACCATCCTTCATTTGCTTGAGGACTCCGGCGCCAGGGCCAGTGAGATCGCAACGCTTAACCTTGACTATTTCGATCCTCAAAATGATACGTTGATCATCCTGGGTAAAGGCAACCGCTATCGTCAAATAGAACTGGGACAAAGAACCGTTCAGCTTATCAAACGCTATAGTACCCAATACCGTATCAAACCCAAACCGCTTTATCAGCACCGCTTGTTTATCAATCAGCGCGGTGAAGAAATGACCCGGCATGGTATTTACCGCATCTGTAAAAAATATCTCCAGAAGGCTTTGGATCCAAAACGCCTAAAAAATATCAATCCGGTTCATAGCTTCCGTCACAGTTGTGCGGTCAGTCTGCTTTTATCCGGAAAAAGTCTTACGGATATACAAAATCGCTTAGGACATGAAGATATTCAATCCACTACGATTTATACCCATATGGATTTGACTCGCAAGAAAGCAGTGCAAAAAAAATTAATCGAATATATGAAATCTAATATCTCTGAAGACCCGGAGATCAATAAATTGATTGCTTGGGAAAATAAAAACGACATTCTGGAATGGCTTGACAGCCTTTAATAGGGGGAAAAGGCCATATGACCGGCTGAAAGGAGTATATGGACCAGCAAATTGTTATGTTGCCGGTTTTCTTTCAAAATTGCAGATTTGTTTATAACATTTTGTTTTTAATAGAAAATTGAATATCCATGGGCCATATCGAAAATGCTAACAATTTTAAATGGTTAGATCTGCTCGCAACATAATCAGACTTAGCAAAAGGTTTTCTGTTCATCTGATATTCTGGGGTTTTTACAGGATATCTCAAGACGATCGGTTTCTATGATGAGCTTGTATTTAATCATAATAATTAGATTATGCGCTATCCAGCATCCAGTATTTCCCATTGATTTTTTTAAACATTTCATTTAAGGTCAAGCAGTAAATTTCCGGCACGGCACGATTTAAACATCTTACATAGGGTTCCAAATGGCTCTACAAATAATGAAAGCCCTTCTTTACGCAAGAATGCTAAGAAGGGCTTTATCTTTTTGAGACTCCCGAAAGCCCCGTAATTTGAGGGGCGCTCCGTAAGTTCCCTTGATGCTGATACTGGATAAGCGGATAAATATTGGGCAAACGTGGTCAACAACACCTTGATATCGTATGTTAATTTGTACTAATTATTGATCAAGGTTTGATCCCGTTCATTTCTAAAGGGGGAATTGGAGGAATTATCGATCTGGGGAACCTCAGGGATGAATCCAATGCCAAACAGAAAAAGCGCAACCAAATTATCTGCAAATATTCTAAATTACTTTGCGGCATTTACTGAAACAAGGTTCAATTTCAGGACACTGATAAACTACCGATGGACAGACAATGAGCTGACCCTCGATTTAGGAATATTTCAGGGCTTTCAAAATGAACTCTTACAAAGAATAAAGACCGGAGACAGCGCCCCTCTTACAGTAAGAAATAATGAGCATGTTCTTTCGTTTTCAGGCGATGATGTTTTGTTGGAAATCAATAAAGCTCTTTCGGATAAATTTGGCCTGGAATATCTTAAATCATGTGTTGAGCAAGAAATTCAAAAGGTGGCCGAGCAGGATGTGGTCTTTATTGCAACCGAAAAAGGATTGCAGGCCGCTGACAACACCATCCTTTCAGAACAAGAGATTGAAAAACAGAATTCACAGATATTCCTTGACGGCTGCCGGAAATACAATCTTTCCCTCAGAAAACAGATCGAAACTATCCTTATTGAACTACAGAGAAAACAGATTGACCGTTTAAAAGATGAACTCGGCATTGAGCATGTTCCGGCCTCAACCTTCAATCCTGCCAATTACCTGAAAAAACATTTTGATGCGCTTCAGTCTATTGCAAGGGATACTCGGTCCCAGGAGGAATATATCAGCAGTGTTAAACAGCATTTCAAGGAAAGTATTGATGACATTGTCCTATATGATCTGTTTATCAGCATACAAAAATATGCCAGATACAACACCGTCGGAACAATCTATCTGTTTTTTCACGAGCTGAACAGGCGAACCGATAATGACGCCGTTGAAGGATATCCGATATTTTTTATTGAGCTTAATCTATCGCCCGGCACTGAAAACGTGGAGGTTTCATTTCCAAGAGATCTTTTACTGATTAATACTCCCGCTGTTAATTATTTCAAATTTCCATCAATTCTAACCACCTCAAGATCATCAACCCTCAAAAATGCAGCATCCAACCTTGGCGGGATGGAGGTTTTTTTACAGGCTCAGTACGGCTGGAATGAGCCATTTGTGCTGGAGCCTCATTTCAGACCAATAAAAGCCCAACAAGATATTTACCCGGATATTAGATGCCGTGTTGGATTTCAGGTTGTCAGGAACGAAAATAAGAAACTTCTCGATTATTCAGAAATAATGACGCGGCTTGAATCAGGCGAAAAGAACAAGTTCGTCAATTTCATTTCGGATTATATTGACGGAAACGTGGAAAACACCCAGAACGTGATTGACAGGGAATTTATCGAAAAATACCCGATTAAAAGCGCCAACAGATACATTTCTGATAATCCATTAAATCTGAATATTTCTCAAAAGAGAATCCTCCTTGCTCTCAATAAGCCAAAGAATAAGATTATTGTTGTCGATGGGCCGCCCGGAACCGGCAAATCACACACGATTGCAGCAATAACTTACTGGGCCAATCAGGAGGGGAAATCCGTTGTCATTACCTCTCACAAAAAGCAGGCCATTGACGTGATCGACCGGATGCTTACAGACAAGTTCCGCGACTTGCACCCCAATGCCAAACCATCGATCATCAGGCTGGCTAAAAACGGCAGATCAATAAACACACTTGAAAACTCTCTGCAAAATGCGGTGATAAACGCTGCGGGTGACCGGGCAAATGACTACAACAGCCAGGCTGTTGAACAAGATGAAAAAGAGTTGAAAAGATCTGTCTCTGAAAAAATAGAAAAGCAGATTTCTTCATCCGGCGAATACAGGGAAAAGATTCACGATCTGTTTGAATTTGAGCAGATACAGAGCAGGCTTATTAGTTCCGGCGAGTTTTCAGATGATGATTTTGCTCTTCCTTTATGCGATGCTTCGGTTGTAATTGATTTTAAAAACATACAAAAATTTGCCGAAGATGCGATTGTTGACAATTTCAACGATATCGGTCTGGCAGCATTTCAGTTTCTTCTAAAACACCGGAAAGATATTCCAAGGTTTCTTAATGCCTGTGAAGCAATTAACCTTCATTCCAACGAAGATCTTGATTTTGAGACAGCTCTCACTGAAGTTCCGAAGTCTTTTGTCGAACTAATAGAAGCGTCCGTAAAATCCTTTAAAATGGATATCCCCATTTCAGCGCTTCAGTCCGGCGATATCCCCGGCGCATTCTTCAAAAAATTGTTCGGAAAGGCTCCTGACAAAAATGTTTTGGAGCAACTGATCAAGTCTTTAAAGAGCTTGAAGCACGCAAATATTATTGAAGAAATCGTGCGGTTGAAAAACGTGCCGGCAAACGAACTCACTTTGGATATGGCTTCTGAGGGAATTTCAGTGCTTCAAACAGCCATCTCTCTGAAGAAGCACAGGGACATCATTGACGAATACCGCCAAGTGGCCGGAAACAAAGAAAAAAGCATCTCCGAGGTTTACAATACCCTTGAAGGTGTGAAAGATGCTATTCAAAAAATGGACGGGGAGCTTTTTAACTGCATCAATTCCCTTTTTAATCACTATGGAACAATGCTTGCCACACTCAAAATTTCAAGCGAGAAATTAGGCACTTTATCACGGCTCAACAATCTTACGGGCGCTGAAGCCGATATCTGGAAATGGATTCAACTCCATTATGCGCTTTCCCAAAAAACCGTTATTGATTCATTTAACAAAGATGATCTTAATGCTTTTAATAAACTCAGGCAGAAACAGGTTGAACATAAAAACGATCTTCGGATGAAAAATCTCAACAACTTTTTGGGAGATGTCGCCAGGATCAAGGCTTCTTTTGCCGGCGGGAAAAGGCTGACAAGCACACAGGCCAGGGTGCTCCTGAACAACATATCAGGAATTATTGCCGAACCCGACATGATATCCAGACACTTTCCGATGGACGAAGACCTGTTTGATCTTCTTGTCATTGACGAAGCGTCGCAGGTCTCTATTGCCGAGTCAATCTCACTTATCCTGCGGGCAAAGCAGGTCGTTGTTTTTGGCGATGAATACCAGTACGGCGCTGTCGGCGCAATTAACGTAAACTCAAAATATTCTGCTGCATATTTCAGGGACATCATAAATGCATATCAGGATGATTACCGTGCATCTGCGACGGAGCAGGAGGTAAAAGAACTGATTGAAGAAATCTCCAAAGAGGTAGATGAGGATGAACAGGAAGCTGAACAGGCATTGCGCCCGCAGGAGGATAATACCGGCACAGTCCTGTGGCTCAAAACCTTCAATATTCGTACATCAACACTCAGTTTTGCCAGGGCCATTGCAAATTACACCACTTCTCTCCGTGAGCATTACCGGAGTTTCCCTGAAATCATAGATTATTCAAATGAATTCTTTTACAAACCCGCACTGCTCGATCTCAGCATCAACCGCATCCGCACTAAACCGATAGGCGAAGTCTTGCAGTTTATTCCCGTGCAAACCAAAGGAAATTCCGGCAGCAATGTAAACTATGATGAAATAGACGCCGTTATTCATGACCTGGACAGCCGTATCAAAAACGGTTTTAAGGGAAGCGCAGGCATTATTACCTCTTTCCGTGAACAGCAGGCAAGAATGGAGCAGGCGCTGAACGAAAAGCTTAACATGCCGGAACTGAAAAGGAACTATGATCTGGCAGTATGGTTTGTCGGAGATGTCCAGGGCGAAGAACGTGATATTGTATATTACTCCCTTGTAGAAGACAGCAAATACGGCAACGCTAATTTGCGAAGCATTTATCCGGTCATTGACGGAACGGCGGACAATATCAGGAGCCTAAAGATGCAGAGGCTCAATGTGGGGTTCAGCCGTGCCAAAGACACAATGGTTTTTGTACACAGCATGCCGGTTAATAAGTATGGTAAAACCAGGCTTGGCGATGCCATACGGCATTATGACAAGCTTCTTGACGAAAACAAAAAGAATGATTTTTTCATCGAAGACACCTCTATTTTTGAATCGCCGCCGGAAAAAGACCTGTACAATCTTCTGATCGGAACGAATTTTGTGAAAACGCACAGAGAGCATGTGAAAATCATTCCCCAGTTTAAGATCGGAGAATACATCAGGGCCGAATACGCAAAGCAGATACCCAAATACAGGGTGGATTTTCTCATGACCTTTTCAAAAGGGGGTAAAGAGCAGACCCTGATCCTGGAATATGACGGCGTGGAATATCATACCAAAAACCCGGATATCGTGACCAAACATAATTTTTCGCAAGAGTACCTTGATTATGACATTAGCCGGCAGATAGAGATTGAAAGCTACGGCTACCGCTTTTTGAGGCTGAATAAGTTCAACCTGCGGCCAGAGCAGGATGGCGAAACAAAGACGGATGTTTTGGATAGATATTTAAGAAAGGCGTTTGCAGTTGAATGATACTGATTGAAGTCATTTTTCCAACAACTTGTTGGAGAAAATTCCTTACTCACAAACCTTCTGATTCTCATTGTGAGAAAATGTGAGAAAGGGTATTTAGTGTGAGGAAAAATGAATATACTTGATAAAGTAAGACAGCCTGAAAATCGTAAATTAGAGTTTAAAAGATCCCTGCCACCCAGAGCGAAGTGGTTAAAAACCATTATTGCTTTTGCGAATGGAGCTGGAGGTGAGCTAATTTTTGGGGTAAATGATAAAAGCAGAGATATAGTAGGAATAGAGAACCCTTTTGAGTTGGAAGAAAAGATTTCAAATACTATTCATGATAGTATCCGGCCGTCGATTTCCCCGTATATACAGACTATTAATGTGAAAAGGAGACAGCTTCTTAGTGTGCAGATTCTTCCCGGCCAGCAAAAGCCCTATTATCTTGCTTCAAAAGGCCTGGAAAAGGGCGCTTATATCCGTATCGGGTCAACCAATAGGCAGGCCGATCTTTCCGCCCTCGAGGAGTTGAAACGTCAGGCTTACGGCATTAGTTGCCTTGATCAGATGTTTTTTCAGTGTGGTAAAGAGGCTTTGGATAAAGAGACATTGAATGTTTTTTTCATGAGGCTTCTTGGGGTTAAGAAGTTGTTGCTTAATCACTTTTTTCATTACGTGACATTAAAGAAAAACAATGGGGACATCTTTCCCACCTTTCTTGGTGTAATACTTTTTGGCAAAGAAAATCTGCCTGAATTAAGGGAGTTTGACTATTCGAAAATTAAGATTACCAGATATAAAGGAATTGATAGAACGGAAATACTGTCTACACAATTCTTTGAACTGCCTCTCGCTTTGAAAATAGAGAGTATTATTGATTATACCCTATCAGAGATTCCAAATGCCCAAAAACTTGTAGGTGCAAAAATAGAGAGGATTTCGCTATTGCCGGCATTTGCTGTAAGGGAGGCTATCATCAATGCGATTGTACACAGAGATTATAGTTTGAAAGGAGCCTCTGTGCAAGTGGATATCTTTAGTGATCGTTGCAAAATTACAAGTCCTGGTGTGCTTCCAGGCACTTTAAGCATTGATCTGTTGGGCCAGGGTATTTCAGAAATAAGAAACAGAAGTCTTGTCCGCATTTTTCGCGGGGCCGGCTTTATGGAAGAGCTTGGAAGCGGAACTTCAAGGATGATTCAGGAGATGAAAAATTTAGGCAATCCAAGGCCGGAGTTCGAGGAAAAAGGCCGATATTTCTGTGTTACTCTCAGGGCGAAGTCGCAAATGACATTCCATTTGGAAGAAATATATCGGACACTTAGATTAAAAGGACCGTTGTCTTCTTCCGAGATATCAAAGGCGATAAATATTCATCAAAATACGGCCATAAAAAGGCTTAAAGAGCTTATAGCTTTGGAGAGCGTAGAAAAAATAGGTTCCGGGAAAAACACCAAATACAGGGTTAAGGAATAACTCCCGATGTCTTATAAGTCTCTATTATCAGTGGTTGGTTGTGGGAGCGCCGTTCTTCTTTAAGCAACGGGAAAGATTCAACAGGGGGCTGTTTTCAGAAATAGGGAAATTGCCTATAATTGCCTTAATTGACCAATGATTGCCTAATAATTGACTAATGACGAGCAGTGCATCATATAATAAATAGTGAAATAAGGGTGTTATAAAATTCTTGTCTTGTTCTCCTCTCCTCTGTCGAAAATCACGACTTGGCGGGGGAGGAAGGAAAAAAGCAGACTTTAACAAACATGTGAGTATATTGGAACAGCTCGGTATTTACCCGCTGCCGGTGAACTCTGGGTTACAGTGCTTATTCCAAAAAGCCTATAGTTGGTTTTGATTCACATGGTTACACATGATGTTTTATTTTATATTCGAAGAATCCGGCTATTTCCTCGGATAAAGTAATCAGCATCACATCATTCAAGGCAAGAAGGGCTGAAAAATGTATATCTCGAAGGTCGTAATAGAGAACTATCGTTGCTTTGGTTCAAAGACAGAAATTAAACTAAAACCAGGAGTCAACGTATTCATCGGAGAAAATAATTCAGGCAAGACAACTGTGCTCAATGTATTGGGGTTTCTTTTTGATAGACGAGGACGCTCTCAGTTAGGAATTGATGACTTCAACAAGAATTTAGAGCCGAGCACCCGGGCACCCAAAATCACAGTTACCGCAACACTCTCCTCGACGGGCAAAGACACAATTGAAGACAAAGCACTAGTTGCTACATGGCTCACATCCATTGAGGAAGCCTGGGAGGCACAGCTGATATACTCATACCACCTTCCCGAAGAAGATGAGGAGAAGTTCATCGCCGAGATCGAAAAAAACAAGGAATCCAAAGACCACTTTTGGGAAATACTAGAAAACTTCCAATCCAAATACCTGTCAAGGATCTACTGCGGCAACGAAAAAGACAGGAGACGACCAGAGCCAGACTCTCTCGACAAATTCGAGATGCGGTTCCTAAAAGCGATAAGAGACGTCGAATCCGAGATGTTCTCCGGAACTCAACCACTTCTAAGAAAAATGCTACAGCAGGTACTCGATAACAGCAAAACAGAAGAGGAAAAGATAAAACTGACCAAGTCCTTCCAAAAAGATGCAACAGAATTACTCGATGGCATAAAGAAAAGGCTGGACACCAATATCCTATTTTCCCTCGTGGACGACGTCGGTGCATCAGAAGGCGGTAGTCCCACTGTGGAAGGAAAGCTGACAGAAGCTGACCTTCTCAAAGCACTTAACCTGGCAATACCCCGCCACGACACTTCAATACCTCTCACACAAAACGGGCTCGGATACAATAATCTCATATATATCGCTCTCCTTTTGCGGAGTATGGAACATAGAGCCTCGGAAAAGCGAGGGCGGAATGCAGTAGCATACTCTATGCTTGCGGTAGAGGAGCCAGAAGCACACTTACATCCCGCACTTCAATACAAGCTTCTTAAATACTTCACAAAACAAGATCAAACACGTCAGATATTTATGACAACACATTCAACCCACATCACGGCAGGCGCCGGGCTTGATCCCATAATCAGTCTCTCATCGAATTCTTTAGGTGAGATGGTCGTCGTTTACCCTTCAGAATGCTTCCAAGAAAACTCCTCTGGCGTGACTTCAAAGAAGTATGTCGAGAGATACTTGGACGCGACCAAATCAAACATGCTTTTTAGCAAAGGTGTTCTTTTTGTAGAAGGTATTGCTGAGCAACTACTGATACCAACCCTTACAGAATACATTCCAGGATGCGACTTGGAAAAACAACACGTTTCAGTCATCAATGTGGGAGGCTCAACCTTCAAACACTTCCTTCCACTTTTTGGGGCAAGAACACAAACAGGAGTCTCAAGCCTTCAATGCCGGGTAGGATGCATTCCAGATGGTGATCCCAAGAGAAGGCGTAAAAGCCAGGATAAGGCGAGATATAAGAAGTGTTATCCATACCAGATAGACCTTGATTCGAGCCAGTATGAATATCAGGTTCTCTCAAGCGTTGTCACAAACCTTAAGAAAGACGCAAATAGTATCGCAAACATCCAAGTAACCCACAGCGTAAAGACCTTTGAATATGACCTGGCATACGAAAATGAAAACAGCAAACTGCTCGTCACAGATTCCTGCACAAATAAAGCCAAGATGGAAGAATTCAGACTTAATAAAAATCTAAAGAGCGATGCTGCAAAGAAGCTGTTGGATGAAGAAACGATTGAAGACCTTAAGGCGTTCGGCAAAGATAAACAGGGCAAAGCAGCATTCGCATCAGCATACCTCGAAAGTCTGGAAAACTCAAAAGGGGAACACGCACTCGACCTCGCAAATGCACTGCGCAATAACGCAGAGAAGACTGGGGAGGACGTTGCAATTCCGGTCTATATCTCCAAGGCGATCAAATGGGTCTGTGGCAAGGGACAAGAGTGAGAATGCAAGAACCAACCATCATCAGCTCCGACGACACTATCCAAGACTTTGACTCTCACATCAAAGTCTCAGCGGGGCCGGGTGCAGGCAAGACGACTTGGCTCGTAGGCCACATCTTACATGTAGTAAGGTCTTCAAAACGACTCCACAAGGCTGCGAAGATTGTTTGTATCTCGTACACGAACGCTGCCTCTGAAGCCATCAGAAGCAAGCTCGGTGAATGCGCAGACATTGTCGAGACATCAACAATCCACAGCTTCTTGTTCAGTAACGTTGTCAGGCCATATCTCCACATGTTGAAAAATGAAAAAGGGCAATGCCTGGTCGCGCATTCACTAGTGAAAAACCATTATGAGCCAAACCCGACTTATGGAAGAGTGAACACATGGCTGACCGAAGTGAAGGCCAGAAACAAAGCGGCTGTCAATAACAGCACAGCATACGCATATATCAAGAAAGCGCTCTGGCAAAGACAAGGTGACGGAACCTGGAAGTATGCCCCAATCAAGTGGACCAGCAAACCGAAGTACATGCCAACAACAAAACTCCATATCTATAAGGAACTCTTGTGGAAGAAAGGAACCATCGAGCATGATGACGTGCTCTACTTCGCCTATCTTATTCTTGAGAAGTACCCTCACCTCGCCGAGCATTTAGGTGCTAGATTCCCCTATATATACATTGATGAGTTCCAAGACACCGATCCAAGACAAACCCAAATACTCAAATGGATAGCAGAAGCTGGGAACAGCTACGTTGGAGTAATCGGTGACTCAGAACAGGCAATCTATGGATTTTGTGGAGCAAGAAGAGAAGACTTCACGGGTTTTGAGCTGCCGGAAACTAGGGAATACACAATCGCGGACAACTGGCGAAGCACCGACAACATCATTGCGGTTCTCAACAATGCCAGAACTGATGGGATACAGCAGAAGGGGCTGCGAAAGACAGAAGGAAGCGAAGTCGAGGTTCTAGTTGGAGAAATCAGCAAAGCATACGAGCAAATCAAAGACAAAAACCATGTTATGCTTGCACGAAGCAATGAAATGGCCGATCTCCTAAGAACTAAGGATTTCGCCAAGCAAAATACGAAAGACCCTTGGTCAGAACTGGAGACGATTGACCTTGACAGATTTCTATTCATAAAGGCTATTCTTGAGGCGTTTATGCTCCTGAAATCTGGACGTCCGGGTTCAGCGGTCAGAAAATATCTTGATGGATTTAGAGTAAGAAAGGGGCATTCCAATGTCCTCACAAATGCACCATACATCACAGACACTACAAAGCGTGCGCTTGCATTAACTTTTCTGTATCGCCTACAAACGAAGCATGCTTCACTCTGCAGCAAACCGTTTCTTGAAACATACAATGAACTCGGGGAGCAAGTCGCAGAACTCCTTCTTGGTACAATACTCAAAAGGATCACCAGAGGCAAGATTCAAGATTATGCTCAAAAGTTTACACTGCAGCAACTTCTTGATACAGTAAACATGGTGGATGACACACGGGATGCTAAAACCATACACAAGGCAAAAGGCGCAGAATTTGAAACAGTTTTGATCGCTCTGCCAAATGAAGAAGACGCAGACAGGATTTTAATGCCAAAAGTAATACAGCACGCAGACGCAGGAGAATCAGAAGAGCAGCGAATCGCATACGTGGGAATAAGCCGGGCAAGAGACAATCTCTTTATTTCAGTTCCGACGCTTAGCCGCGAAAAGAGAAAGACAATTGAGGATAAGAAACTACCCATTCAAATTGTCGATTTGTAGAATATAATGGTAAGAATAAAGCATGAGAGCTAAGCGTAGATATGCCGTTTCTAAAGACAAGAACTTCACGTAGCGGATATTGTAAGCTCAGTTTGCAGCAGATCTTCATTAGATGAAAGCCTATAATCGCTTAGAAGCCAGGAGTATTTTATGGTAAAGACTCATCTTGCAGAAGAAGAAAAGAAACTGATCATTGAGGCGCTGAACAGCAATACCGAACCGTCTGCGGAATTGATGACAAAGCTTTTCCCGGGGCTGGCCGAAAAGTTTGATGTTGAAAAACTAGACAGGGCCAAGATTGTTTCCCTTGAATATGCGGGGAAAAGGAGCGAGGCTGCTATCCTGAACCAGGCTTTTCCGACGGATGCCGGATCACCGCTTCAGGTTGAGAGATGTTTTAAAGGCGGCAGTCTGACAGGTGAGACCCAGCTTGATCTGTTTGAAAGGGCAAAGGACGGGACGGATGATAACTGGCAGAATCTGATTGTGCAGGGGGACAACCTGCAATTTCTAAAGAGCTGCTATCGGAATGCCGACCCGCTGATCAAGGACAGGATTAAGGGCAAGGTGAAGCTGATTTATATTGATCCGCCGTTCGCAACGAAGAGTGATTTTAAGGGTTCAAAAGATGAGAAAAGTTATTCCGATAAGGTTGACTCGGCAGAGTTTATTGAGGGATTGAGAGAGCGGTTGATTTATATGCGGGATATCTTGGCAGAGGATGGTAGTATCTATGTGCATTTGGATCAGAAGATAGGGCATTATGTAAAAGTGGTGATGGATGATATATTTGGAAAACAAAATTTCAGAAATGAAATCAGTTGGTATTACCGGAGATACACCGCTGTTAGCTCATCCTTTCAGTCTCTTCATGACTCATTATTATACTATTCTCGTTCTGACAATTGGTGTTTTAATAATCTACGCGAACCGTATACGAAAACAGCGGGAAAGCAAGATTCTCATTATAAGAAAGATGAAAATGGACGTTGGTTTCGATGGCAAAAACGAGCAGGAAAAGAACCATACAAAGTTTTTTTGAATGAAAAAGGCAAGAGAATTGGAGATGTTTGGGAAATTCAACATATAAACGCCAGTGCAATTGAAAGAATTGGCTATCCCACCCAAAAACCCGAAGCCCTTCTCGAACGTATAATCCTCGCCTCATCCAACCCCGGCGACCTCATCCTGGACGTCTTCGCTGGCTCAGGCACCACAGCCGCAGTCGCCGAAAAGCTCGGCAGGCGCTGGATCGTTTGCGATTTCGGCAAACATGCGATTTACACCATGCAAAAACGGATGCTCAGAATCGGAGAGTCAAAAGCGCTTGGAAAAGATGTAAAGAAAAACCGAAAATACGGCAAGCCGCCAAAACCATTCTGCGTGGTTTCCACGGGGGCCTATGATTTTTCCCGAATTATGAAACTCCGGGAGAACAAGGACGCTTATATTGATTTTGTGTTAGGGCTTTTTCAGAGCAGCCGGGATGAAAAAGATTTGTCGGGCAAATACAGGCTTACCAATATTTTTGGTGAAAAAGATGGCGATCCGGTTGAGGTTTACCCTGTCTGGAATGACGAGTATTTGAAAAACATCAGGATTGATGAGAATTATCTCAAAGGGATCCTTTTGCAGTCCCGCGGCAAACTAAAGGGCAATTACTACATCATCACACCGGAGACCTGCACCCTTGTTGGCGATACAACCATGAAAAACAGCGCCGGTAATGAGGTGCATTTTAAGATGCTCAAGTTTCCATACAAAATACTGGAAGATGTCTCTCGCAATTTTCAGATACAGCAGCAGCCAAGCTCACAGGAAAATGTTAACAATCTTATCAATTCCACCGGCTTTTATTTTAATGACAATGTAGAAATTGAAGTCCAAAAAACAAGATTTGGTTTAAAGATTACCAGGTTTGACACAAAGATTCTGGATAAACAGGGTGAGCGTTTAACAGGAATTGGGGGGCTTGCCATGCTGCTTGTGGATGTTGATTATGACGGTAAAATTTTTGATATGGACCGGACTGTATTTGCCAAAGATGTTGGCGATGACGGCGTTATTAAAATGACCGGTTTGACGGAAAGCATTGCAGTTGTTGCCATTGACAAGCACGGTAATGAGAGCAAGCCTTTTATCATCAAAAACAAGTAACCACTATAAGGAGTTATTATGAAATCGTTTGAAAGCGCCTCATTGATGAAAAATGAAAGTGAGGCCATCGAGGCAGCTATCAGGATGCTAAAAAGCGAATTCTCCGTATCTAAAGTTATTCTGTTTGGATCAAAGGCCCGCGGAGACCATGACGAGCATTCAGATATTGATTTGCTTGTGGTCGCTTCCAAATTACTGCATTGGAAAGAAGAAAAGGCCATTATTGGGGCTTTATTCGATATCGGCATGGAATATAATGTTATTTTTAGTCCTTTGTTCACATCAGTTGATGAGTGGGAGAATGGTATATTCACGGAGTTTCCTGTTTACCATGAAATCTCACGAGATGGAGCTGTAGTGTTATGAGCCAACAAATTATTATCGACTATTGGGTAGAAAAGGCCGGGGAAGACCTTGCGTCGGCTTGGGACAACTTTAAATCCGGCAGGTATCAGAATGCAGTGAGGGATGCATATTTTGCCTGCTTCCATGCTTTTTCTTCAGTGCTTATAAAAGAGGGAAAGACGTTTAAAAAACACAAAGAAGTCCGCTCAATGCTCCACAGGGACTTCATTCGAACAAAGAAAATCGATAGTTTCTGGGGAAAACACTATGATTGGCTTTTTGATAATCGGCACAAGGCGGATTATCGGCCATTGATTCAATTTCATGCTGATCAGGTCAAAGAGATCGTTGAGGAAAGCGAAGCATTTGTGAAAGAGATGACAGATTTGCTAAACAGGCCAAAAGAAAATGGCGAAAACGTCTAAAAGACAAAAAGCGATCAAAAGATTAAACTTGTCCGATCACACACTGGATATAAATATCCGGAGGTGCAATTATAACAAGTTCAGTTTTTCGGATATAGAGGACTATGTCCACGAGCTGGTTGGATCGCGCGACTACGAGTATGATGCCATAAAACAGATCATGATTTATCTATGGGGCGGCAGTTACAAGAGCATTTCTGAACTTGGAAGAGAAAATTATAAACAAAAATTACAAATTCAGCAGCGGTTTGGAACAGAAGATAATTTTCTTCGCCAATTGCCCCTTCCCGACCGGCTTTCAGGTGTGGTGCACATGGCTACCGGCACGGGAAAATCTTATTTGATCTTTGCAATTGCCTATCTTTCCCTTGTTATGGGACTTGCAAAACGGGTGCTTGTGCTTGGCCCGTCCTCAACCATTATCGAACAGGGGCTGCGCGAAAAATTTAAGGAACTGAAAAACAAAATAGAATTCAACAACAAGCTTCCGCAGAGATACCGGGGAAAAGCCATTAACCTGCTCACAGACAACGACCCCATAGAAGACGACTCCATTGTTATTGAAAACATCAACGCAGTTTACACCTTTGGCTCAATCACCGACACGTTGTTTAAAAATACCGACGAAGTCCTTGTGCTTGGAGATGAAATCCACCATGCCTATTCACATTTGAAATATGCGGATAATCGTCTTGTGCTTGACAAGGAAGAAGGACCGGGGGGAAGAAAGAGCGAAGCAAGAGATGAACGACTGTGGATGAAGTTTTTACGTGAAAACAGCAAAATTACCAAACACATCGGTTTTACCGGCACACCTTATAACCAGAACGAATATTTCGCAGATATCATTTTCAACTACTCCATCAAGGATGCAACCCAAGAGAAATATATCAAAGAGATCAATTCGATTATCCGTACCGAGACCGATGAAGGCGGCGACCGGGTCAAGATTGATCAGCGGTTTGAAATGGTGCTGAAAAATCATCAGGAAAACAGGGAAAGTTATGCGTATAAAACTCGTTCCGGTAAAAGGATTGTAAAACCGATAACGATTTTTATTTGCCCGAACATAAAAAATGCTCAAAGAAGGCATGATGAGTTTGTCACGTTTCTGGCCGGATATGAGAAAAAGCATCATGGTGCGCAGGGAACGGATTCGGAGATCATAGACAGATTGCGCAAAAAGGTGATTTGCGTTGTAAGCAAAGTTTCCAAATCGGAATACAAACAGGAGCTTGATAATATTGAAGAAACAGACCCGAAAAAGCCGGGCGGGAGTGTTGAGTTTATTTTTGCGGTCAACAAACTTTCAGAAGGCTGGGATGTTGACAATGTCTTTCAGATTGTTCCTATGGAAGAGAGGGTCTTTAATTCCAAGCTTCTTATTTCACAGGTGCTCGGCAGGGGTATGCGTATTCCCCGAAAAGTTCCCAATGCGCACATTCAGCAAAACTATCCTGTTCTCACTGTTACAAATCACGACAAATTTGCCGATCACATAAAACAACTGGTTGACTCTGTTACTGAAAGCGATATGTATCTTACCTCTTCACCTCTGACTGACAGGGAACAAGGAAGAGGCACACACAATTTCACCCTGTTTAACCTCAATTATGTCCCTAATATACGTTTTGAAAAGGCTGACCGTGTGGATCAGGGGCCTCCCGGTAAGCTTATATTAACGCCGTTTGAGGAAAAACTTGGCGTTAAAGTCATAAGGACCAAAGACGAAAAACGGTATGAGCTGGCAAGAAATTTTTATACAGTCGATCAGATTGTTTACGATATCTTTAACCGTTTTAAATATAGAACGTTTGAGGCATTGCATTTTGATTTTGGCAGCGTGGTTGTAGATGACCGTTATCCGGAAGAGAATGAAATCATGCAGGTTATTCTTGACGCCATGAAACAGGCCGGAATCAAGGGAGACAAGCTTTCGGAAGAGAACAGAAAACAGATCGATAATTATTTTAACCAGTTCCTGCCACGGGGAAAAAAGAAGCGCGTTTTTGAAAATATTTCGGGGGATTTGATCCCTGTTGACACCTCCGGGATGGACAGAACCGGCATCCGTGTAAGCGAGCTTGAAAGGGACAGAACCGCATTCTTAAGCGAGGATTATGAAACCGAAGTCGGAGAAGCAAACGAATTTGTACTGGAATACATTAACGAATTAAGAGGGCGCCCGGAAGATAAGCAACAACTTTCCCTTTTTAAGCCCGAAGATTTTGTGGAGAGAAAAGATGAAATAATCCGGACATTTGTAAAGGGAGATACAAGACCACCCTATGTGGTAAATACATCAAAACTGAAAAGTCCGCAAAATATCGTCCTGGTATCCCATACACCGGAAAAGGAGTTCGTTTTTCAATTGATAGACCATTCTGATTATATTGCTTCCTGGATAAAATCACCCGACAAAAATTTTTACAGCATTGATTATGAATACTGGAAAGGCGGGAAAGACAGAGTCAGGCGGAGTTTTAATCCCGATTTCTTCATAAAGATCGATCTTGACGAGTACATCTCAAGGCTTGAGAGCGAAGGAAAGCAAGATCATCTTGAAGAATTAAAAAAGCTCCAGGATGAAGGATTAGAAACCCTCATCAAGGTGGTGGAGATCAAATCTGATGAAGAGCAGGATGAAGCAACTCCGGCAAAAGAAGATTATGCAAAGGCACACTTTGAACGGGTAAACAAGAAATTGAGCGCATTGAATTTAGCGGATCTTGAAAGCAGATATAGGTCAGATGCGAAACAGCATTACTCCTTTGATTTACTCACTCCCCATCATTTCCCGGGCTGGATTGTAAATTTGAAAAGAGGAAATCTTGGATGATTGGAGTTTCGAGGATCTCCGGTTTATACAACCGGCTTTAATCTGTCAAGCTAACCCGATTTGCGTGAAATCACGGACGCGAGAAATCAGCGGGGGACTTCGGATACGTTCGTGCAGAACTTGCTTAAAATTCACCTAAAATCTATAACCTTTCAACCTGTGTTATCTCCGATAATTCACAGCCCCGTCCAAACCTGCTATACGAGAATAATATACAATAAAAATCTTGTTTCTAAATGCGTTTGATCTCTTGCCTCCTAAATTTGATCTTTTTACAGATATCGTACAATAGCGATCGTCAAGATAACTAAAGCTTGTTTTTTGCCATCGTTAAATTATCTTTGTCCAATGACAATTCATCTAATGAGT
Organism: Desulfobacteraceae bacterium Eth-SRB2; assembly: GCA_004193595.1. GTDB lineage: Bacteria > Desulfobacterota > Desulfobacteria > Desulfobacterales > UBA11574 > S5133MH16. The sequence continues at coordinate 290,466 of RPGQ01000037.1, forward strand.
TTACAGCATCCCGGTTGCTGTTCGGGATTAAATGACCGTAAATATCAACCGTCATTTGAATGCTTGAATGTCCCAATTGATCCTTGACATAGACCGGACTTTTGCCCTTGTTCAAAAGCAAGCTGGCAAATGTATGTCGTATGTCATGAAAATGCATATTCCTTAACCCGGCTTTTTGGTTTCAGATTTTTGCTGTTGACAATATCCCTATAATTGGTATATTTGAGCTATAACATGGACGGTCACCGTTAAAAAGAAAGCGGAAAAGCAATTTCGCAAACTTCCGGTTGGTGTCGCCAAAGCGCTGGTTCGGCTTTTGAGAGAAATCGAACTTTACGGCCCTTACAGAAACAATTGGCAAAGCTATGGATCATTGGGCAAAAATCGCTTTCATTGCCATTTAAAAAAGGGACATCCGACTTACGTGGCCGTTTGGGAAATAAGAGACAAAGAAATTCGTTTGATTGAGGTGACATATGTTGGAACACACGAAAAAGCTCCCTATTGAGCTCAAATTCATCGGGCCGCCTACGAATAAGGATAAGGCAATTGCGGCGCTGAAGTCCTTGGGCTTTTTGAACGTTTCCGACTCGGTTCCTTGGCGGGATCTGTTTCCGGAATATTCGGATGAAGATTTGCCGGGTGTGTGCCTTGCCGGATCACGGGCGAAAGAGAGGCTAACCCAAAAACAGCTTTCGGAATTGACCGGTATTCCGCAGAGCCACATTTCCGAAATGGAAAACGGCAAACGACCGATCGGCAAGAAGCGGGCAAAGATCCTGGCCAAAGCGCTCAATGTTGGGTACAAAGTTTTTCTTTAGGCAAATGCAATTTTTCAGTAAAATATGAAAACATTGCTCATAATAGTTATGGGCACACATTATGGATTCAGATAAAATCCCAAATCTGCTTTATATGATTGTGTTTCAATAAAATTTGCACCGATGTTTTGATCCTCAACCCATATTACCTTGACCGATTTTTTGATTTCTGATCTTTTTGGGTTATCTAACTGAAACTTCACTTCCAATGTATCATCTTTTGAAATTTGGTATAGGCTCAGATTTTCAAACCGGATTCCACTCATTGATAAGTCTCTAATGATTATATCTCCTTTAACTCCTTTTTCTTGAATAATGTATTCACCGAGCAACTCAACATCCTTACGGTGTTTTTTTATGTATACAATGGTGAACTCATAAGCTTTACCACACCTGCATCTACCCTTCAGGATTTTTTGATCATGCTTGATTTTAGTTACATCTATATTCCGTTCAAATAAACATCTGGGGCAGGTGATAGTTGTTTTTTTGGATTTATCTATATAAAGTTTTTGCATCAATTATCCTCTGCTTCATTTTCTCATCTATTTTGGTTATCAATACCTGTAAAAATAAAGATCGTTTGTAATTTCTCCCACAGCTTTTCTATTATTACAAAAGCTGCATTACTTTCATTAAGGTTATCATTCTTTGAAACAGCAATACATGATTTAAACAGTTCTTTATCCACAGCCATTTTTATTAATTTATCTCGGACATAGATACCTAAACTCAAATTGAGTGAATGCAATTCTTCTTTTTTTAAGTTTGCAACTTGCACCCTATCTTTTAATGGCATCTCCGTAATTATTTGCTTAATCGTGATTTCAAATAAACACCCTTACCAACACTTTTGATCTTGCCCTGTTTCCTCAATTTGAAAATCAGATTAGATATTTTCTTTTTGTTGTAGCCCGTCTTTTCCATGAGAGCTGCAGTATCGACACCTTTTTTTGATCTTTTGATAATTGCAAGGACTGTATCAGCAGCAGTTGCAGGTGCAGCCTTCTTTGCAGGAGCCTTCTTCACAGCTTTTACCTTACCGGGTTTGGCTTTTGGTTTTTGAAGTTTATCAAACGTTTTTAAAAGACTTTCTGTCTTTTTTACCAGTGCCTTGAGGTCCTTGTTAACGGTCTGCAGATCCTTTTTAAGATTCCTTGTCATTTTATTCTCCTCTTTTGTAAGTTCTAAGTTTTTTTTGCTGGCAGGTAATTGTTTAACCCGATATTCCAGTTTAAGCGCATCGCTTTTCGTCATTTCAGGACTAACAGCAACCAATTCAACAGGTCTGCGAAATCTTGTATATTTTGCACCTTTACCTGAATTATGCGCTTCCAACCGATTTTTCAGGTTATTGCTTGTCCCACAATACAAAGATTCATCAGAACACCTGATCAGATAAACAACCCATTGTTTTTTATCCATTAGTCAGCTTTAATTATCTACCCGTTCCCTCAATTCCTTACCACACTTGAAAAACGGTAATTTCTTTGATTCCACCCGGATCGGCACCCCGGTTTTCGGATTCTTACCGGCATACGCTTTGTAATGCTTGACATAAAAAGAACACAATCCGCGGATTTCAACCCTGTCACCTTTTGCAAGTGAATTGGAAATTTCATTAAAGAAAAGTTTCACTACCGATTCTGCCTCTGATTTTGTTAGGTCGGTTTCATTTTGCAGAGCCTCTATAAGATTAAGCTTGTTCATCTGATCCTCCATGATGTTGTTTTAATTAGGACAATAAAAGGCTGGTAAAAAAAGGTCAAGGAATTCTGAATGGTTGAAGCTGGATTTTGGGGTAAAACTTATCTAATGGTACATTTTTTGAGAAAACGATCCAATTGAGCTATCTGATTAGGCATCATTTTCCCAAACTGAACACCTTGTTGTTTAATTTTTAGTTACTAAATCAGACTTTGGATAATAATAATTTAAGATGTTGTGGTTTGGGTATGCTGTTCCAGCGGGACTATCAGGGAGACCTGAGTCCCTTGGCCTGGCTCGGAAACAATCTCAAAACGACCGCCCAGATGTTGCAGTCGCTCCTTGATACTGAAAAGACCGAACCCTCCCATTCTATATAAGTAAGGATCTGTTTCGGCAATATCAAATCCAATTCCATCATCTTCAACACAGATTTTAATATTGTCACGGTCCCTGGCAAGGGATATCCTTACCTTTACTTCTTGAGTCTGGGCGTGCTTGATTACGTTGAATAGTAATTCCTGCACTGCCCTGAAAACAAGAATGCGAAGGTCTTCATTTAATACCTTGGATTGCTTGTCATCCGCTAAATGGATATGGATGCCAAATTGTTTTTGCATTTTTTCGGCGAGATCCTCTATGGCTGCTCCAAGCCCTATGCCATAGAGGACTGGAGGACTGAGATCGAAAGTCATAGACCGAATTTGCTCAATTGTCTGACTGATAAGCCCGCTGATTTTGTTCAAGTGTCGCGAAATCGAAGAAGATGAAATTAATTTTCGCAATTCATCCAACTCAATCTTTGAGATGGCCAGGTTCTGGCTAATAGAATCGTGAATGTCACTGGCAAAACGTCGTCTTTGCCGCTCCTCGGTTATCAACAACTCCGAGGCAAGCGATCTGAGTTGCTCTTGATAGATACGCAATTTTTCTTCTGCCCGTTTACGCTCGGTAATATCCTCATAGATAATAAAATGATTTCCACTGGTCATTGCAACTGGTCTGAAATGTATGATTTTTGCAGCACCGTCTTTGCACGTGACTGTAAACGTTCGAGGTCTGAACTCACCAGGTTTTGCACCCTTCACGTCATTAACCCAAAAAGACATGGCTTCATTACGGCACTCCTCATCGGGGTACGCCTTTGTAAACCATTCTCGTCCTGTAGGCATATCTTGTAGAGTATATCCGAAAATTTCAACAAATTTGGGGTTTATGTATTTGTAACTGCCATCCTTATCAATAATCGATAAACCCAGGGGAGCCCCTTCAGCTATGATGCGATATTCTTCTTTATAGAGTTTTTCTTGAGTCCGCTTACGTTCTTCTATTCCCTGGTTCAGTTGTTCATTCGTTTTCAACAGTTCGGCAGTGTGTTCCTTTATAGGTTGCTGCAATTTGGCATTCCGTTGTTGCGGTTTCTCCAATTCAATAATGAGTTGCTTTTTTGTCATCTTTTGATTTCTTATTTGATTTGCATCTGATACGGTCTTTGTCAGATGTTTTTTTATTTGTATAATGCTGTAGGAGATAATCCAACTGGAACAACTGACTGGGCTTCATTTCCCCGAATTGAAGACATCGCTGCCTATCTTTTTGAGAATTGAAAGAAAACTTGTCAGCTATTTCAAAATCAGAAATAATTTTTATCTGAATTTTTTCTATATAAAAATGACCGTCTATTATGAAGATATCTAATTCGGAAGAATCACTTAACTTCTGGCCCTTACTCGAATAACGAACCGCCATACCATCTTTGCTAATGTTGATAATTTGCCCTAAAATAGTGGGTTTATATTTAATTATTGCATACACACCATCTTCAGCCTGTAATCGGTTATAACTTCTTTTTTCAACCGGCCTTTCCGTATTTTTCATGGCAACAACCCCTTACCCGACCACAACAATCGTTCTAACTATTCATTCTGTCGGTTTTCTTTCCAAGGACCTTTAAGCAGAAAGTTGTATTCGTAATTTTAGGGAGTTAAATGTCTGATCTGTTATTTTTGAAATTTTGTCTTATCATGTTTTTTATTCAATTTGTCCATAGAGAGAAGTCTTCATTTTTTTTGCTGGGAACCCCTATGAGAGGGAATTTATCCCGGGTAATCGGGAGAAATACCCATCGTATAGGTTTTAGGAAATCCGATCACAAGAAAATGATCAATAGGATAATATAACATGTATACATATCCCGAGAATGTAATAGAAAGATCTTATCAGATCTAAATTAAATAACCGGTGGCCGGAAATCCCGCAGCTAACATTGCACAGAAAAATGTGCAAACGGGTGCCCTTTAGTATAGATGGACTTTTATCAAAAACATAAACCGTCGATTCTATCTTTTCCTAAACGTCTATAGATCAACATTTTATGACAAGCGGTCGTCTATAATAATTTCAACATCTCGGTTTTGGCATGCTTTGTGAAATATTTCCATTTCAATATATTTGTGGGGGGTATGTTATGGCAGAATTAACAATGATGTTATTTGAAAAAGGACCCGAAAATAATATCCGGTGCCGGGTTATTAATGTATGGTTCAAAATGGAGTATTATATTTATACAACGGAAAAGCTTCTATCAGAAATCAAGAGAAACAGGCCTGATGTTGTGGTGCTGGATTTTGGTTTGTATGAGAAGATGGATGGGATTGAGACTTAAAGACAAATAAGATCTAAGTTTGGTGTTCATGTGATGTATGTATGAATTATGATTCTGATGCTTTGATAACATAAGTTCTGAATCGACTTAAAACTTAATTGCAATTATCATTTTGTTACGTACAGGTTGGAGATAGCACAGATCTTAAAACCAGCCAAAAAGTTATTAGATCCATTACATATCAGCGGTTGACCTATTTTGTGTGATCACGCCAAGACACCTAAAAACTGCCAACTGCTTAGCGGGGTCGTGTCAACCCTTATGAATCTTAGAAATTTAGGGCGTCTTTCTTTTAACGCTTTTTTGAATAGGCTCTTAATGGACCAGCGGGGGCATTTGAACAGAAAGTTACGGTTTTGAATTAGAGTCGGGCGGGATAATCCCGAACCCCGACCGATCTGGATCGGTTTAAATGGCGTCAAGAGGACTTTTTACACCCATTAAATTCATTTGAGATAAATGAGTGTATACCATCGTAGTTTTTACACTGGCATGTCCCAGGAGTTATTGGACGGTTCGGATATCATAGCCGCTTTCTAAAAGATGGGTGGCGAAGCTGTGTCTCAACGTGTGCACTGTGATCCTTTTGCTGATACTACCTCGCTTTGTTGCCCGCTTGATGGCCCTTTGCAGATTGGACGGGTGCAGATGATGTCTTCGTATGGTTTTGGATCTCGGATCGACTGACAATTTTTGTGAAGCAAACACCCACTGCCAGTGCCATTCTTTTCCGGCATTGGCATATTTACGTTCCAGGGCATGGGGCATATAAACGCCAGGGACTTTGTTTTTCTGGTCTTCATTATACAAGACCCAGGCCTTTCGGATATGATTGCTCAGATCTTCTTTAATTTGAGTCGCCAGAAGGGTTTCTCGATCTTTGTCACCCTTGCCGGCCCTGACAATCAATTAGGGCTTAAATTCATCCATGACATTTCCTCCTTTCAAATGGGGTTGTTATGCTGCAGCGGTATAACATGCCATATGGGCGCCAAAAGCCGCTTGGCTATTTTTTTAATATTTCTTCAAGATGTGAAACACAATAATATTGTTGATAATTTTTAAATATGATAGGAATGAGATAGTCGAAGATGAAATTTAACTTTTTAATGTGCACGGTTATTGCATTTTCTCGCTATCTTCGATTTTCATTACTTCGCGAGAAAACAATACAATAAATATGTTAGTGTCTGTAATTAAGAAGAAACATGTCAAAAATTGATTATCTAAATACTGACTTGATAATTGAATCTCCGGATGATCTCACGCCAATAGCTGAAGATTTAGGAGAGGATGTAGTCGTAATGTATAATGGTAAGTGGGGCAAAGTTAATCGGGCGGCATTTGAAATAGCTGGTGTACATTCCGATGCAAATGAAACAATACAATATTTCTGTTCGCTGGTAGAAGGGCTTGGAGAAAGGGAACAAGCCATCTGGGATTCCTGTTTTTCAAAAGTATTTGACATTGGCTATGAATCAGGAACATCCGCACAGAATTTCAGTTCAGTTATAAGGCCAGGCACAGTGAAGCGCATTGCTGGTATTGGAGCGGCTATTGAAATTACGATATATCCTCCAATCGATAAAAGAAAGAAACACTAACGTGTATCTCCACGGGACCGCAAAAGGCAGGCGACTGTGGTTTTTGCGTATTCATCATTAAACAACTCTCTGGCCGCCTTCATTTACTTTTGCGGCCCGTGAGAATTTCGTTATATCTTCGATGAAAAAATATTCGGTAATTACAATTAAAATAATATTTGTCTTTATTATAGTTTATTTTGTCGCATTCGCTGAATTTTTGATTCGATCTAAATTTGGCGAGTTGTTCGTTCTCGATAGGAGCTTCACAGTGTTTTGGGGCGTAATTTATCCCGGAAACCTACTTTTAATGCTTCCTAAATTATTCGTATTTTTGCTTCTATGAATTTTGGTCACTGTCATTTTCCGTTACAAAGGAACATTTAAATGGTCAATTTTAACAGGTATCCTAACTACGATATTTTACATTTATAGCCTAAGGGGAGGGTTTGCGGAAGATTGTACCTGGGTTGACTATGCAAATTTTAAATGAATTATATTATCCCTTTTATTGCTATTGCCTCAGGAAATATCGTAACGATTTTTTTTCATAAGAAATTTAATGTGTAAGTTCAGTGATATAACAAGGCTTTTACAGCGGAGCAAAAAACCGCGCGGCTGATTAGCAGCGATAGTTAGCAGGCAAAAATGGAAAAATACAATTGGGAACCTCTCAATAGACAACAGGTCGGAGCATTTGCCGAGTATTTCGTGAAAATGGAATTAACGATGTACGGCTTTCAGGTTTACACAACTGAAGTGGACGACAGAGGAATTGATTTCGTCACAAAGTATGAAAATGGTCCCTATCTCGAAATACAGGTCAAGTCGATTCGCTCCAAGGGTTATGTTTTCATGCAAAAAGAAAAATTTGCTTTAAATGAAAACCTATATTTAGCACTTGCAATACTCAATCAGGGCGAAACCCCAGATCTTTACTTGATACCCTCTACAGCATGGAAAAAGCATGATGCTATTTTTGTAGATAGAAATTATGAAAATTTAAAAAGCAAACCTGAATGGGGCAACAATCTTTCAATGAAAAACATGCCTTTACTTGAGGGCTATCGTTTTGAAAATACGGTTTCAGCCCTTATTGAAAGAGCCTGCTAATAACTTAACCAACCGGACGGAAGACGCTTCTATTCTAAATTTGAAGAATTCGGTGGGTCACGATAGCTCGCGTCGCCGCCGGTTATCATGAACCGTTCGACATGATGATTTTAATAAAAAATAGTAGGATCTTAGAAATACCAAGGAGGAAAAAATGACCGCCACAGATAGTATTTTTAAAGAGGCATCAACGCTTAGTCCCTTTGAAAAGGCACAACTGATCGATAAGCTGATTTCCAGTCTTGATAAACCCGATAAGGAAATTGACGAATTATGGGCTAAAGAGGCTGAAGATAGAATTGATGCCTATGATCAAGGAAAACTCAAGGCTGTATCTTTAGATAAAGTACTTCAAAAATATAGGTAGAGTTAAAGATGAAGATAAATTTTCTTGAGATTGCCCAAATCGAGTTGGATGAAGCCGTCGAGTATTACAATTATGAAGTCCCTGGTCTTGGCGATGCGTTTTTGACCGAGGTGTTGAATGCTCTGGATCGGATTGGCGAATTTCCTGAAGCATGGCATCCTTGTTCAAAACGAGCAAGGCGATGTCAAACCCGGCGTTTTCCATACGGAATTATTTACCAAATACGGGGACAAGAAATTCTGGTTGTGGCAATCGCAAATCTTCATAGAAAACCTGACTATTGGAAGGATCGGATATAAATTTGCCGAACATCAGCTTGGAGAAGGATGCTCATTCTGCTGCGCTTCATTCGCACCTCTCAAGCTGGGGGTTTGCTGCAGTAAAAATTAACTATCTCAAAGCATTTAATTAGCAATTTTTCAGATATCCATTTGTTACCTCAGATCTTGCTTTTGTTGTGATCTATTGAGATTACCTCACGAATTTCGGATTTCTCAAAACCTTTGCCATGACATGAAATCTATTAAAACCAATAGATATCAAAATCGAACTGTAAATATCGAATCGGGATCGTTTTTCAGATATCCATTCCGGATATAGATGCTGGCATCGAGGAAGGTCTTAATTTTAAACGCTCTGGGAAATTGAAAAAAACATTAATGAATAATAACCGGTTGGTTTATTCCACAGAATCAGGCCGAATCTGTCCTTCCTGCGGACATCCAGCTACGAAATGCACCTGCAAAAAGAAAAAAACCGATAAGAAACAATCAATATATCCAAACGTTTGTCAAAACATTGAAACGTTACTATGGCACTGGTGGAACAATGAAAAACGGGGATATAATGTAAAACTTGCCGGTGGTTAAGGTTTTTAAAACCTTATTGATCATCCATCATCAGGATATATTTGACAATTTGAATGGGAATATTATATTGACTAACAGGCTTAATTAAAATACAAAAGGCTGACACAAGCTGGAAATATCCTGGACAGAGTTGAAGACTATTCTTCCAGTAATATCAATAAGTTGGTGGGTTTGGTATGTCAATTCCCCGCATCGCCACCAGGTTTTAATTGAAATTAGGTCTCTGATATTATCGTAGGGGCCTTTTTATTTTGAAACACTTTTTTATTTTTGGGAAAAAAGAGTTCCACTATGCTTTACGGTTTTGGAAAAATTATTGAAGAACGGATTCTAACGGCCCAGAAAAGGGGCGAATTTGAAAACCTGCCCGGTGCCGGCAAGCCCTTGGAGTTTGAGGACGACCGTTTTGTTTCGGAAGAGTTGCGTCTGGCTTATAAAATACTAAAAAATGCAGATTGTGTGCCGGTTGAGATTGAATTGAAAAAGGAGATTAGACAGACAGAAGACCTGTTGGCGGGGATGCAGGAAACTTCCGAAAAATACCGTATATTAAAAAAATTGAACTTTTTAATCTTGAAGTTAAACTCAATTCGAGACACATCAATTGTCCATGAAATGCCCCAGGTATATACGGGAAAATTGGTAGAACGATTTGAAAATTCTAAAACTATCTGAAATCAAAATGTCGACATTTTGCAAAGGTTTCTTTACTAAACTGTCGAATTCATGTATTATACAATTTACAAAAACCCTTTTATTTTTCTCGCGGATCGCAGGATAGGGGATATAAATATCGAGAAATGTTATGGCGTTAAATAAAAAAGAAAAAGAGGAAAGTCATCTTAAAAGTGTTTTGATGGCTTATTTAATTCTTGTTCTCCATGTTGTTTTGACTACAGGATTGGTCCTGCTTGTCATTTTTTTCCGTGGTATTATAAACTACATGATATGGATTTTTATTGCCGGTACTGCTGCCATCGTTGCTTCAGCCTATCATTTTTACAAGCGCATAAAAATGGAAGGTAAGACGCTTCGGGATATTTTTAATTCTCGTCGATTTGGCGGAAGAACCGTTGAAGTCAATTTATTAGGAGGACTTGCATCTTTAAAAATCAGCGGGTCAAATGGTCCTGCCGCTTTGGATACCGCTTCATCCGGGCAATTTAAGCAACTAGAAGACCCGAATGTAATTCACAACAGGGAGTTTTCCGAACTGGTCCGCCTGCTTGAAAAAGACCTTATTACCCTTGATGAATATAACAAATTTAAAGAACAGATTTTCAAGTCATAGAAATATGATGAATTCATTAAAATTCGAATTCATCAAGTTTTAGGTTTTAGGTAATTATAATATATTGTTTAACAAACACTTAAAACTTGACGGTCTCGTAAAAAGTCCAACTTCTGCGTTGTGCTGCATTTCGCAATCATTCAACGTACGATAAGTACGCCTTATGATTACAAAATTTGCGACGCCTTTTTATCCCGCCTATGTTTGGCGGGGGAGCTTGAACTTTTTTCGAAACCGTCTAAATCGGACTTTTTACGAGTTCATCAAACTTAACATCTTATTTTTTGGTGAACCCTTGACATTTCAATAACTGAAAGGAAAGCCCGTGAAAAAACTGACTCTTGCGCTTCTTTCCGGTGGTATATCTTCCGAGCGTGACGTATCCATTGCCAGTGGAAACCAGGTCTATGAGGCCCTTGATAGTGAAAAGTACGATATCATCCGCTATGATCCAAAAACAGACATTTTGCGACTGGTGGCGGATGCACCTAAAATTGATGCCGCACTTATAATTCTTCACGGGCCCATGGGTGAAGACGGTACGATTCAGGGGCTACTGGATCTTCTTGAAATTCCTTATCAGGGATCGGGCGTTCTCGGGAGTGCTATAGGAATGAATAAGCTGGTTTCCAAGCAGCTTTATGAAAAATCCGGCCTCCGGGTTCCGCCTTACATGGTTATAAAACGTGATGATGTCTTAAATCCGGAAAAGTGTGCAGAGCGACTGGGTCTTCCCCTGGTTATAAAGCCCATTGGCAGTGGTTCAAGTGTTGGGATTTCCATCGTCAAGTCCATAGATTTATTAAAAGATGCAGTTGATATAGCCTTTGCTCATGATGATGCTGTGTTAATAGAGGCATATATTGATGGTATTGAGCTAACCGGCGGCGTTATCGGTAATGACAAGATAGAAGCATTGCCTATTATAGAAATAATTCCGGATAAATTCTATGATTTTTTTGACTACACCGCCAAGTATACCGCCGGTGCTACACAGGAAATATGTCCGGCTCGTATTGATGATGCGTTGACCAAAAAGGCACAGGCAGTATCTAAAACAGCGCATAACGCCCTTTTTTGTAAAGGATACAGCCGAACCGACATGATTATCAAGGATCAAGATCTCTTTGTCCTCGAGACAAACACCATACCCGGCATGACGGCAACGAGTCTGTTGCCTCTTGCTGCCGACGCTGCGGGTATTTCTTTCAGCAGGCTTCTTGACCGATTGATCGAATTAAGTATTGAGGCACACAAAACAAACAGGTGATTCAATGATCATCAGAAGCAGCAAGGAACTCAAGGCACGATATTATGACCTTGGCCCCGGGGATGTTTTTTTAGGCACGCTGACCTATAAGCATCTAAAGCCGTCTGTACTGATCGATCTTCTTGAACGAGGCGTCTTATGCTTGCCATCCGCTCTGTCACAAACATTAAACGGTTCCAAGGCCGCACAGGTTCTTGTTTTAAAAAAATGGATGTTGCCCCATACATCCGTTATTACGCGACGGGCGGATCTGATAGATATTATCAATAAATATAACCGGTTTGGCATCGCTTCTGTAATAACCAAGGAGGACCACCTGCACTGCGGTTACGGCATACGCAAGTGGGATACTATTGAAACCGTCTACAGTTTCATGGCCTTTTCTGAATCATCATATCCTTTTGTTATTCAGCCCTTTTTGGAAAATTTTACCGATGTCCGCGTTATCATTGCAGGGGATTACGTGGAAGCTTATGTCAGACATAATCCCAATAACTTCAGAATGAATATATCAATGGGCGGAACAAATTACCCTTATGCCGTGGACAAGGATATAGAAGAGTTTTGTCGTACCGCCATGGAGCAGGGCAAATTTCCCTATGCCCACGCGGATCTCCAGATTACGGATAATAGGAAATATTTTCTTTCGGAAATTGCATTAAACGGCGGAATAAAAGGCGCTCGTATCAGCCGCAAGGAACTTGATCAGAAAAAACAGAATCTTTTAGAAAACCTCGCAGCCATATCCTGAAAGAGGAAAAGGTTCACACCCGGAGGAGGGGTTCTCCAAGGCTTTAACAAAGGAGGTATCTTTGAAAACAGGAAAAAAGGCTTTAAAAGAACTTGACCGGTCCCCGGAGGTCGGCATTGCAATGGGAAGTGATTCCGATCTTGAAATTATGGAAGAAACTGCTTCGGTTTTAAAAGAGTTCGGGGTGTGCTATGAGATGACGGTTGTATCAGCGCACCGGAACCCCAAAAGCGCAGCTGAATTTGCGTCTTCCGCCCATAAACGGGGCATAAAAGTTATTGTTGCCGGGGCCGGGCATGCAGCCCATCTGGCAGGGACCATGGCGGCCTTTACCTGGCTTCCGGTCATCGGTGTTCCCATAGATTCTTCTTGCCTTCAGGGGTTGGATTCTCTTCTTTCCACGGTTCAGATGCCTCCGGGTGTTCCTGTCGCAACGGTATCCATCGGAAAGCCGGGTGCACGCAATGCAGGTATCCTGGCGGTACAGATACTCGCCCTATCAAATCAAAAACTTACAAAAATGCTGGAAGCATTTAAAGAGGAACTTGCAAAACAGGTTGATCAAAAAGCAAAAAAGCTTAAAGATTTTTCGATTAGACCCGTTACATCCCACACAGGATCTAATTGATGAGGCAGCCCTTGTAATTAAAAAGGGCGGGGTTATTTCTTTTCCGACACGGTATCTCTACGGGTTGGGGGCGGATGCCTTTAATGCGGATGCCGTGGATAGGGTCTTTGAGATAAAACGGCGACCTCATGATAAACCGCTTCTCGTGCTGATAGATAAACACTATGATCTTAACCGGTTGGTGCAATATGTTCCTTATCCGGCAACCCGCATTATGGAACGCTTCTGGCCGGGTGCAATCACCATTGTTTTTAAGGCAAAAGATATTCTGCCGATAAATCTTACGGCAGGTACGGAAAAAATCGGGGTGCGAATGCCGGAACATCCCGTGGCCTTAGCGCTGACAACTGCTGTTCAAGGCCCTATAACCGCCACAAGTACAAACATTACCGGCGATTGGGGATGCTCTCGGGTTTCGGATATGGATCCTTTGATTACGGACAAACTTGATCTTATCATTGACGTGGGTGCGCTCAAAGGGGGTATCGGTTCAACCGTGGTCGATGTTAGCTCGGGTTCCCCAAAAATTTTAAGAGAAGGAGCGGTTTCTGAAAAAGATATTTTTGCTGCCGTTTTCCAAAAAAGTTAATGACGTTCCTCGGTTTATGATATCTGAAATCTTCAGGAAGTAACTAGTGCCCGAACGAAAACTAGGATTTTTCGTTAAGATCAAGGAAGACGAAAATTTTAACCACAGACATACATTGAGTATTTCGAGGATTAAAATTTGAGTCTGACGCAGATATTGGCGGAAAAGACAGTTTTCGTTCAGGCACTAACTACAGCTAAGTACAAAAAAAGTTATTTGTTTTTTCCGCTCACGGCGGGATAGACTTTTCAAGACGCATAATGAGTGCATGATCGTCCTCATAGTAGTTTGGAATTTTTCCTATAATCTTCATGCCGAGTCTTTTGTAAAACTCTATAGCTTCACTATTTTCCGATCTTACTTCGAGCCATAACCCTTTTTCAGCACACCTTAAAGCATACATGAATAACATCTTTCCAAAGCCCTTTCTTCGGTATGATTTTTTAACAACAGTGGAATGGATATGACCGGTTAAATCAAAAATTATGTATCCCACAATAGCTTTACCCGATTGCACGACAATAAAAGTATCCGGTAATCGGTCTGCATAGGTTAGAATCGTTGCTTTTGAGAAAACGGTTTTTGGAAAGGCCTGTTCCTCAATTTCAAGTATTTGGTTTATATCTTCTGACTTGAATTTTCTGGTTTTGGCGAGATGTTTTTCAGCCATAAATATTTACCATAGATCAGTTCACTTATTCATTACATCGGGTGTAATTCAAGACTGTCGGTTGCTGAGATTGCCATGGCTATTTGGTGTCAGGTGTCAGGCTTCAGGAATGATGAGCAGAGGCGCTGGCACCTGACACCTGACACCTCTTTCACCAACGGTTGCGATTTACACCCCATTACATCTTAGGTTTAGAATTATTACTGCCTTCTTCTTTAACTGAAGCTTTGCATTGGAGACAAAAATACTCATATCTGACATCTCCTGTGTAAAGATCCAGTTGATCACCCATAAACCGGCCATATTCATCCACCACTTCAACATTTACTCTATTACCTCCGGTATCATAAGATTCTCTGATGAATTGCTTGTGATTATTATTTTGGGGGCACTTCAGCTTCATTCAGTTTTTCAATCTTACTATTTAAATTAAGGGGTCGGGAGTTTTCTTCGACATAATAGCTCCATGAATAATCAGCGACTACATCATACAAACTCATACATAACGGCTCGTAAAGATAGAACAGAAAATATGGCTTTAAATAAATAGGTCATATGACTACCCGGTTAACGCATTTTAATTACGATCACAAAATACCGCTGTTTTATCTTAACGATCCCTAATGCATTCAAACAGTGTATGATTTCGCTGCTGATCATTCATTACGCTATTTCAAAGATTTATAAGAAATATTCCGGCTAGTGTGCTTCAGCCCAATTGCCGCCGGATGTTATGTTGACCTTCAGGGGTGCTTTGAGGTCCCAGATTCCTTCCATAATCTCTTTTACAAGCTTTTTAGAGGTGTTAAGTTCTTCCGGAGGGACTTCAAAAACGATTTCATCATGCACTGAAAGAAGCATGGCGGCGTTAAGGTTTCTTTCACTGAAGGCGGCATCCACATGGATCATGGCAAGCTTTATGAGGTCTGCGGCCGTTCCCTGGATGGGCGTGTTGATTGCGGTACGCTCTGCAAACTCGCGTACGGTTTTATTGGTACTGTTGATATCCGGTAAATGCCGGATTCGACCCAATAAGGTACTTGTCTTTTTGGTTTCTCTGGCAACAGCGATCGTCTGATCAACAAACCTTTTAACCCCGCTATACCTGGAAAAGTAATTGTCAATATAAGTCTTGGCCATCTTGCGGCTTATGTTGAGTGCTTTGGAAAGACCGTAAGGACTCATACCATATATGATACCGAAATTGATGGCCTTGGCCTGCCGTCTCAGTTCGGGAGTAATAAATGACGGGAAAACCTGAAACACTTCGGTTGCGGTGCGGGTGTGAATATCCTCGTCATCCTTGAAGGCTTTTATCAGGATATCATCATCGGCATAATGGGCCAGGATCCGCAGTTCTATCTGGGAATAATCGGAGGATACCATGGTCCAATCCTGCCGGGGAATAAATGCTCTGCGAATTTCCATACCTTGATCGGTCCGGATGGGAATATTCTGAAGATTAGGATTCGAGCTGCTGAGGCGGCCGGTGGCCGTGACCGTTTGATTGTATGACGTGTGGATCCGTCCGGTTTTCGGATGAACCAAATCAAGCAGGGCGTCGGTATAGGTGGATTTCAGCTTGGAAAGGGCCCGGTGTCTTAAAATAAGTTCGGGAAGTTCATGCTGGTCTGCAAGGGCCGTCAGCACATTAACATCCGTGGAATATCCGGTCTTTTTTACCGTTTTCTTTTGAACCGGCAACTTGAGTTTTTCAAACAGTATATGCCCGAGCTGCTGGGATGACCTTATGTTGAATTCTTCTCCTGCAATTGAATAGATGCTGGTTTCAATTTGCTCAAGCTGGTGCTCAAAGGATTTTGAAAGATTCCAAAGTTTATCCTTGTTCACGCATATTCCGGTCATTTCCATTTTCATCAAAACCGGTACAAGGGGCATCTCCACGTTTTCCATAAGTTCCATAAGATTCAGTTTTTCCAGCATGGGCTTCAGAACGTGGTACGCCATAAGGGTAATATCTGCATCTTCGCAAGAATAAGGCCCGGCTTTTTCCAGGGGAACCTCGGCAAAACTTATACCTTTTTTGCCTTTGCCGGTAACATCCTGGTAGGTAATGGTTTTATGATCCAGAAAGTCGAGAGCGATTTGGTCCAGGTTGTGGGCACGTTTTGAAGGATTAATCAGGTAGGACGCCAGCATGGTATCAAAAACAACACCGGCCAGATGTATATCGTAGTGCTTAAGAACTATCCAGTCGTATTTTATGTTCTGGCCGATCTTTTTGATGCCGGGGTTTTCCAGCACCGGTTTCAGCAAATTCAATACGGTTTTAATCTCAAGCTGATCGGGCACATGGGGATAATCATGGGCAACAGGGATGTAAAAGGCTTCATCAGATTCCACTGAAAAGGATAGACCCACAAGCTCGGCTTTCATGGGATCTTTGGAGGTGGTCTCGGTATCCACGGCAAACAGATTAGATGTGTTAAGACGCGTAATCAGACCAGAAAGAGACTTTGCATCCAAAACGGTAATATATTGTTTTTTTGAAAGATCCGCCTGTTTGGGAAAGTCCTTTTGCAACTGCCTGAATTCGAGCATTTTAAAAAGAGAGGAAAGCCTGGCATTATCCGGTTCCTTGAGCTTAAAATCTTGGGGGGTAAATGATATGGGCACCTGGGTGTTTATTTTAACCAGCTCTTTGCTTAAAAAGGCCTGTGCTTTGTATTGGACAAGGTTTTGATGCTGCTTTTTCTTGGTAATCTTATCCAGTTGTTCATACAGGCAGTCCATGCTTCCGAACGTCTTTATCAGTGTGAGGGCGGTTTTTGGCCCGATGCCCGGTACACCGGGAATATTATCCGACGGATCGCCGGAAAGACCCATAACATCAATCATCTGGTTGGGTTCAACACCAAAAGAATCCCTGACAGTCTCTAAATCTATGGTTTTGTCTTTCATGGGATCCCAGATAATGGCCGTGTCTGTTACCAGCTGAACGAAATCCTTGTCCCCGGTAACCATAACCACAGAAAACCCGGCTTGTTCAGCCCTGAGTTGAAACGTGCCGATAAGATCATCAGCCTCAAACCCCTGCATTTCCATAACCGGTATGTTGAATCCTTGGGTTATTTTTTTGATATGCGGGATCTGAACCGACAAATCTTCCGGCATGGGAGGACGATTGGCTTTGTAGTCTTTATAGATTTTGTGCCTGAACGTCGGTCCCTTGGCGTCAAAAAACATGACCACATATTCCGGAGACCGGTCTTGGATAAGCTTTATTAGGATGCGGGTAAATCCGAAAGCTGCATTTGTAGGCAGTCCCTTTGAATTGGTAAGCCCCCGGATGGCGTGATAGGCACGATAAATGTATGCGGTTCCGTCTATCAGATATAGTGTTTTGTTTTTTTTCATAAGTTCGATTGTGTATTACGGATCGGTATGGGTTGACATGAATAATTTACTGCATTAAATATCAATCGTAGTTATTATAATGGTCATTTTGCTTCTATCATCAATTAACGAAAACAGCAAGATCACTCGAGAAATCTGAATATGAAAACCGGTCGAATAATTACCCGGGACCCCGAAATTAAAAATATGCTCGAAACCGCCAGGGGCATTGCAATTTTAGGTTTGAGCCCCAAGCCTGAAAGAGACTCCCATAGGGTCGCCGGATATCTAAAAGATCATGGGTACAGGATCATCCCGGTCCGGCCTGCTCAAAAGGAAATCCTCGGGGAAAAAGTTTATAGATCCCTTGATGATATCAAAAAACCCGTGGATATTGTCAACGTATTCAGAAATTCTTCACAGATCGTTCCCCATGCACACGAGGCCATCCGGCTTAAACCCAAGGTTTTCTGGATGCAGCTTAATATAGAAAACCGGGAAGCGGCAGAACTATTGACGGCAGCGGGGATTGATGTTGTCATGGACAGGTGTATAAAGGTTGAACATGAGAGGTTCTGCAACGAGAACGGCTTATAGGGAAAAGCGCCGCAAAGCCAAGCAGAGCAACTGTTATTGTTGCAAAAAGAAATTCCTTTTTTGCTGGAGATGTCGCTGCGGCTTTACCATTTGCCAGGAATGCATGTTGGAAAATTTTTGGGGAATGTCGTGCAACGGTATAACCTGGCAGTGTCCGGACTGCGGGGGGCATAATGGTTTGGGGAATCAATAGAGACCGTTGCAAAACGCCCCTTTTTGCCCAATTTCTACGTCAGGCTCAAATTGTAATCCTCGAAATACTCAATGTATTCCTGTGGTTAAAATTATCGCCTTCCTTGAACTTGAACAAAAATGAACATTTTTCAAAGGTCTCCAATAGGTCATCCCGATTTTTTCACCAATTTTTTCTCTTTCCACTCCCTCTTTAGCAGCACTAAAAAATTCTTATCCGACCGGGCCAAAAAGAGTTTGGAAAACCCGAGTATGTCCCCGGCATCCTTAATTCGGATCGCACTCAGCGCTACAACCCGTTTTTGAAAACCGAGCAAGGTAATATAACGGAATTCAGATTTCAAGGAAGCATAATGCTCAGGGATCATGGCTTTCTTAAAAAGTGGTATAAATTGCGACAGGTTATTTCCTGCCGGTTGGAACCGGTAGGGCAGGCGTTCTCCAATAATGACAGGGACTTTTTTAAAATTTATGCGCTTATCAAGATCGGCCAGGTCGGGGTTGCTCAACACCACGCATCCGTTGGTGGAAAAGGGCTTAATGGCCCGGTTGGACCCATGGATGAAAATCCCGTTGCCCCTATTGCACTCAAGGTCGTCAAAAGGGTCGGGATAGTTCAATCTAAAAGCCCGGTCGCCGAACAGGGTAATTTTAGAATCCCGGTAAGCTTTTATGTTGAAATATATACCTTCCGGAGTTTTCCTGTCTTTTTCTTCGTGTTTTTTCCCCTGGTTTTCACCGGTACTGCAGGTATAACTCTTGATGAGGTGGTATCGTCCGTCATACCCGTACAAGTGCAGCTTCTGGATAGCCTTTTCCACCAGAATCAGATGAATCGGCTTCCCGTTTCCTTTATAGTATAGGATCGGGCCGTCCCATACCCCGTGGTCGGTCTTTGTTTGATCTTCAATTTCGGCTGAAGATATCCGGAGCAGCTCTTGAGAGTGCACGGTATTTTTTGTACCGAAAAAAAGTCCGTTTAAACCCAAGGTACAAAAAATTAAGACTACCCCAACCAAAATGTAATAGGCGCTGCGCCTTTTGTATTTATGATGTTCGGGTTTGTCGTTCATGGATCAAGTTGTCTGATTGTAATAGAGTAAAGGTTTGTTTTTTTGTCATAGGTTTGATCAATAATATAATCGTCAGCATATCTGAGGTCCAAAACAAAGCGAAGTTTTTCAGTGTCACGGTGTAGACATGATCGTATCTGCTTGATCAAATGCCCGTTAATCGGCATTTTGTTCTGCCCGCTCCATGAAGAAACATTATTAATATCAATAATAATTCGTGGCTGTTCACCTTCTATGGACTGAACTTTTGGAATAGAAAAAGTATTCAAAGCAATAAAAAACTCTTCATGATCCTTTTCAGTTTTGAGCTCAATGCTTTTAACAATGGTTTTATTGGAAGGTTTCGTGTTAATTTTGTTTTTTCGACCCGCCGTATCAGATGGTCGATTATCGGCATTAAATTTAGGCCCGTTTAAATAAGCCGCCGGGGCTCTGGTCGTTCGGGCAGGCATGACCAGCGGCGTCCACTCTTCAGAGATAATTTCCCATTTATCTTTTGAATAAACCAGTACCAGTGTTTTTTCTCCCACATCCGATATGTTTGGGTCCTGATACCGTTGAATAAACCTGGCCGTGGCATTTTTACCTTCGATAAAGATCCACAGATCGGATATCCCCACACGGATAGGGCCGGGCCTTTGAAAAAACTCGGTTTTCTTTTGCAGCCAGGCATCAAAATCGAGTCTTTTCGATTGGAACGTTGGGCTATAGAAAGACACGTAGTGCTTGATATTTTGGTTTTGCCAGGCATTGGCCCAGGCGTATACGACCGATCGGATATCATCGATATTTTCGGCAGATACGACCTTCACCGGACAAAATAAGACCATGAAAAGAATCAAATGGGCAGCAGCACTCTTCATTTATATCCCAAGAATCTCTGCGATTTGTTTCAGGCTTTGGATATGAAAGTCGGCGGAAAGGGACCGGTTTTTATAAGCCACAAAGGGCACCCCCGCCGCCTTTGCCGCAATTTCGTCGAGTTTCGAATCTCCCACATAAAGGGAATCACATGGCTCTATCCGGAAATGCTCTAAAATCTTGATCAGTTGATCAGGATGTGGTTTGGGATGATCTACGTCATTGGAACAGACAACAAGATCAAAATACCCTTCCAGACCATGTTCGCTGATAACTCGGTCCATTGTGTCTGATCGGTTTGTGGCAATGGCGGTTTTGTATCTGGGCCGGAGTCTTTGGATTAACGGCTTTAGATACGGTTCTATTTCCATATCGTTTAAAAACGGAATATAGCTCATTCGGTTGCGATAGGCTTGTGCCGCTCTGAACCCCTCTTCATCGGGAAACAGATTCGCAATTGCCTGGTCTGCGGTATGGCTGTGACAATAGGCGAATTGCTCGGCAGTAAGGGCCGGCCGGCCGAAATGGTCCAAAATTTGGTTATAGTAAGCGGTGTTTGATTCTGTTGTATCAAACATGACGCCGTCGCAGTCAAAAGCGACAATTTTAATATGTTTCATGGCTATTTTTTACCGCCGGGCGACCGGTCAAGAATATTGCCGTACACACGGATTTTAATTTGCGGTCGTATTTTGCTGTCTGTTTTTAATCTTATTGTTTCAAAGTAGCGGCCTTTTTCTTTGTTCAGATTGGCTATTGTCAGAACATACTCTATCTTTTTTGAGCGTTTGGCTTCCTCCAGTTCGTAGCGAATATTTTTTTTCTGGATTGTCCGATCTCCGAGTATTTTGAACGGATATTTTTCTTCAGGAATTATTTTTACCTTATGGGTTATCTGATCTCCGGCAAAACCCCTCAAAATTACTCTCCGGGGTATGATGGTAACAAAGTTATTGACATTGCCGATAATTGTCAGGTGTAGCAAGGGGTTAACCGGGGCATCTGTATTAACCGTTATTTTTTTTACTAATGTTTTTCCGCCGTATCCGGTTGTATTGACTTTAATGGTAATTTTTCCCTCACCGCCGGGAGGGATTCGCCTCGTATAAGAGACCGTCGCACACCCTCAACCGGTTCTGACTTTTTCAATCGTCAACGGAGCGATTCCCTTGTTTTGCACAATAAAATCGTGTGTTATTTCAGTACCGTCTAAAACCGGAGCGAACTGGAAACGACTTTCCGGAACAAAGACAGACGGCAAGTCAGGGGTTTTATTTTCTGTTCCCAAAGAAGCGGTTTCAAAAAAAAGAATGCAAGATGCGAGAAAAAATAAAAAAAGAGTTTTCTTTTTCATAACTAAAATCCTCATAAAAAAGAGTTCTGGATCGGATAATTTTTTACAAAGCCAAATGGCTGAGATAGATTTTTTAAGTTGCACGCTTTGGAATGTCAAGACACAACTTTTTTATTTTTTAAACCCCAAGGGTTCACGAAAAAATAAATTTACAATTTTGGGAGTTGAGGCGCCCGGCCGGCAAGGCGCGAAAACTTAAGAAATAATAAGCATATTTCAAGTTTTTGCAATACTGCCGGAAGGGATGCAAGGGCATTCAAAAATGTGAAGGTATTTTTGAGTGAGCCCTAAGATCTATTTTAATTCGATTTTTTCTGTTTTGAACGTATCTGTATCAACCAGGCAGAAGCTTGGAGGGCCGTCTTTTCCCATTATTTCTCCGGGATTTAAAAGAATGGTCCGGCCGATTTTTTTGAAAAAGTACTTATGGGAATGGCCAAAACAGACAAGGTTGAAATTACCGCCGGCTGCAAGTCCTTCTCCCACAATGCCATGATGTGTAAAACCGATCTTAAACCCGTTTGTATCAACCAGACCCACAGGATCATAAAGGGTGATGTTTGTTAAAGACGTAAGAGAAAATTTTGTTAGAAGGTACTTATCTCCGTCGTTGTTTCCGAAAACACCATGAACCGGGATGCCGCTCTGATCGAGTTCCGCCAGTGTAAATGGTGCTATAAAATCACCACAATGAATTATCATTTCGGCATCTCGTTGCTTGACGATTGCAAGGGCGTTACGTAAATTCCAGATGTTATCGTGGCTGTCACTCATTACCGCTATGATCATATTTTACCTCTTTTTAATTTCCTTCAACTGTTGGACATATATAACCATCTTAAATCATAATATATTTTATATTAAAGTTTGTCGATTATAATACCACAAACGGCAAAAAATTCAAAGGAGAAATTGAAAACAGCTGAAAGGAGGTTAATCATTTCCCCTCTTAATTCTCAAGCCTGGAATCGGAGTCTTTCAGCCGATTGCAATCGTGGCTTCGGCGGCAGGCATCTTTGCCGCTTTGGACATTGTCAGCATCCGAAGAATGTCAGCCTCTGAACCTGCGATCCGAATCGTTTTTTATTTCAACATGTTGGGCACTTTAATTTCGGCTGTGCCCATGATTTGGTCCTGGCAATCACCGCAACCAAAGATATGGTGTTTACTCGTGTTTATCGGTATGCTGGCCGCAGTCGGGCAAATTCTTCTCACCAAAGGGTACAGTCTCGCACCGGCGGCCCAGGTGGGTCCATTAACATATGGAAACGTGGTATTTGCCACCTTCCTCGGTTGGCTATTTTGGGGCGAATCTCTCGACGCTATGACATGGGCCGGCGCTGTAGGGCTCTTTCCGCCTAAAGGCGCCCATGACCACGGAGCATGACGGTAGCGGAGGTGGCCTGGCCGCCGTTAGACGATACGGGTATCACCCTTAAAACAATTGAGTTATAGATATCATGCTATTCTGGAGTAAGGTCGAGTAAATCCTCATTTTAACTATTGTCAAATTACTCTCATCCATTTGTAATAAATTTTATTTCTTGTTCATAGAAGATTTGATTTCATACGATAAGTCATCATACTTCTTATTTGCCGGACTTAATTTTACAGCTTCTTTTGCATCTATTATTGCACGCTGTAAATCTGCTTTTTTATACCATACATACGCTCTTCCATAATACGAGGCATCAAATTCGGGATCAATGGATATCGCGCTGCTGAAATCCTCAATCGCTTTATCATAATTTCCTTTGTTAATCCAAGACCATGCTCTATTATGATAAATGTTCTTAATGTTTTCGTGTGTTGGGATAAGTTGTATGGCATCTGAGTAATCTTTTATTGCATTGTCAAACTTTTTGTTTTGTTGAAATGCATTCCCTCGCCGCTCTAACACTTTAAATTTTCTTTTATTACCTTTCTCGGGGATTAATTCTATTGCTTTTGTGAACTGATATATTGATTCATCATACTGACGTTGCTTAAGGTATGCCATCCCTAAGTTATAATAAACTAAATCATTATCTTTTCCGTATGGTGCTACTTCCAAAACCTTTTTGAAGCTATCAATCGATCTATCATACTCCATTTTTTCATAAAAAACTAGACCTTCCTGATAGTACTGGTCAGCATATTTATTGTAACCAGCGGCGCACGATAATAAAAAAAATAAAATTATTGATATAGGAAAAATAAATAAATATTTAGAAGACGTTCTCATAATTAATACCTCCTTTATTAAAAAGTTAAAAAAGAAGTCACTTTATAAAAGTGGATGAATCGAAAAGATAAAATTGGATACCAGATTCTTACAAGCACTTCTAATCGAGGCCAATTTTTATTTTCCGCATATATCATAAAAACAAAAGAGGGAACCCTTGTCAAATGGATTTCCCCTTTTTTGACGATATCACAACAATTCTAAGGCGTTAAGAAATTGCTTTTAATAGCAGATAGTATAGGTTTTTGAGGATTTCAAAGCGAAATCTCAAAGATTTCGGATAAATGATTTGGTTTGGGAATTTTCGGTTTTTTTGTCATAATCTGATGAGCTTTTCCTCATGTTGTAATTCCTTGGCGGGCGATGCGATACGAAGAGAGATAGTTTTTCCATCCCCCCACGGCCACCAGGCACCAAAAACAAAAACATCTTGGCTCGGATCTGTGGTAAAAAGCAGCTGGCCTGACCGAAGGCCACCAAAATTATTGTTGCAAATCTGTACAATATCGGGCGCTTCACGGATGTTTGAACTGTCCCATACCTTGCTGAAGTCGCGTTCCAATATCGCTCGAAATTCGTCTCCATTATCTGCAGAAAATTCGGCCAGGAAAGCTTCAAAGCGGTGGTCCCACTTCCACGAAAAAATTTCCCAGGAAGCACTTAACAATTTTCTGGAAACCTTTTCAAGGTCTGACTTTTTAAGATGCATGACAGTTTTCCTCTTCAAAAAGTATCTTTTTTCAAATTACGCTTTTTTAATCAAAAGCTCGTTCATCCGGAATTCAAGTCTATTAAGGAACCTATTCGGAAAAACCCAATAATTCAAATATTAACGGGTTTTAAAATACCTCAATTATTCCTATTCATATAGGGAAAATCTCAAGAGAGCAAGTCAGATTTTGGAGTGGCTATCTGCCTCTATAGGGGCAGGATACCCAAGGAATATTCCCGAATGTCTGACAAGCGTTCGAACACTAAAAATGAAGTCCGTTCTGTTTTTATTATACTATTTCTCAATTTTCTGCGAAATATCGTAGAGTTTTTCCAGATCGCGTTTTACCCGCTCAAAGGTTGGATCGTCTCCGAAACCTCTGCACCCGGTTGTCAGAGCATGCTTTTTTGATTTTGGGAAATTGCGGCAATGTGACGGTTTGGTTTCGTGAATTCTGCATTTGTAAATATTTTTGTTCGGCAGTTTTCGGAGCCACGGGCATCTGGTAGTATCCTCACCGGTCGTGGGGCTGAACCATATATCCGCGAAAAGTTCCTCTCCTCCCACCTTCATAATATCGACACACTCGAGGATGTCCCAACGCTTTTCCTTCCGCCAACGCCGCACCTCCTCCATATCAACCGAGGTGCAGTATGCATCGTGTAGTTTCAGGCAACAGTGTCCGCACCGAGTACACCGGAATTTTTCCATTTCCGTTTCAACCCATATGCCTTCCTTCCCGTCAGGACCTTTGCCCGGAAAGGTGTTTACCCACATGGTCCATTCATAAACTTGGGCAATCTTATCAATTCCGGATGTTATTTTGGGAATCAGATCAATTGCGAGTTCTTTAAAATCATAAGCCGGGATAAATTTTTCAATTCTTTCTCCTTTGGCTGCGTACCATATTCCTTTTTCCTCTATATTTTCTGCATTGGAATCGGCGTGTCCCGGCCTGGCTTTTCCTTTGGTTAAAAAGCCATATACTTTTGCAAACAAAGCTAACTCGTACCATTTATCAGGATGCACTGCCAGATCGAGAAAGACTTCGTTTATCGCATCTTCCGATGAAAGGAATTTAAGGGCTTTGTCAATCATTCCGTTCTCCTTTGAAATTACAGGCTGCTCTATCCATCTTTTCAGTCTTACACGATAGCCGGAAGGAATAAATTTTGATAGTTTTTTCTTCGGGTATCTTTAAAAAAACCTGTTATGTTCAGAGTTCAAACTGAAGGAAAATTGCAGGAAATTGCATCACTTTGTGATAAAAACGGATAAATATTTGTCGGCGGACTTGAACCCGATAAACCAGAGGATCTTTGTGAGGTTGAGTATTTGCTGAATCCGCAAGCCGTTACATCTCAGCCTGGGATGGGGAACGCTGACAATATGACAGTTGAGTATAAAAAGCCCAAGGTTGGTAAAAATGCACCTTGTCCCTGCGGGAGTGGTAAAAAGATACAAAACCTGATTATGAGAAAGCTGAAAATATAT
Organism: Desulfobacteraceae bacterium Eth-SRB2; assembly: GCA_004193595.1. Classification (GTDB taxonomy): domain Bacteria; phylum Desulfobacterota; class Desulfobacteria; order Desulfobacterales; family UBA11574; genus S5133MH16. The sequence continues at coordinate 316,654 of RPGQ01000037.1, forward strand.
ATAAAATGGCTTTGGGTATGGAATTAGAAGATGAAACCGATTTAATCGACAGGCTTAAAGAGTTGAAAACCAAAAGGGAGAAAAACGCATAACAGAAAGCAGGAGTGATTTTGTGCCAAATCGAAGTGCCCTGAACGGCTTTTGTTTAGCTGACCATGGGCGGGTGGTGATGATGGTGTGTCCCAAATTCGATGGTGGCAAAGAATATATCGAAAAATTTGCAGAAATATTCAAAACCGCCGGAATCAAAAGTATTCCCACGGTCTACATAGAGGTGCCGTGCTGTTCGTATTTACCCATGATCCAGGTTTTTACTTCCAAAAAGGGATAATTTTCAAGAATACCGAAATGCGGCAGTTTCTTTATTTTCAATTTCGAGAAGACAGGCGTATAAATACCACAAAGAAACTTTGTTAAATTTACCTCGGTAAACTGTTCGCCTACAGCTTGCATAAATTCACCGGTAATGGTTTTAAAATCAAAATGGGCGAGAGGCTTTAGTTCTGTCGTGTGTTGCAAAACCGCTTTCCCGCTTTTACAAAATGAACAATGCCCGCAGCGTTCTTTTTCAAGATGTTCTCCAAAATATTCGGCAAGCTGTTTGCTGATACATGCATCGCTTTCAAAAAAACTTACCATGTTGTGGATTCTTTGAATCTCAAGTTCCTCCTTCTTTTTAAACAAGGCATACATTTTTTCAGCCATGACCTCGATATCAAACGCCTGCGTCAAAATGTCATACACTTCCATTGCCTGCCTGGATTGAAGCTCAATCAAGCCCTTCTCATCAAAGTATTCCAGTGCGGTGAGAATCCGCTGCCGATCCGTACCGTAATTGTTAAGGATTGCCTGAATATCAACATATGTCCATATTTTACGGGTATGGCAATGATTCATGACCGCTGTAACAAACTGCCTTCTTTCCCCTTCAAAACTGTGAATGATGTTTGCCGGCTGTGTGTGGTACTTGAATGAATATTCCTCAAAATAGGTCAACTTGGGTCGAATAATGTTTTTCATTGCAAGATAAACCAGTAATGTTTTTAGGGGAAGAATTCTGATATTCAGGTCATTTGAAAGCTTTACTGACTTGATTTCCCATATAAAGCCTTTATTTTCTTTTATGGTCCGGAGCAATTGAAAGATCGAATGTTTCTCCGGAGTATCTCCATAAATAAAATTCTCTAAAATATGAATATTGTCCCTGTTGGCTAAAACTTCGCATAAAGCGGGCCTTCCGTCTCTCCCGGAGCGTCCGATTTCCTGGCTGTAGTTTTCAATCGATTTGGGCAAATCATAATGAATGATTCTGCGGATGTTCTTTTTATCGATTCCCATTCCGAATGCGATCGTTGCAACGATGCAGGCCAGGGTTCCACCCATGAATTTGTTTTGAATCTGTTCCCGTTTTTCGTTCTCCATCCCGGCATGATAAGGATGCGCATTTGTGTTATTTGCGCAAAGAAAATCCGAGACGTCTTCAGCCGTTTTCTGCAGGGTAACATATACAATAGTAGAAGCTTTGGGGTTTTCACGGATTCTTTGAAGCACGCGGTTCTTTTTTTCAGGCGTGGCTATTGGCGTTATTTGCAGAAAGAGATTTTCGCGATAAAAGCCGGTAACAAATACATGGTCTTTAAGAATATTGAATTTAGCGCACATGTCGTCAATTACACGCTCAGTAGCGGTCGCGGTAAGCAACAGCGCTTGCTCTATTTTGAATTCCTTTTGATAATCAGGCAGTTTCAGATATTCCGGCCGAAAATTATGTCCCCACTCAGAGATGCAATGCGCTTCGTCAACAACCAACAGGGTAACGTTCATTTTTCCCAGATGGAAGCGAAATCGTTCATTTTTAAACCGTTCGACCGAAATCATTAAAATTTTTAATTCGTTATTTTTGGCTCTGTCGAGAATCGAATTATATTCGTTTTTTTTAAGGGTTGAATCCAAACGCGCGGCAGGGATATTGCTTTCCAGCAAAAAATCCAGTTGATCTTTCATCAAAGACAGCAAGGGAGATACCACCAGCGTCATGCCGGGCAATAATATTGCCGGCAGTTGATAACAAAGGGATTTGCCGGCACCGGTCGGAAAGATGGCTGCCACAGATTGACGCTCCAGCACTTTCCGGATGACTTTTTCCTGACCCTTTAAAAATGAATTGAACCCAAAATATTTTTGCAACGGTTTCTTCAGCATGTTCCGAATTGCCTCCCGGATTATCTTATTGTTTTATCGTAACCTACATTAATTATATCAACAATTAGCCGCTTACCAACCTGATCATCACCCATGCTAAGCTGTCGAATTCGGTCAGTGTCCATCCATAAACGGCATCTTTCGGCCCCCGGCGGCGTTCTCGCTCGTTTTCAATCCTCGAAATAGCGCGCTATGCCTGCGGTTGAAAGCTTGCTCGGGCCTTGCCGGAAACCAAAATCCACCATTTCTGGATGGACACTAGTTAAGTTTTCGATGCCTGTAAGTGATGTTATAATCCCGCCTTTATGTTTGCGGTCGTCAATAATGATATTGATTGAAACGTTGTTTTTCAGTATATCATTTTTTCATTTTTTGTCTATTCCCTTAAAATTATTTTAATTGAAATTGGATTTTTTCATCTGACTTGAATTGGTTCCAAGCATGTCGTCTTACTGCCGGTTAACAATAGGTGGTCGACTTTTTGTGCTCACTCTGGCCAGCGACTCTGGCTGTATCGTTTTTAAGAATATAGAGTTCTGACCGACGACAGGGTCAAGATAATTGTTATTAACCACAAAATCACCTTGTTTGTGTCCGACGATGAGGGGGGGCGTCGCATCCACCGGGTACTCCGGCTGTGACTCTACCTTGACTCTGCCTGACCCTGCTTGGTGCCTACTTGGGCCCAGGCAGTTCCTCTTTTTTCTGCGAATTATCGAAAAGTTTTTCCAGATCGCGTTTTACAAGCTCAAAGGTTGCGTCGTCTCCGAAACCTCTGCAGCCGGTTGTCAGAGCATGCTTTTTTGATTTTGGAAAATTGCGGCAATGTGATGGTTTGGTTTCGTGAATTCTGCATTTGTAAATATTTTTGTTCGGCAGTTTTCGGAGCCACGGGCATCTGGTAGTTTCCTCATCGGTCGTGGGACTGAACCATATGTCCGCGAACAGTGCCTCTCCTCCCACTCTCATGATATGGACCCACTCGAGAATGTCCCAACGCTTTTCCTTCCGCCAACGTCGCACCTCCTCCATATCAACCGAAGTGCAGTATGCATCATGTAGTTTCAGGCAACAGTGCCCGCACCGAGTACACTGAAATTTTTCCATTTCCGTTTCAACCCATATGCCTTCCTTACCGTCAGGACCTTTGCCTGAAAAGGTGTTTACCCACATTGTCCATTCATAAACTTGGGCGATCTCATCAATTCTGGATGTTACTTCAGGGATCAGATCGATCGCGAGTTCTTTAAAATCATAAGCCGGGATAAATTTTTCAATTTTTTCTCCTTTGGTGATGTACCATATCCCTTTTTCTTCTATATCCTCTGCGTTGGAATCGGCTTGTCCCGGCCTGGCTTTTCCTTTGGTCAAAAAGCCATATACTTTTGCAAACAAAGCTAACTCATACCATTTGTCAGGATGTACTGCCAGATCGAGAAATACTTCATTGATCGCATCTTCCGATGAAAGGAATTTCAGGGTCTTGTCCGCCATATCCGAATTTCAAGGATTACAATATTACGGTATTTTTTTGGTTTTTAAGTGCTATGTATCGATAGCCCAGTAAGTATTTTATTTTCTATTGTTTTGACTGCAAGCTTTACCAAACCACAAAATGACATCTTTCAATGCATATACAAGTGAATTTACCGTATTCAGTGTTGGTTCGTATTGAGAATTTTCTAAATTTTGATGTGCACCGAAATCACTGCAAATTTTATTGATGCTAAAGAAAAAATTACGAATGATACTGTTGATGTACCCGCTATTTGACAACCAATCAAATACTTGCTGGCGCTTAATTAAATTCCCGTACTTATTAGTGCAATTACTTTTCATATCGGGAAATTTTTGTGAACATGCCTTCAAAATATTTTCATACATAATTCTGATATCTTTAAGATTATCTCCAATTCTCATCCTATCGTCTTTTTCATCAAGTATCTTCAAGAAATTTTCGGCTGTTTCCTCATCCATCTTATTTCGTAAAATATTCAGGTACTGTTTATTTTCTTCTTGCAAATTTATGATCTTGATATTTTCTATAATTGACTTCAACTTTTCAATTTGCTCATTGTCACCCTTTTCAATAAAGTTTTCTGCATGAAATTTCCCAAAATCAACAAGCGTTTTCAAATCATCAGCGCCGCGTATCTCATCCGGTGCCGGATATGCTGTTAAAAAATAAAATTTCGTCAAGACATTCAAACCAGTGTAAACCAGCTTATGGAGCAGGTAGTCGCCTTCACGCTCGAAAAACTTATCGTACTGATCTTCATTATGCGTGGCATCAATTTGCCTTAGTTCATCATATTCATATTCAATTTCGGACAAGTTTCGATCAATGATAAATAAAGCATACTTGTCAATGTGTTGAATGATCTTCTGCAATGCATCCGGGAAACGATATTCAACTTCTATCAAGCCTGTGTTTTCTACAATTTCTTTGATTTCTTCCGGATCGGCCCCATAACCAATTTCATCTGCTTCTAATGCTTTTAGATTCTTGATTTCTTTTTTGCTCAGATATTTGGAAAACAATCGGATGACGCGAGGGATATTTTTTGACAATTCATCTTCAACATATAAAATTTTCATGAGTTTTATTTCCCCCAAAAATTTTTAAATTTTATTTCCACGGAATAAATATCGCCATCTTTCTTGATAATAGGTTCTGTGTTCAGTAACTTAGCAAAGTTTTCGACAATTACATGACCGATCCCGGATGTTTTGGCCTTAGCTTTTTCTTTGTATCGGTTTTCGATTCTTATGGATATTTCTCGGGGGTCAGGGTCAAACTCAATATGTAAAAAGCGCTGTCCTTTGCTCACAAAAGCGGAATATTTGACGGCATTCAGGATTAATTCCTGAAGTAAGATTAATAACTTCATCGCTGAACCCTTTTCATTTCCCATTACATACTTCGTTTCCTCAACGATAGCTAAATCAATTTCAAAAAAGTATTTTTGCAAGAATCCCATAATTTCTTGAACATCGTTGCTTTGTGAAGTTCGCGTCCATTTAGACCTTGCTTCTTGAAAAATACTTTTTGTTGGAAAATAATTCCTTACAAAATTCGAAAAATACTTGCCGTCAAACATGTTGCCGATTGAATATATCAGTGACGCATTAATAATGGATTCCAAATCCATTTGGCTTTTCCCGATGTTGTTGCGGGCATCGTAATAAAAATCCTCAATGGAACCTTTGAAGGACAAATTCATTGCATTTACAATTTCCCGAACAAGGTTAGCACCCCTCAGAGCATTCCGGATAACCGCAGGTTTTACGACCTTTTCCTGTTTCAGGTTCTCTAATGGATCAATGACTGTACTGATGAGATTCTTGATGGAATGGGACAAATCGGCTATAATTTTATTTCGCTCATCAACCAATGCTCGGGCCTTTTCCTGTTCTTTCCTTTTAATAATTTCAGTTGATTCCCTTTGGAGTTCTTCGGTTAGATGAATAAATGTATGAGTGAAATTGTATTGTTGGTTTAGTGCTTTTTGATCAATCAATCCAAGGAGACCTCTTTCTTTATCTTCAATATTATCTTCATAGGTCCAATCTATATCTATAGGGATAAAGCCAGATGCGAAATACTTTAAAAGGGATAATTTTGCATTAACACGAAAAACTGGTTCTGAATCTCTTTGCAGCACAGCATTTAAAGAAGTGAAATTCGGATAATAAGAAAATATTTCAGAAGTTAATTTTTTCAAGTCATTTAAGACTTCAATTTCTTCGAATCTTGCCCTGTCCAGATATTTTGCCAATGCGATCATATCATTATTTATTTGGGCTTTATGAAGTCCCAAAAAAATATCTAACGATTTAAGCATAATGTAAATAGAGTGCTTTTGCCCGACAAAACCAAGGAATTTACTATAATCCGAAGTGTTATTTAATAACGTGCTATCTCCCAGTTGGTTTTTTATCAAATTTAAATTTTTTACAATTCTGTTGTCATCGGCATTTCCAAATTCAAAGATATCTTCACATACTTGGTCGGAAGCCAAATCAGTTTTAGATTCCGTAGCCTTCAAAAAATCATCAATAGCTGCCTCTTTTTGTCCGATCTTTGAATGACAGATTCCTCGAAGGAAAAAACCAAAATTATTATCAGTATCTAAATCTATGTATTTTGTAAGGTTGTCTATGGCATCCGTATAGTTATCCTTCGCGAGATAATAAATGCCAAGATGCAAATATCCAGATGGTATTTGAGGGAACCGATTAATAATTTTTTTGCAGGATGCTTCAAGAAAAGACTCCAAATCCTTTTCGGCAACGACTATACCTCTCGTATAGTTTTTTACTGCGGGCAAAATCATTTTTGAGATTTCATCAAAAGGACCTTCAAAGAATTTATTTACATCTAAATTATTAAATTCCAAAGCCTTGTTGTAATCTTGTATAGATTTTTCATACTCTTTCATTTGCCAATAGGCTTCACCACGACTTGAATACAAGCCCGGATTGTCCAGATCAAGTTCAATTGCTTTTGAATAAAATGTTATGGAATCATCATATTTTTCTAAAAATCTACTCAGCAGCCCATTTATATAATCACCTGAAGAGTCTTCAGGGGTGAGATTTATGTTGAGATAGATTTTCTTTCTAAGATCTTTAAAAGCTTTTTCCAAATCGGCCCTGTTAATTTTACCTTCCGGTTTTTCGGTGATCTGGGTGGATTGACTCATTGTGGTTTTCCTTAATAATATTGTTAATTCTGTAGCTTTTCCGAAAAAGACTGCAACGGCTGTGCCAAATTAAATGATGTGGTATTTTTTCAGCCAGTTTGAAAATGTTTGATAGCTTGGCAACCCCACCAGTTCGGTGGCCTTGGATTTGTTTCCGTTGGCCTCATCCAAGGCTCTTTTCAAATAGTGCTGGGCTAATATTTCCATAAGTTCCGAAAGGTTAAAGTCTTTGCCGAGGGGTCTATTAAGGAGGTTGTCAGTATTAGTGTGTATCATCGGAAGTATGGCTTCGCGAATATCTTGAGTATCAATGGTGGGTCCAACCGACCAGATTGCGGCCCTTCTGAGCGTGTTTTGGAGTTCACGAACATTACCCGGCCACACGTGCTGAAGCATAAGGTTTTTTGCAGAAGCAGAAATTTTCTTGTATTTGTATCCCGGTTCATCAACGCTCTCTTTATTGATCTGATCCAAGAGTCGGTCAATTAGCAAGCTAACATCACCCGGTCTTTCTCTTAACGGCGGTAATTTCAAAACCGCAACAACAATACGGTAAAACAGGTCGGATCTGAAATGATTTGCTGCAACTTCATCGATTAAATTTCGGTTGGTTGCAGCAATGATTCTGACATCAAATTTGATTGTTTGCGTAGCGCCGAGTCTCGTAATTTCTTTTTCCTGGAGGGCGCGCAATATTTTTGCTTGTGCCGACATGGGCAATTCGCCAATTTCATCCAGAAACAAAGTTCCCGTATCTGAGGCTTCGAAATAACCGGGTTTTTGTTTATCAGCACCGGTAAACGCCCCTTTTTCATGGCCAAACAATTCAGATTCTATTAATTCGGATGGGATGGCTCCGCAATTAACTGCAAGAAATGGCTTGCTTTTACGGGGACTTGCCTCATGGATAGCTCTGGCAAGCAGCTCTTTGCCGGTTCCGGTTTCACCTTCAATCAAAACGGGAACAGATCGTGGCGCAATATGTCGCGCCTTGGTAATAACGCGGCTCATAATCCGGCTTTTATGAATGATGTTTTCAAACTCCGGTGCTTCCGGCGGAAGTCCGGCGGCCAATTTTTCTAAACGTTTATCCGGGCCACGAAGAAGATCCGGAATAAATTCGGCGGAAATGTCAAAAGGGATCGAAGCGGTTCGAACACCATGTTCACGAGAGGACTCAATAAGCTCGGCCGGAAACCTTGTTTTGGATAGAATGATCCAAACCGCCGCCATAGCCGGTGTGCCGGGGCTGAGATGAAAGGTAAGGGAGACAGAAGAAGCATATTCACTGATTTTATCCGAAACCAAGCGGGATGCTGTTTGATAGATTTCACCGAAATTTGTGGGGCTGGAAAGAGATTCATAATGAGCGGTAATTTTTGCAGGTGTTTTTTCGTGTAACCATTTTATATATTTAGAAGAACGGTCTTTCCCATAATTGCTGATCAAAACGATTTCATCATACGTTCGTTCTATTACCGCCTGTGCAATCGGGCCAAGCCCGACCTTTTCATTTTCTGAAGAGGCTTTTAAATCTGTCGCTCCTAACCAGCAAATTAGTATTTGAGCCATAATAATAATTAATACAAAAAACTTTCTGTATTTGCAAATTTTTTTATGCTTATTTTCACATCATAAAAAATGGGTCCACATCCAACACCACATTGACATCGCGGATACTGATGTTTGCTTTTTTCTCAAACCATATCTGGTGAAGAAAACGGTGAAGCTGTTTTATGCTCGGACATTTTAAAAGAATCTGCCACCGGTATCGCTTTGCGATTTTAGGAAGTGAGGCTTCAATGGGTCCCAATATTTCCACGGACTTTAAAAAAGAACGATTGTTGTTTTTCAACGTATGACAAAGATCCCCGACAGCCTGGGCATGCTGCCGGGTTTTTTTCGGGTCTTTCCCTGATATTTTGAGCTGGACCATCCTTGAAAATGGGGGATAACTCAGGCTTTTTCGGAAGCTTATCTCCTGGTTGTAAAAGGATTGAAAATCCTGGTTTGTTGCAGATGAGATGGCGAAATGACCTGGGTTATACGTCTGGAGGATCACCCGGCCGGGCGCAGCTCCCCGCCCGGCTCTTCCGGCAACCTGGGCTAAAAGCTGAAAGGTTCGTTCTCCGGCTCTAAAATCCGGAAAGTTTAAGGAGAGATCCGCGCAAATAATACCCACGAGAGTAATGTTGGGAAAGTCATGGCCTTTTGCCACCATCTGAGTTCCGATAAGAATATCTGTGGTCTGGTTTCTGAGACCTTTTAAAATTTTTAAAATCGAACCTTTTCGCCGGGTGGTATCCCGATCCATTCTGGTGGTTCTGGCATCGGGGAAAAGAGATGTTACGGCGGCTTCCACCTTCTCGGTTCCTATGCCCAACAGCAGGATTTTTGTGGACCCGCAGGATGTGCAGTGTGATGTGGAGGCCCGAGTAAAACCGCAGTAATGACATTTGTATGCATTGATCTTCTGATGCAACGTAAGTGAAATATCACAATTTTTGCATCTTATGGCTTCACCGCAGGCCGCGCAAACCGGATAATTGGCAAAGCCGCGCCGGTTTAGAAACAAAAGAACCTGCTCCCCTCGATCAAGGGTTGCTTTCATTTCTCGCTGAAGTTCCGGTGTAATGAAGCGTCCAATTCCCCGAACATCCCTGCTTTTGCATAGATCGACTACGGTTATTTCCGGGAGGGGTCGTTTTTCAACCCTGTTTTTTAATGTAACCGCCTTAAATTTTTTTGTGGTCGTATTATAATAGGACTGTATCGAAGGGGTAGCCGACCCCAGCAGGGCAACGCAATCATTAAACTTGGCCCTCACAACGGCAAGATCCCTGGCATTATACCGCAGCCCCCCCTCCTGTTTGTAGGAAGTGTCATGTTCCTCGTCAACGATAATAATGCCGATATTCTCAAGAGGTGCAAACACTGCGGATCTTGCACCGATAGCGATATCCGCCTCCCGGAGAGCGATGCGCATCCACTGATCATAGCGCTCTCCGGCGGAAAGACCGCTGTGAAGAATGGCAACACACTCTCCAAACCGGGCTCGGAAACGACGTTCCATCTGGGATATAAGGGCAATCTCAGGAACAAGGACCAGAACGGAATATCCCATGCTTATGGTTTTTGCAGCAAGCTGCATATACACTTCCGTTTTGCCGCTTCCCGTGACTCCGGAAAGAAGGCAGGTTGTAAATCTCCGACCAAGGGATTGGGTTACGGTATGGATCACGCTTTTCTGTTCTTTAGTAAGTGTGTGAGCGGTGTCGGGTGCTATGGGTTCACCCAAGGGATCCCGATATACCTTTTTCTGAAAAATCGAAACATGCCCGTCCATTTCAAGAGATTTTATTAATCTTGAAGCGGAAGGAACCCGTTCTTGTAATTTTTTTACGGAGATTTCACCGAAAGTTTTGAGTGTCTCAATGATTTTTTTTCTTGAATCTGAAAGCTGTTCCATGGGAATATCTGAACCGGGCAATGACACATATCGCTCCAGCTTGGGTTTAGTGGCCCCACCTTTGAGCTTACGATTGCAAACAATAACCCCCCGGCTTTCCATGGAATGAATTAAGGCATTGGGGATATGCAGATTAAAATCTTTATTAAGGTCTTTGAAGCGGCAGGGTCCGGTTTTCAGCCGGTTTAAGATCTGGTTTTCCAGAGATGTGGCAGGATTATTTAAAAGAGCATCCTCACCTTTTTCCGTAATAGCCATGGTGAAAAAGTCGTAAAGATTTAAGCCTCCGGGTAGGGCACATTTGATTACATCTCCTATAGGGTGCAGGTAGTAATCAGCTGTCCATCTGAAGAAAGGAATCATGGATGAAGGGAAAAGCGGGTTTTCATCAAGAATATCCAGGACGGTTTTTATCCCTTCCTGATTGATATCCTTTGCTAAGCCCAAAATGTATCCGGTTACCCTGCGCCTACCGAATGGAACCAGCACCCTTTTTCCCGTGGCGACCAGTTCATGAAGAGTTTCCGGGACGCTGTAAGTATAGGTGTTGTATACCGGAAGCGCTATAGCGACTTCTATGTAGGTCAAAGATCTTGCCATTTTCTTCAATTTGTCCGAGAGAGTTCCTTATTTATAAATTTTGTGCTTTTTGCGGCAAAATTTTTTTTCTCGCCACCAAGGCACCAAGGCACAAAGAAAGAATAATAAACAAATCCTTTGTGCCTGCCCGCCATCGGCTTCGCCTTAGGGGAGGCGGGCGGGTCTTAGTGCTTTTGTGGCAAATATTTTTGGTTCCGGATTGTCCGGGTCAGGTTCATGTAAAGCAAAACCAATTTTAATGCTCCCCCTTTTCCCTTGACACGGAAGCCACTTTTCTTTAAAATATATTATGCAAACTGCCTGTGAAAATTAGATATTTTATCAAACACCTCAATTCGATTGCAATGCAGACAAAATATAGTGCTATCATCGATATTTTTCAACCCTATCAAAATAAGGATAAAAGGTCTCAACGTATTACTATCATAAAAAGCGTATAATATTTTAAAGGAGGAAGATATGCATAAAATAGGAAAACGATCCATGATTTTGTTGTTAGTTGCAGCCATGGTCTTTATTCCATTCGGAACTTCCGCTTTTGCGGAAAGCAAGGCTGTGGATGGCGATGTCAGCGCCGAAGCCATGGCGGCCGACCTTATTCTTATCAGGCCTTTGGGAATCGTTGCCAGTGTGTTGGGCACCGCCGTTTTTATAGTATCTCTCCCATTTTCAGCTCTGGGTGGAAACACAAAAACCGCATGTCGAAAATTGGTCCAGGATCCTGCCTCATTTACATTTACAAGACCACTCGGAGAATTTTAGCGTTTTATTGTGTTTTTTTGTCATATATCTTAAAATAGGGAGTGAAAATGGACATAAAACGTCATGGGATTAAAAATTTAACTCAATTTGCAATGGATGTTATCCGCCGGTCAGGTGAAGAAGCACTTTCCTATTATGGTAAAGGAAACCCCAATATTAAATTCGATGAAGATCTGGTTACAGAAGCGGATTTCCATCTAATGGAATTTTTTCAGGATCAACTCAACAGTCATTTTCCCGACCACCAGGTGTTTAGAAACAATCAGGCCAACAAAGGCTACACTCATGATGAAAAGCGTTACTTGTGGATTTTTGATCCATTAGATGGTGTTGCAAATTTTCAGGCGGGAATCCCCATCTGGGGCATTTCTCTTGCACTTATCGAGAATTTTTGGCCCGTTTTCGGTGTATTTTATATGCCGGCAACGGGTGATCTTTTTTATGCACAGGCCGAACAAAAAGCTTTTTTGGGAAAAAGAGAAATCCACGTATCTGATAAAAAAGCTATTAACGACGAGAGCCTTCTTTTCACTTACTCCCGCTTTCACCGCCGTTATCGATCCACATTCCCGGGTAAAATCCGCGATCTGGGATGTACCGGTGCTCACATATGCTATGTTGCCATGGGTCGCGCGGAAGCTGCCGTCATTGCGAACGAGTCGTTTCAGGATCTTGCTGCAGCCGGTATCATCCTCAAGGCGGCAGGAGGAAAAATCTGCAAGATAGATGGGGGCGATTTTTTCCTTAACGAATACTTAGATGGTCAAAAGATCAATGATCACCTTCTTGTCATGGCTCCCGATATCTATTCGCAAGTTCGTAACAGTTTACATGAAATTTCTTAGGCAAGATCTAATTTTTGTTTTGGAAACTTAATTTGTGCCATTATGGATTTATGGATGGACACGAGTTAAGGATTTGTCTGGTCAATCAGCCATTTGTTTACGGCGTTTACAAGATCCTGCTGATGACCGCTAAAGCCGTGATTGGCACCGGGAATTTTCACTACCGTAACTTGGATTCCCTGCGCTGCGCTTTTGAGGAGTCTGTCGGTCACGTCAGGGTTTGCCAGGCGGTCAGCCAGGCCATGGACGATGAGAATCGGCTTGAGAATTCGACTGATGTTTTTGTATGGGTCGGAAACCGTTTTCGGGCCCCTGAGGCTTACCACATGGTTAGCGGTGTAAAGTGCTTTGCCCAGCGGTCCCAAATTGATCAGCATCCATTTGTCTCCTTTACCCCTGGCTAAAAGATCCTGAGCCTGGCAGAGAACCTGGCTTGCAGCCTCTTGACCGAATATGCTTATATTCCATTCGAACAAATTGCCGGGAGGGCCGGTCAGAAGTACGCCTTTAATCCTGGAATCTTTGGTTGTCGCAAAATAGTAGAGCACACGGTTGGTGCCCATGCTGTGGCCGAAAAGGAATATGGGATTGTAGCCGAGCCGGGCCATTTCATCCACCGCCACAGCAATGTCATATCGGTTATCTTCAAACCGGTTTTTTTTAGGGCCCCGATCATGATCGCGCATATTTAGCGCCAGAGTCGCAAAACCGGAATCAGATAGGGCTTCCGGGAGAAAGGCCATGATGCCTGAATAGAAGTTGCCGCTGTAACCGTGGACCATTACCACACCGGCATTATTCCGAACCGTATGGGGTTTGCGTAACACACCGGTTAGCGTGATCCCGTCGGTAGTTTGCAATCGAACCATTTGGGTCCTGACAGTTTCATCGGCCCATGCCGGCGGATTCAGGGATATAAGGACAAGGAAAACGGCCAAAACAAAAGATTTGAGAAATCGCATGATTACCTCTTTTTTATATCAATTAGTTTATATGTAAGGTTTCTGAAAGTCTATATCCCTATAACAGGGACAAATAAATTAATTTTTTGGGGCATGGTCTCTATCCCAATTTTAGGTAAAGCCAATTATTCCACAGGAGGTGTAACATGTTTATTCATAAAACCAAAGTACAGGTTCTGTTCGGCGATACCGACCCGTATGGCGTTGTTTATTTTGTTGCCTATTTTCGTTATTTTCATCAAGGCATTGAAGAATTCTTGCGCCACATAGGGATATCACCGAAAACATTTTTCCGCAACCAGGAAGAAAAATTCGGCATGCCCAAAGTCGCGGCGGATTGCCGCTTTTTTATACCGGCCTTCTATGGTGATTTGCTTGAAATGCATACCTCGATCAAAGAAGTCAAGGAAAAGGCCATTGTTTTTCAGTTTCAATTTTACCGTCCTCCGGAGACTCGGCTGGCTGCCGAAGGGAGCGTCACCTTTGTGGCCATTGATCATGCCTGGAATGCCATACCCCTGCCGAAAATGATTGCCGAGAAAATAGAGGGACTTTAGGCATGTTAGACCCGCCTGAAACGGGCACTTATGAGTAACTCTGTTTATCATCCCCGCGTAAGACGACTGAAGGATTACGATATGATAGGCATTGGCGGGCAGGTTACTTGAGATCACTTCACGATTCTACAAAGACTGTTTCAAAATTATATCCGTCCCTGAAATCGCCAGAAGCATGCCCTTGCGATTTGTTGCCTTGGCTATCCGAATCCACTTTTCATTGCTTAGACCTCGCGCCAGTGTTGTAAGAAGCAGGGCGCCTTCCAGCTTTTTACTTCTTTTGAGGAACATAAACTGGCGATGGTTGGTGAAGACAAAAAGGCTCCGGCCATTGGACAGCAGATAGTTGTATTCACCGGGATACTCTTCAACCATTCGCTCCGTACTTCGGCACAAGGCCTGGAAGAGCGTCGGAAGTTGGGTTGCGTTCCGGTAATAACGCAACAGGTGATCTCGGAGATACTCAAAGGTTCTGGCCGAGTCGCTCACGGTTTCCTCAAGGGACGTGTTGTTGCTTCTGTAAGATTCAATGGCCGGTGCTTTTCCGTTATGGGCGAATATCCAGTCGTGACCGCCGAATCTGAGGACAAAGGGATGGGCGTGGCAATCGTCTATGGGGCCGCTGGTACCAAAGCGGACATGGCAGACAATAATTCTGCTTTTTACCACCCGGGCTAATTTCTGGAAACTATCGTGAAGGTACCCGGAAACAAAAACACGCTTAGCCGATTTCTCTACCAGGGCATGATGCTTCCTGAAATAGCCGATGCCCCAGCCATCCATGTTTTTTTTTGCCTTGACAGCAAAAATGGGCAGGGATTTTGGAGCTGAGAAATCTTTATTTGCAGAAAGTGCAAAAAGGTCACACATTTTATTGACAGGATAACAAGATTAATTTGATTTTTAATATCCGGCTTTAAACATCTCCGGCATATAACACATCCGGGCCGGCAATGACCAAAAGCTCTCCATGGGATTGCGGATCCGGCATAACCAGTTGCCAATTGCTCTGGCTAAGACCTTCTTTGATCGAGGTGATCACCAGGATATCTCCCATACTTTCAGACTCTTTTAGAAGCATTAACTGTCTGTAGTTACAAAAAGCAAAAAGCACCGATTCATTGGCCAGAAAAAAGGCGTACTCACCCGGATAGTCGGACACAAGTTTTTGAATACTGATGCGCAGAGCCATATAAAGAGTGATATAAGGGTTTTGATTATGCAGTAAAACCATTTTATCTCTTAAAAATTCGAAAATTCTGGCGGTGTAGACATCGGCTGTCAGGCGAGGTTTTTCAGTGGTCCGATATTCTTCAATGTGTTTAACAACTCCTACCTGGGCAAAAAGCCAGTTATGATCCAGAAAGGAGAGGTTTAACGGATGGCGATGGTCAGTGTGGCTGCCGCCACTTTTGGGGCAATTTATATGGGAAATAATAATTCTGCTGTCGATGACCCTTGCCAGCCTCTGAAAACTCTCATGAACCTGCTCCTGGCTGAATACCTGTTCCGACGATTTTTCCATAAAAGCCTGATCGTCACGAAAAAAACCGATACCCCAACCATTAATGTTTTGTTTGCCCTTTTCCGCAAACACAGGCAAATATTTTTTGGGCGTATGGTTATAGCCTGCGGATATGGCGAAAATGTCACACATGATCGCCTCCCTCTTTATGATGAGACCTAAAAACCCCTATATTTTCAATAAATTGTAAATTTTCCGAGACGTTTATTTAGTGATTTTTCTAATTCCACGATACTCTATCATGAGTTGTTCGGGCTAGTTTGCCAGTCGCTTTATACAATCCTCATATCCAAAATTTTTGTAGATCGTATAGATCGCATTCAGCCATTTGTTAGCCTCGGGGTAAAAATAGATATCAGGGACATGTCCCTGGCTCAATTCTATAAGAAACTGGGTGAAAATGATCCATTCCATGGCTTCATCAATATTGTGCAGCACCGCCGAGTGGTAGCGGAATTCAATTGTGGAGCGATACCAGTATGAGTGGAGATTCAGGCCGTGATAACGGGTTTTGTCGTAGCGCGGATATCCGGCTGCCTTTGGATCGTAATGGTTTTCTGACGAATACCAGAGTTGTTTGATTTTGTCACTCCCTTTTTCTGATTCACCATCGCAAATGTCCAGGAAGGCCTTTACGTCGATCTCCATTGGTTTACAGGTTTCTGCATGTTCTCGTTCTCCCGGAATAAGAAGGTAAAAGTACTCTTCTATCGGGTAAATTAATCGAACAAGTTCCTGTAAATGTTTGCAGGTAAACACCTTTGGATCTACACCGTGATGGACATGGAAACCGCAGCTATCGTCAATATTAATGCCTTGGATATTACAGAGGAACCGGAATGTGGTGTACGCCTGGATCAGGCCTGTGATACCGCTTAAAATCGGGCTGGTCAGCTCGGCGCCAAATTGAGTATGTCCTTTGCCTCTGACGGAGCCGTCTTTCTCAAAGTGCCAGGATTCTCTGTCAGCCCCCATGGGAATCTTGAAATCCTTATAAAGCTGCTGAAAATTTCGGCCGTCTTTGGCACGAGATGAAATACAGTAGGGCTTGATGATATTATTGTCAATCGGGGCAAGAACATAGTCCAGTCCGTAAAATTCAATCTCTATACCAAAGGGACGATCGGTAAAGTATTGCAACATGGGAAATTGCTTCATGAGTCGTAGGATAAAGTTTTGAGATGGAGACATAATTTTATTTTCCATTTTCAGTGATTAATGAAGCTTCCCGCAGCAAGCTGCGGGGTATTAAAGCGGAATTGCGCCGTAGCCATTCCAACGTGAAATGATATAGCGGAATTAACCCGCCTTCGCTCTGATGAGCTTCGTCGCGGTTCACCTCGCCTTTCATCCCTGCAGCAAGCTGCCAGGTATTCCGGCGAAGGCGAATAAAACAACGTGCATCAGCCAAGGTTCCAACATTACCCCGTGGGTAATATTTGCGCGGATCTCTCCTTAAACTTCCGGACACTTTAGAGCCGGAGAACGAACCTTTCAGCTTTTAGCCCAGGTGGTTGCCTGGAAGAGCTGGCGGTATAGCTGCGCCCGGCCGGTGATCCTCCAGACGTATAACCCAGGTCATTTTCGCCATCTCATCTGCAACAAACCAGGATTTTCAACTTTTACAACTGCGGAGATAAGCTCTCCGGTAGCCCGAGCTATCCCCATTTTCAAGGATGGTCCAGCTCAAAATATCAGGGAAAGATCTGAAAACCCGGCAGCATGCCTCAGGCTGTCGGGGATCTTTGTCACGTTGAAAACAACAATCGTTCTTTTTTAAAGTCCGTAAAATATAAAAATCTATTGAAGCCCACTTCCTAAAATCGCAAAGCGATACCGGTGGCAGATCTTTAAAATGTCCGAGCATAAAACAGCTTCACCGTTTTCACCAGATATGGTTTGAGAAAAGCAAACAATCAGTATCCGCGATGTCAATGTGGTGTTGGATGTGGACCCATTTTATGATGTGAAAAATAAAGGCTGTACCGCAGCCATGCAGTTTCGCCAATTATTATTATGGCTCAAATACTAATTTGCTGGTTAGGAGCGACAGATTTAAATCCCAAAATGAAAGGTCGGGCTTGGCCCGATTGCACAGGCGGTAATAGAACGAACGTATGGCTTTAAATTCACCGTTTTGATCAGCAATTAAGGGAAAGCGCACTGCCCTTCTAAATATATAAAATGGTTAAGCACGAAAGTTCACCTGCAAAATTACCGCTCATTTAAGTGAATCTCTTTTCCAGCCCCACAAATTTCGGTGTGAAATCTATCAAACAGCATCCCGCTTGCCTTTTGATGCACCCAGTGAATATGCTTCTTCTTGTCTCCCTTTATCTTCATCCTTCAGCCCCGGCACACCGGTTATGGCGGCGTTTGATCATTCTATCCAAAACAAGCGTTTCCGGCCGAGCTTATTGAGTCCCCTCTCGTGAACATGGTGTTCGAACCGCTGATCCCTTTGACATTTCGCCGAATTTATTCCTGGATCTTCTTCGTGGCCCGATAAACGTTTAGGAAAGGCCGCTGGACTTCCGCCGGAAGCACCGGAGTTTGAAAACATCATTCATAAAAGCCGGATTAGAGCTGCAGCATTACCAAGGCGCGCGCGACATATTGCGCCACGATCTGTTCCTTGCCTTTGATTAAAAGTAAGTTCCGGTCCGCGCAATATCGTCCGCTTCGCAGTTTTAACGCAGTTTCATCCCATCCGGAATCTAATAGAATCTGAATCTGTTTTGGCCATGAAAAAGTGGGGCGCGTAATATCGGTGCTGTGGATAAACAAAACCCGGTTATTTCGGAAGCCTCAGATATGGAACTTTACTTTGGATGAAATTGGTTCGTCTACGTCGGCCCGGTTGCCCATACTAACGAAACCGGCTGTACCCAGCTTTTCTTCGGATAACCAGTCCATCATTGCAGCGCCCACAGTACCGCTTTGGGCAATAAGTGCGATCTTGCCCTTTCGGGTTAACAGCGGCCAGGAAGCGCATAGAGGGCAATGGGGATTGTTTACGCCCTGGCAGTTGGGTCCGATAATACGAATGGCGTACCTTTGAGCAATTTCAACGAGCTGTTCCTGAAGAACCTTTCCTTCGGGTCCTGCCTCGCTAAAGCCGCCGGTAATAATCACAGCACCCTTGACACCTTTTTGGCCGCATTCCTCCACCGCCTGAGGTACGAATCGGGCCGGGATGATGATAACGGCCATGTCCGGCGCTTCTGCAATATCTTTAACGCTAATATGACAGGGGATGTCTAATATGGCATCGGCCTTGGGGTTAATAGGGTAAACAGCTCCCTGAAAGCCGCTGTCCAGTATGTTTTTCATAATTTCATGGCCCAGTTTGTCCGGGCTGGTGGATGCCCCGATAACTGCTATGCTTTTGGGTCTTAAAATGGAACTTAACCGGCTTACGGGATCTGATTTGGCCATGGCTTACCTCCTAAGCCCCTGCCTTTTTTGCCACACGACTGTTGAATTTTTCGGCATTAATGATAAAACGCTGGTGGGTTGCCTCGCCGATCTTGTCCACTTCATCAAACCCTTCCACCTCAAAGGTAAGTTTGCTGCCATCCACCTCGGTCAAGCTGGCGTTGAACCGAACCTTCATACCCAGGGGCGTCGCTGCCATATGTTTGAATTTCATTCCGATTCCAACGGTTTGCTCGCCTTCACCCAGGTGAGGAAGAACCATATCCGCACAAACTTCCTCAATATGCCCCACCATGGCTCGTGTGGCATATACATCGGGAACATGGGGGTAGACTTTTTGTGCCGACATTTCCTCCGTTGTTTCCCTCTCTATTTGGTGAGTCATGCCTACCTTTAATTCTTCGGTCATGCTTTTCCTCCAAAAATAATTATACGTTAACGAAATAATTGCTAAACGAAATTCATAAAAAAAATAATATTTCAATTTTTTTGCATTAAGTCAATAAGCATTTTACTTGGTGGAAATCAAAACCGTTGGTAAACGCTGATGCCTTTCTATTGACAAACCGTGGCTTCGAAGCTTTTTTTAGGTGTCAGGTGTCAGGTGTCAGGTGTCAGGTGTCAGGTGTCAGGTGTCAGGTGTCAGGTGTCAGGGTTAAGGGGGAAACCAGGTGACCCATAGCAATTATATGGACGTGGAGGATCTTGAGGTCTCTAAAAAGTTGTGTCGGTTACACATTTGTTGAATGGATTAGAGAAAACATTGGAACGGAAAGTCCCAGAGCGAGAACGCCGCCGGCAGTTAGCTGAGGAAACGGCAGTGTATGGCGTAAAAAATGAATCGTTCCCTCAGGGCCGGCCCATTACTACTGAACATGTTTCCTGACACCTGAAACCAAATAGCCATAGCAATCTTAGCAAACAACAGTCTTGATTTACACCCTATTGGGGTTCAAATGCATTTGCCCTGTACAGGGTTCCGGTGGGTATGGATCATACGACTTCAATTTTTGACTCAGCAACAACCCCAAGAAGGATTTCCCGGAAGTGGGGGTGACCCAGGAGCTGCTCTCCGGTTCCAACAAGGGTGATTTTTCCTTGTTCGATAAGAAACGCTTTGGTAGCTACCCTTAATATTCGCCGTACATGCTGGCCTGCCAGAAAAAGAGTAATTCCGTGACGACGGATCAGCTTCAGAGTATTGCAGAGACGGTTCACATCTTTTGGGGCCAGACCCAGGAACGGATCGTCTAACAGAAAAAGGCGGGGATTACTCATCAGCCCGCGGGCAATCGTCAACATTCTTTTTTGCCCCCCGCTCAAAGTTCCCGCCATATCCCGGCGTTTATCCGCCAGCATAGGGAAGATTTCGAATACAAAAGATAGCAGGTTATTCTTTTTTTTTCTGGCGGTATAAGCGCCCACTTCCAGATTTTCCTGCACACTCATAAGAGGAAAGACATTCATGCCTTCGGGCACATAAACCAGACCCCGGCGAACCACTTCATGTACCGGTAGCTTCTGAATAGGCTCATGTTGATAGCTGATGACTCCCTGGATCGGGCGCAGTATACCGGCAATCGCTTTCATAACGGTGGTCTTGCCGGAACCGTTGGGACCGACAATGGAAACGATCTGTCCGGCACACACCGTCAGATTAACCTGTGTTAACACTCGGATGTCCTTATAATACACATTCAGATTGCAGACCTTCAGGAGTGGTTTGAGATTATTCATAGTCAACCTTTCTCAGGGATTAAGGGTTGACGGTCTCGTAAAAAGTCTCCCGCTTTAGTTCAGCGGGACGTTGTGCTGCATTTCGCAATCATTCAACGTACGAAAAGTACGCCTCATGATTACAAAATTTGCGATGCCTTTTTATCCCGCCCATGTTTGGCGGGGGAGTTTGAACTTTTTACGAAACCGTCTAAATCGGACTTTTTACGAGTTCATCAGGCTTGAGACCTTATGACTCCTGTTCTCTGGGTCCCTTCACTCTTTTAGGTGTTTCAGACCCAGGTAAGCACGGCCCACCTCCCGGTTTCTCATGACCTTGTTGGGTGGACCCTCTGTAATTTTTTCTCCGTGATCAAGGACCAGCAGACGGTCAGAAACTTTTAAACTTAAGGTTAAAAAGTGATCAATAATCAAAAGGGTTACCCCCCGCTCGCGAACTCGGTTAATCAATTGGACTGCCTGTTTTACCAAAACAGGGCTGAATCCCGCCGCCACTTCGTCCAAAAGCAGGAGCTTCGGACGGGTGGTAAGTGCACGGGCCAGATCGAGACGGCGTTTCTCACTGAGCGTAAGATCCTCGGCAAGCGTTTCGGCTTTATGAGGGATACCAACGACTTCCAGGAGTTCCCGCGCCATTTGCACATCTTCAGGGCGGGTGCGAAGACGAAAACCTTTCCCAAAGAGGTGTCCGACCAGTATATTGTTCAAGGCGGTCATCTTAATAAACGGTCGTGACGACTGAAAAGTTCTGCTGATTCCCAAGCGGCAGATACGGTGAGGCTTGAGACCGTTAATCCTCTTACCCTCAAACAGGATGTTGCCGCTGCTGGGTTTTAAACGGCCGCTGATAATATTGAACAAAGTTGTTTTTCCGGCGCCGTTGGGTCCCACCAATCCGACGATCTCTCCTTGGTTGATAGAAAAATCGATTCTGTTCAGCGCGTTAAAATCGTTGAATTTCTTACTTATTGCTTGTAGTTGTAATAGTATCACAATATGTTCTGCAATGTTTTTAATCTAAATTGAACGATTTGATATGAGAGGATAACCCTTGACAATGCTGCGCCGTTTATATAGTAAAGCCGAAAATAATGATACATTAAAAAGTTTGTAGATTACATATCATAAAACTAATTATGAAAGGAGAGTCAAGCATGAACATTTTGTTTTTTGGGCCAAACGGCAGCGGTAAAGGAACCCAGGGATCCATTTTAAAAGATAAATATAATACCCCTCACATTGAGTCCGGAGCTATTTTTCGTGATAACATCTCAAAAGGGAGCGAACTCGGCACAAAAGCCAAAGAATTTATCGACAAGGGTGATCTGGTACCGGATGAAATTACCATCCCAATGATACTCGACCGCCTCAAACAGGATGATTGTAAGGTCGGCTGGCTTCTTGACGGGTTTCCGAGAAACAAAAACCAGGCGATCAAACTTGATGAATCACTAAAAGAGGCCGGCATGGCACTCGATATTGTCGTGGAAATACTTCTGGACCGCGAAATTGCAAAAAACAGGATCATGGGGCGCAGACTCTGTGTCAATGATAATAACCATCCCAATAACATCTATATCGATGCCATCAAACCTGACGGGGATAAATGCCGTGTTTGCGGTGGTGATTTAAAGACCAGAGACGATGACCAGGATGAAGATGCAATCAACAAACGCCACGGTATATACTATGACGATGATACCGGAACCCTTGCATCCGCCTATTATTTCAAAGACCTTGCCGCCAAAGAAGGCTCCATGAAATACATTACGCTGGACGGCGCACCGAGCGTAACAGAGGTTACGGCAGAGCTTGTTTCAAAATTGTAAAATTTTAATAAGCACGACTTTTAAAAGCCCCTATCTTGTCAGGCGAAAAAATTGTCTTAAAAAACTAACCGTTCACAGGTTCAGGGTTCAATGTTCAAGGTTAAGGACAAAGAAGGACAAAGAAGGCATTGCAGATCCGAAGCCCTCGTTACAAAGGTTCATTTTCACAAGTAATTGCCAATTGAGCTTCAGATTTTGGATTAGGCCTGACGAAACTGACGCTTTTCTCGTAATTACGCGTCTTAAATTTAGTCCGGGTACGAGAATGGAACCTTTAACCCCTGAGCCTTTAACCCGTGAACGCCTACTAAAAAACAAACAACCGTGAACGCTTTTTTTGTTTAATGTGTCCGTGAGCTGATTTTTCAGTCCGGACACATTTTTTTGCAAAATTTTTGACCGAATGTTTTTTTTACCACATAACAAATATTTTTCCTTGCCAATTAATATATTTATATATATATAAATTAGTTTATTATTAAGAAAAAAATAACCATCGGAAATAATTTTTAATTTGAGACTTACGTCGGGATTAGGTAAAAGGGAGCTTTTTTAAAGATCTTAATTTGCCGCTGATGGAAAAAAGGAGGCGAATAATTTGAAGGATATTCAGGTCAAGGTTTTTGACAATGACCTTGAAAAAGCAATGCGCATTTTGAAAAAAAAGGTTCAAAATGACGGGCTTTTTAAACGATTAAAAATGAAGAAGGCTTATGAAAAGCCGAGTGAGCACAGGCGCCGCAAACAGCGCGAAGCTTTACGAAGACAAAGAATCGCGGCTTCCAGAAACAGATACCGCAGAAGATAAGATTAAACCTTAATTCGTTTTTTAAACCCGGCGAATATATTGATTCTGCCGGGTTTTTTCTGTGAAAATGACAACAAAAGATTCCTATAACAATTGTCTAAATACCATATATAGTCTTAGAAGATACGGAATTATACTTGGTCTAGATACGATCAGGGAGATTCTTCAAGGCTTGGGGGATCCTCAGGATACATTTAATTCCATTCATGTGGCCGGAACCAACGGAAAAGGATCCATCGCTTCCGCTCTTGCCACCATTCTCCATATCTCCGGATACAAGGTCGGGCTTTATACATCCCCGCATCTCGTCAGGTTCAATGAAAGAATCTGTATCAACAACCGGCAGGTTTCAGATGAAGATGTGGTTGCATCTTATGAGGCCGTGAAAAGCGTGCATAACGGCTCCAGAGAACCGACCTTTTTTGAGTTTGCAACTGCCATGGCCTTTTATGAATTCGGTAAACAAAATGTGGATTGGGCCGTCATCGAGACCGGCATGGGGGGGCGGCTTGATGCGACCAACATCATAAAACCGGCCCTTTCTATAATCACCAATATATCCCTTGAACATAAAACCTATCTGGGGAATACCATCGCCGAAATTACCCGGGAAAAAGGGGGCATTATAAAAAATAAGGTTCCTGTTGTAACCGGCGTAAAACAAAAAAATGCAATTTCAGTCTTAAAAACCATGGCCGACTCTAAATCTGCACCGTTACATCGCTTTGGAGACGCATTCCGGGTTCGAAGAGGAAATGGATCATTTAACTATTTTGGATTAGAGAATGTATGGCGAAACATAAATACCGGGTTAAATGGCAGCCACCAGATCGATAACGCAGCGCTGGTTCTCGCTTCATGTGAAGTACTGAATCAAAACAATCCCGGTTTTTCCCTGCAAAACATCAAGGACGGCCTGTTACAAAACAGATGGCCGGGAAGACTGGAGATCGTCTCCGAATCTCCGCTCATCATTCTTGACGGCGCCCATAATTTCATCGCCGCCCGCAATCTTGCAGCATATCTGTCCGAGAATCTTTCTGATCGAAACATAACGCTGATTGTCGGCATACTGGATGACAAGCCCTGTGCCTCCATGCTTAGAAGTCTGCTTCCTCTCTGTAGTAAAATCATATTAACACGCCCGAAAATTGATCGGGCCTTGCCGCCGGAAAAGCTTTACCCCATTGCAAGAGAAATGATTCCCGACGTACATATCATTCCTGATGTGGATAAAGCCGTGATACATGCAGTTGAAAACGCATCACCCAAAGATGCAATCTGTATTGCGGGTTCTCTTTACGTGGTGGGCGAAGCAAAAGAATTATTTGAGAAAAACGCCGCTCTTTTAAGTAAAAACCAATAGCCCGATTATTATAAAATCTAAATTTTGCGTCAGGCTTGACATGTCAGCACTGATGAACTATTGATCCGACTCAACCAACCGTGCGCCCGTAGCTCAGTGGATAGAGCGTCAGCCTCCGGAGCTGAAAGCCGCTGGTTCGAACCCAGCCGGGCGTACCATCATAATTTTAATAGATTATGAAGTTTCAAAATCCTCAAATTTTTGTCTAAAAATTCAATACATAGAGCACTTCCCTCCGAAAAAATACAGCAGAATTATCAAAAGGCCATTTCCCGGACGCGAAGGATGGCTGTCGGTTCAGAAAGAAGGGTAAAAAAAATGTTATGGAAACAGCTGTAACATATAACGTTCGTACAGAACCTTCACAACTCTAAATTAATGCCTGTTTTTGTTTGACAGCGCTTCGCCTAAATTGTATTTTATTCGTATTGTTGGATTCGATTTTTTAAGAATTCTGTAATATTAATCGCTTACAATTTATAAAATAGCGAAGCCTGATATGAAGCAAATTTTCAGTCTATTTTTTACAATTTTTCTTGCGCTCTGCCCGGCATCTTTTCTCCGAACAGGCTCGGCCAATGCCGATGAAATCCGTAAATCTCTATACGCCGGTAGTTTTTATCCTGGAACACGGTCCGAGTTGGCGTCTATTATCGAACAACTCACCGGCCGGGTGAAGGGGACACAGGTTCAACATCCTTCCCATACGTCACTAAAAGCCCTGATAATGCCCCATGCCGGTTATATTTATTCAGGGGTGACAGCGGCGCATATCTCACGGGTATTAAAGGAAAATCAATTCAGAAGAGTTATCGTAATGGCGCCGGATCATCGTGTGGGGTTCACAGGCGGCGCCATCAGCGATGTGGCCGCCTATGAAACGCCTCTGGGACTGATTCCGCTGAATAAAGATGCGGCAACACTGCGGGGTAATAAATACCTGTTTCAAGGAATTCCGGCCTCCGACCGGCTTGAGCATTCCGTGGAAGTGGTTCTCCCGTTTCTTCAATATTTTCTGAAAAATTTCCAACTCATACCCATTGTTCTGGGCCGGGGCAATGATCTTTCGGACCGGGTTTCGGATGCTCTCGACCCTTTAATGGATCAAAACACACTGCTGGTGGTTAGTTCGGATTTGTCCCACTATCTTTCGTATCAAGAAGCGGTGGCCAGAGACCGGGAAACCATCAAAACGATATTAGATCTTAACGCCGGTAAACTGCTGACACGTGAAAATGCAGCCTGCGGCAGAATACCGATTCTGGTTGTGATAAATATGGCTCGCCGACACGGATGGCAACCCATGCTTCTCCACTATTCAAACAGCGGCGATACCGCAGGAGATCGCTCACGGGTTGTCGGTTATGCGGCCATCGCTTTTTATGGAGGTTCATCCATGCAAAACAGTATTGATTCCTCTCAGCCTTTGAAAACGCATCAGGGGCAAGCACTGGTGAAGTTGGCCCGGCAGACCATGGCGGAAAGGCTGGGTAAAAAATCCATCAAAGTTGATCCCGATGCCATGGCCGACGTCGCTTTTCAGGACCACAGGGGCACCTTTGTAACACTTACCATTAACAAACAGTTGCGAGGGTGTATCGGAAATCTGGATTCCACTGAATCGATTCTGGCCGGAATAAAGCGCAACGCCGTCAATGCCGCTTTCCATGATCCCCGTTTCTCCCCTTTGAAAGCCCATGAACTCGATCAGGTGGATATTGAGGTGAGTATCCTTACCGAACCGCAGCGTCTGGAATATGGGGACAGCAAAGATTTAGTTTCCAAACTTCGGGTCCATGTGGACGGTGTTATACTGAGCAAGGGATCGACAAGCGCCACTTTTTTGCCCCAGGTCTGGGAGCAACTGCCCCGGCCTGAGCAGTTTCTTTCCCATCTTTGCATGAAAGCCGGCCTGCCTGCCAATGACTGGGAAAAAAGCCGTCTTGACATTTTGACCTATCAGGTTCAATATTTTGAAGAGGAAAAATGAACGTGCCATAACACGGGTTGTCATTGCTACGGGAATTTCTTCTGTAGTGACTCAGTTATTGATCATTCGTGAATTTTTAGCACAATTCCAGGGCAATGAGTTCATCATTGCCCTGATTCTTTTTAACTGGCTGATCCTTGGCGGAATCGGCACTCTCCTGGCCCGATGGGTCACAAAGCGCTTCTGGAGAGCCACCGTCAACCGTTTGGGCTGGCTCTCCCTTATTCTGGCAGGTCTTCCTGCTGTACAAATTCTGATCATTCGTCAGTTTCGTGATGTCTTTTTTATTCACGGGAGCTCGGTGGGATTTTATCCCACCCTAACCTTTACCTTTTTTACCATTGCGCCCTATTGCCTTGTGCTCGGTTTTGTCCTCCCGTACAGTCTTTTCGTCATAAGAACCGAGAATCCGGATTATCCCGGCACCCGTATATATATCATTGACAATCTCGGAGATGTGTCCGGCGGCGCCCTGTTTTCCTTTGCCCTTGTTTTTCTGGTTACCCCTTTACAGGCCGTATTTTTAGCCAATTTACCACTGGTGCTGTCAACCTATCTTCTGTTTCGTGTCTCTTCCCGGCATGATCCGGCGATTTATTTGGGGACGGGTGTTACGGTTGCCATTCTGGTTGTCGGTATTTTTTTGGAACCCACATCTCTCGACCCTTGGGAAGGCAAACTGGTTTTTTACAGCGAATCTCGTTACGGCCGAATACAAATTCAGCAAGACCGGGACCAGTTTACGTTGTTTGTAAGCGGAAACCCGCTGTATGGGAGTCAGAATTTGAGCATGGCCGAAGAGACCATCCATTATACTTTGGCTCAATTACATCAGGCAAATAATATTCTTCTGATTTCCGCCCAAGGCGGTATGATGGTCGAATTGGAAAAGTATAAGCCTGCCTCGGTGGATTATGTGGAACTCGATCCACAGGTTGCAAATGTTCAATTCAAGTTCGGGCTGATAAAAAAGATTCCCGGCCTGAATGTAATTCATCAGGATGGTCGGGCCTACCTGGAAGGTTCTGATAAAATCTACGACGCTATAATTATCAATCTGAGTGAACCCGATACATTTCAACTCAACCGATTTTTTACAGACAGATTTTTTGCCCTGGCCAGAAGTCACCTGGCCAGGAATGGGGTGTTGAGTTTTGCAATGAAGGGGTATGATAATTATCTGGCTGAACCGCAGCGCCGCAAGCTTTCCTCAGTGTATAATACCGTCACCGATTATTTCGACAATGTGCTTTTACTGCCGGGTCAAAAGATTTTTTTTCTGTGCAGTTCTCAACCCCTTAGGACCGATATCCCGGAACTTCTGGTTAAAAAAGATATCCATACCCGCTACATCAGAGGGTATTATTACGGGAACCTGACCCCTGAAAGAATCCAGCGCTTAAATACCCTTATAGATCCCACGGTTCCTAAAAACAGAGATTATTTTCCCCAGTTGATGCGCTTGATGTTTACACAGTGGTTTGCAAAGTTTTCCACTTCACCCACAGGGTTTATCGCAGTTTTGGCGATACTTAGTCTCATCTACCTGATGCGTATCCGTGCCGAAGAGTTTGTTCTTTTTTCTACGGGTTTCACGGTAATGGGAAGCGAAATCCTGGTAATATTTGCATTTCAAATTTTCTTCGGTTATATTTATTTGCAAATCGGTATGATTGTCACCGTTTTCCTTGCCGGCCTTTTGCCCGGTGCCTGGTTCGGCGATAGACTCCGTTACAGAAGCAAACAGACCCTGGCAGTTGCCGATGGTTTGCTGATTGTCCTGATGGGTCTGTTGATTATCGTTATGAAACACGGGGGGCATCATCTGCCGGTGGCTTTCTTTCTTGTTTTCGGTTTTGTGATTTCGCTGATCTGCGGTTTCCAGTTTCCGGTAGCTCTTTATTTGCGGGGCGGAGATGCCCCGGCAGTGACCCGAACCTTTTCTGCCGATCTTATCGGAGCCGCATGTGGAACCCTGGTCACAAACGTCGTATTGATCCCCTATTGCGGGATCATCTGGGCTGGGGCCGGTTTGATCGGGCTTAAGCTTTGCAGTTTAATTATTATGGTTGTGCTTCATGAAAAAAATTAGCCGACGGCATTTTCTTTATTGTAGTGCGGGATTGCTTTGTAGCGCGGTTCAGGCCAATACGTTCTGGCCCTTTTCCGTAGAAGCGAATGCGGAAGCAGGACCGGCAGATATCCGCGGCAGTGTTTTTAAAGGAGATGCACCTGAAAAACTGTGGAAATGGTCTCACGAGGGATATTTTTATACAAAGCTGGACAACAAACGGGTAAGGTGCGGTATCTGCCCCAACAGGTGTCTGTTATCCCCCGGCGACCGCAGTGTCTGCCGTTCCAGGATTAATATGGACGGCACTCTTTACACTCTGACCTACGGCAACCCCTGCAGCATGAATGTGGATCCCATTGAAAAAAAACCGCTGTATCATTTCAAACCGCGGTCAAAAGCTTTTTCCATCGCCACCACCGGCTGCAACTTTCGCTGTTTGAATTGCCAGAACTGGGAAATTTCCCAGGCCAAACCTCACCAAGTACGCCATTATGAGCTTTTTCCTGCCGATGTCGTAAAAACCGCACAGAGCACCGGCTGCGAGTCCATCGCCTACACCTATTCCGAAGCCACGACTTTTTTTGAGTATATGATAGATACCGCCCGACTGGCCAGAGATAAGGGAATATCTAATTTATGGATTTCAAACGGTTACATTAATCTAAAACCTCTCCTGGAACTATGCGGTGTGCTGGACGCTGCCAATGTAAATCTCAAATCATTCAGCGATGCCATTTACCGGAAGTTAAACGGCGGCCGTTTGCAACCGGTTTTAAATACATTCAAAACACTGCACCAACAGGGAGTCCATTTTGAAATGACGACCCTGATTGTTCCGGGGTATGTGGATGATGCCGAAATGGTAAAAAAGATGTGCCGGTGGATTCTTACAAACCTCGGGCCTGATTATCCTTTGCACTTTTTACGTTTTTTCCCCAGATACAAACTCGACCGTCTGCCTTCCACTCCTATCTCAACCCTTGTCCGGTTTCGCAAGCTTGCCATGGCTGAAGGAATCCATTATGTCTATGTGGGCAACGCTTCCTATCCCGAGGGAAATAACACCTATTGCCACAATTGCAAAAAGCTGCTAATTGAGCGGATCGGCTATTTCATACCGACTTACAACCTGGACGGAAATCAATGCAAATATTGCCGGACCGTTATCCCCGGGCGCTGGACATAAGAACTTAGGGGCTTCGCATATAAGCGCCAAGTTATTTCTTGCGCCGGGATTGCTGTGGAAGGTTTACTGAAGAAGATGAACATCGAACATCGAACGTCCAACATCGAATGTTGAATGAAAGACAAAAACAAGGGCAAGAATTTCGTTAAAAAAAATTACGGAGCGAAGCGACATCATTATTCGATGTTCAACGTTGGACGTTCGATGTTCGATGTTGGACGTTCATCTTTCAAAACAACCCTGTACTGCATAAATGTACCCTGTGAATGTTTACAAAATAATTTTGCACTTATGGGGCTTCGCCTCAACTCATTTTTTCTGGAGAATCAATAATGTATGGCTTTTACGGCAGATTTTTAAAAGTCAATCTAACCTATAGAACATATGATATCGAGACCTTACCTGATACCGTGCTTTTAAAATACCTTGGCGGCAAGGGGCTGGCGTCATATCTCCTTTATTCAATGAATCCGGAAGGCATTGACCCGCTCTCACCGGACAACTGCCTGATTTTTGCAACCGGTCCGATCACCAACAGCATGATATGGGGCTCAAGCCGTTACGGAGTCTATACCAAATCACCCCAGACCGGTTTTTATTCTGAATCTTACGCGGGTGGCAAAGTGCCTGAAGCGATTGATTCGGCCGGATTTGACGCCATTGTCTTCACAGGCAAAAACAAGGGTCCGGCCGTCATTGTCATAGAGCCTGAAGGCGTAGAATTCCATGATGCCACGGATATTTGGGGAATGGATACTTATGAAACCGAAAATACCGTAAACGGAAAATTCGGCAAAGGAGCAACAAAATCCGGGGCCGTGGTCATCGGTCCGGCAGGAGAAAACCTTGTTCGATTTGCTGTTATCGAAAACGACTACTGGCGTTCCGCCGGAAGGACCGGCGTGGGAACGGTCATGGGTTCAAAAAATCTTAAGGCGATCGTCTTTAAGGGCAATAAAAAGCGTCCGCTTTTTAATGAAAAGCAGGTGAAAACGTTTTCAAAGGAGCTTGCTGCAGAATCAAAAAACAATCCTGTTGTTCAGGCATACAAAAAGATGGGTACGCCCATGATGGTCGAGTCCGTCAATAAAATAAAGGCATTCCCGACCCGTTACTGGTCTGAAGGTTTTTTTGATAAATGGAAAAATATCAGTGCCGAAGCCTTGCATAATCAGTGCAAGGTTCAGCCCCGTGCATGCGCTAAATGTTTTATCGCTTGCGGCAGGATGACGACGGTGCAAAACGGCCCCTATGCCGGCCTAAAAATCGAAGGGCCTGAATATGAGACCATTTTCGCCTTTGGCGGTCTTTGCATGATCGACAGTATTGAAGAAATAACCTATTTAAATGATATCTGCGACCGTCTGGGCATGGATACCATATCCGCAGGAAATCTCTGTGGATTTACCATTGAGGCTGCCAAAAGGAAAAAAATCGATTTTCAGATAGAATATGGAGATGTGGATGCCATCGCCGGTTTGCTCAAAAAGATCGCAACCCGGCAGGGCATCGGTGACATTCTTGCCCGGGGGATCAGGCATGCGGCCCGGACCTGGAACATGGAAGACATAGCTGTGCATGTTAAAGGTCTTGAACTGCCCGGTTATGATCCCAGGGTTCTCAAGGGATGTGGGCTTGCCTTTGCCACCGCCGACCGTGGCGCATGCCATTTAAGGGCAACGTTCCATAACCCTGAGATAAAAGGCATGATCGCCCCGGAGACGATCAAGGGGAAAGCCGAACTTTTGATCGATTTCGAAGACCGTCTGACGCTTATGGATACACTTATTCTGTGCCGATTTTACAGAGATATGTATCCTTGGAAGCGTCTGGGAGAAATTATCGAAATGACCACCGGGCAAAAACAGGACAAATCCGCGTTGCGCAAAAGAGCTGCTGAAATATCGACCTTGATTCGTTGTTTTAATATGCGGGAAGGCCTGAAGCCAGAAGATGACAATCTCCCGAAACGCTTTTATAAAGAAACTCTTAAATCAGGACACAGGATTAAAAAACAAGAACTCGAAACCATGCTGCAGGATTATTATAATCTTAGAGGCTGGCATAAAAACGGATTTCCTGAAGCTATGCCTAACATTCCGTGAGAATAAACCATGATGTTGCATCATAACATTCTTTTGTTTGGTTATTGCAAACCTGTTTAAAATTGCTATATTAAGGCACCTTACAAAGTTTGAGTTCAGAAATTTGGGTGCTAAGTAAATTCTCAATAAGCTCTGGTACATTAATTGATGATATTGACTTGGCCCCATAATTTATTGAGAAGTTAATAGGTTAGGTGTTAATATTTGTTTAAAAAATGAAGCTCCCCGCAGCAAGCTGCGGGGTATCAAAGCGGAATTGCGCTGTAGCCATTCCAACGTTGAAATGATATAGCGGAATCAACCCGCCTTCGCTCTGATGAGCTTCGGCGCGGTTCACCTCTCCTTTCATCCCTGTAGCAAGCTACAGGGTATTCAGGCGAAGGCGAATAAAACATAGTTGCTTAAAACCTAAATCTTAAAACCTAAAACGCGATGAATTCGACCTTTTACGAGATCATCAAAAATGGAGAATAATTAATGGCCTTTGAAACCAAAGAACAAGTTTTAGAAAAAATTCTTTCCCAGAAAAAAACCTTGTGTCCCCATTGCGGCAAGGAAATGAATTTATGGGAGGTCCCTCCTTTTTCCTTCAGCGACGGCCTGGGCTGGGGAGTACCTTACCTGTTTGTATGTTTCAATGATGATTGCCCGGTGTATTTAAAAGGATGGGATGATATAATGGATAATTATGCCCATAAAGCTTCCGTCAGGTGCATGTGTTACCCCGGCACCGAACAATTTGAATTCATGCCGGTATTCAGTACCATAGGAGGCACCGGGCAAATAATTGACGATCAGGTTCTGGCGGAACAGGAAATTTTGAAAGAAAACATAAAAAAAGGGTTTTCGATTCTTGCAACTGCTTATGTATCCAAAGACCCGGTTACTGTGGTCAGATTACTTCTAGATGCTACCGAACCGCAACGGGTGAGGTTAAAGGCAGCGGAAATGGTCGGTGACATAGGGGAACTGGAAGCCATAGATCCCATCAGAAGTGCCAGATTCGGCAATGAGATTATCCAAAAAAAAGTCGATGAATCTATAAAGAAGATTCATGAACGATATTTCACCCGAGAGTGTCCTTTTTGTGCGGAAATAATAAAGAAAAGAGCAAAAGTCTGCAAGCATTGCGGGAAAGAGGTGGCTGGTAAGTAAAAAATCTTGGCTCAAAGGACCAGGATTTGGTTATCCCCAGAGGGGATTTGCTTTATTGAAAGTTCATTGACTTATTGAAATTCCAAACAACAAATTCCAAACAACAAATAAATAACAACACGCGGTGCAAGCGCCTGCGTTGCGCGTTGAACCGGTTTGGGATTTGGAATTTATTTGTAATTTGGTGCTTGGAATTTGTGATTTTAGATACAAAACTACAAGGCAGGGCCATCTATCTCTGACCTGACTCCAAAGAACTAAAGAGTTACGTCCGTTTTTAATTTTTCTCCATTTGTGTGAAGAAGGTTTTTGGTGTCGATTCTTTCTGCATCGATCCAGAGACCTTCAAGGTCATAAAAGCTGCGAACCGGTTCATAAAAAACATGAATGATCACATGACCATAATCGAGCAAAACCCAGTGCCCTTCTTTTTTGCCTTCCACACTTAACGGCGTTATACCGTGCTTCTTTAAATCCACCTGAATATGTTCCGCTATTGCCATAACCTGACGATTGGAACGTCCGCTACAGATGATAAAAACGTCGCCAATAGAAGATAATTTTCGAACATCCAGCACAACAAGATCGATTGCTTTTTTCCCCAAAACGGCTTGGATATAAAAATTAAGGGATTGGGCCGGGAAAGGGTCGGGAAGATTTTTCATAAATAAAGTCCTTTGCTTCTTATAAAGGCTTCGACGATTTCAGGTACCAGAGATTTAATTGTGATTCCATTTTTGATAAGCTTGCGAATTTTCGTTGATGAAATATCAATAGGAGTAACATTAAAGACAAAGACCGGCTGTTTTATTTTATGAACATAAGATGATTGCGAAGCTGATAGCTTATATCCCCCTGAAATTCTGGATTTAAGATAATCTTCAAAGGGTTTCCGTCCAAAAACCGTGGCACCTTGTCCTGCAGAGCTTCGAGACATAACAATAAAAGGGATTAGTAGAAAAAGATCTTTATAGGATTTCCATGTGTCTATCTCTAAAAAGGCGTCCAGCCCCATGATGAGAAAGATCTCGGCATCCTCAGGCAAAATCGACTTAAAATGGCGAACCGTGTCAATGGTATATGAAGGCCCGGAACGTTTCAGTTCAACGTCAGAAACCGCAAAGTCGGGGTGGTTTGAAAATGATAGGCGGATCATCTCTATCCGGTCTCCGGCATCCACCAGACCGTCCGGCTCTTTGTGGGGCGGTAGTGCCGAAGGGATAATAAAAATTTTATCCAGACCAAATTCCTTTTTAACTTCCTGAATAACCTGGATATGTCCTAAATGAATCGGATTGAACGTACCGCCGAAGAGTCCTATTCGTTTCAAAAATTCTCCGTCTAAGGGTTCACGAAAAAATAAATTTATAATTTTGGGAGTTGAGGCGCCCGGCTGGCAAGGCACGAAAACTTATGGAATATCAAGCATATTTCGAGTTTTCGTAACACAGCCAGTCGGGATGCATCGGCATCCAAAATGTGAAATTATTTTTGAGTGAGCCCTAGGTTCTTATCTGACCATCTCCAAACACAACAAACTTGGTGGTGGTAAGCTCCTCTACTCCCATAGGTCCGAAGGCATGTAGCTTTGAGGTACTGATGCCGATTTCAGCACCCAGTCCAAGCTCTCCGCCATCGTTAAAACGTGTGGAAGCATTTACCAGAACAACAGAAGAATCCACATCGCGCACAAAGCGCCTTGCCCTGTTATAGTCACCTGTGACAATGGCTTCCGTATGGCTGGAACTGTAATTTGTGATGTGTGAAATGGCCTGATCCATATCTTTAACTATTTTAACGGCCAGAACAAGATCTAGATATTCTTCCGGCCAATCCGCCGGGTCAGCCTTCCGGGCATCAGGCAATATCCTGCAGGTTTCAGGACATCCTCTGATTTCAACACCGGCCGTTATAAAGCGCTCTGCCATTTGCGGAAGGAATTCCTGCGATATTGACCGGTGTACCAGCATTGTTTCCATGGAATTGCATACACCGGGGCGTTGAACCTTGGCATTGAAACATATATTCCGGGCCATTTCAAGATCCGCTCCGTCATCTATATATATATGACATACCCCTTTGTAATGTTTCAATACCGGTATGGTTGAATTCTCCACAACGAAACGAATCAATCCCTCCCCGCCCCGCGGGATAATGAGATCGATAAATTCCTCCTGATTCAAAAGAATCTTGACTGCTTCCCGGTCCCTGATCGGTACGACCTGGACGGCTTTTGCAGGAAGGCCGGTTTCAGCAAGTGCCTGGCTGATGATTCTCGCCAAAGCCTGGTTTGAATGAAGCGCTTCTGATCCGCCTCGAAGAATGACCGCATTCCCGGCTTTCAGACAAAGGCCTGCGGCATCTATTGTGACATTGGGGCGCGATTCGTAGATGATGCCGATCACACCGAGGGGTATGCGCATCCGTGAAATTTCCAGTCCGTTGGGCCTCAGCCATGACTTGCTTTTGGAACCCACGGGATCATCAAGCCGGGAGACCTCCCTTAACCCTTTTGCCATGGATGTAACGGTTGCATCTGTTACGGTAAGTCGATCCATCATGGCATCCGATAGACCCATCTCTTTTGCCATGGCAAGATCCTTTTGGTTTTCTTCCTGAATATAAGCTGCCTGTGTTTCAATTTTATCTGCTATTTTAAGCAGAACCTTATTTTTTTTGTTTGAAGGGCATCTGGCAATCTCCATGGAAGCAGCTCGGGCTTCTTTGGCCATCTCCAGTATTGTGGATTCAATAGACATCTCACCTCTCATATTTAAAGCTATTTATAAACAACCTAACCCGTACAAGCCCCGCGAGCGGGTCAGGCTGGAACCAAAAAGGATTGAAAATTGAAAATTATTAAAAATTGGAAGAATTCCTTAAATATTCAATCTTCAATCGAAAATATTCAATCATTTTATGCCGTAATGGCCAGATTATCTCTGTGAATAACATCATCATATAGCTTATACCCGAGACGCTTTTTAATCTGGTTGGATTTAAGTCCCATGATCTTTCGAATATCGGTTGAACTGTAGTTCACGAGACCGGTGCCCAGTGTCTCATGGTCAACTTTTTTGAATTCCACCGGAGCGCCCACATCGAAATCTCCTTCAACACCGACGATACCGCTGGGAAGAAGGCTTTTGCCTTTGTTCATAATTGCATCGGCAGCGCCGTCATCCACCATAAGAACCCCTTTGGGTTTTAACGTAAAGGCTATCCAACATTTCCGGCTTTTGAGCTTCTTGGTTTTGGATACAAAAAAAGTTCCAAACTCCTGGGCGGAAAAAAGTTTTTTCAGGATATCGGGTTTTCCGCCATTTGCGATAACCATTGGAATTCCTGCCGCGGTAACCTTTCTGGCAGCCTTTATTTTGCTGAGCATGCCGCCGGTACCGAGAGCCCCGGGAATTTCTCCGGCAAATCTTATAATATCCTTACTGATGGTGGACACAACCGGAATCAATGCCGCATCAGGGTTGGCACGGGGATCTTTGGTGTAAAGACCGTCAATATCTGTGAGATTGATCAGAATATCCGCATCCATCAGGAGTGTAATCATTGCCGCCAGGTTGTCATTGTCTCCAAACTGAATCTCTTCAATCATCACGGTATCGTTTTCATTGACGATGGGAACAACGTGCCATGACAGCAGCATTAAGATGGCATTACGCGCATTCAAGTATCTTTTTCGATTGTTAAGGTCATCGCTGGTAAGCAAAATTTGGGCGACTTGTTTATGATCCCGTGCGAAAGCCTTTTCATATTCCATGATAAGCCCGGCCTGTCCCACGGCAGCAACCGCCTGACGCTTTGGAATCTCATCCGGCCTTTTATCAAGACCTATTTTCTTTACACCTGAGGCCATAGCCCCGGAAGAGACAAGAATAACCTCCCGTCCACCGTCAATCAATCGACATATCTGTCTGCTGATGGATCGGATCGCTTTTAAATTCAACCCCTGATCCTCGGTTAGAACATTGCTGCCAACCTTAACCACAATACGTTTGGCACTATTAAAAATGGATTTTCTGTTATCATTCATGGAGACTGTCCAGTAATTGAATGATTTTTGATTTCAAATTTTCGATGCCTTTACCGGTAAGGGCTGAAATTAATATGACTTGTTTTTCCTTTATGGTATTTTGAAACTTCTTTGCTGCTTCCAAAACATCCGGCAGATCGATCTTGTTAAGGACTACAAGTTGAGGCTTTTCCATCAGTTTTTGATTATACATGGCAAGCTCTTTATTAACGGTGTTATAGGCATTTAGGGGATTATCCATGTCGATAGCCGACACATCGATAAGGTGAATAAGAATGCGAGTGCGTTCAATGTGGCGCAGAAATCTGATGCCCAGCCCGGTTCCTTTATGTGCACCCTTAATTAAACCCGGGATATCCGCTACCACAAAAGGCTCCGACCAGGCGGTTTGAACAACGCCCAGGCTGGGAAAAAGCGTAGTGAACGGGTAATTACCTATCTTGGGACGCGCTGAAGAAACCGCGGTAATAAGGGTGGATTTACCTGCGTTGGGAAGACCGATGATGCCGACATCCGCCAGAAGCTTGAGTTCCAGTCTTAACGTTTTGGTTTCACCCGGTTCACCGGGCTGGGCAAACCGGGGGACTCGGTGTGTTGAAGTTTTAAATCGTGCATTGCCCTGACCGCCTCGACCGCCTCTTGCCAGCACAAATGTTTCGCCAGATTTGATTAAGTCTTTTATAACCTGCCCGGTGTCGGCGTCCGTTACCAGGGTCCCGGGTGGGAGTTCTATGGCCAGGTCTTGACCGTTTTTCCCGGTCTTTTGTTTGCCCTGACCATGGGCGCCGTTTTTGGCTTTGAAATGTTTCTGGAATCGAAACTGATACAGGGTCCGTTTTCTTGATGTTGTCTTTAAAACAATGTCACCGCCCTTGCCCCCGTCTCCACCGTCCGGTCCGCCGCGTGGAATATACTTTTCACGTCTGAAACTCACACAGCCTCGGCCGCCATTACCGGACCAAACGGTAATAATTGCTTCATCAATGAATTTCACGCTGCATGAACGTTTACTTTTTTCCGAGAACGACCCAGTCTTTCAAAAGCAACAAAACCATCAATTTTGGCAAACAGGGTATAATCCCTGCCCATACCCACGTTATCTCCGGGATGGATTCTTGTTCCCAGCTGGCGAACCAGAATGTTACCGGCTTTTACTTTTTGACCGCCATATCGCTTTACGCCTCTGCGTTGCCCCTGGCTGTCACGACCGTTCCTGGAACTGCCGCCTGCCTTTTTATGTGCCATTATGCAAACTCCTTGTTCAAACCTCGTTACGGTGCTACGCCGAGGATATCTTTTTTATATCAGTAAAAATTAAATTATACCTGAAGCCATAACATTTTCAAAAATCTATACTTTTGCCTGTTGTTAAGCTTGATGAACTCGTAAAAAGTCCGATTTAGACGGTTTCGTAAAAAGTTAAAACTCCCCCGCCAAACATAGGCGGGATAAAAAGGCGTCGCAAATTTTGTAATCATGAGGCGTACTTTTCGTACGTTGAATGATTGCGAAATGCAGCACAACGCAGAAGTTGGACTTTTTACGAGACCGTTAAGCTTCAATACTGTCTATTTTGACCGCGGTATACTGCTGTCGATGTCCCAGCTTACGGCGATATCTTTTTCGTCGTTTATACTTGAAAACGATAATCTTTTTAGCCTTGCCCTGATCAATTATGTGGCCTTTTACCGCCACATGATCAAGAACCGGCCGGCCGATACTCACGTTTTTGCCGTCTGAAAACATAAGAACCTTGTCAAAAGAGACAGAGCTGCCGATCTCTCCAGGAATTTTTTCTACCCTGAAAACATCGCCCTGTTGAATTTTATATTGCTTTCCGCCTGTATTAACGATAGCGTACATATACTTGATCCCTCCTCAAAGTCACTGACCCTTACTTTCATTTAAGAAAATGATTATTATTAATTTATTACAGAAATTTGTCAAGATAAAATTAACAAATTTAACGATGTTGTAAAAAGACCGTTTTACTTGTTTCGTAAACATTTTTAGAATTTATGAAACGTTTCATATTTTCAACCTGAGTTGAGCGATTTTTTGCGAAGAGATGTGCTGAGATCTTGATGCATAAGGGTTCGCGAAAGCCGCAGGCATAAGCGTGGATCTGCCGAGGATTTTCGCGGATCCTTGATGCGCAGGAGATCGGTGCAGAACGAGTAAAAAATTGCTCAATTTAGTTCAAGGCACTGAGCCACCCCATCCGGCTAAGGAGGCTCTTTTGGAAACCTATGTAACTCACCGTGTCAAACACTGGAATGAAGAGCATTACACATCTTCCAAGCACAAACTGATCGGCGAAGAGCCCCTGTCGATCCGTGTTCAAGGTAAACCGTATTCTGTTGTTATGCGGACTCCGGGTGATGAATTGGCCCATGCCGCCGGTTTTTGTCTTGCCGAAGGGATTATTGATACTCCTGATGACATTAAGAACATCTCATGTTGTGACGGCACCGATTCTAACGTCGTCACCATTACTCTTAAAGAATCGCGTCAGAGCAAAATAACCGGAATTTTGGACAGACGCGGCTATATCAGCCAGACCAGCTGCGGCATTTGCGGCAAGGAAATCGTCAAAGATCTTTATCAGGTTATCCAACCCATGAAAACCCATGCCGAGATTGACGCGGGGTTGGCGCTGGAATGCCTTGAAAACCTTTCCAGCCACCAGCCGTTGCGTGATCAGACCCGTGCGTCTCATGCAGCTGCACTATACGCTTCGGATTTTAAACTGTTATCGGTGGCTGAAGATGTGGGTCGGCATAATGCCCTTGATAAAGCCATAGGAAAAGTCTTTCTGGATCACAATCTTGACCAGGCTTCCCTCTTGATCCTTTCTTCCCGGATCAGCTACGAACTGGTGCAGAAAGCTGCGAGGGCCCGTATCCCTGTCATATTGGCTTACTCGCGACCCACATCACTGGCCGTGGAACTGGCATACAAATTAAACATGACGTTGGCATGTCTTGCCCGAGGTTCCGGACTATACATTTTCTGCGGAGAGAACCGTTTCATTAGATGAAAATAACGGCACCCAACGGATTGTTATCCAAATTGAAATCTCTTTGAGCCCTCATTGACCCGTTTTTTATTCATCATATTTACTTGAAAGCACCTGAATGAAATTCACTTCAGTTAATAATTGTAATTTTTCTGTTTATAATTGATATATTACAACGAATTGGGCTTTTTTTCTGTTAATTTTTCTTTGCTCTGTGTATGAAAATCCATTCATATACCCCCGGTTTTTTGACTAGCAAGACAATATCTATAGAAAAATCAAGCCGTTATATTTTTAGCAGATTTGGCACATTGTTTGCTTATATATATTACTTGCTGATATAAAATGGAAATTCATTCAAAACCATAGCGCCAGTGAAATGGATCACAATTTTTTATTCCCACATTAAGTGAATTTTAGCTCAAATTCTATTTTCCGGAAGGAAGGGGGGTGATCAGAGGGCAATTTTTTCTGGCGAGGCGTTTTATAGCTTAATAAATGTAAACAAAAAAACAAAAAAGGAAATGAATATGAAACGAGTTGCAATTATATCTTTAGCGTTAATTTTTGGTCTTTGTTTGGCAACAGGTGCTTTTGCAGCAGATAAAGATGCTATTAAGAAACAAGTGGATGACATTGTCGTAGCTATTGATGGAGGAAAAACAGCTGGGGACTTTAGTAGCGCGGCACAAAATAAACCCTCCTATGTATTCATAATGGAAGAGGGTGGAAATCTCTTGGTACATCCGTCATTGGTTGGACAAAGCCTTAAAGACAAAGCAGAACCCGTTTACAATGAGTGTGCCAAAGCGACCGCTGATGGCTTATGGGTGGGTTATGTATGGAAAGAGAAGCAAAAACATACCTATGTCAGAAAAACCAAAAGCGGTTTGATCGTCGGAAGCGGGTACTCCGAGTAATAAATTTCGTGCTTATCTTAAAACAACCCAAGCCAAAGTTTGTAAGAGAAATGGGGTGTCGCCCATGGAACAACTTGTTTTATGGGCGACATTTTTTATTTTGCCCTGAAAAACCTGGTCCTTTGGGCCTCCGGCTCGTAGAGCCTACGCCTTGGAGAGCCAGGTCAGAGTTCTCCGGCTCTGCCTGAAGAATCGCTGCAAGAGTTTGAAGTGAACTAAAGTTTAAAGTGAGCTAAAGTTAAGGAATTCTGTCAATTATATAAAATCAGCGGAGCGAAGCGACACCATAACTTTAGGCACTTTAGATCACTTTAGACACTTTCAACTTGCACGGCTTCAACTAAAACAGCCCCTTTCAGGGGCAAAACAAAGCCTGGTCCTTTGAGCCAGGATTTTTTACTTGAATCCTAATTAATTTTTCGTGAGGAGCAAAATTTAGGTACAGCTATCAATCATTTTTTTAATTCTGCAGGGGATATCCCATTTTTTCAAAAGATCTGTAACACAGGGATGTACCATATGCTCCCACGGTTTTCCGTTCACCATAAGGCTGCGAATTTCAGCGGCACTGATACCTTTATTCTCGGGCGGCACTTCCCACAGAACATGAGTATTGAGCCCCAGTGATTTAAAGATGTTGAGTTTCTTTTTTCCCCAGTCATCGTAAATGGTGAGGAAAAATAAACCATTCAGGGGCACATAATATTTATAAAGCTCGGGCATACTGATGGGAAACGGAACAACTGAGAACTCGTTGGATTTTATCCCTTTAGCTTGCAATACTGCATTCACCAGAATATATCGTTCATAATAGGTGAGCGGGTTGGATGAGGGATTATCTCTTTGAGGAGCTTCATGTTCTTTTTTTGTCAACAGGGGATCAGGATTGGTGATTCCAACAACCAGATGCCGGCAAAACTGTTTTCCCGCCAGAAGATACTTAACATGGTCATTATGAAGAATCTGGAATCTTCCGTGAATGATTCCGGTTTCAACCCTTTGAAACGACGGCTTTTTTTCTGAGATGCTGTTCATGTTAATTTCCAATATGGGTGATCGGCTACTCCAGTTTAAAGGAATTATACTTTCCAGGCCAAAAGGGTTGATCAACAGGTGTATCCATTATTCCGTGGAGTTTTGACCGGTTCAAATGGTTCAAAACCATATATATCAGTTCCTTGCCCCTAAGCGTTCCCAAAGCACCGGAAGCTGCGCTAATTTCATCAAACTGTCTTACCCGGTCTCGCCTTACGCCACTGCCATGAAACAGGATCGGAACGCTTTCACCGGAATGGATCAACGGACCCGAACTGGGTGTGGAATGATCGGCAGTTACAATAACCAGCAGTTCCGAATCTTCCAACAGGGGTTGGATCACTTTTCCAATACCTTTATCCAGGGATTCAATGACGGATTTTTTGGCCAGGGGATTTTTCTCATGTGCAGCCTCATCCGGTGTTTTGGTGTGTACATGTATAAAGTTATACTCGTTTGAGCATGCATACGCCATATGGATTCGCTCGGCCAGATCATTGCCGGGATTTCCGGTATCCGTGACTTTTTTAACATCAAAGCCGATATATCTTCCCAGGCCCCAGTACATCATGCCGGATGCCATGGACAGTCCGCGCAACCCATATCGATCATAAAAAGGCGTTATATCTTTCAGCTGTCCCGCCCTCTGGGTAACCAGGCTGTTTATGGGTATTTTGCCATTTTTAATTCTTGCCTGATTAACAGGATGCATCCGCAACTTATGATAAACATGAATTAGATATTTTTTTAAGGCCAAAACGGTATTTGCAGTTGGCGGGTCATCACGGTATCGGTCCCATGGCTGTATATTAATCAATGGCCTGTTATTTACAAAGGGGTCCGAGTCTGTAATAAAAGGAGACACATTGCCGTGAAGGGTAATAATTCCGCGAATCCCGCCTGTGGGATTAAAGCGTATTCTAATTCCCCCTGTTTCAAATTCGCGAACCGTATCAACAAATTCTGTAATCTCTCCGTCTGAAATCACAGGTTTCCCCTGTTCAAGGACCAGTTTTTTTTCAGACTCCGTTATACTGGCAAAATGAGATAACATGGCAACATCTTTGTGTTGAAATTCAATTCCTGCACCCAATGCTTCCAGCGCCCCCCTGCCCGGAAACTCCTTTATATCATAACCGAACATGATAAAATGGGCATTTTCACTGGGAAGCGCCTGGCCCATGCAGGCGGCATGGTACACCCCATTGGCAGATTCTGCCGCCATTTTGTCTAAAACAGGGGTTTTGGCAGCCTGAAGCGGTGTTTTAAAATCAAGTTCCGGGTATGATCTGTCCCCAAGCCCATCGAGCAGGATAAGAATACATTTTTCAGGCATATCAAATTCCTTATTCCTATTTTTTTTATGCTTTTATCAATTAGTTTCAAAATTAGAAACTTGAAAACACAAAGATATGGCAGCGAGCGCACCCTATTTTTTACGCTTGCCATACTCACCTTCCCGTGATTATAATTTTTAAGATATGGTTTAAGACTCCTAAATTTTTCCAACCGATGCAAGGAAAATCGTATGGAAACACCGCCCTATGACAGGATTGTAGAAGACGCCGTTTCACTGGCAGAGACTTGGCAAAACCGGGCCAACGCTTTATTGACGGCCGAAGAAAAGGGAATTGCCCAACAGATGAAGGGACTGGTAACGCATCCTCCGGACAAGCTGGTTTTGACCCAGTTGATTGATCAGAGTTTTCGTTCTGAAAACACCGCCCGCGTTGCCGACCAGATAAACTACTTGCTTGCAAAATACGGTGTACCGGATTTCTTTTCCTCCGTGGAAAGATTGCTTGCTCA
Source organism: Desulfobacteraceae bacterium Eth-SRB2 (assembly GCA_004193595.1). Taxonomy (GTDB): domain Bacteria; phylum Desulfobacterota; class Desulfobacteria; order Desulfobacterales; family UBA11574; genus S5133MH16. The sequence continues at coordinate 360,801 of RPGQ01000037.1, forward strand.
GATGTTTATGGGTTTCGGCCGTTATATTCCCAGTATTTCCGTGCCCAAGATGATTGAAAAAATGCGTCACGACAGCAGCCGCGCAATTATTCCGGGTGAGCCCGAAGCCCTGCGTTCACATCTACATCTGAGAAAGCAGCAGGGCGTGCGCATGAATGTCAACCGTCTGGGAGAAGCCATCCTGGGCGAAGCCGAAGCCCGACATCGCCTGGCAACCTATATAGATGATCTGAAAAATCCGGACATTGAATACATATCTGTAAAAATTTCCACCATCTATTCTCAAATACAATCCCTGGCCTTTGAACACACCGTCACCCTATTAACCCGGCGACTGTCACGGCTTTATGCGGCAGCCAGAGACCACCTTTATGTGCGCAGCGACGGCAGGGGGGTTCCAAAGTTTGTGAATCTGGATATGGAGGAATACCGCGACCTGGAAATAACCGCTGCCGCTTTTACCGGAACCTTGGATCAGGATGAGTTTAAAACTTATTCCGCCGGCATTGCACTTCAAGCGTACTTGCCGGATTCATTTGCTCTGCAAAAAAAGCTGACCGCATGGGCCCGGGCACGGGTTGAAAAAGGCAAAAGTCCCATCAAAATACGAATCGTCAAAGGCGCCAATATGGAAATGGAACAACAGGATGCCGCTCTGCATAACTGGCCTGTGGCCCCTTTCGACAACAAGCTTGAAGTGGACGCCAATTACAAACGGATGATTGATTTCGGCATGGTACCGGAAAACGTCAGAGCGGTTCATTTGGGCATTGCATCCCACAATCTATTTGAGCTGGCCTATGCCGATCAGTTGGCCCGTCACTATCACGTCACCGACTGTTTTTCTTTTGAAATGCTCAAAGGAATGGCAGATCACGTGCGCCGTGCCATTCAGGAAATTTCAGGAGATGTTGTGGTCTATGCACCGGTGGCCACCAGAAAACAGTTTATAAATGCAGTTGGCTACCTGGTTCGTCGCCTGGATGAAAATACGGCCAAAGAAAATTTTCTGCGGTATTCTTTTGATCTTAAAACCCATTCCAACTCTTGGGAGTTTTTGAAAAAACAATTTATAGCTTCTTATCATTACAGGAATAATGCCGGCCAAACCCCGAACCGGATACAGAATCGGCAGGAGGAGACCTTTTCGGATCCCATGGGGACCTTTCATGAAAACGAGTTTGCCAATGAACCGGATACGGACTGGGTTCTGTCCGCCAATCGTAACTGGGCCGAATCCTTACGCAATAAATGGAGAAAGTCTCCGGAACATCCCCCCATAAAAATCCCCCTGGTGGTCGGCGGAAAAGAAATTTATGCGGACCGGTCCACCCAAGCGTGTTGGGATCCTTCTCAGTTCCCGCAAGAGGTTTGTATCGCCACCTATGCCCAGGCTGTTGACGACGATATCCATCAGGCGCTGAACGTTGCCCGGGCCGACCCGGACGGGTGGCGGCGCAAGAGCATGCGAGCCCGTCATGAAACCCTGTCCAAGGTCGCCATAGCGCTTCGCAAAGCCAGGGGCGATATGGTGGGTGCGGCGGCGGCAGATACCGGAAAGATTTTCACGCAAACCGATGCCGAGGTTTCCGAGGCCGTTGACTTCGCGGAATATTATCCATTTTCTGCCAAAATGTTTACCGGCCTTGCCAATGTCACGTGCAGCGGTAAAGGCGTGGGGCTGGTGATTTCGCCCTGGAATTTTCCGGTTGCCATTCCCTGCGGTGGAATCACGGCATCTCTGGCTGCCGGCAACACCGTTATTTTCAAACCGTCGTCAGCAGCAGTTCTCACGGCCTGGATATTGTGTCAGGCGTTCTGGAGAGCCGGCGTTTCCAAAAACGTGTTGCAGTTTCTGCCCTGTAGCGGTTCAACGACAGGCCCAGCACTGACCGACCGTCCCGATGCGGATTTCATCATTTTGACCGGCGGCACCCATACCGGCATGACCATTTTAAAGCAGCGGCCGGGGGTCTATCTGGCCGCTGAAACCGGCGGGAAAAATGCCACCATCGTTACCGCCATGTCCGACCGAGGACAGGCCATCAAACACATCCTTCACTCGGCATTTAGCCATTGCGGTCAAAAATGCAGCGCAACTTCTTTATTGATACTTGAAAAAGAGGTGTATCAAGACACAACCTTTAAACAACAGCTGGTGGATGCGGCCCAAAGCTATGCGGTTGGATCGGTCTGGGATTTTGAAAACAAAATGGGGCCGCTGATCCGGCCCCCGGACAAAGATTTGAAACGCGCCATGATTACGCTCGAACCCAGGGAATCCTGGGCACTGAAACCTGAAAACATGGATGACAATCCTTACCTGTGGACACCGGGCATCAAGTGGGATGTGCAGCCCGGAAGCGACACTCACACCACCGAGTTTTTCGGTCCTGTGCTGGGCGTGATGCAAGCCCGGGATCTGGATCATGCCATCGAGATGGTGAACCAGACCGGGTACGGTCTGACATCGGGTCTTGAGAGTTTGGATCCCCGGGAGCAAACGCACTGGAAGGACCGCATTTGCGCCGGGAATCTCTATATTAACCGAGGCACGACCGGTGCGGTTGTTCTGCGCCAGCCCTTCGGCGGTATGGGAAAATCGGCTCTGGGCGCCGGAATTAAGGCCGGCGATCCCAACTATGTGGCCCAGTTTATGGATTTTGAAGAAACCGATTTTCCTGCAGTGGGCGCGATTCAAAATGATCATAGATTGCTGAGGCTTTGCCATGAGTGGCAGCAAAAGCTAAACTGGGGTCAATTGAGAGAGTTTAAAACAGACCTGATCAAAACCATCCGGGCGGTTAAAAGTTACCTTTATCACTGGGAACAGGAATTCTCCCAAGAAAAAGATTACTTCCATTTGCGGGGGCAGGACAACAGGGTCCGTTATTTGCCCATCGGTACGGTGGTTGTCCGCATCCATTCCCGCGACACCTTGTTCGATGTTCTGGCCCGGGTTGCCGCGGTAAAAATCTCAGGATGCAAGCTGATGGTCAGCCTTGCCGACGGGTTGAAAAACCCGGTGACCGAGTTCCTTGAAGACAAACCCGGCAAGCGGTTCCTGGGTGAGGTTGATGTCAAAGAAGAGTCGGACAACGATCTGATTGCCATTATGCCCCAAGTTCAGCGCATACGATATGCCGCCTTAGACCGGGTAACGGATGCCGTGTTCCAGGCTGCGGCCCAAACCGGCTTTTATATCGCCCGAACACCGGTAATGATGGAAGGGCGCATCGAGATGCTTCAGTATCTTCAGGAGCAGAGCATCTGCAATAATTATCACCGCTACGGGAATCTGGGAGAACGCGCCCTAAAATAAAACATCAACTCAAATCTCAGCAAACCCATATATTATACCTTGAACGGTCACAATTTGCGCTTTTAGATTCTTAAATTTCAGGACTCTTGATCTCACCTGAAGGTATTTTTGCAGAATATCCCGCCACATACCATATCCTATCGGATGGTTGAGATTTTTTTGCCGGGAAACGTTTTTTACTTATAAATCTTTGCGAAGTGAAAGAAGAGCGATTACAACTGGTTGAGCCCGAAGGACGAGTTTTAAAATCCCTTGGAGCAAGCCTTTGATTTATCAAAAAACGTTTCAGACCCAGCGAAAAGTGATTTGGGCAACAGCCCGTCGAGGTTTGGCCCCAAACCCTGCAGATTATTTAAACCTGGGGGTTTATGAAAGGACGCTGCAGCATCCTTTCGTAGAGATCAATATATTTGCGAGCCGTTACAGGATGATTGAATGTGGCAGTACTTTGTGCCATGATTCGTTTGATCTGCTGTCCCTTTATATTTAGCGAAAGATCGTAAAATTGCATGGCCTGATTGATTGCCCAGAATAGGCCGTTGGAATCGAAGTTCTTAAAAAGAAATCCGTTGCCGGTATTTCTGTTTACATCTATGTCTGTTATTGTGTCGTGGATTCCTCCTGTATCGTGGGCAACCGGAAGCGTTCCGTAAATGGGACCGATCATCTGCGGAAGACCGCAAGGTTCAAAACGGGAAGGCATTAAAACAAAATCCGATGCCCCAAAAGCCTGACGGGCCAATCCCTCGTCGAAATCACAAATTGCCACCCGTTTATTTAAATTAAATTGACTCACGATCTCTTTAAAATGTTTCTGAAAATCTCCGCCGGCGACAAAAATAATCTCCAGGTTCCTTTCCCAGTAACAGGAAACAATATCATAAAGGATCTCTGCCAGCAACTGGCATCCCTTTTGGATGGTATCCAGACGGGAAGGCCAGAAAAAAATAGGTGCCCGGACATCCTGGATAAGGCCCAAATATTTCTGGAGAAAACGTTTATTTTCCTGCTTTCCAGAAACATGGTCATTTATGCTGTACGTACAAGTCAGAGCCTTATCGTTATCAGGGGCAAAAGAAAGTTCGGGGGCATTCAGGATACCGACGGCACACCCGGCATTCCATTTATTGGCCAATTTCCTCCGAATGGGCTCTTTTACAAAATCGTGCCGACCTTCGATCATCTCCATTAAAAAGGTTGGGCTAACAGCATTGACATAATGTGCTGCAAAGATCCCGCTACCAAGAAAATCCACAGGGATGGAATGCCGGGTCTCTTCATAGGTATGCGGCATATGTTCAAAAAAAAGATGTTTATAGAATGATTTTGCATCGATACCATTGTCCTCTACATCAGCCAAGGTTTTCTTTACGGTATGGATGTTATGGATTGAAAAAAGGCAAGGAATTCCCAGTTCCTTTGCCATGGCCGGAATCAAACCCGTCATCCAATCGTTACAATGGATGAGGTCCGGCAGAACCTTGGGAACGATATTATTGATGACTTCTCTTTGAAAAATAAGAGCCATTTTTGTGTTTTCAACTTCATAGCTGGAGTATATATTGTCCAGGTAGAAAAAGATCCTGTCCTGGGCCAGGTGAATCCTTTCTTCGGGCATCCTGCTCTTGATGGTTTTTAATTTTTTTTTTAAGAGAGGTCCAAAATTGCCGTTAAATATGGTCCGGTAATCCGGAAGGGCAACATGAACATCACCCCCCTGATCGAAAAGGGCGTTTATCAGGGCCGCCGAAACATCGGCCAGCCCCCCCGCCTTTGCACAAAGGCTGTTTGCAATATCTCCCATACCATCAGGCAGATAGGTTACTTCCGGAGTTACAATTAGAATCCGGGGATTTCTCGGAGATTTTGCCACGTTCTATTACTGTTCTCTAACCATCAAAAAATGCTTAACATCATGACACCGACACCATCTTTCAACTTGCATTGCCTCGACGATCTTGAAGAAAACCATCGGTGTGGTTCATGAGAAAATATTTCAACCGAGATTTCTGGTGGTGCGTCAACTCTCCAAATTGCAAAAAAAGGTGTTTCATTGTTATAAAATCGGAAATGAATCGGTCAGCTATTCTCAATTTCGAAATGGACTTAATCGGTACTTTATCCAAATAAATTATACCCTCGTTCAAAAATAGAGGTAGTTTAGATGATTTAAGGAAATCGTTTGAGCACTCTCTTATATCAATATAATAAAATGCAAAACCTTTTTCGTTTATATCAGTGATTTGACCCAGCCGTATATCATAGGGCTTGAGTAAAGCAAATATAGTGTCCTTGACTTTGAATCGCTTATGTCTCCTACGTTCTGATAGCTCTTTTTTAACCTTGAACCGCTTATATTTCCTACGATCAGTCAGCCCTTTTCCTTCCTTTCATCTATTTTCTTAAAGGCACCTTCAATAGCACGTTCTAACACCTCAAATTTTACCGGCTTACAAAGAAGGCCATCAAAGCCCATCTTTTCAAGCTTATCAGAATCAACCTCCGTAAAACCACCGGAAAAAGCATAAATAAGAGTCTTTGAGGTTCTTTCTTTAATTCGCATACACAATTCAACGCCGTCCATTTCCGGCATTTTTAAATCCGTTATAATAAGTGAAAACTTTTCATTTTCTAATATTTCCAAAGCCTCTTTCGCATTTTTAGCTAATTTAGTGTCGTATCCAAGCCTAACAAGATTTATTTCCATTATTTCCCTTATAGTTTCTTCATCGTCCACAACTAATACTTTTTTTGAAAGCGTCGTCATTTAACTCCCTTTCTCGTCTATATCAGCCCTCGGCAATGCACGATTGCTTACCTTAATAATGCGTTTCCCAAAATTGAAGGTCTCGTAAAAAGTCCAACTTCTGCGTTGTGCTGCATTTCGCAATCATTCAACGTACGAAAAGTACGCCTCATGATTACAAAATTTGCACGCCTTTTTATCCCGCCTATGTTTGGCGGGGGAATTTGAACTTTTTACGAAACCGTCTAAATCGGACTTTTTACGAGTTCATCAAAATTGAAGGTTTATAAACGAAATCAATTCTGACATAACTTGTTAAGATGAAATCCATTAAAATTCATAGATATCAAACTCGGACTGTAAATATCAAGTTAAGATTAAAATAACAAAAAATTATGCCCTTTAGCATGGCGCAGAAAAAATTTATTGTCGCCTTGCCCCGTTAATTTCCCATGATGCAGTATAAATCCGGTTCAGATACGTAACTTAAAGATTCTCATTAATTTTCAGACAAGATTCAGGAAAAAAATACTTGCCATAGCCGCATAATAGAAATATTTTATATTTAAAATTTGCATTAACTGTTCGCGAAAGCATGAAAAGGGCTGTTATTTCAAAATAATAAAATACACAGAGACCTTTGAAAAATCATTGTTTTCGTTCGGGCACTATTTAAATTAAGGAGGCATAAAATGAAGGTTCTTGTACTCTTTTTTTCCAAAGGCGGAAACACTAGAAAACTGGCCGAGGCGATTGCTCTGGGTGTTGGAGATGTTGACGGAGTTGAATGCGTAATGAGAAAGACCGACGAGGTCACAAAGGATGATTTCGTCGAAGCCCAAGGGATCATTGCAGGGTCTCCCGTGTACTTCGGTGTCATGGCAGCGGAATTAAAGAAGGTCTTTGATGATTTCGTGGGTTTGCGAAAGAAAATGGATGGAAAGATTGGGGCTGCCTTTGCTACATCCGGAGATCCCACGGGTGGCAAGGAGACAACCATGATGTCCATCATCCAGGCACTTCTCATCTACGGCATGGTGATAACCGGCGATCCCATGGATGCCACCGGCCACTATGGCACTGCCTGCGTGGGGGCGCCTGGTGAGGAAACAGCTGAAAATGGACGTAAGCTCGGCCGCAGGGTTGGGGAGTTGGTGAAAAAACTGCGGGGGTAGGAACGCTTTTCCAGCCATTGATGGATGGGGTAGTCTATCCGCAGTAGATACATTGAACTACCTATAATATTGGGTGCCATTTCGGTAGCTATTGATTTAGGTTATCTTATAAAATTTTAGTTCGCTTTGCTCAAAATTGGAATGCTGGAATAAGGGGTTTTGGCTATAGGGCAAATGAAATCATGAAAAAATTTTCAAAAATCGAATGGGAACAAAAATTAAAAGAAGCAAGAAAAGAGGTTTTACATTATAAAAGAATTGCCAAAGAAACCGGAAACATTTGTCTAAGAGAGACAGACGCCTTATCACAACTTATTTTATGGCGTAAGCAGGCCGAGGAAGAACTGCGAGAGAACGAGGAGAGATATCGAACCGTAGTAGAAGACATGCCCGCAATGATTTGCCGTTTTTTTTGTGATGGCACATTAAATTTTGTAAATACAGCCTATTGCAATTATTTTAACAAAAAGAAAGAAGAATTGATAGGGCAAAATTTTTTCCAGTTTATTCTTAAGGAAGATCAAGACAAAGTAAAAAATCAGTTCATGTCCCTGGATAGAAAAAGACCTACCATAACATATGAACATCAAGTCATGGCACCGGATGGAGAGATTCGCTGGCAGCAGAGGACCGACCGGGCCATTTTTGATGACCAAGATAATGTGTCAGAATACCAATCTATTGGAAGGGATATCACCGAAGAAAAGATTGCACAGCAAGAAAAAACCATGCTGGAAGTCCAGCTGCAACAAGCCCACAAAATGCAGGCCATCGGCACCCTGGCCAGCGGCTTTGCCCATAATTTTAACAACCTGCTTATGGGAATCATGGCAAATGTATCTATAATTCTTTTAGATATTGATTCAAATCATCAGCATTATAAATATTTAAAAAACATTGAAAAACAGGTTGCCAATGGGTCTAAGCTGTCAGCCCAGCTTACCGGATATGCAAGGGCAGGCAGAGATGGGGTCAAGCCGATACATCTGAACCAGTTGTTAAAAGAGACCTGCGATACTTTTAAAATAGCCAAAAAGGAGATTATAATTCATCAAGATTTGGATGAAAATTTATATGGAATAGAGTCTGATATCGGACAGATTGAACAGGTACTGTTAAATCTGTATGTTAATGCTGCAGATGCCATGCCTGAGGGTGGGGACTTTTTTTTGAAGACCATGAACATCACAGACAAGGAGATGACCGGCAAATCTTATGATCCAAAGCCCGGGAACTATATTTTGTTGACTGTCAGAGATACCGGTGCAGGCATGGACGAAGAAACCAGAGAACGCATCTTTGAGCCATTTTTTACAACAAAAGGTTTTACAAAAGGCACAGGCCTTGGATTGTCTTCCGCTTATGGCACAATAAAGAGGCATGGTGGATATATAGATGTTGATTCTGAAAAAGGCTGTGGCACAACTTTCAGTATTTATCTTCCGGGTACCAAAAAAGAAGTAGAAAAAGAGTTGCCTGAAGAAATTTTAATGGGCAATGAGACGGTACTGCTTGTGGATGACGAGCATATGGTTATTGAAGGCTGCAGGGAAATGTTAACTAAAATGGGATATAATGTCACCATAGCCAGAAACGGAAAGCATGCCATCGAGATTTACAAGGATAACCAGGATAAGATTGATATCGTCATCATTGACATGATCATGCCTGAATTGAGTGGTGGAGAAACTTATGACAGATTAAAAGAGATGAATCCTGATATAAACGTCCTCCTGTCCAGCGGTTACAGTATCAATGGTCAGGCAACCGAAATACTTGAACGGGGCTGTAACGGTTTTATCCAGAAACCTTTTAATCTTAACGTTATGTCAATGAAACTCAGGGAGATTTTAGACCAAAAATAATCTTTGGCCAACGGTTCAGCTAAATGTTGATGAAGTAACTTTTCTCAGTTCTGGTCGTTGGATAATTTTATTTAGCCGCCCACTGATAATAAAATGTAACCTGTCTGGAACTCGCACTTAAGTGAGCCTAAAGAAAAAACAGGTGCCGATCCTTTAATAACAATTGTTTAAATGCACCCTAATATGCTTAAAGGATGAATGATCTTATTCGCTGTTTTTTCTTAAGGCTCACTAAACTGTTCAAACAGCCAGACCGGTTACATTTTATCACCAGTAGGCTCCATAATTTATTGAGAAGTTACTTGATGAATTCGTAACAATCTGAATTCATTGAATCTAATGTTTTAAGATTTAGGTATTAGGTAATTATGATATATGTTTTAACGGGCACTTAAAACTTAAAACGTTTGTAACGTCGTTTTTGACTTTTTACGAGTCCATCAATTATGAATTCATACCAGAAAGAACAGACCGAATCGTTTGCCATGGTGCAGCGTCATCTTGCAACCCTTTCCGCATCTGAAAGACAGGCGCTGGATCTACAAATTTCCGACTATCTTTTGTTTCGTGATGAAGTCGATACTTTTCTGTCCGAGCATTTTAGCAATTTATGCACGAAAAAGTGCTACCAGAATAAGCTCAGCGCCTGCTGCTCACGCGAAGGGATTATTACCTTTTTCGGAGACATGGTTGTCAATACGCTGGTATCTTGCAACGAGGAGATCAATGCACTGCTGGCGACACTAGAGAAACCCAATACCGGATTCAAATGTATTTATCTTAGGGATAATGGCTGTATGTGGCGTGTTAAGCCGATTGTCTGTGAAATGTTTCTCTGTGAGCAAGCCAAGAAAGAAGTGTTCAAGGTAAAAGCATGGGCTGAAGATGCCTGGAAAGAACTAAAACAACGCCAGAAGCTGTATACCTGGCCGGACCGGCCGGTCCTTTTTGATGACCTTGAACGGTTTTTCATGGATGCGGGATATTCCTCATCCCTGATGTACCTTCACAATAGCCCGGGGTTGCTGAGAGTAAAACAAGAGACCTTTGCAAAACGCCCCATTTTGCCCAATTCCGGCGTCAGTCTCAAATTTTAATCCTCAAAATACTCAATGTATTCCTCTGGTTAAAATTTTCGCCTTTCTTGGTCTTGAACAAAATTGAACGTTTTTCAAAGGTCTCAACAACAGGCCGCTTTCCCTTAATAAAAAGCGTTTATTACATTATCCAGTTCATTTATGGAAATTTCATCCACAAATGATTTGCCGATATCTTCGATCAACACAAAGTATATGCGATCTCCTTGTCGCTTTTTATCCTTTTGCAAAGCATCAAACACTGTTTTTTTGTCTGCCTGAAGACGGGTGGGAAGTTTTAGATTCCGGAGCAAACTTTTTATCCTTTGGGCATCTTTGGCCTGCAAATGTCCTCTTTTAACGGAAAGCTCCGAAGCCATAACCATACCGGCACTCACAGCCTCCCCGTGGCGGACACCGGTTGTTTTTTCAATAGCATGCCCAAATGTATGACCGAAATTGAGCTTGCGGCGTTCTCCTTTTTCTTTTTCATCCTTGTTTACAATGTCTGACTTGATTACGACAGAATCATAAACAAGTCTTTCTATGACTACGGCATCAAGCGTTAAAGCCTTTTGATAATGTTCTTCAAGGTATTTAAACAGATCCGCATCTCCTATGGCCGCATGTTTTACAATCTCCGCCAGACCGCATAAAACCTCTTTTTCAGGCAGTGTGTGCAAGAGATTAAGATCACAGATGACAAATTCAGGCTGGTTGAAAACCCCGACCATGTTTTTGTACCCTTGAAAATTGACACCATTTTTTCCCCCCACACTGGCATCAACCTGTGAAAGAAGGGTTGAGGAGACAAAACCGAATTTCACACCGCGAAGAAAGGTTGATGCTACAAACCCGGTAATATCACAAACAATACCTCCGCCTATCCCAATGATAACGGTTGAACGATCTACCCCAAGCTCTACAAGTTTTCCGAAAATACCCCGAACTGTATCGAGATTTTTTATCTTCTCACCGGTTTGGATGGTTATGACGGGATGTGGCGGAAAATTATTTTGATAAAAATGTTTTACATTAACATCGGTGATAATAACAACATTTTCTGCAGGGATATATTTTCCCAGATTCTGTAATTTTTCGCCGATCCGTATCGTTGAATCTCCTGTGTTGCCATGAATTTCAAGGGTTTTCATTATATCTCCTCACTTTTTTAGTATTTTCCTTTTGTTGTTTTGACAAAAACATGTGAAAACCGCAACAATAAATCAACGGAGCACTTGGTCTAATATGCAAAAATCTTTAGTAACCGTTTCCGGTTCAAAGGTTCAGGTGTTGATTTTAACAGGGCAAACGCAATTGAATCCCAATACAGGGGGAACGCTCCACGTCGCTACGCTGCACCGAAATTAAATGCGTTTACTCTTTTAATTTTAAAAACAGTTCTTGACAGCCGTAAAATAGTTGATTAATAAATTATAAAAATACTGATTATTAGGAATACAATTGATGTCACAACGTTATCGCAACAGTTTTAAATATGATTTTGGACGTTTCTTTTTTAGTTTTAGGAGCGTCCGTCCGGTTGCGTAACGCCTAAAGTTACAACGCCCCGGATGGACCAGAGCCGGTCTGTCCGGGGTTTATTTTTTTAAAGCCCCGGGAAATAGAATCTCGGGGCTTTTTTTTTGGGGATTCATTTAACTAAAAGGAGGGTTACCATGATTTTGGTATTGGAAAATGGGATTACGCAGGATCAAAAAAGCAATATCCGGAGCATATTGTTCAGCGAGGGCTATATTGTTCGTGAAATGTCTGAAGCCGGACAGAATATACTGGGGGCTGTGGGAAAGGGGGGCAAAGAGAACGATTTTTTTGAACAGCTTCCCGGCATAGCCAGAGTGATCCCAATATCCACATCGTTTAAACTTGTCAGCAGACAGTTGCATACCGAAGATACCCTTGTTCAGGTGGGGAATGTGGTTGTGGGCGGAGAACGTATTACGATTATCGCCGGGCCTTGTGCGGTTGAGAGCAGGGACCAGGCCCTGACCATTGCCAGGGAGGTAAAAAGATACGGAGCGGTCCTGTTTCGCGGCGGCGCCTTCAAACCGAGAACTTCCCCTTATTCTTTCCAGGGGTTGGAGGAAGAAGGGTTAAAGATACTGGCCGAAGTCCGGGAAGTTACCGGTCTGGGTGTTGTCACCGAAATAACGTCGATCGCACAGGCGGACATGATGATGAAGTATGTAGATGTCGTGCAGGTCGGGGCACGCAACATGCAGAATTTTGAATTGTTAAAGTGCGTGGGTCGTATCGGAAAACCCGTGGTTCTAAAGAGAGGACTTTCGTCTACCATTGAGGAATGGCTGATGTCCGCCGAATATATCCTTTCGGAGGGAAATGAAAACGTTATTTTATGTGAACGCGGCATTCGCACCTTTGAACCCTATACCCGTAATACTCTCGATCTTTCTGCAATTCCCGTGCTCAAGACACTGACTCATTTGCCGGTAATCATCGATCCCAGCCACGCAACCGGTATCCGTGAAAAAGTCAGTCCCATGTCACGGGCCGCAATTGCTGCAGGTGCAGACGGATTGATGATAGAGGTGCATCATGACCCGGACCGGGCGCTTTCCGACGGCCCTCAAAGTCTTTACCCCAAACAGTTCGGCCAACTAATGCGAGACCTTTATGTGATCGCACCGGTTGTCGGCAAACAGCTTGATTTTGACTATCTGGATAAGGCTAAAGCCGTTGACCATTTAACGAAAACCAACGGGACAGGAACGCAGAGGGCCGCTTTCTTGGGTGAAATGGGAACGTTCAGTCATAAGGCCTGTACGCAGTATTTTGGGACTCAGGTTACAGCCGTGCCCGCACCTTCATTTAGATCGATTTTTGAAGCCGTTAAGAACGGCGAGGTTGATTTCGGTGTGGTGCCTTTGGAGAATTCCCTCATGGGCAGCATCCATGAAAACTACGATCTTCTACTGGAATATGATTTGAGGATTGTGGGCGAAATCACACTGCGTATCATACACTACCTGATCGGCTATCCTGGAGCCGGCACTGACACCATCAAACGGGTTTTATCTCTCCCCATGGTTTTTCAGCAGTGCCGACAGTTTCTCGATCGGCATGAAAACTGGGACCTGGTTCCTGTCAAGGACACTGCCGGCGCTGTCAGGAAGATCAGCCAGAACGCTGATCCTGCCGACGCAGCTATCTCAAGCAAGGAGGCTGCCGAAATGCACGGAATGGCGGTCATCGAGGAAGGAATTGAGACAAATCCGAGAAATTACACTCGTTTTGTTGTCATAGGTGTTGAGCAACTCGAAAAAGGGCCGCGGCACAAATCGTCACTCATCTTTTCAACCGGAAACCAGCCGGGCGCACTTTATGAGGTTTTGAAAATATTCGCTGAAAACGATGTTAACCTGGTAAAACTCGAATCACGACCCATCCAAGGAAAACCGTGGGAATATATGTTTTATGTGGACATTGAGGCGGATGCTGAATCGGAAACATTCAAACAGGTATTCGATTTACTTGAAGAAAAAACAGATTATCTGAAGATTCTGGGCAGCTATTGAAAATAGAGACGACTTCCGTCCATTTCAATGTTGACAATTTAGCAATTAGCGATTAAGTTTATTTTGTGTATTAATTTATTGAATAACATTTAGCGAAAGGAGAAATATTATGATTCGAAAGTCTACATACAAAGTTCGTGTGACACGCAGAGAAGCCCTCCATGTGCATGACGAGTTCGGCCATTCGCTCATGCTGGTTGAATTGGAAGGCGCACCGCTTCACTATGAAGTGGGCGTGGCCGGTGAATTTGTCTCCCGCCGAAGTGTCAACTTCCATGACCGCATAGGAGGCAGCGGCCCCATGGAGGGGTATGCGGTTACCAATTTCCAGTATGGTTCGGTTTACAGCAAGTTTGAGGGGAATCGTGACGGAGAAAGCAAACTCACCACCGGAACGTGGGAAACCTATAGAGGGACAGGAAAGCTGGATAACATTAAGGGTAAGGGTACATTCAAGGTCACATCAGGAGACGTCTCGGGCCAATTCATTCTCGAAATGGAAGGTAAATATGAGCTTTAATTGAGCCGAGTTCAGGGATTGTTATGAAATAACTAAAGCCGGATTATTTCCCGGCTTTTTTATCGCCTTGTGTTCAACGGCAAGCTGAATATAATGTTCTGCGGTTTGCTTACGTTTTTCCACGTCGTCTTCTGAAAGTTCCTTTTTTATTGAGGCCGGTATACCGGCCACAAGATGATAAGGCCCCACAACCTGCCCATGCTTAACCACAGAGCCGGCAGCAACCACAGAACCGGTCTTTATAGATGCGTTACTCAGTATAACGGCATTAATACCGATAAGACAGTAGTTTTCTATAACACAGCCGTGAACAACGGCATTATGCCCCACAGTTACATAGTCTCCGATAATTGCGGGCCTATCAAAATCCGTATGCAGGGTGCAGTTGTCCTGAATATTGGTGCTTTTCCCCACGATTATAGGGGCCATGTCCCCCCTTAAGACAGTGCCGTACCAGATACTTGCATAATCTTTTATTTCTACGTCCCCGATAACCGTGGCTGTGGGTGCAATAAAAACATTTTTACCGATTTTTGGTCTGTGACCTTTATATTCAAGTATCATGATCTTATCTCCAAACTATATCTAATCCGCCGATCACCTATTTTGGCCAACCTAATTTTATTACACCGCAAATGGACGCAAATAAACACAAATGGACATTCTAAAGAGATACCTTGTTTAAATTATGTTTTTATTTTTAAATTTTCGTATATTCGTGTTCATCCGTGGTTTTATTACACCGCAATTAGACATGCTTTTTCCAAATTTATTATATTTTAAAGCTTTCGGACATTCCGGCATACCGTTTTCTCAGCTTTGGTTTTTCTATCTTTCCGGTGGGGTTGCGCGGGACATCACCGAAAATAATTCTGCGGGGTCTTTTGTATCTGGGAAGTGCCTGACAAAAATCGTTGATTTCTTCCGTTGTGAGTTCCTGGCCGGGTTTTACCTGGACCACGGCGGTGGCGATTTCTCCCAGGCGGAGGCTTGAAAGGCCAATGACCGCCACATCGTGAATTTTTGAATGAGCCTGTAGAAAATCTTCGATCTCAACAGGATAAATGTTTTCTCCGCCGGTTATGATCACATCTTTTTTCCGGTCCACCAGCCAGATAAAACCCTCTGGGTCCTGCCGGGCCACGTCGCCGGTCAACAGCCAGCCGTCGACTAAAACCTCCCGGGTAGCCTCCGGATTTTTGTAGTACTCATTCATAACTCCCGGCCCCCTGACCATTAACTCGCCGGGCTCTCCCTGAACCACAGGATTCAGCGTGTTGTCTACAATCTTGATCTCCCAGTCAAAACCGGGCAAGCCTATGGAACCGACCTTGTGCATGTTTTCCATTCCCAGATGGACGCATCCGGGTCCGGTACATTCGGTCAGACCATAATTGGTATCATACTGGTGATGGGGGAAAACTTTTTTCCATTCCTTAATCAGGCTGGGAGGTACGGGCTGGGCGCCGATGTGCATCAGCCGCCACTGATCCAGATTGTAATCTTTGAGCTTAATTTCTCCGCTCTGGATCGCAAAAAGGATATCCAGCGCCCAGGGAACCAAAAGCCAGACTACCGTTACCTGTTCTTCGGAAATGGCTTCAATGATCCACCTGGGTTCGATTCCTTTGAGGATAACGCTCCGGGCTCCCACAATGAAATTGCCGAACCAGTGCATCTTGGCTCCGGTGTGATATAGGGGAGGGATACAAAGGAAATTATCCCGGTGGGTCTGATGGTGATGCAGATTTTCCACAAAGCAGGAAAATTCAAGATTTCTATGAGTCAAAAGTGTTGCCTTGGGTGTGCCTGTGGTGCCTGAGGTAAAGTAAAGGGCCGCTTCATCGGTAATCTTTATTTCAACTTCAGGATCAATAGAAGGTTGATCTGTAAGAACTTTTTGATATGATTCGGCATAGTCGGGCCTGAGTTCCTCCGGCCCCAAAAAAATATAGGTTTTTACTAATCTATCCATGTCTTGCTTGATGGAATTAATGCGTTCAATAAATTCTTGGCCAAATATAAAGGCCTTTGCCTCGGCGGTTTCCGCACAGCGTCGGATCGTTTTTGCCACAAAGCGAAAATTAAGAGGAACCGCCCAGGCGCCCGTACGAAGTATCCCAAAATAGATAGGCAGCCATTGGATACAATTGGTCATTAAATGGACCACCCGGTCACCTTTTGTAATTCCCCTGGATATCAGTGCCTGGGCCACCTGATTGGCCTGGTCGTCAAACTTTTTCCAGGTGATTTCCTTACGACGGTTTTTTGCCGGCTCCCTTTCTACGAGTGCCGTTTCAGAACCGTACATACGGGCATTTCGGGCCAGTATCTCAGTAATCAGCATAAGTATTCCTTTCCATATACGAAATTTTATGATGTGGATATCAAACCGGCGTTAAATGGTCAAGAAGCACGAAAAAATTGGTAGCCGTTAACGGGTTCAGGAGTCGGGTTCTCCGGTTACGGCATAAACCTTTAGTACAGGCTTTTGAATCCCAATAAAGTTAGACCGCTCCACAACGGCGTATATCTCTTTCCAACCGACTGAAACTTGTGCTTAAGCACCCGTAAGACCGAGCCGAGATAGAATTATTAAGAACCATTCGTAGCTAAACTATCCAATTGATTTTTTTTAGTCATAGTTTCATTCGGCTCGGGCTAACGCGTGCTAAAGCTCTTCAAACAGTCAGTCTGTTTCCAAGAGAAACACGCCGTCGTTACGCTGTACCCAGATTAACGCATTTACTCTGTCTCAACCCATGTGAATAATTGACCGGTTTAACTATCTATGTTAAAGGTTAATTAGTCTCGTAGGGTGGAAATCAAGAGCGTTGGTAAATCCTGATGCCTTTCTATTGACAAACCGTGGCTCCTAAGCTTTTTTAGGTGTCAAGTGTCAGGTGTCAGGGTTAAGGATTAAGGGGGAAACGAGTTGACCCATAGAAAATTTATGGACGTGGAGGATCTTCAGGTCTATAAAAAGTTGTGTGGATTACCCATCGATATCTGTTGTTGAATGGATTAGAGAACATATGGGGACGGAAAGTCCCAGAGTGAGAACCCCGCTGGCAGTTAGCTGAGGAAACGGCAGTGTATGGCGAAAAAATGAATCGTTCCCTCAGCCTGGATTTCCCCTGACACCTGAAACCTTTATGCTGACACCTGACAACTGAAACCAAATAGCCATGGTAATCTTAGCAAAAAACAGTCTTGATTTACACCAGCCCTGTTTTTTATACAACGTTAGTATATCACCTAAAATTTGCAATTGTCGATTTGGCCGCATTTTCAAGGCGCAGGGTGTGCAGCCGTAGTAAACTACTGCAAACACCCTGCAACACAGAAAATGCGGTCAAAGGGGCAAACCCGAAGGGTACAAATTTAAAAAACTTTTTTATTTGTGCACTCAGCCATATGATGCACCGGAAAAACAAATGATCAAATGCTAACTATATACTATAATTATGTTTATTTAATCCTTTTAAAATTTGTATGCAGGTTTTAGGTATCAAAAGGAGTCGTTTTATGCACTTTTTAGTAGTAGGCCCCGGAGCCATGGGATGTTTGTTCGCCGCTCGATTAAAGAAAGCGGGTTATGAGGTAACGCTTCTGGATTATTTACCGGAAAGAGCCCGGCAGATAAACAACCGGGGAATTGTTGTCCAAGGGGTTACCGGCGAATATACGGTAAAGGTGCCTGCGGTAGCAGACGGGATTCCCATAAAGCCTGACTTTGTGTTAATTTGTGTGAAATCTTATACGACAAAGCAAGCCGCGGAGAAGATCAAGTCCTGGCTGAGTCCCGAAGCGTTCGTGGTTACCTTGCAAAACGGTGTGGGAAACCTTGAGATCTTGGGGGAGATATTCGGTAAGAAAAAGGTGTTCGGCGGTATTACGGCGCAAGGCTCCACCCTTCTGGGGCCGGGGAAAATAAAACATGCCGGACAGGGAGAGACCATTATCGGGCCTGAAGAAGATCCCGACGGCCCTTTAGAAAGAATTGTTTCTGCATTTAACACGGCAGGCTTTAAAACCCGATCCATAAAAAATGTGGATGATCTTATCTGGGGCAAACTGATTATTAATGTGGGTATCAATGTGCTCAGCGCGATTACACGGCTTAAAAACGGGCGGTTGGCCGAGTTAAACGGAACTCGCCGGGTCATGGAAAATGCGGTTAAAGAGGCGGTTGCCGTGGCTCAGGCTAAAAACATACGGCTTCCTTATCCCGACCCTTTAGCCCGTGTCATGGAGGTCTGCAGGGATACGGCGGAAAACATCGCTTCCATGCTTCAGGATGTCCTAAAGGAGAGAATTACCGAGGTTGACTTCATAAACGGCGCTATCGTGCGGGAAGGAATTGCACTGGGAATCCCGACTCCTGTGAATCATACCCTGACCTGCCTGGTAAAGACAATCCAGGAGACCTACAAGGAAAGAATATAACCTAAACCATTCCAAAGGGTAACTCATTCATTGGTGTAGCTCCAATAACTCAAGAGGGATTTTATTTAAATATTTTGTTAACTCTCTTTTTTTTCATTGAAACTTTCATGAAATTGATGTTAAAAAAGAGCCGTTTCCAATAATTAGTCATTTCTGCCAATATCAACTAAAAGTTATCGCAAACCTATGGCCAGGTCAAAGAATGACAATTTAAGCGGAAAATCGCTTTGGAAGACAACTCCCACAGCGGCAAGGAACCTGGATATGGTTCTTGGGTTCGTGGTTAATCTGTCCTTACCCTACTGGCGGGATCACTTCTTTTTCATGGGGGCAGATGATGCCAACTTTTTCCAATTGACGGGGGGCGAATTCCCGAAAAAAATCGAGCCAGGCAAAACCCATCCGATATTTACCCTTAAGGCCCTGCCCAATCACGTAGGTTATAGAGTGTGCCCTTGCAGTTCCCGAAAACCTTTTGACAGGCATCATTACCGCTATATTAATAAAGGGTGCCGGCTGGAGTTTACAAATCACGAAATGGATCGGAATTCCTATCTCGTGGAAAACATATTGTTGAATTTGCCACCCACAATTGCCATTAAATTCAGATTCAAAGGACAGGTGCCGAATATATGTCTGATGGTTAAGAAAAAATAATTTTCCTTTACACGTAAACCCGCACTTACGGAAAGCCTGGTGATCCAAATAGGCTCGGAGCCTGAAATTAGAAAATGGTTTGAAAATCCGGATACCAAGCGGATCATTGAAGATGTCGCCGGAGCCCTATACCCTCTTTTGAAAACCCGCAAGATCTTTCTGGCGATTTATTCCCCGGGCGAACTCATATCCAAAAACAGAGAGGACATCGTTAATGATGTTACTGCCGAACTTGTTCTTTTTATATTAGAAAATGTATCCCATATTCAACAGCGTCTCATGGCTGCCGGGCAAGGGGGCGCCCGGTATCTTAAAACAGCGTTTCTAAATCACTGCAAGGATAAATCCCGCAGCCTGAAAACCAATCGATTTAAGTATCTTTACAAGCGTGCCGCAGATATTCTCAGAAATTCAGAAAAATTTAATACCATAGCCAGGCAACCGGATATATCTTGTTTTTCCATTTCTCCTGAGAGCAGGCAGATACCGCCACTGACCCAAGAAGATTACGGTAATATACCTTTTCCTGAACAAGAGACTAATTTGGCTTTTAATAAGATTAACAGTAAAGACAGGATATTAAAACTGGCGCATCATTTCCTGATTCATCTTTCTCAAATCCATGGGAACACGCCGGTTCGGGTTGATTTGAGGGATTTTATTCAGTGGATCGGTTTGCATGTAGATTTGACAGATCCGATAATGGATCGTATCGAACCATCAAACCGCACGACTTATTCAGAAAGCCACGGAGAAAATGATGATAAAATTCCCGACTCCATACACCGCCCGGATCGACTTTACGAAAATTTGCATTTTAATCAGGATCTGGTTATGAAATGGGCGGAAAATTTTTCAAACAGGCTTACACAAAAGGAAAAGCTTTTATTTTATTTGCGGTATGGTGAAAAGCTCAGTCTTGAACAAATTGCAGATAAATCCGGATACAAAGGCCCGTCAGGTCCGGAATATCAGTTTGACAAAATTGAAAACAAACTCCGCTATTTTTTACGGGATCTTCCCTGGTTGTCTCCGGGAGAGGGGCAGGAGACAAACGAAGAAGCGTTTACCCTTTTTTTGAAAACGTTGCTTAAGACTTTGAAAAGTTCGATTCAAAAGCCGTAATTTTTAGCAAAGAACATATCTTCAGATAGAGGAAGTTAATTCATGCACAGCAGAAAACTGGCACTGGCCATGGCAAAACAACACAGGCAGTGTCCGCCGCCTGATATTATCCAGGATCCGTTACAGCAGGATCAGATTAAACTGCATTGTTCCATATGTCCGTATTGTTCTACGGATCTGTCATCCGATATCCCATTCTGGGACAAGTTTTCGCAAATGATAGTAAAAAAGTATTCAAAAGCAGGTGTTACTGAACCGGATATTTCAATCCGTCCCGGACAGTTCCGGCGGATCACATACGGTTTGGCAGGTTGGAAAGACGGCTTTTATTATTCTCCTCCCCTAATTTTAGTCCTTGAATCCAATGAATCCCGATCCAATACAGCTCTAGTGGCCCAAACATTTCACGACATTGCCCTGGCAGGACCTGAAGATTTGATTTTATCCGCCGAGCAAACCGGCTGCGGGGAATTGTTCGTTCAATGCTGGCATATATATACGCTAAAAGCCGATGATCTGGAGCCGCCATTGGGACAAATCAATCCGGATATTTTCAACGGTGTAAAACGGATGACGAAGAACCATAACGACCTGCCGGATTGGGTCTTGATGCCCCCACCGCTTACAGAACAAGATCCCAGAAAATATTTCAGAGAACTTGAGGTGGACACAGGCTATTTTTTTGCATCACAATCTGTGGGCCGGCTGATAGAAGATTTGGAACATCACCGGATCCGGATGGTTTATTCATCCCCGGATCAGGTCATACAGGCCTTTAATGAGAAAATTGACGGGATTTTCTGCCCGGTGCCTGTGGATACCATGGAAGAAGCCCTTGCAGCCCTTGAATTGCCTGAAGAATATTATCCTCTTGCAGCAGCGGATAAAGATAAAAAAACAGTCGCCGCAAAATTTGTTTTTATCCAAAACCAAAAGATTATGGATCTCAAAGGGGCAGAAGCCGAGATTTATTCCGTGACCCCCTTATCCGGCAGGGTCGCAGTCAGTGGTAAAATCCACGGTCTTCCGGAAAATCCGGACGAATCAACTTTTTTGTGCTCCCTTTTTTCTGAAGATTACACAAAAGCATTTTTGGCCGAGAAAACTGAATGGGACCCTGAACAAGGGTTTTTTTATGCCGAGTTTTCAACGGACAGGGTATCTGATTTAGATTTTCGTATAACACTGGTTTTTGAAACTTGATTGTATAGGAATTTCTTTTTTTAGAGCGGCGAAGCCGCGTTATATAGAATCGCGAAGCGATTATTTAACTTGAGAATGAATATTTTGAGTCAGATTGATATCGAACATATTCAATTTCTATCACGGCACAGGTTGTATGATCACCTGAAAAATTGTCTGCGCGACCCCCATTTTTCTGTTCTCAAATCCATTGTAAGGGACAGGTCCTCATTATGTTTGGAAAAAATCAGATGCCATCTTTCAGAAAAGGTTGAGATCCTGAGACTTTTCCAACTCCATCTTATGACGGAAGTTTTCCTTTATGGCGGCAGGCTTTCCCAGAGCACGAGACACTGGATAACCGATCAAATCGACACTAAACTGTTTTTTCCGGAAACCAACATAGACTTGATGGCATCCGGCAGATGGGCGGTGGTCCCGGCAATATTAATGAAAAACCAGTGCCAGGGCACGGTCCGGTATTTCATCGCCGGAGCTGTTCCTGATTTTAATCCTAAGCGGTTATGGCCCGAATGGGCGGACCCTTTAATGGACAAAAGTTTCAAAGCGTCCATTATTGCTGCAAAGTCGGCATCTGAAAAAGCATCCCAGGCATCTGAAGACCTGTCTTTGTTCTGCTATCCTCTTACCATACAAACCCGGGCGCTTCAGTTTTCCGGAAAATCCATGGGGCTCTCCATGTTCCTAGGGTTTAAAAAAGTTTTCTGTATTGAAGACAGTACCAACAGGCTTCTGGCCACCGGCGGAATCGACCCGCATGGGAATATTCTCAAGGTAACCGGAATCTTCCATAAAGTACAAATTGCAAAATCAAAAGGATTCCGGGTCGTTTTATACCCATCTTCAAACCGGGCATTCTCTGAATTTTCCGGAATGACTTTGCTACAGGTATCCAACCTGGAACAGGCACAGATGTTCTCAGCACTCTATGCGCCGAATACAGATAACAGACTGATACTTTTTTCAGAAATGTTGAATAATTCCGACCGGTTTATTGAAAACCTCCATGCGGTTCCGCACACTTGGATTTCATGGGCCGTTGATAATAAAAAAACAGAAAAAATTGCAGATTTTGTTGTTTCTAATCCCAGGTTATTTAAAAAACTTGTCCACAGGTTTGAAGAAGGGCTTTTATCGGGTGACGTTGAGCATAGCCGGGCACTCAGCAATGTTTTTCCAAAAGAAAAGATTTTAAAAGAAGTACAATCCGCTCCGCTGACCTCATTTAAATGGTTTACTCTGAATCTTGCCCTATCCAACCACCGTGGCGACGTGTCAGCGGCGGTTAAATGGGCACAACACGCTTCGGGTCTGGCCGAACAGGCCCTTAAGGCCGATATGGAATCGGTTGCCGATTTTTACAACCACCGGTTCATTTTGTTGCATAATCGTTTCGAGTTTAACCCGGATCTGTCCGGCGGGCTCAAACATCTTATCAACAGCCTTGAAAATGTTTATGAAAAGCATTGCGAAATCGGATCACCCACCTTTCCGGCACTTGGACGACTCTATGGCTCACTTGTTCAGAACTATGGCTTCTGTGGACCGGATTATCTTGAATTTACTGAAGATTATACTCGAAAGGCAAGAAAAGCCCTGGGTGAGCAGTCTATTCCTGAATACAAGGATGAATGGCTCAGACCGTTCAACTACCTGACCTATGCCTATCTGGATGCAGACCGTTTTGATAAGGCAACAAACAGCCTGTTTAACTACCTGGAGATAACCACCTTCACGGACCTGTGGCTGATGCTGCCCGAATTTTCTCCCTGGCAGCACGCCATCCTCGCTCGATTTTTAGCGGATACCGGAAATGGTGAGAATGCTCAAAAATATTTTCATTGGGGCATCAAGAACATAAATGATATAAAAAAGGGAGAGCATCCCTGGCAGCTCTGGTGCTTCAATATGGGCCGAATCGCTATAGGTCTTGATGATCCTGAAAACGCTTTTCAACTCTTTTCCCGCAGCCTGGATATTTGTTTGTCCCAATCCAGTGGACCTACCATACAGGTAATGGCATTGCTTCCCCTGTCCGGTCTGTTGTCACTCGATGCTCTAAAATACGAGACCGCCAATATAGCAAAGAAAATAATAGAAACGGCGGCCCGGGAACTTAATTCAGAATATTTCAGCATCCTGGAGAAAAAAGATTTTGAAACCGTTCTTAAAATCGTCCTTGAAAAACCAGAGCGGTTATTTCCGTTTACGTATCATTAAATTTTTTTGTTAACTTTTTGAAAAACCGTTCGTTAATGCCGTAGTTATTTGTGAAAAGCTTAATCCGGAAAAGCCGGAAAAATATTTGCCACAAAGACACTAAGACACAAAAGATAAACAAGTTAGTTCGCTTCGCTCACGATTGGAAGGATGGAAGGATGGAATGATGGAATGATGGAAGGATTACCCTACGGAAAATACAAATTTTCATGCCGGCTGGATACCCATGGAATTTTACCATCATATAAAGGTTCGACCTTTCGAGGGGTTTTCGGCCTGGCTTTGAAAAAAGTGGTCTGCGCTTTAAAACGGCAGGAATGCGAAACCTGTTTATTAAAAAACCGGTGCGTCTACGCGCTGGTATTTGAGACACCTATAGCCCTTGATCCTCCCCAAGGCTTGAGGGTATCCGTTCCGCCTCACCCGTTTGTTATCGAACCGCCCATAACCCGTCAGATGGAATTTAAAGCCGGAGAACGTTTTGATTGCTCATTGATCCTTTTCGGTCATGTAAACGCCAGCATTCCTTATTTTATTTATGCGTTTGATCAAATCGGAAAAATCGGTGTGGGCAGAAAAATAGACGGAAAACGCGCCGGCTTTACACTGAAAACGGTTTCATTAAACGGAACAACAATATATTCGGATACAGATGAAAAGATCCGTCAGGGGGATTTTGTCCACCACCTGGTCATCGAAGACTTAACCGGGTATTCGGAGGACAGCTTCCGGGTCAAGGTGATCATGGAAACCCCCTTAAGGCTGAAATATCGCAACCGTCTGAAAGCAGACCTGCCCTTTCATGTGCTGGTGCGTGCCATGCTCAGAAGGATTTCCTCGCTGTTCACCTGCTATGCCGGCGGAGAACCGGATATGGATTACAAGGGGCTTTTGGCCAGGGCGGAACACATAAAAATTGTGGACAGTTCTCTGAAATGGCATGCCTGGGAACGATACTCCAACCGGCAGAAACAGCGCATGCCTTTAGGCGGCATGATCGGCTCCATCACTTATCAAGGGCAACTGGGAGAATATCTGCCCCTGATGGACGTTTGCTCAAAAACCCATATCGGGAAGAATACATCGTTTGGGTTGGGGAAAATAAGACCGGAGCTTGTATCATAAAGAGCATCAAGTTAAATAGGACGCAGATTTGCGCAGACCCGCCTGCCATTCGAGGCACAAGCGGGCAGGTATACACAGATATTATTGTTATTTTAAATTTAAGAATATTAATAACCTGTGTTTATCTGTGTCCACAAGAGGAAATCCCTAAACCAAAACAAAAATTACAGAGATTCCAAAAATGAAAAATAGAAAACTGAATAACGTAATGGAAATACTTGTGCACCATTTAACACAACAACACATACCATTTGCAGTGATAGGCGCAATGGCTTTGGGATTGTATGGTCTTCCCCGGTTTACATCTGATATTGATTTGTTAATCCAGGGAAAATCATGGCCTGAATTAAAACGGATAATGGAGAGACTGGGATATACATGCTATCAAAAAACGGATACTTTTGCTCAATTTGAATCTGAACTGGGCGTTATGGGGTATATTGATTTCATGTTCGTCAACACCCCGGATGGAATGGATATTTTAAAACGAAGGATTATTGCTGAAGACGAGCTGTTGGGAAAGCTTCCTGTTGTTCAGCCCACGGACTATTTTGTTTTAAAAATGATGGCCATCGCCAATAATCCTGACCGAAGCGTAAAAGATGAGGCGGATCTATCAGCCTTTATGCAACTCTATCGAAACCGTCTGGTTCCCGACTATTTTGAACCCCTTGACAGAGCCAGGATATACTTGTTTGCAGACCGTTTCGGCCAGAAAAAACTCATCGAGAAATATCTTGATCCGTTACAGAATCATAGGGACGAGAAAGGGCGGTTTGAATTATGAAACATCCGGTGAAAAAAAAATATTCAATCACGGCGCAGCGCCGGATTATTTTAAAAATGATTAATGCCAGCTTCATTCAGGCTCAAAAGCTTGGCGCCCATCCCTTAACAAAAGGCTGCAATTGTATTGTCTGTGTCAATAAAAGAAAACGCATAATAAAAGGGCCAACAACCGATTGGAAATTTAAGCTTTAAAATAAAATCGCTTCACGATTTTATACAACGAGGCTACGCCGCTAAAAAGCAGACTAACCCCTCGGTTGGAAGTAACGTGGATCATTGGTTTTAAATACGTCCTCACATGCCGTTAAAGACAACGGATGTTTAGCTTGCTTTCATGCAGAGAGAACAGCAACGTTGCAGTGGATGTAGAATCGAAAAAATAATGAGTGAAAAAGCGGGATGATCCCTTAGCGATATGATCGGTCCTATCACTTATGAAGGGTCATTGGGAGAAAACCTTCCACTGATGTATGTTTACTAAAAAGCCCATATTGGGGAAAATACGTCCTTTGGGTTGGGGAAGGTTAATATGGAATTCATATTTAGATATAGTTGGGTGCATTTTGGTAATTGTTCGGAAGGATAAAAATTTAATCATAGCATTGTTTGCATGGAGTAAAAAATGGATGAAACAACATTAAAAATTGCGGCGGCGGCGTTTATTCATGACATTGGTAAATTTTCAGACAGAGGGGTTCTGGATATCTCCGAAAAGTATATCAACGATAACTCCGGATTATACCTTCCCTCTTTTCACGGAAGATATTCTCATTACCATGCGGTTTATACCGCAGCTTTTATTGAAACCATGAAAGATTTTCTGCCGCCTGAATTTAACAGTCCCAGCTGGGGCGAAGATGATGCGTTTATTAACCTGGCTGCTGGACACCATAAACCTGAAACGCCTTTGCAATGGGTGATTGCAATTGCAGATCGAGTCAGCAGCGGTTGGGATAGAGATACCTTTAAGGGTGAAGATGACCAGCATATTTCCTGGCGAGATTACAAATTAACCAGGCTTTTGTCTATATTCGAGCAGATCAGCATGGTTGAACAAAAAGAACTTAATGATACGATTGATCAATATGCATACCGATATCCTCTAAAGCCTGTATCACCTCTTAACATATTTCCCGGTCTCAAGAAAAAAATTGTTCCGGAAACAAGAGACGCTGCGGTTGATGAATATATTCAGTTATATGAAGGTTTTATAAAAGGGCTTAAAAGGCTTCGCCACAAGGAAGAAAATACGGCACTTTGGTTTGAACACTTCGAAAGCCTTATGATGTTATACACATCATGCATTCCTGCCGCGAGGGTTGGGGATGTAGTTCCGGATGTTTCTCTTTATGATCACTCACATACTACTGCTGCCCTTGCTGCAGCAATTTATCTATATCATTCTCAAACATCAAGCCTGACAATAGAAGCTGTAAGATCATATAATGATAATAAGTTCTTACTGATTAACGGAGATTTCAAGGGGATTCAGAATTTTATCTTCAGTAAATTCACGGACTCTGAAAAATTTAGATCAAAGATTTTAAGGGGAAGATCTTTTGCTGTTTCATTGTTAACCGAGCTTGCCGCAGATCTGATTTGTCGAGAAATAGGTCTGCCTTCAACATCTGTTGTTCTAAATGCAGCAGGCAAATTCAGCATAATCGCTCCCAATACAGAGCAGACCCAGACCGCTATTTTAAAAACTGAAAAAAAAATTAATGATTGGTTGATAAAGGTGGCTTTTGGGGAAACCGTAATCAATATAGCTTTTCAGAAAGCTGCCTGCAAGGATTTTGTTTCAGGGAATTTTTCAAACCTATGGGATCAATTTTGCAATAGAATGGAGGAAAAAAAGTATTCCGGCATTGACATGAAGAGATACGGCGGAGTTGTTGAAGGCTATCTTGACAGATTTACTAATGAGCCCGGTAGACCTGCTGTTTGTCCTGTTTGTGGCAAACGTCCTGCCATGAGAAATGCGGGTATTTATCTTGGAGAAGAATTATTCGCATGTGAACTATGCCGCGATCACATATTTTTGGGTACAAACCTTGTTAAAAAGAGGCAACTGGCTGTAACGACCATTAATGCCGATGTTGGCAGTAAGGAAAATCACTTGTTTGAGCCCCTGTTTGGTGAATACCAAATATCTTTTTATGAAGACGATACAACTGAACTTGCTCGAAAAGAACAGCTATTAAAATTTTGGGATCTTAGTTTTTCACCCGAGGAGTCTAAATATGGTGATTCTACAATGAAATTTATTAGCGGATATATACCGCGATATACCGCCAGCAATATTAATGATGATCGTATCATATCTTCAAAAAGAGGTAGAGAAGCAAAAGTTGCAGATAGTGAACAGCTTGATATCGGTGATCCAAAATCACTGAATCATATCGCCTGTATGGCCAAGCCAGGAAAGCCAGGAAACTATGTTGGAACTGAAGCATTGGGTGTCATAAAAGCGGATGTAGACCATCTTGGTTTGCTCATGGCTTACGGGCTTGCAAAACAGCGGTTTACTTTGTCCCGTTTGGCTACACTGAGCAGACAGATGAACAATTATTTTTCGGTTTATCTCCCACATCTTTTGGAAACGGAACCTGATTTTAACAATATGTATACGGTGTTTGCAGGTGGAGATGACCTTTTTCTTATCGGACCATGGAATCATGTTATCAGCCTTGCAGATAGCCTTAATGATAGTTTTTCGGAGTTTGTCTGCGGCAACAGTGAAATACATTTTTCAGCGGGCATAACGTTGCATAAATCACACACCCCGATTCATACAATGGCCGAAGCTGCAGAGCAAGCGCTCGAAAAGTCAAAGTCACATGGAAGAAACCGGTCAACATTGTTTTCAGAAACAGCCCCGTGGCAAGAAATTGAAAAGTTGAACCATATTGAGAAGACATTTGAACACTGGCTGGATGATGGGTGGATCAGTAACGTTTTATTCTATCGATTTAATGAATTCATTAAAATGGCCGCCAGGGAAAAACAGGTTGTATCTGACAGCAAAATTAATATGCGTGATATGGCTTGTACAAAATGGCGAGCGTTGCTTGTTTATGCTGCGGAGAGAAATGTTGCCGGTAACATAAAAGGAGATGATAGGAAAAATATTGTAAAAGAGGTTACAGGCAAACTTACCGAATGGCTTATGGAGTATGAGGGGAAATTAAGGATTCCGCTTTGGAAAATATTATACAACCGAAGATAGGAGGGAAAAATGGATAAAATTATTCTCTGGAAGGACAAGGAAAACAAAATAATAGATCCGGAATTATTTTCCACAAAGGCCGAAGCATTAGCAGTAGCTCTTGCTGATGATTGTGAAAAAAGCAGGAAAAGAAAAAACAAAAGGACTCAGATTAGAAAATTTTATGATGAAGTATTAAAGCTGAATATGGAAGCCAAAACCCGAACAGCCAACTGGGATAATATTTTACCACTGGTTAACATGATAATTGCCAAGGCTGCATATGCGAAGGGCCGGGAACTTATTTCAGACAATTTCCTAAATTTTATTCGTTCATCGGTCGAACAGGTTAAGGTTCCTGAAGATCTTTCAGTATTTGCGAATTTTTTTGAGGCGTTTTACGGATTTTACAGGCTCTACTGTCCAGCAAATTAAAGTAAGGAGGAACTATCCATGAAATTATTTAACATAAAAGAGTTAAAGGGAGTTATTGTATTGGAAAGCGGACTTCATATCGGCGCAGGAGATTCGGAGATGAGAATCGGAGGGACCGATAATCCTGTAATAAAACATCCGCACACACAGGAGCCGTATATCCCTGGTTCTTCACTGAAAGGAAAGATCCGGTCGCTTCTTGAAATGAAAAGTGGACTTATGGGAAAAACAAAGGGAAATCCATTGTCAGTTAAAGATATTAAGGGCCTTGATGGGGAAGAAAAAGTGTTTTGTGAAAATATCCTTAAACTTTTCGGGGCAAGCGGAGCAGATTCTGACGAAACATTATCGTTGGGGCCGTGTCGGGCATCTTTTGCAGATTGCTCCTTGGAAAACTCCTGGAAAAAAGATGCCTTAGAAAACCACCTGACTTTTACCGAAGTTAAGTCTGAGAACTCAATTAATCGTATTCAGGGTACGGCAAGTAATCCGAGATTTACTGAACGGGTTCCGGCCGGCGCAAAATTTTTCTTTTGTATTACCATAAAAAAACTCGAAGAGAATGAAAACCTTGAAAATATATTGTTAGAGGGGATGAAGCTTTTGGAAATGGATTCTCTGGGCGGAAACGGCAGTCGAGGATACGGCTATGTCAAATTTGAGTTCAGCAATCCGGCTCTTCAGGAGAAGTTTAATGATGTAACGCCTTTTTAGGAGGTATAATTTTGAAATTCTATGAAATCATCATACAACCAACGTCCGGCTTCGGCACCGCCTTAAAAGGAGACACAATTTTTGGACATTTTTGCTGGCAGGCCGGTTACGACTCTGAATTGCTTAATGGAGGGATCGAGAAGCAAATTAACCTTTATTTTGAAAAACCCTTCGCTGTTTTTTCATCAGCTATGCCTGTAATTGAAAAAGATTCAAATCATTATGTGTTTCGCAGGCCTCATCTGCCATTGTCAATGCTTTTCAAAGGCGGGAAAGATAAAAAAGAACGATTGAAAATTACAAAAGAAAACAAGAAAAGAATATGGATGATAAATCCTAAAGGGCTTTATTTAAATATTTCCAGTGTAAATTTTATAGATGACGAAGAACTATGCCATGAGTTAAGCGGATCTTTTACAGAGGTATCCGAAGAATTTATGGCTGTGTTATCCCAGCCGCACAATACCATTAATCGGCTTACCGGCACAACGGGTACCGGAATGTTTGCACCCTACACCAGGGAGAATTATTATTTCCCGATAGGAAGTAAACTTGTGCTTTTTGTGCTTATTGATACAGATGCTACTGATATTGAGCGGATTGTTAAAGGTCTTAAACGGATGGGTGTTTGGGGGTTCGGACGAGATGCTTCCATCGGCATGGGACGGTTTGCGGTTTGTAGTTATGAAGAACTTAAATTTCCGGATGATGAAAATGCGAGTGGCTGCTATACCCTGGCACCGTCCGTCCCTGATTCTGACTTGTTTAAAAAAACCTATTATAATCCTTTTGTACGTTTTGGAAAACACGGAGATCGTTTGGCAAATGGAAAAAATCCATTTAAGAATCCAATTATTATGGCTGATGAAGCAGCTGTTTTTATTCCGAAAGATCAATCATTTTTTAAAAAACAGTATATTGGAAAAGCATTAACACATGTATCCAAGACTATGCCTGAAACAGTTGTTCAGGGGTACACCCCTTATTTACCTATTATACTGGAGCAATAAATATGCGTACAGATATCAGCAAACAGATTTTCAGATGTTTTATTAAAATCCTTTCCCCCATTCACATTGGATGCGATGAGGTGTATGATCCTACTGGCTTTGTGGTGGATGAAGCAGCCAGAAAATTGGTCGTATTTAATCCAATTTTCTTCATTGGAAAGCTGTCTGATGAGGAGAGAGCAAAATTTTCAACCATCTGTGCCAAAGGAACAATTTCCTCAATTCTTGAGGTCTATAAGTTTCTTCGGGGGAAGAAATCCAAAGGGACATTAGTGGATGTGTGTGAAGATTTTGTAGATCATTATCAGAAAACCCTTTCAATTCCAACCGGAAACGAAACAAGAATACAGCAGGAGTTGAACCGGTTTTCTATTCCCCGTACAGCATTTTCTTCCCTTGACCAGCGCCCCTATATTCCGGGATCAAGCATTAAAGGAGCGCTAAGAACAGCGCACCTGAATTTCATGGAAAACAAGAATAAATTGTCGGGTTCGGGGAAAAATTATAAAAGCTGGGAGCTCGAACAGAAACTCATGGATTACAGCGGAATCAGTGATGATCCTTTTCGGATGGTTAAGGTTTCTGATTTTATGCCGGTGGGTAGAGTCAAAACAAAAATTGTTTATGGTGTTAATGAAAAGAAAAGAATGACAGATAGACCGGCCAGAGGCCAAGCCTTAATATTTGAAGTGATTCAACCGGGGTCAGTATTTACTGGTCTGATCCGTGTGGAAAAACCAATGAAAAGCGCTCTAATAAATAGACCTATTTCTCTTGACGAATTACTTAAAAGCACAGAAATTTTCTACAGAAAAGAAAAATTAAGAGAAGATAATGAGTTGAAAGCTATCGGTATATCCCCTTTTAAGTTGAGAGATGAAGAAATGGGAGTTTTGCTCCGATGCGGAAGGCACTCCGGTGCCGAATCTGTTACTATAAATGGGCACAGAAGCATCAAAATTATGGGAAAGCGGGGTGAACGATCAAAATCTCTTAACCATGCAACGACGTTCTGGCTTGCCTCTAATGTCAGGGTTCCTAAAATTAAAACAAATCTTCAACCCTTTGGATGGTTACATTTATTTGAATTGACGGATAGACTCAGCAAAGAATTTTACGAAAAAGAGCAGGCTTTTAAAAAAGAACTGGTCTTTGAACAAGAAGTTCGACTTCATGAGGCTGAAAGACAGCTTGACCTGCAACGTCAAGCACAAGAATATGAGGAACAAGAAGCCAAAAAAGTTGAGGAAAAACGGATTGCAGAAGAAAAGCGAAAGAAAGAACTTGCGGCTATGAGCCCTGATGAGCGGGATCTGGCTGCTTTCGATACCGGACAAATCACCGAGGAACAGGTCAACATTTTCTATAAAAAACTGGATGAGTTTTCTGATGAGAACAGGGTAAAATTTGCAGAAAGATTGAAAGATTACTGGGTGACCCAAAAAAAATGGACAAAAACGGAAGTTGGAAAAAAACAATGGAAAAAAGTCCGGGAACGAAACAAAAAAATAATGGAGATTCTGGGGAAATAATCAATAAGTTTTAAATGGATGCGGATTTTCATAAACAGTATTTTATTAATTTTCTTGATAATCCTGTTATCCTGTTTAAAGACATGACTGGAATTAAACCATGCAAAATAACATTAGAGATGACATCAAGGAGTTCGTGAAAGAAGTTGTTGCTCGGTTCAATCCGGAAAAAATAATTTTGTTCGGGTCCCAAACTTCAGAAAAAACTACAACGGACAGCGATGTAGATCTTCTGGTAGTGATGGATTTTAGAGGACGTGCTTATCAAAAAGCCTTTGAGATTAGAAAGAGCATAAAGCGCTCATTTCCGCTAGATCTTCTGGTTCGTCGCCCGGACGACATAGTCTACAGGTTGAACCAGGGGGACTTCTTTATTAACGAAATAATCCATAACGGAAGGGTTCTGTATGAAAGAGTTGACAAAAGAGTGGATCAAAAAAGCTGAAAAAGACGTTGGTACGGCAAGGCGTGAGTCTGAAGTTCAGGTAGACGCTAATTGGGATGCTGTATGTTTTCATGCCCAACAGGCCGTGGAGAAATATCTCAAAGGATTACTTCAGGAAAGCGAAATCTCTTTTTCAAAAACACATGATCTTTCAGTCTTATTAGATTTGCTTTTGCCCTTATTTCCTGATCTGAGCATTTTAAGAGATGATCTTGAATGGTTATCCGCTTTTGCCGTGGAATTCCGATATCCTGGTGAAGAAGCTGTGGAAGATGATGCCAGATATGCACTGGAGTTAATGGATCGAATTTTGTCATTACTAACCCAAAAAATTTAGTAGACGGAAATGTATAATATGCCATGTACGTTATTTTTATTATTCAACCATGAATTGACTGAAATCCAGGAAAAAGATGGACATGATTCACTGGGTATCAGCCGCATCATTGATTTGCCGGCGGATCTGGAAAAACTCTGGCAACAAATACCGCCGGATGTGCAGAAAATTGATGATTATCTGGCACCGATAAAAACATGGCTGGCCGGGCAGGCGTCATCGTCGGATTACGTTCTCATTCAGGGGGATTTTGGGGCAACCTATATCATGGTTAACTTTGCTTTTGAAAACGGTTTGATCCCCATATATTCAACTACAATGCGTGAAGCTGTTGAAGAACATGATAACCACGGAACGGTTAGGCTGACCCATAATTTTAGGCATGAGATGTTCAGGAAATACGGAGTATAATCATGGCAAATGTCTTTATTTCTTTTTTGGGAACAAACGATTATCTTTCCTGCACGTATTACAGGGATAATTTCGAGGAAAAAGATGTCAGATTCGTCCAGGAAGCGACCATTAAATACTGCTGCAGCGACTGGGACGGTGATGACCGGATAGTAATTTTTACAACAAGAGAAGCGAAAATTAAAAACTGGCTGGATAATGGCCATATAGACAGAAACACAGATAAAACAAAGCAGTGCATTGGGCTTAAAAATTGTATAGATAACCTGAGTCTGAATTCTCAGGTTCAACAGATAGATATACCCGATGGTCACGATGAAGATGAAATCTGGAAAATTTTCAAAATTGTTTATGATCAGTTACATTCCAGCGATAAAGTAATATTTGATATTACCCATGCATTTCGTTCAATTCCCATGCTGGCGATAGTTTTATTGAATTATGCAAAGGTCCTGAAAAATGTATCATTAGCCGGAATATATTATGGGGCTTTCGAAGTGCTGGGAACCTATCACCAGGTAAGTAAACAGCCATTGGAAAAGCGACGAGTTCCGATTTTAGACCTTACAACTTTTGATCAACTTATGGAGTGGTCTTTTGCGGTTGATCGTTTTCTGGAAGCCGGAGATGCAAAGGCCATATCGGGACTTGCAAAAAAAGCAGTTGCTCCTGTTTTAAAAGAATCTAAAGGCAGGCACAGGGCTGCTGCTGCTGTTAAGTATGTTGCAGATGCGTTGGATAATTACACCAAAACTTTAGCAACCTGCCGGGGATTAGAGATAACCAGTTCAGTTCAGAAATTGAAGAAAGAACTGGAAAAAAGCAAGGATGTGGATCTTGTAAAACCGCTTCACCCATTATTTGAACACATTAACAAACAGGTCGGTTTTTATAAGGGGGATATTATCAGGGACGGAATTCAGGCCGCAAAATGGTGTCTGGAGCACAATTTAATCCAGCAGGGCTTCACTATTTTACAGGAAATTTTGATAACAAAATTTATTATTCGCACAAGCGGAGATCCGACAGATAAAAATCAACGAAGTATTGCCGCGTCGGCCATTTCTATCTGCCAGCAGAATATACCGGAAGACAAATGGACAGGGGTTGCCGGTCGCTTCCCTGAAATTACAAAGCAGTACAACACCCTTTATAAAAAGGAAGTAAATCTGGTTGAAGTGCTTGATGGTTTAACCGAACTGCGCAATGATTTAAATCACGCAGGATTCAGAGAGCAACCCATGAAATCGGACGTATTCGCAAGTAAACTGGGTCAACTAATTGATAAAGCTGAAAATTCTTTTGGTTTGGATCTGCCAGATAAAACTATACCGGCACATAAATCGTAAGAAACAGCTGCAATTATGGGTGCGATGATATTTAATCAATAAATCAGGTGATTACACGATAGTATGGGCCTAATTTCAATATGGAGATTTACGGAAATTGATATTTGTTGATATTTTAAATAGATATGCTATAAAAGCAACTCAAAACGAGTCGCTAAAAATTAACCGGACGGCTTTTTTGGGTACATGCGCGGATATTGATTTGCAGGTAACTGATATATTTGAACAAAAACAACCCGGAGTTGGAAAGAACTCCCCGATTCGAGGGGATTGAGACAGACTTTCAGCTTGTCCTTGCCGGTAGCTCCTTTGCGTTGGAAAGAACTCCCCGATTCGAGGGGATTGAGACCAAGTCAAACATCTTCTTGGCAAACTCCTTAGTTGCGTTGGAAAGAACTCCCCGATTCGAGGGGATTGAGACTACTTGACATCTTAACCTGAGTTTTGCCTGAGTGTGTTGGAAAGAACTCCCCGATTCGAGGGGATTGAGACTTATTTAGCAAACTGGGAAAAAGAAAAGGGCTTAAGTTGGAAAGAACTCCCCGATTCGAGGGGATTGAGACTCCTACTTAACCAGCGTTTGGTTGATTTCTTTTTTATGTTGGAAAGAACTCCCCGATTCGAGGGGATTGAGACTTTATGATGAACAACCACCCTGGATCGAGATACTGGTTGGGAAAGAACTCCCCGATTCGAGGATTGAGACAACTTTAACTAGCGATATAAAGTCATCCATTCCCACATAGTTGGAAGAACTCCCCATTCG
Organism: Desulfobacteraceae bacterium Eth-SRB2; assembly: GCA_004193595.1. Lineage (GTDB taxonomy): Bacteria > Desulfobacterota > Desulfobacteria > Desulfobacterales > UBA11574 > S5133MH16. The sequence continues at coordinate 396,837 of RPGQ01000037.1, forward strand.
AGGGATTGGAGACTCCTTTTTCACCAACTGCCCGGTAGTAGTTTTGGCGAGTGTCTTGTTTGGAAAAAGAACTTCGTTGAGTTGAGACGACCACCGTAACGGTTTCGCAATAACCGTGCATGGTTGGAAAGAACTCCCCGATTCGAGGGGATTGAGACTTTAATGCCGGATTAGCTTATTTAGCCCGGGCCGTGTTGGGAGAACTCCCGATTCAGGGGATTGAGACCGAAGGCGATCAACAGAGCGCCAGTCAAGGTTTCCATATAGTTGGGAAGAACTTTCCCGATTCGAGTTGAGACTGGTGCCGGTTAGGCGTCACAAAGATCGCCATAAAGTTGGGAAAAGGCCGATTCGAGGGATTGAGACTATGTGTTTCTTCCTGCATTAACTCTTTTGCTTGTGTTGGAAGAACTCCGATTCGGGGAGTTGAGACTTTAAACCGGACAGAAGAAAAGTTACCTCGAACAGTTGGAAAGAACTCCCCGATTCGAGGGGATTGAGACCTTTTCACCAACCCTATACATATATTCTCTATCGAGTTGGAAAGAACTCCCCGATTCGAGGGGATTGAGACTCCTGCAATCGTAGTTTTTTAAAATTATCCATTTTGTTGGAAAGAACTCCCCGATTCGAGGGGATTGAGACTCATCCATCCACAAAACTACCGGACTCACAGCTTCTGTTGGAAAGAACTCCCCGATTCGAGGGGATTGAGACAATTGTGCTTGTGTAGCAAACATACAGGCAAGATTGTTGGAAAGAACTCCCCGATTCGAGGGGATTGAGACTTCAAACGACTTCATCTTGTTTATAGTAGTATTTTTTGTTGGAAAGAACTCCCCGATTCGAGGGGATTGAGACGAATCATTGCCTGCCTTTTTTGGTACGACTGCTTGGTTGGAAAGAACTCCCCGATTCGAGGGGATTGAGACATAAAGGGTATCTTTTGAGGTAAGAACGATGCTTAGTTGGAAAGAACTCCCCGATTCGAGGGGATTGAGACTCTACTGTGCCCGGATTAGGACAGTGCTCGCCATCGTTGGAAAGAACTCCCCGATTCGAGGGGATTGAGACTTTGAGACCTCCGTGTCTAATGTCCCTTCGGTAAAAGTTGGAAAGAACTCCCCGATTCGAGGGGATTGAGACTTTTCTTTGAATCGATGTTTTGTTCCATAGCATTTGGTTGGAAAGAACTCCCCGATTCGAGGGGATTGAGACCCTGAGATTATCAAACATCACCTGAGCGAGTTTTAGTTGGAAAGAACTCCCCGATTCGAGGGGATTGAGACTTTTACTCACCAATTCTAAAATGTTCTCAGCTTCAGTTGGAAAGAACTCCCCGATTCGAGGGGATTGAGACATAAGCTGTCCTGCGTAGTAACCTTCAATAATTCTGTTGGAAAGAACTCCCCGATTCGAGGGGATTGAGACTTCCCGCTTGACAACCCTGACAAGGCGGAGCCAAGAAATATTTGCCAACAGGCACAAAGACACGAAGGGTTTTGTTATTCTTTCTTAGTCTCTTGGTGTCTGGCGGAAGAAAAAAGTTTTGCCACAAAAAGCACAAAATTCACAATTAAGAAACTAACCACTTCATCCCTTTCAGACCTTCAGGTCTGCCCTCTCCATCGCTTTGTCTAAAAATTCACATGTTTTTTCAGGTCCGTTTTTGTAAAATCTTTTTTCAAAGCCGTTAAGATAATTAAATAGTACAGGAATTTCCTTTTTTGGACACAGACCCGCCTGCCATTGCAAGACACGAGCGGGCAGGTGAACCCAGATTGTCAAGATTCTTGTATTGCAAAATAAGAATATTATCTGTGTATAACTGGCCGCTTGTACCTCGCATGGCAGGCGGGTCTGCGAAAATCTGCGTCCTATTTAACTTGAGATGGGGGAAATATGCGAGATACGCCCTTGTTAAGGGGCTGAGTTTTGATTTAACGATAGTTGAAGGAGGGTAATTATGACCGCATTAACCGAAAAATCAGAGGCAAAAAATAACCAGAATATCACTGAGCCGGAAATTATTGAAGATGAGTTTTTGACACAGGATGATTTGGTGCCGGTAAAAAAAGAAGCCGTTAAACGGGAACTGAGTCGAATACTGGCTGAACTTGAATTGATGATCCGGGAAAAGAAGTGGGAGGATGCGGCAAGTCTTTTTTATCCTGTGGAAGAGAAACTCCCTGAGGTCACGGAGCAGGGATTGGATAGTGCGGTAAGGGAAAAGCTGGCCTTTATTCTGGGCCAGGTCAAAAAGTTTGATGAGGCCATTAAAGAGTTATCTTTGTGTATTGCAAAAAATCCGGATAACTTCTTTTTGCATAATTCGCTGGCTTATACGGCTTACAATTCTTTGTATGCTGCAAAAAACCGGGAAATATTCTTAAGTGGGAAAATTCGAAGAGACAGGATTGCGCTTGCCCATAAGCATTTCAAGGTCGCCCGAGCACTTCGGCCGGACAGCATAACCAATTTTTATCGCGAGGCCATGCTTTTTAAACAGATCGAGGGAAAGAGCGAAAAAGCGCTTCCCCTGTTCTTAAATGCTATTAAGATCTGGGATCAAATGAGCCTGGAAGAGAAAGAATCTCAACACCGGCAAAGGAAGAATTTCGTCAAGGCACTGTACCAGGGAGCTGCGGCTGCGCTGGAAAACGGGCATTGTCGCAAATCTCTTAACTTAATAAAGCGCTGTCTGGTGGAAGATGAAAAAACAGATTATATCTCTCTGGTGTTTAAATACTACGCGTTGGGAAAGATAAGTTTTCAGCTTAACAATTTTACAGAAGCCAGGGACGCGCTTCTTTTTGCTGCCAAATGCAAATCGGCTGATCCCATAGATTTTGTTTATGAACTTCTGGCCCGATGTTACCTTGCTCTGGATAATCCCCGTCGTGCCCTGGAGATGTTGAAAAATGTTCCTAAGAAACGGCGGAAGCCCTATATCAGCTGGACCGAATCGGACGTATTGTCCAGGCTCAAAGATTATGCCGGCGCAAAAAATGCTCTGAACCGATCCCTGGAAAGGGATAATCGTTCTAAGCACAAGACCCTGGTTCGCCTTGCAAAACTTGAATATCTGCTGGGAAATTACGACAGGACCCTGGCATGCGCCAGACAAGCGAATTCTTTTTTTGAAGAAAAATGGGGGAATCCATGTGGGGACGGACTCTTTTGGCAGGCGCTGGGTGCCTATCGGATGGGGGATTTAAATCTGGCGCTTAAAACGGCAGACAGACTCAAGGATATCAGTCCGAACTACCATAATCTGGATAAACTTCTGGACCGGGTTGCCCGTAAAGGAGATAACTGTGAACACCTTAAAGCAGGCTAAAAAAGGAAATGCATCCCCTGATTTCAGTTTGATTATATCACGGATGGAAAATGCAATAATCCGGGGGAATGATACCGGGAAGACCTGCCGGGTTCTTCGCACGAACAATATTTGGAAACAACTGGCCACTACTCAGAAAATCGAGTGGGCAAGGCTTGCTCAGATGGCCGGTGAGATGGAAACTGCCCTCAACGTGCTGGCAAGCGTCAACAAAAAAGAACCCGGAAATGTAAAAGCCTGGCAGGAGCGAATGGATCTTCTGGCGGTTTTGGACCGCAGGTCGGAATTAGCCAGGGTTCTGGCAGGTGCCCGTGCCTTTATGGACAAAAAAACCTATAACATCCAGGTCCATAAATTCACGGCCCTGACAGAGGTGGAAAAGAAAAAGGATATCGAGTCGGCAAACGGGCCTTTTGAGCGGCTGCGACACCGTCAACGTCAGATAGATCATTTTTTAAAGCTTTTTTCAGGACGTGAAGACTGTTTTGCCCGGCAGTGGGTCAACCGGAAGGAAGGAAAGCAGGGGTATGTCCCGGTTCGCAGCCCCATGACCTTCCAGGATGTGGAAGATCATCTGAACCATGGAAGGACATATGGAATCTACCTGCTCAAGGCGGACAGCAGGGTAAGTGTCGGGGTCATGGATGCGGATTTGATTCCTCGGTTTCGAGGCGGCGTATTAAAAAGAGATGAAAAAAGCCAGGTTCAGCGGGAACGGAACTACCTTATTTCTCAAATCAAGGAACAGGGGGCCAAGGCAGGACTGAAGCCGCTTATGGAATTTTCCGGCAACAAAGGGTATCATTTTTGGTTTATTTTCCAATCCCCTGTTCCTGCGGCTTTGGCCAGATCTGCGCTTATACAAATCAGAGATCTTATTGCTCCGGATTTATCTGCTTTTACCCTGGAGGTTTTTCCAAAGCAGGACCGGTTAAGTGGTAAAGGTTTCGGTAACTTGGTGAAGCTCCCCTTGGGCGTACACCGTCTGTCCGGGAAAAAATCATATTTTCTTGAGTGCCGGGAAAGAACCCTGGAAGCTCAACTTAACTTTCTATTGAAAGTCGACCCTTCACCGGTCGACGGTCTTCAAAAGTTTAATGCAATGTCTGAAAAAGAAAAAGTGCTTGTCCATCCCAGATGGCAAAAATGGGCTGAAAAATATCCTGAGCTTTTTATCCTTGAAAAAAAGTGTCCTCCTTTGGCACAGATTATTTCTTCCTGTCGAAACGGAATCAACCTTTCCCCAAGAGAAGAAAAGGTGATGTTGCAGACTATCGGATTTCTTCCAAAGGCAAAGTCCCTGCTGCATTACCTCTACGCATTTTCTTCGGAATACAATCCTCATATGGTGGACTATAAGCTGAGCCGCCTTCGAGGAACGCCTTTGGGGTGTCGGAGGATTCATTCAATAATGTCATTTGTCGGAGATATGTGTGAATTTTCATCCATACCCGATTACCGTCATCCCCTGCTGCATGTTGAGAGTTGGAGAAAAAACAGCGCCGCCGCTAAAGTCGAAAAAGCTGAAAATCTGAATTCGGCCCTGGAAAATCTTGAATCGGCCATGAATCAGGTCAAACGATTTATGGAGTAACAGACTGTTCCCCTAATATAATCTGAAAAAAACTGGAGTTTTTAAATGGAATCTTTATATGTTATCGAACCCGGCTGTTATCTTCGACGGGAAGGTGCGTCAATTAAGGTATTCAAAGATAAAAAAGCTATCCAGAGGATTCCGGCAGACGGACTTAAAAAACTGTTGCTGGCAGGATATGTCTCCCTTACCGGCGGAGTAATGGATTTCCTCATAAAAAACCGGGTTGAAACCGTGTTTATCACACCTACGGGCAGATTCCGCGCCAGGCTTGCCATTGATGAACACCGGCATGTGGAATTGCGACGCGCGCAATACCTGAACCTGGCAGACGGTGTTTTTGCCGCCAGAACAGCAGGGTGCATTGTCGCAGGAAAGATCGATAACATGACTCGCTTTATTTTGATCCGAGCCAGGCAATATAAAAACGATCCGTTGCGCAAATTGGCGGCAAGACTCAAGACCTTTCAACCCATATACAAGAAAGATGCAGATGGCCTCGACAGAATCAGAGGTCTTGAAGGTGCGGCCACAAGAATATATTATTCCGCCTTTAACGATCTGATCAAGAATCCGGAATTTAAATTTCATGGAAGAAATCGCAGACCACCCTTAGATCCGGTAAATGCTTTACTGTCATTTGTTTATACGCTGTTAACCAATGAAGTCCTTTCAGCTATAAAAGCCAACGGGCTTGATCCATATATGGGCGCCCTTCACGAGATCTCCTACGGTCGGCCGTCACTGGCCTGCGATCTGGTGGAAGAATACCGGAGTTTTTTGGGAGACCGTCTGGTGTTGGGAATCATTAACCGAAAAATGATAACTCCTGATGACTTTGTATATCGAAAATCGCCGCCGAAAAATTTTATCGATGAGCAGGAGATGAGAAAAAAACGACCTGTTGAAATGAAACCCGCCATAATGAAGGCACTTATCGCAACCTATGAAGAAATGATGAATCGTAAGATTTATTACCCGCCGGATGACAAAAAAATCGGGTACCGGTGGCTCATTCACCGGCAGGTTGCGGCTTTTGGTAACTATTTGAAAAATCCGAAAAAACCATATAAGCCTTTTAAATGGGAGTCATAGATTGTTTGTTCTGGTTTGCTTTGATATCGTAGATGACCGAGACCGCAGACAGGCTGTAAAAATCATCGGGGATTATGGTTACCGGGTGCAGAAATCTGTTTTTGAGTGCGCCGGAATATCCGAAGAACAATATTTGAAGATGAAAACACGTTTGGAAGATTGTATAGACAACCTCTGGGATACGGTTCGATACTACCGGATATGCAAAGATTGCATTCGAAAGATGGAGTATTCCGGGATTGGCGATCCGCCATTAATCAAAGCTTTTCGGATTGTATAGCGGCCTTTGCAGAAGGGTTTAGAGACGTAGGAAGGCAAGGGATGTAAGGGATTAGTGTTGTATGAAATCTTTTTCACAATTTTTATGAAATTATAACCCTAAATTTATAATATCCCGGAGAAAATCCAAGAAATAATCAAATCGCATGATTTGCCCCATACCCTATCGATCGGCATTACAATTCCAATAACAGCCTAATATAATAGTAAAAATCAAGACATCAGCAAATGAGTATAAATGAATGGTATTGTCTTTTGACCCCTTTGTCTTATCAACTTGATAGTATAGGAATTTCCTTTTTTTAGAGTGGCGAAGCCGCGTTATATAGAATCGCGAAGCGATTGTATAACTTGATCTTTTATAAATTTCTGGTATGGTGTTTGTATACTGCAATGTTAATATGCCACGGAACCATGGATAAGATTTATTCATTGGATTTCATAGTGATTTTTCATACCAGGATAACATCGAGATGGGAAGGTTGAAAATACTTGGACATGGCAGATCTCCACAGGCCAGGGCCTGGTCACGAGGCAAGTTATTTGAAGCCATGATGATCCAGGTCCTGCATCACTATGGATACAGCGTTGACCGCATCCTGCACGCAGACACCGCTGAAATGGAAATGGATATCGCGGGGAAACATAACGCAACCGGCTCACCCCTTTTTGCTGAATGTAAGTTTAATGAAACAGCCATATTCGCTTCCAGGCTCCAGGCATTTTACGGCAAGTATATGGCAAGATGGCACAACGACAAACGGTGCCACGGCCTCCTCATTGCCCTTCCCGGTATCGACCTTTGTGCCAGGGACTTTTATCGAGAGCATATAGAAGGAAATTCTCAAGTCACAGCAATTCTTTATGAGGAAGGCCAAGTTTTGAAAGCAATTTCAGGAATTCCGAAAGGTGTGAGTCCGGATACGGCCGCAAAACGAATTACCCGGAATATGGGAAAACCGGGTGAGTGTCTTCTGCTTTATACTGAAAAAGGAGTGTTTTGGGTCCAGCCGATTACCTCTCAAGGCAAAAGAATCCGCAATCAAATCGCTATTTTTAACAACAGGGGCATTCCTGTATTAGATCGATCCACACTGAGTTATTTGACAAAACTGTATCCGGAGCTTGACGGTTTTGACAACATTACTGTGGGTGGCACGGCGGCTCTCCAGCCGGGTCTGTTTCAAGATGCTGATGAAATTGTCGAGGTCCGGGGAGGTTCCGAATGCTTCGAGTATCAATTCCCGGCGCCACCAGAGTATTTCGTAGGCAGAAGACCTTTGCTTAAAGAACTCGATTCCTTTGCGGCGGAACTCATAAATAAGGAGACGCCACATCGCGGCATCGTGTTTGAAGCCCCTTCAGGATTAGGGAAAAGTTCGGTGGTCCTTGCAAGTGTTGACCGTCTGCTAAAAATGGGACACTTTGCCGTTGCCATAGATTCACGCACCGCATCGTCTTCAAGGTTCCTTGATCGTATAATAGACTATACTCTCAAAAAGTTCGGAGATTTCGGCGGAATACTAACCGAAACGGATGTTTCAAAATCCGCAACAGGGTTAGACAGTGCAGTACAAGCAATTTTTGACATCGGGCAAATTCTCGAATCCCACAGCAAACTCCTGTTCATCTTTTTTGATCAGTTCGAGAACATTTTTCTTTTTCCTGATGTGCTGAAACCGGTTAAAGATCTGTTTCTGAAAATATGCGAAAAACAAAACAACCTAGTGCTTTGTTTCTCGTGGGATAAGGATCTTATTTTATCGACCCATGACTTTTCTGATGAACTGCTTGGGGCTGTTACGGATAACAGCAAAAATATGATTTTGAATACTTTTTCAAGGGCCGAAATTAATGCGTTTTTAAAAAAGCTCGGCAAGGATTTGGGTGAAACCTTAACAAAAGATCTTCAATCTTTTCTCATCGAATTTTCACAGGGATATCCTTGGCTGCTGAAACTAATTTGTTTTCATGTGAAAATTGCCGGGCAATCCGGAATTCCACAGATAAATATTCCCGGTCATCTTCTGAGCATTGAAGAATTTTTCCAGCATGACTTACAGAAGCTGTCAGATAAAGAGAGCGCCTCATTACTTGAGATTGCCAGGTCTGCACCCATGCGTCTTGAAGAATCGAGATTCATATTTGAACCTCAAATTGTACAAAATTTAATCCAGCAGGGGTTGATCGTAGCCATCGGCAACTTCATGGACGTTTACGGAGATATTTTTCGCGATTACCTAAACGCAGACCTATTGCCGAATTGGGATAATTATATCCTTGGTGCCGGCACCGGGAATGTTATAAATGCTGTAAAGATCCTTCACTCGGCTGACGGCACATTGGATGTTTCCGATCTTAATAAACACGGTTTGCCGGAAAAGATTTTCTTCAGAATCGCGAAAGACATGGATTCTCTCGGACTTGTTAAAATCATAAAGGGCAAGGCCTCCTTGCAGATTAAACTTCCTTCATCGCCCCGTGATGTTGAGGGTGTATTGCGAAACCATCTGCGAGACAGGCTCAGAGCTAACCATCAGGTCAAAAGGCTCTTGAAAACTCTGGAACAAAAGAATGTTCTGGCCATAAACAGCCTTGCTAAACTGCTTGAGACTTGGTGCGTCTATATTTCGACAACCCGACACGGCTGGATAAATTACGCCCGTATCCTGGCGGAATGGATGGATATCGCCGATCTGGCTCTTTTCGACAAAAAAAATCGAAAACTCATTCGCTTTGATCCTGCAACGGAAATCCGCGAGCGTCACCTGTTGTTACCTAAAAGACGTGGTGCTAAGATTCCGAAGATTCAGTACTCCCCTGTTGAAGATGTCGCCATAAGACTTGTTCGAGCCCTTCATGGGGGCGGGAGAGTGAATTGGAGAGGCCTGAGAAAAAATACGATTTTTAGAGCCCTTGCAACATTAGAAGATCTGGGGTTCATTGCAAGAAAGACTCCATTGATAAAAGTGCTGCCAAAAGGAAAGGAGTTCGTATCACATCCGGACAGACGTCCTCTCTTGTTCGCACAAAGTGCTTTGCAATTGACTTCATTTTCAAGCTTTATAAAAATACTTGAATCACATAAGGATAAAGACAATACGCTTTTAAAGCTGGGTCTTGAACTTGGTGAGAATCTCGGCACAAACTGGAAGAATAGCACTGCCGAAACCATTGCCAAGATCATGCTGGATTGGGCCCGCCATGCAAAACTTGCACCCGGTGTTTTTGCTGAAATTCGAAAAGGGCCGATAACGGGCTGGAAAAATAAGGAAGATCGTCAGATGAGTCTTTTTTAAGACATTTACGAATGGGGGGTAACCATAGTTTGATCCTTTTCGACGGGACATATCGCTTGCAACGGCAGGAAGACGCTTCACAGGAAACGGTTGGTAAATGCGCCTGCTCCTGGTGGTTGAGAATCATCGATTTTTCAATAGACCGGCCGGAAGTCAAGTACCTCAGACCCTACGTCATTATTGCGACACAAACCGGGGAAGGCATCTTCAGAACAACCTGTGCCCAAAGCTTGGGCAAAAGGATATACAGGGATTTTAATCTAAAAATCGATGAGACGTTATGGATAGAGCACTATCCGGATGAGCCGGCTTTGTATGTCGCCGTCTTTAAGCCCAAGTCCTATTTCGGAACTGAAATATTTTATCATATCGACTGGCGGCCAATTATGTCCAATGAACTCGAAGCCATTAAGCCATTTATACCCGGAGCTGAACATATCGAATAATCATAGCAATTTTCCCTTGCCACGAAGAACCAGAAGGTGGATACTTAATATCCAGATTGGAAGTGTCCAATCCGTCTTATGGATAATAAGTATCCACTTTCTTTTTGGATTTAGGATCGAAGAATTAATAGAAGATCTAAAGGCAAACGGTTAGCCGACAACTGCTCACGAGCTGGTGGCATAAGATTTGCTTTGATAAATAGTTATGGCAAACAAAATTAAAAATAAACGATTCTGGGTGGGCGTTCCTCCCTGGATATTTATGGGTGCAGTGATGGTTTTATTCCCGATTTTTGCTTTTATGACCCTCCAGAATATCACCCGCCAAAAAGAAAATAGCTTCCGTTTGTTACTGGAAAAAGGCGCTGCACTGATACGATCGTTTGAAGCCGGTACCCGGACAGGAATGGGATTTAGTTGGAGCGGGGTCCAGCTCCAGAAACTTCTCACTGAGACGGCCCAGCAACATGATATTGTTTATCTGCTGGTCACCGATACCAACGGTATTATCCTTGCTCATAATAATCCCGGATATATTGGCAAAACTCATGGAAAAGGATTAAATCTTAGAAGAGTCATACACGAAGAAACAATAAAGTGGCGTATTGTATCAAAACCCGAGGGCAAGAAAATATTTGAGGTGTTCAGAAAGTTTTCACCCGTAAAAAGGGGGTTGAATGTGGGAAATGGCCACATGATGATGCAAATGTGGTTTCAGCAAGGAATTAATCAAAGATTAGATATTCCTACATTCAATCCGATCATTTTTGTGGGTCTGGACATGGCTTCCATTGAAAAGGCCATACAGGCGGATACCAGACATACAATGGTAATGGGTATGATCCTTCTTTTAATCGGGTTTGCCGGCATAGCACTGCTTTTTTTTGCCCAGAGTTATCGTGCGACAAGGATGTCCCTTTCCAGAATAAAAGCCTTCTCCGATAGCCTGGTTGAGAACATGCCTATCGGCCTCGTTGCCATAGACAACCATCGAAAAGTTACCTCCTTAAATCATGTGGCCGGATTTATTCTAAGCCTTTCCGCTGCGGAAGTGATCGGCGAAAATGCTACGCAAGTGGTTCCGGAGGAATTGTTGATGTTGCTGGAAAACCTCGATACGGAAAAAGGTGTTGTGGAAAAAGAAATCGACTGTACTGTCCGTAAAGGAAAAGTTATCCCCCTTGAAGTCAGCGCTACATTACTGAATGATGAAAACGGTATGTTTCTCGGGTATGTTTTGCTTTTCAAGGATCTCAGCGAGGTTCGTTCTTTAAGAAAAGAGATTGCAAGGAGCCAGCGCCTGGCATCCGTGGGAAGGCTTGCCGCCGGTGTTTCCCATGAAATACGGAATCCTTTAAGTTCGATCAAGGGTTTTGCTACATATTTCAAAGAAAGATATCATGATGTTCCGGAAAACCAACAGATCTCAAACCTCATGATTCAGGAAGTGGATAGATTAAATAGAGTTGTGGGTCAGCTTCATGAATTTGCGAGACCCATTACAGTTTCAAAAAAACCGATTAACGTCAGAACCTTTTTAGAAAACTCTCTTAAGCTGATAGAAAGGCAGACTTCTGAGGCAAACATTAAGATTCAAACCCGTCTTGATTCTGAAATAGATGAAATTCTTGTTGATCCGGACAGGATCAACCAGGTTTTTCTGAACCTATATCTTAATGCCATGGAATCGATGAAAAACGGCGGGAGTCTTAATGTCTGGCTTTTAAAGAATGAAGAAAAGGGTGGGATAAAAATCCGGGTCCAAGATACCGGTACCGGTATCAGTGAAGATGATCTGACACATATATTTGATCCCTACTTTACGACCAAAGCATCGGGGACAGGCCTCGGACTTGCAATTGCCCACAATATCATTGAGGCCCACGACGGCGAGATAAAGGTGGATAGCATATTCGGCCAGGGGACCACGGTCACGATATTATTACCTTATACCTAACCCGGACAAACCGGAACCGAAAAAGACAGGTTTTATTGGGTTCTAAAAAACCTGGTCCTCAGGGCCAAGCCTGTCCCGCATTGCGGGGGTCAGAGATCAATGGCTCTGCCCGTATAAATCAACCGGAGTAATGGAGTATTGGAGTGTTGATTTAAAAAAAGAGCTTTAAATTTTCAGATTTTCTCCAGGGATCTGTTTTCTGAGAGCGATGAAAAAAGGGGTTTCTTTCATTACTCCACTACTCCAATACTCCAGTACTCCGTAAATCGTTAAATGCCGGCAAACTAAATCCCCTCTGGGGATAATCAAAGCCGGGCCCTCTGGACCCGGATTTTTACTTTTACCACGAAGACCACGAAGGAAAAGAAGAATAAAATATATATAATATTCGTGATCTTCGTGTCCTTTGTGGTGTCATCAAACTTTTTTTTGCCACAAAATGCACACATTTTATAAATAAGAGATAGAAAACCCATGAAAAACAAACCGTCTGTATTGATCGTTGATGATGACAGCACCCATCGAACCATGCTGCGAACCCTTATCGGGGGATGGGGATATGATGCTGTTGAGGCGGATGACGGATCAACAGCCATCGAGAAGGTCCAAGAACGCCCCTTTGATTTGGTCTTGATGGATGTTAGAATGCTGAAGGTTTCAGGCCTCCAAGCTCTTGAGAGGATAAAAGCATTCAACCCTGCCATACCGGTAACTATAATGACTGCCTATTCATCTGTTGAAACCGCTATTGAGGCTTTGAAAAAAGGGGCTTATGATTATCTTACAAAACCGCTTGATTTCGACAAGCTGCGTTTTACTCTTGAAAGGGCCATGGAGCACATCCGACTAAAAGAGGAAAACCGGATTTTAAAGGAAAGCCTCGGGAAGCATTTCGACATGCAGAATATTATTGGTCGCAGCCCGGCCATGTTAAATCTTCTGGAAACCGTCGCTCATGTGGCTCCCTCCGAAGCAACCGTTATGATAACCGGCGAATCCGGAACGGGTAAGGAACTCATCGCAGGGATAATCCATTTTAACAGCCCCAGAAAAGACGGGCCTTTTATTAAGATCAACTGTGCCGCCATTACTGAAACCCTGTTGGAATCAGAACTTTTCGGACATGAAAAAGGGGCTTTTACCGGTGCTGACCGAAGAAAAGAAGGCCGTTTTTATCAGGCCCACGGGGGGAGCCTGTTCTTGGACGAAGTCAGTGAAATGCCCCTGACCATGCAGGTAAAACTGCTGCGGGTGTTACAGGAAAGAGAGTTTACCCGTGTGGGCGGAGAAAAGGTACTTAAAGTGGATGTAAGGGTAATTGCGGCTACAAACAAAAATCTTCTAGAGCTAAAAACTCAAGGGATTTTCCGCGAAGATCTTTACTACCGGTTAAATGTTGTCAGCCTGGAAATTCCCCCTTTAAGAGAAAGAATAGACGATATTCCGTTGCTTGCTCAGCATTTTCTGAAAATGTTTGCTGTAAAGAACCGAAAAGAGATAAAGGGGTTCACTCCCCTTGCAATGGATCGGCTTATCCGGTATGACTGGCCCGGTAATGTTCGAGAGCTGATGAATGCGGTTGAAAGAGGTGTTGTGCTTGCTCGCACAGATTACCTTGATGATAAAGATTTTACGCTCATGCAAAATTTATCCGGTCAGCCGGATGAACCTTTGCCTGTTTTTGTCGAAGAAGATAATAATATATCTCTTGAACAGGTGGAGAAGGCCACTATTTTGCGCATTCTGGAATCTGTGGCCGGCAACAAAAGTAAAGCTGCACGCCGTTTGGGCATAACCAGGAAAACCCTTCATAAAAAGCTAAAAAAATATGGAGTTATGCCTTAGCTGAAGAAATGCTTAAAATGATCTAAACTGCCTAAAATTATGGTATGTTGTTGTTTTTAGATTCGTGTGTATTCGCGGTTTTATTTTACCGCAAATGGGAGCAAATAAACATAAATGGACATTCTAAGTAAATGCCTTGTGTGTTTAGGATTATGTTATTGTTCTTAAATTCGTGTATATTTGTGTTCATTCGCGGTTTTATTTCACCGCAAATGGACGCAAATAAACACAAATGAATATTCCAAAAAAAATGCCTTCTGTGAACATTGTGTTGTTTTTAATTTCGTGTGTATTTGTGTTCATTCGCGGTTTTATTTACTAGTTTTTCAATTGTTTTAGGAGTTCTATTAATGAAATTTAAAGCAGCTCTAATTTTGTTTCTTTGCTTTTGCTTTAACCAAGGGGCGTTCAGCCAGAATTTATCTCAGAAATTAGATTCATCGCCAAATGTATCGGATCTTTCTCCGGATGATATCATGAAGAAGGTTGAAACACGGCATGCGGTTTCAGGCTTTTCGACCAATTTTTTTCAAGCTTCAACAATAAAAGCCATGGAAATAACAGATAGCGCATCGGGAAAAGCCTTTTTCAAACGCCCCGATAAAATGAGATGGGAGTATGAAACGCCTGACCGTCAAACCATAATAACGGATGGCAATCGGTTATGGATATACAGACCGGGAGACAACCAGGTCATGGTCGGCGAGGCCCCCTCTTTTTTCGGGGACGGAAAAGGATTCAGTTTTCTTTCAGATATGAAGTTGGTAAAGAAGCAATTTACTATTCTTCTCGACAAAAAAGTTGAAGATGATTACCATGTGTTGAAACTTTTACCCAGACAGAAAACATTCGATGTATCGGTTATATATCTGTTTATTTCAACAAATAATTTTGAAGTGCTTAAAATTGTTACCTATAACTCATACGGAGATGAGACACGAATCGAGCTTGACAACATTCAGTTTAAGCAGAATATAGATGATTCCATGTTCAATTTTAAAATACCGAAGGGTGTTGAAATACTACATCTTGACGAGCCATAAGTATAAAGGCAATAAAGAAATGATTGGCATATAAAGGTTATTAAGGAACTGTAGAATGAAGGATAAGATAAGAAGTTTGTTAAAAAAAAGAAAAGCAATTATGCTTGTACATAACTACCAGCCGCCTGAAATCCAGGATATTGCGGATCTTTGCGGTGATTCACTGGAACTGAGCATCAGGGCAGCCCAAACCCATGCCAAGATCATCGTCTTTTGCGGGGTGCATTTTATGGCCGAAACTGCTTCCATCCTCTCTCCGGACAAGACTGTGCTCTTGCCCCGCAAAGATGCCGGATGTCCCATGGCGGATATGGTAACACCGGAAGCCCTTAAAGCCAAAATGGATACACTTCCCCGGATGCCGGTTGTAACCTATGTTAATTCAACGGCAGCGGTCAAGGCACTTTCAACCATATGCTGCACTTCGGCCAATGCCATAAAAGTTGTTAACAGTCTGGATGTCAAAGAGGTATTAATGGTTCCCGACCGAAACCTCGCCAGGTATACCGCTTCGCATACGAGCAAGAAGGTTCATGTCTGGAATGGATACTGCCCGATTCATGATTTATTAACCCGGGAAGATGTCAAAAAAGTAAAACAAAAATATCCTGATGCTGTTTTTATGGCCCATCCCGAATGCCGGCCGGAAGTTCTTGCGCTGGCGGATCATGTGTTTAGCACTTCAGGAATGATCCGGTTCGCCAGGGAATCCAAAAACCGAACTTTCATTGTCGGAACAGAGGTGGGGTTGCTTTATCCTCTGAAAAAAGCAAATCCTGAAAAAGATTTTTATCCGGCTTCCGGTGCCATGGAATGCCCGGACATGAAAAAAATCACCCTCCGTGATATCGCCAGAAGCCTGGAATTAATGGAAGGAGAGGTCAAGGTGCCTGAAGGAATACAGCAGCCCGCACTTAAAGCGGTTCAAAGGATGGTAGATCTGTCTCTATGAGAAGGGAGGTATAGGGATGTAAGGGATGAAGGGTTTTGAGGTTCAAAGGTCTCCACCGATCCAATATTGGGAAACGATTTGTTATTTGTGACTTGTTATTTCCGGTTTATCCGGGTTGGGGTCATTTTGATTAGAAGCAGGTTCAATAAATAGGGAGGAGATTCTATTTCGGCCTTTGGCTTTTGAATTATACATTGCCTGATCGGCTCTTTTGATAAATGTTGATAATTGTTCATTTTCAAAATATTCAGTAAGACCGATACTTATGGTTATTGTTACCACTTTATCGGGTTCCGGAAAAAAACGTTCTGATTCCACAGCGGTCCGAATCCTGTTGGCAACGTTTTTTGCCTCTTCACCTTTTGTTTCCGGAAGAATAACCGTAAATTCTTCTCCGCCATATCTGTAAGCGGAATCCATTGTTCTGAGGCATGACTTAATAATCTGGCTAAGCCTGATCAGAACTTTATCGCCTTCGAGATGTCCGTATGTATCATTATACACCTTGAAGTTATCAATGTCCAAAAGCAAAAGAGCAAGTGAATGGCCGTAGCGGCTACACCGGCCAATCTCTACTTCGAGCTGATTATAAAAGTGTCTTAAATTATATAGTTTTGTAAGACCATCTGTTATTGCGAGTTTCTCAAGTTTGCCGAGCACCCGGGCACGATCCTTGACTAATTGTCTGTTTTTCAAGACTTTTTTTAATCTTAGCAGCAGTTCCTCGAAACGAAAGGGTTTAAAGATAAGATCGCTGGCGCCTTTGTTTATGGCTTCTTCGTAAGAGTATTCGCCGCTGTAACCGGTCATTACAATGACATCTATATCATGATTTTGTGTCATGATGTCAGTCAGTTGAAGACCATCCTTGCCGGGCAGCAGGATATCGGTTATCGCTACATTCACATGGTTCGATTTTATTAATTCAATCGCTTCTTCCGCACTGGAAGCCGTTATGGAATTGAATCCCGACCGGGTTAAAAATTCGTGCATCAAATTTTTAATGCCGGCATCGTCGTCTACTATTAAAACGAGTTCATCCATCTCTTTTTGCCCAGCCCATTGTGTTTATATGAATATATTTTCTATAATTATGTGTTTCGGAAGTTCTATTTTGCTATAAACGGAATCGAAATTACAACCCTTTTAATGGCAGCCTATTCCAATTGGGTCGAAGCCACTAAACCCGATTGCCGATTCTTTGATACCGGGGTTGACATATTTAACAAAAATTTGATAAAAGGCGCTCTCTTAACTTTAATTTAACTAAATTGAGTATTTCAAATTGTGAAACAATATTACAGAGACGATAACTGATTAACATTTTAGCACATTATATGATCGCTAAAAAATGACAGATACCCATCCGTTTGGATGGTATGAATCTATTTGCAAACTTTAATTATATTTCCAAAGAGATTTTATGTCAACAGGCTTTTAATTTTGTTTGGTTGTTAAAAGAGATATTATAAGCGATAATGAAAAACATACGAAATTTTAGCATCGTAGCACATATTGATCACGGCAAATCCACGCTTTCCGATCGCCTGATACAGGCGACCCATGTCATTATGGACCGGGATTTTAAAGATCAGATATTAGATACCATGGACATAGAACGGGAACGTGGCATTACCATAAAAAGCCAGACCATTTGTCTGCCGTATATATCAAAAAATAATCAGACCTATTCCCTGAATCTCATAGATACGCCCGGACACGTAGACTTTACTTATGAAGTTTCCCGGGCGCTTGCTTCTTGCGAAGGGGCATTGCTTTTGATAGATGCCAGCCAGGGAGTGGAGGCTCAGACCCTGGCCAACCTTTATCTGGCCCTGGAACATGATCTTGAAATTATTCCCGTAATCAACAAAATAGATCTACCGTCGGCTGATGTGGAACGGGTAAAAAAACAGATAAAAGAAGACCTGGGACTTGACCCGGAAACGGCAATACTGACTTCAGCCAAGGAAGGGATTGGAATCGAAGATGTGCTTGAGCGTATTATAGATTATCTGCCGCCTCCCACAGGAGATCCGGATGCGCCCTTTAAAGCATTGATTTTTGATTCTCACTATGATCCTTTTCGGGGGACGATTGTTCATTTTCGGGTTTTCCAGGGAAGAGTAAAGCCAAAAGATCTGATTATGTTTATGTCAAATAAGGCCGTTTATAAGGTTGAAGAAGTCGGGATATTTCAGATCGACCGTATACCCCAAAAAGAAATTTCAGCAGGCCAGGTGGGCTATATGATCGCAGGCATAAAGACGGTCAGCGACACCCGATGCGGAGATACCATAACCTTAAAAGACAACCCCTGTTTAACGCCCACGCCGGGGTTTAAGGAAGCAAAACCGGTTGTTTTTTCTTCGATTTACCCGGTTGCCTCTGATGGTTATGAGGAGCTGGCTACCGGCCTGGAAAAACTGAAACTAAACGATGCGTCCCTTATATATGAAAAAGATACGTCTATGGCTTTGGGTTTTGGGTTCCGTTGCGGCTTTCTGGGGCTACTTCATCTTGAGGTTGTTCAAGAGCGTCTTGAGCGTGAATACGATCTTTCTTTGATACTCACGGCGCCTTCGGTCAGATACAATATTATCATGAATGACGGCTCAACATTAACTATCGACAATCCGGCCTTATACCCGGATCCTACAAAAATTGAATGCACAAAAGAGCCGTTTATTCGTGCCTCCATTATAATACCGGATCGGTATATGGGGACGGTTATGAAGCTCTGCCTGGATCGAAGAGGGATTAATAAGAATTATCAGTATCTGACCAGTAACCGGTTGGAGATGATATTTGAACTTCCCCTGGCCGAAGTTGTTTATGATTTTTACGACAAGCTTAAATCTGTTACCCAGGGGTATGGATCTTTTGACTACGAATTGATAGATTTTAGAGAGACCGACCTTGTCAAGGTGGACATTCTGATCAACGGGGATCGTGTTGATGCGCTTTCCCAGCTGGTTCATCGAGACCGGGCGGTTGAACGGGCAAGGCGCGCGTGTGAAAAACTGCGGGATGAAATTCCGAGACAGATGTTTAAAATAGCCATCCAGGGGGCTATCGGCGGCAATATTATTGCCCGCAAGACGGTTTCGGCATTTAGAAAGGACGTTACCGCAAAATGTTATGGCGGAGACATAACCCGAAAACGTAAACTCCTTGAAAAGCAGAAAAAAGGAAAAAAACGGATGAAGATGGTGGGTCAGGTAATGATCCCCCAGTCCGCATTTTTATCCGTGCTGAAAACAGACACAGATTGAGACCTTTGAAAGGAGGAGCGTTTTACAAATCTCTCAGATTAAAAGGGGAATAAATGGGAAAAACCATTGCCGAAAAAATTTTTGATGCCCACCATGTTGACAGCCCGGCAGAAGATATTCATGTGATCCGTCTGGACGCCGTATTCTGTCATGAGATTACAACACCCATGGCAATCAATGATCTGGTTAGCCGCAACAAGGACCGTGTTTTTGATACGGATAAGATCAAGGCCGTTATCGATCATGTTACGCCGGCAAAAGACTCAAAGACTGCCGAACAGGGTAAAATTCTCAGAGATTGGGCCAGACGCCACAATATTCTTGATTTTTTTGATATCGGCAGAAACGGAATTTGCCATGTGCTTTTTCCTGAAAAGGGATTTGTGCGCCCGGGTTTTACGGTAATCATGGGTGATTCTCATACCTGTACCCATGGCGCATTCGGTGCATTTGCCGCCGGAGTCGGGACCACGGATCTTGAGGTGGGAATTCTTAAAGGCGTCTGCGCCTTTCACTATCCTTCAACCATTAAAATAAACATCAGCGGACGGATGCCCCAAGGTGTTTTGGCCAAGGATGTAATTCTTTCCGTGATCGGACGTATAGGGGTTAATGGCGCCACCAACAAAGTCATGGAATTTACCGGTTCGATTGTGGATGCCATGACCATGGAATCGAGGATGACGTTGTGCAATATGGCTGTTGAAGCCGGTGCAACCTCGGGCATCTGCCTTCCTGACATAACCACCGTTGAATATTTATGGGAATTCATTATAAATGAATATTCCGATAAAAAAGCAGCTCTTGATGATTTTAGCCGGTTCTCTTCCGATTCTGACTCCCGGTATGACCAGGTGATTGAGCATGATGTCAGTCGCCTGGAACCTCTGGTTACCTTTGGATATAAACCCGATCAGGTAAAACCGGTCACGGAGATGGGAACCATAAAGGTGGACCAGGTCTATATCGGCTCATGTACCAATGGAAGAATCGAAGATCTCAGGGTTGCCGCCCGGGAGCTTTCCGGTCAAAAAATCAGCGATTCCGTGAGGGGTATTGTCTCTCCGGCAACACCAAAGATCTTTGGCCAGGCCATGGAGGAAGGGATTCTGAAAATATTTTTAGACGCCGGATTTTGCGTTACAAATCCCACATGTGGCGCCTGCCTGGGCATGAGCAACGGCGTGTTAGCTCAAGGCGAAGTCTGTGCATCCACAACAAACAGAAATTTCAACGGGCGCATGGGCAAAGGAGGTATGGTGCACCTTGTAAGCCCTGCCACAGCGGCAGCTACAGCCATTGCGGGTTACATTACAAACTCAAGCCTTTTCAAAGGGTGATAAAAGATTATATCATGAAAAATTTCAGCGGAAAAGCACTATTCCTTGATAGAGATGATATCAATACTGACGAAATTATTCCGGCAAAATATCTTTCTGAGATTACCAAGCAGGCCCTTGGGCCCTATCTTTTAGAAGATATCAAGCTCGATGGATTCATGCCCCGAATTGATATTCAAGAAAAGAGCGTTATCATCACAAGAACAAACTTCGGATGCGGGTCTTCCAGAGAACATGCCGCTTGGGCACTTGAAGTGAATAACATTAACCTGGTCATCGCAGAAAGTTTCGCCAGAATTTTCAGACAAAACATGTTTAACTGTGGAATGATGGCAGTGGAGCTGCCGGCAAAAACCATGGACCGTATTTTCAGAGACTTTGCCGGCAAAGAAACCTATCTGGAAACGAATCTTGAAAAAAATATTTTTATTATAACAGCTAAACAAGATCAATTAGAAGTATCTTTTTCAATTTCTGACTTTGACCGTGCCCTGGTAATGAGCGGAGGGTGGGTGGAGTACGCGGATTCGAAATATTGATCCGGAAAACTTAAGGTTAAAGCTCTTACAACTTACCAGGACAAAATCGTTTGCCCAATACAGGGGGAACGCTCCACGACGGCGTGTATCTCTTTCCAACCGACTGAAACTTGTGCTTAAGCACCCGTAAGCCCGAGCCGCACCAGAGTTTTTAAGAACAATTCGTCGCTAAATTACCCCATTGATTTTTTTAAGTCATAATTTCATTCGTCTCGGGCTAACGCGTGCTAAAGCCCTTCAAACAGAGACCGTTGGAAAATGTCCATTTTTGTTCAAGTTCAAGGAAGGCGAAAATTTTAACCACAGGAATACATTGAGTATTTCGAGGATTAAGATTTGAGACTGACGTAGAAATTGGGCAAAAAGGGGCGTTTTACAAAGGTCTCAAACAGTCAGTCGGTTTCCAAGAGATACACGCCATCGCTTCGCTACACCGAAATCAAATGGTTTATCCTGTAAAACTTATTCAGCTACCACTTTATTGATAATGGCGCCGATTTTTTCGATGCGGCATTCGACCACGTTTCCCGGCTTTAGAACTACCGGCGGATCTCTGAATATTCCCACTCCTGCAGGCGTTCCGGTTGAAATTATGTCGCCCGGAATAAGGGTTATATCCTCGCTAATGTTTTCTATTATGGCAGGAATGTCGAAAATCATATCCCGGGTATTTCCGTCCTGCATGATTTCGCCATCTACTATAGCGGTCAGTCTCAGGTTATTGATATCGTCAATCTCATCCGGAGTCACAATGAAAGGACCTGCCGGCGCAAAGCTGTCAAAGGATTTCCCCCTGAACCATTGGGAATCGGAAAACTGAGCCTTCCGTGCGGACACATCATTCATGACGGTATATCCTGCGATGTAATCGAAAGCAACTGTTTTATTAATTCTTTTTCCTTGTTTTCCAATGATTACGGCAAGCTCCACCTCCCAGTCCACCTGGTCGCTGCTTCTGGGAAGTATTATGGGGTCATAAGGCCCGCTCAAGGCATTCTGCGTTTTGCAGAATATCAGCGGTTTTTCAGGATTTTCAAAGCCTCCTTCTTTGGCATGTTCGGCGTAATTTTTTCCAAGACAGATGATCTTGGACGGGCGGTAAATTGGGCTTGCAATTCGCGCCTCGATTTTTTGGCCCGATTTCTTAACCCCGGCAACCTTTTCAAGCCATCCCTCTCTGAAAAATGTTTCATTTATATCAGGAATCTGAGGAAAGATTTCTCTCAAGTCGACGATTTTGCCGTCTTTCCACAGCCCCGGTTTGGCCTTACCCTTTTGACCAAATCTGACTAATTTCATAGGTCTCCTTTTTTATCAAAATTCTTTATGCTCTCGCGTTGCACGATTTTGACTCATCCTCTGCCCATCCTCATAGCACTTCTTTCCATACCAGTCGATCTGCCTGCATATCCCACGGATAATACTGACCTCTTTGGCACGAAGCTGAAGCCTGGAAAAAAAACGTCGTAAATTATTGATCCAGTAATCCGGATTTTCAGGATTGATATAACTGATCCGGACCAGTATATCTTTGAGCTGGTCATACATCCCGTCAAGTTCATGACGGCTGGCAAGGCGAGGAGCGGATTTCGTATTTTTTTCAAGACCTGCAGTAAAAATTTCATAGCATATGATCATTACCGCCTGGGAAAGATTCAGGGATGAAAATTCGGCCGTGGGGATATTTACAAGCGTATGACAGTACCGAATGTCCTCGTTGGAAAGCCCCCTGTCTTCCGGGCCGAAGAGGATGGCGATACGATTCTCAATGGAAATGGGAACCAGCTTTTGAGCCAGTTTAGAAGGGGTAATCACGACCTGACGCTGTCCTCCCAGCCGCGCCGTCGCACCGACGACATAATTAAAATGGGAAAGTGCGTCCTTAAGATCTGAACAAATGCTGCTTTTATCAACAACATGTGACGCGGCATGCGTCGCCAATTTAAGAATTTTGTTCCGGTCAAAGTTTGGGGGGTCGATGACCACAAGTCGGCTGAAACCCATATTGCACATGGCACGGGCAACGGACCCGATATTTTCAGGATGTCGTGGCTGGTGTAAAACTATGGTGATGTTGTCAAAATTGATTCTTTTGAACATCAGCCGGTAACTTCATAGCTGTTGAAAAAGAATCCTATTTCAGAGGCGGCGGTCTCGGGGGAATCTGAACCGTGCACGATATTTTTTTCAATATCCGTTGCAAAATCCTTCCGAATGGTCCCTTCGGCCGCATCCCTGTGATCGGTGGCACCCATTATTTCACGGTATCCGGCTATGGCATTTTCTCCCTCAAGAACCATAACAACAATAGGTCCGGATGTCATAAAATATGTCAGACTTTGAAAAAACGGCCTTTCTTTGTGCACGGAATAAAAACTTTCTGCCTGGGCTTTGTTCATTTTCAACATTTTCATGGCAATGATCTTGAGTCCGTTGCTTTCCAATCGTTTAATTACTTCACCGATCACTCCTCGGGCAACACCGTCGGGCTTGATAATAGATAATGTTTTTTCCATGACTCTCAATTTCCTTTAATAGACTTTTATAACACGATTCGATCTCCGATTTTTGTCCCGCTTTTTCTTACAGCGCCGGCACCACATTCAACAACATCTGTGCCTTATTCTTTGGAACGTAAATTGTAAAGGGCTTAAAATTCATTTTTATTTCAATTACTTTTTTTGTCTGGTCAAGAAATATTACATCAATCGGATAGAAAACAAAAAACATGTGCAGTGATACCGTCTTTTCCTTTTTGAAGACGAACACCATAGCTTTGTCACGGACAGCAGAACTCGAAGTAAACATAAGACCTTTGGCTTTGCTGAACAATGAGCTCAAGAGCTTTTTCTTTGCTGCAATAACTGTATTTCTATTCCTATTTATTAACACGTGTGATTTTTAACCCGAAGGGTGAAAATTTATGAGAAATTGAACAAGAAAATTTTCGGTACAAACTGTCACCTCACCACTAGAAGCAAAATTGTAAATTACAAACGGTTTTCATAACTAATAAAAAGGCCTCTCGAAAATTTTCATGAAATATTCGGGCTAAAGCATATCATTCTTCCAACTGGGATATGCAGAGCATAAAATCATCTCCAAATGCCTCCTGAATCTTTTCTTCCTCTCCGAACTCGGAAACGTCGGTTGCCACGTTTCTCCCGGTTCCATATTCAACATCCCAACCCTTTTCTTTCAAAAGTTCAATCAGTTTTTCAGCCTGCTCCTTTGTGGCATTATCTCCAATATTTTGTTCAGCGATCAAAAATTTCATTTCACAGTCCTCTCTTTCCTAAATTTTTCATATTTTAGCACATTCATTGTAAAATTTGTGTATTTTTCAAAACGTTTTATTTTCACCACCCATTCACAAAGGTTTACCCTGTTAAATGATACTAAATTTAACTTACTATAGATATTAAATGGTATTTTTCAACAAAAATCAACTTGGGTTTTTTAATATTGTAACAGGGCAGGCGAAGAAAGATTAATAATTTTATCCTTTGTGTCTTTGTGACTTGGTGGCAAATAATTTTTGGTTCTCTCCAAGCCCTATTCCTGCTTGTTCAGGTTGGGTATTACAAAACATCGGACACATGGACCAGTGAGATATCAGAATCTTTAATATTTTTTACAAATCGACCGATCGTATGTACTGTTTCCGGAAACGGATGTCCGATTCCCACCGCATGCCCGTATTTTTTTGAATGTCTTTTTAGCTTGTTGAGCTGATTATAAATGGCTGAATCATTATGAACATTATCCAGAAAGATGTTTCTGCCTGTTGCAGCCATATGAAGCTTTCTTGCGGTTCTATATCCCATAGAATGGCTTGATGTAAAGCTGTCAACAAAAAAAAGATCTCTTTTCTTTACATTTTCGAGAACTTCTCTAGTTTCTTTATATGCCTCTGTAAATCTTGATCCCATATGGTTGTTTACTCCAACGGCATAAGGTACGCCGGCAATATTCTCTTCTATAATTCTCTCGATCTTGTCGGCCCCATCTCCGACATAGAGTGCTCCGGGTCCTGGGTCAAAAGAATCAATGTTGTAAGGTTCCATGGGTTGGTGAAGCAAGATTTCATGTCCGTTATCATGAATCTCAAGGGCCAGGTCATAAGAATATGCCAGTCGTGGCAAGATGGCAAAGGTAATGGGAACACCCAGATTCAGAAATTGTCTTGCATGGGAACGGCTGAATCCGATATCATCGATAATCAGTGCAATGCGAGGCTGATCAACCGTTTGATTTCGATGTTTTTCTATGGCAAACGCCTTTGAAAAACTATTCAGCCCGAAAAAACTTCCGATCAACCAACCGGTGCTTTTCAGCAAAAAATTCCTTCGATTCATATGCTTATCCTTTTTTAAACTTTTAAACAAGAATATCATGCCGCAATTATCGATGGGTCGAATGCCGCCAAGTATATTATCGAATGACCGTAACGGGTAATTTATGCAATATGTTGGGGTATATGTCAATAAAAAATACAATATGTTGATCAATTATTTTAAAAGAGTCATTTTTTGACTTTTTACCAAATCAAGTGATAAGGTTTTGGAAACTCATTCATGACCGGGTTGTATTCCCCGTTGAAAGGAGACAATAGATGAAAGACCGTTTTTATATTATTCCTGTGGGCGTTATAAAAAAACAGGATGAAAATGTATGGATTGAGGTCTACGAAAAATATAATGAGGCTCTTTTGGGTTTAGATGAATTTTCTCATATAATCGTATGTTACTGGTTTCATGAGAATGACACTCTTGAAAAGAGGAAAGTAATGCAGGTCCATCCGAGGAGAAATAAGAAAAACCCCTTAACAGGGGTGTTTGCGACCC
>RPGQ01000038.1 GCA_004193595.1 Desulfobacteraceae bacterium Eth-SRB2
AAAGATCCGAATATAACGACTTTTCGAATATCCTTGTCTCTTTTGAGACAGGCAACAAGCTGGTTTTTTATTTCCTGCTTTTCATTGAGTGTAACCATAGCATCACCTTTCTTATACCCTCATTAATCGTAAATAAAAAACGAGATTGAACACAACATGTTTATTTTAATAGGAAATCCGGGTCGGACCAAGCTATACAATTGTAATTGCATTCACTATTCTAAAAAACGGCTTTTTTTCTTAACACCAACTGACACTCCATTTTGCCGCGAAAATTGAGTAAAATCATTAACGTATGATCTAAGATTTAGCTTCGTAATTGGCTTTGCTTTCAGCAACAGCCACCTGATTCGCTTGCCTTTTGCGTTTAATCTCCACACTGAGAGTCGCTCCAAGAACCTCGGCGACTCGGCGTAGCATGCTCAGGGAATGTCCCTCGTAAGATGGGGATTCAATCCGACTAATTTGTTGTTGGGACGTTCCAACCTTTCGGGCCAATTCTTTTTGGGACAAGCCGGCGTCTTTGCGCAAAGAGGCCAATTGCAAGAGGTGTCACAACCCGAGATTCGGCACTACCCCTTCCCAGACTGTTTTTTCCTTTTAAAAGATTTAAGCTCATCCGGGTCAAATACGATGTTTCTTCCTATCCGTTTATAGTCAATAGTTCCGGCTTTAACCCATCTCCTCAGGGTAATTTCAGCGATCTCCAGATATTCAGCGGCTTCTTTGACCGTAAAGGGCGATTGCCTGATTTCATCGAAGACTTCCTCTTGACTCTTTTTGATTGTTCTTTTTCGCTTTTTACCGTATTTTTTTTGTTTCTCCTTTACCGTGAATCCGATTTTCTTTTTGGGTTTTTCATCTGTTTCCAATAGCTGCTTGATAGCTTCAAATACAATTTGAAACTGCTGGTCATATTTTTTCTCCATGGATTCAATTCTTCTCTTTAAATCTTCATGGGTCGAAAGCATCTTTCGAAGCTGGGTAAAAGCCCTCATAATTTGAATGTTAACTTGGATAGCGCGTTTACTTCGTAAAACACTGGACAGCATTGCTACACCTTGCTCAGTAAAAGCCATGGGCTTATATCTTAAACCCATTTTGTCGCTTTTGGAGGTCACAAATTGTGACCTCCAATCTTCAAACTCCGTATTAGTCATTTCAAACATGAAATCAGCAGGAAATCTACCAATATTCCTTCTGACCGCTTGTTTTAATACTTTGGTTTCCACACCGTAAAGTTCAGCCAGGTCTCTGTCCAGCATTACCTTTACGCTGCGTATCAGGTAAATTTTGCTTGCGATAAGTTCAATCGGTACCAAGGTTGTCATTATAAAGTGCCTTCCATTTTTGGGTTAGACGGATCACTTCTGCTTTTGCCCGCAATGAGGCAATTTCCAGACCTCGATCACGAAGGATTAGAATTTCTGCTGCAAACTCATTATAAAACTTAACATCCTTTCCATCCTGTAAATCCTGTCTAATACCATTCTGGAATTACACAAAAAATTCTGTTTTTTGGGTAACCGTTGTTTTGATGGCGTTGAGTGTGTCACTCAGTACGGTGATCACATTTTCGCGGATGTCTCCGGCAACAATCAGGAGCATCACGTCATCGCCCACGGCCAGATTCGTGTTTTCAGCGATTTCAACGAGTATTTCTACTATCCCGGGCTTTCTTTTATAGGTTTCAAGCACCTGGTTCAGTTTTTCATGATCAACCGAGAGGGTCAGTCCCGATACTTTCCGACCGTCCCTCGAGGTGTCGCGCACCACCCCGTTGTGGCACAGAATCATTCCTGCCCGGTGATATGCGGGGTGGTTTTTAATTGTATCGATCATATGGGTTATATTCATGGCGACTCCACTGTTGTACAAGTTGCAATATGTTCGGCCCTGACCAGATCATCATGGGTATTAATATTATAAAAAGAAACCAGATCCGGATCGTTTTGACGCAAAATATTTTCAGGCAGTTTTTTAATGCGAACCTTTTGAAAAACGTGCCGGATTTTAAGCTCTTGCTTGACAAGTTGCTGTTCGACGGGCTTAAGACATTTTTTTGAATATACAGCACACAGGGGCTCAAATCCCTTGGAAGTTTCAGGGATAACAATGTCAACACCGGGTTCTATATGGTTAAGAATCGTTTCAACCAGACCCTTCTTAAGGAAAGGAATATCGCAAGCCGCGAAAAATGCATGCGGAGTTTTCATATAAAAAAGACCTGCATGTATTCCCGTTAACGAGCTTCGGATCGGAAAGATGTCTGTTACTATGTTTAAATCCCATTCAAGATATTGAATCGGATCGTTGGTAACCAGAATAATTTCCTCAAAAAGATCGCTAAAGACACCATATATGAGATCGAGGATACATTTTCCATCCACACGGATCAACGCCTTGTTTGTTCCTGAAAACCGTGTGTTCTGTCCACCTGCCAATATGACGCCGGTAACGGAAGTTCTCATTTTATAAAAGCCCAACCCGGCAAAGCCGGCCCTCCTGCCAAGCGGGGTAAGGCGGACAGGACGGAGCCAGGAAATATTTGCCACCAAGTCACAAAGACCCCAAGGATTTTATTTTGAATTCTTTGTTGGTGTCTTGGTGCTTTTGTGGCGAAAAGAAAAAAGTTTGGTTACAAAAAGCACAATATTCAAAAATGCAGATACTTATCATTTTACAATAGGAAAAATATCGGGCAAAATCAAGGCCGTTTCCATAAGATTGATTTCTGTTCCAAAGAAATATTATAATAATCTTGATCTTACCTTTGTTCATGATATAGAACCTAAAATCTGCATTAACTTTTTTCGGAATAGATAAATTTGCTATAAATACAATGCGCTATCGAGATGTTTTTATCAATATCCTCACACCGATAAGGGGATAAATAAAAAGATGAAACCCAAATTAAATTTCGAAAAAAGTTAACCCTTTGGGAGCCTCGTCTCGACCGGATCTACTGCGTTATCAATTGATTGCAGTATTACAATACGACCGCACGATTGATGCCTTGTATATCCGGCCGATACAAGGCTTGCAGAATTTAGGTAAGAATTTAAAGCTGATTTTCGGAAGAATTGGGTAAAAATATCGTGGGGAAAGGGCTGTTGGAAAATTTAAGAGACGTTAATTATTTTTCTGGAGAAAAAAATGAGTACAATTAATATCATTTTAGATGCAGCGGACATAGATCGTAAGCTGCAAAGGATTACCCGTGAGATTCTTGAAGATCATAAGGGTGTGAAGAACTTAACCCTGATTGGAATTCAAACCCGCGGTGTATATCTGGCAAAACGTATCCAGTCCAGCATTAATGAAATCGAAAAGATTGAAATACCGACCGGTGAGATGGACATTACGTTGTATCGGGATGACTGGACCCGGATTACCCCCAATCCGGTTGTTAAAACAACGAATATATCCTTCTCGGTTGACGGGAAACAAATTATTTTAGTCGATGATGTTTTATTTACCGGGCGCACAACACGGGCCGCCATGGATGCATTGATAGATTTTGGAAGACCGGATCGTATAGAACTTGCCGTGTTGGTGGATCGGGGTCACCGGGAGCTTCCAATCCAGGCTAATTATGTCGGGGAATTTGTTGAAACAAGGCGATCTGAGACCGTAAATGTATTATTAAGAGAACATGACGGCGAGGATAAGGTTGTAATCGAGGAAGAATGACGGTTTCGTACAAGACTCTTTAAGGATTCATCAAAAACGGGTTTTGAAAATGCCGGTATGGAGATAAGATGGGTTCCGAAAAACACAAGGCAAACGCTCCTAAGACTCTAAACGTGTGTATTATTACCGTATCAAGCACACGTTCAATGAAAGAGGATAAAAGCGGCCAGTGGATCAGCAAACGGGTTAAAAAGGAAGGTCACAATCTTGTATTGCATCGGGTTGTTCCGGACGAAACCGAAACAATAACCCAAACGGTTCATGAAACCATAAGCGATTATGGTGCTCAGGTCATCCTGGTAACCGGCGGCACCGGTATTAGCAACAAAGATGTTACCATTGAAGCGGTCCGTCCATTCTTTAAAAAGGAACTCACGGCATTTGGGCCCCTTTTTGCCCAGCTTAGTTTTGAACAGATAGATTCTGCCGCGCTTTTATCCCGTGCCACTGCCGGCGTAATTGGAGCAACCATTGTGTTTTGCATGCCGGGAAGCCTTAAAGCCTGTAAATTGGCTTGCAAGGCCCTTATTTTTCCCGAACTCGGTCATATCGTTAAACATATCCATGAAAATTGACGGTTTCGTAAAAAGTCCAACTTCTGCGTTGTGCTACATTTCGGAATCCTCGATTTATGAAAGTTTAGGGTAAATTCTGGGTACGCGGGCGGTTAAGGCAGAAACGATTTCATAATTGATGGTGTTCAGGGTTGCGGCAATCTCATCAACGGTAATGGATTCATCTTTCTGTCTGCCGAAAATTACCACCTCATCTTCCAAATCCACATCAGGGATGTGTCCCACATCCAGCATGGTCTGGTCCATGCAGACTCGTCCGACAATCGGAGCCCTGCGTCCGCGGACCAGCATATGTCCACGGGAAGAGAGCAGACGATTAAATCCGTCCGCATATCCAACGGGAATTGAAGCAATAGTTGTGGATTCCTGGGTTTGATAAGTGCTGCCGTAACTGACTTTGAAACCGGGGAGAACTTTTTTTAAATGAACAACTTTTGATTTTAATGTCATGGCCGGTTTTAGCGCAATTCTACGTTTATTCACCTCATCGGATGGGTAGAGGCCGTAAATTGCGATGCCGGCTCGCACCAAATCGAGATGGGTTTCGGGCATATCTATAATCGCTGCGCTATTGGCCGCGTGACACAAAGGGGGATTCATACCGGTACGGCTCAGCTCATTTAGAAAGTCAACAAATATTTCAAATTGCTTTCCGGCATATGACTTATCAGAGCTGTCTGCCGTGGCAAAGTGAGTGTATACGCCTTCCAGTTTAAGACCCGCAAGTGACGAAATTGACTCGGCTTCACGAATAGCGTTACCCATGAAATTTTGCTCTGTCGCAGGGGGTCGGCGGCAGTCCGGCAGCAATCCGAGTCGTCCCATTCCGGTATCGACTTTTAGGTGAACCTTGATCTGTTTGTTGGAAGAAACAGCAACATCGGAAAGTGCTTGGGCGGTGTTAAACGACCATACGGTTTGGGTCAGATCAAACCCTATCAGCTTGTGGGCAAGTGCCGGCGGTGTGTACCCAAAAATCAGAACCGATTCATTAAAACCTGCTTTTCTAAGTTCAATTCCTTCTTCTATTCTGGCGACCCCCAAGGAATCCGCGCCGTTCTCCAGGGCTTTCCGGGTGACCTCAATCACTCCGTGACCATAAGCATTGGCCTTTACCACGGCCATCAGATGGGCTCCGGGATCTGTAATTCGCCGTAATTCACGCACATTGTGAGCTATGGCTTCAAGGTCAACCTCTGCCCAGACAAGCGGAGAGTCCAAATGGCCACCTCATGTTTAAAATTAAAAAAAATAATTCCCTCTATTTTGCAAGCATTGCTCTCATCATGTCGCCGGCATTTTCAGCATGATCTGCTATTGACCCGAGATATTCAGCCAGTCTGATCAAATGAAAAATGGTAACGGCATCGGCCTCCATATTGAACACCTTTTGTTTAACAATATCTTCGAATTTATCGGCTTCATGTTCTTGCCGGCGCAGCGTGTGGATTATATTCTTGACCACGACTCGTTGTTTTTCGGAGAACTTTTTAAAATACAATCTTGCTTCGGCGACCAATCCACTCAATTGTTCGATGGGATCAATAACAGCATCCACCAGAAGCGCAAAATCCTTTTCGATCTCCTGCGGAATCCTTAGCTCGCCTCTATAAGATATCCAGTCAAGACTATCTTCCATTGCGTCGAGAACGTTGTCCTGTTCTTTTAAATACCTGAACACCAGAAAATTAGATATGGGCATCATGGTTCGTTTTGGAATGTGCCCACGGATGCGACGCTTGATGGCATCTGCTTGACTTTCAATCTGAATAACTTCTTGTCTGAATTCTTCAAATGTTTTACATTTGTCCGCAAAATAGCACTCCATGGCCTGCTGAAAAGCCCATGCACATTCTATGACTTTTTCGGCATGTTCCTGAAGACCTTCAAATGGTGAAGTCATAAACATTTTAAAAAATGGTACGCGCATAGCCATCTCCTTCTATAACAAAAATTGCAGTATTTTAAATATGACCATACTGGTAACTGCAGCAGCAGGCACAGTCAACGCCCAGTATAACATAATTTTATAAATAATACCAAAGTTGACCGCTTCGAGTCCGCGCGCAAGGCCCACTCCCAGGACGCCGCCCACTGCGGCATGGGTTGTTGAAACCGGCAGGCCCATTTTTGAAGCTACAAGAACCGTTGTTGCCGCTGCGAAATCAACAGAAAAACCGCGGGTATTGGTAAGGGTAGTAATTTTTGTGCCGATGGTTTCCATGACACGGTGCCCTGCCATTCCGACTCCAAAGGCAATACCGATACCGCCGAACAGCAGCAGAAAAATAGGCACCGGCACCGTAGCACCCACACTGCCTGTCTTTACCAAAAAATAAATTACGGCCAGAGGACCTATTGCATTGGCCACATCGTTTGCCCCCTGTGCCAGTGCCACATAGCAAGATGTCCCGATTTGTATACGCCGGAATATCTCTTCCGTTCCGTTTGATTTTTTATTCTTAATTAACCTTTTTAGTAAGCGCTTCCCGGCAAATCCGAAAATAAGCGCCAAAACCATTGCCACCACAAGTGCAACCGGTGTTCCGATTGACAGTTTTTTGCCCAGAGGAGTTTTGAAAAGAAACGACAATACTACAATGAAAAAGGCGATACCTATAAAAAAAGGAGACAGTTTTAATGCTCCCTCAAATGAATTTTTTTTAGATAATATGGTTAATACGATTAATTTAAACATTAAATAGGCGATGACAACACTAAACACAGGGGAAATAACCCAGCTCATGACAACAGCAGCGAGCTTGGTCCAATTGATGACTGAGAAACCGCCGGCCATTATACCAAAGCCGATCATAGCGCCTACAATGGAATGGGTTGTGGAAACCGGCAATGACTTCCAGGTGGCGAAACTGACCCAAAGGGCGGCGGCAAGAAGGGCTGAAAGCGCACCGATAAGGGCCAGATGCGGATCGGCCAGAACTTCGGTTGAGACTATCCCTTTGCGAATGGTATTGGTGACATGGGAACCGATAAATGCGGCGCCGATGATATTCAAAATTCCGGCGATAAATACTGCCTGGCGAATGGTTATTGCCTTGGCCCCCACGGCAGAAGCCATGGAGTTGGCAACATCATTGGCGCCGATGTTCCAGGCCATGTAAAACCCAAAAACATAACCGACAATCAGAACGTAATATTCTTGAGGCATTATTATTTTAATTTTAATAGGTTATATCAAATTAGCAACAATCGGTGGATTCAGGCGCGCCAATATTTTCAATGCGGGCACATAACACGGCACAGCGTGCAAATCAATCCTAAATATGGATAGGTGCCGGATAAGGATGGGTGCATTACCAGTTTGTTAATTGCTATCCAAGACTTTTTGGTTTCAGGTGTCAGGTTTCAGGTATCAGCTAATTCGTTTCTTACTCCTGACACCTGACACCTGACACCTGATTGCAAGGCTTTCGCTCAAAAAATGAATAAGTTAATGGGTGAAAACCATTTTAACAAATCGGTAATGCTCCCATAAGGATGAGGCTTATAAAAAGTGCAATGGAAACGGTCTTCACAACAAAAATCTAACACAATACTAATTGTTTTATAACATAACTATTACATTTTTATATTATATTAACAAGTGCCTAATAATATGATAAAGTATGATAGAAGTAATATTAAACTTTGGCTGGCTCGGATAGGTTATAGGGAGGGTTTCGAATGCTTAATAAACGCATTTTGGTTGTCGAAGATGAAGAAGATATCTTAGAACTCGTCAGGTACAATCTGTCCAGAGAGGGGTATCAGGTTCTTTGCTCGACATCCGGTGAAAAAGCCCTAAAAATATCCCGGTCCGAGGCGTTGGATTTGATTGTTCTCGACCTCATGCTTCCCGGAATCGACGGTTTGGAGGTTGCCAAGGCCCTGAAAAATGATTCAAAAACACAGGATATACTCATCATCATGCTGACAGCAAAAGGTGAAGAAGCGGATATCGTTACCGGATTGGAATTGGGAGCCGATGATTACATCACCAAACCCTTTAGCCCCCGTATTTTGATTGCTCGAATTCGGGCTCTTTTGCGTAGAAAATCAATAAAACCGGATGATAAAACCTCAATTATTCAACACCATGGGCTTATTATACATCCCGGCAGACGGGATGTTCGGATTAACGGTAAGCCTGTTGAACTGACCTACACTGAATTTCAGGTGCTTCATTACCTTGCCAAAAGACCGGGATGGGTTTTTACACGGTATCAAATCGTAGAGGCGGTTCGGGGGGATGATTACCCGGTCACCGACCGCAGTGTCGACGTTCAGATTGTGGGATTAAGAAAAAAACTAGGCCCTTTCGGAAAATACATCGAAACCGTCAGGGGTGTCGGATATCGATTTAGAGAAAAAAAATGAAAAAAAAGAGACGGTTACTCTGGCAGCTTTATCCTTCTTATCTTTTGATCACACTCATTTCTCTGGTTGCAGTTACGATCTACGCCACCGGTTCCCTTAGAGAATTTTACCTCGACCGAATAGCCGGCGATCTTCGGGCCAGAGCGTACCTTTTGGAAAAACAGATACTCCAGTTTTTAGGTCCGCTGGATACCAACATCGTGGATGCATTATGTAAAGAACTCGGAAAATCTTCAACAACCCGTATTACCGTAATTCTCCCCTCCGGTACGGTTATTGCGGATTCCCATGATGATCCTAACAGGATGGACAGCCATGGGCTGCGTCCCGAAGTGATCCAGGCCAAAAAAGGGAACGTGGGAAAATCCATAAGATTCAGCACCACGCTTCAGCAAAGAATGATGTATGTCGCCGTTCCTTTATCGGACCATAAAAGGATTGTTGCGGTCATACGGACGTCGCTACCGGTTACAGCCATCGACGAAAAGCTTAAGTCCATCGAAACCCAAATTGCATTTGGAGGCCTGTTGATTGCACTTGTTGCAGCCGGAATCAGTTTGTATGTTTCGCGTCGAATCAGCCGACCCATTGAAAAGATGAAAGAGGGGGCCGAACATTTTGCACGCGGAGATTTTTTGCATCGCCTGCCGGAAACTGATTTGGAAGAGATCGGGGGTCTTGCTGATGCAATGAATCAGATGGCAGCCCAACTGGATGATCGCATCAAGACAATTATTAACCAGCGGAATGAGCTGGAGGCTGTTCTCTCAAGTATGGAAGAAGGCGTAATCGCTTTTGATATGGATGAACAGATCATTAGTATTAATCAAGCTGCTGCCCGAATTTTTGAAAGTATGCCAAAAGATATGTTGAACCGCAGCATTCAAGAAGTTATCAGAAATCCTGAATTGCAACAATTTGTAACCCAAGCGCTTTCCAGCACAGACAATCTGGAAGGTGATATTACGCTGTATCGCGAAGGCGAAAGAATTATATATTTACACAGTACATCCCTTCGTGATTCAAATAGTGATCAAATCGGTGTCTTGGTCGTTTTGAACGATGTAACCCGGGTCAGACGGCTTGAAAATATACGGCGAGATTTTGCAGCCAATGTTTCCCATGAAATCAAAACACCCCTTACAGCGATTAAAGGGTTTGTGGAAACCCTGCTCTACGGATCCGTTAAGAATCCTGAAGAAATCGAACGTTTTCATAGTATTATTGAAAAACATGTAAATCGTCTGACAGCGATTTTAGAAGATCTGATTAGCCTTTCAAGAATCGAACAAGATGATGAAAAAAAAGCAATTAAACTCTGGAAAAACCCCATAAAAAATGTACTTCAGACAGCCATTGGCAGCTGCCGTGAACAAGCGGATTTGAAAGAAATAACCATTGATTACGTGTGTGAAGAGAACATTTCGGCATTGATCGATCCCCCCCTTTTAGAACGAGCGCTTGTCAACCTATTGGACAACGCCATCAAGTACAGTGAGGCGGAAAGCACTATTCACGTCGAGGCGAAACAAAAAAATGATGAGATCATACTTAGCGTTAAAGACCAGGGCTGCGGAATCGGGAAAGAGCATTTGCCTCGTCTTTTTGAGCGCTTCTACCGGGTGGACAAGGCAAGAAGCCGGAAGCTGGGCGGGACAGGACTGGGACTCGCCATTGTCAAGCACATTGCTCAGGCCCACGAAGGTCGCATCCATGTTGAAAGCACCCCTGGTAAGGGGAGCACTTTTGAGATCTATCTGCCCAGCGCATAATATTTTCATAATAAACAGTTAACTCAACAGTCCACAGTCCAAAGTTTTGTGCCGTCATGCAGCTAAAAGCATTGCATCCCATCATTAAAGAGATGGTTTCCAGGTCATCATTATTGCACCGGCCCAGTTGCATCCAGCTCTTCATTTCTGTCATTTTGGTATTCTTTCTTTGATATATCGTTATGTTCACTTCCGCTGATACATCTTAATGCATCAATTAAAAGGTCAGCATTAGGGTTCCGGTCTTTGGTGAATCCGCACCGTAAGACAACTAAACCCGCAAAAATAAGGAGTCCGAAAATTATGAGAAGCATATCTTTTAATCTATTTTATCCTTAAAATACACGAGCAGATGATGATGATGACGCTTTACCCCACACCAATAATCCCCTTATCTTAAAACACGGTTGCTCAGATCAATAAGCTCAGCAGAGAAAATCAGGCAACCTTCGGAATTTCAGTTTTTAGATTACCTCTGCCCTGTTACACCTTGATTACCATCAGATTAGCATTTGATTAAAACACTAAGAGACTTCCCGAAAATGGGTGATTTCCACTCCCTCCTCGTCCCTTAAAAGCGCCCTGGCATTCAAAATGGCCTTTTGCATATCCTCTTCCGGTGTGCTTGAAACATTCCCGTGTCCGGGATAGAGTTCGTTTATCTTCCTTGTTTCCAGAAGGCTGATTGAATTGATATAGTCGCCGACGCTTCCGGATTCGCCGATGTAAGAGAGTGTTCCTCCGGCAAAAAGAGTATCGCCTGTAAAAAGGATCTTTCTGGTAAATTCATAGATGCAGATTGAACCGGAAGTATGCCCCGGTGTGTGCATAACTTCCAGAACATAGTTCCCCAGATCAAAGCGACATCTGTTTTCCAGCCAGAGATGAACCTTAAGGGATGGCTCGTTAAGATCGGCTGATTTATACATAGTAACGTATCTGTCCTCCACGGCAATCTTGGTGGCCGCAAAGCGATGGGCAGCAATCAGGGAATAATCCTGAAAATAGCGATTAGCCCCGATATGATCAAAGTGTTCGTGGGTATTAATTATTATGTCAATATCCCTGATCTTAAGTCCCAGCATAAGTAAGGACTTCTGTAACTTGAAAAAGTTCTTATCCACTCCTGAATCAATTAGGACATTTTTGTAGTCACCCCTAATCAGGTAGCTGTGGCTGCTGGTTTCCTCTCCCTTGAGCCAAAAAATGTTGGGTTGCAATTCTATAATCTGGTCATCTTTTACCATAATTCCTCCATTCACTCTTTTTTGCCCTTTCCTCATCTTCATAGATTTGAAAGAACTGATCCAACCGATTTTCCCTAAAATAGTTTAGTATCTCTGGTTTCAAGGAGCATAACTTCAAGTTTCCTCCTAAAAGGTCAATCTCCTTTCTGACACCGTTTAAAACACCCAGCAGGGTGATTGGTTCAAACTTTTCCAACCCCTTCAGATCCATAATTACCCTGATGCCTTTTTCCTTGAGATAAGCAGAAAGAACCCTTTTTGCGAAGATGGCTTCATTCTTTCTGGGCTCACCTGAGATTTTTATGAGAAAAAAACCGGCATCCTCTACAATATGATATTTCATGACTTGCTAATCCTCTTTTGTTTGTATTCGCAATCCGGTTGAGCGATTTATTGCGAAGATATGTGCCGAGATCTTGATGCATAAGGGTTTGCGAAAACCGCAGGCATACCCGCGGATATGTCGAGGATTTTCGCGAATCCTTGATGCGCAAGAGATCGGTGCAGATCGAGTAAAAAATCGCTCAATTTAGGTTAAAGAAGGGAAGATTTTTTTCGGTTTATCCTCTTTACAAGGCCGGGTTAAAATGATTATAGTTTTATATAACGTTTGGACTTA
Organism: Desulfobacteraceae bacterium Eth-SRB2; assembly: GCA_004193595.1. GTDB lineage: Bacteria > Desulfobacterota > Desulfobacteria > Desulfobacterales > UBA11574 > S5133MH16. The sequence goes on from RPGQ01000038.1 coordinate 12,284, forward strand.
GTTTTTCTTGGCGAAAAATTAAACACTATGATATACTGTAATAATTTACGCCGGCCCTGAATGCTGTTTGAATTTTTAAACATAAAGGGATTTCCTTTACAGGGTTGATGCGCCAACCTGTTTATATTTATGAGAGATATGATCCGCTGCCAGGTTAAAAAGCAGCGTGAAGTGAAACAAAACAACTGCCGTTGCAAACAGGGCATGGTAATGATCTCCCCTGAAAGGGGCCTCCGCCATTTCTGCGGCTATGCTTGCGGGCATGGGCCTGACCGGATCAAACAGTGATATGGGGACAATAGCCGCGCCTCCTGCAACCATGAGCACTACCATGGTTTCTCCGATTGCTCTGGACATACCCAGAATAATTGCAGTTATGATGCCGGAGAGGGATGCCCCGAAAAAAGAGGTGGTTAACCAAAACCTAACATTACGCTAACATAACTCTAACAAATAAATATTAATTTTTTATTTTAATAAAATAATAGGAGGAAAAGAATGAAAAAATTAAGTTTTGTATTAACAATGGCTTTTTCGATTTTTTGTATTGCCACATTTGCCGTTGCAAGCAACATCGTAATAAAAGGTTCTACAACTGTTCTGCCAATAGCTCAAAAAGTAGCGGAAGCTTATATGAAAGAAAATCCGGACGTGTCCATTTCTCTTTCCGGCGGTGGATCCGGTAACGGTATCAAGGCAATTATTGACGGTACCACCGATATTGCCGACAGTTCCAGGTTCATCAAAGGCAAAGAAGTAACACTTGCCGTTGAAAAAGGGGTTTATCCGGTTCCTTTCCGAGTTGCATACGATTGCATCGTGCCGGTAGTGCATCCAAGCAATCCCATCAAAAATATTAGCATGGATCAGCTAAAAGCACTCTATAAAGGCGAGGTTAAGAACTGGGAGGACATCGGTGGCCCGGATAAAAAGGTCGTGGTGATATCCCGTGACACGTCTTCCGGAACCTATGAAGTCTGGCACAAAAAGGTCATGAAAAAGGAAAAGGTATTTCCCGGCGCCCTGCTTCAAGCCTCCAACGGCGCCGTGGCTCAAGTTGTGGCAAAAAATAAGTTCGCCATCGGTTATATCGGTCTTGGATATTTGAATAAAGACGTAAAAGCGCTGTCTGTAAACGATGTGGTTGGATCCAAAGAAACTACTCTGGACGGAACATTCCCCATCAGCCGACCGCTCTTTATGTTTACGCAGGGTTGGCCCACAGGCGATACGGTCAAGTTTATCAACTACGTACTCCATCCCCAAAAGGGTCAAAAACTGGTTGGAGAGTCAGGCTACGTACCATTGTATTAATTTGCATAGAAAAAAATTTAAAACAATGACGCACAATGAGAACATTGTGCGTCACTGTCTTCATAGAAAACAGCACAAAAGATTGACGACTAAGAGAGTGGAAACGAAAAGGAAAAATGGCAAACATCCGCCAAATTAAAGAACGATGGATGCATTATGTGTTTTTATTTATTGCGACTGCCTCCATCGCGATTCTTTTTATGATCTCCGTATTTCTATTCATGGAGGGCTTGCCGATCTTCAAGCAAGTTTCGGTAAAAGATTTCATCTTTGGGGAATACTGGTATCCCACTTATGATCCACCGGAATTCGGAATACTGCCGCTGATCATGGGATCATTAGCCGTTACTATTTTTTCCGCTATTATCTCCATTCCGTTGGGAGTAATGACTGCCGTCTATTTGGCGGAAATGGCCACGCACAACATCCGGGAGATTGTTAAACCCATTGTGGAACTTCTGGCGGCACTTCCCTCGGTGGTCATCGGTTTTTTCGGAATGATTGTGGTGGCGCCGTTTTTACAGGAGGTCTTTGATATCCCGACCGGTTTGAATATTTTCAATTCATCCTTGATGCTGGCCTTTATGTCAATTCCCACCATTTGCAGTATTTCAGAGGATGCCATTTACAGTGTCCCCACCAATCTAAAAGAGGCTTCATTGGCGCTTGGGGCGACCCGTCTGGAAACCATTGTTCGGGTCATACTTCCGGCCTCGATTTCCGGAATAAGCACGGCGGTTATTTTAGGCATGTCCAGGGCAATCGGTGAAACCATGGTCGTGCTGATGGTTGCGGGTGGTGCCGCCATGATACCCTCTTCTATTTTTGACCCGGTACGGCCAATGCCGGCCAGTATTGCTGCTGAAATGGCTGAAGCACCGTTTCGCGGCGATCACTACTATGCGCTATTTGCCACCGGGATTGTGCTCTTTATCTTTACGTTTATATTTAACATTATGGCTGAGCATATCTCCCATAAATACAGGCAAGTCGGGGAGGCATCACTTTAGGCACCGTCATTATGCAAACAACGAAAATCAAAATTATGGACAATTTTTCGCTATCCCATTTAAAAACAACATCAGAAAAAATCAAACAAACCAAAAGCGAAATTGCGAAATCAGCTTCCTCTTCCATAAAAAGGCGTAACTACATTCAGAAAGTCGTGTTTGGCATTTTCCGAACCGCTGCCGGGATTAATGGTATTGCGCTTGGGATTATATTATATTTCATGATTTCTAATGGATGGAGAGCCATTAACTGGACAT
>RPGQ01000039.1 GCA_004193595.1 Desulfobacteraceae bacterium Eth-SRB2
TCTTGATGTTAGTAATATAAAAAACATAAATAACATCTAAAAAGATATTGGATAGTAATATGAAAACCCTTGTCATACAAGAGATTATACTATATTTTACTACTTTAACAAGATACTTTTTTATATTGATTATTACTTACCCTCTTGACAAATCAAAAAAAGTGATTATTGTTAATAATACGTAGATATTTTTATTAACTGCGCGGTGGAACCCAAAAGGTTTTCTACCACACGAGCAAGAGGCAACTACAGCCCAAAGTTTTTAGGGCAAGCCTCAAAGTCCCAGGATAAATACGCCTGGAGTGTGGTAGGAGACCTTTTTTTATGGAACAATTTGAATTTGGGAAAAATCAAACCCGCGATTGGCTTAACGATGCGATGCCATTGGATGTATTCCAATCTTCATCCCTTCGGTTGAGGCGTCTGGTCAATCGACTCTTCGATACAATCATTCCACTGATAAAGGTTTCCAGCAAATCCCGTCAAAAGGAAGCGCTGAAAATCGTTCTGATAAATTTGTACCAAGCCAACCAACTCGACAAACCCGTCCGGTATTCCAGAGACAAGAACAGCTACACCCGAGACCGCCGTTATGGACAACTGTTTTTCAAATACGACCGGATTATACCGATTATCGACGGCTTGGAACGGTTGGGCTACATTGAACAGAGCACCTTTTATTTCGACCATGAGAATGAGGAAGGGAAACAGACCCGCATGTGGGGCACGGAGACACTCTGGTCACTTTTCCGTGAACATCGGATTCCTCAATCCGCATTATTTATACCGGAACAGGCACAGAGGAATGAAATTATTATCCTGCGAAACGAGTCAAAAAAGGATATCGGATACAGGGAAACACGCCAAATCAGACGAATGCGTGAAGACCTGGAGCGATATAATGCGTTTGTAAGCAAGCATATCATCTCTTTACAACTAAAAGATTCGACAATAGTGGATAACCGTTTTCTGGTTGAGGACATTTACAAAAACATTCACAAAGGAAGTGTCTGGATAAAATCTGTTCGATTTTGTTCAAAAAACATCTGGGAGAAGATAAAAAATATACCCATACCATCATTCACTAAACATAATATAAAATTTTCCTGTAATCCAAGATATATTATCAATAACCTACAAGACAATAAAACAAACCCATCTACCATTACTCATACGAAATGGTCTGTGGACCTGCTATCCGTGCTTTTACAGCGTTTTTGGTCTGATGAGCATCGGTTCGAAAAGTTCCTCGTTAAACGCAGTTATGAAATCAGTCGCATTCCCTGGAAGGAACGATTGAATGTGTTAGCCCAGGAGTTCCCGCTACGAGACATCGGTGTCAAAGAGTTGGAAATTATTCTGGACCAGGAGCAACTACACCGGATTTTCAATATGGCTTCATGGAAACTCGGAGGGAGAGCATACGGCGCTTTACACCAAGACATGGTACGCAGACACATGCGCAAACACATTCGGATTGACAGCCAGCCGACCGTGGAAATCGACTATTCCGCCTTTCATATCCTGATGTTGTATCACCTGGAAGGCATCGACTACCAGGATGACCCGTATTCGGTCTGTGAAGGTCTCGAAAAACGGGACATATACAAAGCAGTGGGACTGATCGCCATCAACGCCGAAAACGACCGGAAGGCGTATGGTGCGATACGCCAAGAACTTAAAGACAGAGGCATACCTTTGCCACTGTCTAAAAAGCCGTTGGTAAGGCTCGTAAGGACTTTCAGAGAAACCCATAAGGCAATAGAGCCATACCTGTTTTCAGGCATCGGACGAACTTTACAAAACATTGACGGAAACATCATGAATGCCATTCTGGTCCGACTGATGGATCGGGGCATTCTTGGGCTGTCAGTTTATGACAGCGTTATTGTAGCGGAACAATACGCAGACATTTTGCGTGAAATTATGGTGGCTGAATATGAAAAGGTTATGAAATTCAAGCCAATGTTTTGAACGAGTTATTTTAGAGAGCGTCATCTCTATAAACTGACAGGGGCTTACCTCTGCCCCACAAGACCGCCAAGAGCGGTTGGGCACGCCATATATGGCGATTGTCATATCAGGTTAAAAGAGGTACGGTTTTATGGACGACAAATTATGGGAGAAGGAATTATGGACACAGCAGGAAGTTGCTGACTATTTCAGAGTTGTGCCGGGTACGGTAAAAAATTGGAGAGACCAGGGGTTATTATCTTATTGGCAAGCCCCCGGATCAACGAGAGTGTTATATTTCAGTGCTGGAATAAAGGATTTTATGGATGGAAATACACATCCAATGAAAGGCGGTGATAAGACCAGGAATCTATCTAAAATTAAAAGGAAAAAGCCTGATATATCTCCCACATCGAACAAGAAATGGAGGGTATAATCATGGCGAAAAAGAACAAGAAAGACCATAATTTAGAAAAGCGTGAAGATGTCTGGTATTTTGTAGCAATGGTCAATGGCAAACGCATTAAAAAGGCATTATCAAGGTCTATCACGGAAGCAAGAACGCTTCGGGATGATTACATAAATGAAATAAACCTTTATGGCTTTATCAAAAAAGATGAGCCTGTCAAGGAATCCAAATTGTTTGGCGAAGTCGCTCAACAATGGGTAAAAATAATGCCTCAAAAGGTAAAATCCTCAACATTGAAGGATTATCGTGGCGCTTTGAATTATTACATCCTGCCCAGGTTTGGAAATGTGCCAATCAACGATATTGATTTTCTGGATGTTGAAGAATTCAGAAGTGATATGAATTGTTCAAATAAAAGGAAAAACAATGTCCTTGTGCCGATGCGTTCATTGATGAAGTTCGCTCTCAGAGCTGGGTTGATAGATAAAAATCCGATGGATCTGGTTGAAAACCTTTCGGTCAGTAAGCCTGAATTTTATCCTCTGTCAATCGATGAGGTTCATCGGTTCCTGGATGTTGTCAAGCGATTATACAAGAACTTTTTTATAGTGGCTTTTTATGCCGGGATGCGTTTCGGTGAGATGGCTGGTCTAAAATGGAAGAATGTTGATTTTAGGTTAGGTGTCATCAAGGTCAGGGAAACAAGGGTTAGGGGCGAAGAAGGTCCCCCCAAGACCCCAGGTTCAATCAGAGACATTAAAATGTTGCCCCCGGTGGTTGAAGCGTTGAGAGACCAGCGGAAAGCCACAATGGGTAAATCAGATTATGTGTTCCTGAATTTTTATGGTCGCCCACTGCTTCCCAATTCAGTGAATTATCGTATCTGGAAATCGGCATTAAAGAAAGCAGGGCTGAAGCCAAGGTCGCTTTACCAGACCAGGCACACCTTCGCTACATTGATGCTGGATGCCGGAGAACTGCCAGGATGGGTTCAGAAAATGATGGGGCACGAGAGCCTGAAAATGATACTGGAGCGCTATTATTCCTATATCAAGAACTATCAGCGTGATGACGGTTCTGCGTTTATGGATAATGTCTATAATCCGAGTGTAAAAGAGACTGACGAAACACCAGACGAGGATGAAAAATCTGAAAATTTTACACCAAATTTACACCAAAACGAAAAAAGGGAATTGGCGTAATTTCCAATTCCCTGTAATCATAGGATAAATCAATTTATGAAATGGGGTGAGTGACGGGACTTGAACCCGCGGCATCCAGGGCCACAACCTGACGCTCTACCAACTGAGCTACACCCACCATACAAGCTAAAAATGCCTAAAGTGATCTAAAGTGCCTAAAGTTTACCCCGTGAAATACCTGCCCAGTTAAATCTGCATTTAATATTTAACCGGGGCAAAGCATATTTCTCTGGCGTGCCTAAAGTTTAGATCACCTTTCACGTTAGACCACTTTTCCTTAAACCATAATCATTCCAAAGATAAATTAATTAACAGATTCCATAAGCCATTTCAAGTTAATTTATGCCTGCCGAATGAAAATATCTCAATTAAACTTGATGTTGAAATTTTTTGATTTCTAAGATATGTTGTTTTATTCGTTCACTAAACAATTTTAAAAGGATATTCCGTGGCTCAATTTAACATTTTTATCATCAGAGCGGTATTTGGTGCTGTTTTTGCGGTTGTTTTGACCCGTATGTTTTATGGAAAAGTAGAAATTGTTTATGTGGCAGGGCTCTCCGTTTTTCTGGTGGGTATGGCGTATGTTATGGAATATTTTCGGAAAAAAAGAGAAAAAAAACCTTGATGAACTCGTAAAAAGTAGAATTCATCACGTTTTAGGTTTTAAGATTTAAGTTTTAGGCAATCAAAATTAAATATTTTAACAGACACTTAAAACTTAATACCTAAAATTTAAAACGTTCATAAAAAGTCGTATTTTGACTTTTTACGAATGCATCAACCATTAACTCCGGTTAAATACGTATGGAATGAAACCTTAAAAAAATAATGAAGGGCCTGCAACGGGGCAAAAAGCGGTCTTATAATCGGACCAAAAAAATCATGTTAATCTTGTGAATCCTGTCTGATATTTTAGCTTTTCAAGGAGAGCTTGGCCATTGAAACAAATCATCCTCGGGACCGCCGGACACATCGACCATGGAAAGACGGCGCTGATCAAGGCGCTAACCGGCATTAACACCGACCGTTTAAAAGAAGAAAAGCGCCGGGGCATTACCATTGAACTGGGATTCGCTCACCTGGATCTTCCCAGCGGACAGCATCTCGGGATTGTTGATGTACCGGGCCATGAAAAATTTGTAAAAAACATGGTGGCCGGCGCAACCGGAATCGATATCGTTGCCATGGTAATTGCAGCGGACGAAGGGGTTATGCCCCAGACCCGGGAACATATGGAAATCTGCACCCTGCTCGGGATTAAGCACGGACTTGTTGTTTTGACCAAAACCGATCTTGTGGATGAAGAATGGCTTGAGTTGGTCATCGAAGATATCAGGGATTTTGTCCGGGGAACATTTTTAGAAAAGGCTCCCATCGTGCCTGTTTCGTCGGTAACCGGTGACGGCATACCTGAATTCATCAAAACCTTGGACGAGTTAAGCGCCCGGTTGCCCAGCCGACCGCCTTCCAGCCTGTTTCGCCTTCCCGTAGACCGTGTTTTTACCATGAAGGGATTCGGAACCGTGATTACCGGAACCCTTATTTCAGGAGAGGTTCAGGTAGGAGATATGGTTATGCTCTATCCTTCGGGCATTACGTCAAAAGTACGGGGGATTCAGGTCCATAACCACAGCGTAAACAGAGCTGAAGCCGGCATGCGAACGGCCGTTAACTTTCAGGGACTTGAAAAGGCCTCGGTGTATCGGGGTGATGTTCTGTCAAACCCGGGGGCATTAAAGCCGAGCTACATGATAGACGTATGGTTAGATTATACAGGCAGCAATAAAAAACCCATCAAAAACCGTACCCGAATCAGATTTCATACCGGGACCAGTGAAATGCTCGGCATCCTGATTTTGCTGGAGAAAGACGAACTTCTCCCGGGTGAAGCCGCCGTGGCCCAGTTGCGAATCGATTCCCCCATGGCACTTATAAAAAATGACCGTTTCGTGATTCGAAGTTATTCCCCGGTACGCACCATCGGCGGTGGAAATATTCTTAATCCAATTCCGCAAAAGCATAAACGGTTTAAACCTGAAATAATTAAGGGGTTAAAAGGGTTGATGGATCAAGGCCCCGAAAGCATAATTTTCTATCATGTGAATGAATCCGGTTATCAGGGGATCGTGTTTTCAGATCTTAAAATAATGACCGGCCTGCATGAAAAAGAACTTCAAAATATCATGCAGGATCTTTTGTCAAAACAAACGGTTATTCTGGTTGACAAGGAAAACCGGACTTACATTCACAAAAACAGCCTGGACAGGCTCAAAAAGGAAATATCAAACTTTTTGAGCAACTATCATCAGGCCAATCCCCTTAAAACCGGTATGCCCAAAGAAGAACTCAGGTCCAAGTCTCCGGGTCTGCAGGGATCAAAGCTTTTTAATCTGACGCTCAATCAGATGATGAAAGACAAAGAGATCGTTGCAGAGGAAAATACGGTCCGCCTGGCTTCACATACGGTTTCCCTGGGTGTTGACCAGGCGGATATCAGGGAAAGGATTCTTGATGCCTACCGTAAAAACGGCCTCACGCCCCCATATTTCAAAGAACTGAGAAATACTCTCAACCTCGAACAACCACGGGCCAAAGACGTTCTCATGCTTTTGGTGGATGAAGGGATTATTGTCAAAGTTAAAGAAGATCTTTATTTTTATACAAAGGCCGTCCAAGAGTTGCAGCAAAAACTTGTGGACTTCCTTGTATCTCATGAAGAGATGACAACCCCACAGTTTAAAGAAATGACCGGAGTATCACGCAAGTATTTGATACCGTTGATAGAATACTTTGATGCTCAAAACGTGACCATCCGTATCGGTGATACTCGTAAACTGAGAAAGAGATAACAACGCAATTTTTCACTTGAAATTTAAAAGCCATACCAATAAACTCAGGTCAGAATGGGATGACTTGCAAATGAATCAAGGGCAGATTAAAAAATCGGGTTAATACTGCCGAGACGGAGATATTATGGAAAATTCAAGCAACAGCAAAAATAGTAATGATCAAAAAACCGAATTCAAACGGTTTGCCACCAAACGAATAATCGTCTGTACGCTGTTAGCCGTTGTGGGCATCTGGTTATTCGGCGCCGTGCTCGGGTTTTTCGAAAAGCCTTCCCAAGTCCGGGTCGCCCATAAAACTGACAGCCCTGTAGAAGAGGTTCCTTCTGCAGGCAAAGCCAAGTCGGGAATCTCCCATGAACCGTCGGAAAAACAAGGTTCCGAAGCGGCTGAAGGCTCGGGAGCGGTTGAAGGCTCGGAAGCGGCTGAAGGCCACGAAGCGGCTGAATCCCCCGAAACCACTGAAGGCTCGGAAACCACTGAAGAACCCAAAGCGACGGATAAAAAGCGCCATTATGACAAGGATACGGTCGGCGGCATCATGACTCCGGATTTTATCGCCCTTGATAAAGCGCTGACAGCCCAAGAAGCCGTGGAACATCTCAGAGAGAAACACCACGATATAAAACAGCCCGTTCATCTATTCGTTGTTGATGAGCACGGAAAGCCGCTGGGTACGGTTTCAATGGAACAGTTGATGTTTGCAGCCTCCGACGCTGCTCTTGAAGATGTGATGGCCGGTGATGTCATGTCCGTTAAGACCGGCTTGAGCAACGAGAAGGTAAAAAATTTGATGGACCGCCATCACCTACAAACGGTTCCGGTAATCGACACAACCAATAAACTTGTGGGAATTATCAAAGCGGATCAGGTGATTCACATGGCTCAAAAAGAAACCGCTAAAACCGCTATCCATGCACCGGCACACAGGGAACCCGCTGAACCCGTTACCCACGCACCGGAACCGGCTCCAAAAGCGGCAACGGAAAAACCCGAACATCCCCTCCCCTCCCCCCATGAGAAAACGGCAGTGCCCGGCCATGCACCCCCACCAACGCATGGGCTTGCAGAAGTTGCAGAAACCAAACCCAGACCCAAAGGGGTGGCTTTTGTAGAGGCAACAATAAAACCCCTGTCTTATGAACTCAATGAAAGATTCTATGGATGGCGAGTCAATGATATTATTGACTTTACCGACAATGTCAACAATTTTCAACTGGGCGTTCTGGAAGTCACCCGGAGAACCGCTGTTGTCCTGACCCAGCGTATATCCCGTACAGGAACCACCGCATCATTTGACAGAAATCTTGAACGCGCCATGAACTGGTTTATGATCAAATCAGACAGATATTGGTTCCCGTCTCCGGAATCAAAGTACAAGGCCGGCCTCGATGAACTCAGGAAATACAAGGAAAAGCTTGAAAAAGGAGAAGCCAAATTTCATACCCGACCCGACAATTTAATCCCGTTGCTGATGGCGTATGAAGACCTGCTGGGAAGCTGTGAAGAAAATCTGGTCAAAGGTAAAGAGGATGACGGAAGCTCGGTAAGTTTTTTTAAAGCGGATGATTACTTTTTTTATGCCCAGGGCGTTGCAAGTTCAATGCATGAAATTCTGGAAGCGGTTCTCGAAGATTTTCTGATTACCGTGGAATCCCGGAGGGGAGCCGAAGTTCTTCATCATGCAATCATATCGTGTCACCATGCCGCAGAAATCGATCCCTTGTTGATCACCAACAGCAGCCTGAGCGGCATCCTGGCAAACCATCGCGCCAACCTGGCCGCGCCCATGAGCCATGCCCGGTTTTATATCAACGTTTTAATCAAAACGCTCTCCACATAACGTTGTAAAACAACTTATAACCGTTCAAAGGTTCAATGGTTCAGAGGTTCGGTGCTCGGAAATTGCAGGTTCACCTCACAAATCTGAAACATGCACAATATCGAGGAAGAATTTGATTGTTAAGGTAGTCAAAGTCGTTGATTTTTAGTTCTATGCAGAATTCATTCGGGCCTTAGAATCCACCGAGCGAGCTTGCACTGAAATTAAAAGAAAAATATAAAAAAATCATAAGGCCATTAACCCTGAACCTCTGAACCGTGAACGGCTACAACGCTCTTATGTGAACAGGGCAGCAATACTGTCCAGATACAGCATGCCCCCGGATGTCAGTGCGCACCGGTTTTGAGAAAGCTCTATTAGTCCTTTTGATTCAAGCACGGCGATGGTATCTTTGAACATTGTTTTAAAGGTTACGCCAAATTTTTTATCAAAAATATCAATTAGAATTCCTTTTGTCTGTCTCAGCCCCAAATAAATCGCCTCTATCATAAGCTGTTCCATACTGAGTCTTTCCTCTCCGGCAAGGGGAAGTTTATCAGCATCAAGATCCTGTATATATTTTTCCACATCCGCACAATTCCAGTATCGCCTGGGCTCCAGGAATGAATGGGCCGAAGGTCCGAGCCCGATGTACGGTGCGAATTTCCAATATTTCATATTGTGCCGAGACCGGTTACGCTCGGCACCTTTGAGGCCGGAGCTGCCAGTTCTTGCGCGTGCAAAATTTGATATCTCGTACTGAACATAGCCATGATGGCTTAAAAATTCCAGGGTGGTCTCAAATAGCTCACATACCTGAGGTTCTGCCAAAGGCTTCAGGCGACCTTCTTGACGGTCTCTGTATAGAGGGGTGCCCGGTTCAAAGGAAAGTATATAGCAGGAAAGATGTTGGGGCTCAGACTCAACCGCAAGTTTCAAATCCATAAGCCACGATTTTTTTGTCTGGTTGGGGATACCGTAAATCAGATCCAGGCCCATGTTTTCAAACCCGGCCTTTTGCGCCCAGGTTACCGCAGCGTGAGCATCGCGGCCCGAATGGATACGCCCGAGAAACTGAAGATTCACGGGATCAAACGACTGAACCCCGATGTTTAAACGATTGACGCCTGAACATCGATACCCATCGAATTGTTTCAAACTAACGGTGCCGGGATTTACTTCCAGGGTAATTTCAGCATGGGAAAGAATTTCATAGGATTGACGGGCGGTCTCAATTATTTTTTCAATTGTTTTTGCATCCAGAACCGATGGTGTGCCGCCGCCCATATATAGGGTGTCAAACGTTAAATTTGGGTCCCGGGTCATGCGCATTTCAGATATTAGGGCATTCATAAATGCAGGATGCAGGGACCCATCGGTTATGGAATAAAAATCACAATAGGGACACTTTTTAACGCAAAAAGGGATATGGATATATAACCCGGCAGGTTGCAAATTAGGAGTAAAACAGGATGAGTTTTGAAACATGGATCTAAATTATTAAGCAGTTATTCAATTGACTATTGAAGATTGAAGATTGTTGTTGGTTTTCTGCAATTTTCAATCGACAATCTTCAATCAAGTCATCCCTTATTCGGTATCGAGCATCTATAAATCAGTACCCATATCAGCTTGTTACATCTTCTGCCAGCTTCATTCCCAGATCCAGGGCCTTTCGATTCATCTCCAGAAAACTGGAAGGAATCCGGTCTTTCAAAACTTTCATGATGGATTCGGCTTTGATAAGATCTGTCATGCGGATTACCACACCCAGCATGCAGATATTAAACACAATAGGGTTGCCGATTTCTTCCATCACTGTTCGATAAATGGGAAGCTCTTTCTGCTGTGCATCAACTTTCCTCTGAATCTTGACATAACGGGTATCGGTAATTAAAAGTCCGCCGGGACGTATGATGGGATAAAATTTACTATAGGCTTCCTGGGTGAGGCAGACCAGAACATTGGGCTGGATCACCTTGGGATAATGGATTTCAGAATCGGAAATGATAACATCGGATCTTGTGGCCCCTCCCCGGGCTGCCGGCCCATAGACCTGCGACTGAACCGCAATCAGGTTTTCATAAAGCACGGCCGCCTCAGCCAGTATGATGGCAGCGGTAATAACCCCCTGCCCGCCTGAGCCTGAAAATACCAACCTGCATTTTTCCATGATGCCCTCTCTTCTCCCATAAAAACCCAAAACCCGCGTCAGTTGTTATCGAAAATGGCTATTGCAAAATTTAGTTTCTTAATTGTAAATTTTGTGCTTTTTTGGCATTTTTTTCTTATCGCCACCAAGGCACCAAGACACTAAGAAAGAATAACAAAATAAAATCCTTCGTGTCTTGGTGCCTTGGCGGCAAATGTTTCTTGGTTCTCTCCGAGCCGTAGGCTTACGAGCCGGAGGCCGGTTTATCCGGGTTAGGTAAAACTTATTGAATCGGCAGAAACTATTAAGAGCTTTCTTTCATGGCCCTTTCGATGATTTTGTCATACTCCTTACAGTATTCCGGCATCTCTTTTTCTACAAAAACACCCCGTTCAATAAGGTCGGGATTTTCCTTTTTGGCCGTGGATCCCACCGGTGTGGTATTATTTTTGTAATATTCCATCATATCAGCCGCAGTTCCTTTTCGGTTTTTTCTTCCAAAATAGGTGGGACACTGGGATAATACTTCCACCACTGAAAATCCCTCGTGCAAAATAGCCTGTTTTAATATCTTGGTCAGCTGCTGAACATGATAGGTGGTGCTTCGGGCCACAAAAGAAGCGCCTGCGGCCGTTGCCAGCTCTACGGTATCAAAAGCGTTATCTATATTTGTATAGGGCGCCGTGGTGGCCAGGGTTCCATATCCCGACAACGGAGAATACTGCCCGCCGGTCATGCCGTAGATGCGATTATTCATGACAATGGCGGTCATATCAATATTTCGCCGGGCCGAGTGGATAAAATGATTCCCGCCAATGGCCAGTGCATCCCCGTCTCCCATGGGAACGATAACGTTCAATTCAGGAAGACTCATTTTTACACCGGTGGCAAACGCCAGGGCACGGCCGTGAAGCGTATGGAGGGTGTGAAAATCAACATATCCAGAAATCCGGGAAGAGCATCCGATGCCTGAAACCACGACAATTTCATTTTTGCTCATTCCCAGTTTGTCTATGGCTCTCAAAAGACTGTTCAGCACGATCCCGTGTCCGCACCCCGGGCACCAGATATGCGGAAAAAATCTTTCTCTGATATACCCCTTTATTGCCATGAATCACACTCCTTTTCCCTGGATAACCCGCAGGATGTCCCTGATATCTTTAGGGGTTATGAAAACGCCGTCAATGCGGTTTGCTATAAACACCCTTTCGGGCCGTTCCACGGCCCGTTTCACTTCTCGTAGAATCTGGCCCATGTTCATCTCAACCACCACGATATGTTTTGCATTTATACATTTTTCATCAACAATATCATGGGGAAACGGCCACAGGGTTTGAAGTTCCAGAAGACCGAGCTTTTCCCCCCTGGGTCTGAGGTATTCCACCACATGCCGGGCCGACCGCGCCGATGATCCGTAAGAAATCAGAATGCATTTGGCATCTTTTAGGTAATACTCTTTGAACCGGGCAATTCGATTCACGTTGTTCCGGATCTTATCCACCAAATGGCGAATAAGATCATGGACCACCTCGGGATTATCCGACGGGAATCCCCACATATCATGAAACAAACCGGTCACATTGTATCGGTGAACACCGCCGAAATCAGACATGGGAAGACGGCCGTCCTCCCTAGGCAGATAAGGGTGATAGTTCACTCCTTCTCTTACGGATGTCCTGAGTCTTTCCACTAACGGCAGTTCTCCTTGTTCGGGCAGCACCAACCGTTCCCGTGTGTGTCCCACGACTTCATCATACAGCAGGATAACGGGGGTTCTGTAAGTTTCCGAAATATTGAAGGCATCCACGGTGGTCTGAAACACATCCTGGTGGTTGGATGCGGTAATCGTGACAATGGCATGGTCTCCGTGAGTTCCCCAGCGGGCCTGGTACACATCCCCCTGGCTCACGTGGGTGGGGATGCCTGTTGAAGGTCCGCCCCGCTGTATATTAACAATAACACAAGGGATTTCCGCCATAATTGCATATCCCAGGGCCTCCTGCATAAGGGAAAAACCGGGGCCGCTGGTGGCGGTCATAACCTTGCTTCCGGTAAGGGATGCCCCGATAATAGCACCCATGGAAGCAATCTCGTCTTCCATCTGAATAAACTTGCCCCCTTTTTGGGGCAAACGGTAGGACAAAAGTTCGGCAATTTCGGTGGAAGGGGTTATGGGATACCCTGCAAAAAAATCCAGGCCTGCATACAGGGCCCCTTCAACACATGCTTCATTACCTTGAACAAATTTTATGTTCTTGTTTTTCATAATAAACCCTATTCCGTTTCTATTTCGATGGCAAGATCAGGACAACGAAGTTCGCACATTTTGCAGCAAATACAATCCTCACGACGCGCGGCAACCACCTTGTCCTCTTCATCAAGTTCCAGTACATTTTTCGGGCAAAAATGGACACATATTCCGCACCCCTTGCACCATTCCCGGTTTATTACATGCGCTTTTAACTTAGGTTTTGCCATGCAGATTCCCTCTCAATTTTTTTCCAACGCTTTATATTATAGTAACCGTTCACAGGTTCAGGGTTCAACGTTCAGGGTTAAGGACAAAGAAGGCATTGAAGATCCGAAGTCCTCGTTACAAATGTTCATTTTCCCAAGTAATTGCCAATTTGGCTCCAAATTTTGGATTAGGCCTGACGAAACTGACCCTTTTCTCGTAAATACGCATTCTAAATGGAATCCGGGGACGAGAATGGAACCTTGAACCTTTGAACCCGTGAACGCCTACGTATTATACATTCTTTAATTGGTTAGTTGCTACACTTCTAAATGTCAAGCAAATATAGGAATCTATCTCTCACTCATACTTAAGCCGGACGTGAACTTAGGGCTTTGCCCCAATTGGAATAATGGAATGATGGAGTAATGGAATGATGGGTTTGAAGGAGTTTTTTACAATTAAACTGGTTTATTTCCGCCGTTATCCCCAATATTTTTACCCAGTGAAACTTTTTTCTATTTCACCGGGGCCAGTATTCCAGCATTCCATTCTTCCATTCTGAGGTCATAAACAGGTTGCCATTAATAAACCTGTAATTTCAGAAAGTTGTAGAATTTCCAAGGCGTTTAATTAACACTCCGGCATTTGGTATTGCTGCCATGGATCCGCTGGACTGTTTCACATGCATTTTTGCCCGGTCCATGGAAATTTTCTCAACACCCATGGTTTCACAGACAGAATCACTCAATTTTGTTACCAGAAAAATTTTGATTCGCTGTAATTTTGACATCATGGAAAGTGCGGTGCCGCCGTTTCCTTCATAATTTTCCGACAGCTTATGGAACGCCCTCCCCCAATCGCCCATGTCAAACCAGGGCAAAAAAGTTTTTGACCCCACGCCGTCACAACATTCTGCCAGAACAATCAACCTGCCGCCGTCACGTACAAATTTGGCGGCATTGTCTATGGTCTTATGGCTTTGAATAAAGTTGATATCCTTTGGATATCCGCCGCAGGATGCGATGACCAGATCATATTCCCGGGCACCAACCATCTCACAATTTTTTCCATGCCGGGCACAGGCCCTCCGAAAATGATCGGTTCCAACGCCCGGCAATAAATCGCAAACATTCCCCATACTATCAAGAATTCCATGAATGGCCAAATCGGCAGGAAGAAATGTTTCATATTCCGCTAAATCCTCTGCCAGGGGATTTTTGTCCAATACTCCGGATTGACACAAAGGAGAAAGCATATGACGTTCTTGATCCAAAAACAGCCCGTGGTTTTGATAAATGGCTTCTCTCTGACCCAACCCCGGGAAAATCAACTTTCGCCCGCCGCCGTATCCCGCAAAATAATGGTGTGAAATGGCGCCGAAAGTAATAAGAAAATCGGCTTCAAGAATGTCGCGCCGAATAAGCACCGGGGTGGCGCGGGAGGTCTTTCCCAAATTTACAAAACAATTATTATCCAGACAATCGTGATGGATAAACCGAAGTTTCTTATAGGAATCGCCGTAGGCTGCGAAACACTCTTTTTCTGTCTGGCGACGGTGAGTGCCGTAGGCGATAAACACGGTAATGCCATCCCATAATGCCCCGAAGTCTTTCAGCGTATCGAGAAGCACCGGCAAGAATTTAGGATACCCGCACAACCGGGTTTTATCCGAAAGTACCACGGCAACCGTTGTAAAATCCGGATCCAACCGTTCCAGCGCACCGTGAATCCTCGAAGCGAATTCAGATGCGGTTATTCTTGTTTCCGGCTCATTGACCCACAAAATTTCCGCCTGATCCGGAAGGGCAAAGGGAATTTTTTCGGTACCGTATTTAAAGATTACGGATAATTTCCTCTGCGAATTCCGAGCATTTGACTTCAACTGCACCCTCCATCTGCCGCGCCAGATCATAAGTGACCCGCTTTTGTTCCACGATTTTTACCAATCCTTCTCTTACCCGGTCTGCAGCCTCTTTCCAGTCAAGATAGTCGAGCATCATGGCCCCGGAAAGGATCAAAGATCCGGGATTCACTTTATCCTGTCCCGCATATTTCGGAGCCGTACCATGGGTGGCTTCAAAAAGAGCATACCCGTCACCGATATTTGCTCCCGGCGCCAAACCCAGTCCTCCCACCATGGCAGACAGGGCATCGGACATATAGTCGCCGTTGAGATTGGGCATGGCCAGCACATCATACTCTGCGGGACGCAAAAGTATCTGCTGGAACATGGCATCTGCGATCCGATCCTTGATCACGATCTTGTCTCCAGGGATTTCTCCGTTATGTTTTTCCCACAGATCTTCTTCGGTAATGACCCGTTCACCGAATTCTTCCCGCGCAACTTGGTATCCCCAGGTTCGAAAAGCGCCTTCGGTAAACTTCATGATATTTCCTTTATGAACAATGGTGACGCTTTCCTTTTTATGCTCAAGGGCATACTCGATGGCCATTCGAACCAGACGTCGGGTTCCGAAACGGCTCATGGGTTTCAACCCGATACCGGATCCGGCCCGAATTTCCCTTCCATCCTCGATTTTTACCAGATCGATGATTTTTTTCGCCATTACAGAATCCGCTTTCCATTCAAGGCCCATGTAAACATCTTCGGTATTTTCTCTGAAAATGACCATGTCAACATCCTCAGGTTTGAGCACGGGGCTTGGAATCCCTGTAATATATTTTGTCGGCCGAACACATGCATAAAGGTCCAGCTCCTGTCGCAAGCTCACGTTGATACTCCGGATTCCTTCCCCCACCGGAGTGGTCAAAGGCCCTTTTATGGCAACGCGATGAATCCGGATCTTTTCCAGGGTTTCTTCCGGAAGCCAGGTTTTTGTCTGGTTAAAGGCTTTTTCACCGGCCAGAACTTCCTGCCACTGAATCTTTCGGTCACTGCCGTAAGAACTCGACACCGCCGCATCCAGTACCCGCCGGGCAGCCCGCCAGATGTCCGGCCCGATGCCGTCACCTTCGATAAAGGGAATCACCGGAGAATCAGGGACATTGAGTTTTCCATCATCCGAATACGTAATTATTCCATTATCCTCTGTCATATATACTCCTTTTCTTTAAAAAAACATAAACGTTCAAGGTTCAGGGTTCAGAGGTTCAGAGGTTCAGAAATTGTCGGTTCAACGCCATTAACCCTGAACCTTTGAACCTTTGAACGGATACAAAAAAACCTATATAAACCTTTTCATCAATTCATCAATAACTTCATCTACATTTTCCGCAGTAATGCCAAATTGCCGGCAGGCCTTTTCCGCCTTTCTCAGCCGGTGGGGACTGTCCATATCGCTGATGCGTGAAAAAAATCCAAGCCTTCTTCCCACCTGATACACACATTGGCGTTCGGGCTCCATTGCCAGAAAAGTGCGAATGATTTCAAGCATGCTCTCTTTATCCCGGGGCAGCGTGCCTTCCACGGTTTCAAAAAGGTTCAGGATGTGATCACTTTTTACAACGCTGGTAATACCGTTCAGTGCTTCAATTAAAAGCAAAATCTCTTGGGCCATCATCAGATCGGTGCATTTTTCAAAACGACCGGCCTCCCAGTCATGGAAAAGCTCAACAGTGTTGGGAATGGCCAGGGTTCGAAGCCTTATGAAATCAGGATTGATACGGTTTAAGGCATCGGCGGTTTCAAGTGCATGGATCTTTGAATACTCTCTTCCCCCCAGTCCCGGCATTATATATTCGGAAAGTTCCATTCCGGCCTTTTTTACCTTGAGACCCGCCTTAACATGGGTTGCTTTGGTCACCCCTTTTTTAGCCATTTTGAGGACCGTGTCCGAACCGGATTCAAGGCCGATATGAATTCTGTTTAAACCCGCATCCTTTATTTTTTCGAGATCACTATCCTTGATCCGGGCAATGGTATGGGACCGTGCATAGGATGTTATCCGCTCAACCCGGGGAAAGCGGTTTTTAAGATGTATCAGAATCTCTATAAAATCGTGCGGCTTTATAATCAGACTGTTTGCATCCTGGATAAAAATCGAATTCATTCCGCCGGCAAACCAGTTCAAGGCGGCGTTGAAGGCCATAGGGTCCGTTTGTTCATAGTTTCCGGCGGCTTCACGCATCTCGGCTCGTCGAATCCGGCCGTATGAGTCGGACATATCCCGTATCATTTGAATAGATGTGTGAATGGCATCAATATCCTTTTTAACATGATCAACCGAACGAATGGAAAACCGTGATCCTTTATAAACGGGACAAAACGTACAGCGGTTCCATGGACAGTTGCGAGTGACACGGATCAGCAGGCTGTTAGCCTCACTGGGCGGCAATATAGGCCCTGTTCAAATCCACAGTATGTTTCATCTGTTTTGCGATTCCGGCTCATATTTTTCATTCCATCCGACGGTGGTCTCGTAAAGAAGTCCAACTTCTGCGTTGTGCTGCATTTCGCAATCATTCAACGTACGAAATTACGCCTCATGATTACAAAATTTGCGACGCCTTTTTATCCCGCCTATGTTTGGCGGGGAGTTTACGAAAACGTCTAAATCGGACTTTACGAGTTCATCATCCTTAGCATTTACGAGTTGCTATCAATCATTTTAGTTTTACCATTCAATCATTTAATGATATACATAAAAACCAGGAAATCAAGACATATACTGGATACTTGATGCAGAATTTACCTGTGTCCATCCATAAATGGTCTTTTTGCCCAAGCCCGCCAAAGGCGAATAAGAATCTCTGCGTTATGCTCAAAAATAATCCTCGGAATATCAACTATATATGCCTGCGGTTATTTTTCGCATGCCACCGATCTTGAACAAAAATCCTCATTTATGGATGGACACTACTAATATTAGGATTGAAAATTGGCCCCAAAACTGATCGAACACTGAAGTTATGCGACAGCACATTATTCCGGTATTCCAGCATTCCATCATTCCATGGAAGTGGCATAAACCGGGCGCTATTAAAAAATCTTTAATTTCATCCAATTGTTGAATTCCGAGACGTTAATTAACATTACTCCTTTGACAAAGAGGCGCCTGGTAGGAGTAAAATTGATTAATTATCTTAAACGGAGCGTTTAAACCTTGAAGAAATTATGATTACCATCATATTCATGCTGATTTTTATGTTTTTCGTTGCAGCAGCCGTATATGTGGATATCCTTAGGTACGCTGATAAACCCGCAAGTGCCGAACCTGTAAAACAGGTTATCATTGTTGAATCCGGCCAGAAATTCAAGTCTCTTTCCGAGATACTGCATAAAAAAGGGGTGATCCGTCATCCTGCTAAATTCAGG
This sequence comes from Desulfobacteraceae bacterium Eth-SRB2, assembly GCA_004193595.1. Classification (GTDB taxonomy): domain Bacteria; phylum Desulfobacterota; class Desulfobacteria; order Desulfobacterales; family UBA11574; genus S5133MH16. The sequence goes on from RPGQ01000039.1 coordinate 18,121, forward strand.
TTGTTTTCCCGCATTAAAGGCCATGATAAAAACATAAAAGCCGGGGAATATGTCCTTTCCTCTACCATGACACCGAAAAGAATACTTGAAATCTTTGTCATCGGGAAGGTCCGTCTCCACAGAATCACCATACCGGAAGGATATAACCTGAGGCAGGTAGCACAGGTTGTATCCCGGGCAGGATTCGGAACCCAAGCAGATTTTTTAAAGGCCGCAACAAACGCCGATCTGGTGCATTCCAAAGGAATTGACGCCCAAACCTTTGAGGGATACCTTTTTCCTGATACCTATTATTTTACCAAAGACGCTACACCCGAAAAGATCATATCTTCAATGGTGAAACGTTTCTGGTCCGTGTTCAAGCCGGAATGGAAAAATCCAGCCAAAACCCATGGATTTACAATCCACCAAGTGGTAACACTTGCATCGATTATCGAAAAGGAGGCCGGTGTGGCCGTGGAACTGCCCATTATCTCTTCGGTTTTTCACAATCGTTTAAAGCGGAAAATACGTCTGCAAAGTGATCCCACGGTTATTTACGGCATAAAAAACTTTAACGGCAACATTACCCGAAGAGATCTTGCCAAAAAAACACCTTACAACACTTATAAAATCAAAGGTCTCCCTCCGGGTCCCATTGCAAACGCCGGAACCAAGGCCATAGAAGCCGCCCTTTACCCGGCAAAGACCCGGCTCCTTTATTTTGTTTCAAAAAAAGACAACACGCACCAGTTTTCAACAAACATAAAAGATCACAACAGGGCCGTGCGAAAATATCAACTGGGCCACTGAAAAGAAAGTTAGTTCGCTACGCTCACTATTGGAATGCTGGAATACTGGAATGTTGGGTTCTGGGCCTTCGGCTTGGAAAGTCTAAGGCTTATAGAGAAAATGGAAAATTGGTTTATTGTAAAATTCTTCTTGAAGGGAATTAAATAGCGGAATGTCATCTTCTTTAACTCATCATTCCGATATTCCAATATTGCATGTCCGAGTTAAAAGTAAAGAATCCTGGCCCAAAGGACCAGGCTTTGGTTTGCCCCTGAAAGGGGCTGTTTTAGTTAAAGCAGTACAAGTTAAAAGTGTCTAAAGTGATCTAAAGTGCCTAAAGTTATGGTGTCGCTTCGCTCCGCTGATTTTATATAATTGACAGAATTCCTTAACTTTAGCTCACTTCAAACTTTAGTTCACTTCAAACTCTTGCAGCAATTCTTCAGGCAGAGCCATAGAACTCTGACCCCCGCAATGCGGGACAGGCATGGCCCATCGAAGATCCCGCATCGCGGGGAAGGACCAAGTTTTTCAGGGCAAAATAAAAGCCCATAAAACACTATTATTTTCAATAAATTTTAAAGATTTCGGAATTAAAAATCTATGACTGCATCTCAAGAAACCCCCAAAAAGACACTCACGGATAGTCAGGCAATCCGCCAAAAGGTGTTTGAAACGGTATCTGAGTCTAACAAAAAGCTGACTTACGGTGAACTGGAAAAAAGACTCTCCCAAAAATTTGCGGTCCATAAAAAAGTATTAAAAACGGCCATCAGTGAACTGGTGGCAGACCGCCAACTGGCCTATACTTATAATTTCGGCTGTTCCTTCCTGGAAAAATCGTTTAATAAACCCACCCGCATCTCAAAACGGGTCGTTCTTAAACCGCCCGGCATGCGTTACACGCCCAAATCTGATGAGGTGGTCATTGATATATCTCAAGGTGCCTCCTTCGGCTCGGGAGAACACCCCACCACCCGGCTGGCTGTCAGGGGAATAGAATCGGCATTATCCGGAAAAGATTGTTTGGTTAAAACAAACCATAGCCGAGCTCTGGACATTGGAACCGGGTCCGGAATTCTGGCAATAGCGGCGGTTGGGCTGGGAATAAAGACGTCATTGGCAATTGACATCGATCCCTGCTCAAGATCGGAGGCCAAAAAAAATATTCGTTTGAACCACATGGAAGATCGAATCCGGATCCTTGACCGTGACATCGAAAATATCAATGAAAAATTTTCCCTGATAACCGCCAACCTCCGGTATCCAACCCTTAAACGGCTTTGTTCTCTGATTTCAAAAATAACGGAACAACCCGGTATAGTTGTGGTTTCGGGAATCAAAACAGATGAGGTAACGGACATTCTGGAAAGTTACACCCGGAAAGGCTTTAGATGTACCTGGAAAGCAGTTGAGAAAGAGTGGGCGGGGATGGTATTCGTTCGGTAGTGTCCGTTCAGAAATGGCTAATTTCCCCAATTTCTACGTCAGGCTCAAATTTTAATCCTCGAAATACTTAATGTATTCCTCTGGTTAAAATTATCGCCTTCCTTGAACTTGAAAAAATTATCTCATTTCTGAATGGACACTCGTTAATTACGAAATCAAAAAAAAACGGAGCGAGCTTGCTCTGAGATTAAAATCAGAAATATGAAAAAATCATAAGGCCGTTAACCTTGAACCCTGAACCTCTGAACTTTGAACCCTTACACAAAATACCAAGGAACAAAAATGGATATTGCAGCATTTTCAGATGAACAATCCGCAGGCCAGCGGCTCATGGTGGGATTTGACGGAACCGAACTCAACCCGGACCTCAAATTCCTTATTAAAACGTTGCATGTGGGCGGAATCGTCCTTTTTGCAAGGAACCTTATAAATCCAGACCAGATCAAACATCTGTGCTCATCCGTTCAGGAATATGCCCGTTCCTGCGGCCGGCCGCCGCTCTTTATCTCTATTGACCAGGAAGGCGGAAGAGTCGCCAGACTCAAAGAACCCTTCACCCAGTTCCCGGGCAATCCCCAAATGAAAGGCCCTGAAGATGCGATTCATTTTGCCCGGGTCACGGCCGCAGAACTCACAGAGATCGGAGTCAACATGAACCTTGCGCCCGTATTGGATGTTGCTCCCCAAGACATAGACAGTGTCCAGGCAACCCGTGTATTCGGCAACGATCCCCTGTGGGTATCTGAACTGGGAACCGTGGTTATCGATCATCTTCAGGTAAATAATATCATGGCGGTGGCAAAACATTTTCCGGGGATCGGCCGCATCATAGTGGATCCACATGATGAAATCTCCGACCTGGATATTGATGCTGACGCCATGCAATCCACGGATCTGCTTCCCTTTAAAGCCGCCATAGACAAAAACGTGGCCGGAATCATGCTTTCTCATATTCGTTATCCAAACATGGATGCCCAGTGGCCCGCAACCCTGTCCAAGACCATTGCCGGTGATCTTCTTCGCAAACAAATGGGGTATGGCGGCGTCATCATGACAGACGATCTGGACATGGGCGCCATTAAAAAACATTATGATATCAAAACCGTTCTCCGGCAAATCCTTTCAGCAGACATTGACATCGCCCTGATCTGTCACAAGGGCCCGGATATTGAGAATGCTTTTGACGAAATTTTGAAATCCCTATCGGATTCCAACCGGATTAAAGAAAAAGGGTCCCAAGCTTTAAAAAGGATCATGAAGCTGAAAACAAAATATTTAAAATTTTAACCGGAAAAACTTGCCGGAAAAACTTGCAAAGCCTTGGATGGGATTGGAGACGCATATGGGTCACATTGTCAATCCGGACAAAGAATATCGCCTTCTTCAACGGCGGCTGGATCAGAAGGTCACCGGGGCACCGGATTCACCGACCTTCACGAAAATCCTGAAACTTCTTTTCACTCCGGAGGAGGCCGAGGTGGCCAGACGTATGCCCGGCCGCATGACATCCTTGAATGCCCTTTCCCACAAGCTGGAGATTCCCGAAAATGAGTTGAACGACCAGATGACGGAAATGGCCAAAAGAGGAGTCGTGCTTGACGTTGAACACAACGGACAACGCTACTTCGGACTTCCCCCGGTGGTAATCGGCTTATTTGAATTCACCTTTATGCGTGCTCGTGATGATATGCCAATGGCCGAACTATCTCGCCTTTTCGAGGAATACATGTATGAGAATGACAATTTCTTTCGCAGCGTCTCCGCAGGGAAAACCCAGATCTTTCGCGCCCTGGTTCGCGAAGAGGCGATCGTCCAGGGCGACCACACGGAAATTCTTGACTGGGAACGGGCGAGCAAAATTGTGACATCAGCGTCAACCATAGCCGTCGGACTCTGCCAGTGCCACCATTCGGCCATGCATCTGGGAACCGCTTGCGACAGACCTCAAGAGACATGCCTGACGCTCAACCATGGCGCAGAGTCGATGATCCGGGCCGGAATTGCCCGGCAGATCACATCTTCGGAAGGCATGCGTATATTGGAACAGTGTAAGGAGGCCGGTCTTGCACAGACGGGTGACAATGTGCAGCGCAAGGTGACATTCATCTGCAATTGCTGCGGATGCTGCTGCCATCTGATGCGAGGAATCAAGACTTTTGACCTCCCGAACGCTATCGTTACTTCGAATTGGATCATGCAGGTCGATCTATCCAAGTGCAAGGGATGCGGCAAGTGTGCCGAGATATGCCCGGTGCAAGCCATTACCATACTCGAACAGACGGATGGGGAAAAGAAACGGAGGTGGGCAGTGTGCGAAGAGAGGTTATGCCTCGGATGCGGCGTCTGTTATTCTGCCTGCAAGTTTGGAGGCGTGACAATGAAGCCCCGATCCAAGCGAGTGTTCACCCCCGAAACTGCCTTTGATCAGATGATCTCCATGGCCATTGAGAGAGGCAAACTCGCAAACCTTCTCTTCGACGATCCTGAAAAACTGAGCCACCGGGCCATGGCACGGGTTGTCGGCGTCTTGGAAAAATCCTCGCCTGTCAAGGCCGCCAAGGCGATCGAGCCACTCAAGTCGACATTCTTGAATATGATGGTCATCGGTGCAAAGAAGCATTCCGGGGAGATAGGTGATCTCCTTACGTAAAGAAGGCGTCGGCGTGAATGTAAAATCGGAATGGTTATGCACCATTCCAAAATGCGCAGAAAAAAACTAAAAATCTAAAGGACTCTTGGTTGTTTGAATGCCCTGCTCCCTTAGAACATGCGTATAAATCATTGTTGTGATTCGCCATCAGGAGTGGCGGCAGCATCCGCAGCAATTGCAGATGAATGTCACCTTGCGCTGCATTGTCACGGAAATCTGTGCAAGACCGGCCTCCTTACACTGTTCCAGCCTTGCATGCCTTCCAGATGTGATCTGCCGGGCGAGATTCCAGCCCGGATCATCAAATCATACATGGTTGAGCGTCCGGGCATATCTCTTGAAGGTCTGAAAATCGCAAAGCGGTTCCCAGATGCATGGCCGAATGGTGGCACTGGCAGAGTCCGACGGCTATGGTTGACGCTGATGTCTGATTTTGCTCGCGGAACACAATCAAAAATTTCCGTGTGGTCGCCCTGGACGATGCTCTTCGCGAACCAGGGCGCGAAGATCTGGGTTTTCCTGCGGAGACGCTGCAGAAGAAATTGTCATTCTCATACATGTATTCCTCGAAAGGCTGAGATGGATTCGGCCATTGGCATATCATCACGGCATAAAAGGTGAATTCAGAAATAAACATAAATCAATTTTGCCATCAATTGATTTACACCTGACATGGCCATGATTATTTTTTTAACTTAATCTTTGGTCATTACCACCGGAAGATTTCGCTTTTTTCGCGCCCGAACTCCATCAATTTTCTCGCCCTCTCCTTGGGATGTTTTTAAAACGGCCAGACGCCAAAATCTGTGGCCACCTCGGCCTCCTCCAGATTGAAAGAAGTTTCAGGATTTTCGTGAAGGTCGGTGAATCCGGTGCCCCGGTAGACCTTCTGATCCAGCCGCCAATTTGAGAGGCGATATTCTTGTCGGATGAGCAGTAGCCCACTTGGCAAGTACTCCCAATCCTGTCCAGGCTTTGCAAGTTTTTCCGAAGCAAGTTTTCCGGTTAAAATTTTAAATATTTTGTTTTTCAACTTCATGATCCTTTTTTAAAGCTTGGGACCCTTTTTTCTTTAATCCCGGTTGGAATCGTTAGGGATTTCAAAATTTCGTCAAAAGCACTTCTCTCAATATCCGGGCTGTGACAGATCAGGGCGTCGTAAAGTAATCTGCTGAAGGATTTGCCGGAGAACGGACATTATCATAATGTTTTTTAATGGCGCCCATGTCAGATCGTCTGTCATGATGACGCCGCCATGCCCATTTGTTTGCGAAAGAAGATCCACCGGCAATGGTGGACGGAAGTTGCGGGCCACTGGGCATGTTTGGATAACGAATAATATGAAAGCACTATGATTCCGGCGTTTTGTCTATGGCGGCTTTAAAGGGAAGCAGATCAAATGGATTGCATGAAATCAGCATCAATATCAGGTCGGAGATTTCATCATGTGGATCCACACTTGATGCGGCCGATCCCGGAAAATGTTTTGCTTCACCGCCATGATATTATTTTACTGAATGATGGAAGTAGCGGTTCCCGGATTCAGATACCACAGGGGATCGTTGCCCGTCAAGGTTGCCGCGGACACTGTATCTATGTCTTGAGGAACAACATCAATACGGGCGCAAGGTTCATGTTGACTCGTCTCTGTGAGTTCTGCGTAAATGACCCGGAGCAAAATGAATCATCGCTAAGAACCTTTCATTTTGGGGATTGCCGGGAGCGCTGAATTGAAAAGAGTTCTTTGAGTCTGGCGACTCTTCCGCGCTTCTGGTCAATAAGATAAAAACGGCGGCGGCGCAAGGAACGAGCATATTCTGAACGGATGAGCACAGATGTTTGATCCTGGTCTGGATTGCCAGGTTCTGCAAAAAGGCGTTTCACCCACGTACAACGTTTTGGCAAAGATTTGGGTCCGGGTTGAGTTCGGTTCGAAATCAAATCCACCATGAACCGCTATGCTGCGGTTGTTTATCTGAAAATGCTGCAGCCTATCCGACTTGTTCATAGCCGAGTATTTTATTGTAAGGGTTCAAGTTTCAAGGAAGTTCAAAGTTCAAAGATTTAACGGCCTTATGATTTTACCATATTTCTACTGATTTTAAATCTCGACCAGAAACAAGCTCATTTTTTTGATTTCGCGCTAATTAACGGTATCCCGTTCCGAAGTGAGAATCAATTTTTCCAGAAGTTCAAGGAGAGGCGATGTTTTGACAGAGGAATACCGTTAAATGACCGGTTAGGCCGAGCCCTGAAGAGATAATCAGTAGCGAGCTCTGAACGAGGATTTTCGAAACAGGCCTCCATAATCCCCTTCCCCACTCTTTCTCAACTGCTTTAAGGGTACATCTAAAGCCTTTCCGGGTGTAACTTTCAAGAATGTAAAATTTACCTCATCTGTTTTGATTCCCGAAACCACAACTATACCAGGTTGAATTTCGAAATTATTTTGGAAATCGAGAGAACAAAACTTCGCCGTTTAAGGGGTTGGATACCGAGTTGCCCGGCGGTTATCAGGGAAAATTTTTCATTTATTGATATTTTTCGAATATTACATTCGAGGATCCGGATTCGATCTTTCATGTGGTTCAAACGAATGTTTTGGCCTCCGATCTTGAGCGGGGATCGATGTCAATTGCCAATGACGTCAGCGTATTTTCAAGCCCAGCGCCGCTATTGCCAGAATTCCGGACGGTTCCAATGTCCAGAGCTCGGCTATGGTTGTTTTTAACAAACAATCTTTCCGGATAATGCCGATTCTATTTGACAGCCAGCCGGGTGGTGGGGTGTTCTCGAAAGGAATGAAGGGCACCTTGAGGATATATCAATACAGGCCACCTCATCAGATTTGGGCGTTGTAACGCATGCCAGGCAGTTTAAGAACGACCCGTTTTGAGATGCGGGTGGGTTTATTAAACGGTTATTTTCAGGAAGGAACAGCCGAAATTATAAGTATAGGCCAGTTGGTCTGCCACCAGTTCACTGATGGCCGTTTTAATACTTTTATGGACCGCAAATTTTTGGGAGAGTCTTTTTTTCCAGTTCACCGTAAAGTCAGCTTTTGTTAGACTCAGATACAGATTTCAAACACCTTTTTGGCGGATTGCCTGACTATCAATGAGTGTCTTTTTAGGGGTTTCTTGAGGATGCAGTCATAGATTTTTAATTCGAAATCTTTGAAAATTTATTGAAAATAATAGTGTTTTATGGGCTTTTATTTTTGCTGAAAAACTTAGTCCTTTTGATGCAGGATCTTCGATAGACCATGCCTGTCCACATTGCGGGGAGTCAGAGTTCTATGGCTCTGCCTGAAGAATTGCTGCAAGAGTTTAGGAAGTGAACTAAAGTTTGAAGTGAGCTAAAGTTAGGAGTTCTGTCAATTATATAAAAATCCAGCGGAGCGAAGCGACACCATAACTTTAGGCACTTTAGATCACTTTAGACACTTTTAACTTGTACTGCTTTTAAACTAAAACTGGCCCTTTCGAAGGGGCAAACTAAAACTTTCTGGTCCTTTGGGCCGGGATTTCTTTACTTTTAACTCGGACATGCAATATTGGAATCTATCAGATTGATGAGTTAAAGAGATGACATTCCGCTATTTGAATTCCCTTCAAGAAGAATTTTACAATAAACCAGTTTTTCCATTTTCTCTATAAAGCCTTAGACTTTTCGAAGCCGAGGCCCAGGACTAACATTCAGTATTCCAGCATTCAATGAGTAGGCGCTGGCGAACTAACTTTTCTTTTCAGTGGCTGATTGATATTTTCGCGCGGCCCTGTTGTGATCTTTATGTTTGTTTGAAAACTGGTGCGTGTTGTCTTTTTTTGAAACAAAATAAAGGAGCCGGATGCTGCCGGGTAAGGGCGGCTTCTATGGCCTTAGTTTCCGGCGTTTGCAATGGGACCCGGAGGAGACCTTTGATTTTATAAGTGTTGCCAAAAGGTGTTTTGGCGAATCTCTTCGGGTAATGTTGCCGTTAAAGAGTTTTTATGCGTAAATAACCGTGGGATCACTTTGCAGACGTATTTTCCTTTGGCGGTGTGAAAAACCGAAGAGATAATGGGGCGAGTTCGACGCAGCTCCTTTTCGATAATCGATGCAAGTGTTACCACTTGGTGGATTATAGAGAAATCCATGGAGTTTTAGCTGGATTTTCAGTACCGAAGCGGAACACGGACCAGGAAACGTTTCACCATTGAAGATATGATCTTTTCGGGTGTAGCGTCTTTTATTAAAATAATAGGTATCAGGAAAAAAGGTATCTCAAAGGTTGGGCGTCAATTCGTGGAATGCACCACAGATCGGCGTTTGTTGCGGCCTTTAAAAATCTGCTTGGGTTCGAATCCTGCCCGGGATACAACCTGTGCTACCTGCCTAGGTTATATCCTTCCGGTATGTGATTCTGTGGAGACGGACCTTCCCGATGACAAAGATTTTAAGGAAAGTATTCTTTTCGGTGTCGCCAGGTAGAGGACATATTCCCCGGCTTTTATGTTTTTATCATGGCCTTTAATGCGGGGAAAACAACCTGAATTGCTTAAGGATGACGGATGCACCTTTTATGCAGTATCTCGGAAAGAGACTTGAATTTCTGGCCGGATTCAACAATGATAACCTTTCTTTTACAGGTTCGGCGCCTACCCGGGTTTATCCAGCGTACCTAAGGATATCCACACTTATACGGCTGCTGCAACGAAAAACATATAAAATCAGCATGAATATGATGGTAATCCATAATTTCTTCAGGAGTTTAAACGCTCAGATTTAAAGATGAATTAATCAATTTTGCTTTCCAAATAGGCGCCTCTTGTCAAAGGGTAATGTTAATTAACGTCTCGAGGAATTTAAACAATTGGATGAAATTAAAGATTTTTTAATAGCGCCCGGTTTTATGCCACTTCCATGGAATGATGGGAGATGCTGGAATACTGGAATAATGTGTTAAAAACGTATAACTTCAGTGTTCGGATCAAAGGTTTTTGGGGCCAATTTTTTAATCCCAATATTAGGTAGTGTCCATCCATAAATGAGAGAGTTTTTGTTCAAGATCAAGGCATGCGAAAAATAGCCACCAGGCATATAGTTGATATTCGAGGATTATTTTTGAGCATAGCGAGACTTACTTACGCCTTTGGCGGGTTACGGGCAAAAGACCATTTATGGATCAGACAATTAGCACCATCAAGTATCAGTATATGTCTTGATTTCCTGGCTTTTATGTATATCATTAAATGATTGAATGGTAAAACTAAAATGATTGATAGCAACTCGTAAATGCTTAAGGATGATGAACTCGTAAAAGTCCGATTTAGACGTTTCGTAAAGTTCAAACTCCCCCGCCAAACATATAGGCGGGATAAAAGGCGTCACCAAATTTTGTAATCATGAGGCGTACTTTTCGTACGTTGAATGATTGCGAAATGCAGCACAACGCAAGTTGGACTTTTACGAGACCGTCGGATGGAATGAAAAAATATGAGTCGGAATCACTTAAAACAGATGAAACATACCAGAGGGATTTGAACCGGGGCCTATACGGCCGCCCAGTGAGCTAACAGCACCTGCTGATCAGAATGTCACTCGCAACTTTAATCCATTCTGGAACCGCTGTACGTTTTGTCCGTTTATAAAAGGATCACGGTTTCCATTCGTTCGGTTGATCATGTTAAAAAGGGATATTGATGCCATTCGCACATCTATTCAAATGATACGGGATATGTCCGACTCATACGGCCGGATTCGACGAGGCCGAGATGCGTGAAACCGCCGGAAACTATGAACAAACGGACCCTATGGTAATTTTAGTAAATTAACTTCATCTTTTTGATATCAATACTTCGAGTTCATTGCAACCATCTATGCAATTATGCGTTTCGATTGTTGTAGAGCGACAATCGATGCTTTTAAACCAACCGCCCACCTTTTGCACGGTCCTGCTTACCGGTGATTAAGATCCGGTTTCTTACCCGACAGATCATGGGCGACCCTATGCTCCCTATGATCCATGAAGAATTTATTCGTATTCCGGAGCCATAAATATATTTATCATGCTTTCCTTTATGGAAAATACACCATATTGAATAATTACGCAAGGTTCATGGAAAAATGTGTAAGGAATGGAACTTTCCGAATATATAATGCGGGACTGGGGAAGAGAGTATTCAAGATCAATGCACGCGGAAGCCGCCGATGCCTTAAACCTGTATCAATCCTGATTTCATAAGGCTTCGAACCCTGGCCATTCCCAACACTGTTGGAAGCTTTTCCATGACTGGGAGGCCGGTCGTTTTGAAAAATGCACCGATCTGATGATGGCCCAAGAGATTTTGCTTTTAATTGAAGCACTGAACGGTATTACCAGCGTTGGCAAAGTGATGCATCCTGAACCTTTTTGAAATAGTAGGAAGGCACGCTGCCGGGATAAAGAGAGCGTGGCGAGAATCATTCGCACTTTCTGGCAATGGAGCCCGAACGCCAATGTATTTGCCATCAGTGGAAAGGCTTGGATTTTTCACGCATCAAGCGATATGGACAGTCCCACCGGCTGAAGGCCCGGAAAAGGCCTGCGGCAATTTGGCATTACTGCGGAAAATGTAGATGAAGTTATTGATGATTGATGAAAAGGTTTATACTTGGGTTTTGCGCGTATCGTTCAAAGGTTCAAAGGTTCCGGGGTTGTGGCGTTGAACCGACAATTCTGAACCTCCACAGAACCTCCTGAGCATCTGACTTGATTAAAATCGAATTCACCCGGGTCTCATTTTTGGCAGGGGTGTTTTGGAAATCGCGCCAGTCGGCATTGATAAATGCCATCTGTGTGCTCTTTTTGGCGTTTGAGTGTGCCAGCGCAAAAAAGCTTTTTAGAAATTCTAAATATTTCTCTTTCGATAGCCCGGATATGCTATCGAAATCGTAATTGTTTGATTGTTTTTTAAAATAAGGCGGATCAAAAATAATCAGGTCCGGTTTGGTTTTACCTTTTATCGGCCATTTTAAATTGGTGATATCCCAGAAACAGGGTTCAATTTCCGGTCGCGTATCCGGCCGATTATCCATGTCAAAGCTCCAACATTTCCGGTTAAACGCGAGGCAGGTGTCCGCCACCACTCCGCCACCCGCCATGGGATCAAACACCAGATCGTTCTGATCTGAAAAATAATACAGGATGTGTCCGATCATTTGGGCCGGGATGCGACCGGGCCAATCATCTCCGAAACGTTTGTCACAATCATTCCAGTTCCACAGATCCCATGTCCGCAGTCCCCAGTTAAGTGCCTTAAATCTAACAAGATCGCTTTTGCCCTCCAACGTAATGGACCACACAAGAGGCTCTGCCCAACCATGCTTTTCAGCTACCTGTGGAACAGTAAATCCTTTCGATAAATCGGTATTTAGGAGAAATGCCAATTCTGGCATTTCTCCTAAATGGTTGTGAATTGTCTTTTGGTTTACTCCCATACGTTTTGCGATTCTATCCTGGGGAAAGCCCAGCCGGTGCATACGAAAGATTTTAATATCGATTTCCATATTGGTTGCCGCTCTTAAATCGGCTATATAAGCGTCAACTGTCTGTCTTGAACGACCGATTGCCTGCCCGATCTCAAAAGATGTCAACCGGGAATTGTTTTCATATGCCCGTCGGGCCGTCGTTCTCGCTTCTTCTTCAGTTAACTGGAGAGGGCCTATCGCTTTTTTAGCGGCATAGAGCAGGGGATTTAAACCATCCAGCGTTATAATGTGAACCGGTATTTCGGTTGCGCCGATCTCCTTGTATGCATGCCAGCGGTGGGCGCCATCAAGAATGCGGTATTTATCGCCATATTCCGGATGAATCTGTACATCGATGGAATCGATCTCAAAACCATCGCGCAGGTTTTCGGCAAACATGGAGACGCGTTTTGGATAAACACCGCTTCTCGGATATATTTCCTCATCCAGGATTATTTGTGAAATGGGAACTGTGCGGGCTGTTTTTGCCATGATGTCACTTTTTGCAATAATCAGGTTTAAAATACCGAATGCCAGGTTTTCACTTTATTGCCTTAACTAAACCCTTATTTCCAATATCAATTCTTTGAGTTCATTGCAACCATCTACTTTGATCTCTGGATATTTGATATAAGCCCAGGCGAGTTTTGCAACATAGCGTAACAGGCGCATATAGGCTGTCAGCAAACGAATCTGAGCATCTTTTTTGACGACAAATAAAATATATCATGATTAAACTCGACGGTCTCATAAAAAGTCGTCACCCCGGCGAAAGCCGGGGTCCAGGTCAGTCAATAGTTTCTGAAAACACTGGATTCCGGCTTTCGCCGGAATGACAAAAAATGATGTTTTTTGACTTTTTACGAAAAGTAGACATTGGGGTCTGACCAGGCTATCTATCTTAGACATTGGGGTCTGACCAGGCTATCTATCTTAATTTAATTACATTGGGGTCTGACCAGGCTATCTATCTTAATTTAAAGTAGAAACGTTCCATAGATAGGTGTTATCATCGCTTAGAGTTACCTTTTTATGACCAGAATTGGCTATATAAGATACCTGTTGGTAACGAAGTTGGTAATCTTCACCCGATTTGACAACCTTTCGCCCTTCTGCACGATAGCCGAGTCTGTCTTTTGTCATTTCTACAAATTCTTTGCCGCCTACAGCAACACTCTGCGTCCACTTGCTATCTCGTACATGTCGATCAATTCTGAGAGCTTCTTCAATCCATCTGTTGTAGGTATTTTTAAAATCCTCAATTGATCTGATATGCAATAATTCAGTTAATTTCTTATAATTGATTAAGGCATATCTTTTTCTTGGATTTTGAATTTCATTGTATCCGCAAAATTTCCATTCCAAAGGATGAGAAACAGTGCCGGTGCGTACCATATTCATATCAATGTAAACCATGCAGCGGAATAGGTGATCATCACCCTCGATAGCCGTTGCATGGTACCGGTCTTCCCAAAATGCGCCTTTACGACTCTTGCGCTGATTGTACTCTTGGCCTGTGCGCCCTGCAATCAGTTGCATTGATTTGGAAATCACATCAATTGGACCGTCATCAATAACAAGTAAATGGATGTGGTTTGAGGTAATCATATATCCCAAGATAGTTAACCCAAACCTTTTCTTTGCTTCGAAAAGCCAATACATCCACCGTCGGCGATCCTTTGCAAATTTCAAAAGAAACTCTTTTTTATGACAACGATGGGTTATGTGCCAAATATAACCTGGTAGGTAATGTCGTCTTGCACGCGGCAATTGAAAAGATTCTCCTTAAACAGATAGTTTTTATGGCAAAAAGATAAACCTAAGCCCAAAAATCGTACCTAATAATATAAAATATTTTATCTTTTTAATAGCTTACCTTGGTCAGACCCCCATGAGTTTGCTCAGGCTGCCCTTTATAATGACTCATCATAGATACGTTATTAGCCACTGCCTTGCCAGCAAGAGAGTTCCTTCATATGGACTAAACTGTTACTGAAAATCAGCTAAATGACATTGTTGCAAATAAGTAGGATGCGGTGGCGTCTGCGTCCTCGGGCTTCAGCTCGCCTGACTGCGGTCTTTCGCTGCCTGCGGGCGCAGCCGGTCTGATTTTTATACCCGCCCAGCCACCCATATAAGGATTTTGTCTGATTTTATGTTCCCCGCCCGCCTCCCCAAAAAAAGGAAAAAGGCGGTTAAATAAAAAATCTGGCTCTTCCGACTTTTTAATGGGTATATACAACATGTTGTGGTTTTTGACATTTCATGTTTTCGAATACGCCATATTGCCTTTAAAAACAATAGGATGGCCAAAGCGGATATCAAGGCCAAGCCCTTCGGGTGAGGTGCTGCGCACCTCAGCCTTGACATCCGCTTTTAAGCCAGGCTGCCATGAAAGTAGGCCGATGGCGAGGGGATGGCCGATTCCAGCCTCCGGCTGGAGGATTCCGGGTTTGTTCATTACTCGCGCAATGGTAAAGCACAACATACAGGGGGTACCCATTAAAATGTCGGAAGCGGCAAAAATCTCAACCGCCTTTATTTGTCTTTTTAAGTAGAAACTTATAAACTAATATTCGTCCCAATTTATAGGAGATACCCCATTTATATGGCGATAATTGAAATAACTAAAATTAATGCTAACGCCTCTTGAAAATTTATTTCTCTTAGCTTAAAAATATCTGAAATAAGTCTGTTCCAGAACGCTTCAAAAAGCTTTGCTCCCCATAGCAAAAGAGTAATGCCTAAAATAAATGAGATTATAATAGAAAGCACAGGAAAAGCATTATAGAACTCGTCCCATGGTACTTTCTCATCAATCTTTGGATTGAATAACAACGACACTAAAAAATCAACACATAAATAGGCACATAAGATAAGGTTAAAACTAAATATAATTCTTGGCCTATCGGTCATTATAAGATCTCCTGCATTATAAACTACCATGGGATTAAAATGGAGATGAAGTCATCAATTATCTCTTTTAGTGGTCTTTTCAGAATAACTTTCAATAATAATCCTATAATTACCAAAACAAAAAGAACTACGACAATAAATATAACAACATTTTTCATAAGATTCTCCTATCCGCAAGGGCTCTCGTTGACATTGTTATTTTGATTGTCTTCATCATCAGGGATGCCATCATTATCATCATCGTTATCCCAATGATCATTAATCCCATCTTTGTCGGTGTCTTTTTCCATATCTTGCTGTTCTGGAGGATTTCCTATCTCCGGGTTGAAGAAATCAGCCCACTTGCCTATTTTTTCACCAATTTTCCCTCCAACCCATTTGGATATGCGTTTAATCCCCCAACCAATTGCTTTGCCTGCACCAGGAATTCTTAACCCTACGGGATCAATTGTATTTATTGGATCATTTAGGCAATATCCATAGAGATCTGTATCCCCTCCAGCGAAGAGTATGGGATCTTTTGTGGTCCATCTGCCGGTATCGGGGTCATAGTCTCTGTAACCGAATCTTACAAGTCCTGTATCCTTGTCGTACAAACCTCCGGCAAATCCGAATGGTACTACAAATGAAGGATTAGTATCGTCGATGATGTTGCCAAAGGAATCGTAATCAATTCTTTTTACCACATTTCCGGAGGCATCTGCAACTATTCTTAAGGAATCCACCTGATCGTATGTCAGATAATAGGTGGAACCGCCACTGGTCATGGCAAGGGGCATTCGGCCGTCTGCATATTCAAAACGTTGCAACAAATTATCCGTACCGTCATACACGGCGAGTAACCGGGTCATGCCCTGCCAGAGATATTTTTCGACGATGACGCCATCAACCTTCTTGGCGATTCTTCTACCAAGGGGATCATGGACGTACTCAACCACCGTGCCGTCCGGCAATGCAGCACTCAAAAGCTCCCCACGAGATGAATAGTCGTAGGTGGTGACATCTGATCCGTTGGTTTTACTTGTTAAGAAACCATCCAGGTCATACTGATATATATCGGTCCCTGCCGTCAAAAGATGATCCTCATCAGAATAAGTAAAGCTCCTTCCTGTAATACCCCTCAAGGTATTCATTTCATAATTGCGGGTTCCGTTGGGGTCATATTGATATTCTTCTATCAGGGTGCTGTCTTTGCTAACCGTCAGGAGCCGCCCCATGGAGTCATATGTGTAGACGTAATCAGAGGTAACACCGTCAACCGTTTCTGTCTTTTGGGTGATCCTGCCATTATTATCCCGCGTAAGTATCCAAGAGGTTGGATTTTGCCCACTGACAGTAAAATCCTGTGCATCAACCTCACCGTAACCATTAAAACCGAGGATTAAGCTCAAGGAGCCGTCTGTTACAGATTCAGGCAGGCCGTTTCCTGCATTGCGAGAAATAGTAAAACCGCTGGCTCCGGTTAATAACCCATCATTATCATAGGAATAGTTAACCGTGCCGCCGGAATAGGTAAAGCTGTTCAGGTTGAAGTCACTATTGTATCCATAAGAAAGCGTTTGACTCAAAGTCCCAGCCAGAGTCGCGGATGTGACGAGCTTTCCATCATATCCATAGGTGATCGATTCCGTTCCCTTCGACATAGAGCCCACCTTTGTTCCGCAAAGGTAGGTCAGATCAATATTTCCCTCTGGTGTCTGGATCTGAAGAAGCCTGGTCTTGTCATAGATGTTGTTGATCTGGCTGCCTGAAGGAAAGTTGGTTTGAACAAGCCGCCTGTCCTTGTCGTACACGTAGCTGTAACTACCGCTTAAGGGTGTCTGGTAGGAGCTATTGAGATTGACCAGACTGTAACCAAAACCGTGGTCGATAGTCGATGGGTTGGTGAGCACAGTCATGTTGCCGTTTTGGTCGTACGTAAAGCCCACACTCGTGCTGTCCGGCCGGTTGATCCCGGTCATGCGGCCCACCGCATCGTAAGTGTAAGTTGTCGTGTGGTTTTCAGGATCGGTAATCGATTCAAGGAATCCCTGTGTATCATAGGCAAAAGTGGTTTCTCTGGTATTGGTGTCGATGGACGTCAGCCGGCCCCGGAGGTCATGACCATAGGTCGTCTCATGAAGGCCCGGGATGGTGAGGCTAGTGGTTAAAAGAGTTGCGGGATCATAAGGCGTAGTCACAGTCCTCCCTTCAGGAGAGGTGATGGTCTTCTGCGCCTGAAGGGTGTCGGTTGCAAGGTTCGTAGCCTTGCCATTGACTGTCACTGTTTCCGTGATCAGATCCGGAACCTCATCTGAGTTGGTGTCCTGATAGGTCTTCCCCCTGAGGGTGACTTTTTCTAGTACGGAAGGTGTGCTTTCGGTCATTTCCTCTACGTACTTGAACTTGTACTCCGAATCAACACCGTATTTAAAGTCAAGCCCCATGCCGCAGGGGAGGGACTTGTTCACCGTCAGCCCATCCGCCGAACAGATAAAGACCGTCTCCGCACCTGTAGGATCGGTGATGGTGGAGGTGTACGCACTGGTGGAGTCCGTGTGGTCCAAGTAGGAGGTGAGGTTTCCTTCTCCAGTGAGCATTTGAGTCAAAATATCACCGTTTGCATCGGTAGTCCTGGTGTAATTCCAGTGCCCCCCTTCCTGATCCGTGGCATCTGTCAATCTGCCTATGGAATCGAACACGTGCTCAAACCGGTTCCCTTCGGGCTCGATCTTTGCCGTCAGCAGGCCATCCGTGGTGTATTCGAAGCTGTAATAGCTGCCATCGGCGTAAGTAATGCGGGTGAGGTGGTTGTTGGCATCGATGGTCAGAGTTGTGGTGATCCCGTCTGGGGAGGTGATGGCTGCGGGTACACCATTTGCGTCTCTTTCGATTGTGGTTTGGCTTCCAAAGCGGTCAGTGATTGAAACCAATTCGTTATCTTCATTATAGCCGAACTCATACAGGGTCACACCTGTATTAAGGTCAATGGTCGTCTCGTGGCGTCCAGCACTACTCATGATATGACCAAAACCGTTATCCTCGGCAAAGACTAACTCTTCGCCGTATGTTCCACCACTGAGGAAATACTGGATATCCACCTTCCGGATGCGGAAATTTTCCGTATCAGCGATGTATAGGTTGCCCGCGGCATCCACGGCCACACCATAGGGAACATTAAGCCGGGCTTCGGTGGCAGGCCCCCCGTCTCCAGTATAACCCCAAGTTCCAGTACCGGCCACTGTGCCAATGATACCACTCGTATCTACATTCCGAATGCGGATATTATCCGCATCAGCGATGTATAAGTTGCCCGCGGCATCCACGGCTACACTCTGGGGATAATTAAGCTGTGCCTCGCTGGCAGGCCCACCGTCTCCGCTGTAGCCGGGATACCCATTGCCGGTTACTGTGGTGATGATGCCGCTCGTATCCACCTTTCGGATACATTGGTTAGATTCATCGTCTGCAATGTACAGGTTGCCCGTGGCATCCACGGCTACATCACGCGGCGACCAAATCCGTGCCTCGGTGGCTGGACCGCCATCGCCGCTGTAACCCGCAATTCCATTGCCGGCCACGGTGGTGATGATGCCGCTCGTATCCACCTTTCGGATGCGGTGATGCCAGGTGTCTGCGATATAGAAATTGCCCCAGGCATCGACGGCAACGCCATCAGGCATGTAAAGCTGTCCCTGGGTAGCGGGCCCACCGTCGCCAATGTAATTAGGCCCTTTGCCGGCCACGGTGGTGATGATGCCATTCACATCCACCCTTCGGATGCAGTCATTTCCTCTGTCTGCGATGTACAGGTTGCCAGCGGCATCCACGGCTACATCATAGGGAAAATCAAGCTGTGCCTGGGTGGCTGGCCCCCCGTCGCCGCTGTAACCCCAAGTTCCAGTACCGGCCACAGTGGCAATGATACCGCTCGTATCTACCTTCCGAATGCAGCTATTATACGCATCTGCGATGTAGAGGTTGCCCACAGCATCCACGGCAATATCAAATGCGTAGCTGAGCTGTGCCTGGGTGGCTGGCCCCCCGTCGCCGCTGTAACCATTGGTTCCATTTCCGGCCGCGGCTTCGATTATCATGGCATCATTCTTGATTGTTGTGCCATCCCCCTTGTAAAGGGTGAAAAGATCTATCGGGCTGAGGTGCTGATGAGTAGACAGCGTCCAACCCTCGGCAATGTCGCCTGTTGATTTGTTGATGACCAGGTGGCTGCGCCTCGGCATGCCGTAGGATGCACGTGCCACGATACTCGTAGAATACCAATTTCCCCCCGTCTGGGCGAACGCCTTTGAGCCAGTCCATGCAATGCCTCCGGACGACAAGTAGACGAAATCGTACATAAACGACACCGTGACATAGGCGCTCGTTGGTCTCTTGACCGGCCTACCAATATGGTCTAGTCCATCCCAAACAAACTCGGCCACCTGATTAGGCAGAGGAGGAAAAGTCTCACTAAAGGTTCGGCCAGCTACCTCGACCTCCACGATAATCCTTGAGAGGCTGTCAGGGACCGTCTCTCCGCTGGCAGGTACCGTAATCTTATGATGGTAACCATTTACTCTGTTGCTGGAAAAATGAAGGGTTGTACCCGTACCAGGGATAGGAATGTCCTCGTGGAAAATACGGCTTCGGTCCTCAACAAAGGAACCAGACGAGTTCTTGCAATCCCTCTCATCCTCTTTCTGCTGGTCCACATTGGGTTCGCCTGCGTTCGAAGTTGTGGCATCTTCAGGTGGACCCTTAGGCCAGTTAAGGTCACAAGGGGAGAAGTGAGTCACCGCTACCCGCCAGAAGGTAGAACCTGGAGGATATCTGCCCGGATCGCCAAGGCCCATCACCTCGTCGCTGAAAGTACCATCATCATCGAGATCATCGCGCTGATCATCCCCATCCGCATCCAGGGCATCCACGATGCCGTCGATGTCGGTATCGAGGAGTTTTACCACAACGCCGTTATCAGAAGGCACCCAGACACCCCTGTCACGATCGTAGAAGCCTACAGGGACGACGTCACCCACGTCAAAACCAAGGAAGTTGTCTACCCAGGTGATGACTGGGTTCTCAAACCTCACCCTTTGGGCTCCATCCACGGCAAGTTCCATACAGTACGTGTAGGCCGAGGTTGGAGGCAGAATGGCCGGCATGGACTCCGGCGTGGTGTACTCGGTTGCCCGCGTGGTGATAGTGGCAAGCTGGTGAATATCATTACCCTGTTCATCCACCAAATAGGCCATGTTGTCTCCGGTGAAGACCATGGTGCAGGCGCGGGTGCCGAAGTCATCAGTGTATTCTGTGCTCTGGTGTGTCACCACGGTTGCTGGGTTACCATCAAACGTCAGGGTGGTAGCTGCCGGGTCCTCAGCGATCATCTGAATCGTTTCAGCAATGGCAATATCGTTCCACGGCACATAGACCTTTCTGTGGGCGGTTATCAACCCTTGTTTCTGATAAACAAGGGTGATTGTGCCTCCGCCGTTCACTGGAATGGAAAATCGACCTTCAGCATCAGTTGAGGTAGTTCCGTATTCAAGATGGCCGTGGATCGTGATCGAGACATCTGTTATGGGAGAACTGTTCAGGTCCTGAACCAGCCCGGTGATAAGGGAAAATCGCTTGGGATTATAATCGGTTGTGGCGTCAGAGGGAATTAGATCTTCATACTGTTCACCAAAACTACCTTCCGGCTGTGGCTCTGTAGCAGCCTCCACCGTAACCACTGCCTGATCATTTGCTGTACCTCCAAGACCCGAAGCTATAATTGTGTAGGTGGTGGTTTGGGTCGGAGACACAGTGGTCGAACCGTTGACATCAACACTGCCGATATCGGGCTCGATGACACACGAACTCGCATATGTCGAACTCCATGACAGCGTAGAGGATGATCCAGCTTGAATAGTTTCAGGATTTGCGCTGAGTGAGACCGTGGGCGGATCAACTTCTTGTGTTATCTCAATGGTGAGATAACTCCCCGGGCTGCTCGCCAGTTCAACCGTAATCGAGTTGTTCTGAATAAGATTAACCGGCGCTTGAAAAAGATAAACATTTTGGTTAAAATCACTTGTACCAAATATCTGTTCCCCATTAACATAAACCGATGCACTGCTTATCGCATCGGTGATTCTGTTATTACCGTCTATGGCCCCATTTTTGACAATGAGCATTCCCGATCCCGAAATCGCAGTAAACGAGTCTGTAAAAACCTCGGAAGATCCTGTGGTTCGAACGTATTGATTCGGACCAAATATGGTCACTTCAGTTGCAAAGGAGGTGCCGGCAAATACACCCAGGATTAAACACAATGTAACAACAGCAGCCCTTTTCATAATTTACCTCCTTCGATCTTTAATTTAGCGTATATTTGTAAACCTCTGATAAGCTCTATAAGACCCTTACCGGAAAATTTGTAAGGGCATCCGTTTCGGTGAATGTTTGGAAGTTTTTTTTGATCATTGAGCATAAATACGTGCTCATATTCAGCAAAGCCTATGCCAAAAAGATGATTTCTTTCGAAACAGCAGCTTTTAAAACAGATTCTTTAGTCCAAAACTCTTCATAATCCCTGTATTGAAAAGGCTTCAGACGAACATGAAAAAATTTACTATTTTAAAAAAATAGATGGATTGAATGGGTTGGGAAGGCTTTAAGAAAGAAAATCAGATGGAAATTTGCACAGAAAAATGTGCATCATACACATTTTTTTGGGCATGCGTTGATCTATGATGACTGGCATGACATTCATTCAAAAAGTGTTTAAGGAACCGACTTATGCATGTGAATTGTATAATGTGTCAAGGTTGGACAGACCAGATGGTTCCGATGTTTTGGAAACTAAAGGGGGTCATATAAATCATTTGCCCCTGTCTAAATTCCGGTACTGAACCGCTTCGGCAATGTGATCCACCCGGATATGGAATTCGCCTTCAAGGAGTAAAGAGGAGTAAAGGGGACATCCTATATTCTTTCTGTCAAGCACAAAGTGTAAATTTTCAATAAGATATAAGAACGGCTGATTTCCGGACGCACTTCTCCTTACAGTTTTTTAAAAAATTTTC
>RPGQ01000040.1 GCA_004193595.1 Desulfobacteraceae bacterium Eth-SRB2
GCCAAAGCGGCATTGGATGATAATTTTAGTATACTTTGCCCTGTACCACGCAAATCCGTTGTTAATTCTCTTGTAGCCGTGCTACTGCGCATCGCGGCGTGATACTTTTATGGGAAACTTCAGATTTATTTAATCCGTCGCCTTTATTTCTTTACTGAAGAATAATTTTAAGCTATATATACTTTTACGATTTCGGTCACCAAACAACTTTTAACCAGATTAATATTAGATTATTGTCTGATTTACCTATTATCATTAAACATAGAGGCTTACAATGTGAGTTTAATTATACAAAAATTTGGCGGCACATCGGTCGCTGATATTGAACGGATTCGAAATGTCGCAAAACGGGTTGCAAAAACCTATGACCAGGGCAATGACGTGGTTGTCATCCTGTCGGCCATGGCCGGAGCCACGGACGAGCTCATCGACATGGCAAGCCAGATAAGCAAATCACCAAGCAAACGTGAACTCGACGTTCTTCTGTCCACAGGAGAGCAGACAACGGCAGCTCTTCTGGCAATAACCTTAAAAGACATGAACTACCCTGCCCTGTCCATGCTCGGACACCAGGCCAAGGTGGTTACAGATTGCACCTTTGGTGATGCACGAATCATCGAAATCGGTACCGAGTATTTTATAGACCTTATCAAAAAACGGAATATCGTCGTAGTGGCCGGATTTCAGGGATGTGATATCAAAGGGAACATCACAACCCTCGGTCGGGGAGGGTCAGACACAACTGCCGTGGCCATCGCCTCTGCTCTGAAGGCGGATCTCTGCGAAATTTATACCGATGTAGATGGTATCTACTCCGCCGATCCCAATATCTGCGAAAAAGCAAGAAAGATTAATAAAATTTCCTATGATGAAATGCTTAACATGGCCAGTCTTGGTGCCAAAGTCCTGCAGATCCGATCCGTGGGATTTGCAAAAAAATATAATGTCCCGGTTCATGTAAGATCATCTTTCACTGAGGAGGAAGGAACCATGGTTGTTAGTGAAGACGCCGGTATGGAAAGTCTTATTGTTTCCGCAGTTACGCACGATAAAGATCAAGCTCGCATCACCCTTAAAAAGGTTCAGGACCAACCCGGAGTGGCGGCCAAAATTTTTTCGCCCATCGCCGAAGCGGGTATTATTATCGATATGATTATTCAAAATACACGAGCCCAAGGTCAAACGGATCTCACATTTACCGTCCCTAAAAAAGATTTTCAAGCCGCCATGGAAATCGAACGGAAGGTGGCGGATGAAATAGGCGCAGTGGACGTTCTGGGCGATAAAAACATTGCCAAGGTATCTGTTGTGGGCGTTGGCATGAAAAACCACTCCGGAGTCGCATCAATAATGTTTACCACTCTGGCCAGGGAAAATATTAATATAATAATGATCAGCACTTCGGAAATCAGAATTTCCTGTGCCATCGAAGAAAAGTATACCGAGCTTGCTGTTCGTGTTCTTCACACCGCATTTGGGTTGGATAAAGAAGAATAATCCGGATTGGCCCGGCTTTATAATGAAAAGATTTGATACTGACCAAATGGTCTTTACTATTGTATTGGCAGCGGCAACTCTTGGCATCATCATCTACAGAGTTCTTCATTCTTTTTGACAGAGATTGCTTCTGCAAATCAAAAATGCCGCTATGAAAAAAATACTCCTTTCCTTTTTTATTCTTTTTGTCTTACCGGCACAGCTCATGGCCCAACCACTGGTAGATTCTCCCAAATACCAGAAGGCCAGGAAAAAAATGGTCTTATTGCAGATCCGTTTAAGGGGTGTATCAGATAAAAAAGTCCTGAATGCCATGGACCAAGTCCCCCGGCACCGCTTCGTACCTGAAAAACTCGTTTCCAAGGCTTACGCGGACCACCCCCTTCCCATCGGCCAGGGCCAGACCATTTCCCAGCCATACATAGTGGCTTTGATGACCGAAAAACTGAAGCTTACAGGAGGCGAACGTATTCTCGAAATCGGGACCGGTTCAGGCTACCAGGCTGCAATTCTCGCCAAGGTTGCCAAAGAAGTCTACACCATAGAAATCAAAGAAAAACTATACAAAAAGGCAGAAAGCTTACTCCGGTCACTCGATTTTTCAAAAATAAAAACCCGCCACGGCGACGGCTACTTCGGCTGGCCTGAAGCAGCTCCCTTTGACTGTATCATGATCACTGCGTCCATCGACCATATCCCTCCGCCACTTTTAAAACAACTCAAAGACGGCGGGCGACTCATTCTTCCCCTTGGAAATCCCTTCAGCTATCAACATCTAAGCCTGGTCACAAAACATGACGACCAATACACGGTCAAACAAATCACCGGCGTTCTCTTCGTTCCCATGACAGGTCATGCCCTTGACCCAAATCGGACGATTACAGAAGATATTCCATAATACGGGTGCATTACCAGTTTGTTAATTGCTATCCAAGACTTTTTGGTTTCAGGTTTCAGGTGTCAGGTTTCAGCTAATTCGTTTCTTACTTCTGCCACCTGAAACCTGACACCTAAAACCTGATTGCAAGGCTTTCGCTCAAAAAATGAATAAGTTAATGTGTGAAAACCATTTTAACAAATCGGTAATGCTCCCCATGATACTTCCTGCGGTTTTCTTATTATCACTTTCGTCTCTTGCCTTGGAAGTACTCCTTACCCGGGTCTTTTCCATCAGTCAGTGGAATCATTTATCGTTTATGGTCATCAGTATCGCACTCTTTGGATTCGCCGCCGCCGGTACTTTCCTAAGCATCATTGATTCGCACAAAAAAGACTGGGAAAAAAGGCTTTCCTCCAGCGGCCCGGTCAAAGTTTTCATCATTCTCTATACCCTTACCGCCATGGGTTCTTTTATGGTTCTGAATCAAATTCCCCTGGACTACTTCAGACTGCCCCTGGAACCTGTCCAGATACTCTACCTTTTGACGGCTTATATTCTTCTATCGTTACCATTCTTCTTTGCCGGCCTTGTCATCTCCCTTGCTTATGCGTTTATCCCCGAAAAAACCGGTTTTGTTTATTTTGCGAGCATGGCAGGTTCGGCATGCGGAGCAATCATCCCGTTGCCTTTTCTTCCTTTCCTTGGTGAAGGGAGATCCATCATCCTCGCAGCCCTCATCCCCTTAATAATTGTTCCTTTTGAAAGACCAAAGACGAACAAAACACATGAGTTAACAAAAAAAACCTCCCGTGGAAAACGATTAGCCCTTCAGATCTCCGGCCTTTTTATCATAGTCACCATAGGCCTGTTCTTCTCAATGGGAGACGGCATAAAGGTCAAAGTAAAACCTTCCCCCTACAAAGACCTCAGCCGGTTCCTCCAGTTCCCCGATACACGGATCTTTGAAACCGTCACCGGTCTCGGGGGCAGATTTGACAGCGTTCATAGCCCTTATGCCCGCTTTGCACCCGGATTAAGCCTAAAATTTAAAGACATTTTGCCCGAGCAGCGGGTAATTTACAAAGACGGAGATACCCCCTTTTTTATTTACAAACTGCAACTTCAAAAAGATAAAGGGTTCTCCAGATTTACCCTGCCTTACGCCGGATACATGCTGGTCCCGAACCCTGAATATATTCTCTTGATCCAGGACGGCGGCGGTTCGGGCATCCCCTGTGCCATGGCATCCGGAGCCCGTAACATTACCATCGTCGAACAAAAACCCCGAATCGCCCATATGGTCCGGAAAAACTATAATATTCCTGTTGTTAACCAAAATCCAAGAGCGTTTATGGCCCAATCTGACAAACATTATGATATCATACATATTGAAAACTGGGGAGGGTCTCTTCCCGGTTCAGACGCTCTGACCCAGGGATATCTATTTACCACGGCATCATTTTCAGGGTATCTCAATCACCTCACGGAAAACGGCATCCTTATTATGGCCCGGAAGCTTTTGCTCCCTCCGGCAGACTCCATCCGCCTCTGGGCCGAGGCATACGAAGGCCTGAGATCCCTTGGGTATGAAAACCCCGAACGGCACATCGCTGTTCTTCGTAACTGGAACACTTTCACCCTTATCGTCTCTGTGAAGCCCCTTAATGACACAGCCATACTAAAGGACTTCGCGAGAAACATGAACTTTGATCTTGTCTTTCTCCCGGGCATTACAAAAGAAATGGTGAACCGCTTCAATATATTCGATGAGCCGTATCATTTTTTTGAAATTAATCATCTGGCAAAAGCCTACCGGTCCGGAACAGAACAAGCGTATTTTAAAACCTACCCCCTCGATGTTGCCCCTCAGTCGGACAACCGTCCTTTCCCCGGCAGATTTCTCAAATGGAACAGATTAAAAGCGCTTTATAAAATTACGGGAAGCAGATTTTATTCCCTGTTTATGTCGGGCGAAATTGTTGTTTGTGTGGTCTTTCTCGAAGCACTCGTAATCACAGTTTTCCTTTTAGTGGTCCCTGTTTTCACAATTAAAAAACAAGACAGAAAACCGAATATCTCCCTCCTTCTCTATTTCTTGGCGGTGGGTGCCGGTTTCATGTTTTTGGAGCTCTTTTTTATCAAAAAATACATTTTTATTTTCGGCGATCCGGTTATCAGCTTCACGGTGGTGCTCACGGGAATCCTTGTTTCCTCAGGATTTGGGGGGTATTGCTCCCAGCGAATAGGTCCCGGGGGTCTCCGGTATGCCCTTATCGCTTTGATCGCCGTCCTTATCTTTATATTTTTAGGCCTTGATCCCATAATCCATCAAATACTTGGACTTTCCAAAATTTTTCAGTATACCTTAGCCACCCTGCTCCTAATCCTACCCGGCTTTCTGGTAGGCCTGCCCTTTCCTCTGGGTATGCGATACCTGTTGAACCTTCCTGCCCAGCGGGCATATGCCTGGACAGCCAACGGATGTGCTTCGGTCCTGACGTCAATCATATCCGCACAAATAGCAATCAGTCTGGGAATTCCCATAATTATACTTTGTGCTGTCGCGGCTTACCTGGTGGCATTTATCATAAGCAACACCAAAACAATTGGACCCTAAATGATCGTAAACAAAATGGGAAAAATGTTTTATGTGTTTGATTTATTATGTATTTTAGTAGATTCAGATGCATTTTCATAACTCTTCTATAAATGAGATATAAATTTATTAAAAAAATCCCATTTTGTTTACCCCTTGGGAAAGCCGATGATACCCCATCTTCTTCGTTATCAATGGCTCGCAGTAGACAACTACGGCTTCGCCCTTAATGCCTCAAATCTGGCGCATCCTCGACTTTCGATCAGTTAGGGTTGGACAAAAATAGAAATCGCTGATAAAAAGAGCCAAGTTTACCGATAAACTTAGTGGCTTGGCCCCAACTGGAATAATGGAATGATGGAATGATGGGTTTAAAGGAGTTTTTTACAATTTAAATGGTTTCTTTTCCGTTTTTATCCCCAATATTTTTACCCAGTGAAACTTTTTTCTATTTCACCGGGGCCAGCATTCCAGTACTCCAGTTCTCCATTCCGATGACACAAACAGGTTGTAATTAAAAGACTCGTGATTTCATAAAGTTGTAGAAATTCAGAGTCTTCAGATTAAAGAGTGCTGACAATGAAAATTCTTCTGATAATTTTAGGCTTGATTTATGTATTAAGTCCCTATGACCTTCTCCCCGAATTTTTTTTAGGATGGCGGGGTTTGCTTGATGACCTGATTCTTCTGTTCTTTGGGTGGCGATTTTTACAAAATCTCCGCCAGAAACAATCCGGCGCCCAGAGCTTTTATCAACAACGCCGCCAATATTTCGAACAAAACAAAGGGGCTAACCAACAAAAATCCTCTGGAACGGATCCCGGTTTCAAAAAAGCCCATACACAAAAGAATCCTTACACGGTATTAAATATCCCCAGAAATGCATCACAGGCAGAAATTAAAAAAGCCTATAAGCAACTTGCCAATAAATACCATCCGGATAAAGTGCTTCATTTAGGAGATGAATTCAAAAAACTGGCGGAAGAACGCTTTAAAGAAATACAGGAGGCATATCGGGAATTAACATCTAAATAACGGACCTTTTTGCTTATAGCTCAACAATCTCGTATCATTGTTTTTTTAAAGGAAAAATCCTCATCACAACCCCTGAAGATCACTTTCAGACAAAATAGATATCATCGGCTCTGCCAATTCAACAATTCTTTTCCGAGGCTGAAAAAGTTACCACTTGTATTCTTAAAATTGATTTCTTTCAAAAAAGTATTATCATACTAAACATACATTCAAAACGGTAAAAAAAAGGGGGTAATTCCATGAGTCAAAATACATTCAAGGCAATGGTTGTCGCAGAAGGAAAGAACAACCAGTTTATCAGGGAAGTTAAGGACAGAAATCTTGATGACCTTCCGGAAGGAGATGTGCTGGTCAACGTTCAGTACTCTTCCCTAAATTACAAAGACGTTCTTTCTGCCACAGGAAATAGGGGGGTTACAAAGAAATATCCGCACACTCCCGGAATTGATGCTGCAGGGACCGTGGTCCAAAGCCTTAGCAAGGATTTTCAATCCGGAGATGAAGTGATCGTGACCAGTTATGACCTCGGGATGAATACATCCGGCGGTTTCGGACAATATATACGCGTCCCCGCGGAATGGGTGGTCAAAATGCCCGAGAATCTCACCAGTAGAGAGAGCATGATCTTCGGTACGGCAGGTTTTACGGCAGCCCTTTCGGTCTACCGGCTGGTTGACTACGGCATCATCCCGGATATGGGACGAGTGCTGGTCTCCGGGGCAACCGGAGGTGCCGGAAGTATCGCCGTCTCCATACTTACCAAGGCCGGTTATGATGTTGTAGCAGTAAACGGGGTCGTGGATGAAAAAGATTTTCTGTTGGAAATTGGGGCCAAAGAGGTCATCAGTATTGAAGAAGCTACGGATTCCAGCGGCAGACCGCTCCTTAAAGAGCTTTGGGCCGGCGGTATTGATGCGATTGGCGGTGAAATATTGGCAACCACCATCAAATCAACGCAACACGGCGGTGCTGTCACCTGTTGCGGTAATGTGGGGTCCCATGATCTGCCTCTAAACGTCTATCCCTTTATTTTGCGGGGGGTTGCCCTGATGGGAATCGATTCACAGAACTGTCCCATGACCACCCGCCTGAAAGTCTGGAATAAAATTGCCAGTGACTGGAAACTGGAGCGCCTGGAACTATTGACCACTGAAATACCTCTGGAAGGACTGAACCAACGAATCGATCTCATCCTTCAACGAAAGCACAAAGGAAGAACCATTGTAAGACTGCCGGATTGAACAATCCGGTAAAAAATGAATGTTAACTCCTTGTAATTTTATGTTATAATTAAAATGGCCATATGCTGAATTTTTTACTTTAACTTTTCATCAGTCCCTATGACCTACCTTTTTTATTTCATAAACGATGGCACGACTGAGAGTGCCTAAAGCCCTGCTCTGGGCCGCAACCAGTGCGTCATAGTCCCCGGCGGATACGGGCTCTTTGATACGGGTATGCTTAAATATGGCTTGATTCGTGTCTTTTTGATTCCATACGGACCAGGTCACGTTCAACACAACCTGCCCCCCGAACCGGCCGTCAAACTGCTCCACAATCAGCTGAATACTGTAGGTCGGGGAAAACTGGTCTGTCCAGGGATATTCGGCCACTCGATTTGCGGGCAGAAGCATGGAAATGTTTTTGGCCAACACCCGCAAGAAATCTTCCGAAAACGAACCGGCCCATCGATGAAACTCGGACACTTCTACACGGTGTTGGCTTTTTCGGGTCACGATCTGAGGCCGGTCAAGAAATTTTGGAAATTCCACCGGCCCCACACCGATGGCAAGGGTAGTATCGGAAACCGTTTGAGAAATATCCGGTGGCATCCCGGAAAAGGGATTCAGGGTATAATATTTCACCGAAGGGGTGGTACTGCACGCCGTAAGTAAAAACACCATAAGGACAAATGCCCAGCCTATTTTCCCAAAACATGCTCTATTTTTCATTGTGCTTTTCCTTTCCAAAAACCAGGGAGTCGGGATGTCGCTCCAGGTAATCCGCCAATACGCTGATATTCCGGGCCGCGTCGGCCAGCTCTGCCAGCGCGCGTTTCAATTCGTGACCCGTGGGAGACTCCGCATCCAAAAGCCTGTCTAACTTCGTCAGTGTGGTCTCGGTCTTTTCCAACGTTGCCGTGGCCGCTGGTGCAACCTTTTCATCTATGTTTTGCATCAGCTTCTGCAACTGTTCGGTGGACTTGTTCAAATGCGCCAAGGTATCTCGCAAATCGTTGCCGATCTGCTCCAGGGGAAGTTTTTCCAGCCTGTCTACAATGCGGGTAATGCCTTTTGTGATCTCTTCTATGGGCGTGGGAATGGTGGGGAGTTCCGGATATTTTCCGCCGTATACGATCTTGCGGGGCGGTTCATGCGGATACATGTCCAGATCAATGTAAAGTTGTCCGGTCAAGAGATTTCCCTGCTTGAGTTGCGCCCGGAGACCCTTTTCCACAAGAAACTCGTTCCCGCGCTTTCTGTCAATGGTTTGCTTGCCGGTCATTGCGATCCGCTCCGGTTCTATCTCAATTTCAACAGGGATTCGAAAGGCCACGGCATCATTGTCAAACTCCAGTTTTATATCAATCACCTCTCCAATCTTGATGCCTTTAAATTTCACCGGCGCTCCCACGGAAAGGCCTCCGACCGAACCTTGGAAGTGCAACAGCCAACGGGTCTTTGTCACATAAGTTCTCTTGTAGATATCCTCCCGCCGATCGTACAGCCGGAAAATCTCATTCTCTTGGGCGGCCGGACCGGGTTCCGAATCCATGGGGGTCTCAAAGGCAATCCCTCCGATCATAATGGTCACAAAGGATTCCGTGTTCACTTTGATTCCGCCGGCATCAACGGATACGTCCAGCCCTCCCGCATTCCAAAACCGCGTAGTTTTACACACGCGCTCATGGTGGGGCGCATGAATAAAAATCTTGATATCAACGGCTTGTCCGTCTTTTTCCATCTCGTATGCCACAACCTGGCCCACCTGGATCTGCCGGAAATACACGGGATCCCCAACATCCAAAGAGCCCCTTGTTTCCGGCTTGAGCATGAAATGGCGGCCGGGCAGATCCGTGGTTACGATGGGCGGCATCTCCAGGCCTTTGAAAGAGCGTGCTTTTTTGCCGGGTTTTCCCGGATCCATACCGATATACGCCCCGGAAAAGAGAGTACCCAGACCGGAAACCCCGCCGCCGGCCACCCGGGCCCGTACCACCCAAAAGCGGGTGTTTTCCGATAAATAGTCTTTGGTATCTTTCGTCAACTGGGCCGTTACCACGACTTGAGACAGGTCCGGGCTCAGACGGATTTCCTCCACTTGACCCACTTCCACGTCTTTGAATTTGATCTTGGTTTTGCCGGCTTCCAGCCCTTCTGCGCTTTTGAAAGTAATCGTGATGGTAGGGCCCTTTTCTGTAATGGCCTTGTATGCCAACCAGCCGCCGATCAAAAGGGCGACCAAAGGCACGATCCAAACAATGGAAATGCTTTTTTTGGGTTTAACAACGGCCCGGGCCGAACCCGAAGCAGCAGTTTCATCCATTTGCTGTTCATTCATTTCTATCCTCCATTTGGTCCCAGATGAGTCGGGGATCAAAGCTCATGGCCGCGAACATGGTGGTGATCACTACCGCGCAAAAATAGACTGCCGCGGGACCGGCATCGATGGTCGCCAGGGCGCCTACATTCACCAATGCAACCAAAATTGTCACCACGAACACATCGATCATGGACCAGCGGCCCACGACTTCGGTAATGCGATACAACCGCGTGCGGTCCTCGGGCCGCCATTTGGATTTGGATTGGACCGAGATCAACAGATAACTGAGCGAAACTAATTTCATCATAGGCACACAAATGCTCGCCGCGAAAATTACCAGCGCAATGGGCCAACTGCCGGACGTTAAAAAATAAATGACTCCGCTAATAATGGTATCGGCCTCCTTGTGGCCAAGCGATGTGACCACGGTGATGGGCAGCACGTTGGCCGGGATGTAGAAAATTACTGCCCCCAACACCAAGGCCCACGTCCGGGATATGCTGTTGGGTTTGCGCCGATGTAATGTGGTGCCGCAGCGGGGGCAGATCATCTTGCGGCCATTCAGGGAGGACGTCGGGCAAAGCAGGTGGCAAATATGACAGTTGATCAAAGAGGCATCGGCTGTATTCCGGCGAGTAGGGTAACCGGCGGCTCTGTATGGAATACTGTCCCAGATGAGATGCTCGTCCATCGCCGCCATGGATGCCGTCAATACAAAGACCAGGGCCATGAAGGCAAAGGCCGCAATACCCGGCACAATGGTCGCCATCTTGGCCAATTTGACATATGCAACCAGGATGCCGATCATAAACACTTCCACCATCCCCCAGGGCTTCATATATAAGA
>RPGQ01000008.1:0-44177 GCA_004193595.1 Desulfobacteraceae bacterium Eth-SRB2
TGGCTTAGGCGGAGCAGCCGACACGGAAGGCTGGGATCAGCTTCTTGGTTTATACCGGGTTATCATCCTTGCCGAAGCGGGCGCTGGCAAGACCGAGGAAATACGACAAATAGCGACGAAACTACGCTCCGAAGGTAAAGATGCCTTCTTTTTCCGCTTGGAAAGCTTGAGCGGCGGCCTCCGAACTTCATTTGAAATAGGAGACGAACAAGAATTTCAAGAATGGCTGGCATCGGATGAAGAAGCCTGGCTCTTTCTCGATTCTGTTGATGAGGCCAGGCTCAAATCCTTCAGGAATTTCGAAGAGGCCATCCGGAACTTTGCGGCTGAACTTGGCGCCAGCAAACAGAGGGCTCATATTTGCATAACAAGCCGCCCGAGTGAATGGCGGCCCAAAGCGGATTTATCGCTTATCAAAGGGCAATTACCCTTTGTGGAGGTTACACCAGCGGAAGTCTCCGATGAAAATGGTTCGGCCCTGAACCAAGAAGCCCCCCAGAAATCTGCTACGGGTGTGGAGGTCAAAAAGAAACCTGAACGTTCCCGGGTTAATCCTAAAGTCTTTAGCCTTCTTCCGCTTGATAAATATCAAATCAGGACCTTTGCGATTGCAAAAGGCGTCGAAGATGTTGACGCCTTCCTTCAAGCTATAGAAAGGACGGAGGCCGAGGTATTCAGTCGTCGCCCCCTTGATCTGGACGATTTGATAAATTATTGGACCAAAAACGGCAACCTTGCCAGCCTGAAGAATTTGATTGAATTCAGTATTGACACCAAGCTTAAGGAAACTGATCCTGACCGATGTAGGCGGCTTCCTCTTTTGCAGGAGGAAGCCTGGATTGGCGCAGAGATGATTGCCGCCGCTGTTTCATTTCAAAAACGAGAGCGCATTCTTATTCCGGAACAAAATCCTGATTCTCATCTAAAAAGTAGCGCGATAAACGCGGCAGATATTGTAAATGAGTGGGTAGAAACCAAAATAAGCGCTCTCCTGCAGCGTCCCATATTCGATGAGGCAATCTATGGCGCTGTCAAGTTCCACCATCGCATTGTCCGTGAACACCTAACCTCCAAGTGGCTCCATCGTTTATTATTGGAAGGTAAATCTCGTCGGGAAATTCATGCCCTCTTTTTAAAGAAGCGTTATGGCGAGACGGTCTTGGTGCCGTCCATGCGTCCTATTCTCGCTTGGCTGATATTGCTTGATGATAGGATTAGGGAAAAAACCATCCGATCCTTTCCTGAAGTCTGCCTCCAGGGGGGAGACCCAGCCTCTTTGCCGATTGAAATCAGAAAAAGTATGCTGGAGCGCTTTTGTACGCTTTATGCGAACAAAAGTTTCCGGGATTTTTCTTTCGGATTAGCGGAATTAAGGCGCTTTGCTCACCCTGATCTTGATTCTACTGTTAATTGTTTGCTTGATTTATATGCAAACAATGAAGAAATACGGGAACTGCTTTTACGAATTGCCTGGCAAGGCAAAATGTCCGGTTGCTCAGCAAAATCTTTAATTTATGCTCTTGATAAATCTTTTGATATTTATTCCCGCCTTTATGGCATCCGGGTAGTGCGAGCAGTAGGCACACCTGTGCAAAAACATAAGTTAATTAAGGCCTTATTGGCGGATCCGAACCTGAAAGACGAGCACATCACCGGAGAGTTGATCGATGCCTTTTGTGATGATGGCCTTGACATACCGGATATATTGACACTACTCGGGCGCCTGGAAAAATCGGAGAGGCACAGGCATTACTATGTTGATTCTGCCCTTAAAGGGTTCAGCCGGCATAAGTGCCCGGCAGATAAACTTACCCAATGGCTGCAGGGGTTGCTTTCTTTAATCAAGATTGAGCCATTTTGCAAGCGGCGCTTTTTTGAGGTTTCGCAAAGCTACGGCTGGCTTTTGTCTTATGCGATTATAGTCGCCGAAAGGCTGGTTGAAGCCAGAGATGACCGGGTTTTTAATGAACCAGTCTTAGAAATTATCTCATTGGCCCAAGTCGAGCGAGATTTCAGACTCTATTATAACGAAGTTGAACATAAGCTTGACTCTCTTGTGAAAGCCTGGCCAGAACTGAACCGGGCTCTGTTCTGGTATGATGTCACCAAGAATCGACGCTATTTGGATAAACGAAGCGAAACCCGTTTGACCGAGTATTGGCACATGACCCCATGGCAACATTATTGGGAGTTCAAAGAAAAGGATTTTGATTCGATCGTAGAAGATATTAGAACAAAAGATCTTCTCGATGATCGTTTAATCGCTCTTTCCCTGGCTTTCCGGCTCTATAAAGAGGGCAACCCCAAAAAAAGGGTGTTGCTAAATAAATTGAAAAAGGCTGTAAAAGGAACACAAGAATTAGAAGAAGCGCTTTATAAATCTATTCATCCCGGTCCCTTGTCCGAAGAAGTTAAGAAACATCGACGCTCAGGCGCCGCTCTTAAAAGACAACGGATACTGGGGGAAAAGAAGCGAGTTGAAAACCGACAGAAGTGGGTTGAATGGCTGCAATCACATACAGATGTCCTCCGCGACACCAGTATCGCATCTGAAGGCAGTGTCTGGAAAGCGACCAATTACCTATTACACGAGCTTCGTCATAAAATTGAGGATAGAAATCGCTGGGCTGCCAGCCGATGGGAAAAGCTGATTCCCGAGTTCGGTCAAGAAGTAGCCGAGGCCTTGCGCGACGGCTGTATCGACTACTGGCGCAAATATACTCCAGTATTGCGATCAGAAGGAATTGAGAAACCCAACAGCATCCCTGGGGCGGTTGTTGTGGGGATCAGTGGCCTGGAAATGGAAGCCGGATACATCAAAGACTGGCCTGATAATTTAAGCGCGGCGGAAGCGGAGCTGGCCTGCCGCTACGCTTTCCGCGAAATGAACGGTTTTCCTGACTGGTTCGAAAAACTCTACTCGGTCTTTCCTGATATTGTTGAAACCATGGTTCTTCGCGAAATCGAGTGGGAGTTTTCCGTCTATAACGGGAAAGATCTCTGCCACTATGTACTGGATGATGTCCTGTGGCAGGCAAAGTGGCTCTACCCGAATTTATCCGGAAAAATTCTAGAGCTATTGGAAACTCACGAGCCGAAACATGAGGCGACGGTGGAGAAGGGTTTATCCATCGTTCTCGCCTCTTCCGATCTTGACCCCAAGGCCATTGTTCGTGTTGCCAAGGAAAAGGTAGTCTCACCTTATAGCGATGACCGGCAAGCATGCTGGCTCGCAGCTTGGATGCAGGTTGACGCAGGAGAGGCCATAAAAGCTTTGGATAAAACTCTGGAAGCGATTGAAGACCCGTCCAGGTCCACCTCCATAGCCATGATGTTCAGCGTCGCTCTGGTTGGTGGGCGGCATGAAGCTAACACTTCCTTATATGCCGATTACCATAAACCCGAAATCCTCCTGCGGCTGATAAAGCTGTTATATGCCCACATCCGCCGGGAAGAGGATATTGATCGATACGGTGGCGGGACCTACTCACCGACCCTAAGAGACAAGGCCCAGGATGCCCGGGGCCGGCTTTTAAGTAACTTGGTTAATCTGCCGGGCAAAGCGGCTTATATTGCCCTCCTGGATTTAGTGGACACCCATCCGGATAAAGGCATGCGCCAGCATTGTTTATTGGCGGCTAAAAGCAGGGCCGAACAAGATGCGGAAATCGAACCTTGGGAATCGGGTGATATTACGCAGTTCGCCCGGGAAGCGGAAAAAACGCCTAAAAACCATCGGGAGCTATTCGAACTGACCGTTTCTCGCCTGCTTGACCTAAAATATGAACTTGAAGAAGGAGATCACAGTCAAGCGGAAGCGTACCGGAGAATTGATGATGAAAGACTGCATCGCATATTTATCGGTGCTTGGTTGCGCGATAAGTCTCGAGATAAATACACTGTGACTCAGGAAGAAGAACTGCCTGACCGGAAAGAGCCGGACATCAGGATGCATGGCTCAGGCTTTGCCGCCCCGGTTCCGATAGAACTAAAAATCGCCGATAATTGGAGCGGGCCAGTTCTTTTTGAAAGATTAAGAAATCAGTTATGCGGTCAATACCTGAGAGATCCACGGTCTAATAATGGCATTTATTTGCTGGGATATTTAGGGAAAAAGCCAGCTTGGGAACATCTGGAAACCGGGGAGAAAATGGCTTATCTGGAACTTATACATGCCCTAAAAATAGAAGCGCAAAAAATCGTTGCACATAACAGCAAAATTGAGGACCTTCAGATAATCGCAATCGACCTTACTAAAAGAACAAAACAACAAAAAAAGTAAAAGAATATCCCGGACGTCCATAAATAACTAAATAAATTTATCTTAAATACAAACTATTTACTTAATTATGGACGTTATATATTAAAATAACAAAAGGTTATACCTGGCAACATGGCATAATAAAAATTTATTTTCGCATAGATAAAAAAATAACCTCCTGATAGCATAGAGTCAAAATTTTTCCACAAATAAAAACCTTAAGCTAAAAGGAGGCTATCATGAACAAGGATGAATTTAGCAGAATTGAACAGTTTAATCAATTCAAAGTTGATATCCGAGGCAGTCCCGCAAGGCCCCCATGACTCATTTTTATTTAACACAATTTATTAGAAAATCCCTGGGTCAATCAAAATATAGTTCTTTATAAGTTTCTCGCAAAAATTGAGGTGAATTAAATGAGAGCAAAACAATCTGAAAGAAATTTAGAGTATTGGGACAAGTGGATTACTAAAGATAGTCTTCTTGAGAACCTTAAAGAGATAAGAGATCGAGTAAAAGCTCTTCATGAAAATGAAAAAGATGAAGATTGGTACCGAAAAACAAGATTCTACACACCACATGGTGTCGAACATTCCGAGTCTGTTGAAGATAATATGCACAAACTTATTCCTGGAGAAGCATATGAGGATCTTACCGAAAGAGAAAGGTTTTATTTACTAGCTTCGGCCTGGATTCATGACCTCGGAATGATGCAAAGCATTATTAAAGAAATTTATCCTTACAACCATGAAATAATGACACCTACTGAAATAAGAGAAGTACATCATATTTCATCTGAAAAATATATTACCGATCATTATGCAAAAATAGGCATCAAGGAAACAGATAAATTAATTCTATCAAAATTATGTCGCTTTCATCGACGGCAGGAAGATATTGAAGAATGTGGCGAAGTTTTAACTGTTAATAGTGAAATCGTTAGGGTTAGGCTTATAGCATCTTATTTAAGACTGGCAGATGCTTTTGATGTAAGCGAATCAAGAACTCCTTCAAAAAATTACTTTATTTATTTGCATGACATGCCTCTTGATTCGAAAATGCACTGGATTAAACACAGATTGATTTCTGATATCATTCCTAATCCGGATAATAAAACTATAACGGTATTCTACCAAGAACCATATGAAGACAGTGAAGACTATGATCGTGAAAAATATATAATAATTAAATCAAAAATTAAAATGCTAATAGAAACAATTTCAGATGGTTTAAAGGAGGAATTGAGAAGTGTCTTGAATGTGTTAATTAGAAATAAATTGCCATCATACTTTGATCTTGAGTTTGTGAAGGTTAAGTGCAATCTTCCAAGACAAATGCAAAGAGATCTCGTGGAAATAGCTCTTAATTATGATTTTATGATAGCCCCAAGTGCATCAAAATTAGCTGAAATGGTGCTATTAGCTTCTGCAAATATCCTTGGCTTTGGTCTAGAGTACAAAAATGAACCAAAAGAGATCATTAGCAATAGAGATGAAAGGAAACTTATTGACAACCTAAAAGATTTTATAAGTTATATTGAAAATTATCCTCTTAAAGCTCGACCCTGTCATTCAAGCTTAACGAAAATTTGTTCACTGATTAGGTCAAAATCAACAAAACGTAATGTAAATTTAACCGATTTATTAAGTTTGATTGACTCTTTTTATCAAAAACATCAACTCAACAGAAAGGCCATAAGAAGTACTGCAAAAGAATTTTTTAAAAAAACCTTTATTACTATGCAGAACGAAAGAATAAATATACTCCTTTATGGGTTTAGCGAGTTATCTACAAAAACTATATGCGGTATTCGTGATGTACTAGTTATAATTAATGAAAATAAGGATTCAGGAATACCTGACCATAAATTTGACCCAGAAAATGAAGCTTCAGAGAATATTCACATTTTCATTTGTGAGGGTCGACCTAAAACACAAACCAATACGGGAGATACATTTGCGTATCATGATGGAATAAACTATTCCCTTCACCTACAAAAAAGAAGATTTCAAAATATTGTGCTTATTCCTGATGTTATTTCTGGAAATGTAATTGACCATTTCGATATTCATTTCGTCATAATGGGAGCAAATGGATTTTCTGAAAAGTCTTTTAGCCACTCAGCAGGGCACGAGACAATTATCAAGCTAACAAGGTATAAGAGATACTTTGAAGGATCTGACTACCCCAAATTATTACTTGTTACCACAAGTGAGAAATATATATCCG
Source organism: Desulfobacteraceae bacterium Eth-SRB2 (assembly GCA_004193595.1). GTDB lineage: Bacteria > Desulfobacterota > Desulfobacteria > Desulfobacterales > UBA11574 > S5133MH16. The sequence goes on from RPGQ01000008.1 coordinate 6,491, forward strand.
AAGAAAAGAAAGCAGTCCTAAATGGCAACACAGAAGAAATAGAGGAATTAGCTTGCACTAATTATGAAGTAGATGGATTTCCATTTTATTTTATAGGAAACAATGTCGGTAGAAATACTTTTTGGCTAACCAAGGACAGGAAATTATTGAATAAAATTGACAAAGATAATTTCAAGTTCTTTAACCCTCGAGAAGATACTATCTCAATTTCAACTTTGGATTATCTAATTAGCGAAAAAGGTTTTATTAACGTTCAAGAAGATTCAGTAGAAAATATAATATTACAACTATTTAATAGCGATCAAGAATGAATTAAATGAGCTTTCAAAAATGATTGATTTATCGAAATGTCGGAAGATAATTTGTTATTATCAAAGGAATAAGTTCCGAATCGGGTAGCTGAGGGTTTTTTATCTTTTAAACAGCCTTCCGACACCAGGGATCTTATTTTCAGATGGGATTGGTTCCATGTAATTATATCTTTTTCTATATAACAATAACCCATAGTTATAAAATATGCCAAAATATATTTTATTATATTATTTCTATATGTTATTCATATCGAACAGAGGCTTTTGGAATATACCCAGCGTGAATTCCAGGAAAAACGCGTTCTTATGGCAAATTTTTAACCCTTTGGGCTTCGCTTTCAGCTTCCGACTTCGCTCTTCGAGAGGCTACGACGGAACAAGACATTAACAGGTCGGAAAACCCATGATACCGTAATTCCTTCGTTGCCAAGGGTTCGCGGTAGTTTACTACAGCGTCACCCTTGGACGCCTTGGACCTACGACACCCTGAGTTTTTGCAACGATAAGGTTAATATTTGGAGTTATGCGGTTAAGGAACTACTTAGAAACAGTAATTGTGGTCACCCATTAAAGGGCGAGTCAAGAGAAAAAACACCTCCCCGTTACAAAAAAATACATTTTTTCGCTTGATATGATGGATTCGTAAAAGTCGAATAAGCAGGCCTACGATGAATTTATTAACATTAAATAGTTCGGGCTTTACGAATCCCATCGAAACCCTAACAACACAGTGACCTTGCTTTACCACCTGTCCGCATCCGTTATTTCATTTTTATTGGTTATCGATCAGTATATACTGATCCGCACCAGTCACCCATCGGGTTCAAGGCAATTGTATTTTAGGCAAAATGTATGTGCTGTAAGCACAATGCTTAAAACACGGCCCCTGGTCCATTCGGACCCCAGAAAATCTTCAGTGCCATACCGTGTTCAATTGTTTTTATCACAAATCTTATGGTTATTAGCCAACCCCTTGTGGACTCACGGTATAGGCTAATCAGGATGTTAAAACGATCGCCGTCTGTTGGTGGGCGTTGCAGTTACCAATCAGATCTTGTGGTTTTAAGACAACCCCATTGCCGGTTCGCTGCTACGCCCAAAATGTAAAACAAATAATACTAACGCATCAGACACTCCTTATTTATCTCGTTCTTTTAACTATTTCTTTTTGTTTCCGATAACAAAGCAATTGTGTTTTGTTATGTGGGTGCAACAGATACCAATCAAACCTTGTGGTTTAATGCCAACCCCATTTCCGGTTCACTGTCGCACCCAAACCGATTATTTGAAAAGCATGTCTTCATCAAACGGAACTTGGTCCCGCATAATAAAATACGAAGCACGGGCTAACTTGTTGGCAAGGGCCTTGGTTGCAACAGCGCCGTTGGTTTTAGCCATTTTTTGCTGATAAAATCTCTGGGCTCCGGGTATGTACCTTGTGGCAAAGTGAGCTGCTTCAACATAGGCCCAGGCTAAATACTTATTGCCGTTCTTCTTGTTGTTTTCCCCTTTCTTCTTACCATTTGAAAGCCTTTTACTACTGACACAGTGGCAGTAGGAGGAGTAATTGCCGACTTTGGAAAACCGACCGATATCTCCGACCTCAAGCATAATTGTGAAATATCAATAATTCGCGATTATTTTTTCCCAAATGCTTAATTGCAGAGATATTATTTTGGGCCATGAACACCAGGTTCGATGAATCGAATAGATTATTGGCATCATCAAGCTTAAGCTTCTTGATAGCGTTGTTTGATATCTTAATTCCAAGATTTCTGGTAATCGTACTTTGAAGGCTTAAAATATTTGCTGTTCTGTGCCTAACAAAAAATAGTCTTCTTCGCAGTAAATCTCGCACAGATCTTTGTTCTTTGGGGTAGATATAACCTTCAGGCAAAATGTTTAAGTGCTTCATGTGCGCCAACCAAAAAGAGTCCCATTTGTCATCCGTATGTTTTATGCCTTCGTACCGTTTTATCGCCGATGGATTGGCCAGATGTACCATATACCCATGTTCCTGTAACCCATCTACAAGCCAGTACCAATTGTAGGTGGATTCAACTATAACACCTTCCAGATCAGCCTTGAATGGTTCCAAAACCTTTAAAACACTGTTTAGATCGTTTGGCTGCCGCCGGCCAAATAGCCTTTTGTAATCCTGATCCATAATGCCGATGTAATTATTGCTTGAATGTAAATCGATTCCAGCGTATGTTCTCATTAGACACCTCCTAGATCCAAAATGTTAATGTTTATGTTACGTAAAATACATACTGGTCCATAGCATTGTTTGCTATGGATGGGGAGGTGTCTTTTTTCTTTTCCAGCGCATCAGGCTGTAGTGACATTTTCCTACAAAGCTTTCTCTTCGCAAAGCATTTTCAAAATAACTTTATTAACCCAATGGCCTGTTAAAGAAAAAAGAAAATGTCACGCTTGATGCGCAATACGTATTTGACCAGTTCCGGCTCAAAACAAAATCGCCCTGGCTTCAAGTCGCAGCCCTTTATATGATTATCAAACCTTGATTATTGATTAAAACAAGTGCATGGTGTCGCGTCTTGAATAGTGAATTAAAACAATTTATAATTTAATATCAGTTATTTAATTTCTCAACAAAACCTTGACTTGTGGTTATATGCAACATGATTATGGTAAGATTTCTCAGTCCCATAGATGAATCTGCCCGTTCACTTAAGTGGCGAATTAAAAGCTTATATTCTTCTTGTGTGAGAAACTGTGGTACTGTTTTTTCGATTTTTGGATATTGGTATACCGGTGGTGATATTTTCAGGTATGATCCGGTGAAGCTTCAAAAAATGGTAAAATTGCCTTAGGGCTCAGACCCGAGATTTTGTAACATGAATTGAGGGGGCATTGTAGTCGGCTGTAAAATCGATTAAATGCCGATAGCGAACCCGTTTAACAGGCTGAATTCTTTGTGTTTTTAGAAAGTTTGCTAATTCGTTGAGCCTGATGCTTAAAGCCTGGATGGAACGCGCCGAGAAATCGGCCAACTCACAGTATGCAAGAAACCGGCTGCAATACCGATAGAGCATGATGCCACCTCCTTGTCGCGCCATAGCTTTTCAGCGAAGGCGGACCGTTAATCATGCTCCATCATTAAACACCCATTAATAAAAGGCAAATTGCGCTAACTGCGGGGTTTGTTGGTTATGCGTTTTGCCGTATTCATTGCTTTGAAATTATTTCTTGGAGGTTAAATTGTAAAGACATCCACCAGCTATTTTAAAGTGTCCCATACTGACAGAATGAAAAAATTTTCAGAACGTGGAATTAATCGAATATGACGGCAAGAACGGCCGACGAGCGTTCATTGCGTTTAATGGAAAGGTATACGATGTGACGGATAGTTCAAAATGGAGAGAAGGGCTCCATTTCAGAGCCCATTCTGCGGGTATTGATTTGAGTAATTCGCTAAATGATTCCACCCATGGCCCCGAAGTTTTGGCCGGTTTTCCAGTTGTCGGTGATTTTGATACCGCGGAAGAAATCTCTTCTTTTAAAAGGTTTCTTGTGTACACGGCAAATAGACATGCACATTCTATATTTTCCCATTTTACCGTTTCATCCTTTGTCTTAGCCCCAATTATCCTAATTTGTTCCATGGCTATCCCAACTTGGAAGCCTTTTGAATCCCTGAGTTTTCAATTGTTATTCATTGGATTTCTATCTCTACCTTTTTCAATTTCAACAGGGCTAATTTCCTGGTGGGCGAAGTATTCCTTTGACCTTTCTGGGTTAATCAATAAAAAGTTAATGTTTAGCTTTTTCCTTCTCATAGTTTCTACCATTATCGTTTTTTGGAGGCTTCTTGGCTCAGATTTAATTTTGTGGAACTTGTCTCTTTGGCTTCTTTACGCCTGCCTAAATTTATTTGCATTTTTATGCAATGCCATTTTAGGGAAGGTTGGAGGAGAATTAACCTTTCCGTCTCTTTCTTTGGAAAATTGGTTCAAGGGCAAGCATTCGGCGAAACTTGAAGAGTTGTTGAAGATGGCCGTAATCCGCGAAAGAGAGTCGCAAGAATTTTACAGAAAGCTTGGAAGAGAAGTAGGTGACGATGACCAAGCTAGAACTCTTGAATTTCTGATGCATCAGGAGAAAATGCATGAAGCAAAGATCGAAGGCATTATTGAGGATATTAAAAAAAGGAAAAGCGAGGCACCATAATCCTCTATAATAAGAGGGAGCAATGTTCGAGTGCATCCATAATACCGCTAAGCTCTTTGATTGGTTTTACGATGGCGATTGTCGTAATTCCTCAAAAAGAAAATAAATGTGAATCAAAGATTCTTTTTTGGTCAAATCAGACTTTAGGTTGGGGGCTCTTTGCAGTGCCCGGGACTTCCGGTACGCCCCTAATAATATAAGTTTCTATTTTAACGAGAGACATCCGGGGCGGGATAGAAATACGGCGCGCTTGACCTTAGGTGTCGGCTTGGCTGTTTCGGCGTTTCCGCTTTCCGTGCCCGTTTAGCCTCCTCCATAATCCACGTTTCCGCAAGCCTCCCTGCGATCCCACACGGTCGGATTTCCCGAATGTGGTTCTGACCCTGGCTTGTCCTCTCGTTGCCTTTCCATAAATGATGAGGCTTAAATGCTGGCTCATATACACCCCTCTTGACTATGGTTTACATACGAAACTAGACCCATATTTAATGACACGGCTTATCCCGGCTCAGAGTCCGGGGCCGGCCAAGGCCCGCCAGGTGCCCAGAGCCCCTTTGCCCGCAACAGGTGTTACCTCTTACGCCGTGGCGTCTTGCACCACATCAGAGAACATTACTCCTCCTTCATCGCTCATACTGGCTCATGCGCCAGACCAAAACCCTCCCGCCGACTTCGGTTGTCCCAAATACGACGGGTCTTTGCAGGTTGTCACCAGTCCCTGCTGGGAGTTGGCCTTTCCCGACATTATCTCCACAATCTTTGTATAGTTGCTTGGACCCCTACCCCGTGGCTTCTCTCCGGTGCTTTTACCCGTTTCTTCCCAGAGAACTCCGGCCTCACCATAAAAGGGAGTAGTTCGGCACGCCAAATATAATCCCTGCAATGCAATTTCAACAGGAAATGTCTAACGAGGCTGCAGTCATTTACTAATGTTCAGGCCTCTATACTTGCTTGGCCCCCCGATTGCACCCACCGCTAAAAAGGGCGGCCGGGCCGTATACCCCACGCATAGCCCGGTTGGTTACCTGCCCCGAGATGTGGCATCACTACGTATCCGACACGAGCAACTGATACGGCTGAACTTTCACCAGCTGGATTGCAGCCTTGTCGGCTGCTCCGACGCCCCTCAAATAATAAGTTTCTCTGATAGATTAGTGGGAACTTATCTTTTGAGGGGCGTCATCCAGATTTCCCATGCGTTCGGTTAGCTTGATACCAAAAGGCTCCGGCCCCAGTAGATTTGAGATCCTGCATCCACCGGGGCAGTGATCTTAAGGCTGATTTTGGCTGTCGTTCAGCTATCGTAATCACCCGGTCAGCCTTTTTATCACCGACAACTAGTTGTCAGGATGATGAGGCTTTTTAGTTTTGTTATTTCACTAAAAAGCAACCCGATAGGTGCTCCCAAACTTGGCGATGGTTGGCGCGAAGATGCGGTAAAAAGCTTTATTTGAAATAATTTGGGGTAACCGGATATCGTTTTTCGCTAATATAAACCAAATCTCAGGTCGACAGGAGTTATAAACCTCGGGAATTTACAAATTCTGATACAAAATCAAACCTTTACAATTTCCATAAATATTGGTATAGCAACTTGAACCCGCATAAGCGGCTCAGTCCAACATGGTTTTATCCTTCACCCCGCTGAAGGATGATCAAACGCTCCCTGACCCACTATCTATAACTGCTAATCTTAAACTTTGTTCAATCCAACATGCGGGACAAAGGATAAAACCCTATATGTTCGAAGACTCTGGAAGTTCTTTATTGCGAAATAGTGAAGGATCGATTATCCTAAAGTAGTTTATTTAAACTTAATAGGAGAATTATATGGATATTTCATTACCTTTAGATAAAATGACAAGTTTGGATAAAATAGCGGTGATGGAGAAACTTTGGGATGATCTTTGCCGAAATCCTGAATCCATTTCATCACCTGAATGGCACAAGGAAATTTTACAGGATAGAGAAAGGGAGGTAAACGAGGGGAAGGCAAAATTTACAACTTTTGATCATGCCAAGGAAAGGATCAGGAATCAGACCAAATGAAAATCGAGATCCTTGATTCTGCCGAGAAAGATTTGATCGACGGTTTCAAGTTTTATGAAAATCAGTCGAGAGGACTTGGAGATTATTTTCTCGACTCTCTCTTTTCAGATATAGAGTCGCTCTTTCTGTGAATGGTGTCGCGTCTTGAACAGTGAATTAAAACACTATTCAGTTTAATATCGGACAGTTAATGTCTCAACAAAACCTTGATATGTGGTTATATGCAACATGATTATGATAAAATTTCTCAGTCCAATAAATGAATCTGCCCGCTCACTTAAGTGGCGAATTAAAAGCTTATACTTGTCCGCCTATGGAGGATTCATCTTGTGTGAGAAACTGTGGTACTGTTTTTTCGATTTTTGGATATGGTATACCGGTGGCGATATTTTCAGGTATGATCCGGTGAAGCGTCAAAAAATGGTAAAATTGCCTTAAGGTCCAGACCCGGGATTTTGTGACATGAATTGAGGGGGCATTGTAGTCGGATGAAAAATCGATTAGATGCCCATAGCGAACCCTTTTAATAGACCGAATTTTTTGTATTTTTAGAAAGTTTGCTAATTCGTTAAGCCTGATGCTTAAAGCCTGGATGGAACGCGCCGAGAAATCGGCCAACTCACAGTATGCAAGAAACTGGCTGCAATACCGATGGAGCATGATGCCACCTCCTTGTCGCGCCATAGCTTTTCAGCGAAGGCGGACCGTTAATCATGCTCCATCATTAAACACCCATTAATAAAAGGCAAACTGCGCTAACTGCGGGGTTTGTTGGTTCGAAGACATCAAAAATTCCTCATTGTAATAAATTGGAAGATTAATTATAGTTAATATTGCCTATTTAAAATAAACGGAGAATGACATGGATATTTCATTGCCTTTAGATAAAATGACAAATTCAGAGAAGATAGCAATGATGGAAAAAATATGGGATGATCTTTGTCGAGATCCTGAATCAATCCCTTCACCAAAATGGCACCAGGATGTTTTAGCGGCAAGAGAAAAAGAGATAAAAGAAGAAAAGGCGAGCTTTACATGCTTTGATCAGGTAAAAGAAAGAATCAGGGATCAGATTAAATGAGGATCGAACTCCTTGATTCCGCAGAGAAAGACCTGCTCGATGGCTTCAAATTTTACGAGCTTCAGTCGAAAGGGTTGGGGAGCTACTTTCTCGAATCCCTCTTTTCAGATATAGATTCTCTCTATCTCTATACAGGTATTCACGCCATACATTTTGGATATAATCGTATGTTATCCAAAAGATTCCCATTCGCTATTTATTATAAGTCTGACAAAGAAATTATTAGAGTATATGCCATTTTGGATTGTCGTCGAAAGCCAGCTTGGATACAAAATAGACTTTCATAATCTTCGAATATCGGTTTGCACAGAAGTGCTGATGAACCGCCGCTCCCTGTGAAACCCCGCGTTAATCTTTTTTAATATTTCAAAAAGTAAAGTGTTCGGGTCGCTCATTAAAGGGTATGTCAAGAGAAAAAACACCTCTCCATGAAAAAAATGGCAAATTTTTTCTTGATATTTACACACAACAGCGCGACATGGTTTTTGCTCTTATCCGCACCCGTTATTTCGGACTAACGCGCCGAGAAATCGGCCAACTCACCGTATGCAAGAAACTGGCTGCAATACCCATGGAGCATGATGCCGCCTCCTTGTCGCGCCATAGCTTTTCAGCGAAGGCGGACCGTTAATCATGCCCCATCATTAAACACCCATCAATAAAAGGCAAACTGCGCTAACTGCGGGGTTTGTTGGGCACCAATAATTTTCATTCCTGTTGATTTGACATCAAAATCAAACTTGAATTGTATATGGCAATAATATACAATAATATATTATGACAAATGATTTAGAACAATTTACCGGATTTCAATGGGATGAGGGTAACATAGATAAAAATTTGCTCAAACACCAGGTCCAAAACTGGGAATGTGAACAAATTTTCTTTAATGAGCCCTTGATTATTTTGATTCAAAAAAGTTAAAGAGAGCTTCATTTCCAAAACTGAAACCGTCCCTCAAATCAATCTCGATTCGCTTGCCAGAGGATATGTTATAGCATATTCCATATGACTTGATATTTCTTGCTTGACAATTCTATTGCAATAGCCTATAATTTTTGTTTAAGATATGAGAGTTATTGCTAAAATTTATATGGGGTTGCGGCAATGTCATTTCAAGGTAAAGAATTCACACAAGGTATGAAACAACTCGTAATCAATTTAAAGCAATTTAATGATATTGAGAGAGGTGAAAAGAAACTCAAGGCCGTGTGGGCTATAGAACAAACAGCAAAGGGTTTAGGTATTGGCCAAGCTACGGTTAGAAGAATCATGGCCGAGTATAATAAGAACAAGCAAAACGTTCCGGACAGCTTACCCAAAACACGAGGCAAGCCGGAATATGCGATTCCGCATAACTTACAGCCAGTTGTGCGGCAGTATATACGTTCCCAGAACCTGAAAGGTCGGCATGTGTCAGTTGATCTTGTTCGTAAACATTTAGCAAAAATTAACCCCGATTACAATTTTCCCACAACAACACTATGGAGGACATTGAATAGATGGGGCTTCACTTATGGAACCGGGAAACGACGTTCAGCCCTGAAAGAGCGGGATTATGTAATTTTAGCGAGAAGACAGTATATTAGACAGAAACGTTTGAACAGGAAACCGGATGGATCGTTTGTACGTCCTGAGGTTTACCTTGATGAAACGTTCATAAATAAAAACCACTCTAACCAGTTCACTTGGTATTTTGATGAGGATGGTCCTGATGTGAATAAGCCAGCCGGGAAGGGTGAACGCTTGATTGTAGTTAATGCAATCACGCTTGACGGCTGGGTTAACAACGCCCAGTTGATTTTTGAAGCAAAAAAGAAAACCGGTGATTACCATGGCCAAATGGATTGGGGTAACTTTTCTAAATGGTTCACAGAGCAGCTATTGCCTGATATCCCGGAAAATTCAATTATCATTATGGACAATGCCAGTTATCATAATACCACAGAAGAAAGCGCATTCCCTAAATCAAACGCACGCAAAGAAAATTTACGCAAATGGTTGGATGACAAAGGAATCCCATGGGGGGAAGATTTACTGAAAGCTGAATTGTACGTTCTGTGCAAATTATTTGAACCAAAACCTGAGTACAAGATTGATAAAATAGTAGAAGCAGAGGGACATTCTATTTTACGGACACCTCAATACCACCCTGAACTTCAGCCTATTGAAATGTGCTGGGGGGTTGTAAAAAATTATATGGCTAAACATTGTGATTTTACGCTTCGAAAGTTTCGCAATAATTTGTCTTTGGCTTTTTCCCGGGTCACATCGAAAATATGCCAAAAACTGATCGCAAAGACGGTAGCTGAAGAAAATAAATATTGGGAAGAGGATGGAGAAATTGATGTAAATCAAGGGGTGGATGTCAATTAATGCAGAAAAAATCATGTTTTTTTAAAGAAAGTTGATATCAAGTCATGTGAAAAATGCTATAGCAGAACTCAAAATACTCGCAAACAAAAAAGATGTTCCTTATCAGAGTTTGGCAAAAATCTACCTGGCAAGGCAAATAGCCTTAGAACGAGGTTTTTTAAATAGCTCTCAATAAGAAATAGCTGATTGTTAAGCCATGCCCAACATTGCGCTTGTAGTCGGACTCGGCAAAGCCTCGCCGTTGAAGCGTCCGTTGTTATGTATCTGATATATAATAGAGCCCTAGGTAAAGCCCGTATTGATGCCTCCGGTGCCCTTCATCATATTATTGTAAAAGGCATCGAGCGAAGAAAAATATTTAAAGATGACACCGACAGGATTAATTTCCTGTTGGTATTTAACTACAAAAAGAGAAATACCAGAAAGTAAAATTAAAAAATATTCTGTTAGGATTTATTGAAAAGTGTAGTTGATCGTTGGTAACTCAGACGCGGGCCAACTTGAAAATATTTCTGATAATTGCTATCCAATTGTGACCTGTCCGCTCGTGCTTTGCAATGGCAGGCGGGACGAATCGAACTAAGTACGAAAGTTATCACCCATTTTTTTAAAGAATGCAGGCATGATGAATGTTTTAAGAAGTGCATTGCTGGCAATACTGATTGCGGTTCTTACCGGGTCCTGTTCGGTTATTTCTCAACAAATTCGGTCGGATGCGATACCGCCGATTGATTTTAAAATACTTCTCCAAGAATCGCATAAATATCTGGGAGATACCGTGATCCTGGGCGGTTACATCCTGGAAACCAATAATTTGGCGGATCAAACCATTATTAAAGTTTTGCAAGCACCGCTGGGGGTTACAGAAGAGCCCAAATCAAGGGATTATTCGGAAGGAAGATTCATAATCTCGCAAAAGGGCTTTTTGGACCCGGAGGTTTACAGCAAGGATCGTCAAATTACCGTGGCGGGCACGGTGGTCGGCACGGTGGTTGAAAAAATCAATGATTTTTCCCAGACATATCTCAAGATTCAAAGCCGTGAAATATACCTTTGGCCGGAAGATCAAGCGTATTACCCCGATCCTTATTATGAACCCTGGCTTTATCCATACCCCTTCTATTGGTATCGGTATCGCCATTATCCCTATTACTGGTAAAAAGAGAACATAACCATCAAACCATACGGGTACATTCTCGGTATTTTTTTCATTATGCTTGTGATGGGGTGCGCTTAGGGGGTCTTATGATGGACTTCCAGTTGGGACGCAACAAAATCCCAGTTCACCAGTTTATCGAGTACCGTCTCAACAAAATCGGTACGCCGGTTCTGATAGTCCAAATAGTAAGCATGTTCCCAAACGTCAACGGTAAAAACCGGTTTCAATTCGTGAGCAAGGGGTGTATCCGCATTTCCAGTTGTCACCACTTTCAGTGTGTCACGGTCCAGGACTAACCACACCCAACCGCTGCCAAACTGACTTTTGGATGCCGCCAGAAAATCCTTCTTGAACGTATCAAAACTTCCGAAGGCGTCTTGGATTTTCTTTGCCAGCTTGCCCTTTGGTAACCCACCTCCACCCGGTTTCATGCATTGCCAGAAGAAAGCATGGTTCCAAGCTTGTGCGGCATTATTAAAAAGGTCCAAGTATTCTTTTTTATCCGCGGTGAGGTGGATGAGCTCCACAACGGTTTTATCCCGGAAGGCGCTGCCCTTGAACAAGCGGTTGGCCGTGGTCACATACCCGGCATAATGTTTGCCATAGTGAAGGTTCATGGTTTTTGCTGAGATATAGGGTTCAAGCGCATCTTCCGAATATGGAAGTGAACTCTGAACAAAAAGGGGCTGTTCCTCGGCAGTTCCACATCGGCAGACAGATAGTGCAAGGCAGATAACCAAGAATAGAGGGATTCCCTTCCGCAAACTATGAAATCGTTGAATTGGCCACTGAATCATGTCATTCCTCTTAATATCCAACCCTATTCCTGGGTCTGTTGATTAATGAGGATTTTCGTTCAAGATCAAGGCATGCGAAAAAAATAACCACAGGCATATAGTTGATATTCCGAGGATTATTTTTTGAGCATAACGCAGAGATTGTGCGAAAAGACCATTAATCAACAGACTCATTCCTTGGGTTACCATTCGACGCCATCATTAATCGGAAAATTGGTCTGCATCAACACCGGAAATTTCGAATCTAATTTTGAAATGCAACATTCGGCTGGTAAAAAAATCTAAATTAGGGTAATCGACACATTCTTCATATCTTCTAGATTTAATTACAAAAGAGTTTTTGTGTCAAGTATTTTCGTTTTGTCAAAACTTACGACATGGTGGCAGAATGGACCGGGTTGTCTTCACCTTCTCAGAAACAGCCAATCCGCTTTGTCGACCCAAAGAACATAGACAGGGAGCAATGGGGAGGAACTTTGTATGTCAGACGTTAAGATAACGAGAAATTATATACCCGGTTGCATCGGTCGAGTTGCTGAACTTCATGGGACCTACTACCATGATCATTGGGGATTCGGTCTCTTTTTTGAGGCCAAGGTGGCAACCGAGCTCTCAACGTTCCTCGGTCGATATGACGATAAGCGTGACGCCTTCTGGACCGCAATGCTTGAAGATCGTGTTGAAGGCTCCATTACAATCGACGGGATTCACGCTGAGAGCCGGGGGGCGCATCTTCGGTGGTTTATCATATCATCCAAGCTGCGGGGGCACGGGGTGGGTAATACACTCATGAAAAAAGCGGTAAATTTTTGCAAAAAAAATAACTATCACCGCGTCTATCTTTGGACATTTGAGGGCCTTGATGCAGCGCGTCACCTATACGAAAAGTTCGGTTTCAGACTTATAGAGCGGCATGAAGGGACGCAGTGGGGAGTAACGGTCAAAGAGCAAAAATATGTTCTTGATTTATCATGAAATTTCACGTGAAAAATAGTTCCAAACGGCTAAAACCCCAGGCATTTTAGAAATAGTTTTTTTAACCTAAGTTGAGCGATTTTTTGGGAAGAGATGTGCTGAGATCTTGATGCATAAGGGTTCGCGAAAACCGCAGGCATACCCGTGGATATGTCGAGGATTTTCGCGGATCCTTGATGCGCAAGTCCAAGATCCCGAGTCAGCGGGGAGATCGGTGCAGATCGGTGCAGATCGGTGCAGATCGGTGCAGATCGAGTAAAAAATCGCTCAATTTAAGTTTAGGTTTCACTGGGGGATTTGCAAGGACGTTATCACTCAATCAGCATTGACAGATCGGGTCTTATCGAAACTTGGAAGGATTTTTTTAATCGGATTCTAGCTGTTCCAATTTTTCTTCAAAAATAGCCTTTTGTGCCTCTAACACACCGGAAGATTTCACAAGTTCATCATAAAGTTTTTCGATTTCCCCTTGGCACCGATGAATCGACTTTGAAAGCTCCGTTATTCTGTTACCGTCACTGTCCTGTGTGGCCTTTTGCATGTCAGCATGGAGTTCAGCGAGCGTTTTTTCATGTTTTTCAATACGGGTTTCGGTCCGTTGGAGGCGCTGCTCAAGGGGCTTGAGGATCCTGCTACGTTCGGTAATACATTCCGAGCGCCGACGCCTTATCTCTTTTTTGGACGACTTTATCCGGGTGTTGTCCTTTTCAGTCTTCCCGGGACCGGATATCAGAACATCTTCTTCATCTTTCCACCCGCCTTTTTCCAGAAACCGCTGGTAACCGCCTTCAAATAGAAAGATTTCATCGTTATGAAATACAATCAAACGTTCGGCAAGGATTTTTAAAAACATCTCGTTGTGAGTTACCATCACCACCGTCCCGTCAAAACGGTCGATGGCGGCCACAAGGGCATCACACGATTCCAGATCGAGATGGTTGGTGGGCTCGTCTAAGAGCAGCAGGTTTACCGGGGTAGTCAGAAGCTTACCGAGCAGCACTCGGCTTTTTTCACCACCGGAGAGAACGCCAATTTTTTTTAAGGCCTTATCGCCTTCAAACAGCATAGCACCGCAGATATTGCGCGCCTGCTGACGATCGACATCTGAATTCGAATAGAGAATTTCCTCTTCAACGGTTCGGGTATGGACCAAGTTTTGGATATTGGTCTGTTCAAAAAAACCTTTCCGGACAGCGGGGTTTAAGACAATATTACCGCTTTGCGACCTGAGCACGCCGGCCAGTAGTCTTAGCAGCGTGGTTTTTCCTTTACCGTTTTTTCCGACAACGCAAATACGCTCTCCTGCACTGATGGTAATGTTAAAGTCCTTTATTAACGGTTTGCGGGAATCGTAATAAAAGTTTAAATCCCGGGCACTTAAGACGTTCTTGCCGAGAAATGGGCTGCTTCTGAACGCAAAATCAAGGGTTTTGAGCTTCTCCAGTTTTTCTTTTTTCCCTATTTTAGCCAAGGTTTTAATTCGTGACTGTACCATATTGGCAAGTCTGGCCTTGGCCCTGAAACGCTCAATAAACTGTTCGATTTCCTCACAACGTCGCTCATCTTTAATTCGGGTCTTTTCATGCACCTCTTCTTCCTGGGCAATCTGGGCGTAATATTTTTCGGTATTTCCAGCGATTTTACGCACCTTTTTTCGGTATATTCCCATGGTATGGGTGACCAGTTTGTCCATAAGCCCCCTGTTATGGGTGATAAGCATTATTTCACGGGGCCAGTTCATCAAAAAGCGTTCGACCCAGCGAATGGAGGTTATGTCGAGGTAGTTGGTGGGTTCGTCCAAAAGTAATAGATCAGGCTCGGAAACCAGCACTTTGGCAAGGTTCAGGCGAACCTGGAATCCCCCGGAAAAATCAAAGGGGGGGCGTTGCATGTCCTCTTTGTTGAAACCCAGGCCCGTTAAAACTTTTTCAACCTTCCAGTAATGTCCCCGTTCCTGGGATACCAGTCCGGTCATAACCTCTTTGAGAACTGTATCCTTCGTAAAATCGAGGTTCTGCCGAACGTAACCGATTCGGTAATGTTTGGGGATGCTTATGGTTCCAGTGTCCGGAGACTCTTCTCCGATGATGATTCGAAAAAGGGTTGTTTTTCCGTGTCCATTGAGGCCAACAAGTCCAATTCGTTCCTTTGGATTGAGCTTAAAGCCGGCACCCTCAAAAAGAATTTGAGAACCAAAGCTTTTATGAAGATTTTCAACACCGATCATATTTCGTCTAATGGCAAAGCCGGTCGGCCACTCTATTAAAAACGGTCAATTTTGCCTGCTCGGTTAAATTCGTAATTTATATTTAACCGGGATTCAAGTCCAAGGGCAATTCTACATCGACAGCAGAGTTGGACAGATGCCAAGCTGCCCGCAAGGGCGAGGAGCGTTTTGTAAAGGTCTTGCAGTGGGGTATATTAGATTATGCCAAGATTAGCAAGATGAGTTAATAACTTCTTCGACTCACTACCCGCGTGCGGGCATCATTTTTACCCGGCGATACTTTTTTATTTCACCGGGCCATTACTCCATTAATTCTTACGGGGTGCAGGCCATACGGGCCGGAGGCCAATTGGGGCAATGCCGCTAAATTCTCAGATTATAAAATACAGATAAAAAAAATGCTACGCAGATAAAGGGTCTTTTATAAAGATAATCACTTCTTCCTCTCTGCGCATTCTGCCATTCGGCTTTGAAATATCCTCATTTTTTTGGAGGTCAATACGTTTTAAATTATACCCTTCTTCTAAATACTTGGTCAGGGTTCTTAGCATATTTTGCTGAACATTTTCATCATTTTGAAATGCAAGTTTTTTACAAACGGATACCGTTTCTTCAACCTCGCACTGATCTTCAGCCTCCAATTGATCTTCAACCTCGCACTGATCTTCGGCCGGCTGCAAATTTTCCTTTACCTTCCCGCTAGTTGACAAAAATAAGTTTGAGATGTTCTCTAAACCCCTTCTGTCCTTTAGACTCCTTTCCAGGCTCTTTTTTTCCATTTAAAATGCGGCCTCTTGCCTCTCCCCTTTTCCCTTAACCCATCTTTGTGAAAAAAGAGCAAAAAAGTGTATTTTGAACAAATATTTTATGGCACTACAAAAATATTTACTAACTATTTCAATGTATTACAAACCGCATTTACGCAATTTCTCAATGTAGTGCCATACGGATAGCTTCAAACGAAGCAACCAATTGAAATAATTGTACTATCAAAATAAATGTAGTGCCATATGAAAATATAACTTATTGATATAATTATAAAAATATTTTAAAATCACAAAGATGGGTTAAGTAGTTATTTCTTTTCTATCTATCCTCATCGTTAAAAAAAGAATTTGTGGATCCGGTGGCAATGGCTTCAACCATTTCTGAATAATTAGATTGAGGAGAATAAGTGGAAAATTCCTCCATCTCAGAAGTCGGCTGCTCAAGCTCAGGTGATTTCACGGACATATCAATATATTCCTCTGTCTTCTGTAAGATATCTTCCGTCATGCTCAAGGTGTTGAGATCCGGGTACATCCTGTCCGCCTCTAAGCGAATAACCTCTTCAGCCAAGTTTTCGTAATCCTTGTGACCAATGGCAGTTTTATCATAATCTCCAACAGGTAAGCCATGGTCTGCCGTTTCCCTGAGGCGGATATTGTAACGAATTACCGTTTCAAAAACATTATCTCCAAATTCTGTTTTAACCTTTTCCAACACAACCCTGGAGTAGCGTGTCCTGCGATCATACATGGTGATAAGAGCACGAGATTTGACATCATGGCCAGTTTTGTCTTTAAGCAGGATGATGAACTCCAGTAATTTGGCAACACCGCGAAGAGAAAAAAGGCTCATATCGATTGGGATAATTACTTCTTGGCAGGCACGAAGGGCATTAAAGCAAAGATGCCCAATACTTGGAGGACAATCAATTACAACATAGTCATATGTTTTTTTGAGTGCCTGAATAGCACGAAATAGCCTATTTTCCCTGCCCTCCAATCCTGAAAGCTCTTGTTCGACTGCACTGAGAATCAGGCTTGAGGGAGCAAGGTCAAAGTTGTCTTTAATCGGCACCAAAATATCTTCAATCCTTAAGAACTTATAATCCTTTGGAGTTATAACATGATAAATGCTTTTCTCAAGATCGGAATGCATTATATTCAAACCCATGGTTGCGTGAGCCTGAGGATCAAAATCAATAAGCAATACCCTCTCCCCTTTTGAAGATAAAGAAGAGGAAAGGTTAATGGCTGTTGTTGTTTTACCGCATCCTCCTTTTTGATTTGCACTCGCAATTACTCTCATAAATCTCCTCCTTTATTGTATTTAAGAACAGTAACCGACCTTTATATTAAATAAAAATAATTTTCAAGTAAAAACACGACATATAGTAATATTTTTCTGATTACCCCCAAGTTATTGTATATCGTTGGGTTTCGGGACAGGTAGGTTTGATGAACTCGTAAAAAGCCAAAATTGAGACGGCAAAGTAAAAAATTCAAGCTCCCCCGCCAAACATAGGCGGCTTTAAATAAGAAACTCGGCGGCCTGAATTCCCCGGGTAGAAGGATGTATACTTTTAACAATGTTTCGCCGGAATGCGCCTGATTGGGCGTCACGTTCAGCCAAATCCGCCACCCCTCCCTTTGTATACCCTCCCTGACCATCTGCGACCAACAGCACGACCATAGGGCGCGCCCCGTCGATCTTTTCCCCGCTATCCATCACAAGTCCCAACTCTCCCGTGTCCAGTTCTAAAAGTGAACCTATGGGATAGACCCCAAGCATATTAATAAATATCTTAAGGAGGATCGGATCAAAATCCGTTCCTGCGCCGCCCAGCATCTTATTAAGGGCCTGATCAGGACTAAACGCCGATTTTCGGTATATTCGAGGGGAAGTGATGGCATCGAAAACGTCAGAAATGGTTATGATCCGGCCAAACAGACTCACGGGTTTTTTGCGCTTGGTTTTGGGGTATCCCGAAAGGTCATACTTCATGTGGTGTTCAAACGGGGGAAGCAGGATTTTTGCCTTGAGATCACGGGCGGTCTGTAATTTGATAATTTGGGTGACACTGTGTATGCTATGTTTTTTTATCTCTTCAAACTCGCTTTGACTCAGTTTTTTGGGCTGATTGATGATTTCAATGGGTATATCCAGCTTTCCCAGATCGTGAAAAAGTCCACATAATCCAAGCCTGTGCAAAGACTTCCGCGAAAGACCGATACGCTGTCCCAGACACATGGAGAGTATTGCAACGTTTATCGAATGTGTAAAGGTATAGTCATCATAATCGCGGATGGTGCTGATTCCCAAGATAACCGGCTCATCCTCCATTACCAAATCTACCATGTTTTGGATCACACGGATACATTTACGAGCCCCTACCTTTTTTTTGAAAGAAATTTTCTGAGCCACCTCTTTTAAAGAGTCAAGAGCGTAAAAATAAGCTTTTCGAGCTTTATCCTTTCGTTCCTGTACCTGATCTTGAGGGGCAGCCTCTAGAGTCTCCTCTTCAAGAGGCATATCTTGTGCATGGATAACTTCCGCCCATATAATCCCTTGGTTTTCCAACTGTTGGACGAGCCAGTCCAAGGGGTCCGTCTGTTGTTCGGTGTTATTCAAGGTACGGCTGAATGCGATAATCTCTTTGTCTGAGGCATCTTGGATATCGATGGAAAAACGAATTCCCTTAAGGTTACGTTTTTCCAAGTATTGAAGCAGATTATTAATGAGACTGTCAAGTTCACGCCGGTAGTGAAGTTTCTTATCCTGCAGATAAATATTTTCGCGGGAGATCTGGATTGTAATATTGTCATCATCCACTAACAACGGGCCGATAACCTGTTTGAAATCCTCAATGCATTTTATCAGCAACTGATTATTTTCCTGGTGGATTTTAGTCATGTGCACCAGTCTGTAAAAAGTCCTGATAAAGTCCTCATGTAATGATCGGGTTTCCGGGTTCATTTGTGAAGTTTTAATGCTTTTCGATAAGCAGATCGAATACTTGGAAACAGGCTTTTTGAAGCTTGATTAAGGATTTCCTTTGCTTGCTCTGTGTTCAGTTCAAGCAACGCCAGGGTGGCGCCCCGCCGCCGTAGCGAACTATCGATACTGAAATCCCATCCTTGACTAAGGAGGGACTCTCGTAAAAATGAAACGTAATGGCCGGAGTCACAACGGACGAGAGTTTTATAACAGTTCAGGATCTGCTGATCGTCCTCACGGCGGATTTTTTTATGGTCAAGATAGTTCAATATCAAATTCCCGGTTTCCCGGTTTTTGTGCTTTTCCAGATAGTTCCACATCAGCCGGCGAATTGTGAGAACAGGATCGTCTATGAGATGAAAAAGCTTCTTGATCATATTTACATCCCGACGGGTTAAAGCCTTTAGTGCTTCCAGGCGCACCCTGTCCGATTTATGGTGCGTCATTTCAAGGAGGATTTGCTCAGTTTTTTCACCTTTGATGTGTCCGAGAATAAAGACGAGCTTTTTGACCAAGACCTCTTCCGGTCGATACAGCAACTGTATTAAGGGATGAATATCTTTTAGTGCCAGCATTCCAATAACTTCCATAAGCTGTCGTTCAACAGGCACGGATAGTTTCTGCAGTAATAGGGGACCAAGAGCGGTTATAGCCGTCGGTGGGAAACGGAGAATCAAGTGCTTAAAATCTTTAATATTTATAGTATGTTGTTTATTTATAGTCGGTAAAACCTGCTTGAGAGCACCCAACACGTTAGGAGCGGAAATATTAATGAAGAACTGACCCAACAAAGGCTGGGCCCAGGGTTTCTCGGTTTTGCATGATTGATAGCTTTTTTGTAAGTTTTCTATAAAACTGAGAGCGACCCGAAATTCACCTCGAGCAAGTGTGTTTTTAAATTCCTCCTTTATAAAATCAAGGATAATTGAGTAGTCCTCCGGTTCGTTTTGAGTTTGGAGAATAACCTCTAAAACGTAAAGCACGTCTTGTGTTCCGTTTTGGCGTTCTTCCTCGGCAACCATCTCCTTTAGGTTCTGGGACTCTTCCTGGGTCAGTTGCCAGATCGTTGTGTCCATGGTCGAAAGGAGCATGTCAACACCAGCGTCCGGGTCTCTTTCGGTATTGGCCAAGCCCTGATGATCATCATCCCCCTGTTCCTGCATGGCCGTGTCATGCAAGCTTTGGTGCTCAATTTCATGCCCGGCCGTGGCCTGTTTCTCACCGTCCGTCATTTTGAAAGTGGAAAAATCGTCATCCCCCTGCTCCTGCATGGCCGTGTCATGCAGCTGTCCGTGCTCAATTCCATACCCGGCCGTGGCCTGTTTCTCATTGTCCGTCACTTTGAAGGTGGAAAAATCTGTTATTGTTTCAGCCTTCCATAGGACATCCATGGCCGCGTACTGCAAATGCGGAAAATCCATTTCCCACAAGGCGGTGACAAGATCTCCTTTGGCCTCTTCTTGTAATATTACGTATTGATTGTGAATTTTCAAAAAATCAGAGATTTCCCATAGTTCGAGTCCTTGCTTAAACTCCAGCCACTGGATGCCGTCTCGAAACAAGGGAAAGGCTAATTGAACGGTTCCGGGATCATCCTGTTGAACCATCTCACTCTGAAAAAGAAGCCGATTCTTTTCTACATCCAACCTAAGATCACCATAATTTTCTATGAAAACATCTATACAGGACTTGACAGCTTGGAGGGAGTTTTGGCAGGTTACATGACTTTCAGGATACATGGTATAGTTTTTAACGGCCAAAATAAACGAAGCTACCACAGCCTTGACCGTTTGAAATTCTTGAGCCGTTTGTCCTTGATCGTGAAAATCAATCCTCTTTTTTGTGGGTTCTTCAGCCATACGTCTTCTTTTTATTTGTCTAATGGCCGAACAATAAATGATCTATATCGCATATGCTTCGGGGAAAGATATAACAACTGACATTACAGGCTCTCATAATATATGTTGTATGTCAAGAAAAAAATAATACAATATATTGTAATGGAGGCCATGTTGCTATAAATTCGGTTATTTTTTTCTTGGGGAACGATGGAACAGTTCAATCTCTTTGTCCAGATTCTTACCCGCCCTTTCAAACTGAATCTTGAGCCTGCTTCCGATTTTTCTATAAAACAGCGCAAGTTTTAAGTCCGCCAGCGATTGTATTGACTGCCCCGCAACCATTTGAATAACATCACCCTTCTGCAATCCTGCTTTTTGGGCAGGACTATTATGACCGATACTCATGACTTCAAGTCCATGGTCTTTTTCTTCAACTATTACACCCAGTCGAGGCGATTTTTCTCCCTCTAATTCTGTGGTAATAAGTACATAGTCAGCAATTCCGTCTTCAATTTCTTCGTCCTGTACAACAACCGTAAAAGGTTCGTGGTTTCTCCGATAAAGGCGTTCAGGTATTCCATATTTATGTCTAAGGTGACCATTTCCCGCCAGTATCACCAGTTTACTTTCCGGATGGTCTGTTAAGAACTGCCGGGCGGATTCCGCCATGGCTTCATCCCACAGAATTTGCGCCTGTAAAAAGAAACTAAAATCTTTTAACTCCCCTTGTTCCTTGTGCAAAGAAAACACCTGGTTCAAATTCCTCCTGTAGCGTTCATTTGAAAAATCGATTGAACGGGAAAATTGTGTCTTCTCTTTATCTGATAAGCTGTATATACCTTCACGAGCAACTTTACGGCTGATATCACTTTGGATGTTAAGAGCTACAAGGGGCAAGTTTTGTTGTTTGAGATAATCGATGATCGGTTTATACAAATTATAATCGTACCGCCACCTACTGAAATATTCAGTCTTTTGCAAAAATTCATGCTCATCAATCCTCCCGGCCAGGTAGTCATTCACCACCGGTTGAAAAGGCTTTTGGAACATTTCCATGCCCACAGCCAGTTTATATCCTGCGTTATGCATCTTTTTAATGATTTGCAGCTGGTTAATATGGTGGGCGAACCGGTCATGCCTTTCCCCTATGTAAATAATGCGGGATGCTGTAAGATATGGAATAATACTGTTTACGGTTGTAAGCATATCGGGCTTTAGAACCCGGGGTGCCGGCCGCGACAGTACCCGGATGCCGTTATCTGCTCCGGCAATAGCTTTGTAGGTGTTCCGCCCGTTTCTGAAAGCAAGCTCGGTGTATTTACCGTAATGTGGTATTTTGCGCTGCACCGCTTGAGCTTCTGTTTTGTTTTTAGCATGTAACAGAGCAATGCGCTCCGATTCATTGTATGGATTTTTATAAACTTTTATACGCACCCCATCTTTTGGGGCGACCTGTTTTCCAAACAGCATATTTACAGCAATATTATTAAAACCTGCAATCAAAAACGAATTTTCTTTGATCTTACTAAATGTGATGTTACTTGGGGTTACATAAGTAATATTTTCAATCCCGAGAGCGTCGATAATCGGTTGATATATACTCCGTTGCCCGGATGAAACAACGACAGTCATCTTTTGTTTGCCCATAATTCCGGCCAGAACCGGAGGAATTTCTTCAGGTGCTAAGTGTCGCATAATTGTGTAGTTTTCATCAATGACCGCTTTTATGGGCATCTCATCCATAAAAAGACTGATCTTTTCTTTAGATTTTTTCACATGGATAAATTGCATATTTTTGCCCGTATCGGTGTATAAGGATACGGGGATTATCAGTGGATAAATTTCTCCCTTTTGTAATAGTTTGAAATTTAGCTTAATCTGTCCCCGCTCAACACGCAACTCAGCATTTTTTACTTCAAGTCGGGGGATACTTTTCCGGCTGATCCAGTACCCGAAATATGGTTTCAATTTTTTTCCGGTTACTTTTTCAAAAGCGCGCTGTATATCGTTCCATGAAGCTTTGCGAAAACTATTTTCATAAATGAAGGCCCGTATGGCTGCAAAAAACGAATCATCACCATAGAGTTCTCTTAATCCATGAAAGAACATTGCTGATTTTCCATAGCCTATGGTGCTTTGGGCTTTATTCCGTCTGCTGAAAAAATCACTCATGGAAATCGCATTGCCGGCATTTACATAGGCATCGTAATCCACCAGGATTTGTTTGCGATAGTCTGTGTCTTTGCCGTCAAGAGCGGCATAATGATAATCCGCAAAATAAGTTGTGATTCCTTCCGCCCAATTGCCAAATGTAAAATCGGTATAAATGGAGTTTCCAAACCATTGATGTAAAATTTCATGTCCTAAGGATGTCTTAACAATGAACGGCAAATTCACCACCTGCTTACCCAGTAAGGAAAAAGTCGGCATTGAATAGCCTGTGGGAAAAATATTTTCTACAATAGCAAAACGCTTGTATGGATACGATGTGAGCATATTTTCGTACATCGCCAGATATTTTTTACTATAAGCAATATATGTATCTGCAAGCTGGGCATCTTCTTTGAAGAAATAAGATTCTATAGAAATATTGTTATATCGGTCTTTTTGCAGAACATACCGGGTTGAAGCCGCCAGATGTAAACTGTCCAATGGGTGATTGAACTTAAAATCAAACGTTTTTGTTTTTTCATGTTTTTGGATGGTTACGGATTCAGATTCTGAGGTGGCTATAAAATTTTCCGGTAACGTCACGGCAAGATCATACGCAGCCAGAACATTCGGATGCGGATACCAGTTGTCGATTAAAAACACATTTTCTTTGTCGATGAAATTAGTACCCTTTGGGTTGAACACGGCTTCATAACTTATAATTATTTTTTGGCCGTCTTGCACCGTCAGATAAATGCTGTCATGGGAAGTCGTAATGTCAGTGCTGCCCTCCACTTTCAACTGATGCAGATTGCGAACCATTAAATTAATTTTCATATCGGCATAAGCTTTAATACGGGCAGTGCCGATGATTTTCCGTTCATGGGGGTTTATTTGAACACTAAGCGCATAGTGAAGATTAGCGCTCCAGACCGTTGCAGGCAGACAAACAATCAAAAGAAAAAGTAGTTTTCTCATTTTTTTATCCAATATTACCAATGGTAACCTGTTCCTTGGTGCCCCTGGCCGTCTGAAACCGGACAGCCGGAAATAATGATCAATGGGGAGTAGGTGTGTGGTTTGTGGAGCATCTTTACGAATATTTTGTCAAGCAGGTGAAATGAGATTTTATCAATTCTGATGAACACGTAAAAAGTCCGATTTAGACGGTTTCGTAAAAAGTTCAAACTCCCCCGCCAAACATAGGCGGGATAAAAAGGCGTCGCAAATTTTGTAATCATGAGGCGTACTTTTCGTACGTTGAATGATTGCGAAATGCAGCACAACGCAGAAGTTGGACTTTTTACGAGACCGTCAATTCTAAAGACTATATTTATGGATGGACGCTATCTTAGTCTGAAATATTTGGTTTTAATCCCCCAAATGTAAAATTTGACCCAATCAAAACCAAACTTCATTAAATCCACATCATCAGTCCGAATTCTTTTTAACAGTGCGGATTTTACCTTGTATCGTTTTAAAAATGTGCTGTTAAATAAAAAATCACGAAATTGATCTATATTATAAGTTGCCATAAAGGCCATTTTTGCTCTGGGGCCTTCCGGCCCCTGAGCGCCCCAGGGATCGGTTTGAAACAGACGTTTTACCTCTGACCAGAGCAGGGTCAGTTTATTATACAAAACAGAGTCCTGGTCCTTTGACCATGTCTGGATTGTCCAGGTTTTTTTTTCGTGCTGGCCCAGACAGAACTCAGGGGGTCTGAAAAAATAAATAAGTTCTGTTTTATGATGTTTGGCATCATAAAAAATGCCCTGTTCAATGGGAAAGGTGCGGCAGGCATCCGGACGGTCAGGATAAACCGAGCAGCCTGATTCAACCAGAAAAGGACAGGTTCTTTCTTTGTTTTCAGCCATCCGTAGAAGGACTTCCGGAAAGAAACTGGAAGGCCGCAACACAATATCTACATACTTATCAATAAATTTATCTGTTGAGATTTGAAGCCTATTTTTTAGCCGGACAACATCGTAGGGATATAAAAAAAGATTGAGATTTCGGCAACATCGATTAAAACAGGCAATGCCCGGGTAACATTGAAAATTAAAGCTGTCCCCCTTTTCAAGTCTTTTTCCGGGCAGTTTGTCTATATCTTCTATTTTTATATATTTCATATGGTGTATCCGTTCACAGGTTCAGGGTTCAACGTTCAGGGTTAAGGACAAAGAAGACGTTGAAGATCCGAAGTCCTCGTTACAAATGTTCATTTTCCCAAGTAATTGGCAATTTGGCTTCAAATTTTGGATTAAGCCTGCCGAAACTGACGCTTTTCTCGTAAATACGCATCCCAAATGCAGCCCGGGGACGATAATAGAACCTTGAACCCCTGAACCTTTGAACCGTGAACGGTTACCATACGGAATATGATGATCTAACGTGCCTAAAATTAAAGCATTAAAACGTTACCAACATCTGCGCCACAGTCATTTTTATCTTTTGCGTCATACCGACCGCCTGTTTCAGTTCCTTTTCCAGTTCAGCCATTTCCATGTAAAAGGGTGTGCGGTCAAACTTGAAAGCCTCTTTTTTTTGACACTGTTCCATAAAAACCGCGCAACCCGGAGCATACAATACCCCCTGACCGGGCCGTTGAAGTACATGGGGAATGCCATGTAATCTGCATATCATAGGCCGGTAGGTATAAATCAGACATAAATTGTTTACATTAAGCGGACACATCAATCTGACAGGGCCCCCTTTTTCATCAGCCTCACGGGTTTTCCGGCACACTTCCAAAGCTCTTTGCTTCACCTGGACCTGCTTTTCATTAACCAGGGTGTTGTACCCTTTTTTGATATAAAAATATTCCAAAAGGGTATGATGATAGAACCGGGTAAAACAGCAATTGTCGTCGCAGCCTGTACAATAAAAATTATAATAATCAGCAGCTTCCTGATATTTTTTATCCATAGCCGAATAAATTATTTTTAATCGTTCTAAAAAAGGTGCAAAGATTTTGCGATCGATTAGCGGCAGCATTTCCAGTATACCTGATAGTGACTTCATAGTTGTATCGAGACCTTTGCCAAACGCCCCTTTTTGCTTAATTTCTGCGTCAGGCTCAAATTTTAATCCTCGAAATACTCAATGTATTCCTGTGGTTAAAATTATCGCCTTTCTTGAACTTAAACAAAAACTAACATTTTTCAAAGGTCTCGTATCGCAAGATGGTTGAGCATAAAAACTGTTTGGGCTAAAATTGAGGCGAAGGGAAAAAGATTTTTGTGTAAAGAGCGAGAGCATATCGGTCTGTAATGCTTGCGATGAAATCACAAACAATCCTCTCAGTAGGCTGGTTATCATAATTGCACGCTTCCATATGCATGTTTTTAAGTTCTCTTTGCAACATCTTTTGGTTTTCCAAACAACATGTGTAAAGTTCGGACAGAATCTTTTTGGCCTTGACAAATTCTCCATGGACCCGGGGTGAACGATACACATTTTCATAAAGAAATTCCCTGAGTTCGGTCATGGTAGAATAAACATCATCGCTCATTTGCAGACATAATTTATCCTTACGAACATGGGTTGAAAATACAAGATCCTTTATCATGCTATTTGCGCGTTCGGAATGCGTCCGTCCAAGAATCTTAACACAGGAATCGGGAACTTGACTTCGGCTGATAACACCGCTTCGGATGGCATCATCCAAATCATGATTAAGATATGCCATAATGTCGGCAATACGGACGACATTCCCCTCAATTGTAACGGCCCGTTCATTGGGATCATCCGGAATAATTTTTCCATACCCCTTGGAATGCTTTAAAATTCCGTCTCGAACTTCATGTGTAAGATTTAGCCCCTTACCGTTTTTTTCCAGAACATCAACAATACGCAGGCTCTGTTCTTTATGTGTGAAATCCGGCGAATATATTTCTTGCAGAATTGCCTCACCGCCATGACCAAACGGGGTATGACCCAAGTCATGGCCTAAGGCGATGGCTTCGGTCAAATCCTCGTTAAGACGCATGGCCCGTGCTATGTTTCTTGCTATTTCCGACACTTCGAGTGTATGGGTAAGGCGGGTTCGGTACTCATCCCCCAAAGGAGCCAAAAAAACTTGGGTTTTATACTTTAAGCGTCTGAAGGCATTGGAATAAACAATTCGGTCCCTGTCCACCTGAAAAGCGGTTCGGATGGGACAAGGGGGTTCCTTTTTCATGCGGCCCCGGGACCCGGCACTTAGACATCCGAAGGGAGATATAAAATCTTTTTCACGTTGTTCAAATTCTTCACGTATATTCATATGATAAAAGTTGTTCACAGGAACATTAAATTGTAAAGGAATATTTGAACCTTTACATCCTGAAAGTCTTGTTTTATGTTTTTATTGGTTTCAATCGCATTTTATGTATTGTATGGGAAAAAATCAATACACGAGTACAAAAAAACAAATAAAGTTCAAAATCCAATATTCATGGTCTCGCAAAAATCTAATTTGCTCGCTAACCCTAAGTAACTATTTTGAATTTCGGTTCACCCTGTGAAATGTGTAATGCAGCACAACGCAAAAGTTGGACTTTTTACGAGACCGTCAACTTTAGCGAATTAATTTTTTGAACATAACGCAAAGACTTGTCCGCCTCCGGCGGATTGGGCCCCGGTTAAATATTAAATACGGATTTAACCGGGCAAGCAAAAAGATTATTTATGGATGGACAATAGAAAGGTGTAAGAACTTTGAAAAATACACAAGGACATCATCTCATACTCGGTGAACTGGTTGATTTCATAACCGGTGAAACAATCGAGGATAATCATGACGAAAGATACAGACAGAAACTGGCGCGTATTCTTGTGGAGCATAAAGGATATCTTAAAAAGGAAATCGAATCCGGCCGCGAACTTCTTATAACCGCCGCAGATAAAAAAGCTGTTTTAAAAGTTGATTATACCATTAACCTTACGGGCAAAATTTGTATTATTATAAAATATGGCCCCGGTTCTCTGGTTACCCGGCATCGTTCTGCGCTGGCTGCTTCGAGACTTGTGGCGCCTTATCAGGTACCGGTAGTTGTTGTAACAAACGGTGAAGATGCAGACATTCTCGAGGGAGCGACCGGTAAGGTAATTTCCATTGGCCTTGAATCTATACCTGACAAAGCTGAACTCATTAAAAAGCTATCCCATATCCATTTCGATCCTATCTCAACCAAACGGACTGAGATGGAATCTAAAATTATTTATGCTTTTGAGGTCGATGGAAGCTGTATGTGTGATGACAGCACATGCAAATTGTAAAAATTGCTCATCGATAAATATTTTTTTTATTAAAACAAAAAAGCTCAGAGAAACAACATGGACTATGAACACTTCATGGGTAAGGCACTGGAACAGGCAAGAAAAGCTCTGTCTGCAGGGGAATTCCCGGTAGGCAGTGTAATTGTATATCAGAACAGGATTTTGGCAACCGGTTTCAGAAAAGGTACATCAGGGGATTTCCCAAATGAAATGGACCATGCTGAAATCATTGCATTAAAACAACTGATCGATTTGAAAGTAAATACTGACAAAAATAGAGTCTTCCTTTTTACAACCCTAGAACCCTGTATGATGTGCCTGGGTGCAATGATTCTAAGCGGCATCGGGGAAATCGTTTATGCCTATGAAGACATAATGGGGGGAGGCACAAAATGTGATTTGACAAAACTGACTCCACTTTATAAAAATTGTCGGATTTCAATTGTGCCGAGCATTTTGCGCAAAGATAGCCTGGAACTTTTTAAGGCTTTTTTTAAAAATTCAAAAAATTCTTACTGGCGGGGAAGCCTGTTAGCCGAATATACTCTCAGCCAGTAAAACCATTTTGGAACTTTTAGAAGATCAATGGATCGTGAACATAATAGGAATTCGTTTTTTTAAGTCCGCCTCGGAATGTTGCATAACATCGCTTCTCGATTTAATAAATGGATTTATTTGCTTGCATTTTTTGCTTGCATTTATTAATGTTATTATATATTCCAAAATTCAATTTAGGTTGATGTCTCACCATATGGAATACGCACTAAAGTAGGTTGACGGGCAATTCCATTTTGGAAGTGTTGACAATAATTCACAGCTCTGGAGGTGAAAGCATAGCTATACCAAGACGCACAAATAGGACAAACAGATCAAGTAGAATCAATATTAATAGAAATATTAGGGCAAAAGAGGTCCGGGTAATAGATCCTGACGGCAATCAGATCGGCGTTATTCCCACCTATAAGGCAATTGCTGTTGCTAATGATTTTGGTCTTGACCTGGTGGAAATTTCTCCCAACGCTAATCCTCCTGTCTGCAAAATAATGGATTACGGGCGGTATAAATATGAACTGACCAAAAAGAAACAGGAAGCAAAAAAGAAACAGGCGACTTTTCAGCTAAAGGAAATAAAATTACGTCCAAAGACCGGTGAACATGATCTTAATACCAAAGTCGGCCATATCAAAAAGTTCATTGAAAGAAAGGACAAAGTCAAGGTAACCGTCATTTTCAGAGGACGTGAGATTACGCTTTCTCGGCTGGGTCGTACTTTGCTCGAAAGGGTTATTCAGGAAACGGAAGAAATTGCATCGGTCGAGCAGCAGCCTAAATTTGAAGGCCGCACAATGATTATGGTCCTATCGCCAAAACAGTCGACAAAATAACTGTGTTCAAGCACTATTGGTGAATTCGATTATTTATGAATTCATTATAATTGATGAACTCGTAAAAAGTCCGATTTAGACGGTTTCGTAAAAAGTTCAAACTCCCCCGCCAAACATAGGCGGGATAAAAAGGCGTCGCAAATTTTGTTATCATGAGGCGTACTTATCGTACGTTGAATGATTTCGAAATGCAGCACAACGCAGAAGTTGGACTTTTTACGAGACCGTCATAATTGGTTAGATGATAAGTTCTCAATAACAAGGAGGATTTGAACCCACTTAATTATTGAGAAATTAAGGAAAGTATTTTTACTTATTTTTTCATAAAGATGGCGTGGGCTTACATATGTCTGTGGCTCACGCCATCTATGTTTTACCTAAGTTGAGCGATTTTTTTTCGAAGAGATGTGCTGAGATCTTGATGCATAAAGGTTCGCGAAAACCGTCCCGAAAAGACATGGGGATGGATATGTTGAGGATTTTCGCGAATCCTTGATGCGCAAATCCAAGATCCCGCGTCAGCGGGAAGATCGGCGCAGATCGAGTAAAAAATCGCTCAATTTAGGTTTTAAATAACGGAGAAGATATAATGCCAAAAATAAAAACAAACAGAGCTGCTGCAAAGCGTTTTAAAAAAACAGGCACAGGCAAATTCGTCTTTGCAAAATCACATGCAAGTCATATTTTGACAAAAAAAACCACTAAACGAAAACGTGCGTTACGGAAGAGTCAAATCATCAAAAAATCCGATGAAAAGATGGTCAAACTGCTCCTTCCCAATGGATAGTGGATTTGTGATTTTTTTGGTCAGAGAATATCAGAATTTTCAAAGGTCTCTCCAAGTCTAATTGGGCCTGTCCGGGTTGCGATAGTTTCCCTAGCATAAAGAATACGTCAATAAAGTTTCGAATCAGAATATTTAGGAGAAGATTTATGCGAGTCAAAAGAGGTTTTAAAGCAAAAAGACGTCGAAAAAAAATTTTGAAATTGGCAAAAGGGCATCGTGGCGGCCGTAGCAAATTGTTTCGAACCGCAGCCGATGCTGTAGATAAGGCGCTTATGTATGCTTATCGGGATCGTAAGGCACGCAAGCGCGATTTTCGGAAACTCTGGATCACAAGAATTAATGCAGCGGCACGAATGAATGATCTATCTTACAGTAAATTCATACACGGATTAAAACTTGCCGGTGTTAATCTGGACCGAAAAGTTCTCGCTGAATTAGCAATATCTGATCCATCGGGATTTTCTCAAATTGCAAATTTAGCATCAGAACAGCTCTAACCCAAGGTCTGGGAAATGCAACATCTCAACAAATTATGGATTCGGGTCAATATAATTATTTCATACACCGGAAGAGACCTTTGAAAAATGGACATTTTGCAAAGGTCTCCAGAATTTATTGAGAAATTACCGGTAAATTTTATATTTAAAAGAAATTATTTGTATATTTTGATGAACTCGTAAAAAGTCCGATTTAGACGGTTTCGTAAAAAGTTCAAATTCAAGGCGTGCAAATTTTGTAATCATGAGGCGTACTTTTCGTACGTTGAATGATTCCGAAATGCAGCACAACGCAGAAGTTGGACTTTTTACGAAATCGTCATATTTTGGAACAAGATTTTTTTAATCCTATTGATACATTCTTCCGCTATATGGCGGGATGAGCCAAGCGAACTAACTTTCGGTTATATAGAACGAAAAATTGGAAAAAACTTTAGAACAGATTAAAAAAGAGGCACTCAAGGAACTTGAAGCTGTTTCTGATAGTGAAAGCATCAAAGCCCTTTCGGTCAGGTATTTGGGTCGAAAGGGTGTGGTGACTCAATATTTAAGGAATATTTCAAACCTGCCAAGGGAAAGCAGACCGGAAGCAGGGAGAAAGGCAAACCAAACAAAAAAAAACCTTGATGAATTATTTAAAAAAACCTTAAAGCAACTTGAAACTCCTTCTTACGAAATAAACAACCGGATTGATGTTTCGCTGCCCGGAAGAGTCACCCGGCGAGGATCGTTGCATCCGATTACCCAGATTACCCAACAAATATGCGACATTTTTGTACGACTGGGATTTGATGTTGTTGAAGGGCCTGAGGTTGAAACAGATTATTACAATTTTGAAGCCCTTAATATCCCTAAAAATCACCCGGCAAGAGATATGCAGGACACATTTTATATATCAAATAACGTTGTCCTTCGCACTCATACGTCTCCTACTCAACCCCGAATAATGGAAAAGCAGAAACCTCCGGTAAGGATTATTGCACCCGGCAAGGTATACCGCTGTGACTCCGATTTAACACACACACCCATGTTTCACCAGATTGAAGGACTTCTGGTGGATGAAAACGTATCATTCGGTGACCTTAAGGGAGTCTTGACCACATTTGTTCACCAGATATTCGACCCGGAGACCAGTCTTAGATTTCGGCCCAGCTTTTTTCCTTTTACAGAACCGAGCGCTGAAGTCGATATTAGATGTGTTATATGTAAAGGGGATGGATGCAGAGTATGCTCACATACCGGATGGCTTGAAGTTATAGGCGCCGGCATGGTTCACCCCGCTGTGTTTGAAAACGTTGGATACGATACAACCTGTTGTACCGGTTTTGCATTCGGCATGGGCGTGGAACGGATTGCCATGTTGAAATACGGAATTGATGACATTCGTAAGTATTTTGAAAATGATCTAAGATTTTTAAGGCAGTTTTAACATGAAGGTCAGTTTAAGCTGGTTAAAAGAATATGTTGACGTTGATATAAATGTTAACGATTTGGCCGATGCCCTCACCATGGCCGGTCTTGAAGTTGAAGCGGTTTCAGACCGTTATGATTATTTAAATAATGTTGTCATCGGCCGGTTAGCCAAGATTGATCCCCATCCCAATGCCGATAAGTTGAAACTCTGCAGAGTTGATATCGGTGACCGCATCATCACTGTAGTTTGTGGTGCTCCCAATGCCAAAAATGATATGCTTGTACCCTGTGCCATGCCCGGCACCTGTTTCCCAAAAGGTACAATCCTTGAAAAAAATATAATCCGGGGGGAGGCTTCAGAAGGGATGCTCTGTAGCGAGATGGAACTTGGGCTCGGTGCCAATAGTGACGGCATCATGGAACTTGGCCAAAGCTATTCGGTGGGATTTCCGCTTAACAAGGCCCTTGGTTTGTCAGACCCTGTGCTTGAAATTGACCTGACTCCAAACAGACCGGATTGCCTTAGTATCATTGGAACGGCTCGCGAAATTGCGGCATTTCAGAAAAAAAAGGTGACTTACCCTGAAATTTTACTGCCGAAATCCTTTGATGACATTTCAGACTATACATCTATAACCTTAATGTCCCCTGAACTTTGTCCGAGATATGCCGCCAGCCTTGTTTTCGATATTACTGTTGGGCCTTCACCTTTCTGGCTTCAGGATCGCTTGGTTTCAGTAGGTTTGAAACCCATTAACAATATTGTGGATATAACCAATTTTGTAATGATGGAAACCGGCCAACCGCTTCATGCCTTTGACTTTGACCGCCTTGCTGAAAACCGGATTGTGGTGCGCACAGCCAGGGAAGGTGAAGCCTTTATCACTCTTGATGGGAAAGAACGCCGCCTTGACCCGGAAATGCTTATGATTTGCGACGGTGAAAAACCGGTCGCCCTTGCGGGGGTTATGGGGGGATTGAATTCCGAAATTGAAGACTCCACAACAAAAGTTCTTCTTGAAAGTGCATATTTTGATCCGGTTTGCATCCGAAAGACTTCAAAAAAAACGGGGTTAAATACAGATGCCTCACACCGTTTCGAACGTGGCGTGGATCCCAAAGGAACCATTACCGCATTAAATCGAGCCACGCAGCTCATTGCTGAAATCGGTGGGGGTAAACTTGTTAAAGGTACAATCGATGAATATCCAAACACTTTTCCTGACCGGGCAATCGATTTCAGCGTCACGGCGTTAAACCGCCGGCTGGGTATTGGCCTGGATATAAATGATATTGAAAACCATTTAAAATCCATTGAATTTCAAGTGCATAAGATTGGCAATGACAGACTTCAGGTTATTCCGCCATCCTGTCGGGTCGATATAACTAGATTTGAAGACATTACAGAAGAAATTGCACGTCTATTCGGTTACAACAACATCAAAACAACCTTTCCACTAATACCTGCTGAAGCCAGGCATCCATCAAAAAAGATCGAATCAAGGGATGGAATTAAATGTCTGATGACCGGTCTGGGATTTAACGAAGCAATAAATTATAGTTTTGTCAGCAATCTATCATGTGATCGCCTCAATCTTGAACCGGATGATAAAAAAAGACGGGTTATAAATGTATTAAATCCTCTGTCTGAAGATCAGTCGGTAATGAGAACGTCTCTTATACCCGGTCTTCTTGAAACAATGAAATTCAATATATCGGTTCAGAACAGAAATCTTAAGCTGTTTGAGATCGGCAATGTCTTTTTTAACACCGGCCAAAAAGACAGTCTGCCTGATGAAGTTGAAATGCTGGCCGGCCTTTGGACAGGAAAAAGAGTAGATGCGGTTTGGTTTTCCAAGGAAATCAATTGTGATTTTTATGATATAAAAGGCGCTGTTGAAGAACTTTTAAGGAAACTGGGCATCGTTAACACAGACTTTACCCACATGCCGCCGGCATCCTGTTTTTATACAAAACCCGGATTTACGGCCCAGATTATTATTAAAGAAGAATCCATAGGACTTGTGGGAGAATTACATCCTAAAGTGCTGAGTAATTATGATTTAAAGCAAACAGTCTTTATTTTTGAATTAAATTTTGATAGACTTATAAATTACATGCCGGACACTAAATCTGTATCGCCAATTCCCAAGTTCCCGGCCACGTCAAGGGATATTACGCTAATTGTAAATAAGGATATTGAAACAAATAATATCCTGCAAAACGTTATTGATTTAAATGAAGAGATGGTGGAAGACTTACACCTGTTTGATGTTTTTGAAGGTAATCCTATTCCTGCAGGGAGAAAAAGCATCTCATTTAGAATAACCTACAGATCTTCCAGTGAAACTTTGGAAGATACCAGGGTAAATAATCTTCATAAAAGCATTTCGGACAGGCTTTTGAAAAAGGTTGATGCAACCCTGCCGACCGTATAATCTTTATAACTCGCCGGCTTTTTGAAAATATTACCGGTTGCTTGCAATCGACTTGTCTCAAAAGACTAACCTGTTGCTAACCTATTAAAAGCTATGGGTTAAAAAATGCAAAATCACACTTCTTATCAAAAAGAACTGCCGGACAAGCTTTACTTCAAGGTGGGAGAAGTAAGTGCAATTGTTGGGGTCCCGGCATATGTTTTGAGATTCTGGGAGGCTGAGTTCAAGAAGATAAATCCCAAACGGTCTGATTCAGGTCAGAGGCTGTATAGGAAAAGTGACATTGAGCTGATTCTAAAAATAAAACACCTTTTGTATGAAAAAAAATTTACAATTCAGGGGGCCAGGCAGCATTTAAAAATTAAACCCTATGAAAAAAAAGAAAAACCTTCAACCATCTCACTCGATGAAATTCGCATGGGACTTAAAAGCATACGCGATCTTATAAGCTAATCCGAATTTTATTGCCGCATTCAAATTTTTCCTAAAATTTTCATTATCTTTTTTCAAAACACATAAAGTAGAATTTAGGATTTATTATTGAATTATATTGACAAGGGATTTTTTTTTTAATATCTTACAAATATTCATGCGCGGGCATAACTCAGTGGTAGAGTACAAGCTTCCCAAGCTTGGAGTCGCGAGTTCAAATCTCGTTGCCCGCTCCATTGGATGTTCGCCTTGTTTATTATAAAGGTTTTTTATCTAAGCGTAGATTTTGGCTAGGTATGTGTGGTTTGGAGTTAATTATTTCCTTATGGTTATTTACATGAACAGATAAAGTCTCTCGATCCACTGAAAGATCTACCGGTATTAGAAGAAACGGGCGAAAGCCCGTTTTTATTTTTTTATGGGAAACAATTTGATGAATTTCTAAAAAATCAAATTTATCAAATCGATAGGCCATTGAAAGGTCAAAGAAAAAAAGCAAATAAAAGACTGAAATTTAAGGTCAAGACCCGGACACATCAAAACCGATCTCCGGTAAATAAGGAAGAAATTGTTGCACAGGCAAGAGATTTAATAGAATCGTTGTGTGAAACCGATGGGTTGGAGTTGGTCCACCTTGAATATCAACGGGAAGCAGGCGGGAGGATACTCCGCCTTTTTATAGACAGACCCGGGGGAGTTACTCTCGACGACTGTGTGCATATAAGCCGCCAGTCGAGCGACCTTTTGGATGTATATCTTGAAGATACCGTGCCATACCGTCTGGAGGTCTCATCACCGGGACCCAATCGACCCCTTGGGAAAAGGTGTGACTTTGATAGATTCAAAGGAAGCCGTGTAAAAATTAGGACCGCTCAACCTGTTGACGGCCAAAAAAAATTCAAAGGTATCCTTATGGGCATATCTGAAGAAATTGTAAAACTGTCGGCCGATGGCAAAACAGCATGTATTCCTTACCAGGAAATTATTATGGCGCGACTTGCTGATTAGCCCGAATGTGAACCTTTGATTGAACCATCAGGGTTTAATTCGGACAACAGTTGATATTTAGAATAACGGGGAAAAACGTATGTTTATAGCAGATATAAAACGTGTCATTGAACAGGTTAGTCGAGACAAGGGTATTAACCGCGAGGTGCTTATCAAAGCACTTGAGGAGGCTCTCGAATCTGCCGCGAGAAAAAAGTTTGGGACCAACGTAGATATTGAAGTTCAATACAATGAGGTAACCGGAGAAATTGAAGTATTCCAGTTTAAAGATGTGGCTGAAGAGATTACAGAGCCTGACTTCCAAATAAGCCTTAAAGAAGGGCGCAAGCTGGATTCGGAATGCGAAATCGGTGACAGCCTCGGCACAAAAATGGATACGTCCACTTTTGGACGCATAGCCGCACAGTCGGCCAAACAGGTCATTATACAAAAAATGAAAGACGCGGAAAGGGATGCTGTCTTCTCTAGTTTTATTGATCGAAAAGGTGAAATTATAAACGGAATTGTACAGCGTTTTGACCGTAACGACATCATTGTTAATCTCGGGCAGACAGAAGGCGTTCTTCCCGCACGAGAACAGATTCCTAAGGAATCGTATCGACGGGGTGATCGTATCAGAGCATATATAGTGGATGTGCTTCATGAAACTCGCGGCCCGCAAATTATTCTTTCGAGAACACATCCTAATTTTCTGATCTGTCTTTTCCAAACAGAAGTTCCGGAAATCAGCGAGGGTATCGTAAGTATTATGGGTGCGGTTCGTGAACCCGGAATCCGTGCAAAGTTTGCAGTGAGTTCAAACGATTCTGATATAGACCCGGTTGGCGCCTGTGTGGGAATGAAAGGGAGTCGTGTGCAGAACGTTGTTCAGGAACTTAAGGGTGAAAAAATAGATATTATATCCTGGCATATTGATCCTGCAAAATTTATATGCAATGCACTTGCACCTGCCGAAATATCCAGAGTTATTATTGATGAAGATAATCAATCCATGGAAGTCATTGTACCTGACGAATTTCTTTCAATAGCCATCGGGAAAAGAGGTCAAAATGTTCGTTTGGCCTCAAAACTCACAAAATGGCATCTTGATGTCATCAGTGAAACACGATACAGTAAAGCCATGCAAGATGGCTACAACTCTCTGGTTTCTTTGCCGGGTGTTGGAATTAGCATGGCGGATGCTTTGTATGAAAAGGGATTTTTTTCTGCTGAAGAACTCAGCCATGCTTCAGTAAAAGATTTGATACAGATCAGAGGCATTGCCGAAGAAAAAGCCATGCAACTGATCGAAACTGCAGAAAAATGTATGGCAAGCACAGACCGGGTCGATGAACCACCGAATGAAGTTTTGCCAAGTGATGAAGCGGTTAGCCATGAGATTTCAGCGGGTTCGGATGTTCAGGAGGTTTTAAAAGAAGAAACCATCGACGAAACATCTAAAGAAGCTATACCGGATAATGAGTTGGACAACGATGAGATTTCAGCGGGTTCGGATGTTCAGGAGGTTTTAAAAGAAGAAACCATCGACGAAACATCTAAAGAAGC
>RPGQ01000008.1:44277-110264 GCA_004193595.1 Desulfobacteraceae bacterium Eth-SRB2
AAACCATCGACGAAACATCTAAAGAAGCTATACCGGATAATGAGTTGGACAACGATGAGATTTCAGCGGGTTCGGATGTTCAGGAGGTTTTAAAAGAAGAAACCATCGACGAAACATCTAAAGAAGCTATACCGGATAATGAGTTGGACAACGATGAGATTTCAGCGGGTTCGGATGTTCAGGAGGTTTTAAAAGAAGAAACCATCGACGAAACATCTAAAGAAGCCATACCGGATAATGAGTTGGACGACCATGAGATTTCAGCGGGTTCGGATGTTCAGAAGGTCTTAAAAGAAAATGGTGATAGTGATGAGCAGATATCCGACCATTCTTTATCAGCTGATAATGCTGCAGAAGATAACGGATAACCGAATATTATGGCCGGGTTGACTTTTCAAATCGGCCAAATTAACATGCTGAGAATAAACATAAACAAAAATTCGGTAATAACCGAATTCAGGGGGGATGGATGGCAAAGATCAGGATATATGAACTTGCCAGAGATCTTAACGTAACAAATAAGGAACTTCTTGAAAAGATACGGAATATGGATATTGATGTAAAAAGCCATATGAGTTCTCTGGATGATGAAGCTGTGACCAGGATAAAAATGGATTTACTTGGCTCACCAAAAAAAGATGTTGAGGAAACGCGTATAAAGCCGTCGATTATCCGAAGACGGAAAAAACGTGTGCAGCAAATACCGGTGCAGGCAGAGACGGCTATTGAACCGGAGCAGCATACCGAAAAGGCAGAAGTTGCTGATCAATCGTCTGAAAAAGCACTTAAAGAAAAAGAAATCCCCCCGGAAAAAGAACTGGAAGAGCTTCTTAAGAAAGAAGTTCCTGAACCTGTTGCCAAAGGGAAAAAGGCTGTTGAGAAAGACACAACAGGCAAGGAGGACACAATAGAGGAAGCCGTTGCACAACCCATTGTATCGAAAGAAAAACATAAAGTCGAAAAACCGGTCGCTTTAAAGAAATTAAAAAAGAAAAAAGACGCTAAAAAAATTAAAAAAGATGTTCCGGCAAAGATTATAAAACTGCCCGTAACCCCTGCCCCTGAGAAAAAAGCGCCCGAGATCGAAAAAGACCGGGTCCATATACCCAAAACAAAACTTGAAAAAATACCGACACCGAAAACAGAGGTAACTAAAAGTAAAGCACCACTGAAAGAGTCGCCGGAAAAAGACAAAAAGACAAAAAAGAAATTTACAAAAAAGGTCGACGAAACTGCAAAAGACAGGAAGTTTTTCAAAAAGAAAATTTCCTTCCGAAAAAAAGAGGTGGTTGAGGGGGCCGATCTTTATACTAAGGGTCATCGGATTCGCAAGGGCCGAAAAGGTGGAAAGGCTAAAACCACCCTTATGAAACAAAAGCCTTTGATAACTACTCCTAAAGCCATTAAACGTAGAATAAAAATTGATGAGGCCATTGCTCTGTCTGATCTGGCAAAACGAATGGGAATCAAAGCCGGAGAAATGATCAAAAAGCTGATGGCGTTAGGTGTTATGGCAACGGTTAACCAGGCCATAGACTTTGATACCGCCGTTCTTGTGGCCGCTGAATTCGATTACGAACTGGAAAAAGCCTCTTTTGAGGAAGAAGCCGTTTTAAATATAGAAAAGGATGATCCGGATAAGCTCATCGCAAGGCCGGTTGTGGTAACTATTATGGGACATGTGGATCATGGGAAGACATCTCTTCTTGATGTGATAAGAAAAACCAAAGTCACGGAAAATGAAGCCGGGGGAATCACCCAACATATCGGCGCCTATAATGTATCCACAGATAAAGGCCAGATCGTATTTCTGGATACGCCGGGCCATGAGGCGTTTACTGAAATGCGGGCTCGAGGCGCCAAGGTCACGGACTTGGTAATTCTGGTTGTTGCTGCTGATGATGGTGTCATGCCGCAGACCATTGAGGCGATAAACCACTCCAAAGCCGCAAAAGTTCCGATCATCGTAGCAATTAATAAAATAGACAAAGACAATGCTGATCCTGAACGTGTTCAGCGTGAACTTGCAGATGTAGGTCTTGCACCTGAGGATTGGGGCGGAGATACCATCTTCGTCCAGGTTTCTGCAAAGAAGAAGCAGGGAATTGATGATCTGCTTGAAATGGTTCTGCTTCAGGCAGAAATTTTGGAGCTTAAAGCAAATCCGGATAGGCTTGCCATGGGTTACGTGGTTGAAGCAAAGCTTGATTCAGGCAGAGGCCCTGTTGCCACGGTTTTGATTAAGCAGGGAACTCTGGCGATTCATGATCCGGTGGTTTGCGGCATACACTATGGCAAAATACGCGCCTTGCTCAACGACAGGGGAATGCAGGTAGCGTCCGCCGGACCTTCGATGCCGGTTGAAATAATTGGGCTTTCAGGGGTTCCTAATGCCGGAGATAAATTGCTTGGGCTGGCAGACGAAAAGAATGCCAAGCAGGTCAGTGCGCATCGAATACAGAAACAACGGTCTAAAGAACTGGCAAAAACCAGCAGATTAAGTCTTGAAAAACTTTATGAGCAGATACAGACAAACAAGGTTAAGGATCTAAACCTCATAATAAAAA
This sequence comes from Desulfobacteraceae bacterium Eth-SRB2, assembly GCA_004193595.1. Lineage (GTDB taxonomy): Bacteria > Desulfobacterota > Desulfobacteria > Desulfobacterales > UBA11574 > S5133MH16. Next base: position 46,845 of record RPGQ01000008.1, read on the forward strand.
CCGATGTCCATGGTTCTATCGAAGCCATTGAAGAGGCTTTGATAAAACTTTCCAACGAGGAAGTCAGAATTAACGTGGTCCATTCAGCTACCGGCACATTGACCGAATCGGATATTTCCCTGGCCACCGTTTCTAATGCCATAATTATAGGGTTTAACGTTCGTCCCACTTCTAAAATTCAAGCGCTTGCTTATGAAGAAAGCGTGGACATACGTTTTTATAATGTCATTTATGATATTATAAAAGAAATCAAGGATGCCATACTCGGTATGATGTCGTCTACTTTTGAAGAACGTACCCTGGGCAAAGCCGAAGTCCGCGAAGTGTTCCACGTCCCAAAAATCGGGGCTATCGCAGGTTGCTATGTCACCGAGGGTAAAATAGAGCGGGGCCAGCTTGTGCGCGTCCTCAGGGATTGGGTTGTCTGTTATGAGGGTAAAATTTCTTCCCTCCGGCATTTCAAAGACGATATCAAAGAAGCCCAGAGCGGTTATGAATGCGGAATCGGCATTCATAAATATAATGACATCAAGGTGGGTGATATAATAGAATGTTACTACCTTGAGGAGATTAAACCTGAACTTAAAGAGTAGAGAGACCTTTGAAAAATGTCCAATTTTGTTCAAGGACAAGAAAGGCGAAAATTTTAACCACAGACATACATTGAGTATTTCGAGGATTAAAATTTGAGCCTGACGCCGGCATTGGGCAAAAGGGGGCGTTTTGCAAAGGTCTATAGATGTGTACTTGGCACGGGTATAAATTGAGGTTAACATCAACAAAATGTTCAAATATGACCGTGCCAAATATAAGTGAGAGTGACATGGTTGCGGGTTTAGGGACTATCACATTCAGATTGCATGATTGCCGTTCTTTAAAAGGCAAAAGGAAAATTGTAAAATCGATCATTAGCCGGCTGCGCAACAATTTTAATGCTTCGGTTGCAGAGGTCGGATCAAATGACATCTATCAAAAGGCAGTGATAGGGTTTTCCCTGGTGGGCAACAATCGAAAGGTGATAAACTCTAAGATAGACAAGATTTTTAATCTGGCAGAGGAGTTGAATCTGGCCGAGATCATCGACAGTGAAATGGAGATCATCAATTTATGAAACCATTTGCACGATCTGACAGAGTCAGTGGCCAGATACAAAAAGTATTGTCGGAAATATTGCTGAAAAAAATAAAAGATCCTCGTCTTAAAAATGCCAGCATTACAGATGTAAAAATGTCTCGAGATTTAAGAATTGCACGGATATACTTCGTTGCATCCGGTAACAAAAAAAGCATGGAAGAGGCGGCAGAAGGATTTAAAAGTGCTCTGGGGTATGTAAAACGTACACTTGCTCGCCAGTTGGGTTTGCGGTATATGCCGGATCTCAAATTTTTTTACGATGAATCTTTTGAATACGGATCACAAATAGATAAGGTTTTGAAGGCTGTAAAAGCGAATAATGGACCAAATAATACCTTATTTGAAAAATAGCGACCACATTTTAGTTGCTTCCCACACGAACCCGGACGGCGATGCAATCGGCTCTTTGATCGCCATGGGACTTTGTTTTGATGCATTGAATAAAAAAACAACATTATACAATGAAAGTCCCATTCCTGCTGTGTACCGTTTCCTCCCTGCTGCAAATCGTGTTGTGAGGAATATAAAAAACCAAAATTACGATCTTGCCGTTATTCTTGATTGCGGAGATTTACAACGAATCGGGAAGGCTGTTTCAACGGTTAGACAGATTCCCATCATTGTCAACATCGATCATCATGTTACCAATACCGGTTTTGGTCATATTCAACTCATAGATACTTCAGCATGTGCCACCGCTGAAATCATATACCGTTTGATAAAACAGATGGATATTCCCTTTGACAAAGCCATTGCTACGTCAATATACACGGGAATCTTGACCGATACCGGTTCATTTCGCTTTTCAAATACAAACCGGGCTGCTTTTTCAATCTGTCAAGAAATGGTAGGATTGGGCGTGGATCCTTATGATATTGCACAACATGTATATGGAGGAACATATTCTCTGGGCCGCATAAAGCTTCTTAATCTGGCCCTTGACTCTATTAAGATCTCAAATAACGGCAAACTGTCAATTATGACACTGAGTCAAGATATGTTTAATGAAACACATACCCAGGCGGAAGATGTAGACGGTTTGATCAATTACGCAAAACGTATTGAGGATGTCAAAGTTGCGGCACTGATACAGGAAAACCGGAACGGCAAAGAAAATTCAAAAGATTTTAAGAGGTTTCATGTCAGTCTCCGTTCCGATGGAACGGTTGATGTGGCTTCAATTGCAGCTTCCTTTGGCGGCGGAGGCCATTCCATTGCCGCCGGATTCAGTATTGAAACCACGCTTTCTGATATAACATCACAAATCTTAAAGCTGGCTGAAAAAATATAACTGAACTTAGGGGCTTCGCCCCAATTGGAATAATGGAATGATGGAGTAATGGAATGATGGTTTGGAAGGAGTTTTTTACAATTAAAATCCTTTATTTCCGACATTACCCCAACATTCCAGTATTCCATTATTCCATTCTGACGGCATAAACAGGTTGCCATTAATAAATTTATAATTTCAAAAAGTTGTAGGGTTTTATAGATGTTAACTTATGCAGCCTGAATTAAACGGGATTTTACTTGTTGATAAACCCGCAGGTATAACCTCAGCCAAGGTAGTTGCCCGTATAAAGAAAATATTTAGAGCAAAAAAAGTCGGGCATACCGGTACACTTGATCCTTTTGCAACAGGTATCTTGATATGCTGTATCAATCGTGGGACAAAGCTTGCCAGGTTTTTCCTGCACGGTAACAAAAAATATGAAGCTGTTCTTCACTTGGGTATTGACACAGACACGCAGGATTCAACCGGAATTGTTACATCCACATGTGATAACGTATTATTTTCTGAAATAAAAATACGGTCTGTATTTAACCGGTTTAAGGGAACGATTGAGCAAATTCCGCCGGTTTATTCGGCACTGAAATGTAAGGGAACCCCCCTTTACAAGCTGGCGCGCAGGGGCAACCCGGTTCAGAAACCGGCAAGACGCATCACTATTTTTAACATTGAAATACTTGGAATCAATCTGCCGTTGATACATTTTAGTGTATCCTGCTCAGCAGGTACATATATCCGAACACTCTGTGCAGATATAGGAAAATCTCTCGGATGCGGCGGCCACCTTAAAGAATTAAGGCGGATCCAAAGCGGCGGGTTCTCAATTACCGAGGCTGCAGAATTATCAGAGATAGAAAATTTTGCTTTATCCGGGAAAATATCCCATCGGATAATAAGCATGTCAAACGCCTTGCAGGATATGCCCGAACATATTTCTGATAAAGCTTTGGCAAAAAAAATAATGCATGGCAATATCATAACAAAAAAGGATTTAAGGCCGATACAACCAGAGACATCAGAAGGTTTTATCAAAATTGTTGATACAAATAACCATCTTATTGCCGTATTAAAGGATACAAAAAAGAGAAATAGCTTAAGTTATTGTTGCGTATTCAACAATTAACTCGAATTTCATCAGGTTGTCTTGAATATTTCATGAACGAAAAAATCTTTATTTAACAAGAGGAGGCGAAAAAAATTGGTTTTAACAACGAAAGACAAAAAAGAGCTGATCGAGCGGTTTAAGTTGCACGAAAACGATACCGGTTCTCCGGAAGTACAGGTCGGACTTTTGTCATACCGTATTTCTTATCTTACAGACCACTTAAAGGTTCATAAAAAAGATCATCATTCCAGAAGGGGGTTGTTGATTTTAGTGGGAAGACGGCGCAGGCTCTTAAACTATGTAAAAAATAAAGATGTAAAACGATACAGGGCAATCATCGAAACCCTGGGACTGAGAAGATAGAGCACAAATTTTATATGATTTCTTGCCCGGGAGACAGCATATACAGCCTAAGTTATTACATGCCTGTATTGTTCGTATAGGCAAAAGCCAGCCTTATAGAACCGTATCTGAATAAGGGCTTAATTTTTAATTCTGCAATCAGCAATTGAACTTGACCGTTTGCTATTTAATGATCAGCCCAAAAAAATATGGGGCTTGGCATGCAATTACAGGTTTGAAGCTGCTTTGCTTTTAGGAGACAAATATGGAAACTTTACTCAAAACTGAAATCGGTGGAAAAACACTGAGTATCGAAGCCGGCAAAATCGCCAAACAGGCATCCGGTTCGGTTGTGGTTCAATATGGAGACACCATTGTACTTGTTGCAGTGGTCTCTTCTCAAGAAGAACGCACCATAGATTTTTTGCCGCTTACCGTTGAATATCAGGAAAAGGGGTATGCGGCGGGCCGAATACCCGGGAATTATTTCAGGCGCGAAATCGGCAGGCCCAGTGAAAAGGAGACCCTGACCGCCCGCCTTATAGACCGTCCCATCCGGCCGCTTTTTCCCAAAGAATACCGATGTGAAACCCAGGTTATTGCAACCGTGCTCTCCATGGACCAGGAAAATGATCCCGACGTTCTGGCAATGATAGGGACATCTGCGGCTCTTGAAATATCGGATATTCCATTTGCGGGGCCCATCGCATGTGTACGTGTCGGCCGCATAGACGGTCAATTAAAAATCAATCCCACCGTAGACGAATACGAAAATTTGGATATCAACATCATTGTTGCCGGCTCAAAAACCGGTGTTGTAATGGTAGAAGGCGGTGGCAATATTGTTAGTGAATCTGATATGCTTGAAGCAATTTTTTTCGGCCATAAGGCCATGCAGCCACTTTTAGATATACAAGTGAAACTCAAGGAAATCAACGGAGTGCCCAAACGGCCCTTAACCCCGCCCCAAAGGGATAATGAGCTGGTTGAAAAAATTGAGCCCCAGGCATCCCCGAGGATATGCGAAGCCCTGATGATACCTGAAAAAATTAAACGAAGCGTTGCACTCAGGGCAATAAAATCAGACATTTTTGAACAACTCGGGGAAGACTGTGTGGATCGCAAAAGAGAAGTAAACACGATATTTAATGACATACTCAAAAAAATCAGCAGAGACGTTATTCTCAAAGAAAGGCGCCGAATTGATAATAGAAAATTTGATGAAATAAGGCCGATTACCTGTGAGGTCGGCATATTGCCCAGACCCCACGGCAGTGCTCTTTTTACACGTGGAGAAACCCAGGTGATATGTGTGCTGACCCTCGGGTCAGGTCGGGATGAGCAGCGTGTGGAGACGCTACTCGGTGAAGAACAGAGGCCCTTTATGCTCCATTACAATTTTCCACCGTATTCGGTAGGAGAAGTCAGACGCATCGGCGGACCGAGCCGCAGGGATATCGGCCACGGCGGGCTGTCCACCAGGGCCATAGAAAAAAGCCTCCCGGCCAAGGAAGAATTTGACTATACCATCCGCCTTGTTTCAGAAGTCTTGGAGTCCAACGGATCTTCATCCATGGGAACCGTATGTTCGGGCACCCTAGCGCTGATGGACGGTGGCGTTCCAATCAAAGCTCCGGTTTCCGGAATTGCCATGGGGCTTGTAAAGGAAGGAGATGATGTGGTTATCCTATCGGATATTCTTGGGGATGAAGACCACACCGGTGATATGGATTTTAAGGTTGCCGGCACAAAAGACGGCATAACCGCACTCCAGATGGATATAAAAATTCATGAACTTTCCAGGGAGATTATGGGAAAATCCCTTGAGCAGGCACGTGTGGGTCGACTTCATATCCTTGACAGGATGTTAGCAGCTCTTAAGGAACCTCGCGACCAAATTTCCCCTTTTGCGCCGATAATCATTACTCTCCATATTAATCCCGACAAGATCCGTGAAGTCATCGGTCCCGGGGGAAAAATCATCAGGGCAATTCAAAATGAAACCGATACAAAACTTGAAATAGATGATCAGGGTGTGGTCAAAATTGCCGCTTTTTCCCAGGAAGAAGCAAATGCCGCCGTGAAGATGATCGATGAAATTGTAATGGAACCCGAAGTGGGAGAAATTTATGAAGGCACGGTTGTAAAGATCATGGATTTTGGTGCATTTGTCCAGATAATGCCCGGAACAGACGGTCTTGTTCATATTTCACAACTTGCCAATCACCGGGTAAACAAAGTAACTGATATTGTAAAGGAAGGGGATCGTATCAAAGTCAAGGTGCTTGAAATCAACAGAGACGGAAAAATCCGTCTGAGCCACAAAGCTGTCCTGGAAGAAGAAAAATAGGCCAAGAAAAATGGAGCACACCGTAAATAAAACCGTTCTCAATAACAGCATCAGAATTGTCAGTAAAAAAATGCCCCATGTTCATTCCGTATCAATGGGAGTATGGGTAAATGTCGGCGCCCGGGATGAATCGTCATCTGAAAGCGGTCTTTCCCATTTTATTGAACATATGATTTTTAAGGGTACGGAAAAACGGACCGCTTTTCAGATTGCCAAGCAATTTGATGCCATCGGGGGCCAGACAAACGCTTTTACGAGTGCTGAAAATACGTGTTACCACGCAAAAGTCATTGACACCCATTTAGAAACCATGGTCGATATTCTTTCTGATATATTTTTAAACTCCGTGTTTGACGAAAGAGAGGTTGAAAATGAGCGGGCGGTTATTCTTCAGGAAATCGCCATGGTGGAAGACAGCCCGGATGAATACATCCATGTGCTTTCGGGAAGTAATTTTTGGGGGGATAATTCTCTGGGACGATCCGTTCTCGGCTCTCGTGAAAATATTGCGGGTTTTAATGCCGAAGCCCTTAAAGGATTTTTTCACAAGTTTTATCAACCCGAACGTATTGTTATTTCGGCTGCAGGCAACCTGGAGCACAACCGCCTGGTCGATCTTATCGGGCCGGTCTTTGAATCAATTCGTCCGGGCAACGGCTTTCCCGAACGTATTACCCCCCAAGGCAACAGCAAGCTTAACCTGCACCAGAGACAGTTGGAACAGGTTCATATCTGTCTGGGGATAAAAGGTATGTCCATAACCGATCCGAGACGGTATGCATATTCCCTGATGAACACTATTCTCGGGGGAAATATGAGTTCAAGACTGTTTCAGGAAATACGCGAAAAAAGAGGCCTGGCTTACTCTGTCTATTCTTTTATCTCATCTTATGTGGATACCGGTATATTTGGGGCCTATGCAGGCCTTAATCCTAAAAACGCCCGCAAAGCAACCGAACTGATTCTGAAAGAGATCTCCAGTCTTAAACAAACACGTGTTGATCCAAACGAACTGAAAGATGCCAAGGAGCACACAAAAGGGAGTCTCATGCTTGCATCAGAAAGCAACGACAACCAAATGGTGCGACTGGCACAGAACGATACTCATTTTGGACGGTATATCCCTTTGGAAGAAATTGCAAATAATATCGAATCGGTTACCCAGGACGACATCTTTGATCTGGCGGAAAGCCTTTTTCAAAAAAGACGATTTGCGTTGACCCTATTGGGATCGGTTACCCAAAAGAATGAATTTAACGATATTCTAACCCTCTGATTTATGGATACTTCTCCCACCATCAAATTTCTTTGTTTAAGACCGGAATCGGATTCGGATATTCCCCTGCCCCGCTACATGACACCCAATGCCGCCGGCATGGACATATGTGCGGCCATAGAAACGGATATGGTACTGATAAAAGGCGCTGTTGCTTTGATCCCCACCGGTTTTGCGGTTGCTATCCCCACAGGATTTGAAATCCAGATTCGTCCAAGAAGCGGACTGGCAGTAACTCACGGTATTGGGATTATTAATTCCCCGGGCACCATAGATGCGGACTATCGAGGAGAAGTAAAGATCGCGGTTATTAACCTCGGAAAAAATAATTATACGGTTCATCGGGGAGACAGAATTGCCCAAATGGTCGTCAAAAAGGTTTATCAAGCCAGACTAGAGGTTGTGGAACAACTCGATGAAACCCATCGCAATAACGGCGGATTCGGGCACACGGGGCGTTAAGATGAAAAAATCTCGGTTTTCAGAGCCGTTGCAAGCCGGAGTCGATTATAACCTCGAAATATGTGTATTGGCAAGCGGAAGCAGGGGGAATGCCGTTTACGTTTCCGACGGTTCCACCTCAATACTTATCGATGCCGGCCTTTCGGGAATCGAGATTGAACGTCGTCTTAACTCAAAAGGGCTTTATCCTGAAGATCTTGACGCCATTATAGTCTCTCATGAGCATACCGACCATATCCAGGGGGTGGGGGTTCTTTCTCGCCGTTTTAACCTGCCGGTTTTTATTAGTTCTAAAACAGAAAAAGCCGCCGTTTCAAAGCTTGGAAATGTGCGGGTGATCAAGAACTTTGAATGCGGCTCACCCTTTATAATAAATGACCTTTCCATACATCCTTTTTCCATATCCCATGATGCTGAGGATCCGTCCGGCTTTACCGTCAATCAGAACGGAACAAAAATCGGGATCGCCACAGATCTCGGCATTGCAACATCCATGGTTAAAGAGCATCTTAAAGGGTGTTCTTTGTTGATTCTGGAAGCCAATCATGATGAGGAAATGCTTATCAACGGCCCTTATCCATGGCCTATAAAACAACGCATCAAGGGCAGAACCGGACATCTGTCCAACGAGGCATCGAAAAACCTTTTGAAAGAAGTGCAACATGACCGATTAAAATATGTAATTCTGGCTCACCTCAGCGAAACAAACAATACCCCCCAAAAAGCCCTAAGTGAAGTGGGCCGGGCAATGAGCCATTGCAATGCACAACTTGATGTTGCAACTCAGGATGAGTGCGGGGCGCTGCTACGTATTAAATAGTGCCCGAAGGAAAACCAGGATTTTTCGTTAAGATCAAGGGCAAATCTGCAGGATAGCAGATTTGGACAGCTATCAAGCTGCCCGCAAGGGCGAGGGGCATGGATGCCCCGAGTCAACACGAAAATTTTAAAGAATTCCCTTTGCTTTTAAAAATTCTTCTACCACTTCAGCGATTCTTCTTTTTTCTCCATCCACCTCAAAGTTCAAACGTTGCATCGTAGCATTGTCAATGAGTCCTCCAAAAAGTGATAGAACATCACCAAGTTTCGGGTGGGTTTTCAGGATTTCTTCTCTGATGACAGGGGCGGCATGGTATGGAGGAAAAAATTTTCGGTCATCTTTGAGGGGTTTTAAGTTATATGCTGCAATACGACCGTCAGTGGCAAAGGCGCATATCACATCCACTTTTCCTTTGGCCATGGCTTCGTACATAAGTGCAGGATCAAAATCCAGGACCTCACCGAATCGTAACCCATAGATCCGGCGGAGCCCCGGATAACCATCCGGCCTCTCCGCAAATTCTGCGGTGAAGCCCGCCCGTAGATCTATGGCAGTATTTTTAAGATCAGAGATCCGGTTCCATTGGTTCTTCTTTGCATCCGCCTCACGGACCGTAATCGCGTATGTATTGTTAAATCCGAAAGGCTTAAGCCATTGAGCATCAAAACGTTCATGGTAAGCCTGGGTTACATGGTTCAACGCAACCTCGGGGTCGGAAATCACCGGATGTTTTAGAATCACAGTCAATCCGGTCCCTGTGTACTCGGCATAAAGGTCGATCTCTCCATTGACAAGGGCGCCATGACAGATCATTGTACCGCCAAGATTAAAACGACGTTTGACAATTAAATCGGTCTTTGTCTCAATCAACTGAGCCATCATCTCCCCGAGAATGAGCTGTTCGGTAAAGTTTTTGGATGCAATCCTGATAAGTTGGTGACCGGTTTTCAATTGTGTTGCTGATTGTAAAATCCATCCGGGCTTTGTGGAATAGGTAATAATACTGATCAGAACTAAAACAACGGGCAGCATAAAGGCCAACCGCCGCATCAACGACTGAACCGATCCTTTTTTATCCCTTTTTCTTTCCGGCCGAAGCCCCCACTCAAAAGCCCCGATGGAAAAATCCACCACCAGGGCGAGCAATGCCGAGGGAATTGCACCGAGAAGAATGAGGTTTGTATTGGCCAACGCCAGACCCCGATTAATGAACTGACCCAATCCGCCGGCTCCGATGAACGCCGAAAGGGTGGCGATACCCACCCCCACTACTGCCGCAGTTCGGATGCCGGCCACAATCACCGGTGCGGCCAAAGGTATTCTCACCATCATGAGTTGCTGGTATTCTTTCATACCAATCCCTTGGGCAGCCTCCATCACCTCGGCGGAGACTTCTTTCAGTCCTGTAAGGGTGTTTCTGGCAATGGGCAGCAACGCATAGAGGGTAAGGGCAATGAGGGCAGGCAGTACACCGATTTTTTTGAGCAGTGCCAGCAAAAAGACCAGCATGGCCAAGCTGGGTATGGTCTGGAGAATACCAATGACGCCCATGAGTAGCCCTCGCAGATAGGTGGCGCGAAAAAGTATAATACCCACAGGAATCCCGATGAACATGGCTGCCAGAGTAGAGCATCCCGTCAACATGAGATGTTCCCCGGTTCGAAGCCAGAGTTCCGGCAATCGGTTTACGACATATGCAACCACAGCATCTAAACTCATAGGTCTTGCCTGGGATGTTTAAATTGCCCATAATATGGCTTTAAAAAATATCCCATATTTATTCCTTCCCGTATGCATGGTGTCAGGTGTCAGGTGCCAGCGCCTCTGTTCATCATTCCTGACACCTGACACCTGAATATATGCAACTAAAATGAAATTAAAATTCCATCTGTATACACGGCGATTTTCACCACCCCAGGTCGTGTCCCTTTATGTTAAGGTGCCCGGCGGTTTTATCCAGGGTAAACGCATTTGAATCCCAATACACGGGGAACGCTCCACGACGGCGTATATCTCTTTCCAACCGACTGAAACTTGTGCTTAAGCACCCGTAACCCCGAGCCGCGCCGGAGTTATTAAGAATCATTCGTTGCTAAATGATCTCATTGATTTTTTGATTCATCACTTCATTCGGCTCGGACTAACGCGTGCTAAAGCCCTTCAAACAGTCAGTCGGTTTCCAAGAGAAACACGCCGTCGCTACGCTGCACCGAAATCAAATGCCTTTACCCTGCCGTTTTATCGTAAATAAATCTTGCACGAATTGGGTTGCCGGCGTGTCCAATATATCCTTTTTCGTTCCGATTTGTTCCAGACTGCCCTCATGCAGAATGGCAATGCGGTCACCCATGAGGAGCGCTTCATGAAGGTCATGGGTTACAAATACGATCGTCTTTTTAAGCTGGTTTTTCAAGGTCAATAATTCCTGCTGGAGTGCTTCACGGGTGAGGGCATCAAGAGCCCCGAACGGCTCATCCATGAGTAAATAAGCAGGATTTGCCGCAAGGGCGCGTGCAACGCCAACCCTTTGCTGCTGGCCACCGGAGAGTTCATCTGGAAATCTCTCGGCAAAACTCTCGGCCGGGAGTCCGACAAGGTCTAATAGTTCCTGCATGCGTTCTCGCCGGGAACGGATTGACCATCCCAGGAGCCGGGGAACAATTTCAACATTCTGTTCAATGGTCATATGGGGGAACAGACCGATTCCCTGAAAAACATAACCGATTTGACGACGCAAATCCACGGGGTTGTGATCCATGACATCCTTCCCACCGACTTCAATGATTCCTTTGGTAGGTTCGATCAGGCGATTGATCATTTTAAGGGTCGTGGTTTTACCGCAACCCGATGAGCCCAAAAGGACCAGAGTTTCACCCATGCCCACGCTTAAAGAAAGATTTTTGACCGCATAGGAGCGGCCGTCGTCGAATGTTTTAAAAACACGCGTTAGTTTGATCATGGTTTGTTTGATGGTTTAATAGAAAGGCCGTCCGGGTATAAATATTAGAATAAAATATAGAAGACATAATTTATATTGCTTTATTGATTTGTCTGAAGTAATAAATTGTTTCAGGTAAAAACTTTTTAACAGGAACAAAATATTATGTCAACGGACAACAGCGGCAATCTAAATACTATAAACAAAATATTTCCGTCCGACCACACCCATCAGATCATCTATTCAATCCGCAGGCTCATTCAGGCGAGCGAGCTATATACCAAAGAATTAAACAAAAAATATCAGGTTAGCGCGGCACAGCTCAACTGTATTTTAACACTTTATGAGTATGGCCCGCTACCGCCATCCAAAATTGCCAATCATATGATGGTCAAATCCAGCACCGTCACCGGAGTTGTCGACCGCTTGGAAAAAAAAGGTCTTGCGGAACGGATGCGAACCTCTCCGGATCGCCGGGTGATTACCATCCAGCTCACCCAAACCGGAAAGAAGTTGGCCCAAAATGCCCCGCCTCCCATCCAGCAAAAGATCATTGATGGTTTGAAACAAACTAAAAACGCCAAAAAAGAACAGATCGTGCGTTCCCTAAACCTGCTGACCGACATGCTTGACATTCAGGATCTGGAGGTCAAGTAGCCCTACGCATTTTATTTTTTCTCGATTACTGAGAACCCCGGCAAACAGCCCCTGTCCGAATATTTTCAAAAAAAGCCTTTACAAACAATAATTTTTATTATAATTATTTGAACTATAAATATCTATAATAATTTTATTTTTATATAATATATCTTAACAGAAATAAAACATAGTGGATACGAGGAAACCTTAAGATGGAAATCATACCGATTATAGAAAAAGATGAGTTGGCCAGGCACTTGGGGGGTGACGAATTCGGCAACATTTCCCATTCGACTCGCTTAAAAATAGAAAAAATGGAAACCATATTTGAAAAACTTGTCGAACCTTCTTTGTATCACCAGAACACGGGAATCGATTCGGTGGAAAAGGGGACCGTTCATCTTGAAGAAGGACCGGAATTTAAAAGTCCGAAACTTTCGAGAATGTTAAAAGATTGTGACGATATTATATGTTATATCGCAACGTTAGGTGATGATATCGACGGCGAAATCAAGCGACTCATGGACAATAAACATATGGCGGAAGCGTACATTTTAGACGCTATGGCATCTGTGGCCGCCGATAATATGGTGGCAACGTTTCATCGGCATATGAAGGATGAATATAAAAACCAGGGCAAACAGGTGACCCTGTGTTTCAGTCCGGGGTATTGTGACTGGCCGGTTACCGAACAGAAAAAACTTTTTAGCCTGATAGAGTCACAGGATGTTGAAGTCGAACTGAACGATTCATGTCTTATGACTCCCCGCAAGTCTATTTCAGGTGTATTTGGAATACAGTCTGATTATGAACATGGCGATAAGACTTACAATCCTTGCTGGGACTGCAACAAGACGGATTGTCCGGCAAGAAGGGCTCCCAAGAGAGAAAGGAAAAAAACATGAAGATCCGAAGGGGGCTCAACGGAGGCCATTATAAGCCGTTAAATGACAGGGACGTGGAAAAAATACATCAAACAAGCCTTAAGATCTTTTCGGAAGTAGGCGTACAGGTGAATTTCCCGGAGGCGCTGGAGCTTTTTAAAAAAGCAGGCGCCATCATCAATGAGTCAACCAAAATAGCCAAATTCAACCCCGAGCTGGTTATGGAACTGATCAAACCGGCCCCTTCCGTTGTTCATCTTTGCGGCAGAGAAGACAGCGGCGAACTGGACTGCGAAATCGGCGGCAATAAGGTTTATATGGGAACCGGAGGTACCGCCCTTAATGTTCAAGATCCCGGGGAAAAAAGCGCACGACGGTCCAAATTAGAAGACATCAAAAACATGGCACGGCTGGTGGATGCTCTGGACAATGTACATTTTTATATGCTCAATGTGTATCCCAATGATCTGCCGGTTGAAAGGGTGGATGTGAACCGGTTCGGTGCTGCCCTTAACAATACTCGCAAGCATGTAATGGGCGGGGTCTATACCCTGGAAGGGGTTAGAAATGTAATTAAGATGGCGGAAATCATCGCAGGTTCTCCGGAAAAACTCAGACAGCGTCCATTCATTTCCATGGTAACCTGCAATATCAGCCCGTTTATGCTTGATGAAAGCTATGGTCAGTTAGCCATAGAGGTTGCAAGGCAAGGTATACCCGTGGTTGTACCGGTAGAGCCCCTTTGCGGTGCCACCGCGCCCATTACACTGGCCGGCAATCTGGTTGTGCAAAACGTGGATACCCTTATCGGAGTTATGCTCACCCAATTGGTTAATCCGGGCACTCCGGTGTTATACGGATGCATATCTTCGATTACTGATTTGCGCGACATGAAATACCTGTCCGGCGCCATTGAAATGGGTCTGATGAATGCCGCTTCGGCTCAGATGGCAAATTTCTACAACCTTCCCTTATATTCCACCGCCGGCATGTCTGATGCCAAAATCAACGATTCACAGTCCGGTTATGAATCGGCATTGACCGGTTTGATGGTGGCGCTGGCCGGCGGCAACTTTATTCATGATGCCGCGGGGTTCCTGGAATTTTGTATGACGGCTTCATATGATAAGCTTGTCATAGATAACGAAATTATCGGTATGATAATGCGTGCTGTCGAAGGAATCACGGTTGATGAAGAAACCCTGGCATTCGATGTTTTAAAAAAAGCCGGGCCGGGGGGACATTTTGTCTCAAACCGACACACCCGAAAATTCATGCGAACTGAGCAGTACCAGCCCCGACTCAGCGATAGAAATAACAGGGAAACTTGGAAGGAAGAGGGGGCAAAATCCCTCCGGGTTCGTGCTTCAGAGAAGGCAAGGGAAATTTTAGAACGACCGGAAACCCCGGTGCTTTCATCTGATATGCGAAATATCATCCGCAAAAAAATTCCCGGACTGCAAGCCGGCATCATGTAATCAGACATCTCAGAACTTCTTCAATTTATTGAAAATAAATTAATTTTTAGACTTATATTTCTAACTCGGACACGGAATATTGGAATAATGGAATATTGGAACGATGATTTAAAGAAGATGACATTTCGCTATTTATTTCCCGACAAAAGGAATTTTACAATAACCCAATATTCCAGTGTTCCAATATTCCAAAATTCCAAAATTCCAATTGTAAGCTCTTCGTTTCTCAACATAAACTGAGCGAACTAACTTGGGATGATGGAGGAATTCATATATGATCATCATTGGGGAAAAAATTAACGCAACCCTTTCTTTTGTAAAATCAATCATATTGAATCGGGAGACAGAAAATCTTGTCGATCTGGCAAAAAAACAGGCGGAATCCGGTGCAAACTTTATTGATGTAAATGTGGGTACCGGTGTGGGATCACTTGAAGATGAAATTGAATCGATCCAATGGGCGGTTGAAAGTATTCAAGAACAAATCAAAACACCCCTTTGCATTGACAGTGCAGACCCAAAGGTACTGGAAACCGGACTTAAAATTCTAAATAACAAACCTGCCATGATCAATTCCGTCAAGGCTGAAAAGTCTAACCTGGATGCGATAGTGCCCCTCGCCGCCGAACATGATTCTTTTCTAATTGCACTGGCAATGGATGAAAGCGGTATTCCAACAACGGTGGACGGAAGGCTCCGGTGTTGTGATACAATCCTCGGCGCCTGTGAAAAACATGGGGTTTCTATTCAAAATCTTTATATCGATCCATTGGTCATGCCGATCAGTACGGATATAAATTCGGGAATGGTTACGCTAAAAACGTTAACCGCCATTAAAGAAAAATTTCCCGGCGCCAACACCGTGACAGGGCTTTCAAACGTATCCTACGGCTTGCCCGAACGGAGCAGGCTTAATGTTGCTTACCTGCACATGTGTATCTTTGCGGGGCTCGATGCCGCCATTATCGACCCTTTGGATAAAACGTTAATGGACGCGGTAAAAACAGGGGAAGTATTGGCCGGGGAAGATCGGCATTGCCGCCGGTATATGCGAACTTTTAGAAAATAACACATGGAGGATATCGTGGTTGAATCATTTAGACAAGGGGTTTTGGTCAAGCCTTACGAACGGTTGAATCAGGATCAGGTGAAATGGCTTGATCAATCGTCACTGGACATACTGTCCGATCCGGGAATCTGGTGCTATAACGAACGGGCGGCCAAGCTTTTCAAGAGCCATGGCGCCAAAGTCCGGGAAGAAAGCGATTCCAATGCGAAATGCTGGCGGGTAAGTTTTCCGGGCGGTCTTATCAAAGAAGCCATTGCAAAAGCACCTTCCCGACTTGTTTTAGGGGCAAGAAAACCGGAAAATCGCCTGTTTATCGATGCTGAAATTCCACGTGCTTATTTTGGATCAGGATCCGAAGCAAATATCTGGCTCGATGCCAAGATGGAGGATTTTGTCAGTGAAAAAAACAGCTCTGTCAAAGTAAAAGTGCCCCGATATACAGAGCGTCGTGGCAGCACCGCCTTGTTAAGTCGTGCTGCAAAACTCTGCGAAAATTTGGAGCATCTTGATTTCTTCATTCGACCATTGAACATCCAGGATCCCGAGATCACATCAGATAACCATGATGTGAACAAATTCTTTGCCAGTCTCAATAATATCACCAAACATGTCCAGGCCGGCTTGACCAGCCTTGAGCGTTTCGACGATGTTGTAACCATGGCGGAGATCATCGCAGGAAGTAAACAGGCGTTAAAAGACAATCCAATCATTTCTTTTATTGCCTGCGTATTTAAAAGTCCGCTTCAAATCGTGGATGACACGTCGGAAAAAGTATTTGCTATTGTTGAAGCAGGGCTGCCCTTGGTTATTTCTTCTTCGCCTCAGGGAGGATCATCGGCGCCCATCCAGGAAGCAGGTATGGTTGCACAGATTAATGCCGAAATTTTAGCCGGCATTACCCTGACGCAACTGATCAAAGAAGGGGCACCGGTCCTATATGGCAGCGTTCCGGTTAGAGCGCGTCTGGATGATCTTCATGACCTTTACGGCTGCCCGGAATTTAATCAGTATAATATCGACTGCGTTCAATTGGCCCGTTACTATAAGATACCGTGCTATTCAAGTGCCGGTGTGGGGGATGCCAATGTGCCGGGAATGCAGGGCATGTTTGAGAAACTCTTTACCCATCTTTACATGGCAATGAGCGGCGCACAGTATATACATTATGCGTTTGGGCTTCTGGATCGGACCAATTGTTTTTGCCCGCTTCAGGCGGTTCTCGACAATGAACAGATCGGAAAAATCAAGCATTGCCTTAGACAGCCCAAGATCAATCCGGCAGAGATTGATAACACGCTTCATATGGTAAAAAAGGTCATGGCCTCAAGCCATCGACTCTTTGCCCGTCATGCTCGTAAGGCCATGCACAGCGGGGATGTCTCCGATCCATATCAATTTGAAACCAAGGACATGGAAGACAAGGTTATCGAAAATGCGCTTGAGTATATGGCTCGACTGGAAGCTGAGCCGGCTCCCAATCTGGATGCAGATATCGTAGATCGTATATACAACGAAATTCCAGGCCTTCTGCCTGGTCTGAAAACAACATAATAATGATGAATTCGTAAAACGTTCGTAAAAAGCCGTTTTTTGACTTTTTACAAGACTGTCAATATTAAATTGATAGTATAGGAATTTCCTTTTTTAGAGCGGCGAAGCCGCGTTATATAGAATCGCGAAGCGATTGTATAACTTGCAATAAAAACATACAAGACAGGAGGAACAATTGATGGATACAAGTGAACTTCTGGAGAAGATAGCATTCAATGTCATTCAGGGAAGAGTGGAAGCCGAAGACGAAGGCTTTGATCCGGGACTGGAAGGTCAGCCGGGAGTAACCGAACTGGTGAATGAGGCATTGAATCAAAATATAGATCCAAAAAAGATATTGATAGAATCATTAACAGAATCCATGGAAATAGTGGGGGATAAATTTGAGCAAAATGAGTATCTGATCCCGGACATGCTGGCTTCTGCCGAATGTGTGGGGTTGGCCATGGATTTGCTGGCGCCTCATCTTATTAAGGCGGGTGTGGAGAGCAAGGGCAAATTTGTAATTGCCACGGTTAAGGGCGACCTTCACGACATCGGGAAAAACATTGTTGCCATCATGTTAAAAGGTGCGGGCTACGATATTATCGATTTAAAATCTGATGTGAGCACGGATCGCATCGTGGATGCGGTTAAAGAGAGTAAGGCTCCGTTTTTAGGGCTTTCGGCGCTTTTAACCACAACCATGCGAAATATGGAAAACGTGATCCGGGAACTGGAAAAACAAGGACTTCGAAATAAGGTTAAGGTTTTTATTGGCGGCGCCCCGACCTCCAAGGAATTTGCGGCACAAATCGGAGCGGATGCTTATTGCAAAGATGCGTTTCAGGCCCTTGAGATTATGAAAAAAATGGAAAGTTTGCCATGATATATTGTTTTGGCAGGCAAATCCGGGATAGGAGAAATCATGGAAGAAAAGGGAGAGAAGAAGGCGTATACACAGGCACACAGCACGGGAGAATACGCAAAAGCAAGCGGGCTGACAGGAAAATATGACAATGTCAGGAGGTTTTGGGAAGATCAGAGCACCGCTATTTTTATGCGTTCCGCACTGAACAATCTGGTGGAACAGAAGAAAAGACGCCTTGAAAGGATCCGTATTCTTGATCTTGGGTGCGGTAGTGCTGACGGTTACGACCTGTTGATGAATGTAACAACCAAAGATCCCGGTCTTTTCGATTACATCACCGCTGCCCTTACACAGGACATGCTTCAAGAATATGTCGGGGTCGATATTAACCCTGATCTTCTTCAACAGGCCGAAGTACATATTGGTCAACTACCAAAAACACGGTTTATTCAAACAGACCTCTCAAATGGCCTGACGCCCGAGATAACCGAAAATCATCCTTTTGATATATATTTTTCATCCTACGGCACCTTCTCGCACTTCCATGACCATCAGTCTGTGAAAATTATCGCCGATATTGCCAGGCATGCCCCGGAGCGTGCGATTTTTATGGGAGACTGGCTGGGTCGTTATTCCTATGAATGGCAGGACCTGTGGCATCATCCGGTGGACAAAGAATATTTCATGGATTATCGTATTTCCTATATTTATCCTGAGGAAGAGCGTGATCAAGTGGATATTTCATCTTTTTCGTTACGACTGATAACAAAAGATGAGATTATGAAAATTATTGATCAGGCTTCAAAGGAATCAGGGGTTACGATTGAGCCGATCAAGTTTTTTGATCGTTCCATATTCATTGGCCGGCACATGGATACAGGGGATTACAATATCAATTGTCCAAAGTTGAGGTATCCGGTGAATTCGCTTTTTGAGGGATATGTTCGTACAGATCTTGAAAGTCTTTTGGTCGACTATGTGCCCCGGCCGGGATTTGATCATCTTAACAATTTTTTTGAAATGTTTTTCATATGCTGCAACACACTGGTAAAGTATATTATTACTCTGCTCAGCAATTATGATACGGAAAATGAAAGACTAACTGATGTTCCTGGAATTATGCCCTATTATCCCGATCCTCTCAAAGAAGCCATGGAGACCATGCGCAGAGTTGTTGAAGGGGTTGGATGGGTCCCCTGGGGCGATGTTCGGGCAAATGTCATAGAAACGCACCTTGGCTATTCCCTTCGCAAGCTCGAAACGGATCTTCAGCCCGGCACAGGAGTAGGACATGGACTGGTAGGAATTTTCGAAATTAAGAAGTAATATTGATGGTCTCGTAAAAAATTACAAAATACCGTTTTCGGTCATTCCGGCGTAAGCCGGAATCGAGTCTTTTTAAGCAGTTGCAGAGCATCTGGGCTCCGGTTTTCACCGGAGTGACGACTCTTTACGAATGCATCAATGTTATGTATTGGAGGTTAAAATTAATATGAGTGGTTTCGCTGTAATATTTAACAAACAAGACCCTTCTGAACTGGAAAATATGTTTCAACGGATTGCTCATCGAGGTCCGTATATATCCGGAAAATTTGAATACAAACGAGTTCTGATGGCACAAAACTATCTTAAATCTGATATTTGTTTGAAAAACAATAAATTTTTGGAACCGGATGAAAATCAAGTTCCGGCCCTTAACCCAAAGTTGCCGGAACTTAGAATCTGTTACGACGGTCAAATGGGAAACTGGGCAGAACGGGCGAAACACAGCGGTGAAGCAGATGGTCCCTTTAGAGAGGAGCGCCTGTTTGTTCATCTTTACAAACAATACGACAGCCAAATGTTCGAATATCTGGACGATGCCATCTTCGCTTTTGTGATATCCGATGGAGAAAACCTATTTGCGGCCAGAGATCTTTTAGGCATCAAAACCCTTTTTTATGGAAGAAAGAATGGAACGCTCTATCTGTCTTCCGAACTTAAAAGTTTGATAGGAATAACCGATGATATACATGAATTTCCGTCGGGATATTACATGGACAGCACGGGCACGCTATTTCGGTTTGCCGAACTACCGAAACATCAGCCTGAAATTTTACATAGCGACCCCAACGAGATGGCGGAAACAATCAGAGACATTATCCGGCGCAGTTTCCAAAACCGTATGAACTTTGAAGCGCCCACAGGAAGCCTTCTCAGTGGCGGAATAGACAGCAGTGTTATCGCCTGGCTGGCCTGCAATGCATACCGGGACAAATTTGGAAAGGATGAGTGCTTGCAAACATTTGCCCTGGGCGTGGGAGAAAGTGAAGACATTATATGCGCCCGTTTAATGGCCGACTATATCCGCTCCAACCACCATGAATTGATTGTAGACCTCGATAATATTCTGGAGGTACTGCCCCAAGTAATTTGGAGCCTGGAATCCTTTGATCCTTCTTTGGTGAGAAGCTCTGTGTCTAATTATCTCATCTCTAAATATGCCAGAGAACAAGGAATAGAGGTCCTGCTTTCCGGAGAAGGCGGTGATGAAGTTTTTTGCGGATATTTGTATCTTAAGGACTTCCCCGCTGAAGAATTATTCGCACAACAAATGAAATGTATCGGCTTTTTACATAATAATGCGTCATTACGCCTTGACCGAATGAATCAATGCAATTCCGTCCGGGTGGTTACCCCCTTGATATCCGGAGAGCTGCTCAAATATGCCATGGGCATTCCCGCTGAGTATAAGCAAAGACCGGACGGAGATCAAAAAATCGAAAAATGGATTTTCAGAAAGGCTTATGAGAACTTACTACCTAAAGAGATTGTATGGCGGCTAAAACAGGAATTTTCTCAAGGATCCGGGTCTGCTGATGTGCTTCCCAAATATTTTGACGCAACGATTAAAGATGAAGAGTTAAAAGAAGCTCGGGGCAGTTATCCGATGGTCAGGAGCAAGGAAGAGCTGTATTATTTTAAAATCTTCATAGAACATTTTGGCACAGGACGAGCAGTGGAAACTGTCGGTCAGTGGATTCGATTATAAAATATGCTTCTCAGAAAACCTCTATTATATGGGTTTTCCATACTCCATTACTCAGCACAAAATCAACTATCCATTTTTCCCTTATGGCTATTTCAGCAGCTTTGCAGAGGCAGGTATTTTTTTTTGTGTTCGTTTACGTCCAACAAAAGTCGATAAACAAATGAAAGATTATAAATCTGTTTGATTTAGCTATCATAGTGATTTTATGCTTTTGTCTGATAAGAGGTGCTTTCATAGGAATTATCAGGTTCCCTTCCATGTCATTGAATCTTTTTTTTCAGGTTTTCGAGAGTGTTTTCATAAGAACTGATCTGCCTTAAATAGCGTTTACCTTGCCTGCTATTCTTATTGACCCTTGACAATTTCTTCTTCAGGGACTCAAGTCGTCTTTCATAATATCTTATTCTACTGGCCATTTGTTTCTCACGAGGTCTTGATCGGCTTGATGTTCTTGACCTTTTCGACTTATTATATACTAAAACTTCTGAAACAATAGCTCGATTCTTTCTTGAACCAGAATAGATTATTGCATAATTCATACCCTTTAAAAGCCTTGACAATGTTTCTTTAAGAGAAAGACCAGATATTCTAATTGTTATTTGTTTTTTTAAAGAATTTGGGAATCTAACATAAACACCTGTTTTATCTGCGAGTTTTAAAAGAACTTTTTTTAGATCAGCATCTTGTGCCGATATGGTTAGTAAATTATTTTTACAATCTATTCGAAGTTTTAGATTAGGACTCTGTGCATATATTAAGGAGTTTACAGATGTGAAATAGATCAAAAAGATGAAAAGTTCTAGAAACTTGTACCTATTTGTATCTAATTTCATTAGTGAATTTAATAACAGGTTAAAAATCATGGAATTTAAACGTCAATCAACGATTTCTGATTGATTGTTTTAATGAAACTTGATAGCCGCATTACGCGAAAGTACGTAATTTATAAACCTAAATGTTTCTCATACTAAACGGCCAGTTATTGAACATCGAACTATAAGTGGCAATGGTGGGGTGGGGACGATAATTGTTTATCCTACCCGAGATATTATTTATACAATTTCGACAAGTTTGATATCAAAGGTTAAAGCTTGTCCAGCAAATGGAGGGTTAGCGTCTATAGTGACCTGTTCGTAGGATATATCTATTACTGTAACTTGGACCGGATCCCCTCCCTTTGGGCCGACCCGTAACTGAGTTCCAACGGTAAGGTCAATATCGTCCGGGATTGTGCTACGAGGAATCTGCCAGATAAGTTCAGGGCGTTTTTCTCCAAATGCTTGGTTAGACCCCAATCGGACTGTCTTTTTTTCTCCAGCCGCCATACCGAGAGCGCTTTGCTGTAAAGCGGAAATGCGCATGCCCTCGCCAATTGTTAATTCCATCGGCACTTCCCCTTCAGTTGTTGCGAACTCGGTTCCGTCATCCAGGTTACCGGTTATGTGCACCCGGACTGTGTCCCCCTCTCTTGCCTTTCTCATATGGACTCCTTTATCGATTTTTTTTGGGTCATATCCATGTCAGAAAAAACTCGTTTTTCTTTTTAATACATTTTAATATAAATACATAGATCGTAAGTTGATCGTAAATAAGTAAAATTATGTATTTGGGATGATGAAGTCATGTATGATAACTATCAGAAAAATATTTCGAGATTTTCGAGTGCTTGGGTTGGTTGCGAGCTTGAATAGACGACCTTTTCAGACATTTTTTATATATTTTTGCATATATATAAAAAATTGTAAGAAATTATTAATAGGAGACTATGTATTTAAACATCGCTGTGGTATTATACCGGGAATTCTTAACATATTCTCTGATTGGATTAGACGCCGGACATTCGTTCATATGCGATTATAATTGCAGTTTTTGTTGCCTTTTGAAAATTCCTTAAAAATGATAACAGTTATATGCTGAAATCAAATATACCCATAGGAGTATAAACCAGTGTATTTCACTAGGATATATGAAATCTCGGCCATCCTATAGGCTGTAGCATATGATTTTTCTCAGACGGAGGATTTGATGATGGCCAGCAAGCCAACCTATGAAGAATTAGAGAAAAAAGTCAAAAAATTAAAGAAAAGGGATGTAACCTATAATCAAGCGAAGCAAAGTGTAAAAAAATCCTTGGAGAAACAAGACGGGCCGAATAAGGATAATTCTGAACCGGAAATGGCTGTTGAGGTGATCGAGCAAGAAGATGCTAAGGAAAAAGCGGTTGAACAAGTATTGATAGCGGAACATATTTTCCGAAAAGCAATTGAGGATTCTATTCCAGCAGGTATTGCCGGAATTGATGTGGAAGGTCACCAAATTTATGTCAACCAGGCATTCTGTAATATGGTCGGTTGGAGTGAAGCGGAATTGTTAAAATCAAAATATCCATTCGCTTACTGGCCACAAGGAGTCATCGATTCGTTTAAAAATGATTTCCAATTGGTTATTAGCGCCCATGTACCATTGGAAGGTATCGAATTACCATTTCGACAAAAAAACGGCAAACAATTCTGGGGTCTGGTCAACAGTTCAGACTTGCATGACAGTGACGGCAAAATCATTGGGCAGTTGATCTCGGTTGCTGATATCAGCACACAAAAACGAGTGGAGAATGCCATGCGCGATTTGTCCTCAAAGCTTGTTGATGCCCAGGAATCCGAACGGAAACTTGTATCTCAGGAACTGCATGACAGCATTGGCGGAAAACTGACGGCGATTAAATACAGCCTTGAAAAAATGATATCCGAAATTGACCAAAGGTCGAGTGATCTGGGTCATCCTTTGGACGATTTACTTTCTATCGTTTACGACACGATAGAGGAAACGCAGCGAATTTACCGAAATTTACACCCTTCGATTTTAGATGATTTAGGACTTAAGGCTGCTATACGGAGTTTGTGTCGTGAATTTAAGGAAATTTATTCGTGGATCGATATTGAAAGCCAAATTAGAATCCAAGAGGATCAGGTTCAGGATTCCTTAAAAATTTTAGTTTACCGGATATTGCAGGAAGCCATGAATAATATAGCCAAGCACAGCCATGCGGATAAAGTAAACATATCTTTAAAACAAACCGATAAGCGAATAGTGCTGATCGTTGAAGATAATGGCGTGGGATTTAATCTAAACGAAATTCAGGAAAAAGAAAGTTGTGAGCGGAATTTTGGCCTCGATAACATTAAAGAGCGCACAGAATTGTTTGGCGGGACATTAACGATTATGTCCGCCCCTAAAAAAGGGACTGTTATACGGGCATTGTGGCAAATTGAATAAAGTTTGAGCTACTTGGTAACAAGTCCTTTTTCGATAGCATAAGCCGCTATCGCCGCTGCACTGTGTAAATTTAATTTATTCATAATATTCGAACGGTGTTTGTCCACCGTTTTAGGGCTGATACAAAGGATATCACCAATTTCAACACTTGAATGAGCTTCGCCCACCAGTTTCAACACCTCTTTTTCACGTTGTGTCAAGGTTTCCCATGTCGTCTTTTCCTTTATTTTTTTTCGACCTTCGAGATATCCTTCCAAAACTTTACTGGAAATGGATGGGCTAATGTAACTTTTTCCGGAAAAAATACTTTTAATTGCAGATAAAAGTTCGATGTGTGAATCCTTTTTTAAACAATACCCATCTACGCCGGATTTAAATGCTTCCAGGATGTATTCTTCGGAACTGTGAAATGTCAACGCCAAGATTTTTGTTTTTGGATACTTATTTTTTATATCCTTGAGAGCGGACAGCCCGCTCATTTTCGGCATAGCAAGATCCAGCAAAACCAGATCGGGTTTGTGTTTTTCAACACATCGAATCGCCTCGATTCCATCTCCAGCCTCAGCAACTACCTCTAAATTTTTCTCAGCATCAAGAAGAGACCGAAGCCCTTGGCGAACCAGAGTTTGGTCTTCAACAACGATAATTTTTTTAACATTTACCATAGTGCTATTATTGGCCTTGAGATTTTATGCCCCCCTTTGATTAAAGGGCATCATCCATCTTGCAAGTTTTAGATAATCTGCAGTTAAATTAAAAAAAATAATTAAAAGCGTGAACTGAAATACATAATTTTCCCCATACACGATAAAGGTTAATTGAGTTAAGTTGGATTAAAAAAACAATGTTAAAAAAATAAACTTAGCTTACCATCCACACTTCTAATATAAGTGGTACCTATTGGGAGCACAATGTTCAAAATATTAATTGTCGAAAATGATATCAAATTGTGCCGGAAAATAAAAGTGATTTTAGAATTAAAATTTCCTTTTGTGACAGCCACGGAAGCATCCAGCGCAGAAGAGACATTAAAACAGATCAAGCAACACCAACCCGAATTTATCCTTATGGACATTCGCCTGGAAAAGCAAAACGGCTTGGAACTGGTCAAAAAAATAAAATATGGATTCCCAAATACTGTCATTACGATTAACAGCAATTACGACTCTCCGGAATATCGGGCTGAAGCAGCGCAAAATGGTGCAAATTATTTTCTCTCCAAAACAACAAACACTATTCAAGACTTATTTGAACTAGTGAAGTTGGTTCATTCCGGTGGAGCCTTGTAAATTTAAATCAAACTCATCAAACTGTCTTCGGGCTAAGCAGTTTTGCTATTAAGGTGGAGACGTTATGAATCAAAAGGTCAAAATTACCTCTAAGGCAAATAAAAAAGATACTCGTGCCCTAAAATCAAAACAATTTGATATTGTCGAAATTGACGTAAATGAACTTCCGTATGTATTTCAATTTAAAATATGGCAGACGAACTCAAAGTCAATGTTTATACTGGTAAAGGAACCTTCAAAGATATTAAACAGCTTAAAAAAGGACGACATTACCAATATGAAATACTACAACTCTATTTCATCAGAATCAGCCATGATGGATACAAAAATCGAATATATCACCAAAGATGAACATGGCCGGTTTAAAGGTCACTATTTGGTAGGATTAAAAATATTGAAAAACCATAGAAATATAGAGGTAATACCCTAGGAGATGACCGATGCCAGCGCCCGTTATTCCATCAAAGCCAACGGCAAATTCGTTACTGGCAGGCCCATGGGTGACTGCGGTCTTACCGGACGTAAAATTATCGTTGATACTTATGGCGGTTATGGAATCCACGGTGGCGGGTGCTTTTCCGGTAAAGATCCGTCCAAGGTTGACCGCAGCGGCTCATACATGGCTCGGCACATTGCCAAAAAAGGTAAAATCCAGATCGCCTACTCCATCGGTGTAGCAGAACCTGCCTCTGTAATGTTGGATCTAATGGGAACCGGTGTAATCCCCAAACATCGGGTAAAAGAAATTATCAAAGAAATTTTTAATTTAAGACCCGCAGTAATTATTGAATAGCTGGACTTGCCCTGCGGCCAATCTATCGTAAAACCGCAGCTTATGGGCACTTCGGCCGCAGTGAACCCGAATTCACCTGGGAAAAAACCGATATGGCAGAAATGCTGAGAGAGAAGACAGAGTTTTAATTCTATTTTTGCTTAATCCATCTATTTTTTTAAGAAGATTAAGTTTAAAATGAATGGTTTTGCTGTCGTTTACAATCAACAAAATACCCTGGGTATGGAAAAAATGTTTAATTTGAAGCGACGATTAAAGATAAAGAGTTAAAAAAAGCTCAGGGCAATTATCGCATGGTCTGGAGCAAGGAAGAACTGTATTATTTTAAAATCTTCATAGAACATTTTATTGAGAATTGAGATAACATCTAATGGAATGTGATAAATTTTTCGGGTTGAAAAAGTGACTAACAATAGCTGAGGACAATCATGAACCTGTTTGATTTAGGCATCATAATGATTTTATGCTTTTGTCTGATAAGAGGTGTTTTCATAGGAATTATCAGGGGATTGTTTTCAATCACAGGGGTATTGGTCGGCTTCTTTGGAGCTTCAGCATTTTACATGGAAGTTGCAGAGTCCTTATTATATTGGATGCCGGACGCTTCGTATGTCAACCTAATGAGTTTTCTCACTATTTTTTTTGGATTCTTTTTTACGATCAGTATATTGGGACTGATTGTCAACTACTTGCTTAAAATCGACTTTTTGAGTTGGGTGAAACGCACTTTAGGCGCAGGCATCGGCATCATCAAAGGGATATTGTTTGTTTCTGTATTGTTGCTTACTCTCACTGCGTTTCTCCCCAAGGGCGCAATTATTATTAAAGACTCGCTATTTTCTTCCTATGTTACCTTGTTGTCCGAGAAGATGGCCCGGATTGTTTCGAAAGATATGAAACATAAGTATGTGGCAAAAATAGAAGAATATAAAAAATCCTGGGAAAATTAAAAATAAAGCCCCATCTTTTTGGGTTTATGAAAGAGGACAAAATGAAATTGGGAAGTGAATACAGACTGCGCACAATTAGTCAAAATACAACGCTTAATGTTGGCGAATTGATCGATGACTGCCTGAATTTTTTGCACACATTAGTGCTTGGCCAAGATGCCGCAGAAAAGTTAGCAAAAACAGAACATAAATTGCATGAAATTGAAAAGATAAAAGACAACGATAAGACATATAAGTGCCAAAAAGAGATACTCTTCCAGGATATTTTCGATATTCTGGAAGATATTGCACCGGAGGGATGTTATTTTGGTACCCATCCCGGAGATTTCGGGCTCATCGGTTTTTGGGACAAAGCCTTGTTTTCTGTTACACACTAAAAAATTCAAGGCAGCTTACCAGAGGGAAGATAAAAGGAATACTTAATGTTAAACAAACCTGACACACCAAAAAATCTTCGGGAAGCTTTTAACAGGTTAATGGGTTTGATTCCGGTTCCTTATCGGTACGAAAAAAATATTCAAAAGACTATATTGATATATCTAAAAGTTGAAGGCGAAGAGTTTGTACGCAATGGTATAGAACGTACGCGAGAACTTTTTACAGAAAAATATCAAAAGCGGTTTCCTGAAAATCGAGATAAAACCTAAATGCCTCGACTTATATCACCTTAACACTTTTGTTCTGGCTGCTTTTACTGTCAATAGCGATTATTGTCCGGTATTTTAAAATTTAAGACAGATTTGTTAAAAATAATACATGGAAAAATTATTTATGAAAACCATAACTCATGAAACTCCTTTCAAAAGTACCTGTTGTTTATTTTATCTTAGTGTCATTGTGCTTTTTTATCTTGCAGGCCAATGGATATTTGCATTTCAAGTACATGCCGAAAACCATGCAAACCTGCACCTCACCGCCGGCAAAGAATCGCATGAACCTCTTTCTTTAAAAATAAAGAGTAAAATAGAAAAAATTAATGAGCGGTTAAAAATAAGTGTTGCGGCCGAAACCGAGCAAAACGCAAAACAGATGGGAGTAACACTGGCCCAATTACAGGAGCGCACAGCTAAACTTAGAAGTATAAAGGCTATATATGATTCATGACAATCAAGATTTGCCTCGGCCATTTCTTTTTCTATTTCGGCCTGGTTTAAATTCCATTGAAGGACAAGGATGTCTTTTTTATCTTCAAGGGTTTCGAGTTTTTCCTTTATACGGCGTAATGCTTTTTGGGCGCTATCGAGCGTGTTCTCAGCTTCTTGCGTCATTTTTTCGGCCAGTTTTAACGAAAGCTCACCGTTTTCTTTTCTGAGAAGTGGTGCTCAGCTTATTCAAAAAAAGATCATACAGGCTTAAAGAATAGGGGGGCTTTTGAGAAAGGCCTATCCCATGTTCGTCTTCTATGGTTTCTTTTAGAATGCTTTCTTCTTTTTTCAGAGAATCTTCTCTTTTTAAGGCCGTAAGATAGCGTTCATATATGAGTCTGTTGATTTAGTCAATTTTTTTAAAATTACAAAAACACGCAGCATTTATCATTCCTTTGCGTAAGATCGTCAAGATATGAGCCTCTGAGGGAGTCGATTTTTAGTAATTTTTTAAGTATAGTAAATCAACAGAGTCATACTATAACTATACTTCTAAGTTTAGCTGTGCGCTCCTGTAGTGGGCCAGTGTTACTCCCATCTGTTTTGCGTTTTGCTCGGTTTCGGCCGCAACATTTTAACCACTTCATTAATTTTTCTATTTTACTCTTTATTTTTAAAGAAAGAGGTTACCGTGCGATTCTTTGCCGGCGGTGGTGCAGGTTGCATGGTTTTCGGCATGTGGCGAAATTGCAGTATCCATTGGCCTGCAAGATAAAAAAGCACAATGTACTAAGATAAAATAAAACAACAGGTACTTTTTGAAGAGTTTCATGAGTTATGGTTTTCATAAATGAATTTTTTTTCCATGTATTATTTTAACAAATCTGTCTTAAATTTGCAAATACCAGGATAATATTAATCGCTATTGACGAGTAAAAGCAGCCAGAACCATTTATTAAGGTGATATAAGTCGAGGCATTTAGGTTTTATCTCCGGTTTTTCAGGGAAACCGCCGCTTTTGATATTTTTTCTGTAAAAGTTCTGCATTACGTTCTATATACCATTGCGTACAAACTCTTCTTCGCCTTCAACTTTTAAGATATATCAATATAGTCTTTTGAATTTCATTACCGATAAGGAACCGGAATCAAAACCCATTAACCTGTTTAAAGCTTCAGAGATTTTTCCGGTATTAATGGGTTTGGAACACAGCATTAAAGTAATTCCTTTTATCTTCCCTCTGGTAAAGCTGCCTTGAGATTTTTGAGGTGTGTAACAGAAAGCAAGGGGCGCATTAAAACCGATGAAGACCCGAATCTCCGGGATGGGTACCGGAATAACATCCCTCCGGTGCAATATCTTCAGGAATAATAGAAACTAATCACCGGAAGGTAATGCTTTGGCACTTATCAATATTAATCGCCCAC
The DNA here is from genome assembly GCA_004193595.1 of Desulfobacteraceae bacterium Eth-SRB2. Taxonomy (GTDB): domain Bacteria; phylum Desulfobacterota; class Desulfobacteria; order Desulfobacterales; family UBA11574; genus S5133MH16. Next base: position 76,882 of record RPGQ01000008.1, read on the forward strand.
ATCGTTGTCTTTTTTATCTTTTCAGTTTCGTACGTTTGTATTGTTCTGTTTTGCTAGCTTTTTCTGCATCTTGGCCGAAGCACTAATGTGTGCAAAAATTCCGGAGCGATCATCGATCAATTCCTTGGCATTGGCGTTGTATTTTGACTAATTGTGTGCCGCGTCTGTGATTCACTTCCCCAATTTCATTTTGTCCTCTTTCATAAACCCAAAAGATGGGGCTTTATTTTTAATTTTCCAAGTTTTTTTTTTTATATTCTTACCTATTTTTTGCCACATACTTTATGTTTCGCCTCCTTTCAATCCGGGCCATCTTCTCGGACAACAAGGTAACATAGGAAAATAAGCGAGTCTTTAACTCCAGCCGTTGCGCCCTTGGGGAGAAACGCAGTGAGAGTGGCAACAATACAGAAACAAAACAATATCCCTTTGATGATGCCGATGCCTGCGCCTAAAGTGCCGATTTCACCCAACTCAAAGTCGATTTGAAAGTAGTTGACAATCAGTCCCAATATGCTGATCGTAAAAGAATCCAAAAAATAGTGAGAAAACTCATTAGGTTGACATACGAAGCGTCCGGCATGTTAATATAATAGGACTCTTACGCTTCCATGTAAAATGCTGAAGCTCAAAGAAGCCGACCAATACCCTGTGATTGAAACTTAATCCCTGATAATTCCTGAAAACACCTCTTATCAGACAAAATAAAATCCGTTATGATGCCTAAATCAAACAGGTTCATGATTGTCCTCAGCTATTGTTAGTCCTTTTTCAGCCCGAAATTTATCACATTCAGATGTTATCTCGAGATTCTCAATGAAATGTTCTATGAAGATTTTTAAAATAATACAGTTAATTTCCTTGCTCCAGACCGTACGATAATTGCCTGAGCTTTTAACTCTTTATCTTTAATCGTCGCTTCAAAATTAAACATTTTTTCCATACCCAGAATTTATTTTGTTGATTGTAAACGACAACCAAAACCATTCATTTTAAGCTTAATCTTCTTAAAATAGATGGATTAAGCAAGTAGAATTAAAAAACTCTGTATCTTCTCTCAACATTTCTGCCATATCGGTTTTCAAATTGAATTCGGGTTCACTGCGGCCGAAGTGCCCATAAGCTGCGGTTTACGATAGATTGGCCGCAGGCAAATTAGCTATTCAATAATTACTGCGGGTCTTAAATTAAAATTTTTCTTTGATAATTTCTTTACCCGATGTTTTGGGGATTACACCGGTTCCCATTCGTTAACATTACAGGGGCAGGTTCACTAACTACACCGATGGGTGAAGCGATCGGATACCTTTTGGCATTATTGCCGAGCCGTGTATGAAGAACCGCTGCGGTCAACCTTGAGACGTCTTTGCGGAAAAGCACACCCGCCGTGGATTCCATAACCGCCATAAAGTATCAGCGATATTTTACGTCCGGTAAGACCGCAGTCACCCATAAGGCGCGGTAACGAAGATTTGCCGTTGGCTTTGATGGAATAACGGGCGCTGGCATCGGTCATCTCAGGGTATTACCTCTATATTTCTATGGTTTTTCAATATTTTTAAATCCTACCAAATAGTGACCTTTAAACCGAAGCGCATGTTCATCTTTGGTGATATATTCGATTTTTGTATCCATCATGGCTGATTCTGATGAAATAGAGTTGTAGTATTTCATATTGGTAATGTCGTCCTTTTTAAGCTGTTTAATATCTTTGAAGGTTCCTTTACCATTATAAACATTGACTTTGAGGTTTCGTCTTATATTAAAGAGCGCACAGAATTGTTTGGCGGGACATTAACGATTATGTCCGCCCCTAAAAAAGGGACTGTTATACGGGCATTGTGGCAAATTGAATAAAGTTTGAGCTACTTGGTAACAAGTCCTTTTTCGATAGCATAAGCCGCTATCGCCGCTGCACTGTGCAAATTTAATTTATTCATAATATTCGAACGGTGTTTGTCCACCGTTTTAGGGCTGATACAAAGGATATCACCAATTTCAACACTTGAATGAGCTTCGCCCACCAGTTTCAACACCTCTTTTTCTCAGCATCAAGAAGAGACCGAAGCCCTTGGCGAACCAGAGTTTGGTCTTCAACAACGATAATTTTTTTAACATTTACCATAGTGCTATTATTGGCCTTGAGATTTTATGCCCCCCTTTGATTAAAGGGCATCATCCATCTTGCAAGTTTTAGATAATCTGCAGTTAAATTAAAAAAAATAATTAAAAGCGTGAACTGAAATACATAATTTTCCCCATACACGATAAAGGTTAATTGAGTTAAGTTGGATTAAAAAAACAATGTTAAAAAAATAAACTTAGCTTACCATCCACACTTCTAATATAAGTGGTACCTATTGGGAGCACAATGTTCAAAATATTAATTGTCGAAAATGATATCAAATTGTGCCGGAAAATAAAAGTGATTTTAGAATTAAAATTTCCTTTTGTGACAGCCACGGAAGCATCCAGCGCAGAAGAGACATTAAAACAGATCAAGCAACACCAACCCGAATTTATCCTTATGGACATTCGCCTGGAAAAGCAAAACGGCTTGGAACTGGTCAAAAAAATAAAATATGGATTCCCAAATACTGTCATTACGATTAACAGCAATTACGACTCTCCGGAATATCGGGCTGAAGCAGCGCAAAATGGTGCAAATTATTTTCTCTCCAAAACAACAAACACTATTCAAGACTTATTTGAACTAGTGAAGTTGGTTCATTCCGGTGGAGCCTTGTAAATTTAAATCAAACTCATCAGTATCCAAAACAAAATCTTGGCGTTGACATTTCACAGTTCGAATACATCCTGGAAGCATTTAAATCCGGCGTAGATGGGTATTGTTTAAAAGGATTCACACATCGAACTTTTATGCAATTAAAGTATTTTTGAAAAAAGGGAAGTTACATTAGCCCATCATTTCCAGTAAAGTTTTGGAAGGATATCTCGAAGGTCGAAAAAATAAAAGGAAAAGACGACATGGGAAACCTTGACACAAGCGTGAAAAGAGGTGTTGAAACTGGTGGGCGAAGCTCGACAAGTGTTGAAATTGGTGATATCCTTTTATTTATCAGCCTAAAACGGTGGACAAAACACCGTTCGAATATTATGAATAAATTAAATTTACACGAAGTGCGGCGGCGATAGCGTATGCTATCGAAAAGGACTTGTTACCAAGTAGCTCAAACTTTATTCAATTTGCCACAATGCCCGTATAACAGTCCTTTTTGGGGCGGACATAATCGTTAATGTCCGCCAAACAATTCCTGTGCGCTCTTTAATGTTATCGAGGCCAAAATTCCGCTCACAACTTTCTTTTTCCTGAATTTCGTTTAAGATTTAAATCCCACGCCATTATCTTCAACGATCGAAAGCACTATTCGCTTATCGGTTTGTTTTTAAAGATATGTTTACTTTATCCGCAGCTGTGCTTGGCTATATTATTCATGGCTTCCTGCAATATCCGGTAAACTAAAATTTTTTAAGGAATCCTGAAGACCTGATCCTCTTGGATTCTAATTTGGCTTTCAATATCAGGTCCACGAATGTTCCTTAAATTCACGACACAAACTCGTATACTTGGCCTTAAAGTCCTAAATCATCAAAGAATCGAAGTGTAAATTTCCACGAGGTAAATTCGCTGCGTTTTCCATACAACCGATGTCGTAAACGGTAGAAGTAAATCGTCAAAGAGTTGACCAGATCCATCAGGCAAATTAATTTCAGGATATCATTTTCAAGGCTGTATTTAATCGCCGTCAGTTTTCCGCCAATGCTGTCATGCAGTTCCTGAGGATACAAGTTTCCGTTCGGATTCTGGGCATCAACAAGCTTTGAGGACAAATCAGCGCATGGCATTCTCCACTCGTTTTGTGTGCTGATATATCAGCAGCCGAGATCAACTGCCCAATGATTTTGCCGTCACTGTCATGCAAGTCTGAACTGTTATTAGACCCCAGAATTGTTGCCGTTTTTGTCAGAAATGGTAATTCGATACCTTCCAATGGTACATAGGCGCTAATAACAATTGGAAATCATTTTAAACGAATCGATGACTCCTTGTAGCCAGTAAGCGAATGGATATTATTTTGATTTTAACAATTCCGCTTCACTCCAGCCGACCATATTACAGAATGCCTGGTTGACATAAATTTGGTGACCTTCCACATCAATTCCGGCAATACCTGCTGGAATAGAATCCTCAATTGCTTTTCGGAAAATATGTTCCGCTATCAATACTTGTTCAACCGCTTTTTTCCTTAGCATCTTCTTGCTCGATCACCTCAACAGCCATTTCCGGTTCAGAATTATCCTTATTCGGCCCGTCTTGTTTTCTCCAAGGATTTTTTTACACTTTGCTTCAGCTTGATTATAGGTTACATCCCTTTTCTTTGAATTTTTGCGACTTTTTTTTCTCCTGAATTCTTCATACAGGTTGGCTTGCTGGCCATCATCAAATCCTCGAAATCTGAAAAATCATATGCTACAGCCTATAGGATGGCCGAGGATTTCATATATCACGAGTGAAATACACTGGTTTATACTCCTATGGGTATATTTGATTTCAGCATATAACTGTTATCATTTTTTAAGGAATTTTCAAAAGGCAACAAAACTGCAATTATAATCGCATATGAACAGAATGTCCGGCGTCTAATCAATCAGAATATGTTAAGGAATTCCCGGTATAATACCACAGCGATGTTTAAATACATATTAGTCTCCTATTAATAATTTCTTACAATTTTTTATATATATGCAAAATATATAAAATGTCTGAAAAAAGATCGTCTGGTATTCAAGCTCGCAGCCAGCTGAAGCGCTCGAAATCTCGAAATATTTTTCTGATAGTTATCATACATGACTTCATCATCCAAATGCATAATTTTACTTGATACGATCAACACGATCTATGTATTTATATTAAAATGTATTAAAAAGAAAACGAGTTTTTCTGACATGGATATGACCCAAAAATCGATAAAGGGAGTCCATATAGAGAAAGGCAAAGAGGGACACAGTCCGGGTGCACATAACCGGTAACCTGGATGACGGAACCGAGTTCGCAACAACTGAAGTGCCGATGGAATTAACAATTGGCGAGGGCATGCGCATTTCCGCTTTACAGCAAAGCGCTCTCGGTATGGCGGCTGGAGAAAAAGACAGTCCGATTGGGGTCTAACCAAGCATTTGGAGAAAACGCCCTGAACTTATCTGGCAGATTCCTCATGCTTACAATCCCGGACGATATTGACCTTACCGTTGGAACTCAGTTACGGTCGGCCCCAAAGGGGAGGGATCCGGTCAAGTTACAGTAATAGATATATCCTACGGAGCAGGTCACTATAGACGCTAGCCCTCCATTTGCTGGACAAGCTTTAACCTTTGATATCAAACGTGAAATTGTATAAATAATATCTCGGGTAGGATAAGCAATTATCGTCCCCACCCACCATTGCCACTTATAGTTCGATGTTCAATAACTTGTAGCCCGTTTAGTATGAAACATTTAGGTTTATAAATTACGTACTTTCATGGCTTAATGCGGCTATCAGAAGTTTCGGTAAAACAATCAATCAGAAATCGTTGATTGACGTTTTAAATTCATGATTTTTAACCTGTTATTAAAATTCACTAATGAAATTAGATACAAATAGGTACAAGTTTACTTAGAACTTTTTCATCTTTTTGATCTATTTCCACATCACCTTAAACTCCTTAATATATGCACAGAGTCCTAATCTAAAACTTCGAATAGATTGTAAAGGGAAATAATTTACTAACCATATCGGCACAAGATGCTGATCTAAAAAGTTCTTTAAAACTCGCAGATAAAACAGGTGTTTATGTTAGATTCCCAAATTCTTTTAAAACAAATAACAATTACAAGATATACTGGTCTTTCTCTTAAAAAGAAACATTATCAAAGGCTTTTAAAGGGGTATGAATTAATGCAATAATCTATTCCTGGTTCAAGAATCGAGCTATTGTTTCAGAAGTTTTAGTATATAATGAAGTCGAAAAGGTCAAGAACATCAAGCCGATCAAGACCTCGTGAGAAACAAATGGCCAGTAGAATAAGATATTATGAAGACGACTTGAGTCCCTGAAGAAGAAATTGTCAAAGTCAATAAGAATAGCGAAAGACTAGGTAAAGCGCTTCTATTTAAGGCAAGATTGTAATAATTGTTAATATTACAAGTCGCCACGAAAATTTTTCTTTAAATGTCAAGCAAAAAATTCACTTTTTTTCATTTTTTTACCGTCTTTAATGTATGCAAAAACCTAACCGGACATTACTGAGGAAAAGGATGTATATGAAGAAAAGGATTCTGTTAATTGTAATGTTTGTTGGAGCTACTTTCCTTCTTGCTTCTGACGGTTTATATGCCGGAACAGAAGTAAAAGATGAGATCAGGATGGAAAACCATGCCTATGACGAACATAAAAAGAGTATACCCGTATTTACACATAAAAAGCATGCGACGGAATACACAGCGAAAAATCCTGACCTTTTCAAAAACGGTTGCGGTGAATGTCACCATGATGATGATAATAAACCGCTTAAGGAGCTACAAGAAGGTGACGAAGTTCAGAACTGTATTGAGTGCCACAAAAAACCTGCATATATGCGAGGTAAAAAGGCAAAAGGGTTAACCAAGGAACAAAAGCTCGAATACCACGCCAATGCCATCCATTATAATTGCAAGGGCTGCCATAAGCTGTTTAACAAAAAGATGAAGCTGAAATCCAAAGACAAGGGTGCCGCACCGAGAACATGCAAGCAGTGCCATCCTAAACAATAAAAAATAATAATGGAAAACGTGCCATTCGGATTAGGATAAAGAACTTTTGTCTGTAATGAATTTCCCTACATCCCCCTGAAGGAGATGGAACTCTTGACTGCCATAACAACTCATAAGTAAAGAAATTTTGGGAGAAATTACGGTCGTTTTAGTATTCTATTAAAATATGCATAAAAAGCCGAAAGGAAAATTCCTTGGATGGAGCTATTTAGCCACGAATCATTAAAAAAATTAATGAAAAAGCAAAAATGGGTATGTGTTTCCATCTTTATGCCAACGCACCGTACGCCAATAGAAAGGCAAAAGAATCAAATTCAGACCTCGTGATTTTATGTTTAAAATTGCAACTTTTTATGGCCGATATGTTGTACTGATCTCATTGATTTTCTCAGCAAATGATGGAGTCGTTATATGCACAGCGAATTGGAACTATTCGTTATTATTAGTTTTTTCAAAAACCTACTTTTTTGTAGGTTTTTGAAAAAACCATATCGACGTCCAATTATTCTAAGAACCAGCATATCATCCTGAAAACAATACAGTTTTTCTCTCCATAATGAGGAGTCGTAACGAGGTCTGAAATTAGATTTAAAAACCTGCTTCGAGAAGTCGAAAAGACCTTAATCACGATGAAAATCCCCAAACAAAACATCTGCGATTTTTTAAAACCAGCGCACAACTTGTTTAGGGAAATGCTTTTCTGGGGAAATCAAAGCGAAGGATTCGCTTTATTCCTCTCACAGGAAGTTTTTTCACCATATCGACTACCGATCAAATTTTCCGAATTGGTTGTTGTAACCGACCGTTTTCACATCAAGCCGCTTCTCCCGATTCTCAGCGGTGATGGACAGTTTTACATCTTAGCCATCAGCCAAAATGAGGTGAGGCTTTTTCAGTGTACGCGACATAGCGTTAATGATGTTGATCTGAAGGAGATGCCCAGGAATCTTGCGGAAGCTCTTAAGTATGACGATGCGGAAAAACAACTCCAGTTCCATACCGGAACGCCAGGGAGCAGAAACAAGCGTTCCGCCGTGTTCCACGGTCATGGAGTTGGTATTGATAATTCCAAAGACAATATTCTCCGGTACTTTCGTCAGATTGATAAGGGACTACATGAGCTGATTGGTGACGATGGATTCCCTATAGTACTGGCAGGGGTCGATTATCTCTTTCCGATATACAGGGAGGCTAATACGTATCCCGGTCTATTAGACCAAGGCGTCGAGGGAAATCCAGAAACAATGAGTGCAGGAGAATTGCACAAAAATGCCTGGAAAATTGTGAAACCGTTGTTTCAACGAGAACAGAGGAAAGCGGCTGATAAATACAGGCAATTTGCCGGCAGCGGGCTTGCATCCAACAATATTAAAGAGATTGTTCCGGCATCCTATCACGGTAGGGTAGATTTACTATTTGTTGCTATCGGTGTTCAAAGATGGGGAACCTTTGATCCCATCAGCAATGAAGTCCGTTTCCAGCATAGAAAAGAACAAGGCAATGAAGATCTGTTGGATTTTGCTGCCATTCAGACCATTCTCAAGGGAGGCATTGTATATGCAGTAGCACTTGATGCGGTCCCTGACGAGGCGCCATTAGCCGCTTTGTTGCGCTATTGATCTGTTAATAAATGGTTTGAGGTGACCATGGATAAAAACAAGAATGTAACGCCGGACATCATACCCTCCCGGTTTCGATTGATGGCAGAAGGGAATATTCATCAGGAGGAGCTAAAAAATATCAATGCGTATCAGCTTAAAACATTTTTAACAGAATCAGACCCGAACAAGTGGCCACCGGAAATATATCATCTTAAAAAATATGTCTGGGAAAAACTGGATGCATAAATTATGTTGGGTTATACTGAATTTATCAACATAGTAAGTTAGCATATTTGCCAATGCCCTTTCTTTGTCCTTAACCCTGAACGTTGAACCCTGAACCTGTGAACGGTTATGATATTTCAAAAGAACTTGATGACATAATTTCGGAAATGATATAATCATAAGTAAATGGGAATTGTAGTAAAAAAAAGAAGAAAGAAAATTATACCTCCGGCGTGATCAAAGGTTTGGTCCGTTTTTTCCCTGAAACCGAGCAGTGTATAAGAGAGGCAATATATGATTCTGGTTGTCGGTGAAATTTTGTTCGATGCGTTTCCGGATTACAAGCGCCTGGGGGGCGCCCCCTTTAATTTTGCCTTTCATCTTAAAAACCTCGGCTTTCCGGTACGCTTTATTTCAAGGGTTGGAAACGATGCTGACGGAAAAGACATCATAGAGAAACTGGAGCAATTTGGATTCAATTCAGGTGATATTCAGATTGACGATGCACACCCTACCGGCACTGCACAAGTGAGACTGGATGAAAACGGTGTGCCAACTTTTACAATTACCCCCAACGTCGCCTATGACTATATCAAATTTGTGCAAGAGCCTCATTTGCAGTTGATTCACGAATCCGAACTGATCTATTTCGGCACTCTGGTCCAAAGAAAAGCACCGGGCTTTAAAACCATACAGGCGATACTTTCACATAAACCGCCTTCTGCCCGCTGTTTTTATGATATCAACCTGCGGCCTGCATGTTACAACGATGCAGTTGTTCTAACTTCGCTGTCACAGACGAATGTGTTAAAAATAAATAAAGAGGAGCGTGATGAGATCAAACGTATCCTCAAATATAAAAACGATCACAATATTTTTATGAAATATCTCATGGATACCTATCCATTGGAAATCATTTCGCTGACCAAGGGTGACCAAGGAAGCGAGATATACACCAAAGATGGTTTTTTTCGTGTTGAATCGGAAAAAACAAAAAAAATTATCGATTCCGTAGGTGCCGGGGATGCCTATGCCGCCATGCTTGCGGCCGGAATCCTTAGACAGTGGCTCCCTGAAGCTATTTTACATAGGGCCTCCTTATTCGCATCGCAGATTTGCAAGATAGAAGGCGCAATTCCCGAGTCAGTATCATTTTACGAACCTTTCACAGATATTATAAAATTATAACAACATGTCAACCCGCAAATATTACATTCAAATGTTCAGTGTTCATGGTTTGCTGCGATCCGAAAGTATGGAACTGGGCCGCGATGCGGACACCGGAGGACAGATCAACTACGTTGTTGAGCTGGGTCGGCATTTAAGCCAGGTAGAAGACATTGGAAAAGTCGATCTTTTCACACGACTGATTGTGGACAAAACTGTTTCCGAAGATTATGGGAAGCCCATTGAGGAAGTAAATGATAAATTTCGTATTATTAGAATTCAATGTGGGGGACGCAAGTATTTTCGCAAAGAATTGTTATGGCCGCATTTAGATGAATACATCGATAAAACCATCAAATTCATTAAACGTCAGGAGGCAATTCCTGATATCGTACATGGTCACTATGCCGATGCCGGGTATGTGGCCATGCAACTTGCCCGTATTTTCGGAATACCCTTTGTATTTACAGGTCATTCTTTAGGCAGGGCCAAAAAGCAAAAGCTCATGAACGAAGGCATGAAGGAAACAGAAATTGTCCAAAAGTACAAAATCGACCACCGTATTTCTGTTGAAGAAGAGGTAATGAATTATGCGGATCTGATCATCGCAAGCACTACTCAGGAAGTCAATACGCAGTACGGCATGTACCAACACAACAAATTGCCGGATTTTAGAATGATTCCCCCAGGAATTGGTATTGAAAAATTTTATCCTTATTATCACGACATTCTGCCGGAGAGTGAAAAATCCGAAACAGAGATGTATGCAAAGGCATCTGTTTTACAGGAGTTAAACCGTTTTTTTGTCCATCCTGAAAAGCCCCTGATTTTAGCGCTGTGCCGACCGGACAAACGAAAAAACATTTCAGGACTCGTCAAGGCCTATGGAAAGGACCAGGAACTCCAAACCATGGCCAATCTGGCTATTTTTGCAGGAATCCGAAAAGACATCGAAGCAATGGAAGAAAATGAAAGAAATGTGCTTACGAATATGCTGCTGCTCATGGACAAATATGATTTATATGGTAAAATGGCCATTCCAAAAAAGCATGACTTCGAATATGAGGTTCCTGAGCTGTACCGTGTGGCGGCGAATAAAAAAGGCGTATTTGTCAACCCTGCATTGACCGAACCTTTTGGCCTAACCCTGTTAGAAGCTTCTGCCACGGGGCTTCCGGTTGTTGCAACGAATGACGGCGGGCCGGAAGATATTATCGCCAATTGTGGAAACGGTATTTTGATCGATCCGACAAAGGCACAGGAAATAGCTGACGGTATTAAGAAAATTTTATCAGATAATGACAACTGGAATCAATTTTCGAAAAACGGCATAATGAAAGTTCGAGAACACTACACATGGAAAAGTCATGCCTTGAAGTACGCCGATGAAATAAAACGACTCGTTGCAGCGCAAGAAGCTCCGAACATGCAACCTGCTATACCCTCGGATTCGATTGGAAGACGACTGTTAAGTCTTGGCTATTTTTTGATTACGGATATCGATGACACGCTGATCGGCATGAAAAACGATCATCTCCGGGAGTTACTCGATCTTTTAAAGGAAAACCACAAGTATATTGGCTTTGGTGTTGCCACCGGACGCAACGTTAAATCTGCCGTTGAATTTCTAAATCTGCATGGTGTGCATCATCCGGATGTGATCATTTCGTCTGTGGGCACGGAAATTTACTACAGTAAGTCCTTGCATTATGGCAAAGGGTGGGAGACCCACATTTTGAGCCAATGGGACAGGGGGAAGATCCTCACGCTTCTCAAGGATTTCGATTTTCTGGAATATCAGGAAGATTCAAACCAGACACCATTCAAAATCAGCTATAATATGCTCCCTGCCAAAGATCGATTGGCCATAATCAACGACTTATTATTAAAAAACAGGTGTCGTTATAATATGATTTACTCACAACAAAAGTATTTGGATATCCTGCCGTACCGGGCTTCCAAAGGTAAGGCCATACGATATCTGAGTTACAAGTGGGATATTCCATTGAAAGACTTTCTGGTTTGCGGTGATTCCGGAAATGATGAAGAAATGCTGCGGGGTGATCCCCTTGCCGTTGTTGTGGGTAACCACAGTATGGAGCTTGAAAAGCTTAAAGGAGGAAAAAATATATATTTTGCAAAACAAGCATGCGCCGGTGGTATTATAGAGGCATTAGAACGTTATAAATTGATCCATAAAGCAAGGGGTTATAACGAGCAGTTATGAGAAATCAACTAACATCCATTATTACTAAAAATGACAGAAAAAGTTTTAGAGAATATATTACATTCCTTACAAACCAGGAAAAGAAATTCTTTCTGAGAAATGATGTCATTCAAATCTTTCGGCAATACTGTGACATTACGAAGAAGACCAAAAGGTTCCGCGAAAAATCATCAATTTTTAATTTTATAAAAAAAATTCAGGAAGCTTTTATTATTCATGAACATATCGCGGTCATGCATCGGTATGCTATTGCAAAATACCGGTTCTTTCTCATCCGCAGTGATGGAGAATATATAGAAGAGATCGATATTTCCAAACATCTCGACCTGAAAGATCAGCATGGATTGGTAGAACAGAAAAATGGTACCCAACCCCATATAGATTTCATGCCGTTTTACGATTACTCACCTTCAATAAAAGACAGCCGGTCAATCGGTAACGGAATACGATTTCTTAACCGTTACTTATGCAGCAATATATTCAACAAACCGAATGAATGGAACGAAAAGTTATTTGAGTTCATAAAATTGCACAAGTTTAAAGAACAGCAATTATTGGTAAACGGCGACTTGATAAATAATTTTAAAACTTTTTTTAGCAAAATTGAAAAGATAAAAGAATGGCTTGAAACCAGAAAGCCTGAAGCCCCGTATTCGGCTGTAATGACGAAGATGAAAAAGACAGGATTCGAAGCCGGATGGGGAAACACGGTGGGCAGAATCATCGAGACCATGCAGGTTCTGATCGATCTTGTTAATGAACCCACGGATTATTTATTGGAAAAGTTCATATCGCGCGTTCCCATGCCCCTTATATCAAAGGTTGCGATTATATCTCCTCACGGATGGTTCGGCCAGACCGATGTTCTCGGAAAGCCGGATACCGGTGGACAGGTGATCTATATTCTTGACCAGGTACGTGCTCTTGAAAAATATTTAAAAAAAACAATTCAATTAACAGGCCTTGATGTTGAACCAAAGATAATCGTTGTAACAAGGCTTATACCCCAGGCAGAGAACACAACCTGTAATCAGAAAAAGGAAAAAATATTTCAGACCCATAACGGGTTTATCCTTCGAATACCTTTCAGAGATAATGATTACACCAGCGTAAAACACTGGGTCTCGCGTTTTAAAATCTGGCCCTACCTCGAAGCTTTTGCCGATGATTGTTCAACCGAACTTGTCAGTGAGTTTGAAGGAAATCCTGATGTTATTATTGGGAATTATTCGGACGGAAACCTTGTTGCTTCATTACTTTCAGATAAATTCGAGGTGATTCAATGTACGATTGCCCATGCGCTTGAAAAAACCAAATATCCTTTTTCCGATCTCTACTGGCAAGACAAGGAAAATGACTACCACTTCTCCCTTCAATTTATAGCAGACATTCTTTCGATGAACAAATCGGATTTTATTATCACCAGCACCTACCAGGAAATCACCGGAACGGAAGATACCATGGGTCAATACGAATCCTACCAATTTTTTACCTTGCCCGGTCTTTATCAAGTTGTCAGCGGTATTAACCTTTTTTCTCCCAAATTTAACGTCATTCCACCGGGGGTGGATGAAAATCTTTATTTCCCTTACTACATCAAGGAAAAACGGATAAAAAGCAAAACCATTCAATGGGAAAAACGGCTTTTCCGTGAGACGTCGGAAGACATCTATGGACAACTGGATCGACCGGAAAAACTGCCGATTTTTACAATGGCCCGGTTTGATAAAGTAAAAAACATTACGGGTCTTATTCAGGCATTCGGTATGAGCAAAGCACTGCAGCAAAACTGTAATCTAATATTTGCGGCGGGAACCATTCATATTGAAGAATCCAGAGATCTTGAAGAAAGGGAAGAAATCAATAAAGCCTACGATCTGATTGAACGTTACAATCTCCATGGAAAATTTCGTTGGCTGTCCAGCATCAATAAACTTGATACGGGTGAGGTTTATCGAATCATGGCAGATCATGGCGGTATGTTTGTACAACCTGCCCTTTTTGAAGCGTTTGGCCTCACAATCATCGAAGCAATGGCTTCGGGCCTGCCAACATTCGGACCAAAATTTGGTGGACCCCTCGAGATTATTGAATATGGTGTCAATGGACTTCTACTGAATACGAGTAAACCTGAGCTTATTGCCAAAAGCCTTGAAAGTTTTATTGAAACGTGCACTACGGATAAAACTTACTGGTCGATGATCTCTGAAAACGGTATCCGAAGAGTTGAAGAACAGTTCAACTGGAAATCATACAGCGAGCGTCTGGTAAATCTTACCAAGCTTTATGGGTTCTGGAGATATTCAGTATCTGGTAAGGGAAGAGTTAAGTTAGACAGATATTGTGATTTTATCTATCATTTTCTGTTTAAAGAGCGAGCAAAGAATCTTGAAGAATCCGTTACCCAAAAGTTACCCCTGGATGCATCCGGCAAACTTTTCAAGAGTCGTCGATGAACTTTGCACCCATATGGGCCAAGAGATGGATGGTAAGTTGGTACCTTAGAAATTATATAATTGTCTATAATTAAATATCTTTTAATGGTTCTTGGTTGATGGCATCAGAATGGAAGAACGGAATGTCGAAATGCTGCATTATTCCAATTGGGGTAAAACATATAAGTTCAATTTCGGGATTAAAGAAGCCGTGAAAGATTTCTTTTTATTGACATAAGAACCATTCGAAATGTATTTAAATGTAAAACTTTTTTATTTACGATCAGTTAGGGTGAAATGGAGAACAACCAATGCTCATTGTGGGAGAAAAAATCAACACGAGCCGGAAGCGTATTGCTGAGGCGGTGGAAAAACGAGATGCTTCATTCATCGGCAAGGTTGCCCAAAGCCAGGCACAAGCAGGCGCCCATTATATTGACGTAAACGCCGGGACTTTTTTGGAAAAAGAAGCCGATTGCCTGTGCTGGCTGGTAGAAGCCGTCCAATCTGCCGTAGATCTGCCCCTTTGCCTGGACAGCCCGAATCCCGATGCCCTAATCGCGGCCATAAAACATCATAAGGGCGAGCCCATGATCAATTCCATTTCCTTAGAGAAAGATCGTTTTTCTTCTCTTCTTCCCGTGGTCGCCAGTCACCCCTGCTGTGTTGTTGCCCTATGTATGGCTGAAACGTCAATGCCCGCTACCGTGGAAGAAAGAGTTCAAGTCGCATCAGAGCTGATACAAAAACTTACCGGCCAAGGAATTCCCGTGGAAAAGATTTACGTGGACCCACTGGTGCAGCCTGTTTCAGTTGACATTCGTATGGGCAATGCCATATTAGAAGCCATCCGTAACATCATGAACGATTTTCCGGGGGTGAATACCATCTGTGGTCTTTCCAATGTTTCCTTCGGCCTTCCGTCGCGCCGTCTCATCAATCGAAACTTTCTGGCGCTTTGTATGGCTTACGGCCTGTCCGCCGCCATTTTAGATCCCTGCGATACTGAACTGATGTCAACACGACTTGCCATTGAGATGCTTCTCGGTCGCGATGAATATTGCGAAAACTTTATAGACGCATATCAAAACGGCCGGTTAACCGCAGGATGAGACTTTGAGTAATTTTTCAATGCGTTTTGGAAATTAATAACCTGACCACTAACCATAAAATGCAACATGCTATCAAAAAAGGGGGGGGGATAACCATGAGCGACATTAAGGCATTAAATGAAGCGGTAATCAAGGGAGACATTCAGACAGCTTTATCGCTGACCCAAAACGCAGTGGATGCGGGCAAAAAGGCTCAAGATATTCTTGATCAAGGCCTCATTGCCGCAATGGATCGGGTTGGCGACAAGTTTGCAAAAGGAGAGATGTTTGTTCCGCAAATGTTGCGTTCTGCCAAAGCCATGCAAGAGTGTGTGAAGCTGATCAAACCACAGTTTCAGGAGGGAGATCTCACGTCCAAAGGGAAAGTGGTCATCGGTACCGTAAAGGGAGATTTGCACGACATCGGGAAAAACCTGGTTGCCATGATGATGGAGGGTGCAGGATTTACCATCACCGATTTGGGAGTTGATATTTCGGCGGATACGTTTGTACAAAAAGTGCAGGAGGTTGAAGCCGATATCCTGGCCATGTCGGCATTACTGTCCACCACCATGCCGGGTATGCGAGAAACCATAGAAACACTCCAGAAAGCCGGGATCAAGGACAACGTTATGGTGATGATTGGCGGGGCACCGGTTACGGCCAATTTTGCCAGTGAAATCAAGGCGGATGCTTATGCACCCGATGCGGGATCTGCCGTGATTGAAGCGAAAAAGGTACTCGGCATTTCCTGACCCCCAAACCCTGCAAACAAGGAGTAGCGCATGAAACCTATGGAGATTCCCACATTTCAACCCCGGCTTAAGGTCTTAAACCGTGATCAGGCCCTGGCCATCCATGCTGCGGCCCTGGAGATTCTCGATAAAACGGGCTTTAAGATGGAACACACCGGTGCCAGGGAACTACTTACGGATGCCGGATGCCAAATTTTAAACAACGATTGGTTACGGATGCCGTCTTACCTTGTGGAAGAGGCTCTGAGATCCGCCCCGACACAAATAACGCTTTATGACCAGAAGGGGAACAAAACAATGCCGCTTACCAACGGCAACCCTTTTTATGGAACCGGTTCGGATGCGACGTTCACCCTGGATCTGGAAACCGGTGTGCGCCGACGTGCGGTCAAAAAAGACGTCGAAAACTTCGCCCGGCTGGTGGACGGGCTTGAAAACATCGCTTTTGCCATGTCAATGGGTAATCCTGAGGATGTGCCCATCAAAAATATTTATGTGTATGTTTTTGCCGAAATGGTTAAAAACACCAACAAACCCATTGTGTTCATCGCGGACAGCGGAAAGGACATCGCCAAAATATATGATATAGCCTGTCAAGTGGCCGGAAGCGAAGATGCCCTTCAAAGAAAGCCCTTCCTTCTAAATTATTCGGAGGCCATCAGCCCCCTGCGTTTTCCTGAAAACGTCATGGAACGGCTGATGTTCTGCGCCGAAAAAAAGATTCCCGTCTGCTTTCCGTCCGGTTCAAACGCAGGCGGCGGGGCACCGGTCACCCTGGCCGGAGCCATGGCGCTGGGAATCGCTGAGAATTTGGTGGGGCTCGTTGTTCACCAATTGGTGGGTAAAGGATCGCCGTTTCTCTTCGGTCCCAACGTCAGCACCCTGGATATGAAGTCCAGCGTGGTTTCGTATGGTTGCCCGGAGTGGAGTCTCACTCAGGCCGCACTTGCGGATATGCGTGATGAGATATACGGCCTTCCCATATGGGCATTTGCCGGCGCTTCGGATGCAAAGGTCATGGATGCCCAGGCAGGGGCGGAAGCCATGTTTTCCATCATTACCGCCCTTTTGTCTCGTTCAAACCTGATCCACGATGTGGGTTTTCTGGAATACGGAAGCACTTCTTGTCTTGAGATGGTCTGCATGGCCAACGAACTTATCTCCATGAGCAGGTCTTTTGCTGATGGGATACCGGTGACTGACCAAACCCTGGCTATCGATGCCATAGAAAGGGTTGCCAGGGGCGAACCGGGTTCCATATTTCTTACGGATGATCACACCTTTGAGAATTTCATGCAATCATTGTTTCTTCCCCAACTTCTGGATCGTTCTCGATATGATTCCTGGAAAAGTGCCGGGGCTATGGATTTCTATAACCGCTGTAATTTGGAGGCAAAACGAATTCTGTCCGAACATCAGGTGATTCCAAAACCGGATGAAGTGCTAAAGAGAATTAATGAGATTCTTCAAAATCTCTGATTTCAATGAATGGTATGTATGGTATTTCTATGTAAATCAGTAGCATCGGAGCGTTGAATTCATTATGGAAAAGAAATTTCCCTTCAGCAGTCTGTTTACACCGGAAGATATCACACAGATAGACCATGCGGGACGACGGATTTTGGAACGTGTGGGGATCAAAATCCATTGCAAAGTTTGTCTGTCATTGTTGGAAAAAGCGGGCGTTAAGATTGATAATAATGCTCAAATCGCTCGCTTTGAAACTGCCTGGCTGAATGACATACTGGCACAGGCCCCCTCCCAATTTGTTCTCTATTCCCGCGACGGTGTCAACGATGTTCATATGGGAGCAGGCCATGTCAATTTTTCCAACGGCGGCAGGGTGTTTCGAATCCTTGATATGGGAACGGGAGGCTACCGGCTCACCATGCTCAGAGATGTGGCCAACACCGCTGCCCTGGTGAACCAGCTCGATAATATTCGCCTATATATTATCTCCTGCCAGGCTCACGATATAGAACAACAATACTATCATTTGAATAACTTCTATTATGCCCTGAACCACACCACCAAACATGTAATGGGCGGCTGTGATAATCTGGAAGGGGTAAAGCAGATGTGGGAACTTGCCGCCTTTGTGGCGGGAGGAAAAGAAAAGTTCAGACAAAAGCCCTTTATTTCCGTGATAACCAATGCCATAAGCCCCCTTACTTTTGGGTATGACACCTTAGATATTCTTAAATTTTGCTGCAAAAACGGCATCCCTGTCACTTGCGCACCGGCGCCCATTTCCGGTGCCACTGCCCCGGCGACCCTGGCCGGCACCCTTTCCCAAATGCATGCTGAATCTTTGGCCGGCGTTGCCATGGCTCAGGTATTTTCCCCGGGTGCCAGGGTGTTTTATGGAGCGGTGCCCTCAACAATGGATTTAAGGAAAATGGAATACACCATGGGTTCATTGGAAATGGCTTTGATGAACGCTGCTTCGGTTCAACTGGCAAAGCTTTATAATTTGCCCATTTACGCCTCGGCCGGAGTTACCGAGGCCAAGAGGCCCGATATTCAGGCCGGCTGTGAAAAAAGTTTTTCCAACTTGATGGTGGCCATGAGCGGAGCGGATCTCATTCATCTGGCGGCAGGCATGCTGGATTCGGGCAATTCTATTTCCTACGAACAGTATGTTATTGATAATGAAATTATAGGCATGATTTACAGAATTCTATCCGGTATCCGGGTGAGCAGGGAAACGCTCGGCTCCGGCGTAATTGAAGAGGTCGGCCCAGGGGGAAATTATGTCATGGCGGACCACACCGTCGAACATATGATGACAGAATTCTTCTATCCCGATCTTGCCGTGCGCTGCAATTTTGATATCTGGGAAGAAAGGGGCCGTCCCAACATGTTGAGCCGTGCAAAAGAACGGGTTGAAAAAATTTTAAAAGAAAATATGGATGGGCTCTTAGACCCAGAGCTTATTTCTGAGATAAAAGTTCGTTTTCCGGAAATACAAAATATTTAAAACTTAAAGTTCTCGTGAAAAAGGGGGCAAAAATTTGCTCAATAATACGCCTTATCGCTTGCGGGGTTTTCAGGCCTGCCCTTAAATTTCTCCGCCTTGAGGAAAAATATCCGCAGTTGCGTGTAACCTTTTTGCCGTCTAATCTTCACCTATATCCACATACGTTGAAAAAAAACCTGCTCGGAGAAATAGTTACCGCCCGGAAACGAAATGAACGGCCCTTATTGTTATACGGTTACTGTGTTCCAGGTATTGAAGAGATATGCACCCAAAATTGCGCAGATAAGGTTCCCGGACTTCATTGTTATGAAATGCTTCTCGGGAGCGATAGATATGACCAGATCATGGCAAAAACAGCCGGCACCTATTTTTTAGAAAGAGAGCTTATTGTCAACTTCAAGGATTACTGTCTTGACCCTCTGGAGCTTTATGATAATGAAATCCGAAAATCTTTTTTCAAGCACTATAAAAAAGTGATGTATGTGAGACAACCCTCTGATCCGGATTTAGAGGCTGCAGCCAATGAACTGGCCGGATTTTTAAATCTGTCTTTAGAGATAATAGACGCCGATTATACGCATTTGGAAAAAAGACTCATTCATTTGATACACTCGGGTATTGCATAAGATTAATCAAATTTCCCCCGACCGGATTCCTGGGAGGATCAAAACACATGAAAAAGCCGAAAAAAAAGAAAAAACCCTCAAAAAAAAGACGCAGTTCTACGGGATTTTTGCCGATCAAAAAGCAAAAAAGTAAATATGTCATGTTAAATGTGCTTCCCGATGATCTGTGGTTGAAGCTGCGTAAGGGAACAACCATATGGGAAGCCCTGCAAAAGACCGATGTGGCGCTGGAAAGTGATTGCGGAGGGCTGGGCAAATGCGGGAAATGTAAAATACGAGTCATTTCTTCGGTAAGACCTCCTGTAGCGGAAGAAAAAGAGCTTCTTGAGCCGGAGGAGCTAAGAAATGGTGTTCGTCTTGCCTGTCGTGTCAAAATCAGAAAGGATCTTGTCATCCATACCGGGGAATCGGATGATGAGCCGATCCTCCACCAGATACTTAAAACCGGCCATAGACCCACGGTTGATATTGAACCGCTTATAAACAAACGATCGGTTGATCTGCCGCCTGAATCCGGCCATGAGGGATTGTCCGATCTGGACCGCGTCAAAGTCGGCATGGGTTCGGAATACAGCGGCCTGAAAGCATCCCTTCACTGTCTCCGTTTTTTGCCCCAAATGTTAAAAAAAACGGAAAATCAGGGAACGGCCGTACTTCACGAAAACTATTTGATGGCATGGCAACATCGGAAACAAGCCGGACGGGTTTTCGGACTTGTTTTTGATCTGGGAACCAGCACGTTGGTGGGAAAACTCGTCAATCTACTGAACGGGAGCGAGGTGGCAGCGATCTCCAGGCTCAACAGCCAAAGCAAATACGGATCAAATGTCATTAGCCGTTTGCAGTACATTAACGATAATCCAAAGGGTCTTTTCAAGCTTACCGACCTTATCGTTAAGGATTTGAATTCGATTACCCAACGCCTTTTAGAGGTGGAAGGGCTTACTCCTGACGATGTCTTTATTGCCGTTGCCGCCGGAAACACGACTATGCAGCACATTTTTCTTAATTTGAATCCCCTGGGAATCGCATGTGCGCCCTTTTCTCCTGTTTTAACCGATGGATTGATTCTCAGTGCAAAAGATGCGGGTTTAAGACTGCATCCGGAAGCTGTGTTGTATGTAATGCCGAGCAAATCGGGCTATATCGGCGGCGATATGATCAGCACTATCCTCGCATCCTCTGCCGCAGAACAGGATGATAAAATGATTCTCGGTCTTGACCTTGGCACCAATGGAGAAATTTTCTTAGGCAACCGGCAAAAGCTATTGACCTGCTCAGCAGCGGCCGGTCCGGCTTTGGAAGGTGCGCAAATTTCCCAGGGAATGATCGCCAAAAGCGGTGCTATTGAAGGCGTCAGTTTTGATGAAAAGTGGCTTCGCTATCAGGTGATCAGTAACATTTTACCAAAGGGAATTTGCGGAAGCGGGCTGGTAGATTTGGTTGCCGTGCTTCTGCATTGCGGCATTATCGATTCCCAAGGATTGATTTTGCAGCCACGGGAAAACGCTGATGATTATCTGAGTTCGAGGGTCGTCACCAAATCAGGGGTGCAAGACTTTGTTGTGGCGTATAGAAAGGAAACATCGGGCAACCGGCGGATATATCTGACCCAGAAAGACATACGCGAACTTCAGCTGGCAAAGGGCGCTGTGGCGGCCGGTATCCAGACGCTTATGGATAAAATGGGTATCGGGATTCAGGATCTTGACCAGATTTATCTGGCGGGTGCGCTGGGTAATTTTGTTAACCCATTCAGTGCCATGCGAATCGGCCTGCTTCCCAAAGTTGATCCGGACAAAATCAAGTCCCTTGGCAACGCTGCCAGCAAGGGTGCTGTGATGGTCCTTTTATCCAGGCCTCACTGGCAAAAGGCCAATGAACTGTCTAAATCCATCGAACATGTTGAGCTGTCCACTCATCTTGACTTTAACCGGTATTTTGTAGATAATTTGGATTTTCCTGATACAAATCTATGGTAGACCGGTTGACACTCCTAACACCCGGATCGCAGACAAACCGTTCTCCCTGCGGGTGGAAATCAAGACCGTTGGTAAACGCTGACGGTTTCGTAAAAAGTCCAACTTCTGCGTTGTGCTGCATTTCGCAATCATTCAACGTACGAAAAGTACGCCTCATGATTACAAAATTTGCAACGCCTTTTTATCCAGCCTATGTTTGGCGGGGGAGTTTGAACTTTTTACGAAACCGTCTAAATCGGACTTTTTACGAGTTCATCAACGCTGATCCCTTTCTATTGACAAACCGTGGCTCCGAAGCTTTTTTCAGGTGTCAGGTTCCAGCGCCTCTGTTCATCATTCCTGACACCTGACACCAAATAGCCATAGCAATCGTAGCAAACAACAGTCTTGATTTACACCCGAGAGTTGGCGCTGTTTACCATCGGGATTAATACGAATTTGCGGGCATCTGACCTGTTGCGGCTCCCTCATTGAAAAATCTAAAATTCTTGTTGACCTTAAAGGTGTCCATTGTATGGTGGAGCATCCTTATCCGATATAGAGCGAATATTCTGACATCGCTTTGCACATGACAGTGGCCGGTAAAATATAAGGTCTAATTAAGAAGCCAGATATTTGTAGGGATATTGATTGAACTTTGTCTCCTTATCCATCCCGGGCATGCATAAAAACTACCCGTAATAGATGTCATAACCTGACATATCAGGTTTTGTGGTGGATACCTATGTAAGTTCCCCTTAACAAGCTTTCAATATCATAACTCACAGATATTATATGTTTCCAACGAGCAGTTTTGGAATATCTTAGAAAGCAATGAAAAATATATTGACAAAAATAAACAATTTGTTAATCTATATTAACAATTTCTTATAAATTTAGATTATCCTTTAAGATCATGCCAAGCGAACGATTTGATACATTTATGAAAAGGCTTCGTGAAGCCACGACAATTATATCTCAAGCTGACTTGGCGAAAACTTTGAGTATCAGTCGTGCTGCAATTACCCAAGCAAAAAAAAATGATTCAATACCAATAAAATGGATAACCGAATTATCACGGCTGCATAATGTAAATCCGGACTGGTTGGAAAAGGGGTCTGGTCCAAAAATCCTGAGCCAAAACAACTTTCATGAAATATTTCAACAAATTCCAAAAGTTCAGGCTATGTTATCTGCTGGGGGCGGATCCTTTGAGACAGAACCGAAAATTGAAGAGTTTTATTCATTTCGGAAGGATTGGTTGAGCAAAAAAGGACAGCCAAAAGATATGGTCTTAATGGATATCTTTGGAAACAGCATGGAGCCGGAACTGAAAGATGGGGATACTGTACTCATAGACCAATCTCAAAAGGCGGTATTGGCTGGCGCTATTTATGCCGTAGGTCTTGCCGATGCAATAGTCGTAAAAAGGTTAGAAAAACGACCTAAAGAACTTGTATTGATTTCTGAAAACGAAAGGTATCCCATGATGCGTTTTAGAGATGAAGAAATGAACAGTGTACGAATTATAGGAAAAGTGATATGGGTCTGTAGAGAAATGAATTGAGCCATTTCATAGCCTTTTATGTTTTCTATTAAGACTATCTTCACGGAAGAATATTCAACAATATTGCTACATTTTTTCTCTAACTTTTTGTACAAGCATCAATGCAAAAATGCTGGAGGAAGGTCATGACGCCTCTAAATATTTTATATGATCAACTGGACTTTAAAAGCGGTGGTCTGTACAACACGACTGATAAGCCGCTAAGCGGCCCAAATGGTATTGACTGGCTGGAAAAAGGTGAATGGCTTTCAGCGGCAAAACGGATTGGCGCGGAAAAGGTATTTTTTGTTGAAAATAATCCTGTAGCTGTTTTTGCCGAATGCGAAACAGCGCTTGAAGGAAAAATCAACGCCTTCAATAAAGCATGGTGCCTTGCGCGACCGAGACTCCTGTTTCTCGCATCACCCGGTGAAATTACTGTTTATGACCTGGCTCAAAAGCCGATCGATATTAAAAACAAAAGGGCCTGGAATAAACTGAGGGCTTTGGAAACACTCCATGACCTTACCAAAGTCTCCCGCAATCTTCAAAGTTTCCACCGGGACAATGTGGAATCCGGTAGACTATTTGCCGAAAAGAGATTCGGCGATCTTAAAAACCGTGCGGACAAGGCCCTTATTCGAGACCTGAAGACAGTACGGAGAGAATTGATTGATGCAGGCCTTGATGGAAATCTGGTTCGATTTGCGCATGCGCTCATCGGGAGGTCCATATTTATTCGCTACCTTGAAGACCGTGATATATTAACGAAAGATTATTTCCATAAAATTGCCGAACAAAGTTCCAGATGGACTGATATCCTATACAAACCTAACAGTAGCGCAGGTTTTGACTTCTCTGAGCATAAAACCTTTTATCCTCGTATTTTATCTGACAAGGCTTTTACTTATGCCTTGTTTAAAAAACTGTCCCAAGACTTCAATGGCGACATGTTTCCCGATGTCAATGAAGAGGAACAGGTCGTCGGCCAAGAACATCTGAGGAATATTCAGGATTTATTGTATGGTGACGTTGGGATTCAGAAAAAACTATTTTTCTATTCATACCGTTTCGATATCGTCCCTTTGTATTTAATCAGCTCAATCTATGAAGAATTTTATCATGGCTCTGCAAGCGATGATGAGAAGAAGAGAAAAGTGAGGCAGGACGGCGCCTACTACACTCCCCCAGTCCTTGCAGAATTTGTCCTCAGCCGTGTTTTGACTCCCCATGTCCTCAAAAAAACTCCACGTATAATGGACCCGGCCTGCGGCTCTGGTATTTTTCTAGTGGAGGCCTTTCGACGTATTGTTCGATATAAATGGCATAAGAAGAAACAGCCACTTTCATTTGGCGAATTGAAAGACATTTTGAAAGAACAGATTGCAGGAATTGAAGCCAATGATGAGGCTGCTAGGATTACGGCATTCAGCCTTTATCTCTCCATGCTTCACTATCTTGATCCGCCGGCGATCGACCAGCAAATTAAAATGGGGAACAGGCTGCCCAACCTTATAGCGACAACCAACCGATCTACAATTAATTTACACTGTATCCTTTCAGAGAATGCCTTTGACGTCGAACTTATTGAGTCCATTCCTGTTTGGAAAGAACGTTTTGGCAAGGGATGTGCCGATGTAGTAGTCGGTAATCCGCCTTGGGGAGCCCCCGGGAAAAAAGCTGATGCAGAGGCAAAGGCAAGGCAAAAAATCCTGCTGGATTGGTGTAAATCCAATAATAAACCTATAGGAGATAAAGAACCTTCGCAGGCCTTTTTATGGCGTGCTTTGGATTTCATGAAAGAAAGCGGCAAAGCAGGGATGTTGGTGTCTGCCGGTGTGTTGTTCAAGCATAATACGACTACTAAGGCATTCAGAAAACAGTGGCTTGACAATGTGAGGCTTGATGAGGTTTTCAATTTCTCTCATGTCCGCAAATTTTTTTTTAAAGGAGTAAATTCTCCCTTTCTTATCGTTTCATTTAAAAAAGAAAAACAATGCGATTTTCCGGTTCATTACTGGTCAGCGAAACAGAGCATATTCATTAAACAAGTTCAATCGATTCTGTTATCTAAGAATGATCAAAGGATCATTCACAAACAAAATCTCTCTGATTATCGAATTTGGAAGATGTATAATGATGGATCTTATAAAGATGCTAAGTTCTTAGGCTATCTTTCTAATTCTCATAAAATAATATCATTGGAAGACGAGACTCATTTTAGTTGTGTTGGTTTTAAAAAAGCCAGTCAGCAAAAAAAAGCAGATTGGTTAGCTAACTTTCAAAAAGTAAAGAAAGAATCCTTCAACAGGTATGATAAGCTTGGAAATAAAGACTTTGAGGAGGTGCCATCTAAGGTAGAACATCGCGGGCGTAGGAAAGAGATGTATGAGGGCCAAAGAATTGTTATTAAAGAAGGCCCGCGACAATCTGGTGGGTACTTCGGAAGAATCGTGGCGCGATATGAAACAGAACCATACGCATATAATCATTCTTTTCATGTTATTAAGCTTATAGATGAAAAGAGTTGGAAATATAGTGTTTTGATAGGCCTCCTTTGGTCCTCCTTTGCTAGATATTATCTGTTTTTGACATCGTCTAATTGGGGATTGTGGCATGATAAGGTGTTGATAAATGAACGATTACAACTACCTGTGGTATTCGAAAAAAACAACCCCGCGACACAAAAAATAATTGATATTGTCGACAAACTTCGCAACTACCACCCACAAAAATTAGATGTCTTTCACCCTGACGGAATATTCGAGGAAAAGATCGAAGAACAACGACGAGCATGGGAAGCAGAACTTGATGAGGCAGTTTTTGAATTGTATGGACTAAATGAAGAACAGGTTGATCTAATTCGAGATCTCTGTGACGTGACATTGCCGTTTTATTACAAACCGTTTAACAGCACTGGAGCGACGGAGGCTGTGGAAAAAAACGACCTGTCATGGATTGAAAACTATATAAATATTTTCTGCCTTCGGTGGAACGCCTATCTTGGTGGTGATGAAGAGATGCGGGGAGAGGTACATATTGGTGCACATGGGAATATGGTGGCCGTCGAGTTTTTTGCTGCTGATAAAGGGGATACTTATGACCTCAAAGTAAAAAATAACCGTTGGGGCTCTATACTTAATCAGATTGGAAAAGTTTTACCACAGCCCATGGGGGTTTCACAGATTATTCTGGATGGTTTTGTTCACGTTGTTACTGATTCCGGGATCATTCTCATCAAAAGGAATGAGAAACGTTTTTGGACCCGCAGCTTGGCCCGGGAGGATGCGGATGCTACAATCTGCAAACGTATGCAGGATACGATGCCAAAAGAAAGGAAATCACTCTGACCTATGGCACGTCGCCCACTCTCTCCTTTCAAGACGCTTTGGAGCCGACATATACTACTTTACTCGGAAGTGTTTTCAACGGCCCTCCAAGAACTATCGGCATCGGCTTCGATTTCCGGGGATGAAGACGCCATTTCCGAAATACTTTGTCCAATTCTCAATCGAGTTTGTTTCAATTTCGGTAAATCCCGAAATCAGGAATTGCAGACGCCCTATTGGGAAGCTCCAATTCAACCGGTTACAGGAGATGAACTAAAAGGAGGTAAAATAAAAAAAAGGCCGTATTTCACGTGTAAATGTATAAATCCTTGGGCAGCTTCTCCTAAAAAATATGAAATATCGCTTCATGTTGAGTGTAAACGTTTGGGCTACCCAACAAGCGCCACATGGATTCTCAATGAAAATTATGTGAAAAACGGAATTAAACGATTTGACAGTAAAATTCACGAGTATGGAAAGCGGGCTGATTCAGGAATAATGATCGGATATATCATTAGCATGATACCGCAAGAAATTGAATCCGAAGTGAACGATTATCAGAAAAAACATGAACCTGAATATCCGGGAATCAAGTTTTTTTTCGACACGACAACACTTTTTAACACTATCCAGGATATCAAAAGGAAAAATATCATGCCCGCCCGATTTAAACTGATTCATTTATGGGTGGACCTGCGAAACTGCTATAAAAACTTAAAATAGCATCTATAAATTACTGGAAAATAATTAACGGTAAGTTAACCATCCAAAGAATCAATTTATTTCATGCCGAAAGGTACCTTTCAACTTCTCCATCTTGTAATATCGTATAGAGATCAAAGCCGCATCCAATACTGCAACATAAGAGAATAGTATCATGAAAACCCCGGCGGGGGAGCTATTGATAATACCTATAGAATCAATTCATAACGTTTTTTTTCGGGTGAATTAGAGATCTAATTGCCGATTGTCCTAAGCAGTATTCTTTTCTTTCTTCAACAGCTTTGTTTCCAGCTTTGTCATTTCAATAAGATTTCTCTCTAATATTTTAATTTATTTAGTAATCTCTAAAATTTCTTTTAGAATGATTCTTGCTTTATTAAGATAAGGCCTATCATCATATGGATACGAAGAGCCTCTAATATGCACTGCGAGGAACTTCATTATCGCCCTGTTGTTGTTTAAAAAATGGAATATCATAGACGCTTTTTGGCAAACGCTCTACCCGATGCGCTTTTCAAGTACGCCTCAAAAGCGAGGGCTTTTTTGACACGGGTCAGACCAAGGCAACTACTTGAAATAATAAAATAATGATATAAAGGGCTCTCTCTTTTATGCCTTAGAACGCTATTTTTGCCATGCAAATTGGACTTTTAAGAAAGGGGCTGCGAAACTAGCCGATCTAAAACAGCCATACAGCATTGGCAAGATTTTGGTCACCGATCCACTATCGTTCTTCAATGCGTCGTTTTTCAGATTCGCAGTATAAACGGGTCATCATAATTTGAGTCTTTTCAAGAAATTGACCCCTTTACGCAATTCAACTGAATCGATTATTCTTTCCTGACGCAGATTTTTGATCACCTGGACCGCGGAAAATCCGTATTTCCGGTTAAAATATTTAAGTGTCGGGCTGACGGTTGCATCGGACAGTTTGGTTTCCACCATGGTAATGGGATGGTCTTCAACGACCAATGCAAAATCGACTTCCTTTTTCTCTTTGGTGCGCAGATACTTGAGTTCCGCTCTTTTTCCTTCGTAGTCCTCGATTGCATTCAAATGCTTCAGCAGACTGCAGGCTACCAAATTTTCAAAGCGAATACCTTCGTGTCCCTTGATCATACCCGTATCGTAAAAGTATATCTTTGGCTCTTTGAGAAGTGACCGTGCAATATTGCGATGATAGGGCGTGACCCTGAAAATGATGAAAAGCGCCTCAAGAATCTCAACATAACGCTTAATGGTATTGGGTGAGCAATGAATATCTCTTGCCAGAGAGGAGAACGATAACGGCGATCCGACACGATGGCGAAGCATATCGAGGGTAAGCTGAATAGCCTTGAAATCATGGACTTTTTCAAAGTCAAGGATATCATAACGTATCAGTCCGTCAACATACTGCATGCGCCATCGGTTCGCCTCCTCATCCGTTTCTGCCAGATAGGGCTCCGGAAATCCGCCCCTCGACAAAAGTCGTTCAAGGCTTTTTTCTGCATCTTCGGGGATCTCTACCAGAGAAAGCGGGTTGAGCCTGTGGGTAAAAAAACGGCCGGCCATGGAATCACCACTTCTGCGCAGCATGTCAAGGCGGGCACTGCCGGTGACGATAATTTTTTGATTTCGGGGTTTTGTATCATAAACGCCTTTCAGATAGTTCTTCCAGCCTTCCATCTTGTGCAGTTCATCGAGAATGAGGAGTTGGGTATCGAGCAACCATCCGGCATTTTTGATGATGTCACGATCTTCGAAGTAATCGTAATTCAGATAAACGGATTTCTGAAATCCTTTTGCGATTTCCTGTGCCAAATACGTTTTACCCACTTGCCGCGGACCGGTTAAAAAAACCATTTTTTGGGCAAGATCATGGGTGATGAATTGTTGTTGAGTGCGCAGCATAAGACTATTCTACAAAGCTTTGCTAAAAAGTCAAGACATTCTTGCAAAACACTGCAATAAAGTCGTTTATGGGCCGCAAGGAAACGAAGCTGATGTCACGGTAAAATTATGCTCACCTTTGCCACAGCCTACCTGACATTGGAAGGTGCGCAAATTTCCCAGGAAATGATCGCCAAAAGCGGTGCTATTGAAGGCGTCAGTTTTGATGAAAAGGGGCTCGTTATCAGGTTATCGGTAACATTTTACCAAAAGGGATTTGCGGAAGCGGACTGGTAGGGGTGTAAATCAAGACTGTTGTTTGCTAAGATTGCTATGGCTATTTGGTTTCAGGTGTCGGGTGTCAGGTGTCAGCTGCTTCGCCCCTGGAGCGATTCACGCCTTCAATTTTGTTACGGATATACCGATTATCATTTTTCTCGGCGAGTTGGGCAGGAGCGCTGTTTGAGGAGCGCCTGGATTGGCTTCCGAACTCGTATTCCTCTTCTTGGGGCCACTTGTGCGTCAAGTCACAGACATCGATGGGTAATCCACACAACTTTTTATAGACCTCAAGATCCTCCACGTCCATAAAATTTCTATTGGTCACCTCGTTTCCCCCTTAACCCTGAAACCTTAACCCTGAAACCTGAAACCTGAAAAAATTCGGGCCACGGTTTGTCAATAAAAAGGCATCAGCGTTTACCAACGGTCTTGATTTCCACCCAATGGGTATCGGGATTCAGGTATACCATTCTGACCTCTATACCATGGGCAAGCTTTTTTAGGATCCCAAATTCGATCTTATTACAGGCTACGAACCTTTTATGGATAGGAATTAGAGCTTAAGCAGTCTTGCAGCGTTCCGGCCGCAAATAGATTCGATCTCATCTTGTGGCAGTCCGGTTTTTTCAAGCTCCTTGAAATATCTTGCAGGCTTTAACAGCGGAAAGTCACTGCCAAAAAGAATCTTGTCCAGGCCGGCAATCTCTTTTGCGTACCGGTATATCTGAGGATCATAAAGAAACGGTGATGCAGCCGTATCAAAATATACATTTTCAAGGCGTTCTTTTACATCCTTTTTTAATAGATTGAAAAAGAAAATTCCGCCGCCCCAATGAGCCAGAACGATTTTATTTTCCGGAAATCTCTTGATAAGATCGTATATCTGTTTCAGGGTATTCGGCGTTTTGCCCGGATAGATGTGTCCCACCGGTTCATTGGTATGGATCAAAAAAGGCAAATCTCTGTCCCGACAGATTTCCATGAGTGGGGACAACTTATCCAGTGCGGTGTCATCAATTCCGGATTCATAGAAAGCTATTTCTCCAATACCCGAAAGCCCTCCTTTAATACAACGCTCGGTTTCCGGAACAGCTTCCCTATGAGACGGATCAAAACAGCACAACCCGATCAGCCGGTCGGGGTATTTGGCCACGACTTCCATGATATAGTCGTTTTGTGCTTGAAATGTTTCCTTTGTTTTCCATGGAAAGCCAAACACAACCGATTTATCGACACCCTGGTCATCCATTGAAGCGACGATCTCTGTTGCACCCACAAGTTTTGACCCGGGTGGACTGTATAACAGCTTGAATGCAGATTCATCGGGAAAATAATTTTGTCTGTTTTCACGTATGGCTTTGGGAAAAATATGCGTATGAAAATCTATGATCATTGTTATCCACCTTTATTCCGAATGATTTGAGACAATAAGAATAACTTAACGCCTAAAAAACTCTACAGATTTTCGAAATTACAAATCTTTTAATGGCAAGCTGTTTATGCCATGGGCTTGGAATGCTGGAATATGGGATAAGAGCGGAAATAAACCATTTTTATTGTAGAAAACTCCTTTCCTTCAACTTCGTTCAGGACAAGCTCACCCATTATTCCATTATTCCAATTGGGGCGAAGCCCCTAAATTCTGATACTTATAGCATTACCGGACGATTTCGGTTAAATATCATATCCTATGTTTTTATCAACTGAAATATGTTTGACAAAACGTAACTTCTGAATAAGTTCCGGTGTATTAAATGACCCTATTGACCCGCCATAATTTATTGAGATATTAAGATAAAACCAATTAATGGTCTAAAAATTAACGGGATCTATGACTTGCCTCCGGCTATTACTTATGCTAATAAATCAAAAAACCTAGTCGGTGCATGCTTTTCTTTATATGCTGACCCATTGAAAGGAGCAGAATATGAAAATCGAGATTAAAAAACCAACAAATAAGGATCTTGAAACAAAAGATATTTTATCCTGGCCCATATGGGAAAAAGAAATTTCTCGATTCGACTGGCATTATGACAGTACCGAGGAATGCTATCTATTGGAAGGCAAAGTTATTGTTGAAACAAAAAACGGCGACAAAGTGGAATTCGGGAAGGGCGACTTTGTTACATTCCCAAAAGGGTTATCCTGCATCTGGGATATTAAGGCACCGGTAAAAAAGCACTACAACTTTAAATAAAACCCAAACAGGATCTTAAGGTCCTGCAGCAACTCACCATCAGATAAGGTGTAAATCAAGACTGTTGTTTGCTAGTGTCCGTCCATAAATGGTCTTTTTGCCCAATCTCTGCGTTATGCTCAAAAAATAATCCTCGGAATATCAACTATATGCCTGCGGTTATTTTTTTCGCATGCCTTGATCTTGAACAAAAATCCTCATTTATGGATGGACACTTGCTAAGATTGCTATGGCTATTTGGTTTCAGGTGTCAGGAATGATGAACAGAGGCGCTGACACCTGACACCTGAAAAAAAGCTTCGGAGCCACGTTTGTCAATAAAAAGGCATCAGCGTTTACCAACGGTCTTGATTTCCACCCCATCAGATACTATGATGCTTTCAGTATCAGATAAGCGACATATCCTGCATAGCAGACCAGGAGAATCACACCATCTTTACGTGTTATCGTGCAATTCTTTTTCATCATCAGCCACGGCAGAAAACCGATGAATATCATCACCAGGTAATCAACAAGCAGACCGCTATGAATAAAGCCGCCTGGAATGGGAATAGGTCTGATTAAAGAGGCCGCTCCGAGCACGCTCAGTATGTTGAAAACATTGCTCCCCACAAGGTTGCCGATGCTGATATCCATCTCTTTCCTCAATGCGGCAACAACAGAAGTGGCAAGCTCCGGAAGCGAAGTTCCCACTGCTACAACGGTCAGTCCGATGAACTTTTCACTGACGTTGAATATTTTCATGATAGCAACAGCGGAATCTATAAGAAGTTCCGCACCCACGACCACACCGATAATTCCCGCCGTGATACATACAACCTGCCGGGTTTTTGAAGTTACATATTCGATTTTTTCCACGGCATGTGCAAAAGCAACACTATCGCTTTTTAAGTCTCGTCGGGATTCTTTAACCGCAATATAATAATTGAACCATGTATATAAGATAATCCCACCGAAAAGCGACGCACCTTCGAGCCTTCCGATTTTCGAGTCAAAAGAGATCAGCAAAAGATATATGGATATGCCGAGCATGATCGGAATATCCCGTCGATACACCGACCGATCGCTCGTTGTCGGATGTATACATGCTGCCAAACCCAAAACAAGGGCAATGTTACAAATGTTACTTCCCACAACATTTCCCACGGCGATCATGCTTTTATCTTTGATCGAAGATACAACACTGATAAACAGTTCAGGTGCCGAAGTCCCGAATGCAACCACGGTTAAACCGATAACAAGCGGTGTCAAACCGAGATTGCGAGCCAGGCTCGAAGATCCTTTTACCAGCCAGTCGGCGCCATAATAGAGCATCAACAGACCCATAACAAAATAGACCAGATTAAGTATCATAGACAAAAGCTCCGAATAATTTAACGTCTCGGAAATTTTACAACTTCTTGAAAATACAGGTTTATCAATGGCAACCTGTTTGTGCCATCAAAATGAAATAATGGAATGCCGGAGTGCTGGAATATTGGGAGTAATGGCGAAAATAAACCATTTTAATTGTAAAAAAACTCCTTTTCTTCAACTTCGTTCCGGACAAGC
>RPGQ01000008.1:110364-121994 GCA_004193595.1 Desulfobacteraceae bacterium Eth-SRB2
CGGGCGAGTTTGCAATGACAGGCAAAGCCATTCACTTGTATTTTTATGCATCTTATGAAAAAAGATTTTTCATTAGGAAAAATGGTTGCATAAAAGCTTCGATTTAGGGTAAAATTTTTAACACTTTTAATAGGGGTTTAGGAGAATCAATATTGCACTATGAGGGAAATATCATCCGTCCGCCCAGCGAAGCCAACAGTATTCTGCTGCAGATAACCGTCGGGTGTTCCAGGAACAAGTGCACATTCTGTGGTGCATACAAGGGCGAACGGTTCCGTATAAAACCGGATTCCATTATCATGGAGGATATCGCTTTTGCGGCAAACTTCTGCAAACGCCAGCGCCGTGTGTTTCTTTGCGATGGAGATGCCTTAATTGTTCCTCAGAAAAGGTTGCTGAACATCCTTTTCGAAATTGAAAAGCGGCTTCCCCGGGTAACAAGAGTTGGCGTATATGCAAATGCCAAAAGTTTGAAAATGAAAACTCTTGATGAACTTAAAACTTTGAAAGCCCATGGATTGGGTATCGTCTACCTGGGCCTTGAAACCGGAGACGATGTCACATTAAACAAAATCAGAAAGGGCGCAACATCAGAACAAATGATCCAAATGGGGAAAAAAGCACGGGCCGCAGGTATCAAGCTCTCCATTACCGTATTGTTAGGCATTGCCGGCAAAACACGCTCGAAAATCCATGCCCTCGAAACCGGCAGGGTACTTTCAGCCATAGATCCCGAATATATTGGCGCACTGAGTCTTATGCTCATCCCCGGAACCTCGCTTTATCAGGATTATATGTCCGGAGATTTTACACTTCTTGAACCTAATGAAATGCTCTATGAACTGAAAAACATGATTGCCGCTACGGAACTTTCCAAGGGACTTTTCCATGCAAATCACGCGTCAAATTACCTTCCCATCAAGGCACGCCTGCCAAAGGACAAAGCCATGACGCTGAGTCTTATTGACGAGGCTTTATCAGGTAACATTACGTTGAAACCGGAATATTTGAGAGCATTTTAACCCGACATTTGCGTGAAGAATTTAAATAGGTTGTATCCATTTAGCCCGTTGAAAAAAATATCGCATTAAGATAATTACCGCCATAGGAAGGAATCATCGGAATGCATGTTGGACTCGTTGTTAATGAAAAAAAATGATACAACAATTTTAAAAAGGAGAAACCAATCATGAATCAAGGCTTGTCTGAAAGCCGGGCGAAAATCGATGAGATTTGTATCAATACTATTCGCACCCTTTCCATGGATGCTGTTCAAAAGGCTAAATCCGGACATCCCGGTGCGCCAATGGGTCTTGCGCCTGCAGGCTATGTCCTATGGACTCGTGTGATGAAACATAATCCCAAAAACCCCGGCTGGCTGGACAGGGACCGATTTGTGCTTTCAGGCGGACATGCCTCAATGCTCCTTTACAGCCTGCTTCATCTTACGGGTTATGATGTAACCCTTGATGATATAAAAAATTTTCGTCAGTGGGGCAGTAAAACGCCGGGACATCCTGAATTCGGTCATACTCCGGGAGTGGAAACCACAACCGGTCCTCTGGGTCAAGGCTTTGCTAATGCCGTGGGTATGGCTATGGCAGAAAGGCACCTTGCGGCCCGATTTAACTGTAAAGGATATGAAATTGTCGACCATTTCACATATATGATGTGCGGAGACGGAGACATGATGGAAGGGATATCTTCTGAAGCCGCATCCCTTGCCGGACATCTGGGCCTTGGCAGACTCATTTGCATTTACGATGACAATAAAATTTCAATTGAAGGGAGTACCGAAATAACGTTTACAGAAGACGTTGCCCTGCGTTTTAAGGCCTATAACTGGCATATTCTGAAAGTTGATGACGGGAATGATATTGATGCAATTTTCAATGCTCTCCAGAAAGCCAAAGCCGAGACCCAACGCCCGTCACTCATTGTCCTGCGAACCCATATTGCTTTTGGAAGCCCCATAAAACAGGATACCGCCGATGACCACGGCGCACCGCTGGGCGAAGAAGAAGTCCGCCTGACAAAAAAAGTCCTGGGGTTCCTGAAGATCCCTCTTTTTTCATACCTGAGCAGGCGCTGGATAGATTCAGAAAATGCATCGACACAGGAAAAGAAGCCGAAGCCGGATGGCAGGAAAACTATCAGGCGTACAGCAAAGAATATCCTGATCTGACAAAACAATGGGTTGATGCCATGAGCGGTTTTTTAACAGAAGGATGGGATGACAAAATACCTGAATTTTCCGTTGACGATGGTTCCATTGCAACCCGAGCATCAGGTAAGGTTCTGAATGCTATTGCAGATAAAATCCCAACACTTATCGGCGGTTCTGCGGATCTGGACCCTTCCAACAAAACATACATGGACACTTCCCGTGAATTTCAAAACCATGCATACGAGGGACGCAATATTCGTTTCGGTGTCCGGGAATATGCCATGGGAGGAATAATGTCCGGCATGTTCCTGCACCATGGCCTGCGGCCGTATGGTGGAACATTCCTTGTTTTTGCCGACTATATGAGGCCGGCAATTCGAGCGGCCAGCCTTATGAACCTGCCGGTCATATATGTCTTTACTCATGACAGTATTGCGGTGGGCGAAGACGGCCCGACTCACCAGGCCGTTGAACAGCTCGCCAGCCTGCGGGCAATTCCGGGCCTTACGGTTATCCGCCCTGCGGATGCTTCTGAAACCGCCCAGGCATGGCGTCATGCCGTAAAAAACACAAGAGGCCCGGTCGCCCTGATTCTAAGTCGCCAGAAACTTCCGGTATTAAACCGAGACACTATAGAAAACGGTCTGACAGACGGAGCGTATATCCTGGCGGATTGCGAGGGCAAGCCCGATATTATCCTGATTGCCACAGGTTCGGAAGTTCATATTGCCCTTGAAGCCCAAAAGCGTCTTGCTCTGGAAAATATTGCGGCCCGGGTGGTAAGCATGCCAAGCTGGGAACTTTTTGAAAAAATCCCTCAGGAATACAAAGACCGTGTGCTTTTACCGGATGTAACCGTACGCCTTGCCATAGAAGCCGGTTCACCTATGGGATGGGAACACTATGTTGGAAACAGGGGAGCCGTCATCGGGATGAGCGGATTTGGTGCTTCCGCACCGGGTGGAACCGTAATGAAACAGTTTGGCTTTACGCCTGAAAACATTGTTCAAAAAGCAATGGAGCTTTTAAAAAAATAGTCTGTTTTTTCAATAGGCACAACGTGGGGTGGTGAAAATCGCCGTGTATACAGATGGAATTTTAATCCCATTTTAGTTCCATATATTCAGGTTTCAGGTGTCAGGAATGATGAACAGAGGTGCTGGAACCTGACACCTGAAACCTGAAACCAGGCATACGGGAAGGAATAAATATGGGATATTTTTTAAAGCCATATTATGGGCAATTTTAATCACCCCAGGCACAACGTATAAGGAAAAATTGGGTTATGGATGATAAGGTAACAGCCGAAATTGAACGGTTAAAGAAAGATTGTTTTCAGGTGGAACAACTCAGACATGATGAAAAGAAGTGTCTTTTAAAGGTCATTAATGCCTTTGGTACTGTGATGGCTACGCATGAGGAGCTTTCAGGAGAATACCGGGCCGTAAAAAAAATGGTTAACACGGACCGGGCGTTACCTATTGACCGGATTGAAAATGAGGTTGATAAGCTTAGAAGCAAAATCTTTGCACAAGAGACTAAAAAAGGGCTTGATCAAGGAAACCTGAGTCATCTGAATGAATTAAAAGATCGTTTGTTCAAGTCATGCAGAATAGTTAAGAAAATAATGATTGTTCTTCTCGATGATTTCTACCCGGTAACCGACGAACTGAAAACACAAGCAGAATCTATTAATGTTAAATGCCATAAGGAAATGGCACAGATTGAGTTAGACAAGGCAGCCACCTCGTTTTTAAGTTTTATTACAGGACTGAAAAGCAATATCTCGAAAGATTTCACATACATCAACAATACTTTTATTATGCTCCTGGGACATGTTAAAGAACTGGAAAAGACATTGACGAGAGAGCTTGGTGGAGATGGGAACATAAAAGAAATTGAGCGGTTTGAGATAAAGGTCAATAATCAAGTCGGTTCAATAGCCGACTCGTTTAATCTCCATACAACCATCGATGAAATAAAGGGTGCTGTTATTGAAAAGCTGACGAAAATAAAGCAGCTTATGTCGAAAAGAAAAAAAGAAGAGATCCGGAAAGCTCAAAAAGCCCAGAAAAATATCGATAAACTTAAAAAAAAGATTGTTGAAGCGGAAAAGGACGCCTTTGCCATGTCCAAAAAGGCGGAACATTTCCAATCGGCGGCCACAAAAGACGGGCTTACGAGTCTATACAACCGAAGTGCTTTCGATGTGAATGTAAAAAATTCTCTAAATGCGCTCAGCAAAGAGCAAAAGCCGTTATCGTTGGTGCTTTTCGATATAGATAAATTTAAATGGATCAATGATACCTTAGGTCATGTTGCCGGAGATAAAGTATTGCAAAAGGTGGCCCAGTGTCTGAAGGAAACCTTTCGAAAAGATGATTTCATTGCAAGGTATGGAGGAGATGAGTTTGCTGTTGTCATTGAAGGTTTGAATGAGGAAATGGCTAAAGAGAAAATTTCGAAATTTAGAGAAAACTTCAGTAAAAAACGGTTTTTTTCTAGCAATACCGGAGATATAAACATAACTGTAAGCGCCGGTGTTACAATGGCCATTGAAGGAGACAGCCCTGAAGATTTCATACATAGAGCAGATACGAGCATGTATAAAGTTAAAAAGAAAAAATCCTAACGTCTTAAACGGTCGATAAATATAGCTCGATCTCTGTTTTATGCCATAAAACTAGGGTATACATTTCAAGGGAGAAAAGGCAGGATTCAGAAATGATCCTGCCTTATTTATTTGCCCAACAACCGGCTTTTTGCTATTATAAAATCGTGATAGTCAAAATGATGATGAACTCGTAAAAAGTTCGATTTAGACGGTTTCGTAAAAAGTTCAAATTCCCCCGCCAAACATAGGCGGGATAAAAAGGCATCGCAAATTTTGTAATCATGAGGCGTACTTATCGTACGTTGAATGATTGCGAAATGCAGCACAACGTCCCGCTGAACTAAAGCGGGAGACTTTTTACGAGACCGTCAATGATGAATTCATCAATTTTGGAACCATAGACGGAGATGGATCATGGATCAAGCCGTAAAAGAGGCGATTTATCGAGCAGTTGAAAAAGAGCCGTTTGCACGGGTTTTGAGAATGGAACTCGTCGAGCTGGAACTTGGATATTCCGTGGTGGAGATGATCTATAATCCACAAGCCATGGACAATATTTACAGCAGAGCCCACGGCGGAGTTATTTTTGGCTTGATCGACGAGGCATTTGAGGCAGCCGGTCAGACAGAAGGGACCGTGGCTGTGGCTTTAAACGTGAGCGTAACCTATGTGTCCAGCCCCAAACCGGGAAAGCTTTTGCGAGCCCAAGCCCGGCAAGTCAGCCGGACCCAGAAGACGGCCGGTTATGATATAAAGGTAACGGACAAGGATGGACAGTTGATCGCTACATGCCAGGCTCTGGCGTATCGTACCGGAAAGCCCATACCTTTTCTTTGATGCTTTTGTAAAAAGTCAGTTTTGTTGGCTCCGTGAGCAAAAGCCTTTTTACGAGTTCATTTTCCATGGAGGTTCAGGAGATAAGACTAAAATGCAAATTGCAGAAAACGCCCTAAAAATATTACAAAAAAGATATTTTGCCAAAGGTGAAACCTGGGAAAAATTGTGTGACCGGGTCGCGCATAAAGTGGCAGAGGCCGAAGAAAATCCGGAAGACCGTGCAAAATGGGAAAAAGAATATAAAAAAATTATGATGGATCTGGATTTTTTACCCAACAGCCCCACCTTGAGAAATTTTGGCAGAAATCAAGGGTGTGGAAGCGCATGCTTTGTTCTTCCAATGGAAGACAGTAGACGAAGTATTTTTAAAACACTTTCCGACGCCGTGGATGTGCAGGCGCACGGAGGTGGAACCGGTATGAGCTTTTCAAGCCTTCGTCCCAAAGGAGACCGGATTACTTCCACCGGAGGAACGGCTTCAGGCCCCCTCTCTTTTATAGAAATCTTCGATTTCACCATTGGGGATATCATAAAACAAGGAGGCACCCGAGAAGGAGCCAATATGGGAAT
This sequence comes from Desulfobacteraceae bacterium Eth-SRB2, assembly GCA_004193595.1. Taxonomy (GTDB): domain Bacteria; phylum Desulfobacterota; class Desulfobacteria; order Desulfobacterales; family UBA11574; genus S5133MH16. Next base: position 116,553 of record RPGQ01000008.1, read on the forward strand.
CCTGCGGGTTGATCATCCGGATATTGAGAGTTTTTTAACCGCTAAGATTCTGGAGGGAGAGCTGAAGAATTTCAATTTGTCTGTGGGCATCACAGATGCTTTTATGAAAGATGTTGAGAATGACCGGAAGTATGATCTGGTTTTTAATGACACAATTTACAAAACCCATTCTGCACGGGAGATTTGGGAAACAATTGTTGACGGCGCCTGGAGAAACGGAGAGCCGGGTATCGTGTTTTTAGATACCATTAACAGAAACAATCCGCTGAGTCCAATGGGTGAAATTGAGGCCACAAACCCATGCGGAGAGCAGCCGCTGTTGCCTTACAGCTCTTGTAATCTTGGATCCATAAATCTTTCTCGGATGGTCAGTGGTGATTGGGTAAAAGCAAAGGCAAAAATTGATTGGGAAAAACTGCGTAAAACCGCCCGGATCGGCGTACGTTTTCTCGATTCGGTAATCACCGTCAATAATTATCCTATTGCGGAAATCGAAAAAATGACCCTAAAAACCAGACAAATCGGCCTGGGGATCATGGGCTTTGCCGATATGTGCATCAAACTTCACATTCGATACGGATCCGATGAGTCTGTCAATCTTGCCAAAGAAATAATGACCTTTATCTACAATCTTGCCAATGAAACTTCCATTGGATTGGGCAATGAAAAAGGTATGGCGCCGGTTTATGATGAATATGAGTTTTCCATTCCCAAAAGACGCAACGGCACGCTTACAACCGTTGCCCCTACCGGTACAATTTCACTGATTTCAAACTGTTCATCGGGATGTGAACCGAACTTTGCATTTAACTATACCAAGGAGTGTCTGGAAGGGGAAAAGCTTAACATGGTTCCTGATGTGGTTCGGGAATGGTATGAAAAAAAGGGGACCCAATTTTTGCCCGATTTTTTTGTCACCACCAATGATGTTTCCGTTGAGGAACACATTATGATACAGGCGGCATTTCAGAACAACGGCGTTGACTCAAGCGTTTCAAAAACCATCAATGCACCATACAACACCGATAAATCCGAGATTTCCCAAGCCTTTTTCAAAGCATGGAAAATGGAATGCAAGGGAATCACATTTTACCGGGACGGTTCCCGCGATGTCCAGGCCTTATATACAAAAAAAGAAACGGTAGAGCCTGACACAACTGTTGAATTAGTTAGAGGAGAACTCAAACATCGTCCACGGGCAACCACAGGTCCGAGTCTGAAAATGAAAACCGCCTGCGGCAAACTCTATGTAGATCCTCATTTTGACAAAGACGGAGTGGTTGAAGTTTTCATCAGAACCGTAGGCGGTGGCTGTGCGGCGAACACCAAGGCGCTGGGTGTGCTTTTGTCTTACTGTCTCCGGGCCGGTGTATCTACTGAAAAGATAATACGCTCCATGAAATCTATCCATTGTCCGGCCTGTACAAAGGCAATTTCCGCAGGAAAAGATGTGGAAGTAAACAGTTGTGCGGCAGGAATGGGCAAAGCACTTGAGGTTGCCATAGAGAATGCGGATTTGTACCGTGAAGTTGCAAAACGGATTCAAGATGCAGACATTCATTTTAACGAACATCATACGCCAAAATTAAAAGATACTTGCTGCCCGGATTGCGGTGCACCGATTCATCGGGCCGAAGGCTGTATGGTTTGCTCCAACATGGAGTGTGGGTGGACCCGGTGCTAGCCGGATTTTTTCTCATCAAACCCACACCAGGTGGTAATGTTTTCTAAGGGTTCGCGATGACTTACCACTTTATTGGCAGGAAAATCAATATTGGGATAACCCATGGCAATCGAAATCATAATTCGCTTTGATTCCGGTATGCCTGCAAGTTTGTGCAACACCTCGGGATACGTTATGCCCTGATTTGCAATGCAGGTGCCCAGACCATAGCTCAGTGCAGCCAGGCAGAGGGTCTGCGTTACCGCACCGATATCGAATAATGGCCTGGGGTAGTGCAGCAATTGATCAACCGAGATAATGATAACTGCCGGAGCATTAAAATATCGGAACCCTCGCTCCATCCATCGGTCCCTTTTCTTATTATCATCTTTTGGTATCTCCATGAGTTGAAAAATCTGTTTGGCGATTTCAATCTGACGTCGTCGATACACGCTTGCCGGAGGCAACCCCTTACTGTGAAGGTCGGGATGGGGTGGAGCCCCGGCATTAAGCTTTTCAATATTGGCTTGTCTGATATTATCAAGAACATTCCCTGCGATAATGGTAAATTCCCATGGCTGGCTATTTTCTGCTGAAGGGGCACGGGAGGCTATTTCCAGGATTTGGCTCAAAATGGTTTTCGACACCGGGTCGGGCTTAAAGTCTCTGATGCTCCTTCGCATTCTGATGGCTTCTATGATATTCACAATTCCACTCCTTATTTAATGATGAAGTCAGCCCAAAAGTTTTTACCTTTTCCGTTGACAGGAAAGCGACTTTTGCTTAAAATGAATGATATTCAGACCTAAATTGAGCATTTTTTTGCAAAGAGGTGTGCTGAAATCTTGATGCATAAGGCTTCGCCAAAACCGCAGGCATACCCGAGGATATGTCGAAAATTTTCACGGATCCTTGATGCGCAAGTCCAAAATCCCGCATCAGCGGGGAGATCGGTTAGATCAAGTAAAAAATTGCTAAATTTAGGCCTGAATATTTTATTTTTTACACTTGCCTTATTCTTATTTCAATCTTTAATTTTATGGAGAGGTACTTCAAAATGGCGAATAAATGGGTATATCTTTTTGGTGAAGTTGAAGAAGCAAAAGACTATGTGGGTGGTGATTGGGAAAACGTTCGCGGATTGTTGGGCGGCAAGGGTGCCAATTTAGCGGAAATGGTGCGCATTGGCATGCCGGTTCCTCCCGGTTTTACCATAACCACCGAGGCTTGTAATGCCTATTTAGCGGCGGGTGATATCTTTCCAGAAGGGCTGAGTGAACAGATAGAAAAGGGGATGCAAACTGTCGAAGCTGCCACCGGAAAGAAATTCGGTGACAGAAAGAACCCATTATTGATTTCATGCCGCAGCGGCGGCAAGTTCTCCATGCCGGGCATGATGGACACGGTGCTCAACATCGGTCTTAACGACGAAACCGCCGAGGGCATGGTCCAATTGACCGGCGATGAACGGTTTGTGTACGATTCGTATCGCCGTTTGGTGCAAATGTTCGGCAGTGTTGTAATGGGTGCTCCGGATGAAGCTTTTGAAGAAATCATTACCAAAGCCCGGCGTAAAGCAGGTGTAAAAACCGACACGGAGTTGACCGCCGATGCCTGGAAAGACGTAACTGATAAATTTAAATCCATTTTCAGACGATATGCAAACCGCAATTTTCCAACCGATCCAAATGAGCAACTGCTTTTGGCCACCGAAGCTGTTTTCAAAAGTTGGAACGGTAAACGGGCGGTTGACTATCGCAATGCTGCCGGTATTGCACATGATTTGGGCACGGCAGTCAGTATCCAGACCATGGTTTTTGGCAACATGGGAAATGACAGCGCCACCGGTGTTGCCTTGACGCGCAACGGCACCACCGGTGAAAATCGCATAGAAGGCGATTATCTTACCAATGCACAGGGGGAGGACGTGGTTGCCGGCATACGACTGACGGATGACATTTCAAAACTCAAAGAGGAGATGCCCACGGCCTATGACGAATTCGAGCAGATTACCCAGAAGCTGGAGAAGCACTATCGTGATATGCAAGATGTGGAGTTTACCATTGAAAAGAGCAAGCTGTGGATGCTTCAGACACGAGACGGCAAGCGTACGGCCCAGGCCGCTGTTCGTATAGCGGTTGATATGGTGGAAGAAGGTTTAATTACGCGTGAGGAAGCGGTTATGCGTGTTTCTCCGGAGCAGGTTGACTTTTTCCTGCACCCGCAGTTTGATCGGGAAGCCATCAAAAAGGCCAAAGCAACCGGAGAAATGCTGGCCACCGGCCTTAATGTTTCGCCGGGCGCTGCTTATGGCGTGGTTGCTCTTGACGCTGATATCGCTGAAGCATGGGCCAAAGAAGAAGGCAAAGACGTCATCATGGTACGCCCTGAAACCCGGCCGGACGACGTACACGGCATGCTGGCTGCCCAGGGAATTCTCACCAGCCGGGGGGGTCGAACCAGCCATGCAGCTTTGGTTGCCCGGCAGTTCGGCAAGCCGGCCATAGTGGGTGTTTCGGACCTTAAAATCGACATGGTCAAGCGGCAGATGAGCGTGAACGATCAAATTATCAAGGAAGGTGACTGGATCTCCATTGACGGCACTGTGGGCGAAGTTTACATGGGCAAGCTCAAGACCATGGTGCCTGACATTAAAGATCTGTGGCTGATGAAAATACTCTCCTGGGCTGATGGGTTTCGTCGTTTGGGTGTCTGGGCCAACGCCGACTATCCGGCAGACGCTCAACGCGCACGGGATTACGGCGCAGAGGGGATCGGCCTGTGCCGCACAGAGCACATGTTTTTCGAGGCCGAGCGACTCCCCTTTGTACAGAAGATGATCATGACGGATTTACCCAGTGAACGGCGCGATGCCCTCGATGCGCTGCTTCCCTTTCAGCGGGAGGACTTTGCCGGTCTTTTCCGTGTGATGGACGGTCTGCCGGTCATCATTCGCCTGATCGATCCGCCCTTGCACGAATTTTTACCCAATTATGTGGACCTGATGCGAGATTTGACCGACTGTAAGATTCGTCTGAAAGAAGCCGGCACTCTTGAGGAAATCAACAAGCTGCTGGATCAAATCAACAAAGAAGAGCAAATCCTTAAACGGGTAGAAAGTCTCCATGAATCCAATCCCATGCTGGGCCTGCGCGGTGTGCGCCTGGGGATTCATATTCCGGAACTGACCTCAATGCAAGTTCGTGCCATCTTTGAGGCCGCGTGTATAGTGGCCAAAGAAGGTATAGATGTTCATCCGGAGGTGATGATTCCGCTAACCAGCCATGTTAACGAACTAAAGATCCAGCAAAAGATTCTTGAAACCGAGGCCAAACAGGTTATGAAGGAACAGGGGATCGAGCCGGATTATAAGTTCGGAACAATGATTGAAATTCCCCGTGCCGCCCTTACCTGCGACCAAATCGCGGAATATGCCGCCTTTATATCTTTTGGAACCAATGATCTGACCCAGACCACCTTCGGGATATCCAGAGACGACGCCGAAGCCGGGTTTTTGATTGAATACATGGAAAAAGAAATCCTTCCGGAGAATCCTTTTGCAGTTATCGACCGGGACGGCGTGGGCCTGCTTATGAAAATGGCAGTTGAAAAAGGACGGGCAGTAAGACCCGACCTGGAATGCGGTATTTGTGGTGAACACGGCGGTAATCCCCAATCTATTCAGTTCTGCCATGAGTTGGGGTTAACCTATGTTTCGTGCTCCCCGTTTCGGATACCTGTGGCACGTCTTGCTGCCGCGCATGCCGCACTGCGTGACA
>RPGQ01000041.1 GCA_004193595.1 Desulfobacteraceae bacterium Eth-SRB2
GCCGAACAAAAGGATTGAGCTGACCACAAAAGCCGAGCCGATTTTAAGTAAATCCAAAGCATTAGGCGGCTTTTGTGCCAGCTCATCTTCGGCGTTCTACGTCAAAAAAAGGGATAACAATTATTATGTCTGCCAAATCGAAAGATCTCATTCCAGAAAAGCGGATTTTGAAAATAATAATGGTGATTCGCGGGGAAAATGTGATTTTGGACTCCGATCTGGCCAAACTATATGATGTTGAGACCAGGCGCCTGAATGAACAAGTCCGGCGCAATATCGAAAAGTTTCCTGATGATTTTGTGTTTCAATTGACCAAAGAAGAATTCGAAAACTTGAAGTCGCAAATTGCGACATCAAGTTCCGGCTGGGGTGGTCGGCGAAAACTCCCCTTTGTTTTCACGGAACACGGTGCCTTGCAGGCGGCAAATGTTCTGAACTCATCGCAGGCAAACAAAATGAGTGTTTTTATCGTCAGAACCTTCGTTCGACTCCGTGAAATGGCTTTGACAAATGAAAAACTGTCGAGGAAAGTCAGTCAGCTTGAAACACGTGTGAGTGATCATGACGAGATCTTGATTGAATTGGTCCGTGAAATACGTAAATTGATTGATACCCCAAAACCCAAAGGAAAAACACGTTCGATTGGTTTTATAGAATCGGATAAATTGAAAAAGAAATAAAATAAACTCGTAGAACATGCTACTGGTAAGGACGCGCAAAAAAAGCGCGCCTCACAGCAGCGGCGTTGGGCACATGGAGGCATCATATGCCAGTCATAATTGCAGCTTTTGACAATCCAGAGGACATCACGGGTCCCCGTTTCCGTGGGAAGGTTTTCCGCTTTCCGGTCACGGTAATCGATCGTGATGATATGGGCACACCACGGCAGACTTCCAAAGCCATCTCATTTCAAATCAGAACTGAAATTTCGAGGAGCCGTTTAACGACATGGGGCTTGGGGAAAGGCGACCTCATTAAAGTCATGTTCGAGATCACGAAGGAACATTTGATTTCTGCATTAAGCTCCGGAAAATGGAATGGTGAGGACATTGAGGTGCAAATAAACACTCATACACACAAAGGAGCGTGCCCATTCAACCCATCGTTTATACAGGAACCAACTGGCGCCATTCTTGAGATTGAAATCAAACGCCATATCGGGTTTGTGGTTTAGGTGGCTAAAATGAAAAAATGCCCTTATTGCGCTGAAGAGATTCAAGATGCTGCCGTAAAATGCCGGTTTTGTGGAGAGTGGATCGAAAATATTGATGAGTGCCCTGATAAAGCAGATGAAGATGTATCAATACCTACTTTATCGGAATCACCTTATGATTCCCATACTGAAAAAAAGGACAGTGAAATTTCTCAAGAGTTCGTCTATTCTCCATTGTATAGTAAGCCGAAGTGGGGGTGGGGTTGGTTTCTGCTCCTTTCTCTTACTGTTCCAGGATTTAAGTTGCTCTTTTCATATGATTCACCCATAGCATTTCTTATTATGTTTCTGGGCTGGATTCTTGTGCTCATCTTTTATTTTTGGTTTAGAACTAAATTGATAAAAAGAGAAAAATATGGGCAAAAGATATGGCTTCAATCTTTTTATTCCGGGCTCCTTGCTTACTGCTTGGCTCTCCTTTTAATAGGAGCTGGTTCTTTCATTGGAACAATCCAGGAAAATTCTAAATACTCTGAGTTTTTTAATAACCTTGAGATAAAAGGTGGTCAATTAAGGGATAGAGAAATCGAGATTATTGGAGCGATGATTACTGACCCTAAATCAGAGGAAGAATACGCTCAAAATCTCAAATGCGTAAAGGATCTCCTTTCTTTGGAAAAACAGAAATACATTTTTCTCCAGGATTTCGTTGCTTATATTGCCGATGTTGGCAAGAGAAAAGAGGATCAAAGCCTTCTCACAAATGCTGCTCAGCTAAAAGAGCTTTCAAAGAAAAGGTACGATTTAGGTAAATCCTATGCAAACAAGTTGATTGAATATCACAATTCGAGAGATGAGACTTTGCTCAAAGCAAGTGACGAAATTATGGCTGATCTTATAGCTTTTCGCGATGAAATCACAGAAACAGGTGATCGTATAAATAGCTTTTTTGAAAAATAGCTGTAGTATTGTTGCATTTTTAAAGTGGCTTATATTTATATATGGAATGCCCAACAAGGCTAATTCTCGTGCCGAGATAAATCCGAATCGTTGGGATAAGGCAAAGAGTCTTTGAAATTCGATATCGTTACCCAGTGGGTGATCGGGTGACAAAACTGTCATCTTCCTCTTTGCAGGGCTTGCTCTGGCACTGAGGTTAAGAAAGTCCCACATGATCAAAGCTTAGCCAGCAGATCATTAGTGAAGTCCGAGGGCAAACCCGGTAACGGGAGTCCGAAGCCGGACAGGATCAAGGATGCAGGCTCTGTATTGAGCCCCGAAAAATGTATAGTTGTGGACTGTAAGGATAACCTTTGCACGTGTGAAGGGAAAGCCGACGCTTTGGATGCCGCGGAAGGCAGAAGACTTGAAGGCGTTATGGGCGAGTGTTCAAGTCACCACCGGGGTCTGCGACCAGGGCATGTTTTCAAAGAGGTAGCTTGGGAACTGGGGAGACCCGGAAGTGGCCTTGTCGAGGCAAGGTATCAGGGGCGGAAAGCGAGGAGCGAACAAACCTGAGAGAAGCTTTCGGGAGTCTTAGCGGATCATAGTACCGATGTTTGGGGTGACCCGGACGGGAAGGTGGGGAAGTGTCGCCCAAACGACCCACTGCAGGGAAGGAGAAGCCGGGTATAACGTTTCTCTGGAAGGAACTATGGGAGATACACAGAGGTCACAAACCATATCAACAGACAACCAGAGAGTTGCGTCGCAGGTTGCACGCAAGTCCAGGGGAGGCGAAGGCCCACCACTTTTGGTGAAGGAGTCTTCGCTTGTTCGAGTAAAAATGTTGGCAGAGGCGGACCCGAATATGGTGTTTTCGTCTCTGGCCCATCGGATCGATCTGTTCCTGTTGAAGAAATCGTTCCGTCAGTTGCGCAAGAATGAATCCACCGGGGTGGACAAGATTACGGCAAAGCAGTACGGCCGGGATCTTGATGCAAACCTCTATAATCTATACCAACGGCTGCGGAGAGGACAGTACGTTGCATCACCGGTGAAACGCGTCTGGCTGGAAAAGGAGGATGGCAAAATGCGGCCCATCGGTATTCCCGCCCTGGAAGACAAGATCGTCCAGAAAGCGGTGACCACCCTGCTGGGAATCGTGTATGAGCCACTCTTTCACGACTTTTCACACGCATTTCGACCGGGCCGAAGCCAGCACAAAGCACTCTCGGAACTTCGAGATAAGTGCTATAAACTGAACACCAACTGGATTTTGAGTGCGGATATTACAGGATTGTTCGACAACATCGACCACCAATTGCTGCGAGAGGCCATTAAACGCAGGGTGAGCGACGGCGGCATTCTCAGATTGATCGGCAAGTGGTTAAATGCCGGCGTATCCGAGGATGGTGAGATCGTTTATCCTGAAAAGGGGACTCCTCAAGGCGGGGTGGTTTCACCGATGCTCAGTAACATTTTTCTGCACTATTTTTTGGATGAATGGTATGTCAAGGAGGTCGAACCCCGAATGGAGGGCAAGTGCTTTCTGATCCGATTTGCAGATGATTTCATCATGGGGTTCCAACTGGAGTCCGATGTGAAACGGTTGATGGAAGTGCTGCCGAAAAGATTTAGCAGCTTCAAGCTGGATCTTCATCCGGAAAAGACTCGGTTGGTACCATTCGGAAAACCGGCGCAAAACGGGAAGCCCGGAGGGACCTTTGATTTTCTTGGGTTCACATTCTATTGGGGCAAAAGTCTCAAAGGAAACTGGGCGATCAAGAAGCAGACCGCCCGGAAACGGCGAAACCGTTTTATGAGGTCGCAGTGGCGCTGGTGCAAGGAGAACCGCCATGAACCCGTAAAATTGCAGCATGAAACCCTGTGCAGCAAACTTCGAGGGTTTTACCAGTGTTTTGGGGTGCGAAGTAACTTCAAAGTGCTGGAGGTTGTGTATGAGTACACCCAAAAGGCGTGGCGTCGCTGGCTCGGGGAACGGGATCGGGACGGATACATCAGTCATGAGGATTTCAATAAAATCCTTGAGACGTTTCCATTACCGTTGCCGCGAATCGTCCATAATATTTAACACCGCAGGGAAGCAACAGTTATACGCCAACCGGGGTGTCGCCTGGTTGGTTGACGGCTTGTTAAAAAGAGCCTGAATCGAAGAGCCGGATGAGGGAAATCTTCACGTCCGGAACTGTGGGGAGGGCGCCGGGCAACCGGTGCCTTTACCTGGAAGCAGACGGCGAGAAGCGCGGCGGTTTTTCTGCAAGTTCATTGGCGCCGCTGCTGATGCAGGCTATTAGCAAAGCGAATGAATAACAATGGAAAACATAATAAAAATTTTAAGTAGTTTCGGATGGCCGCATGTTTCTCTCATTTTTGCACTCATATTTATTTTTGTTTTCAAAAAAGCAATTAGAGAATTCATCGGAAAAATAAAATCGGTCGGAAAAGAGGGATTAAAAACCGAGTCCAGTCAAACAGCCGAAGTCGAAGAAAAAAGAAAGAAAGCTGTTGAAGAGCTAATGAAATTTGGTGACTCAAATGTTACCAACGAATTGGAAAGCTTTATTTTTAAAGATTTAAAGCAGCGAGAATTAGATACTGATAGCGACACAGTAAAAGTGCTCATAAGACATCTTGCGGCCACTCAACTGGCTTTAGATTTTGAACAAATTTATAATATTATATTCGGAAGTCAAATATTCTTATTGCGTAAATTAAATGAAGTTGCTGGCACTGGACTTAATATTGAAATAATAAAAAGCCACTTTGAGCATGTACAAGGTCTATTTGATGAGCAATTAAATAACTGGACACTGGAACAATATCTATCTTTTCTGTTTGGGAGAACCTTAATCACAGTCAAAGATAATAATTATCACATCACAATCAAAGGTGTAGATTTTTTAATTTGGCTTACAAAAACGGCTAAGAGTGAAAATCGTCCATTTTAATTGCTAACCTATCAGTTCAGGTGCCAGCCAAGGCCGCTCCGTTTTGACAGGTTTTTAGAAATTTCAAATAAATCGGTTTTATTGAAGTCAGTGGAAGCCCTGGCTGCCTCTGACTTTAGCGTTGTGCTTGCCTACAAACAGGAGAATAATCAATGGGAAATGTGATAGTCCTTAATTTGCTATTCAAACCAAGGCCATATTCTGAGAGGGATTTGGAAACCATCTCGAATTGGGTAAGCTTCTTTCAAGAAAGAGGATTACATGTAATCGCAACTCCACCAGCAGAACGGGATGACGTTTTCGATGGCTTGGAAGTGTCAAACACTGATTTATTCATCCCTTTTCCCGTTCAAAGTTTCGATACTTGCGACCGATGGAAGGCAGGATTATTGCGAGCATTGCAGACTGATGAACACATATCAGAGGACAAGTTCTATTATCTCTGGTCTGCTGACTTTGAATTCACGGAACAATCTCAAGATGCAGCAAATGAATTGTTGAGTTACAGTGGTCGGGAAGAATTGCTCGTTGGTACAATAAAGGCTTCTGGTACTAAAAACGCCATTGATAAATATGGTACAAACCCTCTTATAAAATCGTGGTTTCCGGATGAATATCAGCGAATGATCAATGAGGGATTCTCAAAACCAAGATCTGAGCTTTTACGATTCTCTAAATCATTCTTAACCACGGCACTCAATCGGAGATGGTACCCAACAGAACAGACGATTTTTTTAATTCTACAGTGTTTTTGGGATCAAAAATCTATTCTTAGCATACAGTTTTCCAATCTACAAGATTCAGACGAAGCACGAGACAATCCAAATCTTGTTCAACAAATCGAACGAATGGAAGTCTGGTTAAAATATATGTGGCGTGACCATGAAAGAAATTGGAACAGGACTGAATATTTATTAAAATGTGAGGAATCTTCACGTATTTCGATAGAAGCATGTCGGTTGTTATTATTTTCTTGATGACAGAAGCGATACCAAGCACAACCAAACGCTCCACCGGATTCGCAAAAGCTCCGTTTTACTCCGCTTTTGCGAATCCTGTGAGCTTATCGAGCCATCTTCCTCGCAATAAAGAAGTTTGATTCTTGCTATCTCTCCGACACGAAGTCGGTTGTCTGATAGAGATACAAAAGAGACTGGCAACAGTATGATAAGGTTGTAGAGAAGGCTAACTGGATGATCTTAAAATGAATCATCAAACATTTTATCAAGAGGCATTTATAGCGCTCCGTGAAACCGGACGATCTGTCTCAGAGTCTGTTCTCACGATTCTCCACAAATATCTCGATGGGAAACCGGCGAAAAAAGGGAGAAAGAAGCTTAGGAGAACAGATCGGGATGCCGCGTTATGGAAGAGTACCTTTTGGAGTGAAGTCTCCACTGAGGTGTTTGAGACAGAAACCTTCTCACTTGCACTTGCCCGTTACCTCCGGCAGAAGCCATATACACACCATGGTTTGTTGCAAAATCTCTTCAAGCGCTCTCCCAACTCATTGCGTTATGCGATCAAGTACTCTCAGATCTTTCTTTCCACGGATAACCCCCGCTGGCAAGAAATCGAAATGCTGAATACGGCGAACGATGCCAAATTTTGTTCTTTCCTTGACGCGTGTCGAGTGCTCGAAGAGGAATGGTATGGACTGGAATTACATATCCAGGCGCGAGAAAAAGCATTTGAAAAATTTTCCGTTCTTGAGATTTTGGTGTATGCCAGCCTGTATACTTTCAAGCATCTTCTTGTTGACGGGCAGAGTGTGAAAGATGCGGAGACCTCTCAACGGCAGATGGAGGCATTAAATCAGATTCTCCTTCGGAAACTCAAGCAGAGTGTTCCTGAGGACTTTCAGCTAACGGAATGCTCGCTCGGAGAATTGTTAAAGGAGCACATGTCTCCATTCCTGTTCACCCAAGAATACGACATCACCCATTACCGGCGCTGTGAATATCTCCTCGATGCATTCGAACAACTCCTCTCCGCCCATCTCGCATTCAACTATTTTGAGGGCCATATCCTAGACTGGTTCTGTTTTGACAAAGATACTTCATTTCGCTTCGAAGGGGAGAAGCTTATGGTGGATTATGACGACACATCGGATGGCAGGCATTGGGACGAGAATGGCAAAAAACTCGCTGTTCTTCCGATGTATTGGTTTTATCGGGCCGATAAAGAATTTTTCCTTTCAGGACTTATAGAAAAGCAATTTGGCCTTCCCGAGAATCATGAATTCAACCAACTGGCTTATAAAAAAGCGTTGCGAACCATGCTTCAACTGTATGAGGTGTATGGGCTCGATCAAGAAATTATAGTGACCGGTGGCGTAAAAATCAATCTGTTTAAGCTGCTCCATTCTTTGGAGCTCATGTCAGTGTTTTACCTGAACGATTTTATTCTGGCTTTTGAGGAAAACTATAAGAGAACTGGCCACTGGCAGGCAGCACTTGCCCAATTAGCGTTTGACGGACTGGCGAATGGAATGGAAAACCGTTTCCCCATCACATTCGCCGAGCAAGATGCGAAGGTGGAACGAATTCAGAGCTGGACTGTGACTGATACATATCCTCAGGGGAGTAAAAAAACAGCCAAAATCATTCTTGATTTTTGGACGAACGATCTGAGCGCCCAGACAAAACATTTACATCAAAAGAATCAGACTCAGGCCCCATTTCCGGAACTCTATGAACGGCCAATTCTCAAAATTGGCCGCTATCTTTTTACCCTTCCGTGGCTGATGTTTAACCAGGACAATGCCACATCAGCGATCAACAACTTACGGCGGATCGGCAGACATCGGAAGGAGCGGATGACGGAAACTCGTCGAATAGAAATCCGGCTTGCTGAGTTGTTTGAAACTCACGGTTTTCGGGTGGTAAGCAATTATGAGCCTCCCAAAGAGTTTCTGCCGGATGCGGGAGAGGTCGATCTCATTTGTGCCCGAGACGGCCATCTGTTCATCTTCGAAATCAAATCTGGCTATTTCCGTAAAACGCTAAAAGCCGCTTGGCTACATAAAACCAACACGCTCAGGAAAGCCGGATTACAATTAACCCGGAAGAAGGAGGCTGTGCTCCATGGACTTGAAACACGTTCTTCTCTCATGCAAGATTTAGGGCTTCAGAGACATCCCTGTGATGATCATATCCACTGCTGGATTCTCGATACCTCCCTTGAATACGATCACGAGCATTTCTCTGACTTTTTAAAAGTTTCGATTCAAGAAGTGTTGATCGCCCTCCGAGATGAACGTCATCTACTAAGGGCTGCGGAACGATTCTCTCTAGATAAAAAGCCTTCTGTCTCAGGAACAACTGATGCTGAAACCTTTTATGATGAGTTTGTCGGGAAGCAAGCATCGGACACTCTCTATCCCGATGTTTTTTCTGCCGAACGTTTTGTTTATGTAATCGAGAGTGGATTGGTGTGGAAGTCATAATATCTCGTCAGTAAAGGTGGTATAGGAATTACAAATCCTTTGTATGAGAACTATAAGTCTTGTAATGATAGTTATTTGGCTAACAATTGCGTGCACAAGACCAAACCCGCGCGCGGCAGTTTCCACATATTCCTCTCGCATAATGGTTTGGTGGTTGTTCGGGCTTGGTTGCCCGTCATCAGGGCGCGATTTTGGCTTGTGACGCATAGCGTTCGGCTTGACAAAGACACTATAAATATGTACAATTGTACCTATGAAAATTATTGCAGATACAAATACGTTTATTGCTGTTGCTCTAAATGAACCAGAAAAAGATTTGATTATACGATTGACTGAAGGCTGTGAATTGGTTGCGCCGGAGGTATTGCCTTTTGAAATTGGCAACGCGTTAACGGCAATGATGAAAAAAAGCGTGTTACAGGCAGATGAAGTGGCTTCATCCTGGGAAATCGTTCAGCATATCCCAGTAGATTTACGGCATATTGATATAAAATCTGCCTTAAAAATCGCGATAAAATTTAACATATATGCATATGATGCCTATTTTTTAGAATGTGCCGATAGCCTTCGAAGTCCTTTGCTTACCCTAGACCGTGGTATGAAAAGGATTGCCCGGGAAATAGGGATTACCATATTGGAGTGAATATCATGAAAGTTTATACATATTCTGAAGCAAGACAGCGGCTTTCCGATGTACTTAATATCGCCCGAACTGAAGAAGTTGTTATCAAAAGAAGAGGGGGGGAAACTTTTTCAATCATTTTTAGAAAAAGTGAAAAATCACCATTTGATGTTCCGGGCATTAAAACCAAGGCAACCACGAAAGATATTCTTGATGCGGTTAAAGAATCAAGAGAGCGATTTGCCGAACGTAAGCTCTGATTGTTTTCAGAGGAAATGCTTAACGGTTAGCGCAAACTCTTTAAAAAACTTGCCAGATTATGCTGCTTTTTTTACTTCTGAATCGACAATATCGGCGGGTGTCAAGGTAGTTGTCACCTGAGCCATAGCTTAGGCCGCCTTTTTTAAACAGTGCATCTGGATAGCGTCGTTTCCTTTTTCAGGATTCAGCCAAACCTGATGCACTGGGTTCCAATTGCGTATATTTTTTGACCATCGATTCGGATTTCGATTTCGGGCTTTTTCATACACTTTGCGTCGGTTGATTAGGATGTGTTCCTCGCGGCCAAAATGACGATCATCAGGAGTAACGAAACGAATCGAACTGTGCAGATGCTGTGTATTGTACCAGAAGACGAATCCATCGACCCATGACTGCGCCTGCTCAACGTTTTCAAATAGTTTTGAGGGATATTCGGGTCGATATTTCATGGTTCGAAAAAGCGATTCAGAATATGGATTGTCATTGCTGACGCTGGGCCGTGAGAAGGAGGGGATGACTCCCAGTTTGTGTAAAGTGGCCAGCATGGTGGCACCTTTCATCGGTCCGCCGTTATCGGAGTGAAGCACGAGTTTTTCAGGTTGCACACCGTGGATCAAGCACGCTTGGGCCAATAGCATCGAGCTGTGGTCCATGGATTCTTCGGCAAAAACCTGTGGACTTCCGGGACATCCTATATTCTTTCTGTCAAGCACAAAGTGTAAATTATCAATAAACAAATTATTTCAATAAGATATAAGAACGGCTGATTTCCGGACGCACTTCTCCTTACAGTTTTTTAAAA
>RPGQ01000042.1 GCA_004193595.1 Desulfobacteraceae bacterium Eth-SRB2
TATGCTTTTTATACTCATGGGCACCTTAATTGTAAATTTTTACATTTTAAGGTACCATATCTTTAAAAGAATGTCCCGCTTTTTTTCAAAATTTTATATTTTTTCTGAAATCAGTTTGAACTTACGGTAATTATTTCAAATTCATGAAAGATATGGACAAGGACATGAAAGATTTCATTGTAGAGTTTTTCACCTAACCGTTCACGAAAGATTGAAAACGTGCTTTCACAAGGGATATGCTCTGCGGAGATACAAGCATAGGTGCGATAAGCCCGGCCACGATCTTTGTCCCTTACAATTTCAAGAACCTTCTTCATATTTTGATGGCCGTCGATGTGACGGAACAAGTCCAGTAAAAAAAGACTTGGCGGGTCATAACATGGCCTCCGGCTCGTAGAGGAGTATGAACCTGAAAAGAAAAAACTATTGAGTATACGCAATACAGAATGAAACTTCTAAGAGAATTTATATTGGTTACACAGGTGATTTGGTGGAAAGGATAAAAAGGCATAATTCTGGCCAAGTTTATTCCATGCTTATCCGGTTGACACATACGTGCCCCTTGTCCCGTGTTCGGCCAGCGACGTAAGGGCGGTAGCGTCTTCGGCTCTCCTACTATCAGCCCGCAACCCGCAGCTTGTAGAGCATTTGGCGGACTGTCTCGTATCGGGTCAACCCAGATCTCGCACCACTATCGGTTGTGCGGGGTGGAAAACTACCTTTTCGAGTTATATGTGCCAACCGGATAAGCATGGTTTATTCTACCAAAGGTGATCGTCCATGGGAATTGATTTCTTATCAAAAGTTTGAAAGCAGAATTCAAGCAATGTGGAAGGAAAGTGAATTGAAGAAGTCCAAAGGAAAACGTTTAAAGTGGATTAAAGAGAATAAACTGAACGAGCCTACGCCTCGAAGAGAGGGCCATACGGGGAATAACAGTCAGCGACCAGAGATCTAATGAAAGAAATATCGATTAAAGAAGTTATCATACGGCAATAACCGCCCTTGATATCGCCGTTGGAATAGATCTTAACAAACCGGTTTTTAAAGTGATAATTTGAGAGGAGAAAGAGTGCCGGGAAAGGTATTCTTGGGGTTTTACTAATGAGGCCATAATTATTTAGACATCAACCCAAAGCGTGGTTACAGTCAGGATGCTTGAAAAATGATAGTACGATTTTGGGAATTTTCTGCAATCGGTGTAGGCAATTGGTGACTGCAGATTTAAGTTGGTCTGGCCCGAATACTGATTTTCGGCCAACCCCGTGGTTTTTTACGGAGCGCCAAACTTGTTCAGTTGGGTTCAGTTCGGGTGAATATGAAGGTAAAAAATATACTTCTAGTTTACCCTTAAATGACTCGATGCACTCACGAACCTTTTTCGATTTGTGTGTCGGATGCCCATCCCAGATCAAAAAGATAGGTTGCTGCGCATTATGCATAAGTTTTTTAAGAAAGACGCACAATACGTCTGCAGTTACAGTGCCCTGATTGACCATGAATCTCAGATGGCCGCGGGTACTGATTGCCGCAACCATATTAGTACTAAATCGAGCCCCAGTCACTTTTATTACCGGAGTCTGTCCTTTAGGCGACCAAGTAGTACCGGGATGAAAGTCAGATCGAATACCGGATTCATCCTCAAAATAAATTGTGGCACCAAGTTTTTTCGCCCTTTTCTTGATCTGGGGAAACACGGTCTTCTTCCAGCACTCAACGGCCTCGGAATCCTGCTGGTAGGCCCGATACAATGGCTTTTGACAACTTAATCCCATTTGGCGTAAAAGACGGCCTACACTGCTTTCACTAAGTTTAAGACCAAATTGTTTGCGGATCAAACGAGTAACCATACTACGCGTCCATAAAGCAAAGGAGAATTTTAATTGAAGCGGATTTTTATCGCGAATCGTTTTATAAATCCATGCGATCTGAGTGCCGTCGAGCCTCTTGGGTCGGCCAGTGTGCTTGCCAGATCTAAGAGCGTGCCAACCACCTGCACGATATCTAGCAAGCCAGTTATAAATGCATGCCCGGCTAAAACCCAAAGTGGCAATAACTTTTTCAGGGCTTTCGCCTTGCTGTACCCGCTTCACCGCACGGATGCGGATTTGCTCCATTGCCTCTGGTCCGATTTTTCTTCCATCAAGTTTTTCCATACTTGATGTAGTACCATATTTCTTTCGAAATGTCTAAATAATTATGCACTTATTAGTAACAGTTAAAATAATGAAAGCTTTTAAGAAGCATTGTAGAAAAAGGATCTAAATTATGAAAAGAGCTCTTATCACAGGGGTTACCGGGCAAGACGGGGCATATCTGGCTGGATTTTTATTAAGCAAAGGTTACGAGGTTCATGGCATCAAGCGCAGGTCTTCATCGTTCAATACAGCCCGCGTTGACCACCTTTATAAAGATCCTCGTGAAAAGGATGTACGGTTTTTTATGCATTATGGGGATCTTACGGATGCTACGAACCTGATACATATCATCCAGGAAATCCAGCCCGATGAAATTTATAATTTGGCAGCTCAGAGTCATGTCAAGGTATCTTTTGAAACGCCCGAATACACTGCAAATAGTGATGCGTTAGGCACCTTGCGCCTTCTTGAGGCCATAAGGATCCTAAACCTGAAAGATAAGACTCGATTTTACCAGGCTTCAACGAGTGAACTTTATGGAAAGGTGCAGGAGGTTCCGCAACGCGAGACCACACCTTTTTATCCGCGCAGCCCCTATGCAGCAGCTAAGTTATACGCTTATTGGATTACGATCAATTACCGTGAGGCATACAATATGTTTGCGTGTAACGGTATTCTTTTCAACCACGAGTCTCCTGTGAGAGGTGAGACCTTTGTGACACGTAAAATCACAAGGGCAGTCGCTCGTATCAAACTGGGGCTGCAAAATACGTTGTATCTCGGCAACCTGGATGCAAAGAGAGACTGGGGCTATGCCCGAGACTACGTTAAGGCCATGTGGCTGATGTTACAACAAGACAAGCCCGAAGATTATGTCATCGCAACCGGTGAGACCCATTCGGTAAGAGAATTTGTTGAAAATGCCTTTAAGGAAGCCGGTATCGTGATTTACTGGGAGGGAAAGGGTGTCGATGAGATAGGCAAAGACAGTAAGACCGGCAAAACTCTCATCAAGATAGATTCCCGCTATTTCAGACCCACTGAAGTAGATCTTCTCCTCGGCGATCCTTCAAAGGCCCGTTTAAACCTGGGATGGGAACCAACCATAACTTTTTCACAACTGGTCAAGATGATGGTTCGGGAAGACCTCAAAGAAGCGGAGAAGGATAGGTTGATTCAGAAAGAAGGTTTTCGGACGTTTAATGGGTTTGAATAACGCATAGGGCGTAGAGCCCCGGTTAAATTCGTTCCACTCCTTTTCTGCGAAAAATTTAACAAGGCAAGAAGAGGCCATAGGGCATGGAGCATAGGGCATCTTAATGGATAAAGAATCGAAAATTTATGTGGCTGGTCATCGGGGGCTGGTGGGATCGGCCATTTTGAGGAAGCTTAGGGCGTTGAGATACAATAATATTGTTCTCAGAACCCACCAGGAATTGGATCTCACAAGGCAGGAAAAAGTTGAAGAGTTCTTTGATGAGGAGCGCCCAGATTACGTTTTCTTGGCCGCCGCAAAGGTGGGCGGAATCTGGGCCAACAATGTCTATCCGGCTGAATTTATATACAACAATATGGCAATTCAGACAAATATCATACATGCATCTTATTTATTCAACGTAAAGAAGCTCATCTTCCTCGGCAGTTCTTGCATCTACCCAAAACAGTGTCCACAGCCAATGAGGGAAAGCCATCTGCTTTCAGGCTATCTGGAACCCACAAACGAGTCATATGCCGTCGCAAAAATCGCCGGCATCAAAATGTGCCAGTCTTACAACCGGCAGTATGGAACAAATTTTATCAGCGTGATGCCTACCAACCTTTATGGCCCTAATGATAATTTTGATTTAGAAACCTCCCATGTTCTCCCAGCGCTAATCAGGAAATGTCACGAAGCCAAAATAAAGGGTAGCAAGGAGGTAGAAGTCTGGGGCACAGGGACGCCAAGGCGCGAGTTTTTGCATGTAGATGACCTCTCCGATGCCTGCGTATATCTGATGAATAATTATGATGGGGATGAGATCGTCAATATCGGCGTGGGTGAGGATTTGACCATCCGGGAACTTGCAGAAATGATTTCGATTATTGTTGAGTTTGAGGGCAAGCTGCGATTCGATACCAGCAAACCAGACGGATCTCCTGTGAAACGCCTGGATGTTTCCAGGTTGAATTCTATGGGCTGGCGGGCAACGATTTCCCTGAAGAGAGGAATAAAAGAAACCTATAAATGGTGCCTTAAGAATTCGGTTTTTTAGTTTGTTACTTAATCTTGAATGAAAATTGATGAGAAAAAAAGATCATCGTATGATATATTATTATGGTAAAATGTAATGTTATGAGATCGTTGAAAAAGGTTCAATTTTGTTCAAGACCAAGGGCAATTCTGCAGGATAGCAGAATTGGACAGCTGTCAAGCTGCCCGCAAGGGCGAGGTGCATGGACGCCCCGAGTCAACGCGAAAATTTTAACCACCCCAGTACGATCTGCCGGACCTACGGGGCAGGCAGACATACATTGAGTATTTCGAGGATTGAAATTTGAGTCTGACGCCGAGATTGAGTAAAAGGGGACCTTTTTCAAGGGTCTCAATAGGCGTATTTATAAAATATCATCCCCAAATATTCACTAATAGCAATTGATGATTTCCTAAAGTCACCAGGCAAATAGGCATTCCACTTATATTGTTTGTCGCGACATGATATAAACCCGGCTGGAAATGGCAGCACTTCTATACCGGCCTTCTCAAAACTCATGATGGCGCGTTTCAAGTGATAAGCGGATGTTACCATGATGGGGCTTGTAAAACCCAATCTTGCACAAATCTTCTGTGTAAATTTCGCATTTTCAAAAGTGTCTCTGCTTTTATCCTCTGTGATAATTTTGTCGGCAGGGACTCCGAGGTCTAAAAGGAATCGTTTTACAATATGGCCTTTTATAACTTTATCTTCTGAAACCTCAGTACCGGATACGATGATAGGGATATTGAGCCTTTTTTGAAGCCTCACAGCAGTGACAATCCTGGTGAGATAAATGCCGGAAGGAGCACCCTGTCCAGTTAGGTCAGGCGCTTCATCAAAGACTCCGTGACCCAAAAGGATGATCACATCACCCTGTATTTTTTTGGAAATGCCGTATTCAGACTCAAGGCTCCTGATCATGGCATCTGAGACCGGAGATATGGAAAGCGCCCATGCAAAACCACCGAATAACAATGTCATGATACCTGCTTTCCAGTTCTTTTTATGAAGGATCCACGCGCCAGTGAAAATTATTAAGATGATGAAAATCCCAGGTGGTAAAAGAAAAGGTTTTAATATTTTTTTCATCATAAACATCTGGCAATTTCCTTTAGCCCGAATTTTTCATGAAAATTTTTAAGCAAATTTAAATTCTATAAAGAAATATAGTAAAAAGATAGTAAGTTAACGCGTGAAAAATCCGGGTTAGCAATTCCCCGCTGATTGTCGGAACGTAGTAGACTTGTCCGCCTGTGGCGTGTGGCGGAGATTCCGTTTACCGGGGCAGTGTGGGATGATTTCACCCTAACTTTGCAAAAGTCGAGGATACTGCAGGTCTAAAGCATCAAGACCGCAGCTGTAGTCGTCTACCGCAACGCCTTGATAAAACAGGAAATACGGTATCATCGGATTTCCTGAAGGGTAAACAATACAGAAAAAAAGGTGTTTCCACTGGATGCCACCCACGGTTAGATCTTACAATGGTTACTCCAATCAACGCAAAGACTTTGTTTAAGCCGTTTGACGTATAATCTGATGTGTTGTTTATGCAACGATAGGGTTCAAATAGCTCATAATATCCCAAAGATTTACCTGCCTCCAGAGGGTTCACATGCGAGAGTTTCATAAAATCGTTAAACGATTTTATTGTAACCGCAAACGGGCAGCAATTGTTACCAATTTACGATCACCGGTAAAAATGACAGCGCCATGTTCTTCTGCGAGTGCTAAATACAGGGTGTCATATACGGTTAATTTATGCACTCGTGCCAATTCGAAGGCTCTTAGAAGTATGGGGCGGTGAGGGAAAAGACGAATCGGTAGTGAAAGAATATCAGAAAAAAGCTGATCGCTTTCACTTTCGGAAAGTTCTCCTGATATTTGTTTTTTATTTATCACATTGGCGGCTTCCGCCAGTAACAGCTCTGGAGCTATGGCTGTATTTAGGCCTCGTTCGACGCCTCGCAAGAATCCTTTAAAGTCATCAGGTAATGGGCCATCAGGAACAAATAGGCGGATCAATGCAGATGTATCCACAACGCCAATCATCGCTGACGATCCTTCCGAACTGTTTTTACGGTATTACTAAGATTTCGTCCCTGGAGTCGCTTCCGCCATTGTTCAGCGCCTGCCAGAAATGATCGGTTTGATAGTTTGATTTCCTGTTCAAGTATTAATTTTATTTGTTCCTGAAGACTTCGGCGATTTGCTTTTGCCATGGTTTTTAATCCGACATAAATATGGTCGGGCACGTTTCGGATACTGATTGCTTTCATATTATCCCCATTTCTAATACATCAATATTATGTCATGAAAGACTACATCAATATAATTCATTTTCGGGTTTTCGTCAAGTCTAAATGGGAATAGAAAATTGGCTAATTTCCGGGCGCACTTTTCCCTATAGTTCATTCATATTCCTTCATTTCTTCAATTGGGTCATCAAAAGTGGATATGTCTATGTCACAATTAAAGAAACCAATAGGCCTTAACTGGTGTTCTTCTTTTCAACCGGTGCAAACTGAAGAACAGGCCTGCCATTACAAGGCACGAGCGGGCAGGTGAACACAGATTATAAAGATTCTCAAATTGCAAAATAACAATAATATCTGTGTATACCTGCCCGCTCGTGCCTCGCATGGCAGGCTGGTTTGCGAAAATCTGCCTGTCCCGTAGCTCCGGGAGATGGTACTGGGGTATCCTATTTAACTTGAGAGGAATTTTTATGATGAAAGTGTTACTAATAGCTGGTGCTCGTCCTAATTTCATGAAAATAGCACCGATTTATAGAGAGGCGCTTAAGTATAATCAAGTTCAGTGCAAGATTGTGCATACCGGCCAGCATTACGACTATGAAATGTCGGAAGCTTTTTTTGAAGACCTTGAGCTTCCAAAGCCCGATTTCTTCCTGAGTGCCGGATCCGGTACCCATGCGTTTCAGACAGCAAAGATTATGGTCGCTTTCGAAGAGCTCAGTCAGAAAGAGGGACCGGACCTGATCATTGTCGTTGGTGACGTAAATTCTACACTGGCATGCAGTGTGGTTGCGAAAAAGCTCTTGATCGACGTTGCCCATGTGGAGGCCGGACTCAGGAGCTTTGATCTGACCATGCCGGAGGAAATAAATCGGATGGTTACGGATGCCATATCAGACTATTTTTTTGTGACTGAGGAAAGTGGGGCAGCCAATCTGGTTCAAGAAGGAAAGTCCAAGGATCGCATTCATTTTGTCGGCAATGTGATGATCGACAATCTCTTTTATCAGGTTAAGAAGCTTGATGGGAAAATGCCTCAACGGTTTGCCACATCAAAGATTAAGGAGAAATTAGAGGATTATGCTTTTCTTACACTCCATCGGCCTTCCAATGTGGATACAAAGTCCGTGTTTTGCGAGATCGCCGAGGCATTGAATACCATTGCAGACAAGATGCCGATTATCTTTCCCGTGCATCCCAGAACCAAGAAGATGATGGATGAATTTGGTTTAGGCCTTTCCAACGATATTTACCTTTTTTCACCGTTGAGTTTTAAAGAGTCTTTATTTTTGTGGAAAGATGCAAGGGTTGTGTTGACCGACAGCGGCGGTTTGCAGGAGGAGACCACGGCACTGGGTGTTCCCTGTGTTACCATCAGGGAAAATACGGAACGACCGATCACCATTAAAATGGGGACGAACATCCTGGCCGGTACCAAAAAAGAGTCGATTTTGAAAGCATTTGAGGAAGCCGTCGCCAGGCCCAAAAACCAGTTCAAAGTGCCGCCCAAATGGGATGGTAAGGCGGCGGAGAGAATTTGGAAAATATTTTTGAAAAAAAATAGACAGGATTAACAGGATCATCAAGATCTTTTTGCCACCAAGGCACAAAGGCACCAAAAAACTATTTTATTAATTTCCTACCTCCGGCTCGTAGAGCCTACGCCTCAGAGAGATGAAATTGATAAAACCCAATCCGCCTGACAGATTAGTCGATATACTTTTGTAAACCCACCAAAGATACTGTTTTCAAGGATGAAAAGAAATCAACTTTTAAAACATTTGAAAAAACATGGTGCTTCATTATTGCGTGAGGGTAGAAGACATACTATATTCCAAAAAGATATGTTTAAAACACAAATTCACGACATAATGAAATCGTTGATGAGCTTGCACGAAAAATTTGTAAAGATCTCAAAATTCCATTTGTAAGGTAAAATCATGAAATATAGAGCAGTTATAAAAAAAGTAGATGATTGGTGGATTGGTTGGTTGATCGATCTGCCGGGGGTGAACGCACAGGAAAGGACAAAATCAGAATTAATAGAATCGCTAAAAATCGGCGCACAAGAGATGCTGGAGACGGAAATTAATCTCGAACCTGATGCTTTCATGACTACAATAAGTATTCCTGATCCTAATTGGGCAGTTAACGCCGAATCTTAGGTGTCTTCTGCCTGCCGCGCCTGTCCCGTAGCTCCGGAAGATGGTACCGGGATTAGGTCCGGAAGATCGTACTGGGGTGTCTTAGTGGCTAATTTCTTAAGGATCATATGAATTGAAAGAGTTAACACAAATAAAGCCGGTTAGCTGTATAAAGTTCGCTATTTACGGGCTTTTGCTTCTGGGCATTTACCATTCAGCTTTTACTTGGTTAATAACACATGACTGGGAGAGGGAGGCCTACAGTTACTGCTGGCTCATTCCAGCGGTAGTGTTATTTTTGATCTGGATCAAACGTGACGAGTTGGCCTCTACTCCTTCGGAACCATCTTGGGCAGGTCTTTTGCCGATCGGCTTAGGAATCGTTTTCTTTTGGCTGGGAGAGTTGGGCGGAGAGTATTTTACGATATACGTTTCTTCCTGGCTGATACTGGTGGGACTATGCCTATCGCATTTGGGTTGGCAAAAGCTGAAAGTAATTGGTTTTGCACTGTTTTTTATCCTGACCCTGTTTCCTGTGCCCAACTTTATTAACACCCGGATCATGTTGCAGTTGCGGATGATTTCTACCAAATTGGGGGTGGCCATCATATACTTTTTTGGACTGCCGGTGACTCGGCAAGGAAACATCATTGATTTGGGTTTTGCGAAATTGCAGGTGGTGGATGCTTGCAGTGGATTGCATTCTCTGATTTCCATGGTTGTGCTAAGTCTTCTGATAGTCTATTTTTTCAAGGATCACATCTGGAAACGGACCGTGCTTTTGTTTTCATCCATACCTTTGGCCATTGTGACCAACAGTTTCCGGATTGCCATGACCGCCATTCTGTATAAATACTTTGGCGCCGACGTGGCCGAAGGCTTCTTCCATAAATTTTCGGGGTTGTTGATTTTTGTCATTTGTATTCCAGTGCTGTTGATCGAGATGAAAATTTTAGAGAAGTTGCCGCCGATCCGGCCAACATCCGTTTCTGAATTCAAGGAAACTCAAACAGTAAAATCTGATATCAATCCTGCTGGCCAAAATAAAACGATTTCGGATTCCCGATTGTTGCGCCAGCCGATATTCATCGTTGCCGTAATTCTGTTGGGCTCGATCCTCGCGATTTCACACACTGTTGATTTTCGTGAAAAGATTCCCGCCAAAAAGAACCTGAACCAATTTCCTCTAAAGATAGGCGAATGGGCTTCCACACGCCGACAACCTATGGCACAGATGTATATTGATACTCTGGATTTGAGCGAATACGTCATCATCAATTACCACAATCGTAACGAAAAAAAAGTCAACTTTTATGTGGCCTATTATGAGAGCCAAAGAAAGGGGGAGTCGATTCATTCCCCGGCAAGCTGCTTGCCGGGCAGCGGCTGGAGCTTTGATCAATCAGGAACTATGAAGATAACTGGTGTGCCCGGAAACAATGGCACCATGGAAGTGAACCGAGCCGTAATGCAGTTGGGGCGAAACAAACAGATCACTTATTACTGGTTTCCGGTTCGAGGACGGATACTCTACAATGCCTATCAGTTAAAAATATACAATTTTTGGGATGCGCTCATCCAACAGCGAACCGATGGCGCTTTGGTTCGGCTGATCACAAATGTATACCAAGATGAAACGTTAGAAGATGCTGAAAAACGGCTGCAAAATTTCGTGAGGAATGTGGCGCCGGTGCTAGGGAAGTATTTACCGGGTAAAGATATTGTTTAAGGGAGTTAGGGAATTTAGACACTCATAATCAGAAAAAAATAAAAAATGGAAAACCCTGATAAACGGATTTGCCCTTTTTTATTAAGATATTACTTACAACGATTTCAAGGCTATGATATCGATATCTTTTAAGATGGTAATCGACCCCTCTTTTTAAGATGGTAATCGACCCCTCTTTTTAGTTTATTAATGACTTTTTTCGCGAAAAATTTAGCGGCCTCTAAATCCTCTTTCGTGGTGCCTGTCAAAACAAGAATGTTGTAATCTTTCCAGTATACATTGAGATTTCCAACGCCCTCCGACACAGTCCAAACTGCCAAATTCCCAATCCTCTGAACGGATATAGCTTCTTCCAGCGTTTTTTTACTGATTCCCTTTTCGTACTTACTAAGCTCGATATACTCTTTTAATGTCTTCGGATATCTTGCATTGGGCCTAAAAGTGACATGAAGTCCAACCATTCGATTGGAGAATATCGCATCATAAAAACACCTGGAAACGACGATTTTTCCACCTTCGTACTCCATATTTTTGGGAAAACCAGGCCGCTTTTCCACCTTTTCAGCAAGCACTGCTTGAACATCCTCAAGCGTTAAAAGCTCGCAGGCGTCAAAATCTATATTCGCATATGCAGTGGAACCGTGGATTGTCAAAGTAATCACCAAGAGTAATAAACCAATTAATACACATAGAATATGTGCAACGTTCTGTGGTATTTTTTTTCTCATCATCTATTATCTCCTAACTTGAAATTAGACTGGGTAGAAGTCCTTACAGATGATCTATTACGAATATGATCAACAGCAGGAAAAACATAAAACCAGACTGATAGCAATTAGAATCTATCCCATATAAACATATTTAATTTCTAAAGTCAAGGAGATATAGTAATTACGGCTGTTTTGGTTGGGTGAAAAAGAAAGGCGCCCTATTGGGGGATATGGTCTATGTGAAACGTCAAGTTAAAAAGCCACATATTAGGGAATCGGCGTCGTAATGGTCACTTCACCAAAACTCGTATCCGCATATTGGGTCACCAGCAGAACGGATCCTCTTGTCTGATCAGACGATAAGGGTTCAGTGGTAACCAGCGTCCAATCAACAGGTTCAGTACCATTATTCGCCGGCCATACTTTAAAACGGTAGATACTATTATTGTTATCACTTTCAACCCTGAGTTTGAACACGTATTCGACCCCAAGTTGGAGTTCAAACCCGCTGTTGCCAACAACCGTGTAGTCATGATCCAACAGTTCCAATCTTTGATAGGTGGGACGCCATGTGTATGTCCCAAAGTGATACAATTACAAAGGGTTTTAAAGAAGGAATTATTTCGGAGGAGCTTTTTCATAAGTTGAAACCGTTTTTTGATTTTCGTAACAGCCTTGTAAATCGTTATTGGATCATAGACGACGAAAAGCTCATTGCAAACATTCAATCAGGGAAAGACGATTTCAACCAATTCACTGAGGAACTGGAAGCTTATATAAAATCGATCTAATGACCTGTCGATCCAAACTTCTTATAGCGGATCGAATTGTGCCTCTTCTTCGGGTCTTTGTGCCTTAGTGGCAAATCTTAATGTAAGGAGTTAATTGAGAGAACTAACAGAAATAAAGCCGGTTAGTTGGATAAAATTTGCCTTATATGGACTTTTGCTTCTGGGCATTTACTATTCAGCCTTCACCAAGTTGATAACAAAGGATTGGGAAAGGGAAGCCTATAGCTACTGCTGGCTTATTCCGGCGGTAGTGTTTTTTTTGATATGGCTCAAACGCGATGAGTTGGCCTCTACTCCTTCGGAACCATCCTGGGCAGGTTTGGTACCGGTTGGTGTGGGAATTATTTTCTTTTGGCTGGGAGAGTTGGGCGGGGAGTATTTTACGATGTACGTCTCTTCCTGGCTGATACTGGTGGGGATATGCTTATTGCATTTGGGATGGCAAAAGCTGAAAACAATCGGCTTTGCACTGTTTTTTATCCTGACCCTGTTTCCCGTGCCTCAATTTATCAATACCCGGATTATGTTGCAGTTGCGGATGATTTCTTCCAAATTGGGGGTCGCTATCATTCAGCTATTCGGAATGCCGGCGGTTCGGCAAGGAAACATCATTGATTTGGGCTTTGCGAAATTGCAGGTGGTGGATGCCTGCAGCGGGCTGCATTCTCTGATTTCCCTGGTGTGTGCCTGTTGCTGGTGTATTTTTTCAAGGATCACATCTGGAAGCGGACGGTGCTGTTGCTTTCATCCATACCTTTGGCCATTGTGACCAACAGTTTCCGAATTGCTTTGACCGGCATACTGTATAAATACTTTGGCGCCGAAGTAGCCGAAGGGTTTTTCCACGGATTTTCAGGGTTGCTGATATTTGCCATATGCATTCCGGTGCTGTTGATCGAGATGAAAATTCTAGAGAAGTTGCCTCCGGTTCAATCAAAGACAACTTCCAAAGCTAAGGAAACTGAAGTAGCAGCTTCTGATAATAACCAGGGTAGCCAAAACAAAGCAGTTTCGAAGCATGGATTGTTGCTTCAGCCCCTGTTCATTGTTGCCGTAATCCTGTTGGGGGCGACCCTCGCCATTTCACACACCGTTGATTTTCGCGAAAAGATTCCCGCCAAAAAAAACCTGAACCAATTTCCACTGAAAGTAGGTGAATGGGATGCTGAGCACCGTCAGCCCCTGGCGCAAAAGTTTATCGATGTCCTGGATTTGAGCGAATATGTCATCATCAATTACCACAATCGTAACGAAAAAAAAGTCAATTTTTATGTGGCCTATTACGAGAGCCAAAGAAAGGGTGAGTCGATTCATTCACCGGCTACCTGCTTGCCGGGCAGTGGCTGGAGCTTTGATCAATCCGGAACTGTAAAAATTACAAGCGTACCCGGAAACAACGGAACCTATGAAGTAAACCGGGCTGTAATTCAGTTGGGCCGAAACAGGCAGATTACTTATTACTGGTTTCCGGTTCGGGGTCGGATACTTAATAACGCGTATCAGTTAAAAATATACAATTTCTGGGATGCCCTCACCCGGCAGCGAACCGATGGCGCCCTGGTGAGGTTGATTACGTCGGTATACGAAGATGAATCATTGGGTGATGCTGAAAAACGGCTGCAAAATTTCGTGAGGGATGTGGCGCCGGTATTGGAGGAGTTTATACCGGGTAAGGAAATATACTAATGAGTTCATAATTATTTATATATAAAGCGAACACATTTTCTGACAGGATTAACAGGATTGACTTGATTTTTTTTTCACGGCTTCCAGCCTCCGGCTCGTAGAGCCTACGCCTCGGAGAGATGAAGCCGAGAAAACACAATTCCGCTTCAGCGAAAAAAAAGGCTGAGGAGCCAATAACAGGTGCTTTTTTCCTTGCTTTACTGTGTTGTTGGCACAATGATTGAACACCTTCCCTTGAAGAGGGATGATGCTTTTTGCCTTTCTTCTGGAAAGGCAAAAATATCTTCTTTATCCTGTGATCCTGTCTAAATTTTAATGCTCTTATTAGTAATTGTTGGAATAGTTCAGCCACAAAGACACCCAGTACGATCTTGCGGACCTACCCCGGTACCATCTTCCGGAGCTACGGGGCAGGCGCGGCAGGCAGAAGACACCAAAGAATATTAGTATAATATTTTTAGCGCTGAGAAAAAGGACGATACCTTTGAAAAATGTTCAATTTTATTCAAGGTTAAGGTCAATTCTGTAGGATAGCAGAATTGGACAGCTGTCAAGCTGCCCGCAAGGGCAAGGGGCATGGACGCCCCGAGTCAACGCGAAAATTTTAACCACAGACATACATTTAGTATTTCGAGGATTAAAATTTGAGATTGACACCGAAATTGGATAAAAGAGGGCATATTTCAACGGTCTCGAAGCCGGGTTACCTTTAGACAGGTAGTCCGGCTTTTTTTGTTTATTACAGACAGGATTTGCAAATTTGGCCACAATGAAATGGCCTGCGCTCCAGATGAATAAGTTTCACATTCAACGGGATAAAAATTTCATTGGGCAGGCGGGGTAGGCTGTATTTTCAAAGATCTCACTTGACATCTTCTAATCTATGTAATACACTGTCATTCAATAGAGTACAAAAGAGTTCAAACATTATTTGAAGTTTAGGAGGCTGTATGCGTGCAATTCAAAAAAGTTTGAGAATACCTCAAAATACCGTCAAAGAAATAGAACGTATAGCCAAAGAATCCGGTCAAGCTTTTTCTTCCGTTACAAAAGATCTTCTTGCGGAGGCCATAAAGATGCGTCGTTGCCCTGGTATTGTTTTTACGGACGGTGTGACCGGGCGAAAGGCCAGAGTTGCAGGAACTGGTCTTGAGGTATGGGAGATCATCACAACGTATATCGACGTAAAACAAAATCTTAAACGTTTTCAGAAAGCTTACCATTGGTTAACCGAGCAACAATTGAGGGCCGCTATAGGCTATTATACTGTGTACCGTGAAGAGATTGACCAGCAGATCAAACAAAATGAATCGTGGTCGAAAGATACGATCATCGAAAATTATCCCCATTTGAATAGGGATTCCCAGTGAAATATTACTTAGACGAAGATCTAAGTCCGAAGATAGCTGAATTGCTCAGGAAGCAGAGTGTTAATTGCATAAGTGCTCATGAGGTGGGAATGCTCCAAGCATCTGATGTTGAACAACTTAAATTTGCAGCACGTAATAGGAGATGTCTTCTCACCAGAAATAGAGATGATTTTATTCGCTTAACCGTAAAGTTTTTTAATGAGCATTTACCGCATTATGGTGTGTTGATAATTCCGAATACGATACCAGGCGACCAGTTTTCACGAATAGCAGATGCACTTGCCGGCTATGCCCACATACACCCTGGAGGAATGCAATCTTACACGATTGATTTTCTTTCTTCAAAAACATAAGAAGAAATAAGAAGAAAAGGGTTCAGGACTGCTATTGACTCTTTTTGATAATTCTGGAAATTTCTTCATAAGTGTATTTCCTTGGTCCAAGGCTTTCCGATTAAATCAATTTAAAATCCCCATGATATGTTGAAAAAAAATGGTTCTTACGGATATGTATAAAGAGATGGGAAAAATTTTCACGTTTTTTTATGAAGCAGCCACTTATTTTTACCCCGCACGCATGTCCTTTTGTCTTGTCAAAATTAAAACAGGGGCTCAAGTTTTGCGCCTAAAAAAGTGTCAGGAAATAATTTTTCAAATTAGGTTAAATTTTAGGGTGACATGTACCGATAGATATGCTATAGGGGTTAAAAAATGAAAGGAACCCAATGATGTTAGCTTCTATTTTCAGGACTTATAATGCATGTCGAGCGATCAGCGCTGCCGCGGCAGTTGCCGGGCAGCCTGTGGTCCTGAAGGGGAGCGGATAGCCGGATTCCTCAAAAACTAAATCAGGGTTGCAGGCATTCAGGCTGCAGCCCTTTTAAAATTTAGGGCGCAAAATTTTTGTTGCCCTTTTTATTTGCGCGCCGTTATTATCACGAATTTTTTTTAAGGAGGATTATATACCATGCGAACCGGTCTTGTCCATATCGGAGCAGCTGAACTGACGTACGAAATTCGCAACATCATAAGCGTGGCCGACAAGCTTCAGGAATTGGGAGTACCGGTCTACCTGGAAAATATTGGCGATCCTGTTGCCAAAGGTGAAAAAATTCCTGTTTGGATGAAAGAAATCGTCGCCGAACTGGTCAGGGAGGACGACTGCTACGGCTACTGCCCGACCCAGGGGCTTCTGGAAACCCGAGATTTTCTGGTGTCCCTGAACAACAACAACGGCCACTGCCGCATTACACCGGATGACATCATCTTTTTTAACGGCCTTGGGGATGCCATTACCAAAACCTACGGGTTTTTGCGTCGCACCGCCCGTATAATTACACCGTCACCCACCTATACGACCCACTCTTCTTCCGAGGCGGCCCATGCGGGTTTACCTCCGGTTTGCTATCCCCTGGATCCCTGCAATCACTGGTTTCCGGACATAGAGGAACTGCGCAGGCGCGTAAAATATAACCCTGCGGTGGGCGGCATTTTGTTGATTAACCCCGACAACCCTACAGGTATGGTGTATTCCGTAACCA
This sequence comes from Desulfobacteraceae bacterium Eth-SRB2, assembly GCA_004193595.1. GTDB lineage: Bacteria > Desulfobacterota > Desulfobacteria > Desulfobacterales > UBA11574 > S5133MH16. Next base: position 16,598 of record RPGQ01000042.1, read on the forward strand.
TGCTCAAGGAGATTGTTGAGATCGCAAGGGAATTTGACCTTTTTATCATTGCCGACGAAGTCTACCAGAATCTGGTATTTAACGGCCAAAAGACCGAGTCGCTCGGAGCGGTCATTGGTGAGGTCCCCGGAATTTCGATGAAAGGGATTTCAAAGGAGCTGCCATGGCCCGGATCTCGGTGCGGCTGGATTGAGGTTTACAATGTCAATAAGGACCCGGAGTTTAAATCCTATATCAAGAGCATTCTCAACGCCAAAATGGTGGAAGTCTGCTCCACCACACTGCCTCAAAAGGCTCTACCCCTCATTTTACAGCACCCCCGGTATCCTGCGTATCTGGAACAGCGTCGACAGCGATATGAGCGCTTCTCACAAATTGCTTATGAACGCCTCAGCAATATCCCTGGGGTAGTAGTCAATCCTACCAATGGTGCGTTTTACATGAGTGTGGTCTTTGAAAACGGTGTGTTGAACCATCGGCAGACCCTTCCCATTTCCAACGGGGCCGTGGGGGAACTGGTTCAAAAACTGATCGGCGGTTCGAATATTGAACCGGACAAACGATTTGTCTACTATCTGTTGGCCGCCACGGGAATTTGTGTGGTCCCTTT
>RPGQ01000009.1:0-64001 GCA_004193595.1 Desulfobacteraceae bacterium Eth-SRB2
CGCCAATAATAATCTCTCTTCGCCCATTTGAAGCTAAAATAACAGGTGTTGAAGAAACCTCCCGGCCTGAGTTATTATAGGCTTTCAAATCACCACTCAGGCTCTGCTCAGAACTTGTATTTATAATACAAATTTCGGTTTCCCATTTGCTGTTACTGGCAATGTGTGGAAAATATACTGAATCACGTTCATAGGAATCTGTATGAATTGTAAAGTAGGTATCGATAAAATCCCAAACCATTCCTTGGTCGGCGCTTATTCCAATGAGATAGTCATTTCCATCAGCAAGGGAATCGGGAAGGTTGAATAGATATTCACCGTCATTTTCGGTTGAAGCCGCCAGTTGCATAATCATGTTTTCCGGTTCTGTGCCGCCTTTATACAGATCAATTTGAATATTTCCAGATACGTTCACGCTGTCCCATGTGATGGTGTAGTCCTGTCCCTTGAGCAAGGATTCACCGCCGTTGGGATTAGAAATAGTCAAATTCTCAAATGACCCACCCTGTCCGCCACGAACCGGCCATACGTAGTAGCCGTAGGACTTATAGTAGCCGCCCACGCTGCCAAAGCACATGCTGACTGAAGACGCGTAGTTGGTATCATAGGCGTGGGCAGTAGACGACCAGTAATAGGACGACTGCACATTGTCAAAAAGGTGGCTCTGGGGTAAAGCAGGATGGCTTCGTGAATAATCAACAAGGCTTAACAGTTCTTTCCGGTTCGGCAGGCGCCAGTCGCCGACAACGGAACCGTCGGTAAGTCCACAGGACCCGCTTGCCAGGTTGTTGCAATAAGTCAAAGCATCATCCCAATTCATTGATCCACCGCAATTGGCATTTTTCAACCAGACCAATCCCGTGAGATGGTCGGTAACCGTTCCATCACCATTGTCTTCAAACCTCAGATCAGGCCATCTCACGCCACGCTGAAGGTCTCCGTCATCACCGGTTGCATAAGAGGTCGTCTGGCCGGTCTGCCATGTCTGTGCCGACTGGGCCTGACCCATTGAGAAAGAAAATAAAACAATTATTAAAAAAAGTAACGCCCTTGAGATTTTCATCTTCCCTCCAATATTCAAATAATCAAATCACTGTCCGCCACGAACCGGCCATACGTAGCTGTTGCCTGACTTGTAGCTCCCGTACACGGAGCCGCCGTAGTACATGCGGACTTTCCACGCAAGGTAGGGAAAATAAGCGTGGGTAGTAGCCGACCAGTAATAGGACAACTGCACATTATTAAACCCCTGTGTGTTGAGCCACGCACCCTGGTTTGACGCTTGGGAATTGACCAGGCTCTCAAGTTCCAAGAGGTTAGGCAAACGCCAGTCGCCGGCAACGGAACCATCTGATAGGCCACATGACCCGCTTTCCAGATTATTACAAAAAGTCAAAGCATCGTTCCAATTCTTTGATCCACCGCACTTGGCACCTTTCAGCCAGATCAATTCGGTCAGGTGATCTGTGACCGTCCCGTCACCGTTGTCTTCAAAACGCGGATTGGGCCATTCAACACCCGTCTGGACGTCAACACCCTGACCCGTGTCAGTGCAGTCAATTACATTCCCGTTTTCATCATAACAGGTCTGCTGCCCTGTCTTGGGCAAATTGACCTCTCCCGGGAACGATAGCGAAGGCAGAAAAATGATAAGAGAGGTCAGCATTATTAGAATTAATTTTAGCCTGTTCATTTCCGTTCCTTTCATCTCTTATTCGTAAGAATAATGTTTCGAAGATATTGTTTTATTCACCGTTGTGTGCAAAAATTATGCAAAACTATCCAGTTTCAAACTATTGATTTATATATTAAATAGTTAGATCATTTGATGGGGTAATGAAAGTTGGACTAATTCATAAAAAATCTTGGTAATTGTGAAGTAAATTACATATAATTTATGAAGTGTTTTATATAATTTTGGGGAGACTTGAGGATGGGTGGAAATCAAGACCGTTGGTAAACGCTGATGCCTTTCTATTGACAAACCGTAGCTCCGAAGCTTTTTTCAGGTTTCAGGTGTCAGGTGTCAGGAATGATGAACAGAGGCGCTGGAACCTGAAACCTGACACCAGGCATACGGGAAGGAATAAATATGGAATATTTTTTAAAGCCATATTATGGGCAATTTTAATCACCCCACCTGACACCTGACAACTGAAACCAAATAGCCATAGCAATCTTAGCAAACAACAGTCTTGATTTACACCCCCGGGCGGGTACATCTTGACATAAAACATATTTCAAGCGCTGTATTGGATTATATTGACCTTGGCATATTTGACACGAAAAACGGGACAAAATCCTTGTGAAGCCTTTAAAACCGGCTATCTTATCCGTTTCAAACAAACCGAAAAAAAACCGTCCATGTTGTTAAGATGAGGAAAGGTTTTTAAATATCCGTTACCCATTACAAGGGAACGAGCGTCAAAGGGTAATCCTGTGGGTCTTTTTTCTATAGCAAACTGAGCATGTTTATTCAAAAAATCTTTAATCACCGATTCATTTTCCTCGGGTTCCATGCTGCAGACAGCATAAACCAAAACACCTGGCGGCTTGACAAGATGTGCAAGGTTATCCAGAAACAAAGACTGTTTTTTTTGGCAGTATGCCGGATTTTGCTGTGACGCGCGCCATTTTGTATCCGGGTTCCTCCTTAAAACACCCAGCCCTGAACAGGGTGCATCCAGAAGAATACGATCAAACTTTCCAAAGTCTTTTCGGTTTAAGGGGGTGCTCAGATCGTGAATACAGGTTGTCACAATGGAAACGCCGAGTCGATGCATTTCGGATTCCAACCGCAGAAGCTTGTTTTCATCTTTGTCCATTGCAACAAGCCTTCCTCTGTTTTTCATGATCTGGGCGATGTGTCCGGTTTTCCCACCCAGACCCGAACATGCATCTAAAATAGTTTCACCCGGCTGAGGGTTTAAAACAAGGGTAACCAGCTGGGCGGCCTCATCCTGGACCTGAAACAGACCATATTCAAATGCTTCTATTTCTGGAATAGATATTTTTGGGTTGAAAAAAAAGACACCATCCGGCGCATAATTTGTGATCTCGATCTTTTCGGCATATCCCTCAAGCGCTTTCACCAGTTTTTCCCGGCGTGTCTTAAGGGTATTGCAACGCACGGTTATGGGAGGAATGGTGTTGATTGCATCACAGAGCAGCCCGGTTTCTTTCAATCCGAACCGATCCAGCCATCTTTTAATAAGCCATTTCGGGAATGACTTTTTTGTTGCCAATGCTTTTGCAGGGTCCTTGTCAACTTCAGGAAAAGCCACATGGCGATATTCTCTGACGGCATTTCTTAAAAGACCGTTTACATATCCTACAACCCAGGGCGCAGCAACAGCCTTTGTCATTTCAACCGATGTATTTACCGCAGCGGATACGGGTATTCTATCTAAATAAATTATCTGAAAAAGCCCGAGCCGCAAAATGTTTAAAACTTTTGGATCGATTTTGTTCAGGCGGGTTTTAGAAAAATAATCTATGATCCAGTCGAGCCGGCCCCGCCACCTCAGAACGCCGAACACCAGAGCTTGAAGTAACGCCCGATCCTTTTTTGAAAAAAGAGTCTTTTCCCGGAAAACATCCTCTAAAAGACTATCCAGAGTGTTGTGCCCTTTATCCAGGGTGTTCAATATATACAGAGCCGTTTTACGGACTTCATCCGCCATGCGTGTAATTCTTTAAGTCCTTGGTTGTAAACTTTTTGTTTTTTTCTGGAATATATTTTTACTGGTACAATTTTTTCATCTTAAAATAATTGAAAATTTTCGATTGAAGATTGAATAGTTAAGGAATTCTGCCAATTTTAAGGTAACAGTTTCAACCAAAACAGTGGAGCGAAACTCCTTTTACAAATCGTCAATATTCAATCGTCAATATTCAATGCATATTTTAGTCCCAGCTTGTCCGGGGCAGAGATCAGTTTAAAATTGTTCCGGGAGGAATTTTATATCCCCGCAGGAAATCCTTGATCAAAAGACGTTTTCCCGACTCCCCCTGAATGTTGATCACTAACAGGACACCTTTTCCGGTTGCAATGCAAAGTTCGCCGGGAAATCTTTTGATTACGGTCCCCGGAGTTTCGACAGTATCGGTTATAATGGGCATGGCCTTGAAGATCTTAAGACGTTTGTTACCATGAAATGTAAATGCGCCGGGCCATGGCGTCATTCCGCGTATGAATGCTTCTAAAGTTTGGGCCGGCATTTCCCAATTAATGCGACCGTCATTTTTTTTGAGAAGTGGTGCATAGGTGGCTTGGGTATGGTCCTGTGAAATAGGAGTTATGTCACCGGTTTCAATAGATTCTATGGTCTGTATCAAAAGATTTGCCGAAAGATCAGCCAGGCGGTCATGAAGGGTGCCTGAAGTATCGTCAGAAAAAATTTTAATTTTTGAAGACAGGAGAATGTCACCGGTATCCAAGCCTTCATCCATTAACATGGTCGTGACACCCGTTTCTAATTCTCCATTTATAATCGCCCACTGGATAGGCGCCGGTCCACGATACTTAGGCAAGAGCGATGCATGAATATTTATGGTGGCTATTTTGGGTATTGCAAGAATGTTTTTTGGAATAACGTGACCAAATGCAACCACAACAATGATGTCGGGTTTGTGTTTTGCCATCCGGTTTGCAAACTCGGCGGTTCGAATAGATGCCGGCTGATCGACTTCACATCCCAGGTTTATGGCAACTTTCTTTACAGGAGGAGGGATGACTTTGCGCCCTCGCCCTTTTGGCCGGTCAGGCCGGGTGACTACCAAAGCCAGGTTTTGGTTGCTTTTATGAAGGGCTTTTAATACGGGCACAGCAAATTCCGGAGTGCCCATGAAGATTATCTTCGACTTTTTCTTCATTTATTGTTCAAATTCTTTTTTACGCGTCTTTTATAAATCCCTCTTTTTAAGGAACTTATTCGATCGATAAACAAGATGCCGTTTAAATGGTCAATCTCATGCTGCAGCAAAACAGCTAATAATCCTTGGGCTTCTATACGCAGAGGTTTTTCTTTATTGTCAAAACATTCAACAAGAACAAAAGCCGCTCGTTTAACATTTGCCCTAAAATCAGGGACGCTCAGGCACCCTTCATCTTCAGAAATTGTCGTCCCTTCACTTTCTACGATCCTGGGATTAATCAGGACCTGTAAAGATCGTTTTTCGTCTCTCGGTGAAATATCATAAACCAGAAGACTTTTGTTAATTCCTACCTGTATTGCAGCCAGGCCAATGCCCGGTGCCTGGTACATAATAGACGCCATGTCTTTAACTAAATTCTGGGTCTTTTCGTCGATATTTTCAACCGGTTTTGTGGGCTCACTTAAAAATTTGTCCGGATAAGTCAATATTTTTAGTGTTTCCATATTATGACCTCTTTTCCTTTTTTTTATATGAGACCTGCAATATATTTACACTTGTGACCATAGCTGAAAAAAAGCCGACAATCATAACGGGAAACATCTGTATTGCATGATTTGCCAGCGTATAGCCCGCAGCATCTTTTGAAGAAACCCCGAAAAGGACCAGGGCAAAAACGCCGCCTGCCTCCCAGATTCCCCAGAAGCCGGGTACAGAGGGAAGCGCTATAAAAAAACAGATGATGATCATGTGGGCAGTGATTTCAGTAAACGACAGTTCGATGCCCGGACACCCTTGAGCCATTATATAATATGAAAAAGCGGCAATACCCCAAATAAAAACAGACAGCCCAATACAAATGCATATCTTAGACGGATACTTAACAAGAGCAAAACCGGAGGTAAAATTTTCGACAAAGCTCACAAGAGGCTCACAAAACTTTTTTTGTATTTTTTTTTTAAATTCGGACCCGGAAAAGAAAAACAGATTCGGAATCCACATGATTACACGGTTTATCACTTTTCTTGTTTTGCCGAAACTAACCATGATTATCCCGACAATAAGGAGTAGAAGCAGCTTGAAGGTCCCGCCACCTACTGTAACAAGAGTTTCTCTATTGAGATGATACGTACCAAAAACAATATCAAGATTTGGATCTATAGTTACCGTTGCAACCAGTATGGCAAAAAGTATAAGCAGCATGCCGACATCAAATACCCGTTCGGCGGCAACCGTTGCAAGCCCTGTTGAAAAGGGTATATTTTCCTTCTTCTGGAGAACCGCCGGTCTTGCAACTTCTCCGACCCTGCCCGGAAGGATACAGTTTATCATAAAACCGATCATCAAAGGATGAAATGCCTGCCAGAAACTTACTTTGGCCGACGATGCCAGTATGATCTGCCATCGAAAAACTCTTAAAACAAAACTTGTTAATACAAGCAAAACCGCCGGGAATATCCAAACGTAATTGATTGAAATAAGATAACTTAAAAGATCTGAAACCGGCACGTTTCTAAATGCCAGATAAAGTGCCAGTGCGGATATTGTTATCCCTGTAATCAGATAAATGGTTATTTTCTTTTTCATAAGAGATATTAAAGACCGGGTCAAAATAAGAAAGCTTGAGGACTATCAAGACAGGATTTTGCGCGTCTTTACGATATCTTTTTTTATCTGATCAGACAGTTCGGAAATATTTGAAAATTTTCTTTCATCCCTGATGCGTTGTACGAAGTTAACACGAATTTTCCGATCGTATAAATTTTCATTAAAGTCGAGTATATGAGCTTCAACGGAAAATATCTGATCGCCGAAAGTGGGGCAAAAGCCGATATTGGCAACTCCTTTGTGTCTTTGATTTCCAAATTCCACGGTGACGGCATAAACCCCGGTTTTTGGGCACAGTTCATCATGAAGGATAATATTTGCGGTTGGGAACCCTAAAAGCCTTCCCCCCCTGTTGCGTCCGGTTGTGACAACACCTCTGATCTGGTAATGACGTCCCAACAGTTTTTGGGCTTCAGCCACATTTCCCGCCATTACAAGTTTACGCGTCCGGGTGCTGCTGATTCTATCAGGGCTTTTATTTAACGCTAGTATCCAATCGGCCACGATGACTTCAAATCCAAGAGTTTTAGCATAGGTTTGTAAAAGCTTGATATCCCCTTTACGATTTTTACCAAAAGTATAATCTTGCCCGACAACAATGGTTCTCATACCGATACGTGTTAACAGTATATCCTCCACAAACTCTTTCGCCGATATGGCCGCAAATTCCATGGTAAAGGGAATACAAATAAGAACATCTATTCCTGAGCTTTCAATAAGTTCAAGTTTCTGCTCATATAAAGTGATCAACGGCGGATGGCCGTTTTGCTTTAATACCCGTACAGGGTGGGGCTCAAAAGTCATGACGATTGATGTACCGTCAATGGCGTCGGCTTTTTCTATCACCTCATGAAAAAGAGCTTGATGCCCAATGTGAACTCCGTCGAAATTACCAATGGTAATCACGGCGTTATCATACGGTTTTTTTATATTATCAATATGTTCAACTAGCTCCATTCTAACCTTTCCCGGCCGATTATGATCGGTTGAATTCAAGTTTTTATGAATTCAACAATTTAATGGTCTTGACAAAATTAAAAAAAAATTAATATAAGGCAACTTGCATTTTAAATCAATCTTTTTTAGATTATAGGTTTTAGATGCCGAAGTGGCGGAATTGGTAGACGCGCTAGGTTCAGGGTCTAGTGAGTGTATTCTCGTGGGAGTTCGAGTCTCCCCTTCGGCACCACAATATTTTAATGATTATATTAATAGGCTCTTTTTCTAAAGGGCCTATTTTTTTGGTCTGGTCAACGTTTTTGGTAAACTGTTACAAAAAATGCCTCCACCCGTTCAATAGCTTTCCGGGTATCATCTTTATCTACTGTATTATAATAATCGAACATTTTTCTGGTTGTATGGCCTGTAATTTCCATTATCACCGATTCCAATACACCTGCTTGCAAAAATTAAACCAAAAAATATGTCTTAAATCTGAAATGTAAACCCGTCTTTTTTATTTCTTCCGTAAATGATTTCTGGTTTTTTACAAGCTCTTTTCAATCCATTTTTAATTTCACTAATTGATGACATTTTAGCCCTTTTTCATAAGGGCATTTTTTTGTTTAGAAAATGTTTGATAATGATAAGATTATTTGGTTTGATTGTTGTTGCCCAATTTATAGCTTCATCACCAAATGGAGGTATGTTCTGAGATATTCGAATAGATTTTGGAAATTTTTCGTATCTGTAAAACTGACTGTAGTGCTTTTGCTGTCATTAGCAGTCACCTCGATTGTTGGAACGGTTATTCCTCAGAATGAAAATCCTGCTGCATATTTTCGTGCCTACGGGGAGTTTGTTTACAAGCTTTTTGATCTTCTTGGCATTTTTGACATGTACCATTCCTGGTGGTTTCAGCTTTTGATTCTTCTGCTAACCATAAATATTGTTGTCTGTTCAATAGACCGGCTGTCTGCCACATGGAAGATAATATTTGTTAAAAATCCTTCATTTAATCTTTCAAGGTTCAGAACCCTTTCTCAAAAGGAGGTATTTACCGGCAAACAGAACCCCAAAGAGTTGAGCACGGTCTATGAGACGGTTATTTCCAGGCAATTCGGATACACCCGTGTAGAAGAAACCGACAAAGGGTTGTGCATTTTTGCCGAGAAATGGCGCTGGACCCGTTTCGGAGTTTACATTGTACATTTCAGTGTAATTTTGTTGTTATTAGGCGGACTGATCGGTTCGCTTTTCGGTTTTGAAGGGTTTGCCATAATTCCGGAAGATGAGAAGATTGACAGCATCCGGATTAGAAATACCGGTCAGGTCCGGTCTTTGGGTTTTGAAGTTTTATGCGATGATTTTAACATCAGTTTTTATGATAACGGAACGCCCAAAGAATACCGGTCGAGTCTAACTATCATTGAGCACGGCAAGCCGGTACATAAAAAAGATATTATCGTTAACGATCCCTTGCGGTATAAGGGTATTAATATATTTCAGTCCAGCTACGGGAAAATGCCCTCAGGTACTCTCCAAAACAAGAAAATTCATAAAAAAGATCCTCCGGAAGACATTACATTGAATTTTGCCAGTAAAAAATCAGGGAAGGCATATAAAATAAAGGCTGTTATCGGTAAACCGGTGGATATTCCTGAAGGTCTGGGAAAATTCGTTATTATTGAATACCGAAAATCAGCCGATTTTGGCGGCCAAAACATCGGCCAGACCTACATGGGAATTCTGACGCCCAAAGACAAAGATCCTGTCAACATCATGCTTCCTTTGCATTTTCCGAATTTTGACAAGATGAGAAGGGGTGCCGTGGTTATTTCAGTGGCAGAGCAAAAGACAAAAATATTTAACCCCGGTGAAAAATCAAATCAGAGGTATTATACCGGTCTCCAGATAACAAAAGATCCCGGGGTTTGGGTTGTTTACACGGGATTTATAGGGATGATTATAGGAATTTTCATCACGTTTTTCATGTCCCATCAAAGATTGTGCATCGAAATCGTTAAAAGGGGCAAAAAAAGCGACGTTATAATTACAGGTACGGCCAACAAAAACAAGCTGGCAATGCAAGACAGAATAAAGAAAATCTCAGAAAAACTTATCAATTTGTAGCATGGTTTGAACTTAAGGAACAAATAATGAACAGTTCAGTTTTACTATCAATCACGACATTTACTTACGGTCTGGCAGCATTTTTATATATTGCATCCTGGGTTTTTAAAAAGCCATTATCCGGCAGACTGGCTTTCTGGGTCGCATTAATCGGTGTTGTCGGCAACACAGCAGGCATTATAATGCGATGGGTGGAATCTTACCGTCTCGGTATCGGTCATGCCCCTCTTTCAAACATGTATGAATCTTTGGTCTTTTTTTCCTGGACCATCGTTATCATTTATCTTGTAATCGAACGACAGTATAAAAATGCTGTTATTGGAGCCTTTGCCACGCCGATAGCCTTTCTGGCCATGGCTTATGCTTCCATGTCTCCCAATGTAAGTGATCGTATTCAGCCGCTGATTCCGGCATTGAAAAGCAACTGGCTGATTGCCCACGTTATTACCTGTTTTCTCGGATACGCGGGTTTTGCCGTAGCATTTTGTTTTAGCTTGATGTACTTGGTACGAACGCTGACAAATCTCAATCTTTTCTCAATTCAAGGTCGATTAGCTAGAAGTAAATATTTAAATTTGAATATTATAATGTTAATTTTTAATAGCTTTTTGGCTGTTATATGTTTAATAGTATATAAATTGATCTCTTTTAAAACAGTATATATAATAATTGCCATCTTTTTTTTACTTCTAATTCAATCTCTTCAATTGCTGATATATTTTTTTCAATCGATCAAAAGACTTCATGATCTTGACAGACCAGGAAGCCATCTTTTGCTATCATTGATCCCGATATACAATATTTATTTTAACTTAGTTCTTTTGTTCAAAGAAGGCACAAGAGATGTTAATCAATATGGTCATCCTGATCAATATAGTGACGATACCGCTATTGGATTACTGGGGATACTCCCTATCCGGAGGATTCTCGATGAGTTGACGCATCAGATGGTAATGTTCGGATTTCTCTTTCTGTCCATCGGCATCATCACCGGGGCAGTCTGGGCCAATTCAGCCTGGGGAAGTTACTGGTCCTGGGATCCCAAAGAGACCTGGTCTTTAATAACCTGGTTTGTTTATGCAACATTTTTGCATGCCAGGATGATGCGAGGATGGTCCGGCAAAAGGATCGCCTATCTTTCAATATTAGGGTTTATGGCGGTGATCTTTACCTATTTTGGGGTGAATTTGCTGCCCGGCTTGCACAGTTACGGTTTGGGATAAGAGGGAGGTTAATCATGAAAATATTTATTACCGGTGGATCCGGCTTTGTGGGCACGAATTTGTCATTTTACCTGCTCGAAAAGGCGCACAGCGTTATTGCTGTCGGCACCTCTTCAGCCCATAACGTAATCCGGCATGATAATTTTCATTACATTTCGGCGGATACTACAATCAAAGGCACCTGGCAGGATGCGCTTAAAGATGTTGATGCAGTGATCAATCTTGCAGGAAAAAACATTTTTAAGCGGTGGAGCGATAACTATAAAGATCAAATATATACCAGCCGTATTCTGACCACGCGAAACCTGGTTGAAGCCATTACCGACAAGAAAGATATAATACTTTGCAGCACTTCTGCGGTAGGATATTACGGTGACAGGGCAGATGAAGTTTTAAAGGAAGATGCTCTGCCCGGAAATGATTTTGCTGCGAAAGTTTGCAAGGACTGGGAAAAGGAAGCTTTTCAGGCAGAAACAAAAGGAATCCGGGTCGCTGCAATGCGTTTTGGCGTGGTTCTCGGTAAGAACGGAGGCGCCCTTGCAAAGACGGTTCCGGCGTTTAAATTTTTTGCCGGCGGCCCGCTTGGAAGCGGCCTGCAATGGTTTCCATGGATTCACATGGATGATCTTATTGCATCGATTATTTTTATACTTGAAAACCCGGATGTAAACGGCCCACTCAATTTCTGTTCACCTAATCCGGTAAGAAACCGTGATTTTTCCAAAACCCTTGGCAAAGTTCTTAACAGACCGTCCTTTATGAAAACTCCATCCTGTATAATCCGGCTTATTATGGGGGAAATGGGGAAATCTCTTATGAGCAGCCAGCGGGCGATCCCTGATAAGCTTTTAAAACATGGTTTTAAGTTTCAATATCCTGACATTAACAATGCCCTCTATAACTTACTGCTCTGATTCGTAAATACAGTGACGTATTTTTTCGGCCTTTATTGTAAATTTTGTGCACTTTTTGGCAAAAAAAATGCTTAGCCAATTAAGTGTGAAGTGATCTAAAGTGATCTAAAATGCCTAAAATTATGGAATTCTACCAATTTTATATGAATGGATGGAGCGAAGCGACACCTTAACCCTGGCCCAGACCGATCACCAATACTCTGTACTCAAAAAGTCATGTTTGTAATGGTGCATAAGTCAAATCAATATATGAACGATTAGCACCAGGGCGGGCTTTAGGCACTTCAAACTTTAGTTCACTTTAGTCACTTTTCCGGCTTGTCCGGGTTAGGATAGTTATCCCAGGTCTCTTGGAGCCGAGGCAATCAGCGGTCAGACAGAAAGTCTATAAGGCCCAAAACTGCATCCTCAATATCAAGAAAGCAAAACCGGTATGCATCGTACTTAAGCCCATACGGATCGGCGATGCCCCGCCTCTTTGAACCAAAACGGGCAAAATGCCTGATCAACTGAGTTTTGCCTTCTGCTTCCGGGAAATCTTTCAGGAGCGTATCCTCGTGAGATTTCTCCATCACAAGAATGAGGCTGGACCAGGCCACAAGCTCTTTGGACACCGATTTGGCCCTGTGCTCGGCAAGTTCTACTCCGAATTCATCGGCAACGCGTTGTGCCATATAGGTGGCTGAATTGCCCGGAAGTGCAAGCAATCCCGCAGATTCAACGCTAATACCCTGAAGCCGCTTTTGATTTACCAACTTTGTGAAAAAGGCATGAGCAAAAGGACTGCGACAAATATTGCCTGTGCACACAAACAGGATATTTGCTGTTTTTATGTCCATGTTCAAGAATCCTAAAATAGTTCAGCAGTCGGGGTGTTTTTCATATAACGCTTTGTAAATAGCGTAATGAATGATCAGCAGCGAAATCATACACTGTTTGAATACATTAGGGATCGTTAAGATAGAACAGCGGTATTTTGTGTTCGTAATTAAAATGCGTTAAGCGAGTAGTCATATAACCCCTTTATTTAGAGCCATATTTTCTGTTCTATCTTTACGAACCCTTGTGTATGAGTTTGTATGATGTAGTCGCTGATTATTCATGGAGCTATTCAATTGAAAAAACTCCCCAACCCCTCAAATAGTTGAGTTGTTGGTTGACCAATGATAATGGTTTTGGTTGATCAAATCATACACTTCCGGTGAGATAATCTTCACCCAAAGATCCGTTGATCACAGGGAGCGAGTCCATATCCGGAGGCTTAAATCCAAAGATAATTTCAAGAAAAACCATTGTAATCCGAAAAGTTGCACCCCAAAGCACTTCAGGTTCATCCTGATATTCATGGACAAAGCATGGAAAATCTTTTCCATCCAGGTTTTTCCGGTTCTCATGGTCTGTAGCAATATGTAATCGATACCGTGCATAATTGGAAGGGGTCAAGAGATTCTGGAGGGGAATATAAACAACCCGTTCCACTTCCCGATTCGGAAAAAACTGCTTTTGGCGTCCGTTCCAGCAAACCATTGGATAGATTACCTTGCGGAACATGACAAGTTGCTGCGACGGAAGAGGTCCCAGAAACTTCACTCCCAGAGGGTTCAAACGCATTTCCTCAAAACCCTCCCGCAAACAGGTGGCAAAAAGGAGCGCCAGTCTTCGTGCTTCCTTGTGCCGCTTTTTTCGCCAAAGTGACCAGTAAGGCCAACGGATTAGTGGAGAACCCCTCAGATATAAAAGCTTGGCAAGAAAAGAATCCGGACCCGAAGAGATACTTCCACCCGGACAGCAAAGATCTCCCGGTTGTTTTACCTTTAAGGATCGTTTGGTTAAAATCAGACAGGGCGTTGGAGAAAATCCTTTTCCTTTGCAATTTGTGCCGAGCAAAAACAGCACGGAAGATGTGATAGATGAATCTGTAACGCCTTTGGAAAAAACCGTATTATTTTGGTTTCTCTTTTGAAGCGCATACAGTATCTGTTTAACAAAGTCGGACGTAGTTCCGAAAGAATCCGGCATTTCATTAATTCTCTTATATTTAATTAAATGCCCTGCCCAGGATAAACCGGAAAAGTTACAAGTGAGCTAAAGTTTTAAGTGAGCTAAAGTTAAGGAGTCGCTACGCTCCGGTTTCCATACAACTTAGTAGTATTCCTTAACTTTAGGCACTTTAGATCACTTTAGGCATTTCAAACTTAATTGTCTAAGTATTTTTTTGCCGCAAAAAGCACAAAATTTACAAATAAGCAGCTAATCTGCACCACAATAGTCAGCAAATAAATATCATTACCCGTTTTTCTAATTCATCGTTGAACTTTTTGCAAGTTTGCGTTAAGGGTTCTCGAAAAAATAAAAATAAGAGAAAATCGGATTGTCCAGGTTAGGAGGTATGGAATGCAGGGAAAACTGTCCCATGAGTTTTACAATTGGCTTGTGGAGTTGCGCCGCGGGTTCCACCGGTTCCCGGAACCGGCGTATAAGGAAAAGAAAACCTCCGCCAAAATTTGTGAAGTGCTTGAAGGGTTCAACGTTCCTTTCCAAGCCGGCGTGGGGGGAACCGGTGTTGTAGCAAAGGTCAGCGCAAATCAACCCGGACCCATGGTGGCCTTTCGAGCGGATATGGATGCCCTTCCCCTGGAGGAAAAAAATGATGTCCCTTACAAATCGCAAAATAAGGGATTCATGCATGCCTGCGGCCATGACGGGCATACCACCATTGCTCTTGGTGTGATACGATGGCTCATGGAAAACTCATGGCCTCAAAATGGTTCCGGTGAAATTCTCTTCATCTTCCAACCTGCTGAAGAAGGCGGAGCCGGCGCCAAAGCCATGTTAAATACCGGCATTCTCGACTCGGAACCGGTGGAGGCAGCTTTTGCCGGGCATATGTATCCTGAACTTGCTGCAGGACATATCGGAATAGCTCCTGAAGTCAGTAATGCGTCTGCGGATGCGATTTCTATTCGATTACGAGGCAAAGGCGGCCACGGCGCTCATCCCCACCATTGCAAAGACCCCATTGTGGCGGGAGCCCATCTTGTTACACAACTACAGTTTCTTATCAGCCGGGAGGTTCCGCCCCAGGAAAGCGCAGTGCTATCCATCGGACGTTTTCATGCCGGAACCGCTTCAAATATCATACCGGAAGACGCCGTGCTTGAAGGAACCCTCAGAACCCTGCAGCCGGACATTCGCAAACAGATCATAAAACGCCTTGAGGAACTGGTCAAAGGTGTGGCGCAGTCTTGCGGCATCCGGGCAACGCTTGAAGTTAAAAGGGGATATCCCGTGCTGATCAATGATTCTGAACTGGTTAAGCACACCGTAGCCTGCGCCGGAGAAGTTCTGGGGGCCGACAAAGTCCACAGCGGACTTCCCAGAATGGGGGCCGAGGATTTTGCCTATTTTTGCCAAAAGTGGGGCGGAATAATGATAGGACTGGGATGCCACGATCCCCTCAAAGGCTTTCAACACGGTCTCCATTCTCCATATTTCAACATTGATGAAAGAGCCCTGGAAGTAGGAACCCGGCTTTTCGCACATGTCCTTACTCAATATACGGAAAGAAAAAAAAGAAGGTCATAATTTTTTCCGGTTCATCCGGACTCCGGTTAGAGCATAGAACCTAAAACCTGCAATTGCCAATTTCATCGCAGCTTCAAGGCGCAGGGTGTGAAGCCGTAGTAAACTACTGCGAATGCCCTGCAACACAGAAGATGCGGTGAAAGTGGTAATCCCAGAGGGTGAAAAATCATAAAAAATAAGATGGGTTTTTCATTCAGCCATTCGATGTGTCATTAATGACGGGAAAAGATTGATATCTGGCTGATATTATGATTATAAATTATCCTTTTCATGATTTTTCATGCAGTTTTTAGGTAGAAACCCTTATAAAAACCGTCACAGTATTGGGCATTATCGCAAACAAGGCATAAAGTCCTGCCGGCGGCCCAAAGAATGCCGGACTCACCCAACCAATCGTACTTTTTATAATCACTGGTCAAGTTTTGACACTTCCCTACACGCACCATAAGTACCAGTCGCCATATTGCTGCAAATTGGAAGTTGCAGTTCCAATTTGCAAAGTTATGTTCCGCGTGCAATCACCGAAAAAATACAAATCGAGCGTTTAACGCTATTTTGTTTATGTTCAGGCATGTGCTGGACAAGGACATCGAAAACATCGGCGATGCCGTGCGGGCCAAAAAGAAAAGGCGGTTACCGGTCGTCTTGGCGAAATCAGAGATAAATCGCCTGCTCGATCAGATGGAGGGGACCAATCTTCTCATGGCAAAAACCATCTATGGATGCGGCCTGCGACTCCGGGAATGTATGAATCTGAGAATCAAGGATATCGATTTTTCAAGAATGACTGTAACTGTGCGTGGCAAGGGAGACAAGGATCGCGAAACGGTTCTTCCGGGAAGCATCAAAGGCACCTTGAGAAACCACACCACATTTATTCTGGGAATTTACAGAGACAGATTAAACAGGCAGGAATAAGGGCGGGAATACCAAAGCGGATAACGGTACATGCTCTACGGCACAGCTTTGCCACCCACTTATTAGAAAAAGGACATGATATCAGGACAATACAGGACCTTTTAGGCCATGCAGATCTTAGAACGACGATGATATATACACATGTTGTTAGCAAAAACAGGCTTGGGATAATTAGTCCGCTATATTAAATATGTCTCAGGTTATTTTAGATTTGGAATTATGATGCAGCATCATAATTTCCATAACTAGAGCAAAAAAATGCATTTATTACAGTTTTGTATTAGTTTGCCGCCGTCAAAAATAAGCATAGAAAATTAATATCATTATATATATTGACTTTTATTCCGTTTTTCCACTATTTTTGTATAATTGTCTCATATTAATAAATCCTGTAAAAAAGATGCAGCCGTATAATATATAATGTTCGGCTTTCAATTGAAAGGAGTGAATATGGCAGAAACTGATCAAAATCAAATTAGTAATGCTGAAAGAGTTCGTAAATATTTAAAAGAGAATCCAGATAAAACAACAGCAGATGTCGTCGCCTATTTCCTTGGTGAGGATATCGAAGTCAAAGCATCATACGTAAGGAATATCAAATCCAGATCAGGCCTTTCAAAAAAGCGTGGCGATTCCAAAAAAAAAGATCAAAAAGTAAAAAAACAAAAACAGACCCCAGCTCCTAAATATCCCCGGCATAACTTAGAGCGTGCTTTACGCATTCCAGGGGGTATTCTCGAACAGAATGCCGGTCGAGAATGTACCGATGCGGAATCTGCAAGTTTTCTTGGAATCAAATACAATAGAGGCCCATTTTTAACCGAATTAAGTTCATGTATTAAATTTGGTCTGCTAAAACGCCATAGTCAAGGCCGACTTGAACTCACTGAAGTTGCAAGGAACATTTTACGTCCTCAAGACCCAGAAGCAAAGTTAAGTGGACTTAGGGAGGCGGTTCAAAAAGCGCCAGAAATTTGTGAAGTTTATGAACATTATCGCGGCGAAAACTTACCGGACGATGAATTTTTCACAAATGCTCTTATTGACAAGTTTCGGCTTCCAGAAACGAGTGTTTCCGACTTCAAAAACATCTTTTTTGAATCATTAAAATTTGCAAAACTAATCGAGGAAAAAGGGGAAAAGTCTCGTGTAATTGATGCAACTTCTTCTATAGAGCCGCCAGGTAAAGCAGCCGATCGACTGAAAGCAATTGGAAAAGGAGTTAAAGTTAAACAAGAAGACATTTGCTTTGTAATGATGCCATTTGCTGATCCTATCGGACAATATTATTCGGCTATTTACAAACCTGCTATTGAAAAAGCTGGCCTCACACCTTTTCGAGCTGATGATGAAATTTTTTCAACAGGAAAAATTATCGACCAAATATGGAAAGGTATAAACTCGGCAAAAGTTTTGGTTGCTGAGTTGACTTCAAGAAACGCCAATGTATTCTACGAACTTGGGCTTGCTCATGCACTTCAGAAACCAGTTGTCTTGGTTTCTTCGAATGAAGAAGACGTGCCGTTCGATCTACATCATATTCGGGTTATTTATTACAATATGACTGATCCTTTTTGGGGTCAAAAATTAATTGATAAAATCGCAGAAAATGTAATCTCTGCTCTTAAGAATCCTGAAGAGGCCCTGTTTAAAACAGCATTGGCACAAAAATAGATCAGTGCCGAACATCAGCTTTGAGAAGGATGCTCATTACGCTGCGCTCCATTCGCACCTCTCAAGCTGGGCGTTATATTTTAAGGAGAGGGTTATGCAAGAATTTCAATTATTAGAAGTCGCAAATACATTTAATGACGAGCCATTTTCTACTTATGATTTTATCCTCGGCATTCAAAATATGTTTCCAGAAGAATGGGAAAGCCTTGAAGAAAAATATGGTGCTGGAGGGAAAGGAGCTGGCACACACTACAGTGCTTATAGCCGAAGTTCTCAATACCTTAACAAACTATCAAATCATGAACAGCTATATAAACTTAATTATAGAAAGTCACCAGAGGGATGGGGCAGTTACGTAATAAGGTACTGGTGTACGCAAGATATAGTCGATGAAGCTAATTTCTATCCAGATGAAATTAATGAAGATGATACAGTAACTGAAGGTGCAAAAAAAACTGTAACCGTAAATAAATATGAACGTGACCTTGGAGCAAGAAATAAGTGCATTGAAAAGTATGGAGTAACATGCTTTGCATGTGGGTTCGATTTTGAAGAAGTATATGGTGAACGTGGTGCTGGCTTTATACACGTGCACCACATTAAACCATTGGGAGAAATTGGGAGTGAATATTCACTTAATCCAACAAAAGACCTAGTGCCCCTTTGTCCAAATTGCCACGCAATAGTTCATCGAAAAACCCCAGCTCTATCTATTAAAGAGCTAAAGAGGTTGTTTAGTTAGTGAAATATAACAAATGGATACACGCGGACGGCTATAGCGCCCTCGATGGGGTATTTTTCCAAAGCTCCGAAAAAAGGTTCATCTTTAGTCAACCATCACCATGGCCGCCGGTGATCCAGTCGTTCGAAGGATTGCCGTGCGCTATCAAGGAAAGATAACAAGCTGGAAAGATGATCGCGGTTTCGGGTTTATCACTCCGAATGGTGGTGGTGAGCAAATCTTTGTTCATATCAAGGCTTTTTCGAATAAGCAGCGACGTCCTCTCGGAAACGAAATTGTCACATACGAACTCTCCTCCGACAATAGGAATCGCCTTCGTGCAGAGAATGTCGTATTTGTAGGTGAGCGCCCCGTGAAAGCGACGTGGTCCGTCGGATTATCTGTCCCAATAGCCTTTGTTGTGCTCTTTTTTTCCTTTCTGACAGCTTCAGTTTTAGCGGGCAAGCTTTCCTTGACTGTGCTTGTCCTTTATTTAGGTGCAAGTGTCGTCGCTTTCCTGGCCTATGCGTTAGACAAATTGGCAGCGAAAACGGATCAATGGAGAACCCAAGAGAGCACTTTGCATATGATTGGTCTAATATGCGGCTGGCCGGGGGCGTTGGTTGCACAGAAGCTGTTTCATCACAAGTCTCGGAAGCAGTCTTTCCAGATCGTTTTTTGGGTAACAGTCGTTCTGAACTGTGTCGGTCTTGGGTGGCTCTTCACGCCAATTGGTTCAAGCACTTTGAACTCTATCATCCGTCTTGCGGCTTGAGGACTATCCAGCGGGGTGGAACAGACAAGAAAAATCGATCGGTTTTCATAAAGGCTCCGGGTTTTAAAAACATCGGTCAGGGAAACATCTTAAGAAAATATCAACCCTGGAACAATACCGCAAGTCCCTGATCCACGAATGTGTCACCGGCAAGCGACGGATAACAAAGGACGATATGCAGGATCAATTATGACCACAACAAAAAAGACAATTCAAGACCCCGACCTCGCCAAGGTTAATTCGGTCTTACGGCGGGCCGCTCAAAAAGCCCGTAAAACGGCAAAGGACACCCGTACCCCCTTGTAATTTACAAGAGTGGAAAAATAAGGGAAAATAGACTCCTTGCATATCGCTTGCGCTATCACGGCAGAGGCGGATTACTTCCTGACCACAGATGATGAAATTTTGAAAAGAGCAATACATATTCAAAACATAGAAATCACAGATCCAATAGGTTTTATCAAAGAGGTGCTATCATGATAACAGACACCGAGATCAAGACAAAAGGAATTAAAATTTTAACACAACATCTTGGAGACGTTGAAGCTGAGCGATTTATCGCCCTTATCCAGAGGGAACCATTTGACTACACAAAATGGCGTCAAGAGTTGGACGAAGATCTGAGCATTGAGGAAATCAGTCGGGAAGCAATGTCTTTGAGGAAAAAAACCTCCGGATAAGACGTTTCTCGTATCACAGCAGGCCCCCGATCTTATTTGCGGTAATACTATGTATGAAGGCCCGGAAAAGAAATTCCAACGTCATATTGCGGACCATCTCATCCGCAAACATCAATATGCACTGCTTGTGTCGTGTGACCGGTGTCGCGCATTGAATAGTGAATTAAGACTTTTTTTAATATAATTTCAGCAAGTTATTGTCTCAACAAAAACTTTTTTTGTGGTTATATGCAGCATGAATATGATAAGATTTCTCAGTCCCATAGATGAATCCGGCTGTTCACTGAAATGGCAAATTAGGCGGTTTTATTGGTCAGGTGTGAGGAACTGAGGGACTGTTTTTTCAATTCAGGAAGGATATAAATTCATTCAGCCGGATGGTTAAATCCTGAATGGAAAGTACTGAGAAATCGGCCAGCTGGCAATAATCCAAAAACTGTTTGCAATAGCGATGAAGCATGATGACAACTCCCCGTTTTCATGAGATTCGCTTTATCATTAAACGCCTATCAACAAAAGTCAAACTGCGCTAACTTCGGGGTTTGTTGGTTATGTTTTCCTAATCTAAAACACTCAATCCTCGAATCTCGATAAAATAAAATTATTGTATTGAAAACTATATCACTCAGTGTTATATTAAAAATATGAAAAAATTAATGACCAAACATTTTTCAAAATGGGCAAAAAAACAAAATATACCAAATACTGAACTTGCAAACGCATTGAATGAAGTTGAAAATGGTATTTATGATACAAATCTGGGTGGTCATATTATAAAAAAGCGTATTCGTTTCCAAGGCAGAGGAAAAAGTGGAAGTGGGAGAACTATTATTTGCTATAAACATGCTGACAGAGCAATTTTTGTTCATGGATTTGCTAAGAATGAAAAATCAAATCTGACTTCCAAAGAACTTCATGCCTTCAAGGAATTGGCAAAGGTTTTGTTGTCTCTTTCAAATCAGAAATTGAAAACAGCAATAAAAAAGGGGAATTTTATCGAGGTGAAATCATGAGGAATACAATTGCAAAATCCATAGTCAATACTGTTAACGACCTAAATAATAGTGGTATAATTGATGAAATTACGATGAAAAACATACAGAGCTTGTGCTTGCCTGAAATAAAAGAATATACACCGGAAAAAATTGTTTCAATTCGGAAAAAATTAAAATTGAGTCAGGCAGCACTAGCATCTGTCTTTAATATTAGCCCATCTACTGTACAAAAATGGGAACAAGGGCATAAACGACCAACTGGTGCATCAAGAAAATTATTAGATATAGCAGAACGAAAGGGGCTTGAAGCCTTAGTGTGATCAAAAACATAATCGGGTAGCTAAAGGTTTTTTTCCCTCAGCTACCACAACACCCAGCATGCGTGTCCGCACTGGGCGTTTTACAAAGCTTATCAGGACGTAAAGCGGTACGGGGTTGAATTTAGGCCTTTCTTTTTTTATTTGTTTGTGGCAATGACGCCACATTACACGTCAAGCCAGAATAAATGCGCCGGGTGCCTTTTTTACTTTTGTCAAAAGTGATGAACTCGTAAAAAGTGGGGCGGGGTAATGGAAAGGTCGTAAGAAATCCGATCTGATGCGGATGATTAAAAAACATTAAGCAGATAATTTTCCTTTTCAATGGAGGTGCAAAAAGAAATGTCCGGAAGGTTGAGAGACTTTATGGCAAAATCAATCAGTTGATTATAATTAAAGCGCATGCCCATCCTTTCGTAGTATTTTTCTAAAATCATCTTTGGCCGGAAGTCTTTAAATTTGCAGGGTATTGAAAGTGTTGGGATGTTTTTCCGGGTAATCACTTTCAGGATGTCATCATTATTATATTTAATCAAAGGTCTAAAAACCTGATACCCATCCTCCATTGTTAAAAGTGGGTAAAAACGCTGTGCTGTTTCCTTAAATCTTTTATTGTTTTCAACGCCTATCCCTTGATCGGGATTAGAAAAAACATCACTTAACAAATGCTCTATGGAATAGCTGACGATGTCCCAAAGAGAGAAACCCACGATGAGGACAAGGTGGTGCCAGTCCGTTATCGAACGTGTCAAATCGCTCTTAAGTAGCTCCTTCCTTCGTTTTTGACATAAAAGACATGGATTTTCTGAATTCTTAAGGTCGTCATCCGCCTTTCCCATATCATGCCAGATTATACTTACACCCTGTTTAATCCAATAAGATTCTATCCTTTTTTTCTCTTCGATCGTGTATCTATGAACCGGAAAGGTTCCCGCATGTACAGTGAAATCGAACCCGAATTCTTTACTTGCCTTATGGATAAGGTCCATAGCGACAGATGAGTCTTTGCCTCCTGAAAACAACATGATTATATTTTTATCACAAAAGCTTTCAAGTACAGGTTTATATTCCGCTTTCCAGTATGTATAATTTAAGTCTGAGCACATATTTCCTTTCAAAAAAAAAATTAAACGTTTTATATTGATATGCTATGGGAACCATTGCATACATTTTTTAATTTTTGATGACTAACTTTAACACCCAATCCGGGACCTTTTAAAGGCCCCGCCTTACCACCCAACCCAAAAGATACATTTTCAACTGTAGTATTTTCCTTTAACATATATTGGTCATAGCAACCATCATAGTAAACCGCATCCCGACAGAGAAGACACAGCACTCTGCCTGCAGCAGAAAGAATGCCTGATTCGCCAAGCTGACATCCAACTTGAAAAAGGATCCCCTTCATCCGCAAGTAACCGATGATCTTGAGTGAATTTCTAAATCCGCCGCATTTGGATAGTCTTACATTGATCATTTTATAATAGCCTTCTTTAGCGATCTTTTCCATATCGCCTAAAGAGCATGCCGACTCATCGGCCATCAAAATCACACCCTCTTTTTGCATACTGTCGGCAAAATCGGCAAGATCCGGTTCGTTGGGCATCATGGGCTGTTCAACAACTTTGATTTTGTACTTTTTAATCAGTGGGATGTGCTTAAAGGCAAGGTTACGGTCCCAGGAACAATTGATATCCACCCGAAGATCATGATTTCCTTCAAATACCGAGTGAACCGTTTCGATGATCTCTTTGTTTTGCTCGAAATTTTTCCCCAGTTTCAGCCGCACCTTATTTATTTTTTGTTCTTTAATCAATCCACAGAGTTCGATGATTTTCTTCGTACTATCTAGCGGAATTGCGGCACCATAATAAACATTGTCGGCAATAAAATCTTTGGAAAAATACTCTATGACGTTTCGATCTTGGCTTTTGCCCAAAGCATCTAATAGAGCTGTTTCAAGGGCGCAAATTGCAGCATTGTGCTCCCGTCCGCTCGTAATATTATCGATAAAATTCCATACCTGGGAAATATTATTCAATTCCCGGGGGAAAGTATCTTTTTGTATGAAATGGCGAATGCTTTTGGCGGTACTATCCGGTGACTCACCCGTAACGTAAGATCTGGGAGCGCCTTCTCCGTACCCTGTTATTTCCCCATGTTCAGCTATGATTTCGACAATGATATTATTGACATAAGACCTTTTTCTCAAAGAATGAGAAAAATCGAATGAAAAAGGGAGTCTTACCTGATGTAATATGACTTTGTTTATTCGCACTATTCTTTCCTTGTATCAATCGAATTTGATGATCGATTGGAATTATTGAGGGGAAGGTTCAGTATAAATGCTGTCCCTTCATTAACCTTACTTTTTACCTCTATGGCTCCACCATGGTCCTGCATATTCTGATGTGCGATAAACAGCCCAAGACCCGTACCTTTGTGAACAGTACTCTTATGCTTAGTCGTAAAATAGGGATCAAACACCCTGTCAATATGATCAAGTGGAATTCCGGGGCCATTATCTTTAATTTCAATGCTCACTGTGGCCTGTTTTTCCTTTTCGGCACAATTTTTTGTAATTAATTCAATTTTCCCTCCCTCAGGAGTAAAATCGACTGCATTTGAAAGGATATTTAATACAACCTGTTTCATTTTTTCAGAATCCATCCAGACTTGCCCGATATTGGGATCAAATTGACAGGAGACATTAATCTTCTTGGCATTACTTTGTGGTGAAACCAGAAGAGCCATTGAATCAATCAATCCGTGGAGATCATTTAACTTCATGTGGGATTCTTTTGTTTTGACCAGGTCTAGAAGTTCTGTAATAAGATTATTTATCCGGTGTGTCTCTTCCATTGCAATCTTATGAAAGTCTTTTTGAAATTCTTCATCATTGTATTTCTGCGGCATCATCTGGATAAAAGTCCCTATGGCTGTTAGGGGATTTTTGATCTCATGGGCCAGTCTTGCTGCCAGATTTCCTAAAAAGGAAAATTTTTCTGAGCGGCTTAAGAGGGCATGAGATTGCTTGAGTTCTTTCATCTGTTCCTGAAGCCTGCTGTAAAGTTTTGCATTTTCTATGGCAATGGCAATCTGTGGTGCAAAAACTTCCAGTGTTTCCCGTGTTTCTCTGGGCACCTCCTTTCCATCAACAGCATCCGTGGCGATAACACCGATCACCCTGGAGCGGGTGATAAGGGGAACTACATATAGTGAAGTGGGTTTGCCGTAACTCAGCATAATATTTTCTTTTCTCAGAGTTGAGCCCTTTACTTCAGGTACATACTCTGCCTGTCCAGTGTTCGTTACCCTTGCCAGAATGTTGCTTAAACGGTCCAGAGAAACCCTGTAGTTTTTGACCACTTCAGGCATTGCACCATGAGAATCCATGCCGTGAAGATATTCAAGGCATCCTTCATCTTCATTAACAAGCATGATTATGGCACGGTTGATCCGGCAGACATTGGACAGAATGTTCATGATAACGGTTAAGAGTTGTTCCAGATCCAGCAAAGACAGGATCGCCTTACCGGTTTCCTGTATGGCTGCAATTTGTTTGATTTTTTTGTTAAGCTCTATATTCAACAGGTTGACTTCATCGTATTTCTGTTCGATGATTGCTTTATCTTCCTCCATTTCCTTTATGGTTTCCATAAGAACCGATTTTGACGTGAAAAATCGTGAAAAAATCTCATGAAATCTGTTTTTGAAAGGCCATTTTATATGGTATTCACAGTATGGACTTCCATCAAAATAACAACACCTTTCTTTTAAAACGGCGGGTTTTCCATCCCATATTAACGGCATGGACGTATACGTTCCTTGATTATACAGACATATGTCTTTGGTTGCAGCCATATTAGGATCCCAGTGTAAGCGTACAACCGCTTCATTTTTTCTAAGTTCAACAAGCTCTACTCTCTTGCTTCTATTCCAGCGGTCATTTATTTTCTGGCCGTGCTTGAGCGCTTTTCTAACAGACCAAAATGCCTTGAATATAATACGTTGAGCGTAGCCCAGAGAGATGTTTTCCGTAGCATACCTGCCGATGTTATAAGCTGCCATTTCGTCATTAAGGATTGATGCCGCTCTTTTGTATAACTTTGAAATAACGCTGCAGGAAATCCAACTGTTGGGATCTCTTAAAAAACTTTCAGGATCCTGGAGAGTGTCAATTTCAGGGTCAAGATTCCCAAAAAGAGCGCTGCAATCACCGTCATTATATTTTTTGACATAATCGAGGATTGCTCTGGAATTTATGCAGCTCGTTTCCTTTTCCACTTTATTAACCGCTTTTATAAGTCAAAAACTTGGTGGGATTGCTCCCGACCGGGGCGTAATACAGGCCGGAAATGCAAAGCTTCGCCGGAATTTATAACGGTAAAATTCGGGTGTTTCTTTGATCTGACATCAATTTTTTATATTTTTCGGTTAAAACGGGCACCGATTTTCTGAAAATTGAAAGGCTTTCTCCCTGTACGTTAAATATTGATCTGTTGTTGTCTTTGAAACATGGGTCGGGTATGGCATCATCCCTTAAGGACCGAGCCGGAAGTCTGAAAAAAGGCATAATATTTAAAAGTGCGCTGTTTATTTTTTGTGTGTAATTGGAAAGTTTAAAGATTTTTGTATTATAATCGAGAATAGTCCCAAAGTCCAAATTTTTCGACGGCTGTCTGACAATGTTCTGTCCAAAAACACCGTCATCGTCAAAAACAACATCCGGCAGAGATACGGCAAGTTCATAAATCTTGGTTTTGGGATATACATGACATTCCCCTACCTTAAAGATATGTCCGCCCGGACCTTTGTATTTAGACAAATTTTGGATAAAGACAAGGCTTTCTTTAAGATCTTTTTCCGTATCACCCGGATACCCGGAAATCATAAAAATGACCATGGGAATTTCGTTTCGGGCCGCTTCTTTGAAAATAGCGATGGTATTTGCAATATATTTTTCATAATGAGATTTGTTCTTAACTTTATTCATGCGTCTCAAGGTGCTGTAACTGGCAGACTCAAAGCCAAGAGCGATAATGCCGCACACATCTGCAATGCCGGAAATAATTGAAGGATCGAGCACATCGCAACGACTTTCAAAATTAACTTTCATTCCCAATGACCTCAGCAATGGAAACAGATCGAAAGATTTAAATAGGGCATCACTGACCAGCAGGGTATGGGCATTTATCTTATCCATCAAATTTTTCAGGTCGTTATGAATGATTTCAGACGGCACTTTTCTTCTGTGGGGTCGTATAAATTCTTCCATGCAAAAATTACACCCATAGGAACAGCCCCTGCTGAAGGCATATGGCAAAATATCGTACTTCCTGGGTTGCATCAATAAATCAAGGTTAAGAAGCGCTTTTTTAGCGAGGTCAAACCGTTTTCCTCTCCGGGTTAAATATGTTTGACCGTTTTTCTTCCACGCAATGCCGGGGATATCTTCGGTAATGGGATTTTTCCCCATATGCAAAAGTTCAACAATCTTAAGTGAAGCCTCTTCGCCTTCACCCAACACAATCAAATCCACTGCCGTGGTTTTGGAAAAGATTTCTTCATAGTAAATCGTCGGGAAATACCCCCCTAAAAAGATAAAAATATCAGGGTCCACCTTCTTAATAAGATTACAAATATCAATAACCTCTTCTGCCTGGGAAATTGCCGTGCATGATATGCCGACGCCTTTTGGTTTCAGTTTGGCCAGGTCTTTAGAAAATTCCCGGGATATTTGTTCTTTTCCGTCTTTGTTAAGAGGCAAACCATAGTCCATGGCTACGGAAATAACTTTAATTTCTATGTCCGGTCTGTTAATCTTTATAAAACTCGTGATTTCCAGAATAGGTAACGGATAAGCAGGAACATACATTCCTGTATTTTTTGAAATCGGTTCAATAAATAAGAACATTGTAAAATCCTCTAGTATGAGACCTTTGCAAAACGCCCCCTTTTGCCTGCCCAGTTAAATCCGTATTTAATATTTAACCGGGGCCCAATTCCTGCGCCTGCCCCGTGGAATGCTTGCCCAATGAAATGCAGCGCCTATTTCATCGGGGCGTAGCCTATTCCTCGGGGGTCAGACTCAAACAAGGGAAGGTTCAAGCACAGGAACCGATGCCGGTGTTTCTGCTACCGCGTCAGATGGTGCAAACATATCCAATTGCGGATATTTTTTCCATTGATACCATTCTTCTGGAAACCTGTATATATAATGTTCCATAAATTTCAGCACCACTTCCCCGATGGACATATCCATGGATCGCTGATATTGTTTTGTCATTTCTTCCCAAGAAGATGTTATAAATTTATACCCATGCCGGGAATCTCTGTGCATAGCTCCAAAAACAATAGCGGCTTTACATCTTTTGGACAGAATATTTATTGTTTTGTCCATATGAATATGCTTGCCCAGAAAATCTATTTTATTATTCCGACAGGGCCTCCATTCATCTATCTCGTCACATTGGGTTATCACAACCCGGTTTTCTTTTAAATTGTCAAAAATCGCTTTCATGATATTTGGGGTCTTGTCCGGGTCAATAAATCTGGCTGAAACATCGCCGGCACGTTGATTTGATATTGCCCGCAACCGGTTTGTTTTAAATTTCACCACAATGGTTACCGGATAATTATTTAACGCCAGATAACCCGGAATAAATTCGACCCCCCCGAGATGGCCGGTGACTAAAAGAACACCCTTGCCTTTGCTAAGTGCTTTATTTATGGAGGTTAACCCTTGATTCTCTATGTGTGTTCGGAAAAAGGTTTTCCATGTTTGAGTATTGGAAAAGGCATTAAAAAATTTTTCGTAGTAATGGAATAATATGCCTCGAAAAACGTCTCTTGTAATAGATCTGATTTCGGAGCTGTTTTTATGGTCTATGAAAACCATTTTAACAGCCTTTTTGATTTTCCGTTTTTCTTTTCTGTTAAAGAAAAAATATAATTTACCCAAAATACTCATGTAATAGAAGGTCATTCTCCACCCCAGTATCCTGCACACAAAGACATTGAATCGCCCTTGTAAAAAAGAACTTAAATTTATCTTCATGGGTATACCTCCTTTTTGTTCTTGGAATTTTTCTCCGCCCGGTTAATTTTAAATGAGTTCGCTATATAGCGAAAGAATGTTGGAATAATGAACACTGGATTAATGGTCCATCCGGACGCAACTCGTCTAATACAGAATCTACGATTGCAATATTTCATAAACAAAGATGATGAACTCGTAAAAAGTCCGATTTAGACGGTCTCGTAAAAAGTTCAAATTCCCCCGCCAAACATAGGCGGGATAAAAAGGCGCTGCAAATTTTGTAATCATGAGGCGTACTTTTCGTACGTTGAATGATTGCGAAATGCAGCACAACGCAGAAGTTGGACTTTTTACGAGTCCGTCAAAGATCATATAATTCAGAATCCGCATTCGGGTCTGGCCAAGGGTTTTGGGAAATAGAATTTCAGAAACGTATAATTCATAATATCATAATGAAAATAGAGGCGCGACGCGGAAACAACTGGTGAATTTAGAGAACTATACTTTATGAAATATTCAGGTTGAACGTATGATCTCTATCAATGCATTTGCCTATGTGTTTCTTCAAAATTTCTTCAAAAAACGTGCCACAACCTGCCGAATAGATGGGATCTGGGGTTTGAAAAAGGTGTTATGAGATAGATTTTATATAAGAATTTATTTAAAATCCTTGTTTAGAGCGATGTTACATTAATATGAATATTATGAATATATATAACAAAACAATTAACCCTTTTAATAGACGAAGTACATTCATGGAAAATAACACAGAAGATATGCACAGAAAAATGTGCACGATGCACATTTTTCTGTGCATTTTTGTTTTCAACACTCTGTGATTGACGAAAATAAAATTTTATGATCATATATTTTTTAATGATATTAACACTGAATTAACCATAACATAATAATAAGTTAACATAGCCTGTCTCATGCGGATTCAGAAAACATGGCATAAAGTTTGCTTGTTTTGCGATTGTTTTAATATCTCCCGGTATTTATAACCCGGCCCATACGAAGCTCACAGACTATAGATGAAGAAAGAGTGAATTGGATATGAAAAAAAATTATACGATTCTTGTTGTTGATGATGAAAATGGCGTTCGCCAGTCGTTTAACATGGTCTTAAAGGATGATTATAATGTGCTTCTGGCGGGCACAGGACAACAAGCTATTGATATTTTTATAAAAAATAAGATCGATCTGATTTTGCTCGATATCCTTTTACCGGATACCGGAGGTCTTAACCTTCTTGAGAAATTCAAGGAAACAGATCCTAATACGGAAATAATCATGGTAACAGCAGTTAATGAGGTTCAAACGGCAGTAAAGGCAATTAAACTGGGGGCTTATGAATACATAATTAAACCGTTTGTGGTGGATGATATCTTGACTGTAATCAATCGGGCCATGGAAAAGCGAAGCCTTGTAAGAGAGGTTGCCTATCTAAAGGATGAACTTGAACGGTATTGCCCTTTTGAAAAGATGGTTGGCAAAAATGAAAATATGATAAAAATATTTGAGTTAATATCGATTGTTTCTCAAAGTGATGGTACCGTCCTGATACAGGGTGAGAGCGGTACCGGTAAGGAACTGGTTGCCAGAGCCATTCATAACCGGGGATCGAGACATAAAGAGCCGTTTGTGGTTATTAATTGTTCCGCCATACCGGCGACCCTGATGGAGAGTAAAATCTTCGGTCACAACAGAGGGGCGTTTACCGGGGCCACCCATACCAGTGTCGGCAAGCTGGAAATTGCAGACAAGGGGACTGTTTTTTTGGATGATATCGATTCTCTGGATATCAACATGCAGGCTAAGCTTCTACGAATTATCCAGGAAAAAGAATTTGAAAGACTCGGCAGCACCAAGGTTGTCAAGGTTGATGTCAGGTTTGTGGCATCTTCGAATAAAGACCTCAGCCATATGATTTTACAGGAAAGATTTCGTGAAGACCTCTATTATAGGCTGGCTGTTTTCCCCATTGAACTCCCCCCCTTAAGAGAAAGAAAAGATGATATCCCACTTTTACTGAACCACTTTTTGGAGTTAAATTCCATGAATACCGGGAAACCTCCCAAAATATTTTCCGAAGAGGCAGTTGACATATTAACACAATATGATTGGCCGGGAAATGTCAGAGAGCTTCAGAACCTGGTAGAAAGATTGTTTGCCATTACAAAAGGTTCTGTGATTCATCTTAAAGATATTTCTACTTTCAACAGTGGTAAAAGGGGAATTAAGGATATGCCCCTTAAACAAGCCGTGAGAGAATTTGAGAAAAATTACATTTCCGAGATTCTTGAAAACGTTGACGGCAATAGAAAAAAGGCTGCAGAACGACTCGGGATACACCGTAATACACTTTTTTCCAAAACAGTCGAATTCGGTTTGAATACGAACAAGTAAAAATCCGGGTCCAGAGGGACCGGCTTTGATTATCCCCAGAGGGGATTAAGTTTGCCGGCAATTAACGATTTACGGAATATTGGAGTGGTGGAGTAATGGAAGAAACCCATTTTTTCATCGCTCTCAGAAAACAGATCCCTGGAAAAAATCTGAAAGTTTAAAGCTCTTTTTTTTAAATCAACACTCCGGTACTCCGGTTGATTTATACGGGCAGAGCCATTGATCTCTGACTCCCGCAATGCGGGACAGGCTTGGCCCTGAGGACCAGGTTTTTTAGAACCCAACAAACATACCTGAAATTCCACAAAAGAAACCTCCTCTATTTCACATCTTTTTTTTATTTATTCTTGACATGAATTTGCAAAATGTTTATAGGACTTTTTTTAAATGTGATTTTTCTGAATTTTATCTCCACTTGGAAATGGTTTATATCCAACGGGTACAGTCGATTAACCAACTAATATTAACAGATGATTTATTATCGACTTGCGATTGACTCAATAGAATTGGAAATTTGGAACGGTCTTTAATATGAGCCTCAATAATCTACTGGCGCAAAGAAAAACCGCGATTATAAAAAACTGGTTTACCTTAGCAGTTGAAACTTATCCCCCTGACACCGCATCATTTCTAAAAAAGCAGAAAGATCCTTTTGCCAACCCTGTTGGAAGAACAGTATCCCTGGGATTGGAAGGATTATTTAATGAACTCCTTAAGGAAATGGATTATGAAATTATAACCTCCTTCCTCGATCCTATCATCAGGATCAGAGCTATTCAAAACTTCTCCCCTGCACATGCCGTAAGTTTCATCTTCCTTTTAAAAAAGGTCATTAGAGAAAATATAAAAAAGGAAGCTTTGGAAGAGCAGCTTTTTAATGAACTGCTGTTGTTCGAGTCAAAAATCGATCAATTGGTCATGATTGCGTTTAACCTTTATATGCAATGCAAGGAAAAGATTTACGACCTCAAAGCCAATGAGATGAGAAACTCAACTTATAAGGCTTTTAAGCGGGCGGGTTTGGTTAGAGACTGGCCGGTGGATGAACCGGACATTAAACCTAATATTAATGAGTAAGGAGGCTTCAAACCATATATAAGTTTTTTGCAAAATCATTTGTAAAAAAAGCTGTGTTAAACGATTTTGGATAAACTTTTAAATGTTGTTATGAGGCCATCGAGTGAGGTAATGGTATAATGAATATTAGTTACATGTATTCCCTCATAGCGGTTATCGTCTTATTTTTACTTGCCTATGTGGGCGCTATGTTGCCGGGGGGCGAGGTATTTTTTGGTATTATCATACCTTATCTGGCCTTAATTATTTTTATTTTGGGATTTATAAATCGCATTATAGATTGGGCCCGTTCACCGGTTCCTTTTCGCATTCCCACAACCTGCGGTCAGGAAAAATCTTTGCCCTGGATCAAGCCCAACAGCATTGACAACCCCACCACGACCGGCGGTGTTATTATCCGGATGTTTCTGGAGGTCGTTTTTTTCCGGTCATTATTCAGAAATACAAAAATGGCGTTAAAAGAGGGCGATAAGCTTTCCTATGAATGGGAAAAGTGGCTGTGGCTCTTTTCGCTGGCATTTCACTGGACCTTTTTTGTTGTACTATTCAGACATCTTCGATTCTTTACGGAACCGGTGCCGGCCTTAGTGGAAGTAGTGGCAAAACTGGACGGTTTTCTCCAGATCGGCCTGCCGGAACTTAGAATTTCAGGCGTGGTCTTGCTGGGCGCTTTAATCTTCTTGTTCTTAAGAAGAATATATATTCCGCAGATGAGATTTATTTCACTGGCTTCAGACTATTTCCCCCTGTTTTTGATTATCGGCATTGCGTTTACCGGGATCTTGATGCGCTATTTTACAAAGGTGGATATCGTGGGTGTTAAAGAGTTTACCATGAGCCTTGCCACCTTCAAACCCCACATTACCCAAGGAATCGGCAGCATTTTTTATGTACATCTATTTTTTGTCAGTGTTCTTTTAGCCTATTTTCCCTTCAGCAAACTCATGCATTTGGGGGGAATTTTTATGAGCCCCACCCGAAATATGGTCAACAACAACCGTTTTAAAAGACATATCAATCCATGGAATTACCCTGTCGAAGTTCACACATATGAACAGTATGAAGACGAGTTCAGGGAAAAGATGGTCGGAGTAGGATTGCCCGTGGTAAAACCGTTAGCGGCGAAAACGCCGGAGGAAGCAAAGGAACCAGAGGAAAAGGAGTAAGTAATGAAAGAACTTCCAAATCCGGATGAATTTTTATCAAAAATAGACCATAAACCTTCCCCTACGGGATGGATGGACACCCCTGTCGAAATCAGGAGAGGGATTGCATGCCATGCGGCTAAGCCTGATCGTCTTGAATATGTAGGTTTCCCCAATCCAAGAGATTGGAGTTGCTTTGATGAAGACTGGCAGCTTCCCGAAAACTGGCAGGAAATACTTCACAAAGGCTTCAAGGAGCGGCTCGACAGATTTCGTTCCGTGAAAATCTTTATGGACATTTGTGTGCGTTGCGGCGCCTGTGCTGACAAATGCCATTTTTTTATCGGGTCCGGCGATCCCAAAAACATGCCGGTTGTGCGGGCCGAATTGCTTCGTTCGGTCTATAGAAACGATTTCACCACCGCCGGTAAAATTCTCGGATTATTCGGAAAGAAAGCCAAAAAAGCTTACGGTGCCAGAGAACTGACTCTGGATGTCTTAAAAGAATGGTGGTATTACTTTTTTCAATGTACGGAATGCCGTCGCTGCTCGGTTTTCTGCCCTTACGGCATTGACACGGCAGAAATTACCATTTTCGGCCGGGAATTATTAAATCTCATTGGTCTGAATATCGACTGGGTTGCAGCCCCGGTGGCATTTTGTTACAGAACAGGAAATCATCTTGGAATTCAGCCCCATGCCTACAAGGATATGATGGATTTCTTTACCGATGAAATCGAAGAGGTTTGCGGAATCCGGGTTAAACCCCATTTCATGAAAAAGAAGGCCGATATTCTTTTTATTACCCCGTCCGGTGATGTTTTTGCCGACCCCGGAACGTTTACCTGCATGGGATATATGATGCTTTTTCACTTTTTACAGGAAAAATATGGTCTTGAAATCACCTGGAGCACTTACGCTTCCGAGGGCGGAAACTTTGGTTTTTTTACCTCACATGAAATGATGAAGCGGCTGAATGCCAAAATGTATGCGGAAGCCAAACGACTGGGCGTGAAATGGATTCTGGGGGGAGAGTGCGGTCACATGTGGCGGGTGGTTCACCAGTACATGGATACCATGAACGGTCCCGCCGATTTTCTGGAAGAACCGGTTAATCCCATTACCGGCACCAAATTCGAAAACGCCAGATCCACGAAAATGGTTCATATTTGTGAGTTTGTCGCCGACCTTATCAAGCACGGAAAGCTTGATCTGGATCCCTCCAGAAACGACCATTTGAAGGTCACTTTTCATGACTCATGCAACCCTGCAAGGGGCATGGGACTGCTGGAAGAACCTCGTTATGTCATCAAAAACGTATGTAATCATTTTTATGAAATGCCGGCTAACACCATCCGGGAACAGACGTTTTGTTGCGGCAGCGGGGCGGGTCTGAATGCCGGAGAAAACATGGAGCTGAGGATGCAGGGCGCTCTGCCCAGACTCAATGCGGTCAAATATGTTCACGAAAAACATGGTGTGAATATGCTGTCGTGTGTCTGCGCCATTGACAGAGCGGCGTTTCCCACGGCATTGGAGTACTGGCTTCCGGAAGTGGATAACTGCGGTGTTCACGAGCTGGTGGCCAATGCCCTGATTTTGCCCGGAGAAAAAAAGCGAACGGTAGATCTGCGCAATGAACCGTTGCCGGGAATGGAGGATGAGGATGACGAATAATAAAAAGATATATGATAAAGGAATGGTTATTATAGGTCTTTGCATCTTTGTAGTAGTGATAACGTTTCCTTTCTGGTTCAACTTTGGAAATGCCGCTCCGGCACCCGAACCCAAAATTGCTGACAAAGCCAAAGCCGCCAAAGAGTGTGTCAGGCCCAAAGCATTCATGAAGGTGGAACATATGCAGATTCTTAATGAATGGAGGGATACGGTTGTACGAGACGCCAAAAGGATTTATGTAAACAGCAGTGGGAAAGAATTTAATATGAGCCTTACCAATACCTGTTTGGATTGTCACACGGAAAAGGCTGAATTTTGTGACAAATGCCACGATTATGCTTCGGTAAGCCCTTACTGCTGGGAGTGCCACATCGATCCAAAGGAGACCAAGTGATGAAAAGCAGCAGAAGAAAATTTTTGAAAATAGCCGGTGTTTCAGCGCTCGGTTTAGGGGCCAAGCCGGTACTGGACGTACTGGCCTCGTCCGGTGAACATGAGGCAACATCCACGCCTGAAATCAAGAAAGGCAAAGACGCCCTGACCGCCAAAAGATGGGCCATGGTTGTTGACACCCGTAAAATCGAATCCGAAGAAGACCTCAAGCCCATAATTGAGGCTTGCCATAAAATCCATAATGTTCCTGATCTTGAAAATAAAAATCATGAGATCAAATGGATCTGGGCGGAAGAGTTTCAACATGGATTTTCAACCCAGGAATATGAATTTGCAGATGAAAGGGTCAAGCATTTACCTTTTTTAACACTTTGCAATCATTGTGAAAATGCTGCCTGCGTTCGGGTTTGTCCCACAAAGGCAACGTTTAAACGCGAAGACGGAATTGTGCTCATGGATTTTCATCGATGCATCGGCTGCAGATTCTGCATGGCCGCCTGCCCCTATGGATCCAGAAGTTTCAATTTCAGGGATCCGCGCCCCTTTATTAAGGAGACCAACCCCGAATTTCCCACCCGAACAAAAGGGGTTGTTGAGAAATGTAATTTTTGTGCGGAAAGACTGGCGGTCGGAAAATTGCCGGCCTGTGTAGAGGCGTCCAACGGTGTGCTGACCTTCGGCGATCTGGATGATCCTGAATCGGAAGTCAGAAAACTTTTAAAAACCAATTACGCGATTCGTCGTAAACCGGCCCTGGGTGCTGGGCCATCAGTATTTTATATTATATGAGGTGGATATGCTTGAGAAGGCGTTAACAGGAAGTAAGAGATACTATGGATGGATGGCAGCACTACTCGCCGTTATCAGTGTTGGTTTTGTCTGCTATCTGTGGCAGTTTCGTTTCGGCCTGGGAATTACGGGCATGAGCCGGGACGTATCCTGGGGATTTTATATCGCCCAGTTCACTTTCCTTGTCGGTGTGGCTGCATCGGCGGTAATGGTGGTTCTCCCCTATTATCTGCATAATTATAAAGCATTCGGCAAGATTACCATTTTGGGAGAATTTCTGGCGGTGGCTTCGGTGACCATGTGTATCCTGTTTATTTTCGTGGATCTGGGCCAGCCCATACGGGTCATGAATGTCCTTTTACACCCCACACCCAATTCCATTCTTTTCTGGGATATGATCGTGTTAAACGGATACCTTTTTTTAAACATTGTTATCTCTTGGAAAGTACTGGAATCAGAGCGCAACAATGTTGCTCCTGCACACTGGTTAAAGGTGTTGTCCTATATTTCCATACCATGGGCCGTCAGTATCCATACTGTAACGGCATTTCTTTACTGCGGTCTTCCGGGCAGGGGGTTCTGGCTGACTGCCATTTTGGCGCCCCGATTTCTTTCTTCGGCGTTTGCCGCAGGGCCGGCACTTTTAATCCTCTTGTGCATGATCGTCAGAAAATTTACCAAGTTTGATCCGGGCAAGGAGCAGATCCAGTCACTTGCAAAAGTCGTGGCATATGCCATCAGCGTTAATGTATTCTTCTTTTTATGTGAAGTTTTTGTGGTATTTTACAGCCAGATACCGGAACATATGGACCATCTAACGTACCTGTTTGTGGGATTGCACGGAAAAGGTGTTTTAGTGCCCTGGATGTGGGCTTCCATGATACTGATGGTGGTGTCAATTATTCTGCTGGTCAATCCGGTAACCCGCAAAAACGAGACCGTTCTGGTTGCAGCCTGCATCACCGTGTTTGTCAGCACCTGGATAGACAAGGGCCTGGGAATGATATCCGGCGGGTTTGTACCCAACCCGTTGCATCATGTGAATGAATATATCCCCACAGTACCTGAAGTTCTTATTGCCATCGGGATATGGGCCATAGGTTTCCTGATTTTAACCGCCCTGTTCAAAATCGGCGTAACCATCAAAGAAGAAATTGCAGGATTAGCATAAACTGTCTTTGACAGTTTTTCAGAGGGGTTCATCCACAGGGTGAACCCCTTTTTTTCTTGACATTTCCCCACTGACTATTATAAAGGCTATTTCAACATTGCGTAATAAGAAATTGCGTTTTTAGCGTAACACCTCTTTTTAAAATTAACTGTAAAAATTAAAAAAGCCAGGAAGGCTCAAATGGATTGAAATCCGGCAGGCATTCCCGGCTTTTTTGTTTATGGGTGAAAAAATGCATATATCCGAGGGAGTATTATCCGCACCGGTGCTTGTCACGGGTGCGGCCCTGGCGGTAACCGGGATCTCAGTGGGTCTGAAAAAAATGGACTACGAAAAGATTCCGGAGGCGGCGGTCCTGTCTGCCGCTTTTTTTGTCGCCTCTTTGATCCACGTTCCAATGGGTCCATCCAGTGTCCACCTCGTCCTTAATGGGATAAACGGACTCCTTTTGGGCTGGCTCTGTTTTCCTTCAATTCTGGTGGCTTTGGCGCTTCAGGCAATTCTCTTCCAGTTCGGTGGGATCACTGTGCTTGGCGTTAATACGGTAATCATGGCCCTGCCCGGTTTAATCGGTTACTATGTTTTCGGCAGACTTATAAAAGGAAAAAACAGGCTTTTGAGTTTAGCCGCCGC
The DNA here is from genome assembly GCA_004193595.1 of Desulfobacteraceae bacterium Eth-SRB2. GTDB lineage: Bacteria > Desulfobacterota > Desulfobacteria > Desulfobacterales > UBA11574 > S5133MH16. The sequence goes on from RPGQ01000009.1 coordinate 37,694, forward strand.
CTTTGCCTGTGGATTTTTCTCTGTTCTTTTTTCGGGCATTCTTGTGGCAGGTGCTTTGTTGTTTACAGGGGAATCATTTATATCAGCGGCCAAACTAATTTTATTGGCTCATCTGCCCGTAATGATAATTGAAGGAATCATTACGCTGTTTTGTGTGGCATTTTTAAAAAAAGTAAAACCCGAGATTCTGGGAGGTGTCTATGAAAAAAGGTCATGATATCCGGGTTTCCCTTATTATTCTTTTTTTAACCGCTATCATTTTAATAGGGAGCCATGGCTCTGCCATGGCCCATAAGGTCATGATTTTTGCCTGGGTTGAGGGAGACACTGTTTTCACTGAAAGTAAATTTAGCGGAGGAAAAAAGGCCATTAATGCCCCGGTTGTAATATTTGATAAAAACGGCAAAAAACTTTTGGAAGGAAAGACCGATAACAAAGGGAAATTTTCTTTTAAAATACCCAAAGTAACCGATTTGAGAATCGTCCTTAATGCCGCTATGGGCCATAAAGCAGAGTGGACGGTCCCGGAATCAGAGATTCGCGAATCAGGCGATATAGTGGAGAAAAAAAGTGCTGATGAAACCTCCGGACTGACAACTGTCAGGTTAAGCAAAGAAGAGGTCCGGAAGATTGTTGAGGATTCCCTGGATAAAAAACTCAGGCCCATTGTCAGGATGATAACCGAATCCAAGAATACAAAGCCCTCTCTCACTGAAATAATCGGGGGCATAGGGTATATCTTTGGACTCATGGGAGTCGCACTATATTTTATGAACAGAGGGAAAAAACGATAGTTTCTTAACCGTGAATTTTGTGCTTTTTATGGCAAAATATTTTCGCCACTAAGACACGAAGTCACGAAGATGAATTTAAATAAAATAGTTTTCCTTTGTGTCTTCGTGCCTTTGTGGCATTTTTTCCGGCTTGTCCGGGTTGAGGTTTAGAAATTCAAGATGATTGAAGAACCATTTTCTACGGGCAACTCCATTATTCATGGCCTGGATCCAAGGGTTAAAATTATCGTAGTTGCACTTTTTTCTGTGATTGTTGCCATCTCAAGCAGATTTTTAGCACTGCTTCCAGCACTGGCCATATCGCTATTTCTTGTGGCCAGTGCCAAACTTCCAATAAAAAAAGTCTTCTACAGGTTGTTATTGGTCAATGGATTAATCCTTTTTCTCTGGTTTGTTCTTCCGTTTACATACAAAGGCCGGGGATTGTTTGCCATAGGGCCGTTTATCGCAACCAAAGAAGGAATATTGCTTGCGGGTCAAATTACTGTCAAGAGCAATGCTATCCTTTTAACCATGATTGCTCTTTTGTCCACAACACCGATTTTTTCATTGGGCCATGCCATGGGGCAACTCCATTTTCCAAATAAAATAACACACCTTTTTTTGTTTACTTTCCGCTATATCCATGTAATTTATAAGGAGTATCGCAAGCTGACAAACGCGATGAGGGTACGCGGTTTTGTCCCTCGAACAAATATGCACACCTACAAGAGTTATGCCTACCTTGTGGGAATGCTTCTGGTCAGAAGTTATGACCGGGCGGAAAGAATACACAAGGCTATGCGTTGCAGAGGATTTAACAAGAAGTATCATTCATTAACACAATTTTCCCTCAAAATGGAAGATATCTTCTGTCTGTCTCTGATGTCGGCTGCAATTACAGGATTGGCGGTTTTGCAATGGGTCATAACAACCTGATCATTAATTTAACAGGGTTATCATTTTCATTTTCAGCAGATAATCTCGTACTGGATAACCTGAGTTTTCATCTGCATCGAGGGGACCGGATCGGCCTTGTGGGGCCGAACGGAAGCGGCAAGACCACGCTTTTTCATATTATCCTGGGTCTATTAAAACCCTATTCGGGCACCGTTGAACTTTTCGGCAGGCAAGCAAAAAAGGAAAAAGATTTTAGGGAGGCCAGAAAAAGGATAGGACTCCTTTTTCAAGACCCTGATGACCAATTATTCAGTCCCACGGTCCTCGAAGATGTAGCCTTTGGTCCGCTAAACCTGGGAAAATCGCCGGAAGAGGCAAAGGACATTGCCTTGGAGACACTTGACAGGCTTGATCTTTCCGGGTTTGAGGACAGGATAACCTACAAACTTTCAGGGGGTGAAAAAAGGCTGGTCTCTCTGGCCACGGTCCTCGCCATGGACCCGGAGGTCCTTCTCCTTGACGAACCTACCAATGGACTGGATGAAGAAACAGAAGAGAAAATAACATATATTTTAAGAAAATTAGAGCTATCTTACATTTTTATCTCTCACAACTTTGACTTCCTATCAAAAACCACGGATAGGATATATGCCATGTCAAAGGGAAAGATTTCCTCTGATGAGGCCATGGCGCCCCACTCCCATATTCATATCCATAAATCCGGCAAGACACCTCATAAGCACAAATCGTAACCGTTCACAGGTTCAGGGTTCAACGTTCAGGGTTAAGGACGAAAAGGCATTGAAAATCCGAAGTCCTCGTTACAAATTTTCATTTTTCCAAGTAATTGCCAATTTAGCTATAAATTTTAGATTAGGACTGACGAAACTGACGCTTTTCTCGTAAGTACGCATCCCAAATGCAGTCCGGGGACAAGAATGGAACCTTGAACCCCTGAACCTTTGAACCCGTGAACGCTTTCGACAAATCTTGAATCATTATAACCGGTGACCCGGCGCAAATACGCCAAGACACCGGTGTTGTAAATTAGGTAAATTAGTTAAAACTCAACTGCAAGCTGTGTGGTCAATAGATCCCTTTCATCATCATTTTCGAATTCTCCATGGAGATATTCGAGAGACAGGGATGTATTCTCAAACAGGCCATAGGTGACTGCCGCGCCATACTGATCTTCGGGAAGAAAATCACCGAGGTCGTCCCCGCCCTCATACTTGACGGCAACTTCGAGCCGATCCGTTGCCGCATACGCCAATTCGAAATTCCATGTCTCGGGCTGAAATTTCTTTCCCCCGTCAAATGACAATTCTCCGGCTTCAAATTCATCAAGGGCCCCGAGATATTCACACTCAAGGAAGAATTTATCCATAAAAGATATGCTTACAAAGGCGTTGAATCCACCCACATAGTCTTTAATCTCCCCGGGAGTCTCTCCCTCAAGGCCGTCGCTATCCGCAATGTTGCTGATGTAAGATACCCCGCCGGCAATGCCGAAATTCGAAATGAGTTCCCGGGGAACGGAAAATGAAACACCGGCAACATAGCTCTCTATATGGTTATCTTCTCCGATTTCATCGATGTCCCCGTTAAAGGCACTTACGGAAACGTCCATCCATTCACTCACACATCCCACAGTTAGTGCGCTCTCCCGGGTCTCCCCAAGCTCTAACGTTAAAGGATCGCTGATAAAATGGCTTTCAAAATTGCCGAAGGGAACATAGAGCTTGCCCACATTAAGATAAAGGGGCACCACATCCTCTCCATCCAGGGTGATAAACCCCTCATCCACGTCCACGGGCTCGGTATCATCCTCTTCCCATAAAAAAAGCACATGCCCTTTGACATGTTTTATAATGTCCACATCAACCCCTAATTCCACTGTGGCCAGGGTAATATCACTCGAATCCTCATCATTTTCCGCAGGATCGTCATAGTCATAATCTTCATAATAAGCTTCCGCCTCGATGACTCCGCTCAGGGTTATTTTATCCGCCCATTTTGCCAGTACACCCTCTTGTTTTTGTTCCATTTTTTCTTCAATTCGACGGACCCGTTCCGGCAGGCCTTTACCTTCAAGACCGGTGGGAGCCTCTTTGGAAATTTCTTCTGTTGACATTTTTTCCTGGTTAACCAGTTTCTCTTCGAGAATTCTGATTTTCTCTTTAAGTGCTTTTAGCTCTTGCATGAGTTCGCGGTTGGACATTTCCTGGCAAAAGCAAACTCCCGGCATTATTAAGAAGACTGTGATAAATGCTAATAAAATACCCATCAACCCCTTTTTCATAACTGTTCTCCTCCTTCAATTTTGTCATATTTTCGCTTTTAATCTCTATGAAATTTCGCTCAGCGAACAGGGTAAACGCATTTGATTTCGGTGCAGCGTAGCGACAGCGTGGAGCGTTCTCCCTGTATTGGGATTCAAATACGTTGGCCTTGGCTCGGCGAATCCTAAGAACCGAATGAATTTTGAATTGAATTCAAAATCAAAAATTTCAACTAACTTAACATTTGAACTTTGAACCCTGAACCATTGAACCCGTGAACGGTTACTAAAATGTTTACTTTTCCTTCCAGTCATGCAACTCAACCCAGATTACCGCGCCGATTTCTATGTCCTTTTCCTCACCCTTATACTTCAGTTTTTCATCGGCAGTGTTCAAGGCCGCAAATCCCCACCATCCGGACTTTGGCACTGCATAGGTAAATACTCCGTTTTTATCGGCCTTGATGGTCTGGGTGACCATGTAATCTGTGGGTGCTTGGGCCTTTCCATCTTTGTTATAGTATTCCACCTCCACCTCGGCATATGGGACCGGCTTTCCGTCCAGTTTGACAATCCCCTGGAAAACGTTTCCGGTATAAAGACCGAATGGCTTTGACAGGGGAACGATCTCGGTTTTCAGCCCGATTTCTTCATCCCAGCCTTCATCGTCGCCGAATGCCGTAACCACCGTCTTTGTATAATGCACGATAAAACAATCCTCTGCCGGTTCCCAGTAGGGTTTGGGCTCCATGTAGAACATGTACACACCCGGTCTTTTTACAGAGTAACCCAATTCCCAAGCCGTATGCCCCATAATGGTCGTCTTTTTTAGATTGTCGAGCAAATTCTGTTTCTTGCCGTTTGCCATAACCCCGAAAGCAACCGGCGTTACCAATTCCATTCCATGCCCCTCAAATGGGTGAGAAAATGAGAGCGTCACCTTCACATCCTTGTTCTCGCCCTGCATAACCATACTGTCCGAAGGAATCACCATGCCGAAATGTGCAGAAGCCTGCCCTGCCAGTATGAAGATCGCTGCAATAATAACCGTAAAAATCATGCCTTTTTTCATGAAAACCTCCTTTTTCGCAAAAAAAAACCACGAACTTATGGCATCTTCATGATACCCATACCTTCATGGTTTTATGTGTTTTTTTATGAAATAATTTTTGCCGCAGCCTTCTGACTGCTATTTTTCCAAAAATAATTATATTATAAAATAGATGGTGTCAATAAAATTTTAACCTGATTATATAGGAATTTCCTTTTTTGTATCAGTTTAGCCCTTTGAAAAAATTATCGTTGTTTCATAAAGATAAAATGATACCATTTTTTTAAGCGGCATAGCCGCGTTGTATAAAATCGCGAAGCGATTTTATAACTATAACTCGTAGACGGTTCGTTTATCTTCCCTGTGGTCTACCATATAAAGCAACGTCCCCTTTTCTTTAATCTTGTCTAAAAGCAACGGCAGTTTTTGCCGGTCGATCCGGTAAACCCGGAAGTAAATATTCAGATAATCCGGAGGTGCATTATCCCATGAACTGAGTATACTGGCGGTACGGGCCCCATACTCGTGGATGAGTTCCCTGACTTCATTAATTGGACCGGGCATGTCTTTGATGCGTATGGCAAACTGTACCCCTTTTTTCCCCATTCCGGTCAGGGAAATGAGTACCCTAAAAATATCACTGCGTGTGATAATTCCGAGCAACCGGTTATTTTCATCGACTACCGGGACGCCTGAAATCTTTTTTTCCAGAAGCACGGCTGCAGCCTCTTCGACCGTATCGTCCGGGTTGGCGATATATACCTGTTTTTTCATTAAATCCCTTACTTTTATCTTGGATATAAGGAACAAAAGCTCATGCATATCCAGTGTTGTCGCATCAGAAGGGGAAGCTTTTTTCAGATCCCTGTCAGTGATAATTCCTACAATCTTTTTTTTATCCATGACCGGCAATATTTTGATATTTTGTTCCTGCAATATATAAATAGCATCTTGCATTGATTCGTCGGGACCCACGGTTATTACCTTTTTACTCATCCAGTTTTTTACCAGCATTTTACCCTCCTGTGTTCTTCATCCTAATTTAACAACCTATTTCATGCAAATAATTATTTCATAAAATATCAGAGGCTTCAAGCACGGCAAAAAAATATCGCCTTCAGGGGTATACGCATTTTATTTCGGTGCAGCGTAACGACAGGGTGGAAATCAAGACCGTTGATAAACGCTGATGCCTTTCTATTGACAAACTGTGGCTCCGAAGCTTTTTTCAGGTTTCAGGTGTCAGGGTTAAGGATTAAGGGGGAAACCAGGTGACCCATAGAAATTTTATGGACGTGGAGGATCTTGAGGTCTATAAAAAGTTGTGTGGATTACCCATCGATGTCTGTGACTTGACGTACAAGTAACCCCAAGAAGAAAAATACGAGTTAGGAAGCCAATCCAGGCGCTCCTCAAACAGCGCTCCTGCCCAACTTGCCGAAAAAAATGAATCGTTCCCTCAGGGCTATCCCATTACTACTGAACATGTTTCCTGACACCTGACACCAAATAGCCATGGCAATCTTAGCAAACAACTGGGGTGCTTAAAATTGCCCATAATATGGCTTTAAAAAATATCCCATATTTATTCCTTCCCGTATGCCTGGTGTCAGGTTTCAGGTTTCAGGTGTCAGGTGCCAGCGCCTCTGTTCATCATTCCTGACACCTAACACCTGAAACCTTAAGATATGGAACAAAAATGGGATTAAAATTCCATCTGTATACACGGCGATTTTCACCACCCCAGCAAACAACCGTCTTGATTTACACCCGTAGCGACAGCGTGGAGCGTTCTCCTGGGTATTGGGATTCAAATGCGTTTGCCCTGATATTGCCTGCAAAGTCACTTGACTTGGAAATAAAAAGTCTTTATGAATTGCAATTTTTGTGAAGAAGCACTATTGATGAACTCGTAAAAAGTCCGATTTGGCGGTTTCGTAAAAAGTTCAAATTCAAGGCGTGCAAATTTTGTAATCATGAGGCGTACTTTTCGTACGTTGAATGATTGCGAAATGCAACACAACGCAGAAGTTGGACTTTTTACGAGACCGTCACTATTAAAACAAGCAATAGTTTAATTCCTTGAAATAAATCGATTTCCATCAAGCCATAATATTTATAAAAATACAGTTGAATTTGCAAAATAGTTGACAAATTAATCACATATAATCTTTTACCAATTTATTTACGATCATTTAGGGTGTTACCAAAACAATAACAAGTGAACACATAAATTAAATGAAACAAAAATTAATAAACCTGATCCGTAACGCGGCAACCCGTGCATATGAAAAAGGTGATTTGCCTTCAAAAGCGTTTCCAGATATTGAAGTCGAGGTGCCCAAGATAGAATCGCACGGCGATTTTTCAACAAACCTTGCAATGGTCACGGCATCTGTCCAGAAGATGCCCCCGAGGAAGATTGCAGAATCGATTTTAAAACATGTCACAGATCCGGACAATATTTTGGCAAAAACAGAAATCGCCGGTCCCGGCTTTATTAATTTTTTTGTAAACATATGGTCCTGGTATCCGGTGTTAAACAAAATCCATAAAGAAGATATCCGTTATGGCGCTTCGGATATGGGCGATGGTGAAAAAATCCAGGTGGAATTTGTAAGCTCCAATCCAACAGGGCCTTTGCATGTGGGGCACGGCCGGGGAGCTGCTGTTGGCGACAGCTTGGCGAACATCTTACGGTGTTGCGGGTATGATGTTCAAAAGGAATATTATATCAACGATTCGGGCCGTCAGATAGATACGTTGGGCAGATCTGTTTTTCTTCGATATAAGGAGTTGCTGGGAAGAAGAATTCAGTTTTCGGAAGAGAATTATCAGGGCGACTATATTATCGATTTTGCGAAAGAAATAAGCGATAGCAAGGGAAAAACACTTCTGGACCCGGATGAAGAAACGTCGATTTCATACTGTGCGCAGTTTGCGGCTGAACGCATTATTGCACAGATCCGTCAGGATCTTACGAACTTCGGAATCGAGTTTGACAACTGGTTCAGTGAACAGAGCCTTTACGATTCCGGTAAGGTGGGAGCTGTTATAGACCATTTTCGAGATAAAAACATTATATATGAAAAAGACGGCGCCTTATGGTTTAAAACCCAAGAGTTCGGAGATGAAAAAGATCGCGTAGTGGTTCGCAAAAACGGCCAGACCACCTATTTTGCGTCTGATATCGCATATCACATGGATAAGTTTGAACGAGGGTTTGAACGGGTGATAGATGTCTGGGGTGCTGACCATCACGGATATATTTCGCGGGTAGCGGGTGCTATCCAAGCATCTGGTTTTAATAGAAATCGATTCAAGGTCATACTCATTCAGCTTGTCAATCTTCTGCGTGGGGGCGAGCCTGTTGCCATGTCCACCCGGGCCGGTGAATTTGTTACCCTCAGTGATGTGCTTAAAGAAGTCGGAAAAGATGCCGCAAGATTTATTTTTTTAACCCGGCATTATGACAGCCCGCTCGATTTCGACCTGGAGCTGGCAAAGAAAAAGACCAACGACAACCCGGTTTTTTACGTTCAATACGTGCATGCCCGGATATCGAGTATTGCCCGCAAGGGACGAGAAAGGGGTTTAGACCATATCACCGGGGACCAAAAGGCCATGGCAATGCTTAAAGAACCCGAGGAAATCAAGCTTCTGAAAACCATGGCCCGCTATCCGGATGTTTTAAAAAACAGTGCAAAATTCATGGAACCTCATCGCATAACATTTTATCTCATGGACCTTGCGGCTTGTTTTCATGCCTATTACAATAAGCACAGAGTCCTGTCCGATGATCCTCTATTGTCCCGGGGCCGGCTCTATATGGTACTGGCGGTTCAAAAAGTCATACGGAATGGATTAACCCTGTTGGGTGTGTCCGCCCCTGATAGGATGTAATTATATGTCTCGGAACTTCTACAATTTATTGCAAATAATAGTATATGTTAGGCTTATATTTTAAATTCGGACATGGAATATTGGAATGATGGAATATTGGAATAATGATTTAAAGAAGATGACATTCCACTATTTAATTCCCGTTAAGAGGAGTTTTACAATAACCCAACTTTCCATTTTCTCTCTGAGCCGTAGACTCTCCGAGCCGGAGGCCCAACACCCATTATTCCAGTGTTCCAATATTCCAACATTCCAATTGTGAGCAAAGCGAACTATCTTAAATTTTTGGTGTCTTCGTGCCTTTGTGGCTGAACGTTAACAACTAATGGAAAAAAAAGAAAAGACTTCGCCTAACAAAAAGAAATCCTCGACTCCGTGGACTCGCAAAGGGTTGACCCTGTGGATTTGCGTGACCTTTTTTGCATGTGCATGGATGTTTGTCCTGGGGATCTTCGTGGGAAGAGGAACCGCCCCTGTACGGTTTGATATCGAAAAGCTCGAAAACGAATTGGTCGCTTTAAGGGAAGATCTTATGAAGAAGGAAGTCAAACGATATAACCTGGATTCACTTTCAGCGGATAATATAACCCCACTGGGATTTCCCGAGGCCTTGAAACATACCGGGGGTGAAGAGCGGTTAAAAGCGGATATACCCAAAAAAAAACCAAAGCCTTTGGGTGAACATACCGTTTCTAAAACAAAAAAAACGTTGGTATCCAGAAAGGCCTCAACCCGAAAAAAGAAAACCGCCACTATTAAAAAATCGGTCAAAGAAAATAAAAATTTTACGATTCAGGTGGCCGCATTAAAAGATTCAAAAATTGCCGATAACATGGTGGCAGAGTTTAAAAAAAGAGGATACCCCGCGTACAGGAGCATGGGAAAAATTCCAGGCAAGGGCATCTTCTATAGGATAAGGATAGGGTCTTTCAAAAACAGAGCCGATGCCGACATCATGCTCAACCGGCTGGAAAAAGAAAACATAAAAGCAAACATCGTTCCGCGATAGTTTCTTAAAAAAAGTTAGAAGTGAGCTAAAGTGAGCTAAAGTGAGCTAAAATTATGGAATTCTGTCATTTTGTTTATAAATATGGAGCAAAGCGACGCCTTAATTAACTTTAGGCACTTCAAACTTTAGTTCACTTTAGTCACTTGTCCAGCTTTAGGAGATATTATGAAAATAACAAAAGAGGAAGTCCTTTATGTGGCAAACCTTGCCCGTCTCGATGTTGACAAGGTGCTTATAGACAAGTTTGCCGGACAAATTGGAACCATATTGGAATATGTCGATACATTAAAATCCGTTGACACCCAAGGTGTGACGCCGACCTCTCATGCCATTTTCTTGACCAACGCCTTTCGGGAAGATGATGAAAAACAAAGTGTTGACTCTGATTCGGCACTTTCCAATGCCCCTAAAAAAGAGGATGGAAATTTTATCGTTCCAAAAGTGATTAACTCGTAAAAAGGAACAACAAGTATGAAACTGTATGAACTTACGATAAAAAAAGCCCACATGCTTTTAAAGAAAAAAGAAATATCTTCTCAGGAACTGACCCGGGCGGTCCTTGATCGTATCGACGCTGTGGAGGAGCACGTGGGTGCATATATCACCTTGGACAGTGAAATGGCCTTGGCCCAGGCCAAGATTGCCGATAAAGAAATTTCCCGGGGCAACATTTTGCCCTTGACCGGTATTCCTCTGGCAATCAAGGATCTTATGTGCACAAAGGGCCTGCGTACGACCTGTGCTTCCAGGATTCTCGAAAATTTCGTTCCGCCTTACGATGCTACCGTAGTAAAAAAGCTGAAAACACAAGGTGCTGTAATTGTCGGCAAAGCCAATATGGATGAATTTGCCATGGGCTCATCCAACGAACATTCCGCCATAAAACTTACCCACAACCCCTGGGACCTGACGCGTATCCCCGGCGGGTCAAGCGGAGGCTCCGCAGCGGCGGTCGCCGCGGATATGTGTATCGGATCATTGGGATCGGATACCGGCGGGTCGATCCGTCAACCCGCGTCACACTGCGGTGTTGTGGGGATGAAACCTACATACGGCAGGGTTTCCCGATTCGGACTGGTCGCATTTGCCTCCTCTTTAGATCAGATCGGTCCGCTGACCAAGGATGTCACCGATTGCGCCATGTTAATGAATGTTATTTCCGGATACGATTCCGCCGATTCCACATCAGTGCCTGAAGATGTGCCGGATTATACCTCTTTTCTTGAGGACGATTTAAAAGGGATGGTTGTCGGCATCCCAAAGGAATACAGTGCCGCCAAAGGTTTGGATCCCGATGTCTCCCATGCGGTTAAACATGCCGTTGAAAAAATTCAAGCTATGGGGGCCGGGTGTGTTGAAGTCTCTTTGCCTCACACGGAACATGCAGTGGCTGCCTATTATGTGATTGCACCTTCAGAAGCAAGTTCCAATCTTGCCCGGTACGACGGGGTTAAGTATGGTTACCGGGACAAGAATAAGAAAAGTCTGATGGAAATGTACAAAAGCACTCGTTCCAGGGGGTTCGGCCCGGAAGTTCAACGGCGTATTATTCTGGGCACATACTCGCTTTCCGCAGGGTATTATGATGCATACTACGGCAAGGCATCCCAGGTTCGAACCTTGATCATTGAGGATTTTAAAAATGCATTTGAAAGCTGTGATGTAATCCTGTCCCCGGTGGCGCCCACCCCGGCCTTTAAAATAGGGGAAATGGTCGATGATCCGTTGACCATGTATTTATCCGACGTCTTTACCCTTTCAGCAAACCTTGCCGGAATACCGGGAATGTCCATTCCTTGCGGGTTTTCATCAAAAGGACTTCCCATCGGGCTTCAAATGATGGCAAAACATTTCGAGGAGGGAAAACTGTTTAAAGTTTCCTACAATTTCGAGCAGGCCACCGATTTTCACAAGAAAAAACCAAATCTATAAAAGATGATTTAACCACGAAGAACACGAAGGGGCACGAAGATTGGAATTTGATGAATTGTCAAATAAAGTTATTGGGTGTACAATTGAGGTGCACCGCAATTTAGGACCCGGATTGCTTGAATCAACCTATGAACAGTGTCTTGCCCATGAGTTGAAAATTGAAGGCATGCCATTCAAGTTACAATACCCTCTTCCTGTTGAATACAAAGGTATAAAGCTTGATTGTGGTTATCGGATTGATCTACTTGTTGCCAATAGCTTAATTGTTGAGTTGAAAAGTGTAGAAAATGTGTTACCAATCCATCAAGCTCAACTACTAACATATATGAAATTGTCAGGTATAAAAATCGGATTATTGATGAATTTTAACGTTAAATATATGAAGGACGGAATTAAGCGAATGGTTTTATAAATTCTTCGTGCACTTCGTGTTCTTGGTGGTAAAAAAATTATATTGATTTCTTATTAGAGGGGGTTCAGTAATGAGTATTCAACCAAAAGGAGAAGATTTGAGGAAAGCCGTCAAGTGGGTTTCCGAAGAATGCAAGTTCAACAAGGAAAAGGAATTAAAGGCGCTCATCGAGGAGGCATGCCTGAAATTCAACCTGTCGCCCGTGGATGCGGATTTTTTACTCCGCACCCTGCAAGAACAAGAAAAGTAACTAGTTTCCATCCAGAAATGGCCCTTTTCCGCAATCTCTGCGTCAATCTGCGGAATCACTTGTGCGGCGTACTACGTGTACGCCTCCGCGTAATTCCTTGATTTCCTTGACCTTGCGAAAAACTGCTCATTTCTGAATTGGAAACTTAATTTGTGTCCCAATTGTATTTATGGATGGACACTATAGTTCGTCGCAAATGAATTGATACTTGACAAAGGGGTTAATCCATGATATTCTGTTCATAATTTCAATTCATTCAAACAGAAAAATGGATAGATCATGGTATCATGTCGTGGCAAGCCACTAAGCCCCGAAATAAAGAAGCTTACTGTCTCTGCTAAGCAGTATTTTGATCGAAACAAACTGACACCTGCAGAACCAAGTGTGAAGCGTACTTCAGATGCTCTTGGTATTGGTATAGCAACAGTCAAACGCATTATGGCCGACTATAATCGTGATCCTGGTCTGCTCGATAAACCTACAAAATTACGTGGGCGCCCTATTTATGCTGTTAGCGTGTCGTATCAAGAATCTACTCGGTCATATATTCGAACTGCAAACAAAAAAGGAGAGCATATAACGCTTGCAGTTATTAAAAACTTCTTAGAGGAAGAATATCCTGACCAAACATTTAACAAAGCAACATTAGCCAGAACGCTTAATAGGTGGGGATTTGAATTTGGACAGGGAATAAGATCCCAACACTTAAAAGAGAAGGATCATGTGATTGCCGCCAGGCAGCGTTATTTGCGCGAAATGAGGAGCAATCGAGTTCCCGGGAAAGGCATTGATACAATTCGCCCGGAAGTTTATCTTGATGAGTCGTATGTAAACAAGAATCATAGCAATGACTTTATATGGTATTACGGTGAAGATGGCCCTTGGGTGCAAAAGCCGACAGGCAAAGGAGAACGTCTTATCATTATCAATGCCATAACTAAATCTGGTTGGGTTCCAGGTTCAAAGCTTGTGTTTAAGAGTACGAGAAAGACAGGGGATTATCACGGCCAAATGAATTGGGAATTATTTAAAAAATGGTTTACGGAAATGCTCCTTCCTAATATTCCGGAACAGTCCTTCATCATCATGGATAATGCTCCATACCACAATATCTTATCAGAGCACTCCCCTCCAACGCCACAAAGCTCGAAGAAGAAAATCAAGAAATGGCTTGAACAAAATAAAGTTTACTGTCGTGATGATTGCCTAAAGCCTGAGTTGGTCGAGCTTTTGATCAAAATGGTCCCTGAACAGATCTATGCAGTCGACGAAATAGCTACATCATTTGGCCATAAGGTTCTCAGAACTCCACCGTATCATCCAGAACTACAACCGATAGAAACATGCTGGGGCGTAGTAAAAAATCATGTAGCCAGAAATTGCGACTTTACCGTGAAAAACTTGATAAAGCAGCTCGATTGTGGGTTTAATAAAGTCACCGCTTCAACATGCGAAAAAATTATTAAAAAAGTAAGAAAAATTGAGGATGAATTTTGGACAACAGATATAAAGATGGACGCACAATAATTCAGATATTTAGGTATCAATTCATTTGCGACGCACTATAACTATCAATAAACACGCATTATGTCCAAAATAAAAATACTTCCTGAAATCCTTTCAAACAAAATCGCTGCGGGCGAAGTTGTTGAGCGCCCGGCTTCCGTTGTCAAAGAGCTTGTGGAGAATGCACTGGATGCAAACAGCACAAGAATCATCATAGAAGTGGAAAAAGGCGGGCGTTCTCTGATCCGGGTTTCCGACAACGGCAGCGGAATGAATCGCGATGATGCCTTACTGGCGCCGGAACGCTATGCCACCAGCAAAATTTACAAAGACGAGGATCTGTTTGCAATCAATACGTTAGGTTTCAGGGGTGAGGCCCTGCCGAGCATCGCCGCTGTTTCCAAGTTTTGTCTGGTAACCAGAGACCGGACCTCCCAAGCAGGAACAGAAGTTGTTGTTGAAGGCGGCACAATAAAAAAGGTTTCCCAGGTCGGGGCTCCCTTAGGAACCATGGTCGCTGTCAGGCAGCTTTTTTTTAATATGCCTGCCCGGCGAAAGTTTTTAAAAACCGTGAACACGGAAATGGGGCATATCGCAGATACGGTTTCAAGCATGGCCCTGGGACGGCCCGATATTCACTTCCGGTTGATTCACAACGGCAAAGTTGTTAAAAACTGTTCGGCCACGGCCGATGATGTGGGCAGGGTTATGGATGTTCTGGGTAAAGACATCAAAAATAATCTTAATAAAATAGAATTTACATCCGATTTTCTTACCGTTCAAGGCTGGATCTCTTCTCCCCGGATCACGCGCAGCACATCCCGGGGAATATACCTATATGTAAACCAGAGGGTTGTCCGGAACCGGGTCATCCAACATGCCCTTTTTCAAGGGTATGGCTCAAGATTGATGAAGGGGCAGTTTCCGGTGGCAGTCGTTTTTATCCATGTTCCCTGCGACCAGCTGGATGTTAATGTTCATCCGACAAAACACGAAGTAAAGTTTGCCCAGCAGAAAAAAATTCATGATGCGGTTACCGGAGTTGTGTCAGAAAGGTTGCGACTTGCGGATCAACCCGAATGGCGCCCAAAAAGATTTTCGGAACCAGAACCCATGGATGCCAAATCTTTCATCTCTGAATCCGTGCCTGATTTTAACATCCGGGAAAAAGGAATCTCAACCCAGTATCCTACAACCCTTACCCAGCAACCCGTAACCAGTATCCCTGCGGAAGCGGGATCTTTGCTTCACGCCGACCCGCACCCCGCATCCCCGTGGAAACAAAATCTTCGCTTCACGCCCACCTCCAGTCAGACGAAGCTGTGGGCAAAAAAACGGTTCGGCGATTTAAAGGTAATCGGTCAGTTCCATGATACGTATATCCTCTGCGAGTCTTCGGACCGGATGGTATTGATCGACCAACACGCGGCTCATGAACGTATCCTTTTTGAGCAGCTTAAAAACCGATCGCTTTCTTCAAAAAAATCATCCCAGAGACTTCTTATCCCTGAAACCATTGACCTTGGATACCGGGAAGCAAAAATTCTTGAAGGACTGATTCCGGATCTCAATGAACTGGGGTTGGAGATAGAACCCTTTGGCGGAAATACCTTTGTGGTAAAATCGGTCCCGGCTCTGCTTGAAAACAAAGAGGTTAAACCGCTGGTGATGGAAATCGTCGAAAAGACAGCCCAGATCGGTTTTACACCCGGCCTGGAAAAGGCCATTGACCAGTACCTGATACTCATGGCCTGCCACGGGGCCATCCGGGCCAATCAGAAGCTTTCGGACCAGCAGATTAAGGGGCTTTTGGACCAGCTCGATCAATGCGATCAGCCCTCCAACTGCCCCCACGGACGGCCCACCTGGATCAGCTGGAGCATAAAAGATCTCGAAAAATTGTTTAAAAGAATTATCTGAAACGGTTTTAAGTTTCCGATTTAATCCGGCGCTTATTAACTTTACTTAAATTTATACTGAACGCCACATGCGACAGTAAATACGTTTTTCTCAAATTCTATATCCAGGGCTGTACCCGAAGATGTATCAATGTAGGAGGCATCCCTGTAAAAACTATTTTCTAAAGCAAAATTTAAAATCAAGCCGGGAACAACCTCATACGCAATTCCTCCGCCAACGGAGTTGGTATTTAACTCCGGCTTATATGAAGTCATATACTTGGCGTCCATTCCCGTATCGCTATACAGGTACCCCAGACTTGCCTTCAGCTTTTTGTTAAAGATATATTCAAAGGCGATTCCCACCTCATAGGCGTTATCAACATTGTGCTCATCTCCGTTCCAGTCGGCATCCTCCTGAAAGTAGTATGTAAAATCTGTTTCAACCCTGATTTTGGGCGTAAACTTATAGGAAACACCCAGGGTGAAAACGGCGGGAAGGTCGCGTCTTTGCTTTATGCCGTCAGTAATACCCTCTTGTGCAACCAATCCTGACGGAGCCCCGGTTAGCGTATCATATTTTACATCATATTTAAAATTAAGCCTTGTTCTGCTTTCATACTTTAGCCCTATATTTAGTTCCTCGGTGGGTGATAGATTTAGTCCTATGATGCCGCACCATCCATCAGCATTTCGCTCAAGTTCCGAAGCAGCAGTCCGGTCACCCTGACCGAACGCGACACCCAGGGCTGATGGTTGAACCTGTAGCTTGACTTTGAGTTCACCATAGGCATCTATATAGCGTGTCCCGAGTGATACAGAAACCATATCGTTAATCTTATATGCTCCGCCCAATGTAAAACCACAATAGTATTTTTCTGCTTTGAGGCTTTCATTTTTTATTGTATCGTAAAGATCAGCACCGGCAAATCCGTTAATGCTGTTAATAATACCCCAACCACCGATTCTTGTCATTGCATCTCCGTCTTTGAAATCCACGTCTCCGCCGCCGCTGGGAATGGTAAACGCGGCAAAGGCTGCCCAACGATCTTTTTTATAAAGACCGAATAGACTGGGTATAATCGAGGGTTCATCCTGTGAAAGGCTTTGTCCATCAACTTTATTTTTCCAATCTTTGTCAGTATACTGGAGGGAGAGGTTACCGTAGGTTCCGTTTTCCATCTCCATGACCCCGGCAGGGTTGTAAACCACCGCATCAGCAGAATCGGTAGCCGCGTTTCTATTCAGCGTTCTCATGTATTCCGCACTAAAATTGCTTAAATGATCAACACTTCCGGCAAAAAGAGGAGAGCCGCTTAAAACAATCAGACCTGCAACACACAAAGAGACAAAAAGATTTTTCATAGAATATCCTCCCAAAAACAATTTAAAAATAACCTTACCAAAAAATTCGAATAACGGAGGGAAATCCCTTTTGAAGCCTTCTCTCTTGAAGGAGAAGGGCGGGGAGGAGGTGCTAACTTGAACTTTTTTTAGAAAATAATGATAGAGAAGTCAAAGGTTTTATAACAAAAGCTTGACATTTTTAACTCTAGCTGTTACGAAATTCAAATTTTTGTGTTTGTTTGCCTATAGTATGATTTTAATATTATATCAGCGCGTTAGGATCATATTGTTTTAGGTTTCAATTGCGCTGGGAAAGGAGATGAATCGAAAAAAAAAGAGGGAAATTATTGGGTAATGGGTTCTAAACCAAAATGTAATGTCATTAAGGAGGAGAATTTAATGAAAAAGTTGATGGTATTTGCCATGTTACTAGCATTTCTTGCCGTTCCCCTGACTGCCTTCGGGACCATGGGCAAGATGGCACCCAAGAGCAAGGACATTAACGTCGAGTTCTTCGGCAGTCTGAAGACCTATCCTTCATGGATGTCCAACCTGAACTTTAACAGCGACAGTGATGTAAATGACTTTATGATTGATGAAAACGGCGCCATGACCGACCACAACGTCCGGAATGAGCTCCGGATGGGCTGGAAGGGAGGAAACGACTCTTTTGACTTCATGATCATCCTGGAGGCTGATTTCAACCTGGATAAAAACAACACCGACCGCGGTGCTCAAAAGAATGGATTGACCTATGCGGCCGTTGATGATCAAGGAATGTCCGGTGACGACTTCGGCGTGGAAAAACTGGACATCGGCTACAATTTTGGTCCTTTCCGGATTCATACCGGCTGGACCACCCGGTGGCTTGACCTGAAGACCGGTGGCTTGGTTTACGGTGATGATCATCCCTATATCGGGCTGACCGGAAACATCGGTGAAAACTTTAAATGGGAAGCGGATTATACCATTGTCTATGACGCCATAGACGTAGCTACTATGGATGGCGATGATCTTGACTGGCGTTTTTATTCCGTGAAAGGAATATACAAAATACCCTCGGGCTTTGCCAAAGGTTTTGTCATCAGCCCCTTTTATGCCTTCAGCGATAATTCTGTTCAAAACAACGCCCAAGTCAGCTATTTCGGCCTCGAGGGTTACGGCAAGCTGGGCATGTTTACCCCCCGCTTTGAAATTGCCTATGCTGACGGGGATATGGACGGAGAAGGAGCGGACTATGACATCAGCGCCATGGCGGCTTATGCATCCGTGGACATCGAAATCTGTCCGGGCTTTATCCCCTATTTCGGCATCAAATGGGAAGAAGGTGATTCCGACCCGACCGACGACGATATAGATGCATTCAACGCGATCACCGATATCACGCGCTACACCCCCACCTTTGGTATGGAAAACGCCATTGTTTATCGTTACCTTACTGCTCTGGGTACCCATCTCTACAGCGGTAACTTCAACAGGACTGGAACACAGGATGGATATGGCGGAATCAGTAACTCCTCCACGGGCGATGCCCCGGGTATGCTCATGTGGGGCCTGGGTGCCAAAGGGAAATACGGCAAATGGTCCTATAAAGTTCAGTATATGGACTTTAGTTTTGATGAGGAACCTGACCAACTTGTCGCTGGCGTTGATGACGAAGTGGGGCAGGAATTTGATCTTCGTGTGGCCTACGCCTTCGACAAACATTTCACCATCGCCAACTGTTTTGCCGCCTTTGATCCAGGCGATGCCATAGAGGAACTTTGGGGTAATGACTTCGACGACACTGCGTATGTAAACACCATCGAGCTGATATGGAAATGGTAAGTTGCCGGTGAGCGTCTGAAAACAAGCAAAAACCTTTTGTCAGGTCCTCCCCGGCAGGGGCGGGCCTGATGTTTTTAGTTTCTTAATTGCGAACTTTGTGCTTTTTATGGCAAAACTTTTTTCTTCTCGCCACCAAGGCACCAAGACACTAAGAAAGAATAACAAAATAAAATCCTTTGTGTCTTTGTGCCTTGGTGGCGAACATTTCTTGGTTCCGGATTGTCCGGGTTAGGAGTATTTGAATTGAGATTCAAAATAGCCGTGATATTATGTTTATCCTGTGTTCTGCCGTTTTTTCTGGCTGCACCCGGGGTTCAAGCCCAAAATGAGCCCTTCCCCGGGCTGATGGACTTTCTCGAAAAGCAATACGCCTCGCCGTTTCAGGTAACCGGCAAGGTGTATGAGGTTTCCGGAGACCGGCTTCTTTTCAGTAAAACCGATGTCCCTCTGGAAATCGGCAGACTGCTTCGGGTTTGCGAGCATAAGCCCGGGGTTTCCCCGGCACTCCAGTCCCGGGTTGCATGGGTTCAGGTAGAAGCCATTTATCCTGACAAAGTTATGGCCCGGCTAACCCAGGGGGAAGCAAGCGCCATTAAGCCGCAAGACGTAATTCTGACCCCGTCCGTCCCTATGATATACCTTTACACCAACATCACCGGCAAACAGGGATTTAAACATTACCGGCAGCTCCTCACGGATCTTTTGGACGCCCGATTGCAGGTAAAGGAGGTTCCCGGTGATACGATTGCCGGAAAGCCTGAATCGTCCGATCTCTTGCTCCGCCTGGAGTGGGAAGCGGAACAGCTTGTTTGCGGATTGACGCGTCTTGACGGCGGCAGGTTGCTTTACTCCGAAGTCCTTTCCTATCCTGACGTGGTCCGGACATCGTTTCCCTCGGGTCATCCCCTGGGACAGACCGTTTCTATGGTAGCGCGCGCGCCTGTGGCACCTTCTGTACAACCTTCTTTACAACCTCCTGTGCAACCTTCTCTAAAAGCTTCTCTACAACTAACACTCCGAAACAATATACCAATTTACCTGGAAGTGACCCGCGATCCATACCTGCCGGGCTCCAGACCCCAAACCAGGCTGTGAATTCCACCGGCTCTCAAATCTTACCTGGTTATAAAATGATCTGGAAGCCGACGGTAAAGGTGAACTGGATTTTTTGAGTCAGGAAGCGGTTGTGATTTATGGCTTTGAAAACGGTCAACTTGTCCGGAAAATGAGCCACCGGTTTGATAACGACCGCTATTTCCCGCGCTCCACCCTCCATAGAGTAGTTATTGACGACCAAAGGGGCCAGTTGTTGGTCACCCTTGCCAAGCCTTCCCAGAGCCTGGACAAAAAGGACAGCCAACTATGTTCCATGATCCTGACACACCAAAAAGGCGCCTTTCATCCGCTCGTAAAAAACTGGCCGTATTATCTAAGAGTGATTCGGGACCGACACGGCCGGGCCGTTGCCCTGGCCCAGTCTCAAGGTGCTTATGAACCCTACACCGGCCCCATTTTCCTACTGCGGTGGAACTCAACTAATAAAAAGGTTGAGCTGGGCGGACCCTATAAACCTGCCCGAGGGGTATACTCCATTTATCAATTTAATCTGGTGCCCGATGATTCTCAACGGGTGATGATCCTTGAGCCCAACAATAATCTTGCTATTTGCCCCGGAGAAACTACAAGTACGAGGGTGTCAGGTTACGGCGACGAATTGGCCTACCAAATTAAAGAAACCGAGAAAGTAGAAATTATCGGCGGGTTTGATACAAAAACGTTCCGTGAGTTTTATGCGTTCCGCCGTTTTGACCTAAGACAAACGTTTGAGGGCGGAAACTGACCCTTTATTTACAAAGGAACGGACCGGTGGCGTAACTGGAAGCCCGTCAAAAAGGTCTGGACTTCCAAGGGAGTGGATCAGGTGGTCGGCGTTAAATGGGCAGGAGAACAGATCGTTGAGACCTGGAAATCCAAAGAGCTATCGAAAAATATCCTGGACTTTACGTTCACTCAAGACTCTGACCGGATACTGGTCCTTTACGAGGAAGAAAAGGGCTGCGCCCTGGAAGCCTTGCACTAAGGACTCACTTAAAAATAAACTTAAAACAGTCATAATTTGAGATTTCTAAATCTTGGATATGATCACCGTAATTCGGGCTGGAGTGCCGGAGTGCCGGAGTGTTGGAGTGTTGGAGTGTTGGATTTTTTTGCTAATTGGTCTTTCCAGTACTCCGATACTCCAACACTCCAGTATTCTGCATGTTGACATTTCGCGAATTGCCACGGATATTTCAATAACCAACCCTCTTGATTTACACCCCGCCATCCCTGATTCACCGTCAAAGAAAATAAAAAACCTCACTGAAAAAAACACCGCTGGGATGATGGGTCTGAATTTTTATTCGCAAAAACTCTGTTGGGTATAAAATGCTTGGATTTTGGGCAGAACGAATCAGTTGAACTTTAATTGCCTCCATGTTATTTTTTTAAGTTTATTAACTCTTTCTTTTGATTTTCGACACATTCCGGAGGCTTGATGGACAAGGATTCTTTCAGAAATTTGTATCTTTTTCACACCCTTGACGGACTGCGCGACGGGCTTTCGCACTTTTCCGGAGCGAGCCGCGCCGCTGTTATCTATGCGGTAAGACCTGATGATCCGGTTTACGTTTATGATCCGCAGCATCTTCTTCATGACCATGAACCCAAATTAAAAAAACTCTATCTTGATTCCAACGAGTGGCGGGAGAAGGCGGCTGACATATCCCGAATCATGCGATCGGGTCATGTTCTCCCCGAAAAGAATCTTCAACTTACAGGGCTCATTTCTTTTGGCGGCAGATCCCACTCTATTTTTTACCAGATGTGGTTTACCGAGCATCATCCGGATATGTGTTCAATAGGCCCCACAGAATGTTGGCTTGAACATGCAACATGGCTTCTTTCCCATGATTTTGCCACTGAAGACCCTTTGTATGCAGGCAATTCCGGATATGTTTTGCGTAACTATGCAACGCATGCGGTTCGCGATTATATCGTGGATCAAATGAATATCCGACTGGGATGGGACAACTCCCTTCGAATTTTTCCCGTTCTGGATGCCGTCCTCGGCATTTCAAACACAAGGGAAGAAGGGGAATGGCCTCAAGGAAAATTGATTTTTACGGAACCTTGTATGTTTCCGGAAATAGAATTTATCATCCGTTTTCCAGTTATAGAACAGCCCGGGTTAAACAATTTGTAGGCGTTCACGGGTTCAAAGGTTCAGGGGTTCAAGGTTCCATTCTTATCCCCGGACTGAATTTGGGATGCGTATTTACGATAAAAGCGTCAGTTTCGTCAGGCCTAATCCAACATTTGAAGATAAATTGGCAATTACTTGGGAAAATTAACATTTGTAATGAGGACTTCGGATCTTCAATGCCTTCTTTGTCCTTAACCCTGAACGTTGAACCCTGAACCTGTGAACGGTTACAACATAAAGCATGTGCGTAAGCTTTTACTGACAGTGGAGAATTCAGACCGAAATCTTGTCTCTGATGGAAAGACCATCGTTGGCATTGCAACAGGTCATGTGGAACCGTTCCATGTGGCTGCTGATTTTAAAAGCCGTCACGGCTTTTTAAGCTTAAATAATGATCCTGTGTGCAGTTTTTCTGATGGAAGTTTTCACTCTTCTACTTACCAGGCCAAGTTGGTGGAGGTGGAAGAAATTTTGCTCGAAGCCAAGATCGATCCCTCAATCGGACATGAGTTGTTTCAAATTGTTTCCAGAATCGTTCACACGGCCGAAAACGGAAAATACGGCGCAACGCTTGTCATTGATTTTAACGAGGAACCTGTCAAAATTTCCGGGCAAAAACTTGAACCGCCCCTTGATTTGCGCCAGAACGGCTTTCTGGAATTTTCGGAATCTCTTTCAAAGGTCGACGGCGCCTTGCATATCGGAGCCGACTTGAAACTTCACGGGTTTGCCTGCCTTCTGGACGGCCGGGCCACTCCGACCGAAGATCGGGCTCGGGGGGCGCGTTTTAATTCCGCGCTTCGCTTTACCGCTGAGCACAATAACCTGATTATCATCGTGGTATCGTCAGATCGACCCGTTTCCGTGATTCAGGAAGGTATAGAACTGAATGCTCAATGTGAATGGAAACCGGTTTCAAGATGCGCTGTTTCGCCGCCGTTACTAGAAAAATGGCTTTCCGGCGCATAAACCTTTTGCCGCGCCCTGGCGGCGGCTTTTAGAACGTCCACTTTAACGTCTACATAATCATAAACCCTGGCTTTTTTCTTTCCGGGTGCGGGCCGGAGAACCCTGCCAATGTATTGAAGCACCCTGCCGCTGAATTTTATGGGCGTTGTGAGAAACAATGGGGATAAATCCCTATGATCAAACCCCTCTCCTATGAGCTGCCCTGTAGCCACCAACACGTTGACGTCTCCCTGATTTAAACGATCGATAACCTCCCGCCGCTGACTGCCGGTAAGATCGCCGGTCAAAAGTTCGCACGATATTTTATATCTGTATTGCAAAAGCGCGCACAGGTTCTCACAGTGTTTTTTTCTGTCTGAAAGAACCAGACATACACCTTCGGCGTTGTTATATACCTCCTGTGCAACATCCCATGCAATCAGGCGGTTTCTTTCGTCGTCCGAAGTGAGTTCGGATATCATTTTGCTGTATTCATTCACCGGATCATAATACGGTTTAAAATCGGTTTCCCTGATGATAATTTCAGCAGACAGCACATCACCGCTTTCAACCAGAAGACTTTGATCAACCTTGTGATGTACATCTCCCAGGTGCCAAAATATCAATTTTGACAGCCGGTCCCGGCGCCACGGGGTTGCCGACAATCCGAGCATATATTTGGAATCAAAATCACTCACCGCCTGGGTAAAGGTCCGGCTGGGGCACCGATGGCATTCATCCACCAGCAGAAACCCCGCATATTGGGATACGTCTTCCGCACATTTATACAAAGATTGAACAAGGGCCACCGTAATTTTTTCGCCCACAACTTTTTTCCCGCTGCCGATAAAGCCCACGTCCTCCTCAGGGATTCCGAGAAACTCCCCTACCCTTTCCACCCATTGATACGCCAGATCTTTGGTATGCACCACAATCAGGGCAGGTTGCCGGCGCCGGGCGACAATATAAAGCGCCATAACCGTTTTTCCGCTACCCGTGGGGGCGTCCAATGTGCCGAAATCCCTTGACAGCATAACCGTAACCGCTTTGTTCTGGAACGGCTTTAATTGCCCGGAAAAACTGAAATCCACCGGGGGCAACACCCGTCTCCGATCATCAATATTAACCGTTACTCCCCGACGCCTGCAGAGCAAGAGCAACTGACGCATATACCCCCGCGGTATCCACAGGCCGCCGCCCCGGGTTTTATCATAGAATCTAAGCCGTTTTGGGGTGCCCCGGTTCCAGCGGCCCATTCTCTCATTTTCCAGCCACTTGGGGTTGGGAAATGTCAGCATATCCATGAGATTGGCCCGGATTTCCGCAGGAATATTGGAAAGCCTGAGATTGTTTGTCAGGATGATTTTCAAGGGGGTGGTGTTTGTCATATTTTTCCCTACTGCCAACGCAGCCCCGGGGGTGTAAATCAAGACTGTTTTTTGCTAAGATTGCTATGGCTATTTGGTTTCAGGTGTCAGGTGTCAGGAAACATGTTCATTTGAGGAGCGCCTGAATTGGCTTCCTAACTCGTATTTCTCTTCTTGGTGCCACTTGTGCGTCAAATCACAGACATCGATGGGTAATCCACACAACTTTTTATAGACCTCAAGATCCTCCACGTCCATAAAATTTCTATTGGTCACCTCGTTTCCCCTTTAATCCTTAACCCTGAAACCTGAAACCTGAAACCTAAAAAAAGCTTCGGAGCCACGGTTTGTCAATAGAAAGGCATCAGCGTTTACCAACGGTCTTGATTTCCACCCGCCAACAGCTCTTGCCGAAATCGTTTACATAGCGGATAAACATAAATCTCTTTGACAGCCATCCCGTGCCGTTTATTCTCCCGGTCCATCCGACCTCGGCCCGTGGTCGCTCCCAGGTGAATCCAGTTGGCGGCTTTATAACAAATACCCTTGAATCGTTTTTGATCCACCAGCGTTTCCATAAGAACCGGACGATAACCATAACAACTTTGCCAATCATCCGGAATTGTTTTGACAGCCATGGCAAGAACCGAACTGGCAAGATTTTTGACCTTAACCCATGGAAATATAAGAAACCGACTGTTATTAATGATCTTTTGTAGGTTGCGCTTGCGTTGCTCATGGTCCCACTGAATCCATCGATCCCTCGGGGCCATCTTCCATGCCGGACTGGAAAATTGTAGGCATCCGAGAAGCACACCCTGATTTGTGCCGGATTTAATAAAATATCGTAATTGTGCTCCGAAAGCTAATCGATAACCCAGGTAATGGTATCGATCAACGTACTCATACCACAACTGTCTATGTTCTTTGGATTGGACCCTTGTCAATAATATGGGAGATAGTTCATTTAGCTTCACTGAAATGGCGGTCTGAGTATTTGCCTGCTCGGTTCTGGGGATATTTATTTTTGCATCATTCGCATACTGCTTTCTGCACGCGGGCAGTCGGATGATTGCTTTTGCATCCAAACGTTCGAGGAATTGACGGCATTCAACGGTTTTTAATTTCCCTGTTGGTCTTTTCCAGGAAAATAACTCACAGATGGTATTGGCAAGTTCAGAACGGCTGAGCTTTGGAAAAGTGGATACAATTTCAACGATTTCATTCAATTGAACTTTGCTAACAACTTGACCGCAAAATGTCTCATAAGATATCGGTTCTATTTGATCACCTGTCATTTTTTTGTAAGTTCTCAATAAGTTCTGGTGTATTAAATAATCATATTGACCCGCCAAGGGTGAAATCAAGACTGTTGTTTGCTAAAATTGCCATGGCTATTTGGTTTCAGGTTTCAGGTGTCAGGAGGCATGCAGCCCTGAGGGAACGATTCATCATTTACGCCATACACTGCCGTTTCCTTAATTAACTGCCAGCGGCGTTCTCGCTCTGGGACTTTCCGCTCCAATGTTTTCTCCAATCCATTCAACAAATGTGTAACCGACACAACTTTTTATAGGCCTCAAGATCCTCCACGTCCATATAATTGCTATTGGTCACCTCGTTTCCCCCTTAACCCTGACACCTGACACCTGACACCTGA
>RPGQ01000009.1:64101-86743 GCA_004193595.1 Desulfobacteraceae bacterium Eth-SRB2
CCTGACACCTGACACCTGACACCTGAAAAAAGCTTCGGAGCCACGGTTTGTCAATAGAAAGGCATCAGCGTTTACCAACGGTCTTGATTCCCACCCCTCGTTGATGATAGTTTTGTTGTGCTAAAACTATACTATCTGCTTGATTACTCAAGCGCAACGAGGTTTTTTATTTTCTTTGACGGTGAATCAAGGATTGACAAAAACCATGGGGATTGGTAAAAATTTTTATGCTTAAAAACAACTCGGTTATTGAACTTTCAAAAAATGTCACCATTACAAACCCCCTTGGCCTTCATGCAAGGTCGGCGGCCAAAATAGCAAAACTTGTCAAAAAAGCAAGATCAAAAGTGTGGATCATTAAAGACAAAGACAAGGCGGATGCTTCCAGAATTATTGATATTCTTAGCCTGGCCGGTATAAAAGATTCAAAATTAACTTTATTAATTGACGAGCCATGGGATATTGACATTTTAAATGAGCTTGCACAGCTGATTGAAAACGGCTTTGGAGAATAATCAGGGATGCCAAATACAAACGAAACGGAATTGCAACTCCTCGGTATTACTGCGTCTCCGGGTATTTGTATCGGTAAGGCATACCTGGTCGGCAAGGAAGGCGTTGATGTTGTTGATAAATACTTTATCAGTGAAGAGAATTTACAAAACGAGATCAAACGGTTCAAGGCTGCGGTAAAAAATGCTAAAGATAACCTCAACGAAATCATTGAAACAACACCTGAAGAGTTACATGAACACGCCCACATTCTTGAAACTCACATGGTACTGTTCAAAGACAAAATGCTCTACGGCAAAACCATCGAAACCATCGAAAAAGAACGGGTTAATGCTGAATGGGCTCTTAAAAAAGTGGTATCCAACGTCAAGAAAATGTTTGGAAATATGACAGATTCCTATCTCCAAGGACGGGTGGATGATATTATACATGTATCCAGCAGTATCATGCAATATCTGGTTGGTGCAAAGGTCGTTGATATTGCTGCTATTGACAAACGCGTAATACTTGTTGCCACCGACCTTTCCCCTGCAGAAACCAGCCAAATACAACTCGAAAAAATTAAGGGATTTATCACTGATCATGGCGGCAAGACTTCACATACCGGCATCATCGCCCGAAGTCTTGAAATTCCTGCTGTTTTGGGTCTTGATAATGCAACCCGTATCATAAAAAACGATGACATTATTATTGTGGACGGCACTGCCGGTATCGTTATCGTTAATCCAACGGAACAGACTCTAATTCAGTTCGAAGAACGAAAAGCCGGATACGAAGAATATAAAGCGGTTATGACCCGGGAAAGCTACATTCCGGCTGAAACACTAGATGGTATCCGGCTGCAGGTTTTGGGTAATATAGAACTCCCCGAAGAGGTGGTATCTGTTATTGATTACGGCGGAGATGGGATAGGCCTTTACCGGACTGAGTTTCAATATCTAAGCCTGCCTGATTTTCCCACTGAGCATGAGCTTTTTGATAAATATAAAGATGTCATCGAAGTAATGGCGCCCAAGCCGGTAACCATTCGAACTCTGGACATTAGCGGTGATAAAGCGGTTTACTATGCTTCCAATTCTGGTGAAAAGAATCCTGCGTTAGGACTTCGCGGTATAAGGTACTGTTTACAAAGACAGGATATATTCAAGACCCAGCTACGGGCGATATTAAGAGCCTCTGTATTCGGCAACGTCAGAATTATGTTCCCCATGATATCATGCTATGACGAAGTCCTTCATGCAAAAAGGATTTTACGCGAAGCTGCCGATTCTCTGGACAAAGAGGGTTTAGATTTTAATAAAAATGTTAAGATAGGAATCATGATAGAAACCCCTTCCGCTGTAATCATGGCGGATGTGTTGGCCAGGGATGTAGATTTCTTCAGCATAGGAACCAACGATCTTGTTCAGTATTCGCTGGCGGTGGACAGGGTCAATAAAAAGGTTGCGCATCTTTATCAACCTCTTAATCCTGCCATTTTACGGATGATTAAACATGTTGCCGATGTTGCCGGAGACAAGGGTGTGGATCTCTTCATGTGCGGTGAGATGGCGGGTGATCCGATTAACATACCGATACTTTTAGGTCTGGGCATAGAAAAATTGAGCATGAATCCTCAGTCAATACCGGTGGTTAAAAATATAATAAAATCTCTTGATGCTAAAAACACCAGGCTGTTTATCAAAAAGGTTCTGAAAGAAACTACTGAGACCGGAGTCACGGAACTGGTGCTGAGTACTTACGGAAACATTCTATTTGAAACTGGATATACCGGGATGTAAACGTAACCGTTCAGGGTTCAAAGTTCACGGTTCAAAGGTTGGGGGATTTGCGGTTTCCGCATTCTGAAAAATGAAGTCGAGGTGTTGAGAAATACAATGGGCTGAAGACACATAGGCGTTCACAGGTTCAGGGTTCCATTCTCTTCCCCGGACTGCATTTGGAATGCGTATTTATGAGAAAAGCGTCAGTTTCGTCAGGCCTAATCCAAAATTTAAAGCCAAATTGGCTATTA
Organism: Desulfobacteraceae bacterium Eth-SRB2; assembly: GCA_004193595.1. Lineage (GTDB taxonomy): Bacteria > Desulfobacterota > Desulfobacteria > Desulfobacterales > UBA11574 > S5133MH16. Next base: position 66,629 of record RPGQ01000009.1, read on the forward strand.
CTTGGAAAAATGAACATTTGTAACGAGGACTTCGGATCTTCAATGCCTTCTTTATCCTTAACCCTGAACGTTGAACCCTGAACCCGTGAACGGTTACATATATCCTTTGTGGCAAATATTTTTGGTTCCGGCCCGTCCGCCTCACTCCGCTTGGCAGGAGGGCGGGCTTGTCCGGGTTAGGTGAAAATAAAATTTGAGCACAAACCATATAAAAATTGTAGCTGAAAACAGAAAAGCCAGACACAGCTATTTTATTGAAGATACATACGAGGCCGGAATGGTCCTCTTGGGAACCGAAGTTAAATCACTTCGACTCGGCCTCGCTAACCTGAAAGATTCGTATGCCAGAATTAAAAAAGGCGAGGTGTTTATTCACCAGATGCACATCGCGGCGTATCCTTTTGCCTATTATGACAATCATGATCCCCTAAGAAAAAGAAAGCTCCTGTTGCATAAAAAAGAAATCAAGAAGCTGTATGGTAAAATCAATGAAAAGGGATTTTCCCTGATACCCTTAAGGCTGTATTTTCAAAACGGAAAGGCCAAGCTTACCATAGCTATTGCCAGAGGGAAGCGTAAATATGATAAACGGGAGACCATCAGACGACGAGACCAGCAAAGGGATTTTGAAAGATCCAAAAAGGATTACTGAGATGAAAATTGAACGTGAAAAGATTTATTTTGACGTGCTGTTTGTGGGAGGCGGCCCTGCAAGTCTGGCAGGCGCCATTAAATTAATGCAGATCGCCAAAAAGAAAAATATGAGCCTTGAAGTTGCTCTCATCGAAAAAGGAGCGGAAATCGGATCACATGCGTTGAGCGGCGCCGTCCTGAACCCTGTTGCCTTAAAGGAACTGATCCCGGACTTCTTGGAAAAACAGTGCCCCATTGAAACGACCGTAACCCAAGACGAATTCTATTTTTTAACCCCCGAAAAACAGTATCGAATCCCGATTATTCCGCGATACATGCATAACAAAGGCTTTTTTATTATCAGCCTTTCAAAGTTTACAAGGTGGCTTGGCAATATTGCCGAAGACCTTGGCATAAACATTTTCCCTGGTTTTGCAGGGAAAGAAGTTCTTTATGCCAAAGATCAAAAAACCATAACCGGAGTACGCACCGGTGATAAAGGCCTTGGGAAAGACGGAAAGCCCAAAAGTAATTTTGAGCCCGGCATAGATTTGATGGCAAAGGTTACCGTATTCGGCGAAGGGGCAAGGGGAAACCTGATTCAGGATATTTCGCAAAAACTGAACCTCTTTTCCGGAAAAATGCCCCAGGTGTTTGAAACCGGAATCAAAGAAGTTATCCAGCTTCCTGAAGATAATTATTTTGCTTCCGGCCGGGGGAATGAAATCCATACCCTTGGATATCCCCTGGGTCTGAACCCGCCGGGCGGCGGCTTTATTTACGAAATTAAAGACAACAAGGTCACCCTGGGGTTTCTCACAGGGCTCTGCTATGAAGACTCCAGCCTCGATATTTATGACGAGTTCATCAAATTCAAACAGCACCCTTTTATAGCCGGTATACTCAAGGACGGCAAGGTCCTGGAACAGGGTGCCCGAACGGTTTCAACCGGGGGCTATTTTACAATCCCCGAACTGGCCGTTGATGGCGGCGTGTTTGTCGGCGGCAGCGCGGCAATGCAGAATACTCCCGGGCTGAAGGGTATTCATTTATCCATGAAATCGGGCATGCTGGCGGCAGAAGCAATCCTAACTGCTTTTGAAAAAAACAATTTTACCCGGGGAACCCTTGGCGATTACCATGACCTGTTTGAAAAAAGCTGGGCAAAGAAAGAGATTTTCGAGGTTAGAAATTTTTCACAGGCCCTTTCAAAAAAAGGCCTGATTAAGTTTATTCATTTGGGAGTTCAGTATGTCACAAAGGGACGGGGTGTGTATGATAACATGCCCATTAAACAAGATTACAAAACATTAAAGCCGGTAAAGGAAAGCGATGATGATATTCCCAGGACCCCTGAAAAAAAGACATTGGACGGGGTCTTGTATGTTGACAAACTTACCGGCGTCTATCTGTCCAAAACCATGCACAGAGAGGATCAACCCAGCCACATTATCATCCATAACCGGAACCTGTGCGTTACGGAATGTTTTAAGACTTACCGGTGCCCCTGCACCAGATTTTGTCCGGGTGACGTATACGAAATCGAGACGGATCAAAACACATCACTGCGCCGGCTCAAACTAAACCCGTCAAATTGTCTTCACTGCAAAACCTGTGATATTAAGGATCCATACCGGAATATAACATGGACGTGCCCGGAAGGCGGGGAAGGTCCGGGATATACGGTGTTATAATCTCCCATAACCGTTCACGGTTCAAAGGGTGATAGGTTCAAAGGTTTCAAGGTTGAAGGAACTTTGAACCACGAACCCCAGAGCCCTGAACCTCTGAACCCCTGAACTCTGAAACCCGGAACCTCTGAACGGTCACAATCTCCCTTTCCTTAAAATAGCGACCAGAAGCCATATCCCCATGATTGCAGCTGCGAGAAATCCGACAATCCCTATAAGGGATATATCGTAAAAAAGGGGAGGCACTTTGGACATAATAACAAGAGCGGACCCGATAATCAAAGCAGCGATGATGATCGAAAAGGATATCCGGTTGCTTATCTGGTCATACGTTGCAAGCATTTTATCCAAACCTTTGTATTCAAGGTTAAGGGAAAGTTTCTGCTGTTTGATCAACCGGGTGATTGATAGGATATCCTTAGGAAAATTCTCCACAAATTGAAACAGTTCTATTGCAAGTCTGAAGATATCACCGGTAATCCTTTGGGGAGACAGTCTGGCAAGTTTTACCTCTTTTATAAACGGTGCCGCCTGCTTTATCATATCAAAGTCCGGATCGAGCATGAAACCCACGCCCTCTATGGTGCTGAACGCCTTTAGCATAAGGAAAATATCAGGCGAGATCCTGAGGCGATGTTGGAAAGCCAGCCCAAGAAGATCATTCAGCAGTTTACCGATTTTAATATCTTTTAAAGGTTTATGAAGATGCCGCCCCATGAAGTCGGCAACATCCTTTTCAAGCAAACGAATATCGGGATCTTCATCCCAATCGGTTAATTTCAAAAGAACCTGCGTTGCCCGAGATTCATTCCGGTTCACCACACTTTCGGCCAGATCAATAAAGTCTTCTCTGGTACGCCGGTCAACAGATCCTGTCATACCAAAGTCTAGAAGACAGATCACATTGTCTGGGAGCACAAAAATATTGCCGGGATGCGGGTCGGCATGAAAAAAGCCGTGTTTAATTATCTGCTTTAAAACAATATCTGCGCCACGAACGGTAATTAATTTTCTGTCAAGCCCCGCTTCTTCCAGCCGATCGATTTCAGATACCTTGATTCCTTTCACAAGCTCTGTCGTCAGTACGGATTCCGTTGTGGTATCCCGAAAAACCTTTGGAACATAGAGGGTAAGATCATTTAAAAAATTGCTTGCAATCCGTTCCATATTCGTTGCTTCAATGGTATAATCTATCTCCTTTTCAAGCGTCCTGGCAAATGCCTCAACGATTTTAACTGGTTGGTGCAGGGACATCTCTTCTATATGATGTTCCATAAGGGTCGCCAAGTGTAGCATAATCTCAAGGTCGACTTCTATGATCTTTTTAATGCCCGGACGCTGAACTTTAACCGCCACCGCTTCGCCGTCTTTTAATGTTGCTCTGTATACCTGACCTATGGAGGCTGACGCAAAGGGAGTTTTTTCAAAAAAATCAAAAATATCTTCCGGTGGCGCCCCCAGTTCCGATTCAATAATCTTACTGACTTCACTGAAAGGACTGGACGGCACATTATCCTGAAGTTTTGACAATTCTTTTATGAAATCGACCGGTACAAGATCGGGGCGGGTGGAAAGAATTTGGCCAAATTTTATATAAGTAGGTCCCAATTCTTCACAAGCCATTCTTACTCTTTGGGCTCTGGAAAGCTTTTCAAGACGGCTGCGCCGATTTTTTGAAATTAGCTGAAGACCGATTTCAATGTACTGCTCTATCTTTAAAAGTTCTACCAGATCTCCAAAGCCATACTTAAAAAAAACCGTTAAGATCTGTCGATAACGGGCAAGATGGCGATATGTTCGGCCGACCACACCTATTTTTCTTATACTAAGCATTGAGGAACTCGTAAAAATCCGATTTAGACGGTTTCGTAAAAAGTTCAAATTCAAGGCGTGCAAATTTTGTAATCATGAGGCGTACTTTTCGTACGTTGAATGATTGCGAAATGCAGCACAACGCAGAAGTTGGACTTTTTACGAGACCGTCAAGCATTGGGTAAGCATGTTGTTATCTTTGGGAAAGAACGCTTTACTTTGATGCGTCCGTGCCTTCGCTAATCGCTTTTTTGAGATCCCTTATCTCTTTTTTCAATCCCTTCAATTCGTCTCCGGTTACAACATCAGCTTTTTTCATAAAATCTTTAACAGTCTTTTGCAACTTTTCTTCCAGCTTTTGTTGGGTTTCGTCATACCTTTTCTGAAGATCTTCTAAAAATTTCGTTCCTTCATTCTCAGTCATTTTGCCTTTATTCACAAGCTCTTTGGCCAAATCTTCAACCTCATCCTTTGCGATTAAAGCAAGGCCGATACCCGTTAACATGGATTTTTTAATTATATTCAGCATGAAAAACCTCCTTTTTTGACCGTTCAAGGCTGAGAGGTTAAAGGTTCAAAGATTCCTAAACCTCCGAACCCTGACACCTGACACCTGACACCTGAACCCTTGAACGGTTACTCTTTTTTGAAATTTCTACTTCAACTTTCCGATAACAGCACTTGCAATGGTGTTTTTCTGAATCTCCTTTGTACCCTCATAAATCTCGGTAATCTTGGCATCGCGGTAAAAGCGCTCCACTTCATACTCTGCCATGTATCCATACCCTCCCAGAAGCTGGATGGCTTCGTCCGCGACCTCCACGGCGGTCCGCGCCGCATACATCTTTGCCATGGATGTCAGCTTTGAATCCATTCGGCCCTGGTCAAAGTTCCAGGCGGCTTTGTAAGTAATAAGCCGTGCAAGCTCAATTTTTGTGGCCATATCGGCCAACTTGTGCTGTGTGACCTGGAATTGAGCAATTTTTCTGCCAAACTGTTCTCTTTGCTTTACATATGCCAGTGCGCGATCAAAAGCCCCTTGGGCCATTCCCAGCGCCTGTGCGGCGATCAGTATCCTGCTTTCATCAAAAAATTCCAGCGCATGGTAAAAGCCCTTCCCTTGTTTTCCGATAAGATTTGAAGCCGGAACGCGAACATCTTTAAAGTTAATCTCAGCCGTGGACATCATATGGATACCCATCTTATCTCCAACATCTCTAGCAGACACTCCTTTTCGATCCGCCTCCACCAGAATCAAGCTCATGCCCCGGTAAGTGGGCTTGCACTCAGAATCGGTCTGGCAAAGAACACAGAAAAAGGAGGCGAGTTCGCCGTTGGTAATGAATATTTTCGTGCCATTTATGATCCACTCTTCCCCATCCTTTTCCGCCGATGTATTCATGAAGGTAATATCGGAACCGTAATCAGGTTCTGTAAAAGCACCGGCAGATAGTATTTCGCCTTCTGCAACCGGCGGAAGAAATTTTTCTTTGAGTTCATCGCTGCCAAAACGTAAAATGCACTCAGAACCAAAACCGGCAAGGATCAACGCACTGCCGATGGTGGAATCCCGGCTGCAAAACTCCTCGGCAACAAGGATGTTCTCCAGAGTACCAAGCCCCTGGCCGGAATATGCTTCCGGAAAGTGAATACCGATGAACCCGAGTTCAGCGGCTTTTTTCCATATTTTTTCCGGAAATTCGTGTTTTCTGTCGAGTTCAAGTGCAAGGTCCTTGGAAAACTCACCCTTGGCAAAGTCTCTTGCCGCTTTTTGAATCTCTTTTTGTGATTTTGTCAGCTCAAAATCCACCCGGATACTCCATCAGTTAATCGTTTTTATTTTTTTAAAGATTTAGCATACACCCCGATCTATTGCAAGGAGTTTGAATCTTTTCAACCGGTTCAGTGGTTTCAAACGCTACAAAAGTAAAGAATCCTGGCCCATAGACCAGGCTTTGGTTTGCCCCTGAAAGGGGCTGTTTTAGTTAAAGCCGTACAAAGTTAAAAGTGTCTAAAGTGATCTAAAGTGCCTAAAGTTATGGTGTCGCTTCGCTCCGCTGTTTTTATATAATTGACAGAATTCCTTAACTTTAGCTCACTTTAAACTTTAGTTCACTTCAAACTCTTACAGCGATTCTTCAGGCAGAGCCGGAGAACTCTGACCTGGCCCAAAGGACCAGGTTTTTCAGGGCAAAATAAAAGGGGCTTGACTGATCCGTTCAACTGACTTACCTTGTCTTCGTAAAAATATTAACTTTATTAATTAACTTATTACTTGGAAAGGAAATTAGATAACATGCCGTTTTCAATTGCTCTTGCAGGAAAAGGAGGCACCGGGAAAACCACCGTGGCCGGACTGCTCATTAAATATCTGGTAAAGACAAACAAAACACCCATCCTTGCGGTTGATGCAGACAGTAACGTAAACTTAAATGAAGTCCTCGGACTTAAAGTGGCCGACACCCTGGGCAATGCCCGTGAGGAAATGAAAAAAGGGATTGTGCCCGGCGGAATGACAAAAGACGTTTTTATATCAATGAAACTCCAGCAGGCTGTTGTCGAGGACGACGGTTTCGACCTTATTGTTATGGGGCAACCCGAAGGGCCTGGGTGCTACTGTGCGGCAAACACGCTTCTGATTAATTTTCTGGATAAGCTGACCGGAAATTATCCGTATATCGTTATGGATAACGAAGCCGGAATGGAACATATCAGCCGCTTGACCACCAACAATGTTAACATCCTACTGACCATTTCCGATACCTCCCGCCGCGGGCTTCAGGCGGCCATGAGGATTAATGATCTTGCAAAAGATCTCAACATCGGTGTCGCAAAAAGCTATCTTATTATCAATCAGGCGAAAGAAGCACCGTCCGATACGGTTTTGAACCTCATTAAAGATAATGGTCTGGAACTTGCCGGAACCATACCTGAAGATGATATGGTTTACGAATACGATTTAAACGGACGCCCGACCATTGAGCTACCTGAGGAAAATAAATCCGTTAAGGCGGCATTTGAGATATTTGAAAAAATCATCACCTAGTGTCCATCCAGAAATGGTAGATTTTGGTTTCCGGCAAGGCCCGAGCGAGTTTTCAACCGCAGACATAGCGCGCTATTTCGAGGATTGAAAACGAGCGAGAACACCGCCGGAGGCCGAAAGATGCCGTTTATGGATGGGCACTAACTAAATCTTGTGGTTAACATATGAAAAAAACAGGTTTGCTCTATGATGAAAGATATCTGCGCCACGATACAGGTCCCAATCATCCCGAGTCGCCCCAAAGACTTAAGGCAATTTATCAGGGAATAAAAGAAGCGGGTCTTCTCCCTAAACTGACTTTAATTCAGGCCAGACGGGCAGATTTAAAGTGGATTGAAACCATCCATTCAAAAAATTATATTAAACGCTTTGAAGTTGCCTGTGGTTCGGGGAATTCCACCTTTGACTATCCGGACAACCAAATTTGCGCCGAAACTTTTGAGACCGCCCTTCTGGCCGTGGGAGGCATACTGGATGCGGTACAACTTATCATGACGGACAAACTGGATAATGTTTTTTGTGCGGTCAGACCTCCGGGTCATCATGCTGAATATGACAAAGCCTTGGGATTCTGTTATTTCAACAACGTTGCAATAGCCGCCAGATACCTGCAAATAGAATGGGGCATTCAGCGGGTGGGGATCGTGGATTTTGATGTGCATCATGGGAACGGTACCCAGCACCTTTTCGAAGACGATCCAACGGTATTCTATTATTCCATTCATCAGCACCCGACATTTGCTTTTCCGGGAACCGGACGCGTTTTTGAAACCGGCGATGGCGAAGGGGTCGGGACGACCCGGAATTATCCGGTGTTGCCGGGTCAGGGGGATAAAGAATACCAAGGGCTTGTGGAAAGAGACCTTGTGCCGGTTTTGAGTGCGTTCAGTCCTGAAGTGATCCTGGTATCCGCAGGCTTTGATGCCCATGTTGACGACGATATGTCAGATATTAATCTTTCAACACAAGGATATTCAAGGATAATGCAAAGGATTGCCGCGCTGGCAGCACTGTACTCAGACGGAAGGCTGATTTCCGTGCTTGAGGGGGGATACTGCCTAAAACGCCTTCCGGAACTGGCCGCAAACCATGTTAATATTTTATTGAATGCCTAATATCTTGATGAGCTCGTAAAAAGTCCGATTTAGACGGTTTCGTAAAAAGTTCAAACTCCCCCGCCAAACATAGGCGGGATAAAAAGGCGTGCAAATTTTGTAATCATGAGGCGTACTGATCGTACGTTGAATGATTGCGAAATGCAGCACAACGCAGAAGTTGGACTTTTTACGAGACCGTCAATATCTTTAACCATTGGGGGATACAATGTTTATCAGCAAAATAATGAGCAGAAATGCCGTCACCATTGACATAAACGCTGATATCTCGCAAGCACGAGAAATAATGTCCGAAAATAACTTCCGCCACCTTCCCGTGGTGGACGACAGTAATTTTCTCATCGGAATAGTTACGGATCGTGATATCAGAAGCGTCTTGCCGTCTTCCCATATAACCGGTGACAACGGCATGGAAGTATTGAAACGTTTTTCAGGGATTAAAATAAAAGATATCATGACAAAAAATCCGGTTGCCCTCTCTCCGTTAGATACCCTTCAAGACGCCCTTATCCTATTGCAAAAAGAACGTTTCGGAGCGTTTCCCGTTATCGATGAGCAAAAAAAACTTATAGGAATTGTTTCCGTGCGTGATCTTTTACGCGAATTCATCAATGTTCTGGGATTAGAAGAACCCGGAACGCTTTTATGTATTATCGTGGAAAACAAACTCGGGCAAATGAAAAAAATTGTCGATGCCATTACCGAGGAGCATGTTTCATTTGGCAGTGTTCTGGTTTCCAGATATTGGGAAAAAGGGAAACGGGCTGTTTTTCCATACCTTTTAACTCAAAACATTGCCCCGGTGAAAAGAAAACTAAAAAAAATGGGTTATACATTGCTGGACCCGATGGACTGGTATATGGATCATTTGCCTCAAAATGACTGAAGAAAAACACAGATCAAAAGATCACGATAAATTTCCGGATTCCCCTTACAAAGATCTTTATATATACTATCTTCAAGGCCGATTGAAGTCGGACAAAAAAATATTCGGCAACAATTTTATCGGCAACTGGGAAGAGGATGAGTTCTCTTTTCTTTTCTTCTCCAAACCCTCCCGTGGTGAAGTGAAAAAAATGTTAACATCACACCCGGGTTTGACCCTTGTTGACGAATTTTATATGACATTCGACCAATGGCATGGAGGCAAGATCACCCCCTTTAAGGTCGGTCGGTTCAGCATCCTGCCGTCCTGGCAAAACCAATGCAAAAAAATGAACCCCGGCTGTAAAGAACTGCCCATTATTTTAGATCCGGGGGTTGTATTCGGTTCCGGAACCCATACCACAACACAGGACTGCCTTAAGGCCCTTGAACTGGTATTCAGCCGAGAAAAGATCGAGTCGGTTCTGGATCTCGGAACAGGGACCGGACTCCTTGCTCTGGCCGCATCCCGACTGGGTTGCAAAAATATACTTGCAGTGGACTTTAATTTTTTAGCTGCAAGTACGGCATTGAGAAATGTTCGTTTAAATAAGTTGGAAGATCAAATTATAATTGTTCAGGGACGTGCCGAGGATTTTATTGACTCACCTTCAGATCTTGTGATAGCAAATATACACTATGATGTTATGAAACATCTCATAGCTTCGCCTGGGTTTTTTAATAATAAGTGGTTTATTCTGTCCGGCCTGTTGCGCAGTCAGGCAAGGGATTTGCTTTATGAATTATCTGAAAACCAAGTCCGAATCGTAAAAAAATGGGAACGTGACGGCATCTGGCATACTTTTTTAGGAAAGACAGGTTGAAATTCCCTATCAATTTGTTTTGAAGGTTATTATGCTTATCAAGTGTTGGGGATCAAGAGGCTCCATTCCTGTTTCAGGGACAGATTATATTAAATACGGGGGGGATACAACCTGCATTGAAATCAGAACCAAAAGCGACGATATCATAATCATCGATGCCGGAACCGGAATACGGAGACTAGGCAACCGGTTAATGGATGAAAAGCAATATAAGTATAATTTCATCTTCACTCATGCCCACTGGGATCATGTCATGGGATTCCCATTTTTTAAACCGCTTTACAGCGAAAAATCCGAACTTATGCTGTATAGATGTCCCTTTCACAGCGAATTCGTGGAAACCATACTCTCCAAGCTTATGGCCCCGCCATATTTCCCCGTCAGATATTCCGAGATAAAAGCAAAGATGGAATATCGTGAAGCATTCACTACAGAGTTTGAAATAGGCTCCGTAACCGTAACACCCATTCAGATCAATCATCCCGGCAACGGCAGCGGATACAAATTTACCGAAGATGGTAAATCTTTTGTCTTTCTGACAGACAATGAACTCGGTTTCGAGCATCCTGATGGTCTTTCATATAAAGATTATCTTGAATTTTCCACAGGCGCCGATCTCCTTATTCATGATGCCGAATACACCCCGGAAGAATATGAATCAACAATGAATTGGGGCCACTCGGTATTTACCCATGCCCTTGATCTTGCCCTTGAAGCCGGTGTTGGACAGCTGGGCTTATTTCATTTAAACCAGGAGCGGTCAGATCGGGAGATGGATAAAATTGTCGAAACCTGCCGGCAACGTATCGCTGAAAAAGGGAATGAACTTGAATGTTTCGCCGTGGCATGTGATATGAGTTTTAATTTGTAACTCGGCGTTCACCGTTCTTTATATCCATGATTATAAGAACTTAGGGGCTTTGCCCCAATTAGAATAATGGAATGATGGAGTAATGGAATGATGGGTAAGCTTGTCCTGAACGAAGTTGAAGGAAAGGAGTTTTTTTTACAATTTAAATGGTTTATTTTCCTCTTTTATCCCCAATATTCCAACATTCTCCCGCTATATAGCGGGATGAGCGAAGCGAACTAACGTGATTCATAAAGCGGCCAAAGATCTTGCTGATGCAAAAAATGTTGTGGCCTTGACCGGCGCAGGGATCTCTGTTGAGAGCGGAATTCCCCCTTTTAGAGGAAAAGGAGGTCTATGGGAAAAATTCGATCCAATGGAATATGCCCATATCGACGCATTTAAAAAAGATCCGGCCAAGGTCTGGAATGTTCTGATCAAGGGAATGAAAGAAATCATTGATACTGCCAGACCCAATGATGCCCACAATGGCCTGGCCAGGCTTGAAAAGTTGGGAATATTAAAAACCATTATAACTCAGAATGTAGACGGACTTCACCAAATGGCCGGCAATACGGATGTTATCGAATTTCACGGAAATTTTGCATGGCAGCGGTGCATGGACTGTAACCGTAGATTAGAAACAGCCAAAATCGATATATCACGAATTCCCCCCCGCTGTGAATGCGGCGGGATTTACAGACCCGAGTGTGTGTTCTTTGGTGAAATGATACCGCCGCAACACCTGTATCGGTCCCAAAAGATCGCCTCGGAATGTGATATCATGCTGGTTATCGGAACATCCGCCCTTATTCAGCCTGCGGCCTTCATGCCGACTATTGCAAAGCGTGCCGGCGCAAAAATTATAGAACTCAACCTGGAAAGGACACCACTTTCAAGAGGAACCAGTGATTATATTCTTATGGGAAAAGCCGGAGAAATAATGAAACGCTTAATATCCGAAATCGACCGTTTGCGTTAGAATTTGCAAATGTTTAGTTTCTTAATTGTGAATTTTTTGCTTTTTGTGGCGAAAAATTGCTTAGACAATTAAGTGTGAAGTGCCTAAAGTGTATAATGAAAATTAAATAAAAAATAAATTTAAAATAGGGGATGCGGGGAGAGTCCCCGCATCCTCCGAGGTTTTAAATTTGAGCATCATTACCAAAAGGTTTTCTTAATTCGGTAAAATCATCGATAATGTCGGAAGAGAAGGTAAGTGCCTTGGGCTCCGAGCCCGGACTTTAGAGTCTTCCTTCCGCCAGGTTTAAATCGGGGAACAACTTGGTGCATCGACACCGTATTTGACAAGGCTGATGATTCCTGGTTCCCAAAACTTTTATTGCCGATAAGGAGGCCATATGCCAGACTACTTTTTTGGAATTGATGCGAGTAAAGGATATTCTAATTTAGTCATGCTTGATTCATCAAAACGCTGCGTTGAAGACGATTTTCAGTTGGATGATACTTTTGACGGCCACCAAAAACCCTACAGCATTCTATCAGAGTTTTGCGTCCGTCATCCCAAGGCCAACATTTTTGCTGCCATTGAAAGCACTGGCGGTTATGAAAACAACTGGTTTAATGCTCTGGTCAGGTTCCAAAGCCATTTGCCAATTAAGACCGCCAGGCTGAACCCCTGCGGCGTTTACAACAACAGCAGGGCCGGATTGGATCGGAATATCACAGACAAAATCAGCGCCGAGAACATTGCCAAATACATAATAGAGCATCCCGAAAAAGTGCGATACCAGCAACAGGATCCTTTGGCACCCCTGAGAAAACAGTGGGGATTTATAAAAATGCTGAAAAAGCAAAAAACCCAGCTGCTCAATCAATTGGAATCAAACCTCTACACAGCCAATCCAGAGATTCTGGCTTACTGTAAAGATAATACACCGGCTTGGGTTTTTAGCCTTTTGCAGCGATACCCAACTGCTTCCAAGCTGGCCAAAGCAAGAAAGTCTTCTGTGGCCTTGATTCCATATGTGACGCCCCAAAAAGCTAAAAAACTGATCGAAGAAGCCAAGCATAGTGTCGCATCCGCCACGGATGAAACTACAAGCCAAATAATCAAGGCGACTGTCCAACAAATTAGACAACTTTCAAAAGTCATTGATGCTCAAACAAAAGCTATGACGGACAAGTGCTCGATTCCTGAAGTTGAGCTGCTCAAGACGTTCATAGGGGTCGGAGACGACTCTGCTGTCGGTCTGATTCTTGAAATAGGCTCTATAGAACGGTTTGAAAGTTCGAAACACTTAGCCTCGTTCTTTGGTCTTCACCCTGTTTATAAAAAAAGCGGCGATGGCTCTTGGGGTTTTCATATGAGCAAAAAAGGGCGCGTAGTTCCACGACAAATTCTTTATATGGTTGCCATGGTAGCCATTCAATCCAATCCCCTGATCCGTGAAATCTATGAGAAACATACGGAAAAAGGGATGGAAAAAAAGGCAGCTTTGGGTGTATGCATGCACAAAATTATTCGAATAATTTACGGAATGCTAAAACACAATAAACCATTTAACCCTGAAATTGACCAAAAAAACAGGAAGAAACAGAATACTCAAGGCGAAAAGAAAATCTGCCGGGACAAAAGCCGCCGTTACCAGGCATATGATGCAAAAGCCCCAATCTCCAGAAGGCAGGCTAAGAAAAGAGAGGAACGGAAGCAGTCCCAAAGCGACAACATCGCTAAATGCGGGATCAAGGCCCCCGTTCCCGTTCTTTAACTTAACAGAATATCGGCCTTGTGTACAGATTTTACCGAATTTTCAAAGAGCAAATTTGTTTAAAAAAAATGTTGACTTTAACCGGAACAACTAAAGTGATCTAAAGTGCCTAAAATTAAGGAATACTGTTAATTTATATAAAAGTCGGAGCAATGCGACTCCTTAACTTTAGTTCACTTCAAACTTTAGCTCACTTGTAACTTTTCCGGCCTGTCCGCCTCACTCCGCTCGACGGGAGGGCGGGCTTGTCCGGTTTAGGAAAGAAAGGATGAATCAATGTTACGAGCAGACCTTTATGAAAAAAGCATTCCGATAAACACTTATATTTCTTCAAGTGACTTTAAGGCCTGCGGGTTTGACAGTCGAGAAGAATTTCTGGACAAACTCCGTTCCGGAGAACTCAAACCCTCCAATTGCAAAATTGCAAAAAAGCGTTTTCTTTCCCTGCTCTGGGCGGCAAAGCCGGATGAAGTCCTGCCCGAAATAGAGGTGTTACAGCTCCCGAATCCCGGTCCCACCGGGCTCTTTCCCATCAACCAGCCGGAAAAGGATTCACCGATCCTGGTGTCGGGCAACTCAAAACTCACCGGTGAGGTTCTCACTGCGATACTCTCAACCACATTGAGTCCGTTCTGGTACATGGTTGTAGACACGGATGGTCATACCGTGGACATGGCTGTAGTCTACGAAGTTCTGACAGCCGAACGGGTTCTGCAAACACTTACCAAAGAAAAAGCCAATGAAATCGCTCCGGAATCAACCCTTTTCCTCCCGGGTTTCGCGGCAATGATACGTGACAATCTGGCGGAACAAAGCGGTCGGCCTATAAAAGTCGGCCCGGTATGTGCTGCCGAACTTCCTGTCTTCTTTGGTAAAACAGACTGGAAGTTGGCTTAACCAAAAACCAGGAGCTATTAAAAAACTATTAATTTCAATAAATTGTAGAATTGCTAAAACCTTTATTCTTTTATCTTATTTTCCCGGATCTGAAGATAGATATCACGAAGTGCCGTATATGGATCTATGGCCGATTTTTTGAGGGTCTCGTAATCCCCTATGCGAAATGAGGTGTTATTGACGGTATCAAATGCCCTGATACCCACAGACGCTTCAGCCGGCTCAACATAGCTTACAGGATCCAAAAAAAAGTCCCCCGCCCTTCCAATTGAATCCCGCAATGTGGACGGCCCAAATATCGGCCACACAATGTAGATTCCGTTTCCAATGCCATAGTTACCAAGGGTTTGGCCCAGGTCTTCTGAATCCGGAGGGATAAGTCGGGGATATTTATCAGCCGGACTTCCAAACCCAAGAACACCGATGGTGGTGTTTACAACAAACCTTGAAAATTCAACCGCCGCGGCATTCCCTTTTGCCTGAAGGATGCAGTTTACCAGTCTTATCGGAGTGGCAATGTTGCGGAAAAAATTTTTTACACCGGTTCTGACAAAATCCGGAGCAATTGCCTTGTATCCTCTGGCCAGAGGTTTAAGCGCCCAGAAGTAAAGCTTGTCGTTGAAATGAAACATGGCCCGGTTCCAGGGCGAAAGGGGGTCTGCCACCTGAACTTCATCTTCTTCGAATTCGTCTTCAAAAAAATCTTCATCAGATTTATCTTCCATTTCCGAGCCTGATGGCATTTGTTCCGTATCACCGGTTGTAATTTGCCGGTTCTGATCACCTTGCAGATCTTCCGATACTGCTTGGGAAGGGGTCACCGGTCTATGGGCACACCCGGTGGATAAAAAAACAAAAAACAAGGAAAACAAAAATATAGAAGTCAGTTGTCTTTTTCTCATATTACCAAATACCTTTCGTAACCTAACTACCCCTCTTTGGCTTCCTGCCCAAACGGTTTAAAAACCACTATCAATTGCGGTAAAAGCGTCAGAGAGGCGATTAATGCAATCAACATTGCCAATCCGGTTAACAGACCGAAATAAACGCTTGGAATAAAATTGGACAACACCAGAATCGAAAAACCGATGATGATTGTCACCGACGTATAAAACATTGCATGGCCGATGCTTCCATGACACCGATGCATGGTCATAATATAATTCCGGTCGATTTGAAACTCAGTTGTAAATCTATGAATATAGTGAATCGTGTCATCCACAGCAATTCCAACGCTAATTGACGCGATGGTAATGGTCATCATATCCAAAGGGAGTTTTAACCATCCCATGACGCCAAGGACAACGCCAACGGAAAGCAGATTGGGGGAAATGGCGATCAAGGCAATTTTCAACGACCTGAAAAGGATCAAAAACATGCTCATCAACGCCAGTATGACAACGCCCAGCGTCAGAATTTGGGACTTAAAGAGACTTTGCAGCATATTGTTGTATAACACCAGCATGCCGGATAAATGAACATGTTCTTTTTTTAACCCCAGATCATTTCCCAGATCATGCCGGATTTTTTTAAGCAACTCGTTCCGCCTTAATGATTTTTCAGAGTCCCTGACACGGATTGACAAACGAACCTGATTATTCTCAACGGACACATAAGGTTTTAGCACCATATTTCTGAATTTTTCCGGCAGCTCGCTGTATAGCAAGGCCAGTTGAAAATTATCCAGGGGCTTGCCGTTGTTTAATTTTTCAGCCACCTTCATCATGGTTCCCAGAGACAGAATCTTACCGGTTTCAGGCAGGCTGTCAAGATAATTATGAACAGTGGCTATCCGGGCCATCTTGTCGGAAGTAAACCAATATTTATTTTTGCTTTCCGCTTCATCAAATTCATCAAACTCGTCAAATTCATCACCCTCTTTCGTTGCGGTCTCAGATGCCGCGGCAGGTGCTGATGCTTCAACCTTTTCAAAATCAACAATCACATCCATTGGCGTGGTGCCGCCCAGATTCCGGTCAATAACTTTCATACCCTGATAGATTTCGGTGGTATGTTTAAAATAATCGATAAAACTGTTTTCAACCTCCAGCCTTGATATTCCAATTGCGCTGAGTATAAAGGCAATACAGCTTATTATGAGTATAAATGTGCCGTGTGCCTGGGTGAACCCGGCTAAAAACGATGTCAGTGAAAAGCACGATTTTTTGCCGGGACCCAGAGGTTCTTTACTCGTCAGCATCAATACGGATGGAAACAGGAGGAAGGTCATTACCAGGGATACACTAATCCCGGCACTCATCATCCAGCCAAATGTTATAACCGGCAGGATATTGCAGAGCAGCAGCGAACCGAACCCCGCGATTGTTGTCAGCGCAGTATAGAGGCACGGCTTCACCATCAAACGAACCGTATCGAGAATAAGTTGCCGTTGCCCGGCCTCAGGATTTTTCAAACTAAGTTCGCGATACCGCACAATCAGGTGGATGGTTATGGCCATGGTGATAATAAGCTGTAAGGATATAAAATTAGACGATATGACCGTAACCTCCCAGTCGAACAATCCCAGAAGTCCCATCATGGCAATTGCGGAAAAAGTACAGCAGAGTATGGGCAAAAAGATCCAGCGTATTTTTCTAAAAATAATACCTAACGTGAGGATTAGAAAAAACAACACCCCAAGGCCGAATACTTTCAGGTCGTTTTTGATAAAGCTGATCAAATCGTCCGCGATCATACTAACGCCGCCGAGAAAGAGTTGAGCGTCTTCACGATACTTGTCCATAATCAGACGGATTTCAGCAATATCCTGATGCCGGGCCTTTCTCATCTTGTCCCGATGATTTCTAAATTGTTCGGTGACTTTTCTGAATTGGGCACCTTCCGCAGCAGTAAGGGAGCCGTCAGCTTTTTTTCCCTGAAAATCATTGCGACGGGTAAGTAGGTCCCGGTAAATATCATCAATAGGTAAGTATATGAGAAGTGCGGTGGTGTTAAGATCCGGACTGACCAAAAGATTTTGATAAAGAGGACTGGTTTTAAACTCGATTCTTGCCAGTTTTTTGTCGACCGTTTGGGATTCCAGCGTCTGGATATTGGCGGACAGTTCTTTAATCGGTACCGGCGGACTTTCCAGCAAAGGGACATCCAGTATTGAAACCACTGAAGATACCCTTGCCATCCCCTTTAATTCGTCACGCAACCGGGCCAGGTTTGACTGTGCCTTGTCTGAAAATAAATCGCCTTCATCAGGGGCATAGGTCATCACCAGATAATCTTGCAGACCATATCGTGAATCGATAAGCCGTGAATAACGCAGATCTTCGTCATTTTCGAGAACCAGAGTTTCTGCTGATGCGTCAAGTCTGAAGTCCTTTGCTTTATAACCCAGGAAAGAGACCACCGCCAAAATGCAGATAATGGCGAGTCCGGGCCGCTTTAATATGACCTTATCGAAAAAAGAGACAGTCAGAGAGTGAAGTTTTGCCATATTAATCGTTATAAGAGTTTCAGCTCAGGCGGATTAGTGTCCATCCATAAACGGCATCTTTCGGCCCCCGGCGGCGTTCTCGCTCGTTTTCAATCCTCGAAATAGCGCGCTATGCCTGTCGGAGATCCCGTGATGGTTTCGGGGCGGTTGAAAACTCGCTCGGGCCTTGCCGGAAACCAAAATCCACCATTTCTGGATGGGCACGAATTAGTTATTTTTCCGGTTGTTCCGGTTGTTCCGGTTGCTCCGGCTGTTCCAATTTGATTAAAAGCTCATCAATAGTGCCTTTGCTAAGGACTTGGTCAAACTGAGACCGGTAGGTCGAAATAATACTGACACCCTGGATTTCTATATCATAAATCAACCAGCTGTTCGTTGATTCATGAAATTTGTAGAGCATGGATATGGTGTTGTTTTTCGAGATCAGTTCGGTCTGAATCTTAATTTTTCTTTTTTCCTGAACAGGGGTTTTAAAAACCACCTTTTCATCGGTATAAAGCGCGAGCTTGTCGAGATACGACGCCTTCAAGCGTTTGGTAAAAAGCTCGGTGAATCTCTGTCTCTCTTCTTTGACCAGGCCGGGCCAGTATTTTCTCCCCAGAGAGAGTTTGGCCATGAGTGGAAAATTAAACAGCGGCGTTACAATTTCGATGATTTGTTTGTTCTTTTCCTGCAGATCAAGATCGTTCTTCTGCAAAACAGCAATTGCTGCCTCAATTTTACTTTCTAATAATTCTTTTGCGACATGTTTGTCATCTGCACCCACGGTTTGGGTCATCACCAGCAAAATAAAAACAGAATACAAGAGGCGTTTCATAATCCATTCCTTTGATCGATTGTAAAGGTTCACAGTTTCCGGGTTCAAAGGTTCAGAGGTTCAGAGGTTCAGAGGTTCAAAGTTATTTAACCCTTGAACCCAGAACCTCTGAACCCTGAAACCTATTTTATTAACCGATATTCTATTTTTATGCAATCATTTAGTGCTAAAATCAGCGCCTGTATTTACCCATTAGCTGTGTTTGGCCGATGATGTGATTTTCCATTGCTTTTAAAACTTGCTTTTTTGTGGCTCCCGGAGATAAATTCAGGGTTGTATCAAGGGCGTATAATTTGAAATAATACCTGTGAGTGCCGCCAGGTGGGCAGGGGCCGCCATATCCCGTCTTACGAAAATCATTTATCCCCTGTGTGCCGCCCTCTGCCGGTCGCTCATCGGGTGCCACGTTCTCCGGCAGGCCTTCTGTATCTGCCGGGATATCATAGTATACCCAATGAACCCAATTGCCCACCGGAGCATCCGGATCATCACAGATAAGCGCAAGGCTCTTTGTGCCGGCAGGAAGTGGCCCCCACTTCAGCGGTGGAGACACATCCGCTCCGTCACAGGTATACCTGTCGGGAATCATCGCACCTTCACTAAACACCGAGCTTGTTAATTCCATGGTTCCTCCTTCCACTTCTGAAAAGGGTAAAAATGAAAAAATGACGGTAAAGAAAAAAATTGAGCAAATAACCAAATAAGTCTTATTTTTCATTATTTTATTCCCTATCTTTTTCATGGTGGATATCACGGTTAACGGTCTCGTAAAAAGTCAGATTTTGATGGCAAAGTAAAAAGCTCCAACTCCCCCGCCAAACATAGGCGGGATAAAAAGGCGCGCAAATTCCGAGGAATGAGAGGTACTTATAGTACATCGCAGTGACGAGGAATGCAGCGCAACGCAGAAGTTGGACTTTTTACGAAGCCATCACGGTTGTTCTAACTGACTTATATCTATTGTAAATGTGATAAAAAATCAAGCATTACTATAGGGCACATTCTCGACAAATTAAAAAAATACGGAAATGGGTAACATAAGTCAAATAACAAAGAATAAATCTAAACCAGGCAAGGATGCCCCCAATATATATTTATTTAATGAAAAATCCGTGTAAGCGCCTGGCAATTGCATTTCTCGTATAACTTGCTAATAATATATTGAATTTAATCGGTCATGTTAAATTTTGTTATTGACATATAACGTTAAAGATTGTATCTGGAGTTTCGCGTAGCGGAATTCCAGATACAATCATGTTGAACTGAGCCGCTTCACCCACCACTATGGGGATTTAATCCCATTATTTTCCAAATCAGTTCTTTTAT
>RPGQ01000043.1 GCA_004193595.1 Desulfobacteraceae bacterium Eth-SRB2
CAGACATAATGCCGAGTTCCGGATTATGCCGAGTGATCAGCTAAATCCGGTGGATCTCTTGATTTACAGCGTGTCTTACTCGGCATAATTATAAGCTCTGTAAGAAGGCTAAAAGATGGTCATCAGGCCGGTAGCGGCCAGGTTTTACATTCAGGGGCGTAGTCTTTGCAAGGGCCTTTTCCTTCAGTTCAAGATCGGCGTGGATGTAAATTTGGGTAGTTTCCACCGATTCGTGACCCAACCATAAAGCGATAACAGAGCTGTCCACACCATGCTGAAGCAGATCCATTGCTGTAGTATGACGAAGCACGTGCGGTGATACCTTTTTCTTTTTCAGAGACGGACATTGCTGACTGGCGGTTGCTCTATGTTTATTCAGCAAGTATTGGACCCCATCCGAGCTGAGAGGTCCCCCTCGTGTATTGGGGAACAGGGGTTCCGATGGATCTTCGTTACGCTTACGCAGCCAGGCACGCAATGTTGCCACGGTTTCCTTTCGTAAAGGAATACATCGTTCCTTACGTCCTTTGCCAGTACATCGAACATGGGCTCCCGTACCCAAAACAATGTCTTGACATCGAAGTGCGGTCAATTCAGAAACGCGTAAGCCTGTTTGCACCATAACCAGCATAAGTACCCGATCCCGACGTCCTGTCCAAGTATCCAGATCAGGTGCTGCCAAGAGGGCATCGACTTCACACCGATTCAAGAACACAACCTGTTTTCGCTTGTAGCGTTTGCTGGGAATGGCTAAAATGCGCTGAGCCAATGCACCTTGGCACGGTTCATATATAGCAACGTAATTGAAAAATGAGTGAATTGCCGCCAATCGAACATTCCGACTACGAGCGCTATTGTTTCGATCCTTTTCAAGGTTATCAAGAAAAGCGCCAATGAAAGGAGTATCCAGATCCTCGAAATCCACCTTTGACGGAGCCTTCTTTAGCTGTTGGGTAGCAAATCCAAGGAGCAATCGGAAGGTATCACGATAGCTGGCAATGGTATGCTGGCTTGCCTTCCTTTGGTTCATAAGCCGATCGGTGAAGAATGCTTGCAGTAATTTTGGAAACTCGGCGTTAGTTTTCATCATAATTTTCCTCCTTCCGTAAGACGTAAAGTGGCCAGCTGCAAAAGCTCCGGCACTGCCGAGATATACCAGTAGGTATCGCTCACATGTCTATGACCGAGATAGGTGCTTAGTTTTGGCATATTTTGCTCAATGTCCATACCCGCTCGATACCAAGCTATCAGCGTTTGGATAGCAAATCTGTGCCGAAGATCATGCAGACGCGGGCCATGACTGTCGTTTGGACCTCGCAGACCGATCTGACGTGACAATTGGATGAAGCTC
This sequence comes from Desulfobacteraceae bacterium Eth-SRB2, assembly GCA_004193595.1. Taxonomy (GTDB): domain Bacteria; phylum Desulfobacterota; class Desulfobacteria; order Desulfobacterales; family UBA11574; genus S5133MH16. The sequence goes on from RPGQ01000043.1 coordinate 1,352, forward strand.
CAACGAACACTCCAATTTGTCAGACGGACGCCACGCTCGGAGACAAAAAAAGCCGGGGATTTCAATCGCGGACAGATTTTGTCACGCAAAACGGTATAATGCTGGAGTACCTTCTGGGTGGAGGGGTGTATAGGTACAAATCGAGACTTACCAAACTTACTATCACGAACGGTGAGTATACCCTCTGTGAGATTAACGTCATCACGGTCAAGGCCGATTGCCTCTTTTACCCGCATACCGGTAACTGCAAGCAATCCAAACAAAGTTGAATAAGTGGAAGCCCTTAGACCCTTAGGCGAGAAAAGACTTTGAGCCGCCTTGATAAGGCGTTTTATTTCATCATCGTTATAGATATATGGCGGTTTCCGATGGTAGCAGGCTGGCAGCAGTTTCTGTGGAGGAATTTCAGTACGTGGATCCACTGCACTCCGGTACTTGGCAAAGCGGCGTATCACACCCAGCCGGATTGCCTGCCATACCGGTTGAGAATCTTTCGGTTGTGTAGCCCATCGTAACGCCAACTCCGTCGTGATGAATGAGGCGCATTCCTGCTCTGCGAAAAGCACGAAGTTGTGAAGTAAATTGCCAGGTTGGTAAAGCTTAAAGCCGAGCTTACGACGAACGGCGAGATACTCTTCGATTGCTGTTCGTAAATCATTCATGGTTCAATCCTCCTGGCCAAGGTTGTGCAAGATCTCGCAACGCAACCCAATTTACCTTGGCGTAAATTTCAGTGGTATGAGGCTGTTGATGTCTTAAGATTTCACCAATTTCGTTTAGAGAGGCCCCTTGATTAAGCATCTGTGTGGCCAGTGAATGACGCAGCAGATGCGCACCTTTATGCGTTCGCTGGAGTCCTGCACGTGCGAAAGCCCGTCTGATAATATCGCCTATGGCTGTAGAGCTTGAAAATCCTTTATGGGGTGCCAGCTGGCGAATGAAGACTCTTCTGGATGAGCAGTGGGGTCGCCCATGGCATAGGTAGGTGGCCAGAGCTTCACCCACATCTTGCAAAAGCGGCAGGCGGTCCTGTCGGGCGCTCTTTCCACGAATAATAAGTTCCCCTGCCTCCCAATCGATGTCTTCTAACACCATATGAACCACTTCCCCGGCACGCAAACCGAGGCGGGCTAATAAGAGCAGAACCGCGTAATCCCGCTGCCCTATGAGGCTACCTTTGTCGCAGCTCTGCAAAAGGCGATCGACCTCCTCCGGCTTAAGAAATTTGGGTAGTTCTGATAAGTCCCAATTGGCCACTGTAGGAACACACATAGATAGGTCTGTGGCTGTTTGTCCTTGCTGATAGATAAAACGGAGAAAGCTACGCAGTGCCGTCACCATCAACTGGGCACGACATGGACTATCAGTATGAGCATGGCGAAGAATGAACCGTGTGATATCTTCTGGGACTAGTTCTTCCAGCAAGATGACATTGGTGCCAAAGCACACGGTGAGAAATCGCCGTACTATAGGAAGGTAAGTGTTCACCGTTATTTGTGTGAGGCCACGCTCATGAGCAAGGTATCGCCCAAAGCTGTTCTCGATACGATCAAGCGCGCTATCGTTGACAGCCGGCGCAGAAATGCGAATAAGACCATCGTTACGCAATTGCCTGAGCAAAGCTCGAAAGGTTGGTTGTTCATGGCGGTTGTGGGCATGGTGGGTAGCACGAAATTTAAGGTATTCGTTGATCCGCTGCTCGTCTAAGTCGTTTACTTTAAGTTGCTTTCTTTCAAGCCACCGGCTTAGATCAGCCACTAATCGTATCTTTTCCTGTGCAGTTTTAGTTGCGTATCCTTGATCTAATAGAAGCCTTGCGAACCTGTCTATATGGTCACTTAATGGGCCTGCATACAAACGTTCCAATACTTCTGGTGATGGGAAAAAATGATGGGTCATGGCTGTCTCCTCCTTATTTTGTTTTATGAGTTTTGCTTTAAATTGGAGAAGACAGAAAATTATGCCAAGCAGTCAAGTATTTATTTTTCAAACATCTATAATCATAACAAGAGATTGAAAGGATAATTTATAAGCTACTCGGCATAATCCGGAACTCGGCATTATGCCGGAAGCTGTGAGCCGGGTTGATATCCCTGAGGCGTTTGGGACTCAATGCCAGACGAAGATATTTTTTACAAATACGATTGATGCCGTGCCGTGTAAATGATGTTCCCCGCTGATTGACGAACAGGTATCGCTGATATAGCGGGTCTGGTTTTTTACGATATTTTTTGACATAAGCTTTTACAAGTTGGACCGTTTTTGGCAAAAGCTCGATTTGCCGGTACTGATTGCCCTTTCCCAGGATAGCCAGTGTGTCATTTTCCGGATCAAAGAAGTCAAGGACAAGTGACGCCATCTCACTGGCCCTGGCCCCTGAGTCATAGAGAAGGTTCAGGATCGTATAGTCACGGAACCCATAGTACGTTTTAAGATTAACGGCTTCAAAGACTTTAAGAACTTCATTGGGATACAGGAAGCCAATCAACTGTTTCTGGGAGCGCTTTTGGGGGATGCTGAGGATTCTTTCGGCAAGTGCTCTTCTTTCAAGGTGCATAAAGCGGATCATTTTGGCCATTGATTTAATGCCTGCCAGACGCTGGTTTCGGGTTGAAGTCTTGTTGAGACGTTCTTTTTCAAGGTAATCGAGGAAGTCCAGGATCAGATCATTTGAGAGATGACCGATCTTAAGAGATCTGATCTTAACCCCATGATACTTTGCCGCAAAAGGGAGAAGCAGACCATAGGTGTCCCGATAAGCCCTGATGGTTTGCCGGCTGCTGCCCTTTATTCGGGGCAGGTACTGATCAAAGAATTGATGGATGAGTGTGTTAAGATTCATGGTTTTTCTTTTTGTTCGAGAGAAAAATCCAAAAACTGTTTTCGCTTTTTTGCATCGATCATTTTCAGGTATTTAACCGTATGTTTATATTCACTGTGACCCATATATGTGGCCAGCACCGGCAGAGCATTCTGGGGGGATCTTCCCCGTGTTTGTACCCTTTTTAACGTATTGACGGCAAATGAGTGGCGAAGGCTGTGAACCGTGGGTGCACTGAAGTTGATGTTACCGATAACCTGTCTTGATTGATCGATTTCGATATCTTTGAGGGCCTGATGAAAGACACAACGGACCCTATTGTCATTTAATCCCTTTTGTTTGGCACCGGCGAGAAGAAATGGGTTTTGATGATCTCCGATAAGAACTTTGCGTGCAAAAAGATAGTTTTCAAGTTCTACTGCCACGGGCATGGGGACCGGGATCAGGCGATCTTTTTTAAACTTGGTTTTTTCAATATAAAGTGTTTTTTCCTTTGGCCGATAATGATGAACTTTCATTTTCAAGGGCTCGGATATTCTCATGCCGCACCGGGCGATCAGTAAAATCGCCATGTGTCCTGCGAGATCCTTTAAAAAATATCTTTGGTTTTTTCCTATGATAGCAAATAACGGTTGGATTTCATAAGTTGCTGTAATGTCAAGTATTAATTAAGTATCATTTTATCAATATTGTCTGTAATGGCACAAAATCAGGCCTATTTACAGCTGTTTTTCCTTAATTGACAGATAATACATGCTGGCAGCATTCAATAACCATTTGAAATTACAATATTAAAAAAATCCAACCGTTATTTGCTGTCATAGGTTTTTTCGGATGCTGTTTAAAACGGCTTTCAGCAAAAAATCGACTTGTTTTTCCGAGAAGATAAAAGGAATGATCTCATTTTCCGGCAAAAGTGGAATATCCTTTACCGGATTGGCGGTATAAACGCCTTGTCGCACCAGATAGTGGAAGAACATTCGGGTTGTAGAAAGTATGCGGTTGATGGATCGTGATTCAAGTTTAAGATCTGCTCTGAGTTCAAGAAAAAACCACGGTTGTAATACTGTCGGTTCTGTGTTTCTCATTGCAAGATACCGGTCAAAGCTTCTTAGATGCGAGGTCATGGGATGCAAAGAAAAACCCAGTGATTGTCGATAGGCTACGTATTTTTCAAGCTTTTGCCCTAAAAAACTTTCAAAGGGTTTCATCAAAAAGAACCTCTCGCATCAGCTTTATATGAACATGAAGATATTTTCTGGTGGACTCGATACTGTCATGGCCCATCATCTCTTTGACTTCATAGATGGATACCCCTGCTTCCAGAAGGTTTTGAGCATATGTGTGCCGAAGACAATAGGCACTGTATGGTATGCCGATTTTTTTCATGCAATTATTGATGTTTTGGGTAACCGCATTCTGTGACATTGGCCGGTAAGGAGGATAAAGGGTTAAAAACAGTTCCCGGTTCTTGGTTTTGGGTCTGCCGCCGATAAGATAGGCAGCCATGGCTTTGAGGGTCTCTTCGGGCACAGGGAGTTTGACGGGCTTGTCATTTTTTCGGATTCTTATGCAAAGCGCCGCATCTTTAAAAAAGATATCATCCAGGCAAATTGAACTGATTTCACAGGGGCGCAGTCCCAGGGTGTATGCCAGATGAACCATGGCATAGGCTCTGAGGTCGCCTGCCGAAGAGAGTTTCAGGCCGGCAAACAGCCTTTTCAACTCATGAGGTCGCAAAAAATTAGGCGGCTTGGCTTTGGAGAACTGGGGCGCCCCCACGATAAGCGGGGCCAAGTCGGTTGATAACAATTTTCGCTCATGGAACAAATATCTCAAAAAACCCCGAAGATGACTCCGGTACACCCGGCGAGTGTTTTCTTTATAATCCGCAAGATACTCGGACAGAAACGCATCGATTTTTTCGATAGTCAGGATGCGAAGCCTGATACGATGTTTTTCAAGAAAATCATGAAAGGCAATAAGAACAACTTTGATATGCTTTAGCTTTCGGTCGGGAGCCTGATGGGTGTTTTGATGATAGAAAAGATAGTCCTCATAGATCTGCGGTAAATTGACGGATTGATATTTCATTCCCAAATGCCGGGCAATTTTACCCTGTTCAAAAAGATACCGTGACAGCCCGGTTACGGCATGTGTCGGCTGCGATCTTTCTGAGTTTTTAAATTGTCGTAACATCTCTTGAGTAAAGATTTCATCCCACAAACAGTTTCGTTTTTTGATGAACAACTTAAACCCCCTCAACACCCGTGAATATTTTTTGCGGGTGCTTTTTGCATATCCGTTTTCCACCATCCATTGAAGGTAATCCTCGATCGCCTGATCCAGGACCTTTACCACCGATTCTATCTCCTTGAGCCGTTCTTCGATCCTTTCAATGGTTAATATGGTTTTATCATCGATCATGTTAAAACCCCTTAACGGTCTGTTGGATAAGTGTTTCAACGGGAGATCGAACCTCTCTTTCCTGACGATCCGGTAGTTTCCCCGGCAGGTCAATAAGTGGGGTCACCCATTAAAGGGTCAGTCAAGTAAAAAAACACCTCTCCCTTAAAAAAAACTGGTCATTTTTTCTTGATCTTTACTCACAACAGCGCCACCTTGTTTTCGTCCTGGTTTGCACCCGTTATTTCGTTTTTATCGGTTCTCGGCAGCATATGCTGATCCGCACCAGTCACCCATCAGGTTCAAGGCAATTGTATTTTAGGCCAAAATCTGTGTTCTGATGCACAATGCTTAAAACACGGCCCCTGGTCCATTCGGACCCCAGAAAATCTTCGGTGCCATACCGTGTTCAATTGTTTTTATCACAAATCTTGTGGTTATTAGCCAACCCCTTGTGGACTCACGGCATAGGCGAATCAAGATCTAAACAACGTTTTCCGGCTGTTGGTGGGCGTTGCAGTTGCCAATCAAACCTTG
>RPGQ01000044.1 GCA_004193595.1 Desulfobacteraceae bacterium Eth-SRB2
CTGAATGCGTTAAGCGCCTATATTCCGATCGGGAAAATACTACAGATTGAAGTTGGCCAGTCACCGATTAAAAAAAGGTGAGTGTCCAAAAATTACGCTTAAAAATGCTCCTTTTTCCGAGGTCTGATAGATACTGAATTTTATAATTTTATGGATGTTCCAGAGGCCTCACGCGTTAGCCGTCCGTTCTAATAACAAACGTGAATCAAACAATATCCTCGCCATATGTTGACAGAACCTCTATAAAGAAAGCGACTATCCTGAACTCGTCAGCTTCATCTGGAGGAATAACAATTTCCTGATAATCAGGGTTTGCCGGTTTCAAAGTAATGCTTTCATGCTGCCAGCCAGCGTCCGGATCTACTCTCTTGGTAGAATGATACGCCTTAACCGTATAGCTTGCTCCGGTATCCGGATCGAAAATATCTGCTTTCTGAGCAAGAACAATACGGCCGTTGCGGGTGCCGCCGACTTCAAAAGTAAAGAGACAATAGGCGCCATCCGGAATAACAGGTTCCATAGATTTCCCCTGCACCTGAGCCACAAACATTGGTGATGATAGTGCTCGTCTGGTAGTTAGCCCTTCCACCATGAACCATGATTCCGGCTCATAAGGAACAGCCGAATCCATGAACCCGCCGGCAGCAATACTTAGCGGATAAAAGGGGAGTACAGTGGTATATTTTTGCTCTTCCGTTGGTTTATCAATGAACAATGTCAGCGGCTTTTCCTGATCCAGTTCAGGCAGGAGAAAAGAGTAATCTGACTCCGATAATGGTATTTGTAATTTGTCATAATAATCACTCAAATCCTGCACCATCTGCTCAATAATTTTATGATAATGATCAGTTGTGAGATTGTTGATGAGCTCTGGATCCATAGCAAGATAATTCAGGTCTTTGCAGTGGTAGAAAAAGCGTTTTCTCTCAAATTTCTCAAATGGATTTCCAAGGAGACTGCGTTGAATATCTTTTGAATCCTTTATGAACTCCTGCCGGTTATAAGGGCATTTTTCCCGTTCATTTTTCCCAACTTTTGTCAGCAGGTTCTGGTAAAACTGCTGGTAGAGTTCAAGCAAGTCTGGGAGAAAAGCCTCAAAACGTTCATTTCTGATTTTAAAAAAACTGAGTAGAAATATTATTTTGTATGAAAATGTGTAATCGCGTTTTTCGAGGAACTCGTGAAAATCTGTGATCCTGGTTTCAGCAGTATGTTCTTTCAACCCCTGCTGTTTACGAATTTGTTCTACTTGCTGGGGATCAAAAAAATGAAGTTTTCTTCGGCCAAATGGGTACTGAACATCGGATGTAATTTTATTCTTGTGGAGCCATTGCCGCACTGTGCCTGTGGAAACAAAAAGCTCTCGTGCCAGCTGTTCTTCATTCAGAAATGAACCGTACAACTCCTCAAAACTGAAAATATCCACCGGCTCAATCCGCCGCTCACCTTCGTAAAGGCCATCAAGGATTATGATCTCTTCTGTGAGGCTTTGCCAGTCCGGTTCAATCAGGTTTGCAAATGGCTGGTAATTGGGAATTCTGAACAGGGAATGCAAAGACATGGGCTGGAGTTTAGCCCCGTAATTATCAACAACATCGATAACATATAAAGCCTCCTTACCCGGATGATTACGAAGTCCGCGGCCAAGCTGCTGGGTATAGAGTACCTTGGAAAAAGTAGGCCGGGCCATTACCATAATGGAAGTCTGCGGCGAATCCCATCCTTCGGTAAGGAGATCACAGGCGCATAGAAAGCGGGTCGTGCCCTCATTATAGGCTTTTTGTGCCTTGGCTGCATTTCTGCGATTTCTGCCATCAACTGCGGCAGCTGTTATCCCCTCTTTTTTCAAAAGATCTGCCATCCGCCTGGCGTGTTTTATATCAACGCAGAAAATAACCCCCTGCTTGTTCTCAAATTCATCACCAAAATACCGGTTTAATAGATCAGCAATAAGTTGGTCCCTTGAAGGAACAAGTAAAGTTTTTTGCAAATCATTTTTGACAAATTCCCGCCCGTTGAATCGGACTTCAGAGAGATCAATATTTGATTTAGTCCGATAACAGCGGACAGGAGGGACAAGTCCTTGCCGAATGGCATCCTCCAGAGATAACTGAGGTTCGTACTCGCCAAATATTTTTTCAAGGCGCTGCTGATCAAAACGCTCCGGTGTGGCGGTAACGCCCAGCAGATGAGTGGGTCTGAAATGTTCGAGAATATTGCGAAGCCCGTGGGCAGCGGCATGATGAGCTTCATCTACAACAATATAATCGAAACGATCGGCGGGAATTTTATAGTAATGGCGATGCAGATAGGCGGTCGTCTGCACCAAAAAATCAGCCGTGTTTTCACTTATAATTTCATCAGAGGTGCTGTCCTGAAAATGGTAAGGCAGGCGAAGTTTAAATCGTGCCAGGGTTTGTTTCCGCAACTTTCTTGTGGGGACAATGACAAGTGCTTTCAGATCGGGATCATGTTCTTTTAGGCGAACGATATCTTCAATGAAAATTTCTGTTTTGCCGGTTCCGGTGGGCAGGACAAGTAAAAATGTATTCAGACCGTTTTTTCTGGCCTTGCTCAATTGATCCAGCGCTTGCTCTTGGTGAGTTCGAAGAGTGAAGGCTGGACGGGTTAATTTAAAAACAGATTTGTCGAAAAAGGGCCTGGCATGCCCCATGAACCTGGAGAGTTCCAGGATAAATCGTTCCTTGTCCCGCATGCCGTTTAAAGACCAGCGCAAAACCTTGAAGCCATCTGCTACCAGAGAATTTTGTTTGAAAAGCTGGGAACGATATCTCTTGGCACCGATTACCGCTGGATGATGAAAACTTTCACCATTGACCTCAATGGCAAACTTTACTGATTTTGCAAAAAGAGCATAATCGATATAGCGGGTGGTTCCGGCCAAATCGACATAGGCAAATTCACGATGTAACCCCATTCGAGCATGATCACCAAAAGCTTCAAAAAAACAGTCTTCGAAGGTGGCTTCCGGTAGTGTTGGATCAGGTTCCAGTTCTGCCCGATTGCCACCGAAGCGTTTGACATGTTCAGGATCACTCTCTCCGTCAAGGAACATAAGGATCTCCTGCTGAATGGCGTTAATAGGACTTGCCTGATCAAAGAGAAAGCGAAAGACCCGGTTATGAGTAGCCATTAATTCATTCTGCCTGATGGTGTAACTCACATAAGGATAGTCAGAAAGTTCACAGATTACGGTGTCAATAATAAGGCAGGTGTCATCTTCTTTCCGGAAAAAAATGAAGCCGGTATTTTCCCGGGCAAGTTCATCAAATCCAAGATCAAAGAGATAAGATTGCAAATCCTTCTGAAAACAATGAGATTCATGCCCCATTATTTAACCTCAACACATAACCAAGCCATACATCGTTTGGGCGCAGTTTTGAGATCTGCCGGGAAAAATCAAGGATATAGAGGTTGTTTGTCTCAAAAATTTGTTCGATGTCCTCTCTTGACCATAAGGTAAAAACACGACCATCAGAGGAAATGGATGTGCCGTTACCTTCTTTCATGGTAATGAGGATTAAACCCCTTGGTACAAGGGCACGGCAGGTTGATCTGAGTATAGCTGACAAGTCTTCCTTTGGAAGATGAACCAAAGATCCTACAAAAGCAAGGGCTGAAAATTGAAGGTTAGAAAAATTATAGCGGTAAAAATTGCCTTCTATTACTGGGCAGTTGGCATGTTCTCGCGCCAGGCGGGCAAGATTGGGGGCCTGCTCAAAACCGGTTGGATGAAATCCCCGCGTAGCAAACCAAAGAAGGTCGCGGCCTGAGCCACAGCCAATATCAAGTATTGTTGCCTGCGGTTTAAGTACCCTGGTAAGAGGTTCGAGAAAAGCAGAGGGATCAATACCAACTGTGCAATCAAAGTATTGCTGGTGATTTTTTTCGTAAAAAGTACTCAAAACTAAACAGTCCTGTTGCTATCGGTATCAATGAAAACTGTTACAATCAGGTGCCTATCCAGTTGTTGAACAATTGAAGGCCTCTGAGATTCTTTCTATTTTTTTTAGATCCCTTTCTTTGCCGACCCAATAGCAGATTAACCCATCACTATCGGGACTGATGCAATTTTGGAAATCAAGGGATTCTACTTTGTCGAGGTATTGCCTCTCAAAATACCGCAAAGTTCCAGTCTGATAGCTATGCCTTTGAACAACAAGGGGTCTCAATGGAAAATATTCATTGAACAAATCAGCCAAAGAAACATTAAGGACGTGGGCCTGATCTGATAACTCCTTTTCGATATCAAAGTCTGACCCTTCCCATATTCTCAGCTCGTCTATTCTCTTTCTCCAGACTAAAAATCCCTTTTGGAGCAGCTTGTCAATAATTCCATCCCAGTGGGACAGTTCACCACTATCATCAGGATCATTGCACATTGCAAGCGCTACGGTCTTGCGTGACGCTTTCAATGAACCTGTAGTTGAGATGAGGTTAAGTATCCCTATTGTCTTAAGAACCAACAAGGCATCAGGGTCAAGATGGCTGGCATCTGCAAGCCGGGACTGGATTTCGACCCACCTCTGGAACTGAGGTCTCAATGAAACTGACATCCCGGCAGATTCAACAAAATAGTCATATATCTTATGCAGCTTGAAACTCGGAGAGTTGTCTTTTGCAATAGCGGTTTGGTGCAAATAGGTAGTGAATGAGCCTGGCTCGCTGCTCGCTAAAAACGTAAAAAGGGTGCGGTCGTTTTGTGAATACTTGGTGCAAAGTATAGGGAGCACGAGAGCTGAAAACGGATGCAGGGGATAGATAGAAGCCAAGTCATCTTTTGAGAAAGAGAAATCATATCCTGATAATGCTTTTTGCCATCGTCTTGTCCACCTAAGCACTGATGATCGGAAAAATCCTTTGCTTGATTGGTCTATCGCATGACCTATCAGCCGCATCATCCGATCAGAGGATTCAATGAAGGGAATATCTTCAAATCGGCCTTGAATCTTTGCCCATTCATTTCTTTGGGCTGATGCAAGACCGTATGCATAGTCTGTAAACGATTGGTGCAGCAGGCTGAATATGAATATGTTATGTCCATCCTTATTGGAAGGCAGCTCTGCAAGCTGCTGAAGGAGATAGAGATCATCCAATGATTGGTTCTGGGCGGAAAATTCGAGGTTTTTTCCGAGTTCATCAATAATCAATAGAATTCCAGCTTTAGATGCCTGAACCAATTGTTCAATGGCTCGGATTAGGTGACTGTTCTCAATCACGGCACCTTTTTCGGCACTTGAATTCAATGAATTCAGCTCATTTAGGACATCTGGCTTTCTGCCTCTGGCATTCTGCCAAAAAATCGATGCTCCCCTATTTAAAGCCCTGATTATTGTTCTAATTATTGGTTCTCTCTGTGCTGTTGCTACAGCCCTTACCATACCTGATTCTGGAAGCTTTCTTTTTATCTGCCTCAGCAAAGAATTCGAATCTTTTGTCTGTTTCAGAACCTGGATTGCATTTATTTGATTTTGGTCGCCTTTGGGAGAACATAACGCTGTCAGATAATTTGCAAAGGCAGACTTCCCGGTTCCATATGAGCCAGTCAATGTCCAGGCACGAACTGAATTCTGCAGGGAATGAGCCCTCAAAAACCTCTCCATCCCATCCATAGCTCTTGATGTCGGGATATATCCTATCACACTGTCAGGGATCTCAATGTCGCGTTCAAGGTTTACAGATCTTGAATACCTGCGTTTTACCGAGACATAATCGGATAGAACTGGCATTTCATTTTCCTTTGCTAAAATAACGCTTTAATATGGCTTCCGATATTTCCAGTGGGTCTTTGGTATATGCGAATAGGACCATTCCTGCAGTATCGGTCAGAAATATTTCCTTGATTTTTTTTGCAACGTGCTCGATAGCTTCACTCAAAGAGCTCTCGGTCAGTTTAAAGATCTGACCTGGGCTGCCTGGATCATACAGCAACCTTGAAATGGATATGGTCCGGGCATCATCCTGAAAAGAGGATGCATACTCCAGGCAAGTAGATACCACCATTTCTGGCGGCAAAGTCGGTTTGTTGCCGAAATTAAAAGCAAATCTTTTAGAACCTGAGTAAGCGGAAATCATACCTATCTCTGTGAAGGGGCAGTCAAGCGAGTCCTCTTTCAGTGCCTTCGGACTATCTCTTTCAACATACATCCTTAAAAAACAATTTACATCTTTGTTCAGTGATGAGTCATGAACTTTGTTATTTGGGAACCTTTGATTCTTGTATTCTTTAAGCGAAAAGAGCAGATCCTCTGCCGTAAAATCAATGCGGTTGAGTTCATTGAATGTGAAGTGCCATGCCGGAGTATGGCAAGGGGATTTGAACAGATTCCAGTGCAATAGCCACAAAGAGGCGGGATTTTCCAAGAAGGGGTCCCACCCATCTTCCGTAAAGAGCTTTTCGGCAAATCGTGAGGGCCTGTGTACGTACTTGCCGTTATTTTTGATTTCGTCAACGATCTTGAAGGCTATACACCAGTATTTGATGGACTTCACCATGTTCTTGCCGACCCCTAAAACAACAGGGGCGGAATTTTTGGAAAAGACTCGATCATCATCAGCAGCCTTGTCAAAACCTTTTTTCAGCCAACCAAATCTCGGGTGAAAGGTCTCATGTCTCGCGAAAATTGGATGGATTACAGTTTCGTTATCTTTATTCTGTCCGTCTTCCATGGCCGCTTCCTTTGATCTGAGCAAAATTTATTTTTTTATAAAATTTATAATAGCATTTGTCAACGAAAACCACAGTATATTGTGTTCAATTCCTAATGTTTTCTACATATTGTGTTCTAAGATATGAATGGGGTCAAACCTCGATCAAACCTCGATCATTGATTAGTATAAATTATTATACGATATCAGGGTGTTGTTGACCACTTTTCCTATTTTTATTTGTTTATGTGACTTCTGGAACATCCTATATTCTTTCTGTCAAGCACAAAGTGTAAATTTTCAATAAACAAATTATTTCAATAAGATATAAGAACGGCTGATTTCCGGACGCACTTCTCCTTACAGTTTTTTAAAAAATTTTCGGCGAATCTCTCACATCGGCGAACTACGCATCTAATCGTTACGTCTATCCGGCATACCCCGTCTAAACGGTGCTGCCAATCATTCCTTATCCAGATTGCAGAGTTCCAGAGAGAGGCCCAGGATTGTCCCTCCAGAGGTCGTATGCCCCAACGCCCATGCACGGGCTCTCTCGCCGAAATTTTAAATTCTCATTCACTCATTTTTTAAACAATCCGAATTAAATGATTTGTTCTTCTTCATTAAAGTCCAGGCAACCACAAGCATTTTAGCAGCAATTTTCACCCTCATTTTGGTCTTGATGCCCTGCTCGCGTTCACGGCCTTGAAGTAATTTGGTGTAATATTGCATAAAAACAAGATTATGGGTCGAAGCTACAAAAGCCGCCTGGTATAGACCATATCGCAAGGCTGCGTTGCCGCGCTTGGATATCTTTGGCACCACAGTATCGCTTTTCTTGCCACTACGCACAGCATTCAAATCATACCCGGCCATCTTCAAAACCTGCTTCCGATTTGCGAATCGATAAGGATTACCTATGGTGGCTAAAACCAATGCCGATATATAGGGACCGAAGCCTGGAATCGTCAACAACAAACTGTATTCAGTAAAATCAAGACTTATTTTCTCAATCAAATCTTTTGTCTCTTCGATCCGTTTACCGACGGTCCTGAGCATATCGACAAGCATATGCGCTTCAAACTCATTTGCTTCACCCATTTCACAACCAACTGACTCACAGGCCAGATGATGAATCTTGGCCAATCGCTTCAACTGGATGATTTTGCCTTTTCGCGCAGGCAGTGTCTTATAGAATTGATCAAATTCCATACCCGCTATCTCGCTTGGATTCAAAAATTCGCGGATGATGTCTAAACTTTGACTCTCACATTGTTTATAAAACCGGTCCAGTTCAGGAAAGTATTTCGCTAACAGGTTGTTGCGGATGCGCATCTTTAGACTATGCTGCTCTTTTTTTAAACGTCTTCTGAGCGACATTAGCTCCCGCAGCTGTCTGATCTGAGGTGATGGTGTCTCATAAAACAGGCATTTGCCCTGGGAGATTAAATCCGCAATATTAGCCGCACATTTGGTATCATGCTTATCCCAGCGCCCGTCCAAAAGCTCACGGTTTCTTTAAAGGGCAGCAACAATTTTGCCGATATTTACGCGATGGCTCGCACTGTATTGGACCAAATATTTTGCTCCATACAGAAAGTCAAGAATCCAAATCCGGGAAATGGTATACAACCATTACCATCAATGAAGAGAACCAGGGCTGGGGGTGTGACATCCTTGCCATAATGATCAAAGTCAATGCGCCGCCAAAGTACCGGAGGTATTAAAATTTCGACGTGACTGCGGAACGCATACGAAACTCATGTAGAGAATACCAAGATCCTATATCTTTTGGCTTTTCCCCTGACCCTGGATAAACTTCGCGTTCCGCGAGCGGGAGCTGGAGCGGGACAGATGCGAAAACGCCGAACGGTGTTTAAGGGTTAATAAATTGCTTACCTTTATGCTATCAGGAGGTTATTTTTTGTCAAGAGAGATAATATATTTTTATTGTGTTATAATAAAGGGTTACGCATTTATCGCTTTAATATATAACGCCTATTAAATTATAAGTTCCGGCCTTAACCGTTTATCTATAACGTCATTGACGATGTTGATTCAATCCTTATCATCCCCCTCATTCTCATCTTGAAGACCAGCGGACAGCTCCGCCTCGATTTCCTCGATGGTCGGCAGGACGGATTTCAAGTTGTCCGGCAAGGCCCGGGTCAGTTCGTATTCGGAGATACCGATGGGTTTGTCCAGGCCGCGCAAGGCGTATTCCGCCAGCACCCGTTTTTTGTCCTGGCAGAGGATCAGGCCGATGGTGGGGTTGTCCGTTTCATACCGATACTGATCGTCCACCACGTTGCAGTAAAAATTGATCTTGCCGGCGTATTCCGGCTTGAACGGGCCGATTTTCAGATCGACCACGACAAACGACCTGAGCCTTAGATGGTAAAACAGCAGATCCATGTAAAAATCTTCCTCGGCCACATTGAGGTGGACCTGCCGTCCGACAAAGGCAAAACCTGCGCCGAGTTCCAGCAGGAACCGTTCAAGGTGCTTGACCAGTCCCGCCTCCAGCTCCCGCTCGCGGAACGGTTTATCCAGGGTCAGAAAGTCAAAGATATAGGGATCTTTTAGGGTATCTCTGGCGAGTTTCGCATGCGGTTCCGGCAGTCGCATGTCGAAATTGGTCACCGCTGCGCCTTGGCGTTTATGGGCATTTGACTTGATCATTACGGCAAGGATGTCACACCCCCAGCCCTGCTCGATGCAGGCACGCATATACCATTTCCGGATTTCCAGATTCTTGACTTTCTGTATGAGCAAAATATTGACGGTCCAAGACAGTGTGCGAGCCAATGCGTAAATATCGGCAACAGGCTGTTGCCCTTTTAAGGCATCTTGTCCCGCTCTCGATCTGCGGTCTGCCGTTGAATCGGGCAACAGCCTGTTGCCCAATTGCAAACAGCCCGGGATATTCCCGATAAAACTGTGTCATCAATTTTAAGTTGCGCTCGGAATACCCTTGCTGGTCGGACAATTCGCACTTTAGATCGGTTGCCAAACGCCTCAGGACGCCCGCCCCCCATCCCTCCATTTTTTGACGATCGACCAGTAATCCGCCAATATCCCAATAAAGGGCGAGAAGTTCAGTGTTGGCGACAGTCGCCAAGCGGTTTTGGGCCTTCCGGACACGACTTTTAATTTCGGACAAAAGGTCTTTGTAAAAGGGCGCTGCTATCGGAGCATTCGTATTGTTTTTAATCATGATTGAACCTCCAACTACCCCAAACCTTTTAAAAAAACATCCAGTATTCTTGGGCACATTCATGCTGAACGTGTCTTAACCCATCATCAACAATCCGGGACTTATTCCGGAATTGTCATGAAATTATGTGTTTTTCTATCTCGAACATTTAGAACAGCGGTGACTTGAATTCTTAATGAAATATTCAGGTTGGGAACGTCCTTAAGGACATACTGTGAAGCGGCAGCAGGTGGTCATTACGACAGGAGAATCAAGGGGCGTTCCCGATATTCTTCCTGCTTAAAAAAGCTCTGATGGTCTATAATTGAATATGGGAAAAAAATCAATGAAATTAATTAGGTGATTCAATATGTTACAAAAACAGTATAATGAACCGCGGATGGACACAGATTAACGCAGATGACCGCAGATTTGATTCACCGCCTTGCCTGTCCCGTAAAGCGGGGCTCCCGGGCTCGTTCGAGCACAGAGGGGCAAATCTTTACCTTTTTCCTCATATTATCACCTATGTCTTTAACCCTAAGCGTAAACAAAACCAAAAATGATTATAATATATTTATTTCAAGAAGAATTTCGATGATTCGACGACATTTTAATATCTCTACTATCAGTGAGATATGAATTCTGTTATTTTATATCGATTTTGTTTACCCTGCGGACAAGCCGATGAAAGCGCCTTGAGCACAGCGAAATCCCGCCTCAAGCGGGGATCTTCTTTGTTATCAAAAACTTGCAGTTGACGACTAGGGCTTTGTCCTTGATGCCTCGAATCTGAGGCATCCACGCCAAGGCGGGCAAGCCTCGACTTTCGATGGTTTAGGGTATCGGTTTGCTTTGTGAGAAAAATGCTTGATTTATTATGACTCTTTGTGGTTTTAAATAGTTTCCATTCAGAAATTGCCCTTTTCCGCAATCTCTGCGCCTGCCCCGTGAAGTGCGGAGCCTATTTCTCTGGGGTCAATCTGTGGAATTACTTGTGCGACGTACCACTTGTACGTCTCCGCGTAATTCCTTGATTTTCTTGACCTTGCGAAAAATTGCTCATTTCTGCATTGGAAACTTGATCTGTGCCCGTTATATAGGTATGGATGGGCACTAAACAACTGAAATCAAGGGGTTTTTTATGCTGTTTACGGCGTTTCTTTATGCCTCTCTTATCATCTTCGCCCTGGGTTTGATTAGCAAGATTTGGACCTGGTTTTCACGAACTATCGGAATTTCAGCCAAACGGATTTCAACATCACAGAGGGTGTCTGCAGCGGTAAAAGGGATCTTGGGAGTTGTTTTCAGTGCAAAAATTCTAACCCTTATCAAAGTGTTTATCCTTGATGTGGTGCTGCAGATAAGGATTCTCAAGGAAGATTTTCTTCGCTGGGTCATGCACATGTTAATCTATACCGGCTTTATGCTGCTTCTTCTGATGCATGCCCTTGAAAACTTCATCTCCGAACCGTTGTTTATCAATTACTATTCCACAATCAATCCGTTTATGTTTTTAAGAGATCTGTTCGGTTTCATGGTTATCGTGGGAATCGGCATTGCCATATTTCGGCGGTTTGTTTTGAAAGTCCCCCGTCTTAAAACAAACGCCATGGATTATTATGCCATTTTTATTCTGGCCGTAATTCTGCTTTCGGGAATTGTTTTGGAAGGCGCAAAAATAACGTCCTATACCGAGTATCAGTTCATGGTGGAAGATTATGCCGATCTTGAGGACGAAGAGGAGATCGCGGCTCTTGAAAGCTACTGGGTTCGGAACTTCGGCACGGTCTCTCCCAACGTACAGGCGCCCTTTGATGAAGAGGTTTTGTCAATGGGTCAGGATCTTCACGAGGCCAGTTGTATGGACTGTCATTCCGCTCCTCAGTGGGCGTTTACCGGTTATGCCACGGCTAAAATCATCAAACCTATGGCTCTGGCACTGGATCGGGCGGGGACCTCAACGATCCTGTGGTACATTCATTTTTTGGCCTGTTTTCTGGGCCTGGCCTATCTTCCGTTCAGTAAAATGTTCCATATTTTTGCCACACCGGTAAGTTTGCTGGCCAATGCGGTTATGGAAAAGGATACATCCGATCCGGCAAATATCGCCACCCGGCAAGTCATGGAATTGGATGCCTGTATGCACTGCGGCACTTGCAGCCTGAGATGTTCCGCCGCGTCGGCCTTCGATGTCCGGGGAAATGATTATATTTTGCCATCGGAAAAGGTGACGTTTCTCAAAACCCTGGCGGCCGGGAAAAAACTGAGCGCACGGAAGCTGGGCGCCATCCAGGAAGGGGTTTACCTTTGCACCAATTGTGATCGCTGCACCGTGGTTTGCCCTGCGGGGATCAATCTCAAGGAATTGTGGTTCACTGTGAGGGAAGATCTGGTTCAAAGAGGATATCCCGAACCGCTGGTGCTTTCTCCCTTTTCTTTTTACCGGGGCCTTAATCGGGAAAATATATCGAAAGAAGATTATGCCCGGCCCCTGGCAGATGCCAACCGGGCGGTTGCCGGCAAGTTTGAGCAGGTCATGGATCCAAGTACGCCCATTTCTTTTAAGGACAGAGAGATCGTGGAATTAGATCAGCTGCCGAGCACCGGCACTTTTTCATACTGTTTCGGCTGCCAGACCTGCACCACGGTATGCCCGGTGGTGGCCGAATATGAGAATCCGCAGCAAACCCTGGGGTTGCTGCCCCATCAGATCATGAACTGTCTGGGTTTGGGACTGGTGGAAATGGCCTCCGGGCCCCGGATGCTTTGGGATTGTGTCACCTGTTATCAATGCCAGGAGAATTGTCCCCAGAACGTAGAGATCACGGATATTTTCTTTCAGTTAAAAAATCTTGCCGCCAAGAATGCAGGCAAGGTTGTGGATGAAAGTTCCCCTGATTTGGAAGCGGCTTAAGAAACTAGTCAATGAGTTGTTAAGGATATTCACATGAAATACGCATTGTTTTTGGGGTGTAATATCCCTGCACGGGTGGATCAGTATGATGCATCCGCCAGAGCGGTATTACGGCAGGTGGGAGTTCAACTGAAGGATATTCGCGAATTTAATTGCTGCGGATATCCCATGCGCAATGTGGATCAAAAAGCATTTCTCCTGTCTTCGGCCGTAAATTTGGCTTTGGCTGAAAGAGCGGGACTCGATATATTGGCCCTTTGCAAATGTTGCTTTGGCACGCTTAAGGAGGCCGAACATCTCTTGACGGAACAAGGAACCCTGCAGGAAGAAGTCAATGGATTGCTTGCTCAAAGAGGTCTAAAATATACAGGCAAAATCCGGATCAAGCATTTCCTTTCCGTGTTGTATCACGATGTGGGTTTGGATACCTTAAAAAGCAAGATCACCCGGCAATACAAAGATGTTAAAATTGCGACTCATTATGGGTGCCATGCCCTGCGCCCCAGCAAGATCACCCGGTTCGACGACCCGGTTGCCCCCTCTATATTTGACAAGCTCGTTGAGGTAACGGGCGCCAAAAGTGTGGATTGGGACCGGAAGCTGGAGTGCTGCGGAGCTCCGGTACTGGGGTTTAATGACGATCTTTCCATGAATTTAACAAAGAAAAAAATTTCATCCGGCAAAAAAGCAGGCGCCGACTATTTGTGTTCCGCCTGTCCCTATTGTCATCTGCAATTTGATACGGTTCAAAAAATGATGGTCTCTAAAAATGGAAACGATCCGCTGGCTTCTGTTCTTTATCCGCAACTGCTCGGTCTGTGCATGGGCATGGACGAAAAAACTCTGGGAATTAATATGAATCAACTCGATATCAGTGGTGTCACATCTTTTTTAGAATCAGGAGAAGAGAATGCCGAATGATAAAACAGGCGCTGTAATGGTGGTCGGCGGCGGAATTACCGGAATGCAGGCGGCTCTGGATTTGGCTGATTCCGGTTTTTATGTGTATCTGGTTGAAAAATCCAGCTCCATCGGCGGGATGATGTCTCAGCTGGATAAAACCTTTCCCACCAATGACTGTGCCATGTGAATTCTCTCACCCAAACTGGTCGAGGTCGGCCGGCACATTAACATAGAACTGCTTACCCTGTCTGAAGTAAACCACATTTCCGGGGAGCAAGGAAATTTTGAGGTCTGTGTGACGCAGCATCCCCGTTACGTGGATATGGACAAGTGCATTGCCTGCGGTTTGTGCGCTGAAAAATGCCCTAAAAAAGTGCCGGATGCCTACGACGGCAACTTGAGCAAGCGCAAAGCCATCTATGTGCAATACGCCCAGGCGGTTCCGTTGAAATACGTTATTGATCCGGAGCAGTGCATCTATTTCAAAAAAGGCAAATGCAAAGCCTGCGAAAAACTTTGTCCCAGCCATGCCATAAAGTTCGATGATCAGGAAAGGGAACTCACCCTGAAGGTGGGGGCGGTTGTACTGGCCCAGGGGAGCCGGGCCTTTGATCCGGCGGTCCACGACACCTTTGGCTACACCAAACACCCCAATATTGTCACCAGCCTGGAATTCGAGAGAATTCTCTCGGCTTCCGGCCCTTACGGCGGGCATCTGGTTCGACCTTCGGATAAAAAAGAACCGGAAAAGATTGCCTGGCTGCAATGTATCGGGTCCCGGGACGAACACCTGGGCGCCAAAGGGTACTGTTCCGGAGTCTGCTGTACGTACGCCATCAAGGAAGCCATGCTGGCCAAGGAACACAGCAGCGGTGATCTGGACACGGCCATTTTTTATATCGATATTCGCACGTACGGAAAAGATTTTGAACGCTATTATAACCGCGCAAAGGATGACGGCGTCCGGTTTGTCAAATCCAAGATCACCCACATTGCCCCGGTTGACGGAACCGGCAGGCATATGATCCGCCATGTGGATGCTTCGGGCAGGAGAGTGGAAGAAGCATTTGACATCGTGGTTTTGTCCGTGGGCCTGATGGTCGGCAGGGAAGGGGCGGAGCTGGCGCAACGACTGGGGGTTGATCTGAATCACTACAACTTTGCCGAAACCGGTAGTTTTGAACCGGTTGCCAGTTCAAAACCCGGGATTTATGTTTGCGGGGCTTTTCAGGCGCCCAAGGATATTCCGTCTTCGGTGATCGATTCCAGCGCGGCCGCGGGCGTGGTGGGAAGCCAATTAGCCGAGGCCCGCTGGTCTCTGACAAAAACGGAATCCGTGCCCGAGGAGATTGATCTTAAGGGCAAGCCTTCCCGGGTGGGTGTGTTTGTGTGCCGCTGCGGAACCAACATTGCCGGTGTTGTGGATGTGCCGGCCGTTGTGGAATTTGCCAAAGGGCTGCCCGGGGTGGTCTTTGTGGAAGAAAACCTGTTCAGTTGCTCCCAGGACACCCAGGACAAAATGACCCAGGTCATTAAAGAACACCAACTGAATCGGGTGGTTGTGGCCGCCTGTACCCCCAAAACCCATGAACCGCTTTTTCAGGAAACCTTAATCAATGCGGGCATTAATAAATATCTTTTCGAGATGGCCAATATCCGGAACCAGTGCTCCTGGGTGCACAAGGATGATCCGGAAAAAGCAACGAAAAAGGCAAAAGATCTGGTCAAAATGGCGGTGTCCAAAGCCGCCCTTCTGGAACCGTTGACCGAATCGACCATGGCGGTCAATCATTCGGCCCTTGTCATCGGAGGTGGCGTAGCCGGCATGACAGCAGCCAAAATCCTGTCAGACCAGGGATATCATACGTTTTTAATTGAAAAGACAGATACCCTTGGTGGCCAGGCGCGATATCTGCATGAAACCTGGCGGGGGGAAGATATTCAAGGGTATTTGGCCGGGCTGATCCATTCGGTTCAGTCGGACCGGAATATCGATGTTTTTCTAAATTCGCAGATTACCCAGGTGGACGGTTTTATCGGGAATTTTAAAACCACCCTTACAACCAACGGCCAAAGCAGCGTGTTGGAGCACGGGGTCACCCTTATTGCATCCGGCGCTTCCGAGTTAAAGCCGGATCAGTATTTATACGGTAAGGATTCCCGGGTGGTGACCGGATTGGAGTTGCAGCAGCGGTTTATCGATAACGATCCGGCCTTAGAGAGCCTCAATACCGCCGTATTTATCCAGTGCGTGGGGTCGCGCATCCCGGAACGACCGTATTGTTCCAGGGTCTGTTGTACCCAGTCCATCAAAAGCGCCCTTGAGCTCAAAAAGATCAATCCGAAAATGAACGTTTTTGTTCTGTACCGGGATATGCGTGCATACGGATTGCGGGAAGATCTGTATCGTCAGGCCCGGTCCGAGGGAATCGCATTTATTCGCATGGACATGGACAAGGAATTGACCGTAGCCGTGGATCGGGAGGATCTTAAGGTAACCTTTGCAGACCGGGTTTTGGGACGATCCATGGAGATCCTGCCGGATCTTTTGATTCTGGCGTCCGCCATTGTGCCTGACGCAAAAAATCCTTTGGCCCAGCTTTATAAAGTATCTCTTAATGATGACGGGTTTTTTGCCGAAGCCCATGTGAAACTCAGACCCGTGGATTTTGCCACGGACGGTATTTTTGTCTGCGGGTTGGCTCACGCTCCCAAATCCCTGGATGAATCCATTACCCAGGCACAGGCCGCAGCCGCAAGAGCCGTAACCGTTCTGGCAATGGAGAACATCAAGATGGGAGGCATTGTCTCCCATATCATTCCCGAACGATGTTCCGGATGCATGGGATGCATCAATGTCTGTCCTTTTGGCGCAATCACATTTGATCAGCAGAAATTTGTGGCCAAAGTTAATCCCGCCCTTTGTAAGGGCTGCGGCGCCTGTTCGGCAGCATGTCCGTCAGAGGCTCCGGCGCTGATGGGATTTGACAACAATCAACTTTACGCTCAGATAAAAGGCGCCTTGAGCGGGTGATTTTAGTAAATTGTGACACCTAATTAAACGTCTCGGAAATTCTACAATTTATTGGAAATAAAGGTATCTTTTAGGCTTATATTTTTAACTCGGACATGGAATAATGGAATGATGGAATATTGGAATAATGATTTAAAGAAGATGACATTCCTCTATTTACTTCCTATCAAGAGGAATTTTACAATAACCCAACTTTCCATTTTCCCAAAACCCAAAACCCAATATTCCAGTGTTCCAATATTCCAACATTCCAATTGTGAGCGAAGCGAACTAACTTGTATTTAAGGAGAGCAAGGTGAAAGAAAATAATTTTGAGCCCAGGATAATCGCGTTTATGTGCAACTGGTGTGCCTATGGCGCCGCTGATCTGGCGGGCGTGAGTCGAATGGAGTACCCGAGCAATATTCGTCCGATTCGGGTCATGTGCTCGGCCACGGTATCCCCTCACCATATTTTGAGGACCTTTCAAAGCGGGGCGGACGGGGTTTTGGTGGGCGGGTGACACGTGGGCGACTGCCATTACCTGTATGGTAATTACATGACCATCAAGCGAATGACGTTTCTGCAAGAGATTTTGAAATTCATGGGATTGGATGGCCGCCTGCACCTGGATTGGATATCTTCGGCCGAAGCCCAGAAGTTTGTCCGGGTGGTCACCGATTTTACCGAAAAGATCAAATCATTGGGCCCAAGCCCTCTGTCGGGTAAGCTTGACCTGACCGTCGTTGAGAAAGAATGCCAAGCAAGTGTGGAAGCCGAAAGCGTGGAGGGAGGATAATATGGAAGAGCAGATAAAAGAATGGCCCGAACCTTTCAGCACTACCGGAGATAAGACCAGCACCTTTGACAATTTGCGAGATCAGGTGAACGCATGGCTCAAAGAGGGTAAGGTTGATATCTTTTTAGGGTACAAGATGGTTCAAGGACACCCGCTGCCCCATTGCTTTACCAAGGAAAATCCGGATGAGACCGATGAATTGATTGTTGGCAAGGCACGTTATTCCCTTGAAAAGATGGCTGCAAATATAGCGGCCCAACGTCCGGAGATAAAAATCGGGCTTCTGGTTCGTGATTGTAACCAGCGCGCCCTGAATGTTCTTTATGTCTGGAACCAGTTGAATCCGGATCAGGTGGAAACAATAAACATAAACTGCTGTCCTTCCCGTCTCAAGGAACATGGAGATTGTTCTTATCTTGAGCCGCAACCGTCAGGATCTTATAAGAAACAGGTGGGAATCGACAATAACATGGACGTTGAGGTCGCCGAAGAATTTAGCCAGGAAGAACGGTTTCACCGGTGGATGTATGAATTTGAAAAATGCATCAAGTGCTACGGATGCCGGAATATTTGTCCGGTTTGTTTCTGTCAGGAATGCAGCATGGAACATAACGACCTGATTGCCACCGGCACGGTTCCTCCCGAAGTTCCGATCTTCCATTTGGTCCGGGCGGTTCATATGGCCGGCCGTTGCATAGACTGCGGTTTATGTGAAGATGCCTGTCCGGTGGATATTCCCTTAAGGCTCCTTTACCGCAAAGTTAACCAGGTGGTGTCGGATATGTTTGATTATAAAACCGGAATGCGCGCCGATCAATCTCCGTTCAATATTTTGGGTGATGAGGTGACGTTAGAACCCAAACCGATTTGACGTTTAAAGGTAAAATACTCAAATTGGGTTGTCAGATATCAATTTAACAGGACAAATAGAAACCAAAAGACGAAATTGAATATTTACGATTGAATATTGAAAATTTAAAAACATCCGGGTTTGTCAAGTGTATAGTATTTTAAGATTGGTAAGATTCCTTCAATTTTCAATAGAAAATTTTCAATTATATGAGGAACAATAGTTATGGATTACAAAATCATCCCTTCAATATGTTCATATTGCGGCTGTGGTTGCGGTGTACTTTTTCAAGTATTAGACGGAAGGCTTACGGGGACCTTGCCCATGAAAACTCATCCGGTAAATCAGGGAAAGCTGTGCATCAAGGGCTGGAACCTCCATGAACATGTCATTAGCGATAAACGATTGACGTCACCCATGGTAAAGAAAGACGGGCAACTGCAGGAAGCCTCCTGGGATGAGGCCATCCGGATTACGGCTGATCGGCTTCAGGCCATTATAAAAGATCATGGTCCGGACAGTGTGGGCGTGCTCGTTTCCGCAAAAATTACCAATGAAGAAAATTACCTGGCCCAGAAATTTGCCAGGGCCGTGGTGGGCACCAACAATGTGGACCACTGTGCCCGTCTCTGACATTCCTCGACAGTGGCAGGTCTTGCCGCTGCGTTTGGAAGTGGTGCCATGACGAATTCCATTGCAGAAATTGAGGATGCCGCCTGTATTTTTGTTATCGGTTCAAATACCACGGTATGTCATCCTTTGATCGCCCGGCGCATTTTCAGGGCCAAGGAAAAAGGGGCCAAACTTATTGTTGCCGATCCCAGAAATATTCATTTGGCGCGCTTTGCAGATGTTGCGGTCACCCACCGCCTGGGAAGTGATGTGGCCCTGCTTAACGGCATAATGCATATTATTATCAAAAATGACTGGCACTTAAAAACTTACATCCAGGACCGGACCGAAGGATTTGATGAATTCAAAGCGGTTGTTGAAGCGTATACGCCGGATAAGGTAGAAGCCATAACCGGTGTGGTCCGGACAGACCTGGAACGTATGGCCGAACTTTATGCCACAAACTCCCCGGCGGCATTGCTCTACACCATGGGGATCACCCAGCACACAACCGGTGTGGATAACGTGAAATCGTGTTGTAATATTGCCATGCTTTGCGGCAATGTGGGGGTGAGAAGCGGGGGCGTCAATCCCCTCAGAGGCCAGAACAATGTTCAGGGGGCCTGTGACATGGGCGGCCTTCCCAATGTTTTTCCGGCCTATCAGGTGGTAACCGTTGAAGGCAACAACAAAAAATTTGCCAAAGCCTGGGGAAAAGAATTACCGGACCAGGTGGGGTACACCATAACCGATATGGTTCAGGCCATGCTGGATGGAAAATTAAAGGCCTTGTATGTGATCGGAGAGAACCCAAAGCTAAGTGATCCGGATCAAAATCATATTATTACCGCGTTTGAAAAACTTGAGCTTCTGGTTTGCCAGGATATTTTTCTGTCCGAGACCGCTGAACAGGCAGATGTTGTGTTCGCAGCAGTTTCGGTGGCGGAAAAGGAGGGTACATTTACAAATTCCGAACGTCGCTGCCTGAAGGTAAATAAAGCCATTGATCCGGTGGGGGATGCCCTTACCGATTGGGAAATCATATCCAGGCTTTCAACCGCCATGGGTTATGAAATGAGCTATGAAGGTGCTGAAGAAATCTTTCAGGAAATGACCCCCTTGACGCCGAGCTATGCCGGTATGAGTTATGAAAGACTGGGGCTGGACGGACTGCAGTGGCCCTGCCCCGATTCCCAACACCCGGGAACCGAGTTTTTGCATGCCAATCAATTTGCCCGGGGCAAGGGTTTATTTCATGGGGTGGAGTATCTCGATCCTGCGGAAATGCCTGATGATGAATATCCCTATTTTTTGACCACCGGCCGAACGTTTTCACATTATCATACCGGCACCATGACCCGGGTTTCTAAGAATCTGGATGCCGAACAGAAAACCGGATATGTGGAAATTCATCCCCGGGATGCCGAAAAATTAGCGCTGCAAAACGGTGACACGGTCAATCTTACCACCCGCCGAGGCGCAATCCAGGCCCCGGCCAGAATCAGTGAGCAGGTAAAGCCGGGTCTGCTTTTTGTGCCGTTTCATTTTGCAGAAAACCCGGCCAATGCACTCACCAATTCGGCCTTTGACCCCATTGCCAAAATCCCGGAGTATAAGGTATGTGCGGTAAAAATTGAAAAAGCCGCCTGAGCCGATATTCCTTGGAGACGGGTGTAAATCAAGACTGTTGTTTGCTAAGATTGCCATGGCTATTTGGTGTCAGGTTTCAGGTGTCAGCTAATTCGTTTCTTACTCCTGACACCTGACACCTGACACCTGACACCTGACACCTAAAAAAAGGGCTTCGGAGCAACGGTTTGTCAATAGACAAGGATCAGCGTTTACCAACGGTCTCACTTATCGAACATATCTCCGACCTTAAGCCCCTGTTCAGCAGCAAATTCGGCGGCGGCGACTTTTTTGCCTTTGACCGGCCGGACTTTACCTGCCACAAGTTTTGCTCCGGACACCGCCACATGAATTCCTTGATCGTCAACGGCGAGAATGGTTCCCGGAGTTTTATCGGTACTTTCTTCTATGAGCCGTGCGCCATAAAAACGAACCTTTTCACCGTTTAACAAAGCAAAGGCACCGGGTTGGGGATCGCAACCGCGAACCAGATTGTATAGTTCTCCGGCCGGCTTTTCCCAATCAATGCCCGCAACTCGGTCATCACAGGGAGGCTCATAAGTAGCACCGGCTTCATCCTGAGCTATTTCGGGGGCCTTGCCTGCTTTGACAAGGTCGATGGATTCGAGAATGGCATCAACGCCCATGGGAAAAAGATGGTTAAAATAAAGGGCGCCGGTGGTGTCATCCGGACCGATCTCGATCTCTTTCTGAAGTAAAATAAGCCCGGTGTCAATCCCCCCGTCCGGCCAGAAAATGGTCAGCCCGGTTCGGGTGTCCCCCATGATTACCGCCCAGTTAATGGCACTGGCGCCGCGATGGCGCGGCAAAATCGAAGGATGATAATTTATGGTCCCGTGAGTGGGGACCTCAAAAAAACGCGCCGGGATAATATCGGTCACAAAAGCCATGACCGTGAGATCCGGTTTGAGTTCCTTGTACTCGGCAAATACCTGATCATCTTTATACGTTGCCGGTTGAAAGACGTCAATTCCTTTGGATACCGCCGCATCTTTGAGCGGATCAGTCCGCCCTCCCGGTCTGTCCGGTGGCAGATAAACCCCTATTATATTTTCGTTTCTTTCCAGCAGGCTTTCCAATACTTTTGCCGCAAATGCCGCCTGTCCAATCAGTAGGATACGCATATTTTACCTCCTGCATTAAATTGTTGGTAAGAAATTAAAGGGATGTTATATTTTCTGTAAGATTATAAAAGAATCATGTCAAGTCTGAATTGATCGATTCACAGGGTAAATGCATTTGAATTTCAATACAGGGAGAACGCTCCACGACGGCGTATATCTCTTTCCAACCCACTGAAACTTATGCTTAAACACCCGTAAGCCCGAGTCGCGCCAGAGGTGTTAAGAAAAATTCGTCGCTAAATTATCCCATTGATTTTTTAAGTCATAATTTCATTCGGCTCGGGCTAACGGGTGCTAAAGCCCTTCAAACAGTCAGTGGGTTTCCAAGAGAAACACACCGTCGCTACGCTGCACCGAAATCGAATGCCTTTACCCTGCCGGTTTAAATATCTTTTGATTGAAAAGAAAATTTCAGTGATATATACAATTTTTTCTACAAGTTTATAATTTTTGGCGTGCATATGGATATTCAAACAAAACAGGAAAAATTAAAAGAAATCTATGATGACTTTGAAATCAAGGCACGACCCTTCAAGTCCGGCGCTGTCTGCGAGGTGGGCTGTGCATTTTGTTGCACCCACTTTGGCAATGTGGATGCAATAACCCTGGAAGGACTCATTATCCACGAGTGGATAGAGACTCTCGACAAACAGGATCAAAACAACATCCGAAAAAAAATTGCCAAAAATATGAAAAAAAGAGAAAAGCGGTCCATTACCCGATGTCCGTTTCTTAAAAAGGATAATACCTGCCGGATCTATAGGATACGCCCCTTTAGTTGCCGGCAGCTGTATTCTCTGCGGAAATGTACCGATTCCGGACCTATGGTTCATCGGCAGGCCGTGGAACTGGCAAAACAGACCGTTAACAAGCTTCAGCAACTGGATGAAACCGGATATTCAGGCCACATCAGTTATATCCTTCATTTGATTGCCAAACCGGATTTCAGAGAATTGTATAAATCAGGCGGTTTCAATCCGGTTAACATTATGCGGTTCGGGAAAAAATACGGAATTGTGATTAATCGTATGGTATCAAACAACACCCTAAAAAAAGCACGGGTGATCCAGTCCGTTAATGGCTTATATAAATCCTAAAATAAGATATTCCAAATGATATAATATTACTGAAAACCGAAATGATAACACCGGACAACAGGAGATACCCGCCAATTTTTCTTAGACGTTTATCACTTTCTAATAGATGGTTTGATGGGGTTTTAAAAACGGATAGAAATGTAACGTAGTTTTTATTCAGCCGTTTGTTTATTTTTACGTGAAGGAATGTCAGGATAATTAATCCTCCGAATAAGGCGATTGCCCCGATTATTTCAATCGACTTCAGTAATTGTTGAATAATCATTGAAAATTTTTATTTCTTAATAATTTTTCATATACCCGCGCTTGAGCGTTTCATGGAAAACCTGCTTTGCTCTTGGGACTGCTTTTCTGATCCAAGCAAAACGTTATAAAGAAAATTGGTGATAATCAAGACTTTACTTTTATCATGAAGGAATTATATTAAGTAAATGAATAAAAATTGTATGAGACTTCTTTTATACAACATACGGTATGGTGCGGGGATTGGGATGCATTTCCATCTTCCGGTTCCATATAGTGGGTATTTAAAGCACACCAACGGCAATTTCCAAAATATAGTGGATTTTATAAAATCGGTGAATCCGGATATTATCGGATTGATCGAGGTGGACAGCGGGTCCTTCCGCTCCGAAAAAAACAACCAGGCAGAAGACATTGCCCGGGAAATGAAACATTGTCCGATTTATCAGTCAAAATATCCCGCTGCTTCAATCGTTCAAAAGGTGCCGGTGCTGAACAAACAGGGAAATGCGATTTTGACGAACCAGGAGATTAAATCTCATAAATTTCATTATTTCCGGGAAGGTATCAAGCGTCTTGTGATTGAACTTGAGTTAGAAGAATTCTCGGTTTTCCTGGCACACCTGTCCATTAAATTCCGTCATCGCCACTACCAGTTGCAGGATCTTCATGCCATGATAAAAGCCCAAAAAAAACCGGTCATTGTCGCCGGTGATTTCAACGTATTTTGGGGAGATCGCGAACTACAATTATTTCTGTCTGCAACAGGGCTAAAAAATGCCAACACAAACGGGGATCCCTCCCATCCCAGTCGCTTACCGCGCCGACAACTCGATTACATCTTCCACAGCCCGGAAATACAAATTAGGGATTTCCAGATCCCTCAGGTCAAATTGTCCGATCATTCGCCACTGATTTGCGATTTTGAAATAGCAGCTAATAAAAATTGACGGTTTCGTAAAAAGTCCAACTTCTGCGTTGTGCTGCATTTCGCAATCATTCAACGTACGAAAAGTACGCCTCATGATTACAAAATTTGCTACGCCTTTTTATCCCGCCTATGTTTGGCGGGGGAGTTTGAACTTTTTACGAAACCGTCTAAATCGGACTTTTTACGAGTTCATCAAAATTGATGAGTATTATTGCGAAGTCTTTAGCCGGATCGAGATAATTTTCACCTTCTCAAACGGTTTGGCGTTGGAATCGACCTTAACCGTCCCGATTTTATCCACCACCTCCATGCCTTTTACCACGCGGCCGAATACGGTATGTTTGCCCGTCAGCCAGTCCGTATCCACCAGATTGATGAAGAACTGAGATCCGTTTGTATTGGGTCCGGCATTGGCCATAGCCAGAGAACCGCGAACCGGTGGGTGGGGTGACCCCTTATCGGAATAACCATAACCCATGTTTTCATATACCTCCTTTACTGTAAGGGACTTTAGTCTGGATTTAACTTCTTCTTTTTTTTCATCCAGCTCTTTTTGTGAGGAGATATTCATTTTATGAAACAGGGGCATCATAATATTTCGCTGATACTCCTCCTGTCTTTGAATCCTCAAAAAAGGATGAGGACCCTCTTTCGGGTCGATGGCTTTCATCTTGTCAAGCCCTAAATCTAAGGCATTAATCTCATCTGCAAACGTGTAGCCCGGTCCACCGGTTCCGTTACCCTGCGGGCAGCCGGCCTGAAGCATGAAATCTTTGATCACACGATGAAAGATCACGTCGTCGTAAAAAGGCCGTTTGACTTTTTCTTTGGTTTTGGCATCCACGAATTCCTTAGTACCTTCAGCCAAACCGATAAAATTGGCCACCGTTTCGGGGGCATCGTTCTGAAACAACTCCACTTCAATATTACCTAATGTTGTTTGAATTAAACACATGGGATTCTCCTTTTGTTTTGTTTCGCCTGTCTCTCCAACACCGGTTGTTAGAATGCACAGCATTATTGTAAATACAACGCTCGCTATTTTCAATTTAAAAAAAATCCTTTCTATGGACCCACTTAGGGCTCGCGCAAAAATAACTTCACATTTTAACATCTCAGCTTCAGCCCATCTTTGGCTGATACCTCACTCGCACCCGATCTTATAAAATTGGCCTCGAAATAGCTCGCTATTCCTGTGGTTTTGCTCTCTCGGATCAGCCAAATCTGAACCAAATCCGAGCGCCAATTCTGCGAAGTTATTTTTGCGCGAACCCTTAGGTCTAGTAATTTTGGCACCGTACCACAGGTTACAATAAACGGGTAGGTTAATATTTCATTTAGGTCAGCGGAATCTTTTTACCCAAGATGATTTTATTAAGATCCATAAAAACATCATAAACAATCACTTCGACTCCGCTGTTTTTTGCCTTTCTAAACTCTTTTCCATATGCCGGGTCTATAGGGTCGGCCGTAGTGAAAGTTTTTGCATCCATCCTCTGTACAAGAAAGAACATTGCACAGCGGTTTCCCTTTGAAACGAGTTTTTGAAGTTCCACCAGATGTCTCCGGCCACGGGCGGTCACCGCGTCCGGAAAGTAGGCAATGTTGTCTTTAACCAGAGTGCAGTTTTTTATCTCCACAAAGCACTTTTCATTTTCTCCTTTTGTAAGCAAAAGATCGAGGCGGGAGCCATCCGACACTTTAATTTCAGACTTTATATTTTCATAGTCTTTTAACTGCTCAACCCGTCCCTCCTGGATCGATTTTTTTACAAGCCTGTTGGGAATCATGGTATTGACTCCCACAAGAGATGTGGGCATTTTAATCATCTCCCAGGTGTATTTTAATTTCCTTTTGGGATTGTCATGGAACGAAAGGTATACGGGCCGGCCCGGCTGTGAGCACTCTTTCATGGTGCCTGAATTCGGGCAGTGGGCGGTAACCTTTTCGCCGCTTAAAAGCTTTACATCGGCAAGAAAACGATTATATCTTTTTACCAGGGTTCCGTGTATAAGTTCAGGCCACCGAAGCCCGGGTGAGCTTATCTTGTTTGATTGTTGATAATTAATGAGCGGCATTGTATGTATGGGAGCATTACCGATTTGTTAAAATGGTTTTCACCCATTAACTTATTCATTTTTTGAGCGAAAGCCTTGCAATCAGGTTTCAGGTGCCAGCGCCTCTGTTCATCATTCCTGACACCTGACACCTGAAACCTTAAGATATGGAACAAAAATGGGATTAAAATTCCATCTGTATACATGGCGATTTTCACCACCCCAGTTTGTGCCCATTCATAAATCTATAAAGGTCACAAATTATGTTGAGCGGTAAATACTGTATAAAGAAGTAAAAATCAATATGATACCCGGAATGCTTAAAAAGAAAATCGACAACCTGTATAATCAATATAACCGGCGCAGATATGTTCATCCCGATCCCCTTGAATTTCTATATTCATATGAAAACATCAGAGACCGTGAAGTCGTGGGATTGATCGCATCTTCACTTGCATACGGCAGGGTGAAACAAATACTTAAAAGCGTTTCATATGTGCTCGATATTATGAATCCGTCGCCTTATCTATTTATAAAGAATTTTAATGATAGGTCTATTTGCAAGGCATTTGAAGGCTTTACTCATAGATTTGCTACAGGAGATCATCTTGCAGCGTTGCTTTGGGGAATTAAAAGCGTGATTGCCCGGTTTGGTTCTTTGAATGACTGTTTTGCCTGTGGTCTTTCGCATAATGATGAAACTGTTATCCCGGCTATGATTTTTTTTACGGAGCAGCTTATTGCTGGAAAAAATAAACCCGGACATCTTGTGGCTCTGCCTGAAAAGGGAAGCGCCTGTAAGAGAATGAATCTTTTTTTAAGATGGATGGTTAGAAAAGACAGGGTCGATCCCGGAGGATGGAGTAACGTACCTTTGTCAAAACTGGTGATTCCCCTTGATACTCACATGCATAAAATAAGTCTGAAGTTGGGTTTTACCGCAAGAAAAAATCCTAACATGAATACCGCTCTTGAAATAACATCCTGTTTTAGACAATTTGCCCCTGATGATCCTGTAAAATACGATTTTGTTCTGACGCGCATGGGAATCAGGGATGATATGGATATGAAACTGATTTGCCCTTGACATACCATTGACTCTTCTTTTTAATTCTCATTAAAAACCAAAAGCATATCAATAACTTAGGGGCTTCGCAGCGCAGCGCTTGAGGCTCTTGCCGGAAATCAAATACACAGGAAAAAAGCAAAGATTCAGTTGCTGGCAGAGCCACGCTATACCAATTTTTGGATGGCATCCGAAATTAATGCAAAATATAAAATACGCGGATAACTTTTGATAGCAATAAAGATAATAAAAGGGGCCTCTTAACAGAGAGCCCCTTTTATTCATATTACCCAAAAAATATGATTTTCATTATTACGTTTGCTGACGAGCCGCTTCCATTTTCCTGCGATCCGCTATTAAGCATCAAGTGCCTGGCGATCCGCCATATCCATGAGCACTCTGTCCCTGGCCTTGTCGATGCCCAGGGCTTTGCGCTTTTTGTCGATATGGTTAATCATCAGCCATGCATGTTTGATCGGGTCAGGCTCAATATCCCACATGCCGCCGTAAATATTTTCCAGCTCCTTGCAAATATAATCATGGAACACCGGAGCGCCGGAAGTGGGCAGCGTCACACCAAAAACCGTGTACACACCGGATACAACAAAATAATGACCGATGCTGATGGCCTTTTCACTCATCCACTCGGGCGCGCTTCCTGCTGCGGGCAGATCGGAAATGTCATTTCCGAGTCCCCCGGCCTTTACCACTTCGGTGGCAGCCAGCAGGATGCGGCTGTTGTCAACACAGGACCCCATGTGGAGAACCGGCGGAATACCCACGGTTTCACAAACTTCGGCCAGACCCGGTCCGCAGAATACCTGGGCGGTTTCCGGCGTCAGCAGTCCTTCCATGGCGCAGGCGATCCCGTTGCAGCCCGTGGTCAGGACCAGTACATCGTTTTTGATCAGCTCTTTTACAACCATAATATGATCTCTATTATGAACTGTGCGGGCATTGTTGCAGCCCACCACGCCGGCCAAACCCCGGATACGGCCGTTGATGATATTGTCATTTAAGGTAAAATAGGTCCCCCTGAAGGTTCCGCCCAGATGGTACTCGATGGATTCCACGCCAAAGCCGGCAATCTGGACCGCTTTATGTTGGGGAATCATAACCTCTGCTTTGCGGTTTTCAAAATTGTCGATGGCCATCTTGACGATCCGCTCGGCGTCTCTTACGGCATGATGCTCGTCAAACTCGATGTGGATCACACTATCCTGTTCCATCCTGGCAATGGGATGGGTGGTGATCAGGTGCGTATGAAAACATTCGCACACATTGGCAAGATTCTGCATGATACACTGGATATCCACCACCATAGCATCGCAGGCGCCGGTGATGACGGCAAGCTCCTGTGACAAAAACGTTGTCGCAGAGGGGATGCCGTGGCGCTGAAGGAGTTCATTGGCCGTACAGCAGATACCGCTGAGCTGAATCCCTTTGGCCCCTTTTGACTTGGCATAATCGATCATTTTCTGGGTTTGGGCTACCGCTACGATGATCTCGGACAGAATCGGCTCATGACCGTGCACGATAAGGTTGACATGGTCTTCTTTCATAACCCCGAGATTGGCCTCGGACTGGATGGGATAGGGGGTTCCGAAAAGAACATCCTGAAGATCCGTGGCCAGCATGGACCCGCCCCAGCCGTCGGCAATGGCAGCCCGGCTGCCCTGCTTCATCAGATTTTTATAATCCATGTCCACACCGATATGGGTGCGATGCATGATCTCCACAATTTCCCGGTCGATATTTCTGGGAACAACGCCGGCTTTTTTCCATTTTTCATAAAGGGGTTGGGGCGCTCTTTTTGCGTACAACAGTTCGCCCTCGTACTTGCCCCATTCATTGATTGCGGCTTCAGCCACTTCAAGGGCAATATCATCCGTTTTTCGGTTAACCTTCTCGCCGTCAACTTCAACCGTGGTTTCAACACCCAGACAGGGAGCAATCAGCAAGAGTTTGTCCACATCTTTGATCTTGTAAGCATCGGTTTCCTTTTTTGCAGCAGCCATGAAAACTTCGGCCACACCGCGGCCGTGATCTGAATGGGCGGATGCCCCCCCTGCGATCATCCGGATAAAGTTACGGGCCGCAATGGTATTGGCCGTGGCTCCGCACAGGCCCTTTCTTGTATCCTCGCCCTCAATTCCCGCTTTCGGAAGCGGGAGACGGCATGGCCCCATGGAACAGTTTTTACAGCAGGTCCCTTGCACGCCGATATTACAGGGTTTCATTTGTGCCGCTCTGTCATAAACCGTATCGATTCCCAGTTCCTGAGCTCGGGCTTGCATCTCCTGAGTTGCAGGATCAATAGAAATCGCTTTCGGATCAGCCATCTTTTTCGCCTTTTTCGCCTTTTCTTTTATTTCTTCTGCCATTAGAGGTTCCTCCTCATAGTTTTATTTTCTTGTGCATTCTGTTCAGGAGGCCAAGCATCTAACTCGCTTTAGATTTGCGTTATTTGGCCCCTTCCTGGGTTCCTATCCATCCATTGTCAGGTCCGGTTCCGGCGCAAGAGATGCAAGATCGATATCCACATCATCCAGATCCTTCTTAACAGGCGCTGTGTCAGCAGCACTCCCGCCATCTATGGCCAGATCAATAAAAGATTTGACCAGCCTGACAGCCTCCGGATGTCTCATGAAAAGAACATTCGAGCCTGCCATCAAATAATTAACAGCGCCCACAGCTTCCATCATGATCCCGCGTTTCTCCGGATCACCCAAAGTCGGCGCTTCATCGACACCCAGCTTGGCTTCCTTGCACTTCCATACCTCGTTGCCAAGATTATTAATCATCGGAAGCTGAAGCTTCTCATCCCCCTGGGTCAACGCGGCCATACCGAGCCGCTCCATAACGGAATAACTGTATTCCATTCCATAACCCAGGCCACCGGTGGTGGGATCGACGATTATACGCTCCATCGGCACCCCTAAGTTTTCAAGCAGAATGTTGACCTGCTTGGCAAGGTTCACGTCAATGGGCGAGGATGAAATAATGGTATGCCCGTATCCCATGGCGCTGGCGCCGATACCCTTGTGGTTCTTGTCTTCCACAGGGCCCAGGATCAGATTGGCGCCCTGGTTTTCTTCCGAAATTTTCTTTAAAACCTCCTCGTCTTTCTCAATGTTGGCAGTACCCCAGATAAGCAACGGTACATCAATGGCTTCAAGGACCTTTTTTACGGTTGCAACTGCCTCATCAGCACTGGCGTCTTTAGTGTTCGGATCGGTGCTCTTGAGCTGAAGAACGATCAAATCGGCTCCAAACTCGTCAACACACTTTTTGGCCCAGGCAGCCGGATCTGAAAGAACATCCTTGAAGTGGCTCAGAGCGGCTTCCGGCCACTCATCCGGCTCCATATCCCACACTTCCATAGCGACGACCGGCTTGTGGGGCATGCTTCCTTCGAAAAGGTAAAAAGGATAGCACGTCTCGCCACCCACGGTAACGGCTTTGTCCCCTTTACCAAGGGTAATCTCCTTTATGGCGCCGGTATAAGATTCTTTGTATATTTCAAAGCCCAATGTTCCCTCCTTTATACAATAAAAAGTTAGTTAATGATTAATGAGCATTACGTTTCACCTCACATCAATTAGTCCTAAGGAATTCGTATCATCAACTCCCTCGGAACATAGATAAAAAAATCACCCCTCCTTTCATAAAATAGATTTGATTATAAAATTATCTACTTCGGTAGATTTACATCCATAAATTAAAAGGTGTCTCAAATAATTTTACGCACAGACAAAAACTATATTTATTTTAATAAAATTAAAAGGTTATGATGTTCAATATGTAAAAAAAAATGCCATTAAAACTTGCCGAATAATGTTATTTATATTGAGATTGTTTGTTTGTCAATAGATGAGTTAAAATTATAAAATTTAATGTCATTGGATTTCATTAAACATACAGGTCAATTCAACCACTTCGCCGTCATAATCCATACGGGCTTTATAAGGTAAGCTTTTAAAAAGCTTTATCATGCCCTTGTTTCTTGGCATGGTGTAAGCAGTAAGACCTGAAATTTTATTTTCACGGGCAGCTTCGCACAATTTTCGCATCAAGATCTTTCCCAATCCTTTTCCCTGCCAGTCTTTGCTAACGGAGAAAGCAATCTCCGCTATGTTCTTGGCCGGGTCCAGCAGATATTCTCCAACGGCTACGACCTTTCCAAAACCAAATTCTCCAACAACAGCGAGTAGTGTTAAATTTTTAATATAATCGATTTGGAACATCCTCTCCACATCGTCGCGAACAAACCGGCTCCTGGCCTGAAAAAATCTGGAATATATGTCATCTTTATCCTGATTGTAAAAGTGTTCCTGGATTCTTCTCTCATCCACCGGTTTTGCCGGCCTTATGGTGATCAAATCACCACTAATCTCCCGAGTCTCTTCCAGTTTGATGGGATATATGCCATAAGCCGATTCCGACAGGGTCCGTTCGGCGCCGAGCAGCTCCATTTTTTTGGCCTCAAAAAAGAGCTCATCACGAAAATCAGGATGGGCAATACTGATCATGGCCATGGCCCGTTCCTGCAGGCTCTTGCCAAACAGGTTTACCGCTCCATATTCGGTAACTACATATTGAACATCACCCCTTGGAACCACGATTGCAGTATCACTTAACATGGGAACAATCCTGCTTTTTTTAGCATCCACGAATGTTGAGGTAAACATGAGTATAGACTTTCCCCCTTGGGATCGGGACGCTCCTCTGATAAAATCGAGCATACCGGTTATACCGGAAAAATAGTTGTAGGAGAGTGCATCAGCAGCAACCTGACCGGTAAGATCCATGGCCATGGGCACGTTCATGCAGACCATTTTATTGTGACGGGAAATAATGCCGGGATCATTTACATAATCTGAAGGATGAAACTCAATGGACGGATTATCATCAAGATATTCATAAAGATCTTTTGTTCCGATGGCACTGCTCGCGACGATTTTGCCTTCGTTAAATCCTTTTTTTCGGTTGGTAATCACCCCCATTGAAACAAGGCGCATGATATCGCCGGTAAGATATTGGGTGTGAACCCCGAGATCATTTTTATCGGAAAATGCCAGAAGGATGGCCTGTGGAGTTGTACCCGGGCTGATCTGGATGGTGGAACCGTCATCAACAAACCGTGCAATCAGCCGGCCAATAACATTGGCGGTCTCTAATTCCGGGAGCTCGCCAACGGTAAGAAGCTCCTCTTCATGCTCAACAATCACGTCCACATCGTTTACGTGGATAAAGCTTCTGCCCAGCACACGGGGCATGCTGGAATTTACCTGGGCGATGACAAGGTCGGCGGACATGGCGGCAGCCATAGTTATATCCACGGAAATTCCAAGGCTCATCCATCCGAAATCATCCGGTTCAGATACCTGAACAAGGGCCACATGTATGGGCAGGCGACGGGTCTCAAAAAGCTGGGGCACCGCAGAAAGATTCATGGGGGTAATATACCGCTTGTTTCTTGAAAGGCTTTTTGTCTTGGCGGACCCCAAGTAAAATGACCGGATATTAACGCTCTGGTCTTTTGTTTTATCTGCTATTAGCGTTAGCGGGGTACTTTCAAGGCTGAGCAGGCGGACAATTTCAATGTCCGTAAACGTGTCCGAAGCTTGAGCAAGTTTCCTCACCAGGTATTGAGGTTCTCCACAAGACGAACCGATAAAAACCCTTTGCCCCGGTTTAATCATGCTGATGGCATTTTCCCCGGATCGCTTTTTTTCAACATAATTATCGGCCCAATAGTTTGGCGCGGCCATTTGGTCCCTCATTGATCAGAACTTAGGGGCTTGGCCCCAATATTCTCTTTGAGCCGCAGGCACTATAAGCCGGAGGCCGGCATTCCATTCTTCCATGCCCATGGCATAAGCAGGTTGCCATTAAAAAGCTTTTAATTTCATAAAGTTGTAGAATTTCCGAGATGTTTAATTATGAATCAACCACTTAACCGATTTTTATTACCTTATTTATTTATAATTATCAAGAGGGTAAAAGTATTTGTTCAGGGTAAACGCATTTGATTTCGGTTCAGCGTAGCGACAGCGAGTTTCTCTTGGAAACCGACTGACTGTTTAAAGGGCTTTAGCACGCGTTAGCCAGAGCCGAATGAAATTATGACTTAAAATATCAATTGGATAATTTAGCGACAAATTGTTCTTAATAACTCTGGCGCGGCTCGGGCTTACGGATGCTTAAGTACAAGTTTCAGTCGGTTGGAAAGAGATACACGCTGTCGCGGTGCGTTCTCCCTGTATGGGGATTCAGATGCGTTTACCCTGAGTATTTGTTGGACGAATATTCTGCAGTATCAGCGGTCATAAGACCATTGAAGTAAGTGTGGGGCAGATTTGATTTGAAAGGATTCACTCCCGCGAGACCTTTGCAAAGCGAGGCACCCTGAGGCGCGAGGGGACAGGTTGCTCTATTATTTAACTTTATAATAAAATTGATAAAATTTTGTAAAAAGTATTTTACCAAGGCGGAAAAATGTTACCCACTGTTAATTTTGCTCACCGGCAGTGTAATCCCGCATGAAATTATCCAGCTCTGATAATTGACTTTGATCCAGTTCATTAAATTGAATACCAACTTTCCGTATTGCAAAAGTGCTGAAGGGGAGTTTATTATTTATATGGAAATCCGAAATCTTTTTAGCCGGTATATCTTTTAAACAAAAACCTCGACCGCTTATAAATATATCAACCTTAAACGATTCTTGCATTTCCTCTCCATTAACAATATGACTGAAGGCGAGCCCCCCTCTGCTGATATTTTTAATTAGACCCAGTTTAGAGGAATTATTCTTGAGCAAAGCATATACGCCTTCCTGAACCATAAACCGTTTATGTTCCCTTCGCTCAACTCTCTTTTCTGTATTTATCATGGCACATCCTTTATTTGAATTATCAATAACTCTTTGTTAGATATTTTGCAATTTAAAAATAATTTGAAAAATGAGTTAAAAAAAACTAAGATTATTATATTGATTTACACCATAGGCATATATTGTATGTCAAGAAAAAAATGGTACAATATATGCCAATTAAAACCGGTTGGGTGGGTGTCTACCAAACCGTGAAATATTAAAAATCCCGGCACAGCGGACCCGGTTTTCAATGTAAAAATAAAAAATAGGGCTTGGGAAAAGGTGAAAAATATGCGAAAAACGTCAATATTTTGTTGAAATCTATTTTTTTGACGCTAAAAATGTTCTTTCAGGGCTTACGGCGGGTAAATTTATTGTTCTTTCAAAATTTCATCTAATTAAAATCATAGAACAAATCATCTATGATTAAATAGAAAATCCAGACTGAAAAATTGGCTTAAATATTGCATAATGTTGCATAATGTTGTTTTTAAAAAAAATGCATAAAAAGTATTTGGAATTCCCGTGAATTGAAAAATATTTAGACCTCGTAATCTTATTCCGAGAAATGCTACAAACTCCTTATTTTTACTATTAACGAACAACAAGAAGCCAGTAACGAATTTCAAAAGGAGCGATTAATGGAAAAATGTCAATTCTGCGGTTCCGCGCACAATGTCGGATTTATTTCAACCCGTTTTGCGGGGACAGACGGTGTTTCCCTGGAAACAGCAAAATGGGCTACTGTTTTTCAGCGGCAAGGATTTCGATGTTTCTTTTTTGCAGGCGAGCTTGATCTTCCACCCGATTGTTCCTACCTGGCAGAAGAAGCCCATTTTGCACATCCCGAGATTAGAGATATTTACAATAACTGCTTTGGGGTTCATAAACGCCACCGGCACGTTACGCAAAAAATTATGGCAATTAAAAGAAAATTAAAAGATGAACTGTATAAATTCATCGAAAAATTTGCCGTTGACCTTTTAGTTCCGGAAAATGCACTGACAATTCCGTTGAATATTCCCTTAGGCCTTGCCATTACTGAGGTAATATCAGAAACCGGGATACCCACCATAGCGCACCATCACGATTTTTTCTGGGAACGCCAGCAGTTTCTGACAAATGCTGTATGGGAATACCTGAATATGGCATTTCCTCCCCACCTGCCGTCCATGCAGCACGTGACCATAAACTCTTCCGGCGATAATCAATTAAGCCTCAGAACAGGAATTTCCGCATCTATTATTCCGAATGTCATGGACTTTGAAACCCCCCATCCTCCCCTTGATGATTATGCAAAAGACGTACGGCAATCCTTTGGCATCGAAGATGATGAGCTTTTTATCCTCCAGCCGACCCGTGTTGTGAAGCGCAAAGGAATCGAACATGCAATAGAATTAGTCCACAGGTTGGGTAAAAAGGCAAAGCTCATTATTTCCCATGCTTCCGGAGATGAAGGATACGATTATGAACAAAGAATCATGGAATATTCTAAGCTTATGAAAGTGAACACTGTTTTTGTGTCAGATATAATTAATGAACGCAGGGGAATGACAAAAACCGGAAAGAAAATTTACACGCTGGATGACATTTATCCACATGCCGACCTTGTCACGTATCCGTCCACTTTTGAGGGGTTTGGGAATGCCTTTCTCGAAGCCGTATATTTTCGCAAACCCATAGTTGTAAACAAATATTCAATTTATACATTTGACATCGAGCCCAAAGGGTTTCTTGCCATAGAAATAGACGGCTATGTTACAGAGCATGCCGTTCGCAAGGCAAGAGAGGTTATTGAAAACCAGGAACTTTGTCAAAAAATGGTCGAGACAAACTACGAAATCGCAACACGCAATTACTCTTTCTCGGTTCTAGAGCAAAGGCTTAAAAATCTCATTTTTGACTGTATTTCCTGCAATCCGGAAAATACGAGAAAATAGTTTTTTGCGTAAATTTCATAGCAGTCCGTTGTAACCATTCAGCCAATCCGATTCTATATTGTGTCAATCACATCCAAGGCGGATAAAACTCGCGCATAAGTGATCGAGAAGAAAGAACCGGGCCAATTTTTCTATAAAAAGGGATCAATCATTCCATGGTTGAAGACCCGGCACTGTTTTTATCTCTGGAACTCAGTGCGTTTTGGCTCTGGATACCCAGAGTTATTATGGCAGTCATTGCCGTGCATCTATTTGACTTATACTATAAAATTAAGCTATATAATACTCGGTTCCGTCTCTAATGACGAACTCGTATAGGTTCTCAACAAGGTCTGAATTGCTATTGATAGTGAGAAATGCCGGCTAACGATCAGGAGTGCAATTTTACATGACCCAGATATATCCGATTGGCGGTGGAAAGGGAGGTGTTGGAAAAAGTTTTATCACAGCCAGTCTTGGAGCACTGCTGGCCAAGTCGGGCAAAAAAGTCCTATTGATCGATTTGGACCTCGGCGGTTCAAACCTTCACACCTTGTTGGGGGTTAACGACCAGCAAGGAGGGATAAACAGATTTTTAGATAAAACAGTGAAGAATCTCGAAAATACGGCTGTTTCCACCGCGATACAGAACCTATTTTTTATAAGTTCTTCCCTGTGTTCCATGGAAATTGCGAATTTGTTACACGCGCATAAACTAAAAATAATTACCGCGATACAAAAGCTTTCTTTCGATTACATTTTGCTGGACCTTGGGACCGGGACAAATTTTAACACTCTCGATTTTTTCTTAACCTCGAATCAGGGAATTTTTATATGTACACCCGAACCCACAGCAATCGAAAATTCCTTCCGATTTATTAAGGCTGTTTATTTAAGAAAATTGAAACATATCGTTAAACGGCACTCCTTTAACTCTGCGGTAAAGGAAGCTATTATCCGCCCGAATCACGAAGCAATAACATCCCCTGATATTATAGAAACCGTGCTAAAACATGATCCTGATCGTGAAAATTTTTTGAGAAGCAGTTTAAGCGAATTTAAATTCAAGTTTATTTTAAATCAGTTTCGCAAAAATTTAGATGCAACCATTGGAGATAAAATTGAAGATTTATGCAATAGGCATTTTTATTCTAATTTTCAGTTTCTTGGAACTGTCGGTTATGATGTTCGAATTCATGATTCAGTTCTTTCAAAAAAAGTTTTTATCCATAAATACCCTTATGCACCACCTGCAATCGATATAAAAAAAATTACGGAAAAAATAATCAACAGCAGACCTTCGATACCGGTTACAGGGAAGATATCATGAAAAATATTGAGGAACTAAATTATTACGAAATTTTAAAA
Source organism: Desulfobacteraceae bacterium Eth-SRB2 (assembly GCA_004193595.1). Taxonomy (GTDB): domain Bacteria; phylum Desulfobacterota; class Desulfobacteria; order Desulfobacterales; family UBA11574; genus S5133MH16. The sequence continues at coordinate 37,295 of RPGQ01000044.1, forward strand.
ATTCCAGCGAATTCTTCCTCTTTTGAGATCAAACGTGCTTACCAAGACGCGCTGTCAATTTATAACCAGGACTCCCTGGTTACCTATTCTTTGTTTTCAAATGAAGAAAGAGATAACATTCTTAAAACGGTTAAAGAGGCTTATTCAACACTGATAGATATAAACAAAAAGGCCGCATACGATACTATTCTTCTGGATTCCGGACAAATTGAAGTGTCCATGACATCCATTCAAAATCAAAGAAAGCCGCCCCATGCTCATACCTGTAATATGACGGACAGCGATAATTTTGATGAAAGGGCCAGAAAGAAATCGAGAAAAAAGAAAATCGAAACGCTCTCCAACCAAGTCCTTTCTAAAGATTTGATTTCAGGTGATGATTTAAAAAAGATGAGAAAAGCAGCAGGGATCGAACTATCTGAAATTAATGCCCTTACTAAAATCAGTGCTTCTGTTTTAAGGTCCATGGAAGAAAATCGAATCGAGAGTCTTCCTCCCAACCTTTATTTAAAAAATTTTTTAAGACACTATGCTAAAATGCTTCAAATAGATCCACAGAAAGTCATTGACGGTTATCTGAAAAATATTTCTCTTGCTCAAAAAAAATGACACCCGCTTATACGATGTTTTCGTAAAAAGTCCAAACTCCCCCGCCAAACATAGGCGGGATAAAAAGGCGTGCAAATTTTGTAATCATGAGGCGTACTTATCGTACGTTGAATGATTACGAAATGCAGCACAACGCAGAAGTTGGACTTTTTACGAGACCGTCCTATATGGCTGCCGTGTAATTCGGACCCACGATCAAAAGATTGTTAGATATGGTAGACTGAATTTTTTCCATTTTGCTCCCAAAAACAAACGTTTTTAAAAGATGGTGACCATATGCGCCCAGGACAACAAGGGCGTTATGAGGTACATCATAGAGGTTTTCTTCAATCGTCTTGTTTCTTAAAAAATGCCATGTATTGACATAACGACTCATTTCCGTTTCTAAATTTTCGTCCTTGATAAGCTTTTCATATGATTCCTGTGATTTGTTTTCTAACAGGGTAAAAACGTCAAGAGGTATGCCGGAAATTCTGCATAACCGAAATCCCACTTTTAGGGCATTGAACGCATTGACCGAACCGCCGAAAAACACGGCGATACTTTCCCACTCTTTATAAACCGGGCTGGTGATAAGGACCGGAAATTGTGCGGACTTAACGATGCGTCTGACCCGTGCCCCGATGTAACCCAGGCCGATTTTTGAAGACAGGTCGCTGATGCTGCGAGGACAGCTCATGTAGTCGAAATTCGTATGGATATCCGGCAGGGTTGAGGCGGTATAATGCTTTGGTTCTAAAAACCTGGGTTCTATACCTGCTCGTTCCAAGATTTCGGTTGCGTGTTCTAAGGCCGTATCCGAGGACATAAGATACGAATTGTCAAGGTCAATCTGAACTACGTCGTTTTCAAAATACATTAAAAATTTAGTAGACTTGGGGATGTAGATAACCGGAGAGATTTTTACCTGCTTGGAAAAATACATCGATTGGAGCAGCGTTTCTCTCCCCAGAGGACTGTTTCGGAAAATATGGAGGAGTTGGTGATTCATTTGACTCTCCTTTGTATAATCTTCTTTGGGTATAAATCAAGACTGTTCTTTGCTGAGATTGCCACGGCTATTTGGTTTTCAGGTGTCAGGTTTCAGATCTTCAAGTTTCTCGGCCCTGACACCTGAAACCTGACACCTGAAAAAAGGGCTTCGGAGCCACGGTTTGTCGATAGACAAGGATCAGCGTTTACCAACGGCCTTGATTTACACCCATCTTTTTTTTATCAAATCGACTGGCTCGTCTGAACCATAAGCTCTTTGCGATATTGATCCAGAAGATTCCCTTTTGAAATCAAACCGATAAACCTGTTGTTTACGACAACCGGCATGGAAAAAAGACGATTCGCATCCATTTTGCGAATAACATCGGATAGATCGTCGTCCGGATAGACCACTTCAACCCGGGTGTTCATGATCTGACTTAAAAATACCGTATCATACATGACCGGATTAAAGAGATACTGCCGGATATCGTCCAAATGAATGATTCCCATAAAATGACCGGTCTCTTCATCTTCCACCGGGAAATAATTTCGATGAGATTTTTTGACGATGTTGATAAAATCGCGCAACAGCATGTTTTGTGTTACGGCAATGCAATCCTTTTCTATAAGTTCTGAAACATTAAGATCGGACAACACCCGTGCATCGGTACCGGGCCTCAGAAGGTGTCCATATTCTACAAGTTCTTTCATATAATAAGCCGCCGGTTCAATATAATGGCAGAGACTTGTGGTAATAGCAGATACAATAATCAGCGGCAGGATAACTTCATATCCTCCGGTAATCTCAACAATAAGAAAGATCCCGGTAAGCGGCGCCTGTAGCATCCCGCTGATAAGACCCGCCATTCCCAGCAAAGCAAAGCATCCCTGGTTTACCCATGGTACAGAGGGCCATAATAAAGCAAGACCATGGTGATAAGTCAATCCTGCAAGACTTCCGATGACCAGGCAGGGAGCGAATATTCCGCCGGACCCCCCCCAACCTAAGGTCAAAGCAGTGGCAACAATCTTTGCAATCGTAGCAAGCCCCACAATTGCAAGTCCCTGTGAAAAATTTCCTTCAATCGTGGCTTGAACCACATGGTACCCTTTACCCAGAACTTCCGGAAGGAACAAACCGATCAGGCCTACCGAGCAACCGCCTATGGCTGCCCGTATCCATAAAGGGGCCGGCAATTTCTTTGCTGTTTTATCCATGGATCTGAGCAGCCGGGTGAGCAGAATAGAAGCCGCAGCCGTCAATACCGCCAATCCAACGCAGGCAAAAATGTCCATTTGGCTGATATTGAACAGGCGGTGGCTGAACGGAATCTGGTTTCCCTGAAGGATTCGGCTGATTTCAGTACCCGCTACCGACGCAATGGCAATGGGAACAATATGTACGGATTTCCATTCTCCGATGATCACTTCAATGGCAAATACCATGCCGGCAATGGGTGCATTGAAGATGGAAGATATTGCGCCGGCCGCTCCACAACCCACAAGTGTTACTCGCTGGCGGTCATTTAAGGAAAGATATTTTGCGATATTGGACCCGATCGCCGCACCGCTGATAACAACCGGGGCTTCGGGACCTGCCGAACCTCCGCTGCCGATGGTAAGAGCACTGGAAATGATCCTGGAAAAGCTTGAGCGGAACCTGAGCAGGCCGCCGTAACGCGATACACTGTAAATGACTTCCGGTACCCCGTGCCCGGCCCCTTCTTTAACGATTTTTTCCAGAAACAGGGAAGAGAGCGCAGCGCCGATAGCCGGCAGCACAAAGATCCACCAATAATGATGCAAATGATGAAACCAATTGAACATGGCCATTAGTGCTCGGTTAAGAATCACGGATGCCAGACCGCTACAGTTGCCGACAATAATAGCCACCAAAATGAGCAACAGACGATCGTCTAAACGAAAAATGGTCCAGTTTGCAGGGTAGCGCCATGATTGAAAAATGCGCATATTGCCAATACCTAAGTTTCCGCTCTATCGAGTTGTTTTTCGAAATCAGTTATTTTTGCAAAAAACGATGCTTCATCAGGGGATGTTTTTAAAAATTCCACAAATGAATTGTCGCGAACACAAAAAGAAAACCGTGAAAGAAGATGGAGATGAATTTTAATAGACTGGCTTAAAAGAATAAACATAACAAACACCGGCCTGTCATCCACTGCGCCAAAGTCTATGGGTTTTTCAAGAAAGCACGTGCTTATTACCGGGCTTTTCAAAGCATCCGACAGTGGGTCGCGGGGATGAGGAATGGCAACCCCTTTGCCGATGCCGGTTGATGTAAGGCGTTCTCTTTCAAGCAGGAGTTGATAAAGTTCTTTTTTTGAGGTTTTGGATAAAACAGCCATATTTTCAACGGCAGACTTCAAAGCCGTTTCCACGTTATCTCCTTTAATATTATACAGTACCCCCCCACGCTTCATGGCGGTCAAGAGATTTTCGAGTGTTTCTACATACCCTCGAGATTTAACTTTTTCGGGTATTAAAAACGGCAGTCTATACATGGCCGCCCATTTTTTCAGAGCAGATTCGTTAAACAGATAGCCGTTGCCGGTTTTTTGTATGGGTATTCTTCCCTGGCGTATCCAGCGTTCTACGGTACTTACATGAAGATTAAGGCACTGGGCAACCTCATGTATTGTAATTTTCATACAGGTATCATACGATAAAAAAATTAAAATTTATGTTAACGGTTACGGTTCAAATTTGTTCTGAACCCTTAACCTCTGAACCCGTGAAGGGCTAAAAATTTACATTCCTTGCTTTTGCTAAATTTTTGACAATAACTTTAATGGGTTTTCAAATCAAGAAGTTTATTCGGGTGTTTTTTGGATTTCCCCCGATTCTATTCGGGATCTATTTATTATGGTAATGTCCCTTTTCGGATAGGGTATTTCAATCCCGTTTTTATCAAAAACCTCTTTGATTTTGTCGGTGATACAGGAAATCGTATCCATACGCTTTCGGGCATCATCAATCCACACCCTTAGCTGAAGATCTACCGAAGATTCTCCGAAATTTCTTACAACCACTTTTGGCGGGAGTTCCTTTGAAACCCAGGCCAGAGATCCTGCAACACCGTTGATTAACTTCTTTGCTTTTTCAATATCCGCATCATATGACACCCCGATATTAATCCGGACTCTGATTTTGTTTGAAATGATGGTGTAGTTGACGATATCCCGTTTCATGATTTCATTGTTGGGAATGATAATTACAATATTATCGGTGGTTTTTATTTTGGTGGCGCGCAGTCCGATATCGATAACATCTCCCCAGGTCGCACTTCCGGCAGGTGCACTCCACACTTCTATACGGTCACCGATTTCAAATGGCCGATCGATAATGAGCAACACCCCGGCGATAAGGTTGGACAAGGTATCCTTGGCCGCAAAGCCGATGGCAATACCGGCCACGCCGGCGCCGGCAATAAAGGGCATGACATTGACCCCCAGGGTGTCTAACGCAAGAACAGCGGCAGTTGCATAAATAATGGCACCTGAGAATTTATTGAGAAGGTCGAAAATAATATCATCGACTTTGGTTTTTGTTTTGTCTGCTAAATTTCTCTCAAGATATACCAGTACGATTAACAGACTATCTTTTGCAGGAGTTGCCAAAAGTATAATCATGAACGCCTGAAAGATTTTTTCCAAAAGAAGGATATTGAAAAGTCTGATGAGATACGTGCCGGTCACAAGCACCAGGCCGTAAAGAAGCGCTTTACGGATAACACTGAAAATTTGAATATTGATTTTTATAAATTCGGTCTTTTTGGTTTTTTTCTCAAAAGAGACAAGGACGCGTTTTAGAACGAACCAAATAAGGTATGCGCCTGCAACCACAGCCAGGGCTTTAAACAGGATATGAAAATACGTTGCATGAATACCGAGTGTTGCCGATAAATTATCAAGGAAAAAAAACAGATTTTTCATAAACACCTTATATTAGTGGTATTGTAAAAAGTCAAGAAAACGCCTTTTCACGAATTCATCAAATATTACACTTTTGTTTAACCGTCAAGAGTGGGTGTAAATCAAGACTGTTGTTTGCTAAGATTGCCATGGCTATTTGGTTTCAGGTGTCAGGTGTCGGGTGTCAAGAGGCATACAGCCATGAGGGAACGATTCATCATTTACGCCATACACTGCCGTTTCCTCAGCTAACTGCCAGCGGCGTTCTCGCTCTGGGACTTTCCGCTCCAATGTTTTCTCCAATCCATTCAACAAATGTGTAAGCGACTCAACTTTTTATAGACCTCAAGATCCTCCACGTCCATATAATTGCTATTGGTCGGCCCGTTTGCCCCTTAACCCTGACACCTGACATCTGACACCTGACACCTAAAAAAAGGGCTTCGGAGCCACGGTTTGTCTATAGACAAGGATTACGGTTTACCAACGGCCTTGATTTACACCCGTCAAGAGTCCTTTTCCAAGAACTGCTGAAGAGTCGGGAATAAAAGAAAAGTTTATCGCACGGAAGGATAAGGGAGTCATGCCCAAGGCGGCACGCCGGATAGGTACCGCCTTTCGTTAGAAATAGGTTTTATTTTACGACGGAGACCAAACCCGCTTTTACAAATTCACGGTTCAATCGGGCAATGTTGGATATGGAAATTTCCTTGGGGCATTCCGCTTCACATTCTCGTTCATTGCTGCAGTTGCCGAAACAAAGCTCGTCCATTTTATTGACCATTGCCAGAGCGCGACTGGTCGCTTCAGGCTTCCCCTGGGGCAAAAGCGCCAGCTGAGAAATCTTGGCACTGGTAAAAAGCATGGCCGATGCATTGGGACACGCGGCAACACACGCGCCGCATCCGATACAGGCAGCCGCATCCATGGCCAGTTCGGCTATTTCCTGCGCGATGGGTATGCTGTTGGCATCCGGGGCACCTCCGGTATTTACCGAAATATACCCCCCGGCAAGAATGATTTGATCAAAGGCGCTCCGATCCACCACAAGATCCTTTACCATGGGAAACGCCGTGGCACGCCACGGTTCTATGACAATGGTATCTCCGTTTGAAAAATGCCTCATGTGAAGCTGGCAAAGGGTGGTCCCTTTTTCCTGGCCGTGGCAACGGCCGTTGATCACGGCTCCGCACATTCCGCAGATCCCTTCCCGGCAGTCATGATCGAAGGCAATGGGTTCTTTGCCGTCCAGAGTAAGCTGTTCGTTAACACAGTCGATCATCTCTAAAAAAGACATATCCGTTGAAATATCGGTGGCCGGATATGTTTCGAAACCGCCTTTCACATGGGGTCCTTTCTGTCGCCAGACTTTTAAGGTTACATTTATGTTTTTCGTCACTTGTAACTCCTTTGCGTTAATTCCACGTTTTCAAAAACAAGCGGTTCCTTATGGAGTTCGGGATCCGTGTCATCCCCTTTATGTTCCCATGCGGCCACGTGACAGAAATTCTCGTCATCCCGCATGGCTTCCTGCTCTTCGGTCTGGTAGGCTTCATTGAAATGACCACCGCAGGATTCCTTGCGTTCAAAGGCATCCATAACCAAAAGTTCTGCAAACTCGAGAAAATCGGCCACCCGGCCGGCCCGCTCCAGGCTCTGGTTAAAGTCTTGTGACGAACCGGGCACCACCGCATTTTCCCAGAACTCTTCTCTAAGTTCCCGGATCATTGTTCTGGCTTTCAACAGACCCTCATCGTTTCGTGACATGCCACAGTATTCCCAGAGAATGTGGCCCAGCTCACGGTGAATGTCATCCACGGTCCGTTTCCCGTTGATGGAAAGAAGCTTTTGGGTACGTTCGGTAGCATAACGGATCGCTTCCGTAAACGCCGGGTGATCGGTTGTAATTTCCGGCCGACTTGTTCCTGAAAGGTACCCGCCGATGGTGTATGGAATAACGAAATAACCGTCCGCCAGGCCTTGCATCAGTGCACTGGCGCCCAGACGGTTTGCCCCATGATCCGAAAAATTGGCTTCGCCCATGACAAAAAGTCCGTCAAGAGTGCTCATCAGGTTGTAATCCACCCACAGGCCTCCCATGACATAATGAGACGCAGGATAGATCATCATGGGCGTTTCATAAGGATTGGACGCGGTTATTTTTTCATACATCTGGAAAAGATTGCCGTATTTTTGTTCGATAACCTCTTTGCCGTCCCGCTTGATGGCATCGGCAAAATCAAGGTATACCGCAAAACCGGTTTCCCCCACGCCTTTGCCCATATCACACTGGGCCTTGGCATTGCGCGACGCCACATCCCGGGGAACCAGGTTGCCGAAACTCGGATATTTTTCTTCCAGGTAATAATCCCTTTCAGATTCGGGAATCTGGTTGGGCGGCCGCTTATCTCCGGGGGTTTTCGGCACCCAAACCCGACCGTCGTTTCGCAAGCTTTCGCTCATTAATGTCAGTTTGGACTGAGAGGTTCCGTGGACCGGGATACAGGTGGGATGAATCTGAGTGTAACAGGGATTGGCAAAAAACGCCCCTTTTTTATATGCCCTGAAGTTTGCGCTGACATTGGATGCCATGGCATTGGTGGAAAGGTAAAAAACATTGGCATACCCCCCCGTACACAGTACCACGGCATCGGCCCCATGGCTCTCGATTTCTCCGGTGACAAGATTTCTGACAACAATGCCCCGGGCCTGTCCGTTGATCACCACGATGTCCAGCATTTCCCGGCGCGGGAACATAGAGACCTGGCCGGCCGCTACCTGGCGCATCAATGAGCTGTAAGCTCCCAGAAGAAGCTGCTGACCGGTCTGGCCCCGAGCGTAAAATGTCCGGGATACCTGGGCGCCGCCGAAGCTGCGGTTGGCCAGAAGGCCTCCGTATTCACGGGCAAACGGTATGCCCTGGGCAACGCAATGGTCGATAATATGGTTACTCACCTGGGCCAAACGGTAGACATTGGCTTCTCTGGACCTGAAATCGCCGCCTTTGATGGTGTCGTAAAAAAGACGCCGGATACTGTCACCATCATTCTGGTAGTTTTTGGCGGCGTTGATCCCGCCCTGAGCCGCAATACTGTGAGCCCGCCGGGGGCTGTCCTGAATACAGAAGTTTTTTACGTAATAGCCGAGTTCGCCAAGGGATGCCGCTGCAGAACCGCCCGCAAGACCGGTACCCACCACAATGATATTAAATTTCCTTTTATTGGCAGGATTGACAAGCTTGAGTTCAAAACGGTGCTTATCCCATTTCTCCGCAAGGGGACCTGAAGGTATTTTTGAATCAAGGTGCATATGAAGCTCCTTATCGTAACAGGGAAACATAAACAGGAATAAAACCTAAACCGATTCCGATAACCACGCTGAAAACAATGCTTAACCCCCTGAGAAAGGGAGTATATTTCGGGTGATTGGCCCCAAGGGTCTGGAACGCACTCCAAAGTCCGTGGCTCACATGAATCGCTGCAATGATCACTGCAAAGGTATAAATGAATATATATACGGGGCTTGCAAATGCATTGGACATGAGTTGAAACGTGGTGGTGTTGGTTTTATCCACAAAATGAAAATTCATAAGATGAAAAATAACAAACAGCAGCAGAATAACACCGGTGTACGGCATGGTTGCCGACCCCAGCGTCCGTCCGCCCGCACGTTTGTTCACCGAATATCTGGCCGGGCGGGCGTTATAGTTTTGATAAAAAAGAAGCATACCGGTCAGAACATGGATGAGGGCAAAAAATAAAAGCCCGAGTTCTGCCAGGGTGACCAGAGATCCTAATGAATGAAGATGCTCCACATACGAGTTAAAGAAATCTTTACCGCCGTACAGGGTCAGGTTGCCGGCAAGATGTATGGTCAGAAAACAGCAGAAGGCAAGACCGGTAACCGCCATCATTAGCTTTTTCCCGACAGAAGTTCCCAGGGGGTTTGTAAGCCCGTTCATTTCTTCCTCCAATATATTGAACTTGTTATCAATTAATGATGAATTCTCAAGTCAAATTCATCAAATTAAAAAAAAAGATCTATTCCTTTTTATTGGGACTGTCAACATAATTCTCCAGCCACCATGCATCATATTCGGTGTGCATAATACTGTCTGCGAGGGTTCGGCCGGTTTTGGTTTGCAGGCGCTTCAACGCAAACGGCAGCCACTTTTTGGGAGGTTCGTAGCCGATGTCCGAAAGGGATTTTAAGTCAAGGATGAGTGCCAGTTGGTCTGCATCATGTGCAAGCTTGGCCTCTATGGACCGGCATGCATTAAATTCCTCTATTAAATCGGCAAGTTTTGTACCAAACGGCAAGTTTCTTGTAATATCCTGAACTGCCTTTTTCTCATCTGCGACTACGTACTTTTTCTGAACGTAGTTGAGGTCACCGGTTTTTGCCTCCGGGAGGTCGTGCACCAGGGACATGGCGATCAGTCTGAGAGCGTCAACATCCGGCTCTATTTGAGACATGACAAAAGCAATGAATGAAACAGAAAATGAATGCTCGGCCACAGATTCCTTCCCCGCCCCAAGAAAATGGTAACCGGATCGGGGTATATCTTTTAAAATTTTCGCTTTGAACAAAAGATTTGCAATGTTTTTCATAATATCTCCCAATTTAAGATTGATGAATTCGTAAAAAGTTGTTTTTTTGACGTCTTATGAGACCATCAGTTATAAAGCAATACAAAAATTAATGACAATTTTGTGAACAAACCAAATTTCTTGACACCATAATCCGGTTCATATAGTTAAAAAAAATGGAAATTGGGTGACATTATAGCTTTGATGAACTCGTAAAAAGTCCGATTTAGACGGTTTCGTAAAAAGTTCAAACTCCCCCGCCAAACATAGGCGGGATAAAAAGGCGTCACAAATTTTGTAATCATGAGGCGTACTTATCGTACGTTGAATGATTGCGAAATGCAGCACAACGCAGAAGTTGGACTTTTTACGAGACCGTCAGCTTTAAGAAAACATTATCGCCCTAGCTCATCCTGCCATGGCGGAAGAATGCTGGAAAATTGGGTTATAGTAAAATTCCTCTTGACAGAGAATTAGATAGATTAATAACATCCTTTTAATCCCGCTTCCAGCGGGGCAATATTCCATCATTCCATTATTCCATTATTTTTATCTCGCCTGCCCTGCCTGCCCCCTATCTCCGGCAGATGGTACCGGGGTTGGTCCCCGTATGGAAATACCGGGACAGAGTCGGCAGATCGTACGGGAGTGATTCTTTTTTTCTATTTTATTGGGGCCATGTCCGAGTTAGAAACATAGGCCTAAAAAATATGGTTATTATTCCCGCTGGCAGCGGGATAGAAATTTCGATACATTGAAACACGGAGTCGTCTAATGAATCCTGCAAAGATAGATATATTCCATATGATAATGAACGCCGGTCTTATGGTTCAGTTTGTGCTTTTGCTGTTGCTCTTTTTTTCAGTAACCTCATGGGCAATCATGATAATGAAATATCGCTATCTCAAAAAGGCGTTCTCCGAGTCGTCCGAATTTATTGACTTTTTCTGGAAAAGCAGGAATTTATCCAATGCTTTTTCCAAAGCAAAGCTGCTTCAGGGCAGCCCGGTTGCCAGGATTTTTCGCGTGGGATACGTGGAACTTAAAAAATCCAGCCGATTTAAGGATCCAGCAGAATCAGGATCAGAACATTCATCCGGAACCGAAGGTGCATCTTTGGGTTCCAGATTCACCGGAATCGGCAATGTTAAACGGGCCTTGCGCCGGGCCATTAACGCCGAGACCACCCGCATGACCCGAATGGTTCCTTTTCTGGCAACAACCGGGAACACAACGCCTTTTATCGGTTTGTTCGGGACCGTATGGGGTATCATGAATTCCTTTCATGGTATCGGGCTCAGGGGTTCGGCCAGCCTTGCCGTGGTGGCGCCCGGAATTTCCGAAGCGCTTATTGCAACGGCAGCGGGGTTGGCAGCCGCCATACCGGCGGTTATCGCCTTTAATCATTTTATGCAAAAGATAAGGATTGTCGAATCCGAACTGCAAAATTTTTCCGCAGATTTTTTAAATATTATTGAACGGGATATTATGACCTAAAAAGGGTGGGAGAATATTCGATGGTACACGGGGGAAACAGTGACCGCCTGATGTCTGATATTAATGTAACTCCGTTTGTTGATGTTATGCTGGTTCTTCTGGTTATTTTCATGGTAACCGCGCCAATGATGATGCAGGGGGTAGATGTTGCCCTGCCCGAGACCATATCACAGCCGCTTTTTTCGGAAAAAGAGCATCTTATCATTACCATCAACAAAAAGAATCAGGTATTTATCAACGACTTTCAGGTTGCACGCGATTTTCTTCAGGAAAAACTTAAAAAAATTCTTGAAGGTCGGGAGGACCGGGGAGTCTACCTTCGGGCGGACAAGGAAATACCCTATGGATTTGTTGTTCAAGTCATGTCCGAAATAAAAGAGGCCGGGGTTGAGAAGCTGGGAATGGTGACGGAGCCGGTTCGTCAAAAAGAGGAAGGGAAAAAACCAAAAGCAAAAAGCTGATGAATAAAAGCATGCATTCAAATTCTTATTTTTCCCAAGATAAGGAATACGAACGCAAGACATTCTTTTTAAATTTTAGCGTTTCCTTCATTTGTCACCTGATCCTTTTTGTGATTCTGATATTTGCTCCGGGTTATGCAACAAATCGAAGGCCTTCTCTTTCAGTTATAAATGTCAGCATGGTTTCCTTACCCACCCTGAAAAAATCAGCGGCTCCGGACAATCGGCAGCCTGCAGAACTTAAAAGACAGGAAACAGAAAAAAAAAAGGCTCCGGATTCCAAGGTTGCTTCAAAGACTATTCCTGAAACCGTTCAGAAGCCCTCAAAATCGATTTCCATTGCGCCCAAAAAGAAAAAAATAAAAAAATCACTTAAAAAAAAGACCTTTAAGTCTGCCCGTGTGGTTAAAAGCGCAATCACCCAACTTGAAAAGAAAGTTGAAAAATCAAGGCCCGATCAGATCAGACAGGCCATCGACCGTCTCAAGGATCAGGTAAAAAAAACCGGGCCCAATGACCGTATAACCCATGAAAATGTAAAAACTCCGGGAATACCCGGCGAATCCGGGTCCGGCAGTAAAAAAGTTTTGGAATTAATTGATATCTATCGCATCGAAATTGCGTACCAGATTCAGAAACGTTGGGCGTTTTCCGAACAGCTGGCCGGGGGGCAAAAAAATCTTGAGGCGTATCTGGCACTCAAAGTTATGCCAAACGGCGAAATAAAAGATATATGGTTTGATAAAAGGTCCGGGAACAGTTATTTCGACGAATCCGCCAAAAAAGCTATTATGAAATCAAATCCTGTTCGTCCTCATCCGCCGGGGGTGACAAAGCCCTATGTAACTGTCGGCTTGAGGTTTACACCCGAAGGGATAAAATAAAGTTGCATTTATAATGGTTTCAAAGGACAGAATGAAGAAATACTATATTAAAACAATAGGTTTAATTATAATAGCATCTTTTATGGTGGTTGGGACGGGTATATGCGGGTCCGGATATGATTATATTGATATCACCCATCCGTTTTTACGAAAAATTCCAATTGCAATCCCTGTGTTCAAGGAAATTTACCCGGGCGACGACACAAAGCGCCTATCCAGGACAGCATCTGATTTGCTCTCTGAAACGTTAGAATTTACAGGCTATTTCAAAATTCTTGACCGTGACGCCTTTCTTGTGGATATGCAAACCGTGACCTCTTTGGCAAATGTAAATTTTTATAACTGGACCAGTATCGGAGCAGAACTCCTGGTAACCGGGGGGGGACTGATTCAGAACAACCAGGTGGAATTGGAACTTCGACTTTATGACACGTTTAAAGAAAAATTGCTGGTTGGAAAAAGATACAAGGGATTGATCAAGGATCAGCGAAAAATAGTCCGCCGTTTTTGCAGCGAGATTATTTTTTTTCTCACCGGGGACAAAGGGTTTTTTAACAGTGAGATTGCATTTGTTTCCAAAAATTCGGGAAACAAGGAAATTTATGTATGTGAATTTGACGGATACAATCATAGACAGATAACGCATACAAAAAGTATTACCCTTTCTCCGGCATGGTCATCTGACGGGAAATGGCTGGCGTATACTTCTTATGCAAAAGGCAAGCCCGATCTTTACTTGAAGCATTTAAGACAAAAACGCGGGGCTGTGATTTCAAAAAAAGGAATCAATATCACACCTGCATGGGTTCCCAACAAATTTGAACTGGCAGCGACCCTTTCATTTTCAGGTGACCCGGAAATTTATCTATTGACCGGAACCGGGAAAGTTATTAAAAGGTTAACAAAAAAAAGGGGTATTGATCTGTCGCCCACCTGGTCTCAGGACGCCAAGCATATGGGTTTTGTTTCAAAAAGATCCGGAACCCCCCAGATTTATATTAAAGATATATCTTCAGGAGCGGTAAAAAGATTGACGTTTCAGGGACGATATAATACACAGCCCAACTGGTCGCCCAAAGGGGACAAAGTGGCCTATGCGGGGATGGGAAACGGCCGAAATGATATCTTCGTGATCGGTATTGACGGTCAGGGTTTGATTCAATTGACACATGATCAGGGGGACAACGAGGCCCCTTCATGGTCGCCGGACGGAAGCCTTATTGTGTTCAGTTCTACACGGGAAGGGCTTTCCAGAATCTATGTTATGACTGCTTATGGAACCGACCAGAGACGATTACTTGCCTTGGAGGGTGAGCAGACAGAACCGGATTGGTCACCAAGAATAGTTAATAATTAAACATCTTGGAAATTCTACAACTTATTGATAATAAAGCATTTTTAATGGAAACCTATTTATGCCGTCAGAATGGAATAATGGAATGCTGGAATATTGGGGATAAGGACAAAAATAAACCATTTTATTGTAAAAAACTCCTTCAAGCCCATTATTCCATTTCTCAATCATTACATTATTCCAATTGGGGCGAAGCCCCTAAGTTCTAAAAAAATTTTTGATAAAAATCACAAAATTTACACCCTAATTAAAAGGAGGAAAAAATGCGAAAAAAGTTATTAATAAATTTGGCCATGGTACTTGTAATTCCCGGATTTTTGTTCACCGTTTCATGTGCAAAAAAAACAATCAAAGATGATACTTCTTTAGTTCAACAGGCCGAAGATGAAGCGGCAGCCAAAGCGGCGGCAGAGAAAGCGAAACAGGAAGAGATGGCACGGCAACAGGCGATTGAAGAGCAACGCCTTCAGGAGGAAACAGAAAGTACGGCCTCTGCCCGAAACCTGTTTTTAAATGAAAATATATTTTTTGAATTTGACAGTGCCGTTCTGCTTGCCGAGGCACAGGCAATTTTGAAGAAAAAAGCGGAATGGCTGATAAACAATTCCGATATTACTGCAACCATTGAAGGACACTGCGATGAGCGGGGTACAAATGAGTACAACCTTGCTCTGGGTGATCGGCGTGCTGCAAGTGCCAAGACCTTCCTGATGGATCTCGGGATTGCAGGATCACGACTTAACGGTATAAGTTTCGGCGAAGAACGCCCTGTGGACCCCGGACATAATGAAGAAGCCTGGGCAAAGAACCGGAGAGGTCACTTTGCCATAAACTAAGGGCTCACTCAAAAATAACTTCACATTTTGGATGCCGATGCATCCCGACTGGCTGCGTTACGAAAACTAGAAATATGCTTGATATTCCTTAAGTTTTCGTGCCTTGCCATCTGGACGCCTCAACTCCCAAAATTGTAAATTTATTTTTTCGGGAACCCTAAACGTTTCGGGAAATGTATTCCGCTTTAAGCGGGAAAAACAAATTGATTTCGAACCGTAACTACTTATAACCTAATTTTTGCACGAGTCGGAGGTTTTCATATGCCCCGACAGCGGGATTTCCGCCTCGCTCCAACAAGGCACTTAAGGGTGAAGTCATAGTGAACTATTACGAGCCCTTAATAACCTAGCGGATGAAAGCCTCCGGTTCGCCTTTTGGGGTGAAAATTGATGAGAAAAAAGATCATCATCCGATTTATCATTTAGGTAAAATGTATAAAGATTCTCATTAATTTTCATGCAAAATTCAGGTATAAAACAAAATGGGACAAAACCCCTTGTGTTTAATTTTGCCATGAAAAATACAACAATAGTTGTTTTATCGTGCATGATTATTTTATGCGGCTGTGCGTTGCAGCAGGATGTGATTACCCTGGACAATCGCCAGGCTTTGATTGAAAAGCGTTACTTCGAGTCTCAGCAAAAGAACAAAGAACAGGAATTCCAATTAAATGCCCAGAAAAAAAGCAACCAAAACCTGAGGAGTAAATTTGCCGAGCAGCGTGCCGTGATCGAAAGCCTGAGACAAGAAATCCAAATCTTAAGTGGAAGGCTCGAAGAGACGGAATATGTATTAAAACAGAAAATAAAAACTTCTGAAGATTCATATGATAAAAAAGAAACCCGGTTGGACAGAATAGACCGGACTTCAAGTGAAAATAAAGGCCGTATCGCACGTCTTGAGCAATACCTGAATTTTGAGTCCACTGAACCCGATGTAAAAGCGGAACCGGCTTCGGGTATGAAAACCCATAGTCGGGCTGAAAAAAACTTTTCAGAAGATGCAATTTATCATTCGGCAAAACAAGCATTTGATCAGGGTGACTATGAGGCGGCCCGGGAAAAATTTCAAAAATTAATAAAAAAATATCCGAAGTCGAAAAATGCCGACAATGCACAATTCTGGATTGGTGAAATTTACTATCATGAAAAATGGTATGAAAAAGCCATTTTAGAATACCAGAAGGTCATCGAAAAATATCCCAAAGGGAATAAGGTGCAGGCCTCGCTTTTAAAGCAGGGCTTTTCCTTTTTTAACCTGGGAGACAAAGCAAATGCCCGTCTTATCTTTACAGAACTGATTAAAAAATATCCAAAATCCAATGAAGCCCAGATCGCTAAAAAAAAGTTAAAGGGAATTTCTCATTAGTTCTTTAAAAAAATCCGTTCCAAACAAGCTGAAGGGTTGCACATAATTATTATCCGGAATCCGGAAAAGAGCATTACATGATAAAGGTTATCGGTATAGATCCAGGTCTCTCTGCAACCGGTATTGGAATTGTCAAGGGAACGGATCTTAAGGTTAAAGGCTTTTCCTTCGGCAGTATCAATACTTCAAAAAACCTTCCTTTGCCAGGTCGTCTGGATAAAATCTTCTCAAAGCTACTCATTCTATTAAAGGATGAAAGACCCGACCTTATGGTGGTGGAAGACATCTTTTCCATGGTAAAGTTTCCAAAAGCCGGCATAACATTGGGAAAGGTTACCGGTGTTGTTCTACTTGCAGGATACCAGGTCGACGTTCCGGTGACAGAGGTCCCGGTTCGCGAAGCCAAACAGGTACTGACCGGAAACGGAAATGCAAGCAAAATGCAGCTTGAAAAAGCGGTTCGGCGTTTGTTAAACTTAACGGATCCCATTAAACCTTATCACGCTTCTGATGCAATGGGTTTAGCGCTTCTGGGCCTGTTTCGCCATAATAACGGTCTGTCGCAAAACCCGCAGCGCAAAGCGTCACCAAAGGTATCGCATGATCGGTTATCTTGAAGGCAAACTTTTAAAAAAAGAGGGGGACAGGATACTGCTTCTTGCAAATCAAGTCGGATATGAAGTTCTGCTTCCGGCAGTTGTAATGGAAACCTTTAAGGCGAAAAAAGTCGGTGACGAAGTTTCCCTCTATATTTATTATCAACAGACCGAACGGCAGCCAAAACCGGTACTGATCGGTTTTAACCTCGAGGTGGAAAAAGAATTTTTTCAATATTTTATTTCTGTAGAAGATATCGGTCCCCTCAAGGCGGTTAAGGCCCTGGACGTACCGGTCCGTGACATCGCGCGGGCCATAGAATCAAAAGACATCCATAAGCTTAAACAATTAAAAGGCATCGGCGACCGGACGGCCCGTAAAATTATTGCCTCCCTTGAAGGCAGGATGAATAAATTCGCATTGATCCGTGAATTAGAAAAAGTAAAAGTGCCTGCGGTCGAAGACTTTTCAAAGCAGGTTTTGGATGTGCTTGTTATTCAACTGGGGCACAAGATGACCCACGCAAAAAAGATGATTGCCCAAGCCATCAAACGGAACAGCGCTATCGCAACCCCTGAAGAACTTTTTGAAGAAGTATATCGCGGAGAAAATTTCTAACCCGATAAAGCGTCAAAAATCATGAATGATATATTAAAACATTCTTCCGACAACCAGGGACTTCTTGAAGGATCATGTCTCCCTGTGGACAGGGAACCGGAAATACTCTCTTTGAGGCCTGAACATTTTTCAGACTATGTGGGTCAGGCAGAAGTTGTGGAAGCGCTTAAAATTGCAATTGAAGCCGCCATAAAAAGAGATGAACCGGTTGACCATATTATTTTTCATGGACCTCCGGGCCTGGGAAAAACCACGCTTGCAAATATTATCGCCAATGAAATGGGGGGCAATCTCATTACCACTGCCGGTCCTTCCCTTGAAAGGGGCGGCGACCTGATCGGCATTCTGACGCATCTTGAAGATAAAGACACCCTTTTTATAGATGAGATACACCGGACCCCTAAGATTGTAGAAGAATTTCTGTATCCTGCCATGGAGGATTTTGCCATCGATTTTGTGTTTGACAAAGGCATACATGCCCGCAGTCACAAATACCGTTTAAACCGCTTTACACTTGTGGGTGCCACCACACGGGTTGGACTTTTATCCGCACCTCTGCGGGATCGTTTCGGTATTTTCAGAAGCCTGGATTTCTATACGGAAGAAGAACTGGTTAAAATCATTGGACGGTCGGCTGCGTTACTTAACGTGACAATTGATAATCAAGGTGCGATTGAGCTTTCCAAACGATCCAGGGGAACGCCGAGGATTGTAAACCGGCTTCTTAAACGGGTGAGGGACTATGCTCAGGTACGGGCGGATGGAATCATTACACGGGAAATTGTTGAAAAAGCCCTTTCCCTGGAAGGAGTTGATGAAAAGGGGCTGACCCATCTTGACCGCCGGTACCTGAAAACAATTATTGAGTTTTATAAGGGGGGTCCGGTGGGCATTGAGGCCATTGCCGCAACCCTTCAGGAAGAAACAGATACACTGGTGGATGTCATTGAACCCTATCTTTTAAAAGTCGGGATGGTTACCAGAACCTCTTCAGGAAGAAAGGCTTCACAGGAGGCATACCGTCATCTGGGGTTCAGCTTTCAAAAAAGAATGTTTCAATGATTTACAGTCTCGTTAAACGTCATCTAATGAATGGCAAAGTAAAAAGGTCCAAATTCAAGGCGCGTGAATTTCGTGTCATGAGGCGTACATTAGCGTACGCCGCAATGACAACGAAATGAAACGCAACGCAGAAGTTGGACTTTTTACGAAGCCATCAATGATTGATCATGTCGATAATTACTCTCCTGACGGACTTTGGCACTGAGGATGCATATGTGGGTATGATGAAGGGGGTTATCCTGTCCATACACCCTCAAGCGGTCATTATCGATATTACCCATCACATCGATCCCCAAAACGTCATCCAAGCCGCATACATCATCAAATCTTCCTACAAATATTTTCCTGAGGGTACGGTACATCTTCTGGTTGTGGATCCGGGAGTGGGAAGCGATCGTTCGATTGTGGCCCTTGAAATGATGGGCCATATTTTCCTTGCGCCGGATAACGGCGTGTTAACGCTTTTAATGGATGAAGGAGAGACGGATTCCATTGTCAGCGTCGAGAATACGCGCTATTTTTTAGAATCGGTGAGCCGGACCTTCCATGGCCGGGATATTTTTGCTCCTGTGGGCGCTCATCTATGCAGGGGCTTGGATATAAAAAACTTAGGCTCACCCCTTGATCAACAAAACCTGGTTCAATTGAAGATATTAAAACCCTATATATCCGAAAATAGTCAACTGGTGGGAACGGTGGTATGGTTTGATCACTTTGGAAACTGCATTTCAAATATTGACGCAGCCCTTGTTAAAAAAATGGATAAGAGCGGCTCCGAAAAAATGCTTGAGATCAAAATCGGTAAAAATACAATTAAAGGGGTATCACTCAGCTATGCCGACACAGAACCCAAGAATCCCCTTGCGATCATAGGTGGTTTGGGATATCTTGAGATTGCCTTGAATAAAGGAAATGCAAAGCTCGCTTTGGGAATCGAAAAAGGAGAACCCATCACGTTAACCCAGAAACCTGAATAAAGATCCGGGTCCAGAGGGCCCGGCTTTGATTATCCCCAGAGGGGATTTAGTTTGCCGGCATTTAACGATTTACGGAGTACTGGAGTACTGGAGTATTGGAGTGGTGGAGTAATGGAAGAAACCCCTTTTTTCATCGCTCTCAGAAAACAGATCCCTGGAGAAAATCTGAAAATTTAAAGCTCTTTTTTTTAAATCAACACTCCATTACTCCAGTACTCCGGTTGATTTATACGGGCAGAGCCATTGATCTCTGACTCCCGCGGTGCGGGACAGGCTTGGCCCTGAGGACCAGGTTTTTTAGAACCCAATAAATTTATGTTTTGTGTATTTGTGCCTTTGTGGCTGATATTTTTTTGTTCCGGCTTGTTCAGTTCAGATTAAAAGATATGCAGGAGACGCATTGTGAAAAATGAATTCAAAGACTTTTCTATCATCGACAAGGAATTGACCGTAGACGGCACGGTTTCTACAAAGGGACGGCTGATTATTAAGGGCGTAGTAAAAGGAACGCTTGTGGGCCAAAATGTGGTTATTGCCGAGGAAGGGGCTGTCTACGCTGATGCCAAGGTGGGATCCATTACCATCGGAGGAATTTTTGATGGAGAAGTCAGGGCGTTAAAAGAGTTAATTATCCTTTCAACCGGAAGCTGCAAAGGAAAGATCGTCTGCAAGGATTTTGTGGTAGAGACCGGTGGAATCTTGAACGCCCACGTAACCTGCATTAACGCCAGGGACGATGATTCAAAGAAAATATTGTTAGCATCCGGAAAAAATAAATAGCCCGCCATCAATTTTTCCACCAGGAGGTTTTATGAAAGATTTTAGAACAATCAGCGCCAACACCCAAATTTGCGCGGTTATCGGTAATCCTATCGCCCACAGCCTTTCACCGGCACTCCACAATGCCGCCTTCGCGGAACTGAGCCTGGATTTCATTTATGTGGCCTGCCGGGTCGAGGATGTAAAAAATGCATTGGCAGGAATGAGGGCATTAGAAAATTTTCGCGGCATGAGCGTCACCATTCCACATAAAATCGAAGCAATGAAATATGTAGATGACATTGCCGAGGCAGACCGAAGCATCGGTTCGATTAATACGATTATTCATGAAAAGGACAAGCTGGTGGGGTTGGGTACGGACGGGCCGGGTGCGCTAAAGACCCTTGTGGATGCGGGTATAGAAATTAACGGTAAAAATATTTTAATGTTGGGTTCGGGCGGTGCGGCACGGGCGATTGCCTTTACCCTTGCCTTGAATACAAAGCCGGGAGAACTTTCAATTTTGGATATTAACGAGCGTATGCTTCAGCAGTTAACAACCGATTTGAAGGCCGGCACGGATGCTTCCATCAAATCCCAATTGCTGACCCAAAACTCTCTTGCCGAAGCAATGGACACGGCGGATATCATCCTTCATTGTACGCCGGTGGGCATGCATCCAAACACAGATGCCTCCCTGATTCCTTCCGACCTATTTAGATCCGGGCAGGTGGTCTTTGACATTGTATATACCCCCCTTGAAACCAAGCTGCTTGCCCATGCAAAGTCTCGGGGCCTTACCATCATTTGCGGAGTCGAAATGTTTATCAATCAGGCGGTCCTGCAGTTCGAACAATTTACCGGTGTTAACGCACCGGTGGAGGTTATGCGTCGCGTGGTAATGGAGCAGTTGAAATTATGAATATCGTACTGATCGGATATCGGGGTACCGGAAAAACTGTGGTGGGTGAGCTTCTGGCCGCACGCCTTGGCATGACGTATGTAGGGATGGATGCGCAAATCGTCAAAAAGGCGGACATGCCCATTCCGGGAATTGTGGAAAAATCGGGCTGGCCAAAGTTTCGCGATATAGAAACTCAAGTCGCCCGTGAATTGGCAGGGCTTGATAATCTTATTATTGATACCGGTGGCGGGATTATCGAACGGCCGGAAAATATTGAGGCGCTAAAAATCAACTCCCGCATATTTTGGTTGCAGGCTTCCGTGGATGCCATCATCTCGCGAATTCAAGAAGGCACCCAGCGGCCGGCCTTGACCGCCGGAAAAACATTTACCCAAGAGGTCTCAGAGGTCCTGGAGCAACGGATTCCCAAATACAAAAGCGCCGCTCAATTCGAGATTGATACAGACCCATTAACGCCCGAACAGGTGGCGAAAAGGATTATCCAAATCTGGCGGAAACCATAGGCGGACGAGCCCGCCAATTTTTTCTAACTTACCGTTAGCGAATATTTTCTTTTTGTTTTAGGATTGTTATTATATCCGCCAATAATGTTTTCCCTGCTTCCAGGGTGTTCAGATCATAAACCCCTGCCACAAACGCCCCGACCGGTGTTTCCATGATCTTTTGATGATAGGGTTCCTCGGAAACAAAACCGTGCCTGCCGAAACGCTCAAGGGGCAGACATTCTTTACCGGATTTCAAAAAGAACGACCGGTGTTGTTTCACGGCGTGAACCGCATCCCGGGGTGAAGGCAACATGGCAACAAAGGCCGTTAGTTTTTGACCTTGGATGCTATAATTGCAAACAATTCCCCTGTCCAAAAACGCATGTCCCAGTATGCCGCCTTTTATATATCGTTCCGATCCGGCAATCTTGTTCTTTTCAGGAAGATAGAAAAGCTCCCACGGCGGGGTATTGTCACCCGGCAAATGCGCAGCAATGCTTGCGGCCAAGGTCTCGACCCTGTGTTTTTCTTTTTCGCGAGTGATATAGGCCTGTATTTCAACAAAAAATCGATCTTTATAAAAAGCAAGGTAATCATCAGATCCGGTGGATGCTGCGCCCAGGTTCAACGCAGATGCCCTGCCGCCTGTTTTTGACTGGAATACCCCGAACGCGTTCAGTTTGTTTCCCATATCATAAATATCGATGGTCACCGTGTCTTTTCCGCCGGCAACGAGTATATAATTTGCCCCTGTCAGTTCAATAAACCCAAATGCAATAAAAAATTCGGCTTCCCCATTGATGTACTCATAGAGATTTTGAGGGACAAAACCATAGGGTTTTCCTTGCATCTGCCATTCCGGGGACCGCAGGGCCGCCCTAAAAATCGACTTATCGCCGGATTCAGCCCGGGGGCAGATGCAGGTTACGGCCAAAAAGAATAGAATCATCAAAAGATTTATACGACAGCGCAAGGCCGGGCGGGCGGGACCGGTTTTATGTAAAATAAATGTGGGCATGGCGCATTCGCTCCGATATTTTTATCCCGTTAATGCAATGACAGGTGGGGGCTGTGCAGCCCATGCAGACCAGGGCATTCTCCGTGGGCGAAAGTTGTCGGTAAGTGGCCCGGCCCAGGGCGAAATCTTCATAGCCTTCCCAGTACATGAGACAGCGGTGAATGGTGGAAATGTCCACCTGTTTTTTGCATGAAGAAGTGCAGTTGCCGCACCTCAAGCAATAGCGATCTTTAACCGCATCATAATAGGCCGAAAGGGTCTTTCGGTCACTCCACCCGATTTTCTTCCCCATAACGTCGGCGTTTTCCGCAAGCTGCTGCCGGTTAACCATTCCGGGAATGGCACAGTCCACAAACCCGCAGTCAAGGACCCATTTCAATGCTGCCTGATGCGGATTGAGCGATAGTTTTGCTTTGGGTTTATAGCCGCCGGCCTGCGTCTTCATGGCAATAATACCCACGCCATTATCACGCGCGCGTTTTAATGCCTGGATGTGTTCCGGGGGGCTCTTATAATTTAATGTGGCCAGAAAAACATCGTAGAACCCGGCCTCCAAAGACCGGTCTATTGTATCCACGTAAGTTTGGCCCGTGGTGTGGAAAGAAATTCCCACAAAACGGGCTTTTCCGGTTTTTTTCATTTTTTGACAAAAACCCAGCATTTCGTCATGCACCGGCCACTCCGGATCGGTAATGCTATGGAGGAAAACCACATCAACATAGTCGGTCTTTAGCCTTCTTAAGCTTTCTTCCATCATGGTTTCCATGGATTTTTGATCGTTGAGCCGCTTGTTTCCGAACTGTTTATAATAAGGGGGGATTTTAGTGGCAATAAACACGTTGGATCTGCCGTACGGTTTGAGCACCTTGCCCAACATGATTTCATTATTGCCGTTCTGGTACCGATGGGCGGTATCAAAATAATTGATGCCCATGTCCAGGGCTTTAAATAATACCGCGGGTTCGGACAGTCGCATCACGCCAAAGCTGAGCGCCGAAACCTTGAGGCCTGTTTTACCCAGGGTCCGGTATTCCATGGGTGCCGATTGATTGGAACCGGCCCCTTTAGGGAGCTTTCCCCAAACATGACGTGCACCAAGCGCATGCACGCCAAGGGTGCTACAGGTACAGGTCAGGGTAAGATTTTTTAAGAATCGACGGCGGGTGAATTGTTTTTCTCTCATTTTGCCCTCCATAGTTTTTTTCATGATGTTTTCCTGACACAAAATCGATTTCCCGTGCCCTGTTCAATCTAATAATAACTTAATTGGAGAAACGCGTTCCCGTCAACATGAGTTTAAGAAAAGGTGCATTTGACAAAAACTAACCGGGGTAGCGATTTTCAAATAAACGGCCGTAACGGCGAATCAATTTCCATATAATAACGGAAACTCGAGAAATAAACCAACATATCACGGATGAATGGTTATCCTTGGCAATAAATTTACCAGAGTGAGTCGCTTTTCGTGTTGTTAGCGGATGTTATCATATTTAGTGCCTGAACGAAAACTGTCTTTTCCGCCAATATCTACGTCAGACTCAAAGCAAAAAAAGTTTAAATTAAATTTGCTTATAAGCAAAAAATGTTGACATACCAATAGGAAGATCCCACAATCTTTACATTATAAAATAAAGATATCTATCAAATTTTGTTATCAAAGGCGTTCGGGTTGTATCTGCGGATCGTTTCCTTGCAGGATTGATCTGAGCGTTTTTCCACGATGTTGGCACCCAAAAAAATTTTTACATTTAAATGTTCTGATAAGTTGAGGGATAAGATTAATGAATAACACCCGGTTGGTTTATTCCACAGAATCAGGTCGAATTTGTCCTTCCTGCGGACATCCGGCTGCCAAGTGCACCTGCAAAAAGAAAAAAACCGCTAAGAAACAATCCATATATTCAAACCATGGAATTGTAAGAATCAGGAGGGAGGTCAAAGGCCGGAAAGGGAAAACAGTAACCGCGGTTTTGGGTGTTCCGCTCGATGATAAAAAACTACAGGAATTTGCCAAAACATTGAAACGCTTATGTGGCACCGGCGGTACGGTAAAAGACGGAGTTATCCTTATACAGGGAGATCACAGGGAGACTCTTTTGAAAGAGATCAAACAACAGGGATACACTGTAAAACTTGCCGGTGGTTAAGGTTCTTGAGAATTTGAGGGATAGAACAGAAAGGTTGTATGCATATTTATTTTTCTTGATACAAAAACCTCGGGAAAGCATGAAGATGATATATGTATGTCAATTGTTGTTGTGAATGGCGTCGATACTCTCAATATTCCTGAAAAATTCGAATAATAAATAAACCACAATATGTTGTGACTCACCACAATTCCTCAAAAACAACAATATCGAAGATTTTGCTGCCTGGCTAATATTTATCAACAGAAACTACGGCAAGAATTACGCTATTGAATGAATAATTGGTTACAGAAAAGATAAGGAGGACTAAATGGAAACCAAGGATATATTGAACGAAACCTTTAAATTTCACGGGCATATCTGCTGGGCAAGCGCAATCGGAACGCGTGCGGGACTGGTGGCGCTTCGTGAACTGGGTGTTGAGCATACCGGCACATCCGGTGAACTGCATTGTATCATTGAAATTGGTGACAATCACGGCGCGCAGTGTTTTGCAGACGGCGTTCAATACAGCACGGGCTGCACGCTCGGCAAGGGAAACATGGAAAAAGCGGGTTGGGGAAAACTGGCGATCACACTGATTGACAAGAAAAAAGAACAGGCAATTCGGGTATCATATAAACCCGGACGACACCAAATGATTGCCGAATCCTCTTTCATGAAAAAGCGCGCAGCAGGTGTTCCACCGACGCAGATTCCACAGGAAGAAGCATGGGAGATGGTCAACATACTTTGGGACGACCCTGAATCCGAAGTCCTAACGGTCGGCAAGGTTGAACCTTACCCTTATGAAGACTTCGGAGAAGTTATGGGGTTGATGCCCTGTGCAAGCTGCGGGGAGATGGTATCTAAAAAGTATTTGCGGGTTGTGGGAGACAAACACATGTGCATCCCGTGTTCGGGTTATGATGGTTAATGAAAGAGGCGAGACATGGTTGTTTCAGCAATTGCCGGTACGATTACACTGGTTTTTACAACACTTCTGACCATCGCCGGGGTGGGCGCGGCATTTATCCTGATCCCGGTATTTATCGCCTTGGGAATAGATCTCCATGTGGCAATGGCAACAGCGCTGCTGCTCAATTCCATTGCAATGATCTTTGCTTCGTATCGTTTTGTCCGGAAAAAGCTCATTCTCTGGAAAATCGCGTTTCCGATTCTGATTGTGGCAACGACACTTTCACCTGTTGGCGCCTATGTCAGCAAAGGACTGGACAGGGAACTGCTGTTGTGGCTGTTTGTTGGATTCTTGCTCTTTGCCGCATCAATGATGCTGCTTTATGAGTCCAAACAGAAAAATGAAAAAAGTTCTAAAACCCGGCAAGTTATTTACGGTGTTTCGGTCGGCGCATTTGCAGGATTTCTCGGCGGCCTTCTGGGTGTAGGCGGAGGAAATTTCATTGTGCCGGTTTTGGTCTGGCTTGGATTTGAACCCAAAAAAGCCTCCGCTACCACCTCTTTCATTGTAATCTTTTCATCTTTTTCCGGTTTCATTGGTCATGCGTCCCTGGGAAATATCAGCATTCCGCTCCTGGGTTTTACGGCACTCGGTTCGGCGCTGGGCGCTGTGGCGGGCTCATGGCTGATGACAGAAAAACTTAAACAAAAACAGATAAAGATGATGATCGGTATGGTGTTGCTGGTCATTGCAGCTAAAATGATATGGAATCTTGTACTGTAGAGTTAATAAAAGATCTCTAAAATTTGTTGCTTGGAAGAAAATTAAAGGCTATTCGCCGTACATATCGGTTATGAGTTTGCGTAATTGAGCAGCTTTGATCTTTGATAATTTATCAATTTTCTTTTTCAATCTCTTTTTTCTAATAGTGCGTATTTGATCAACAGCTATCTCAGCATTTTCATTCACGCAACTAATCTGAAGTCGAGTTCTCCATTGTGGGTGCAACTTTGAGGTTAAAGGACATATAACAACGGTTTCCAAATATTGATTCATTTCATCTTGACTAATAATGACAACAGGACGTACTTTTTTTATTTCGCTTCCTATCGTGGGGTTGAGGTCAGCAAAATATATTTCGTACCTCTTAATATTCAAAGTCCTCATCCTCCAGTCCGTCAAGAAGAGTTGTGTCAAAATCGTCCCAATGTTCCTTTTCATTGGCCATGGCTTTATACGTATCTTCCCAAGAAAGCTTACTTTCTTCTTTTTTCCGAAGAAGCAGACCTCTTTCTGTTTCTTCAAGCAAAAGGGTATGTTTTAGACCATATTTTTGAAGGAGCGCCTTGGGTATGCGAACTCCTTTGGAATTTCCAATAGGGACCAGTTTAACATCCCTTGATCGTATTTGTTTTTCCATGGGTATTGCTCCTTGAATTTCATTAAAATGATTTTGTAATTATCGTAATTACATTTATCAATATTGTCAAGCTTAGAATCAAATTAT
The DNA here is from genome assembly GCA_004193595.1 of Desulfobacteraceae bacterium Eth-SRB2. Classification (GTDB taxonomy): domain Bacteria; phylum Desulfobacterota; class Desulfobacteria; order Desulfobacterales; family UBA11574; genus S5133MH16. Next base: position 64,794 of record RPGQ01000044.1, read on the forward strand.
TGATTTGGGGTGCTAAATAGTGTCCATCCATAAATGAACATTTTTCAAAGGTCTCTCTCTTACCACAAATAGGTTCTTGCGCCGACATACCGGGTCTTGAAATATTTTTTTGAAAGTGAGGCGGCACATATTCTCCGGCCTTTTCCCGGTGCATGTATAAATTTATTGTCACCGGTATATATTCCCACATGAGAAACTCTTTTCCCTCCGGAGGTGGCAAAAAAAACCAGATCCCCGCTTTTGAGTCGGCCTTTCTTAATGGGAATGCCGGCCCGGTATTGTTCTTTTGAGACACGCGGAAGATTCAGGCCGTTAATCCGGTACACGGCCATGGTAAGTCCGCTGCAATCAAAACCATCATCCCGTGAGGAACCGCCCCATTGATACGGCAAACCGATAAAGCGCCTGGCGGTTTCCACAATTTCGTTTCTGAGATAACCTCTGCCATATTTCCTCTGCTTTACCTCCGCATAATCATGAGGACTTACAAGATAATACGCATCGATGATTCCCTCGGCACGAACAGTCTCAGCCTTTGTGCGGGCCGCCTTTTTTGAAGGGAAATCACCGAAACGAACCTTATAGTCCCCTGTTTTGTGGACAAAATAATAGGCGCTCAACCCATTTTCTTCTAAAATCCTGGTGAGCCGGATCGCGTTGCCCGGATTTGAAAAAGCGCCTATTTGGATGGAATAGCCCATCACGGCCAACCCTCTTTCCGGCATTTTAAGGTACGAATCGCGTGGCACAGCAGATTTGCCCCCGCAACCCGCTGCCAGCAGGATGAAAGAAAACACAAAAAAAACAGGGGGCCATTTCCATTCAGGCTTTGAGGACCGACACTGTTTTCGAAGCTCTTGTTTCATTGCTGATCCATCACTTCAGGACTCTTGGTCTCATCTGAAGGTATTTTCACAGAATATTCCCAAATATACCATATCATATCGGATGGTTGAGATTTTTTTTTGCGTAACCTCTCAATAAATTTCGGAACGAGGCAACAGTATACTAAACACAAGACTGACAATGGATGCCAGCAGGCATGCCCAGAACATCGGCATGACGCCTTGGCCCACGGCTTCCTGCAAGGCACGTTGGACATCTGTTGACAGCAGTGTCTGAATTTCCGGGAGAAAAATGTTCTCCACGTTTTGTTGAATCCGAGAGAAAAGCTCCAAATCGATTTTTTGTTCCAGATCGAAATTCAACACCTTTTCCAACGAGTTTAAAAATGTAACCGTGAAGAGACTTCCGGATATGCCGATACCGATGGTGCCTCCGAGTGTTCGGGTGAACTGGTGAGAGGCGGTGGCAACGCCCAGGTTTGAAATGTCCACACTGTTCTGCACCACAAGCAGTGTGGCAATGGATACAAAGCCCATGCCGAGCCCGGCCACGGTCAAAATGATCGAACATAACACCAAAGAAGTCGCCGAAGAAAACCATAGGGTCATGGCGCTGCCGACTACAAGGAAAACGCCGCCCAGAATGCTGGCGGTTCTTTTTCCAATCCAATTGACCACCTGGCCGCAAAACAGCGCACCGAATGACCATCCCAGGCTCAAGGGCATCATGGCCAGCCCCAGTTGCGCCGGTGTTTTGCCCAAAGCGCCCTGAATAAATAAGGGACTGAATGAAAGGAGCGAGAAAATCGCAAAACTGGCAAAAAAGGCGGCACCGTTGCCCACACGAAACCCTTTCACCTTGAAAAAATCAATGGACAAAATGGGTTCTTTGGCCCGCTTTTCCACATGGTAAAAGGCGAAGCCCGCCCCTGCACTGACGGCAAATAGCCCGACAATTTGAAAGGACAGCCAGTCGTAACTGCGACCGGCCAGCAAAAAAGCGGTCAGCAATGCCAGAATGGTGGAAAAAAGGGTAAAAATTCCCAGATAATCCATGGAAACTGCTTTCCGTTTTTCACGGGTTTCGATCAGATACAAGAATATCCCCAGCAAGGAAACCGCTCCCACCGGCAAATTGATAAAGAAGATCCAGCGCCAGGAGAAATAATTGACGATATATCCGCCGATGGTCGGACCCAGAACGCTGGCCACCCCCCAAACAAAACTGGCCATGGACATCATCTTTCCGCGCTTTTCCGGCGAGGAGATATCGGACAAAACAATATAGGTTAGGGCAAAGCTTCCGCCGGCACCGATGCCCTGTATGGCCCGGGATAAAATAAGGTGCGACATATTCTGGGAAATCCCGGCCGATACAGAGCCGGCCAGAAAAATGCAGATGGAAACATTGAAAAGTTTTTTGCTGCTGTAAAGATCGCAGAGCTTGCCAAAAATCGGCAGGGCCAACGCGCGGCTCAAAAGATATGAGGAAAAGGCCCAGCTGTATAGATGAAGCCCGCCCAGGTTAGCCACAATAGACGGCATAGCCGCCCCCATCACCAAAGCGTCCAGTGCAGCTAAAAAGAGAGCCAATAAAGATGCTACAATGATAAAAATACGGTTTTTAAGACTAATCACCAGTTCCGGGGGGAGCGGCGTTTGGTTAAGTTCGGTGTCAGTGTTTAAAGAAGTTTTGTTTTGGTCTTCCCGCACGGTTTTGTTTTTTTTCGAGATGAGTGGCCCTGATCATATGGAAAAGCCGGCTATTTGTCTTGCTCCGATAAGGTCTCCTTTACCTTTTTCCAGGTCTTGTCGGGATTAAAAATCTTCATCTTCTCAGCGGTACGCGTGGTATTCACGCCAAGATCTTTTTCATGAATGATTCCTTCCTGGTTCACAATAAAGGTCATGACACCGGAATTCCCGTATTCCGCGGGATATGCGACCAGGGCAAAGCCTAACAGCATCTTGCCTTTAACCACATAATCGTACGCGCCTCCCTGGGCATCTTTTCCCTGGCCTTTGAGGATTTTGAAATAATACCCGTGAAAGGGCGAAAGGTTGGCATCGGCGTATCCTTCTTTTGCCGCCCGCGCCACAAGAGGCCCCAGAGGACTCTGTTTTTCGCCTTCCTTCACCTCCCAGTAGAGCCCGTCGCTTTTGCCCTGGGTGCTGATGAGGTTCTGGGCGAATTCTACCATTCCGCCGCCGCCGCAATCCTTGCTCGCGTATTCATGCTGTGCGTCGGTATAGGCATCAAGCACGTCCATAACATGCAGTTCATTTCTGCCGATTCTCCGGTTCAGAATTTCCTGTTTCCCTTGTTCTGCGTCGAATACCCATTTTTTTTCGCCCGCCTTGACCATGGGAATCGGCATGGGCCAGTTGTCCTTGCCGATACAAAGCGTCACTTTGTCTGCTGACACTTTTTGAAGCATGTTCATCCGCTCATAGGCATTGAGAAATTTTTCCCGTCCGGTTCTGTCTGCCACGTCATCACCGGAAAAGATCAGTTCCCTGCTCTCTGGACCTAAAATGGCGAGCATTTCTTCCATGTCGTTGGCCCTGACTGCAGTAACCAGAGACGTCACTGCCTTTTCCGGCGATAAAAAGCTGCGATGGGGCATGCCTTGGGCATGAGAAAATGAAGCGGCCCAGAGCATGAACAGGGTGCCGGAGATAAGGCAGGCCAGCACCGTCAACCAACGCTCCTCATTGTTTTTATATAATGCCATACGATTCATAATTCCTCCCTTGTTTATATCGCAATCCTCTCAAGAATTTATAGCCGTTCTTTTGGTCTGCTATCTGCGGAATCCGCCCCCCTGGCGCCCGCTGCCTTGACCGCTGCTCCGGGAGCCGCCGCCCTGGCGCTGTATGCTGCCACTCTGATGTCTTGTGTCTCCACCCTGACGGCTTTGGATCCCGCGTTGACTTGCCTTGCGTTCAAAGTTTCCGTTGCCCACGCCATTGAAGGGAGTATTCCGGCCTTCAGGTATCTGAAGTTTTTTTCCCTCGGGCTTTGCTCCGGGTGCGCCGGCCCTTTCCCGGCGTTCTTGGGTACGCTGAATCCTTTCACGCTGCCTTTTTACCTGGGACACATCCGCTTTTTTCCGGTGCTCTTGGGTGCGCCGGGTCCTTTCACGTTCAGTTTTTATCCGGAGCACCTCCCCTGGTTTCCGGGGTTTGAGGTGGGTCTTCGACGGATCCACGGCCCTTGTTTTATTGTGTCTTGGCGGGTATCCGCGCATTTCCCGGCCGGGCGCCGTTCTTCGATAAGGTCTCTTTCCGAACCGCTCACGGGTTCTTCTGTCCCTGTAAGCCACGCCTCTTCTGTGAACAGGGTTATGCCGCCAGGAAAAGCGGTTGTCGGGATAATGCCTGTTGGGGAATCTGTGGAATCGTCTCGCTTTATGCACATCTACATAAACATAGTGCCGATGCCAGTCAAACCAGCTCCATGAGAATAAATCGATTCCGATAAAAAATCTAGGTCCGAAGCTGATATAACCGCCGGTGATAATTACACTTGGGGGATAGTACCAGTAATAGGGGGGATATGCCGGATACCACCACTGACCATAGACATAGAGCGGATCGTAAACCGGCACATAGACAACCTTTCGGTCGGCGGGCTCGATCCTGATGGCATCCTCTTGGTGAATGACTTTTTGTTCTTGGGTGGTCTTGAGATTTCCATGGGTCTCGGCTTTTCGTCGCAATTCCTGTATGGTGGACATGACGTCATCCTTTTGATCCAGAAAGGCGTCTCCCAGTTTACTGGTTTGGTCGAGTTTATCGCTCATTGCAAAAAGCACGTCAGGGAAATGACAGAGCGATTTTATGCTGGGGTCCCAGGGTTTTTCCTTCAGGGCGTTGTCCAGGACATCGCCCGTTAGCGTTTTGTTCTGTTGCATCCAACGCTCGGCCTGGACGATCTCCAGCGGATAGGTGGATGCCATCAGTATCTGGGCAATCAGCGAATCCGGATACAGGGCGATAGGCGCAAGCATCTGATCCAGCTCCTCTTTCATGAACTTTTCTGTTTGCTCGGGTTGATCGAGATCCTGCGCAGGTATTCCGGGAGGTATGAAGAGCATGGCGATGATCATCCATGCCAACCCTCTCATAATGAGTGTTGCAGCTCTCATGGTGTCTCCTTTCGCGCTCCTGGAAAAATCCAGGCGCGCATCGTGAATCCATGCGAAATAACATTAAATTTCCGGTGACTACGACGATCGTAAAAATGATATCAACAACGGATAAACGCCCTATTCACCGGAAAGAGCTTTCATGCACTGGACTCCTTTTCTCATCAAAAATCATCCCTGTTCGACCGGCTGATATATATCGCAGGCCGAACAGTCGGGAATGATAATAAGATGCCTTATCTTTTGTTTCAGTTTGCATCTTCAATTTTAGACGGAGTCCTGCGATGTTTTCCATTTCCGTGCATTTTACCGTGCTTTGCAGGGTGATGCAAGTCAAACATCTTCAGTTTTTTGAGTTGATCCGCAGTTAACAGCTTTCCAACTGCCAGGCGAGACTCAATTCTCCGAACAAACAGCTTGCCTTTCAATTCTGAAATCTTTTGGGCGACTTGAAGAACTTTTTCCTCGTCCACGGAGTCGGCGGAAAACAATTTTTCCATTTCAAGGTGAAACCCGTCGAGTTTGGATTTCAATTGCAGACGCTTTTCACGATGGGCAAAATCCGCTTCCCGGAGTCCCTTGACCTGTTCGTCGGTAAGCCCCAGTTCCTGAACCATTTTAGGGTTCCGCCAGATTCCCAAAGGCGACACGTGATGCCTTTTCATGCCAAATCCTTTGTCAGGCTTACACTGGCCTGGCGTAAACGCTCCAGCAAAAGCCGGAATGAAAAATACCGTGACCAAAATAACCATTGCGCCGGTAAAGAATTTTTGCCTAAGATTCGGATTCATGATGTACCTCCTTTTTTAAGATTGTTGGTTTTCAAGGAATTTTTTCCTCGGTGTTGAACTTAATATAAGTGATAAATGTAAAGAATTTATGTTGATTTTAGGGCAAAATTGTAAATGTTTTGTAAAGAATATTGCACTGATGTTATGAATCATATAAATAAAAGGAGCAGGTAAGACGGATATTACGATGGGGTGCAGTTATGGAGAATCAGGAAAATTCGACTTCCAGAATTAACGTCTTGATTGTCGATGATGACAAAAAGCTTTGCAGGCTGGTCAAAGACTACCTGGAGCCCATGGGCTATGATGTGGATGCTGCCCACACCGGAACCCATGGACTGGAAAAGGTCTTGGCCGGCGATTTTCACGTGGTTATTCTCGATGTCATGATGCCGGAGATGGACGGGTTTGAGGTGTTGAAACGGTTGCGCAAGAAATCGGACGTCCCGGTATTGATGCTTACCGCGCGTGGCGATGAAACCGACAGAATTGTGGGACTCGAGATGGGGGCCGATGATTATTTACCCAAAACCTTTTCCACACGGGAACTTTTAGCGCGCCTTCGCGCCGTGACCCGCCGATCTTTCAAATCTGTACCTCACCCGGGTCCCAATGCCATGGATCAAGCATTGATTCTGGGAAATCTCCAAATCAGCCAAACCTCCCGAACGGCCCGGTTGGGCGATGAATTATTAAACCTGACTCCCATAGAATTTGATCTTCTGATGTGCCTGGCCAAGGCTGCAGGACGGGTATTAACACGGGATCAGCTTTTGGATGCCGTTTCCGATCGAAGCTACGATGTTTTCGACCGCTCCGTGGATGTCCATATCTCCTCGTTGCGGCGGAAGCTGGGAGATGATTCCCGAAACCCCAGATTCATTAAAACCGTTCGATCCGCCGGGTATATGTTTATAGACCCGGGGAGTCAGGAATTATGAAGCCTTTTTCATCGTTATTCTCCAAAATCCTCCTCTGGTTTTTTATGAACCTGGCCCTTGTGGCGGCGGTCCTGGTGGTGTTCTTCGCGTTTGGGTCCCAGATAGATCTGCATGCTATTTTTGGTCACCAGGCATCGGATCGATTGCGAACCGCCGGGAGGTTGATCTCCCATGAACTGAATCAGGCGCCCACCGCGAATTGGTCTGATGTGCTCGCCCGGCATGCGGAGATCTACCAGGTGGACTTTGCTCTCTTATTTAAAGGCGGTTCCCAATCTTTATCAAAGCATATGGATATCCCTGAGGCTGTGATGAAAATGGTCATGGGCGCTTTCCGGACAAGATCTCCAAAGGGCGAGTTTTTACAGCCGCGCAAACTCCGCGATAAGCGTGGAAAAAAGCATCGCTTCATGATGCGAACGAAAAATCCCACGCGATACTGGGCCGGGGTTCGGATCCCGGTGTCCCTTACACCATCGCGACCCCCGGTGCGTGCCGTACTTCTGGCCGTGTCGGATTCCATAACGGGAAACGGCTTTTTTTTCGATCCCCTGCCGTGGATTATTGTGGCGGCGGCGGTGATGCTTATTTCAGTGTTGTTGTGGTTACCTTTGTTGAGAAACATCACGGGGCCGCTTGCCCGGATGACTCGCGCGGCAGAGGAAATTGCCAGGGGAGGATTTGATGTTCGCATCAATGAACCGAGGGCCGATGAAATCGGGCGCCTGGCAAATGCCATCAACCACATGACTTCGCGCTTATGCGGCTTTGTGAAAGGCCAGAAACGTTTTTTGGGTGATGTGGCACATGAACTGGGCTCCCCTATCGCCCGAATTCAGATCGGACTCGGCATACTGGAACACCGCGTGGATGCAAATAACCGAAAGCAGGTAGCCGATGTGATGGAAGATGTGACCCACATGTCGAACCTGGTTAACGAGCTGCTTTCCTTTTCACGGGCCGAAATGGACACGGCAAAGGTCATGCTCAAGACAGTTGAAGTCCTTCCCGTATTGGAACGGGCGGTGCAACGGGAGAGCATGCCCGCAACAAAGATTATCACGAAAATTGATCCCAAGATCCGGGTTATGGCAGATCCCGAGCTTCTGGTCCGAGCACTGGCCAATATTATCAGAAATGCTGTTAAGTACGCCGGAGACGCGGGACCGATTCACGTTTCAGCTAAAAGACAAGGAAATAAAACGGAAATCGAGGTCAGGGACTCCGGTCCCGGCGTACCCGATGATCTTGTGGAACAGCTTTTCGAGCCTTTCTTTCGCCCCGAACCCTCTCGCGATCGCTGTTCCGGCGGCGTCGGCCTTGGACTTGCCATCGTAAAAACCTGCATTGAAACGTGCAAAGGCACTGTTTCCGCCCGAAACCTTAAACCCAAAGGTTTTGCGGTAACAATCATCTTAACGTCTGACACTTATACTAAATGACGGAGTACTGGAGTATTGGAGTGGTGGAGTAATGGAAGAAACCCCTTTTTTCATCGCTCTCAGAAAACAGATGCCTGGAGAAAATCTGAAAATTTAAAGCTCTTTTTTTTAAATCAACACTCCAATACTCCATTACTCCGGTTGATTTATACGGGCAGAGCCATTGATCTCTGACTCCCGCGATGCGGGACAGGCTTGGCCCTGAGGACCAGGTTTTTTAGAACCCAATAAAATGGTAAAAAATATATATGATTAATTTATCAACTTAGGGTATAAAATCACTCTCGTGACGGTCTTTTTCCGAATCTCTCACTCGTTCTCTGTTCCTGTAAGCCACTCCTCTTCTGTGCACAGGGTTAAGTCACAATCGGTTTCCATTCTAATCCTCTTTGATTCGTCCAATAATTTCTCTCTGTCTGAAGATCACATAGCTCGTAATCACCGATTCTTGCTGGTAGGAATTTTCGGTTTGGCCCCAATCATACTTAATCCCATATAAAATGATTTTTCCTGAAGGCCGGGGATGGAGAGTGGTCCCCACTATCCTTATAGTCTTCTCAGATATCGGTAATCGAAATGATAAAGCGACCTGCTCAGGATGGCTCGGGATTTCAGTCACTTCAGGTTTGACGCCGAGCCCCATACCCGTGAGCGAAATGTCAATGATACGCCCTTGAGACGATCCACCGTTCCACTCAACATCCACCTCTATGGGTTCATTTATATCCGGTTGGACCCGGTAGGCTTCTCTCCTGTTGAAGTAACTCATAAGAGAGATGTCCAGATTTTTTGCGAGGCTGCTTGGGTCTGCAAATTGAAATCGACAAATTAGGTTGTTATTAGCATTTTTCAAATGTTTCAATGTGGCGTCAACCATAATTATTTTATTGGATTGAGTCATGGTGAGTTGAAGCTTTACCCTTTCATTTAAAGCAAGCTTGGGAAGTCTTTGAGGGTCAAAAGCAATGGCAGACCCATTCATGCTTGTATTGAATATAGCGCCTGGTAATAGCTCACGGCCGGGGAGCAGCAGATAGATTTGGAGAGGAGAAAAATCTTTAGCCTTGGTTCGGTATTGTTTTCGTGAATCTCTTTTAAATAACTTCATTATATTTTTCCTCTAACAGGAAATCCGAGGAAAGTCGATTCTTTAATTATAAATCCCGTAACTTCTCAATAAATTCTGGTGTATTAAATGATCATATTGACCCGCCGGCTGACAATATCATACATGATTTGTTTCGTAAAACGCAAATATTTCGGAATTCAAAGGCTCGCTCTCTACCAAACATCCACCGCTTTGAAATGCACCGGAAATCTATACTTTTGTTGATTGTCTAAATGGTGACGGTCTCGTAAAAAGTCCAACTTCTGCGTTGTGCTGCATTTCGCAATCATTCAACGTACGAAAAGTACGCCTCATGATTACAAAATTTGCGGCGCCTTTTTATCCCGCCTATGTTTGGCGGGGGAATTTGAACTTTTTACGAAACCGTCTAAATCGGACTTTTTACGAGTTCATCAAATGGTAATATGCGGAAACCGAAAAAAGAAAAGGCAGAGTCATTCAGACTCTGCCTTTATAGCTTACCTACAGGCAAATAATTATTTCACAGCTTCCTTCAAAGCCTTTCCTGCAACAAACTTTGGCACTTTACTTGCTGCAATATATATCTCTTCTCCTGTCTGAGGATTTCTGCCTTTACGAGCCTTCCTATCTGCCACCTTAAATGTGCCGAACCCAATCAATGATACCGATTCTCCCTTCTCCAGAGCCTTGGTAATGCTTGAAAGAACACAGTCCACGGCCGCCTGAGCATCCTTTTTGGTTTTTATGACCTTCGAAACCTCGTTGACCAAATCTCCTTTGTTCATGTTTTTCCTCCTTCCTAAAAAGTTCAGATAACTATAGGGTTTTTATCCATAGTCCCGCAGTAGATAAGCTCAAGATTATAGTTTTTTGGCTCTGTTGGCAACAGAATTTTGGATGGAGATTTATCGAGGCGGGATTATTGATAAAACAAAGCCCCTCACTCATTAATGGGAGCCACGCTGATTCCTTATTGGGGATAGTCGGACCGCGGTAACATTATAAGTAAAAATGTACCGGGCAAACCACACCGGAAAGGAATTTTGATTCAATTTCCCATGTTCTGATTATTGCTCAATGAAAAATCAATTGTTTTTTATAAGGAGAAGTGTTTTCCGTTTGGCCTGATCTTTTCTGTATAACCCCGTTTGCCGGAAGGCCGCAAAGTTAAGCATATACCGCTTGGCTGTAAGAAAGAATGCGTGAGGATTCGGACGCTTTTGCCCTGTCTTGTTCAATCCACCTGAAGAACAAATCCACACAGTCCGGGCAGAGTTGGGTCCCTCGAACGTCTTCAATAATTTGCATAGCTTTTTCGTGACTCATGCCCCGGCGGTATGGGCGATCACTGGTCAAGGCGTCATAAGTGTCCGCCACCGCTGTCATTCGTGACCATAAATGAATTCGATCTCCTTTAAGGCCATGTGGATACCCTTTGCCGTCTATCCGTTCATGGTGAGACAAAACAATTGGAAGGATGTCTGAAAAACTCGGGATGGACTTAAGAATGTTGGCGCCGATAACGGGGTGCTGCTGGATAAGGGAAAACTCTTCTGCCGACAACCTTCCGGGCTTTAATAGTACCTCGTCTCTTATTCCGATCTTGCCGATGTCATGGAGTCTACCGCCGATGGTTGCAGTTTCGACCTCCTTGCGACTGGCGCCTGTTATTGCTACCATTCCGGAAACAATTCTACCCACCGATTCGGAATGTCCTTTGGTATATTTATCGCGGGCTTCCAGTGCGGCAATAAGACTGGCAATGCTTCCAACGATAAGATGTTGCTCCGACTCCAGACGCTCTTTTTCCTTCAACAATAAAAGAAACTGATCAGACAAAATTTTCTCTATGAGGATGACCAGTTCATCGATATTAAACGGCTTACAGATGTAAGCCGCAGCACCTATTTCAACCATCCGACTCATATAGCTGCGATCGGTTCTGGAACTCATTACCACAAAAGGCGCCATGGATATTGTGGAATCGGCGTGTACCGCTTCACAAAATTTAAAGCCGTCCATCTCCGGCATTTCAATGTCACTGATGATCAGATCCGGCCTCACGGTCTCTAACAGATTCAAGGCAAGCCTGCCATTTTCCGCACTGACGACTTTGAACCCGGCCCTTGCCAGACCGTTTTCCACGACTTGGCGTATGACCGTCGAGTCATCCACAACCATAATAAGACGTTTCCGTTTAAATTTGGATTTTGACAGTACATTTTTAACCGTTTCCAGCAGGTTCAGCTTCAATTCGCGCTTTGAAATATATGCCGATGCGCCGGCCTGAAACCCCCTATCAACATCGCTGTTGGAATCAAAGGAACTTACAATAATTACAGGTATTGCTTGAGTTATCGGATCATTTTTAAGCTTATGGCAGAGATCGATTCCATTGAGGATCGGCATTTCAATATCGCTAATGACAAGATCGAAGGACACGCTTTGTGCCAGATGCAAACCTTCCTGTCCGTCGTTTGCCAGAACAATTTCGGCATCTATAGATTCTATTATTTTTTTAATGCTCTTTCGAAATACTGCGCTATCATCAACAATTAGTATGCGGGATGAAGACATTTTAATCTCCTTGGGCCACCATCATACAAAAGCAGCTCTATCTTAGACCTAAGATATAACGGCAATTATCATATATTATATCGGTAGGATTTAGTGAAACTTAAACTTGATGCATTCGTAAAAAGTCAAAAAACGAGTTTTTACAAACGCTCTAAGTTTTAACTATCTGTTATAACATCTAATTTAATTGAGTAGCGGTCGGGGTGTTTTTCTTTTAAAGCTTTGGCATTGGAAAAATTTCCGAAATGCTCTGTAGCAGATGAGGGAACCGTTTAAAGAGGGGAAAAGGGGTTGCCCGGTGAATATGTTGCGCAGGCGTCCTCTGACTCCCACGCTGTTACACGGGCAACTTTTATCTTAGGGTTATTTAATTGGCTTTGAAGGGAGTTTGCGATATAATAGGCAATGTTTTCCGAAGACGGCGGATTATCATCATTAAAATAATCCAGTTCATTTAAAAACTTGTGATCCAGCCTTGCCATAATTTCAGAGACATGCTGTTTTAGTTCTCCAAAATCTACCAGTACTCCGGCGTTATTGAGAGTTTCGCCGGCCACGCAAATTTCGATCTTCCAGTTGTGCCCGTGCAGGTTTTCACATTTTTTGGCCACCATCTTGAGCTGGTGCGCGGCCGCAAAATGGGTAACAACTTTTAACTCAAACATGACTTACCATCCTCTTAATTAACATCTCGGAAGTTCTATAACTTTTGAGAATACATGTTTTTTTAATGCAATATGTCTATACCATCAGAATGGAAGAATGGAATGCTGGAATATTGGGGCTAAAGGCGGAAACAAACCATTTTAATTGTAAAAAAAACCTTCAAACCCATCATTCCATTACTCCATTATTCCATTATTCAATCATTCCATTATTCCAATTGGGCTTAAGATTGATTGATCAGGATGCGCCGGCATTGCTGCTTTTGAGAATATTTTTTAATTTTTTCGACAGCTTGCCTGATTCGATTTTGGCGAATTCTTTAAGAAGCGCTTCCTGCTTCTTGTTGAGATTAACGGGTGTTTTTATTACAGTCTGAATTATTTGATCACCCCGTTTGCCGCTCCTGAGAGAAGGGATTCCCTCACCGCGAAAACGAAAAAGGTCACCGGGCTGGGTGCCTTTTGATATTTTAAGTTCCTTTTTGCCATTTAAGGTGGTTACGGCTATGGTATCGCCAAGGGCTGCCTGTATAAAGGAAATTCCCACCTGGCAGATAATATTTGTGTTGTCTCGCTCGAAAAAGTCATGGGATTCCACTTGAATAAAAACATAAAGATCTCCCGAAGGTCCTCCATAAACACCTGCTTCACCTTCACCGGTGAGACGAAGCCTGGATCCGGTATCCACACCGGCAGGAATTCTTACGGCCACCTTTTTATTAACTCTAATATGGCCGTTCCCTCTGCAGGTAGTGCATGGATGCCCTATGGTTTGCCCGTTACCGCGGCAGTGGTGACATGTGGTCCTCACCGTAAAAAATCCCTGGTTGCGGGAAACCTGACCGGTTCCGTTACACTGCCTGCAGGTTTCCGGATGAGTACCCGGCTCGCAACCACTCCCCTCACAGGAAGGGCAAACTTCTTCCTTTTCTAAATCTATTTCGGTTTCGGTTCCAAAGGCGGCTTGCATGAAGCTAAGGGAAAGATCGTAACGAAGATCAGCTCCCTTTTGGGCTCTGGTTCTGGATCTACGGCCACTGCTGAATCCGAAAAAATCCTCAAAGATTCCTCCGAAACTAGAAAAAATGTCTTCAAAACCACTAAATCCGGAAAAACCTGATCCTTCAAGGCCCTGATGACCGAACTGGTCATAAATATTCCGTTTCTGAGGGTCTCGAAGCACCTCGTAGGCCTCGGAAGCCTCTTTGAACTTTTCTTCAGCCTCTTTATTGTCGGGATTTCGATCTGGATGAAATTTTAAGGCCAGCTTTCGGTAGTGAGCCTTTAACTCGTTATCATCCGCATTACGGTTTACGCCTAAAACCTCGTAGTAATCTCGTTTGCTAGTCATCTATGGTAACGTCTTTGCATTTGTATCCCTCTATAAACAGGATCAAAATCACTTTTTTTTTAACGGCAACCGGTTTATGTCATCATCCCATTATTCCAATTAAGGTGAAGCCCTTAACTTGGGTTTTCCATACCCAAACCACAATCCATTACTATATAATAAAGTGGATCGTTATGAGAAAAGACAATATTTTATTAATTAGATAAAATAATACAAAAACCGGTCTTGTCAATGAAGAATGGGGATTAAAAATTGAAGATTTTTGGTTGAAGAGTTATTCCCGACGGACATCCTATCCCACAAACGGCCTCCGAATAACCGTATCCTTTTGCCATCGTGAGTCATCCCGATTGGGGTATTCAATGTTATAGTGAAGCCCGCGGCTTTCTTTCCTATGGCTGGCGCATTTGATAATAAGCTCCGCCACGATCGCTATATTTCTAAGCTCAATAAGATCTGCGGAAACCCTGAAATTCCAGTAATATTCATGGATTTCTTTCTGAATGATTTCAATTCGCCTCTGTGCCCTGGCCAACCGTTTATCCGATCGTACGATTCCAACATAGTTCCACATAAATCGTCTGATCTCATCCCAGTTATGTGAAACCATAATAACTTCATCACTGTCTGCCGTACCGACTTCATCCCATGGCGGCGGGTCAGGAGTAAAACTAAAATCCAATGTATTGAGATCCTTGACCGCCTGTTTGGCTGCTGTATGGGAATAAACCAGGGCCTCGACCAGTGAGTTGCTTGCCAGTCTGTTGGCCCCATGAAGCCCGGTGCAAGCCGTTTCACCCACGGCGTACAGTCGATGCAAATCTGTTCTGCCAAACATGCCGGTGGCAATGCCTCCGCACAGGTAATGGGCGGCGGGAACAACAGGAATAGGTTCCTTGGTCATATCAAAACCAAAGGAAAGACATTTTTCATATAGATTCGGGAAATGTTCTTTTATGAAATTGCCATTTTTGTGGGATATATCGAGAAATACGGAATCGTCTCCGCTTTTCTTGAGTTCACTATCGATGGCACGTGCAACCACGTCACGGCATGCAAGATCCTTCTGAGGGTCATACTTTTCCATGAAAGCGTTACCCGAAGAATTGATCAGAATCGCCCCTTCACCCCTCACGGCCTCTGAAATAAGGAAATTCTTGGCATCCGGATGATACAAACAGGTGGGATGAAACTGGACAAACTCAAGGTTAGCCACCGTGGCGCCGGCCCGGTATGCCATGGCAATCCCGTCTCCGGTAGCAATATCAGGATTGCTTGTGTAGAGATAAACCTTGCCCGCACCGCCCGTTGCAAGGAGTGTTATCTTTGCACAGAACGTTTTGACCTGATTTGTTTGTCTGTCAAGAACATATGCTCCGCAACAATAATCTTCATGGGTCGTAATGATCTGACCCCTTTTCATGCGTGTTGAAATGGTGATAAGATCTATGGCAATATGATTTTCGAACAGGGCAATTCGATCCTGATTTTTAACATGGGCCACCAGGACACTTTCGAGCTCCATTCCGGTCATGTCATAGGCATGCACAATTCTCTTTTGAGAGTGGCCCCCCTCACGTCCTAAATCAAAATCAATGTCCAAATCAGGCGATTTGGGATCTGATCCCTCTTTCTCTTTTAAATTGAAATTTACACCAAGGTCAACTAACTCGCGAATTCTGTCAGGACCGTTTTTAACTACCATCTCCACAACATCCCGGTTGCATAGACCATCCCCTGAAGCCAGTGTATCCCGGATGTGAAAATCAAACGAATCAACTTTGTCGAAGACAGAGGCGATGCCGCCTTGGGCCTGTGAGGTGTTGCTGTCCATAATCCCTTTCTTGGTGACCAAAGCAACACTGCCAAATTTTGCTACCTTAAGGGCAAAACTAAGGCCGGCTACGCCACTGCCGATGATTAGAAAATCTACATTAATCTGCGTCATAATATTATTTTGTATTGAAAAAATCGAATCTGTCAATAATTTCTTTAAAAATACCGTTGAATATGATATTTTTAGTGTTACGAAAATAAACGGCCTATTTTGACAAGTGTGTTACCTCTTAGGTGTTAAGCTTTAACTCTCTGTTAAAACATCTAATTTTAATCTCCTAAAACTTAAAGCCTGAGATATGTTAAATAAGACCTTTTGCGAATTCATCTATTTTAAAAACGGTATTAATTCATGATAGCATATGATTTACAATGTATCAACGGCCATTCCTTTGAGGGTTGGTTTGAAGACGGAAAGGCATACGAAGAACAAGAAAAAAACGGCTTTATTTCATGCCCGATCTGTAACAGCACGTCCATTGCCAGGGTCCCTTCGACTTTTGCCATAAAATCATCTAATTCTTTAAAAAATTTTTATGATCAGGATGAAGATCTTGCAAATATTAATCGGAAGATCGTCGATTTTGTAGAGAAAAATTTTGATGATGTGGGATCTGATTTTACCAAAGAAGCCTTAAAAATGCATTACGGCGTTGTAGAGCATAGAAACATCAGAGGTGTCAGTACCAAGGAGGAAGAAAAAACGTTAAAAGAAGAGGGGATTCAGTTTATAAAGGTCCCCATGCCCGTAGTGCCCGATACGGATGCTTAGGTTAGTACCTATGTTATAAATTTTGTGCTTTTTATGGTAAATTTTTTTAATCAGTATAATTTCTTTATCGTGAATAATTGAATATTTTCGATTGAAGATTGAATATTTAAAGAATTCTTCCAGTTCTTATAATTTTCAATATAAAAATGATAGAGCGAAGCGACTTCCTTAAATAGTCAATTGTCAATATTCAATTTTCAATCCCCCTTTGTTCCGGTTTATCCGGGTTAGGCCTTAGGGTTCATGAAATACTCGGATTAACCTTTGCACCCCATGCGGTCAGGTTTTCAGTAATGAACGTGACGATTTGCTGATGCGTCTCCTGCCCATTCCCCTTCACAGGTATGGGTTCTCCGAATTTTATATATATTTCTTTGCTGGGATCCACGGAGCCCATATCTTTAAGTATCCTTCCATTACCCTGAAAATCGGTCTTCAACGCAACCGGAACCACGGCTACCCCGGCTTTTCGCGCCAGCTTAACTCCCAGTGAATTAAAAGATGCAACATCAAACACGGCGCTTCTGGTGGCCTGGGGGAATATCATGATCGAACAGCCCTGAGAAATCAATGTTTGTCCTCGCATTAGGACCAACTTCAAATCTTCCCGGGGATTTTGACGGGTAACTGCGATGGGACGGATAGCTCTAATAATCGAGCCAAAAACCGGGTATCTTAACAGCCCTTTCTTAACGACAAACGTGACACTATTAAATGCAAGGAGAATGCAGGGAAGAACAAGGGTGTCGAGCAAGCTCATGTGGTTGGCAATGTAAACCAATGGCTCCTGATGTTCCGCCACCCCCTTCAGGCCTGATATATCAAGCCTTCCGCCCGCAGATTCAACAATTTTAACAATACCCAGGGAACCGCGTGCCCAGGTCTCCCGGTCATAAGCCCCCTTGCGTGCGGTGATACTTTCTATCAGGATGATATATAGAAGCTGTACATAATAAATGAACGTGGCCCAGAAGGGAAATTTCTTTACCAGAAAACGACGTTTTCGGGAACTCTGATAGCCGTAGCCGGTTTTGAGAATATGCCAGAATTGATCTATCTCCATACTTCTCTTTCAGTTCAACTTTTCTTCGAGACCGTTGCTAATGGATCTCAGGCGAACTCTTTCCCGTTCCACAACAACTGAAATAGAGGCCAGGTTTTCCTCAGGATACGGCTCCTTATGAGCAATTTCAAGACAAAAGTCCAGGCCCGCTTCCAGATTGTTTTTAAATTCCAGCAACGCTTTGATTGCAGCGGTCCTTAAAGAAGAATCCGCCACCATCTTTTCAAAATATTCCACATACATCACAATTTCTTTGGCAAACATATGAGGACGCTTGGATGAAACCAGGGAGGGGCCTCTTCCATAAATATGGTCCACCATCTCCTTGAGGGTGTAAAATTTACAAAACCATTCAATATTGGGGCCGGGACATATTGATTGGGGCGATTTTTTTTCTTCGGCAATCCCCAGGGCAATAAGAGCGCCATTGGCAAGATGGTCGCATATACAGGTCTTTTCCCCAACCTTTTTGCAAAGCCTTGCTTTTTCATCAGCCGAGATATTCATCTTATCAATTTCTTTTAGTTTTATTTTCTGATACCTTCGTGAGGCAAGGCAAATCGGTTTTTCGGTATACTCTGTATTGGACACAAGAATATGCTTTGGGCATGTTGAGCCGGGTCTGCCTTCCGCCACCTTTTTTTGGGTCCATATTTCAGATCCTGTGTTATGCACATTATTAAAAGGAATTCCCAGCGGGGAGACATCACTCATATAGAGATCATCTCCTTGAGCCTGCCGCAACAGTTCACGAGTCGTGGCATCCACGCGTGTAACTTCCGGAACCAGCAGAAAAGGACTGGCCCATCCGGTTCGATCGATATTAAATTCTTCTAATCGACGGACTTCTCCATGAGTCCCTATCCCTCCCTGAACGGTAATAAGCGGGCGGTCATTCAATTCAGACTCCGGATAGTCCCATCCCATTTTTTTGTAGTATTTTTGTATGAGCGGTTGAAACTCCGACATCAAGCTTTTGCCTTTCTCCTTGAACTCCTCAAGAAGAACCGGCAGTAAAATTCCATTGGATGCAAAGACATGGCCGCCGCAGTTCAGCCCTGACTCAATGCGAAATTCATGCACTTCAAGACCTTTTTTAGCTAAAAATTTACCCTGAACAAGAGCCGAACGGAAATCGCTGACTTTGAGGATGATTCGTTTTTTGATCCGGCCCATTTTATCCCTGTAAAAATCCTTGAATCGGGTCATATAACTGAACAAGCGCCGGTTAAAACCCGCTGAATATACAATGCCGGACTCAAGGCAACTATTGGCATACCCCCTGAGCCCTGCTTGGGCATCGGAAAATTCATCGCCAAGAGGATTGCCGTTTTTGTCAAAATGAGCCCGATCCACAGTAACCATGATATTAACATCTATAGAGCCGGGTTTCATGCGCGATGTTAAATCTTTTTCAAGAGCATCTCTTTCATGACCGGGCTTCATTTTGAGAAGTTCTTCATATTTTTTTCTTAAAAGAGATTCTTCAGGCAACAGTTCAAAATATTTGCGTTTATTGTTGTTTTTGAAAAAAGGCTGATTTCTTGTTTCTTCCATTTTTTTCCCAACAATCTCATAAACGGTGTCCAGGTAGGCGGTGATCCTTTTGGCCCGACCGTTCTCTGCATTTCTGGGTATTTTGACATAAGGAAGGTTGAACTTTGACGTGTAATATTTCCGAATTTTTTCTAGTAAAAGGTCATCTACAAGTGAAATAACCGAAGAAATACCCAAAGGCGCCACACGAATCGGTGTGTCAATCGAGTGCCCGGTTCCCATAACGGGAATGTGAAAAGTGTGGAAATAATCTGTCATATTGATTACCAGCGCAAGAGCATTGAACCGTAAGTCAGACCTGCTCCAAAGGCATCGAGCAGAACGGTTTGCCCGCTTTTAATTGTTCCGTTTCTTACGGCCTCATCCAGAGCCGTAGGGATGGTTGCAGCAGAAGTGTTGCCATACCGGTCCACGTTAATCAAAACTTTTTCCATAGGGAGACTCAGGCGATTGGCAACGGCTTCTATGATTCGACGATTGGCTTGATGAGGAACAAACCAATCCAGATCCTTAACCGTCATCTGGTTTTTCTTTAATGCATAATTGGCGAAATCAGATAGCGTTTTTACAGCAATTTTAAAGATCTCTTTACCTTTCATTTTAAATTTATTGAGTTTCCGAGAGTATACCTCAGGGGTTACCTCCATATTTGACCCCCCCGCCGGCATATGAAAAAGCTCCCAGAGATTTCCGTCCGAAAGCAGATGGCTGGACAGAATCCGTTGAGTTGAGTCTGCCGGAACCTGTTCAACAATAGCCGCTCCTGCCCCGTCTCCGAACAAAATACAGGAATTGCGGTCTTCCCAGTTGAGAAATGGGTTAAGGACTTCGCCGCCCACAACCAACGCGGTTTTTACCTGTCCTGTCTGAATAAACTTTTCAACAGTTGCCAGTCCATAAATAAATCCCGAACAGGCCGCATTAATATCCATGACCCAGGCTTTGTTAGCGCCAATCTTATGTTGAAGCCAACAGGCGGTGGAGGGAAGCAGAGTATCGGGTGAGCAGGTGGCATAAATAATTTGATCTATGTCTTCCGGAGACCTTCCCGCCATTTCCAGGGCTTTTTGTGCCGCTGAAAAACCCAGGGAGGAATTTTGTTCCGCAGGGTTTTCAACATCTGAAATCCTCCGCTCTAGAATTCCGGTTCTCTCACGAATCCAGGCGTCGCTGGTTTCTATTCCTAATTTTTTAAGCTTTTCAACAATACTGGCATTGTTGACACGATTTTCAGGAAAAGCTGATCCGGTTCCTGTGACTCTTGCTCCAAAATTCATAAGTATTCCACTTTAATTTTTCGCTCTTTTTAGTATCTCCTAAAATAAAACCTTTTTTAATTGTTTCGTTCTTAAACCAAATCGATTTTAACCCGGCAGTGCCCTTTTCAAAAAGATAGACTATTACGATTTTTTTTCAACCGGTCAATTTGCTCGTTGTATTTACTGAGTATCAGTACTGCATTTGTCCCTCCGAAACCGAAAGAGTTGGTCATGGCGAGTTTGACATCCATCTTTCGGGCGATGTTTGGAACGTAATCAAGATCGCAATTTTCATCTGGATTATCAAGATTTATTGTCGGCGGAATAATGCCCTCATGAATGGTAAGCGCTGTGAAAACGGTTTCAATTCCACCGGCGGCGCCTAAAAGATGTCCGGTCATGGATTTGGTCGAACTGATTGCCAGTGAGTGTGCTTTTTCCTTGAATACGGACTTAATGGCTTGGGTTTCGTAAAGATCATTAAGCTGCGTTGACGTGCCGTGGGCATTGATATAATCCACGGCGTTATATGAAATTCCCGCGTCATCAATTGCTGCAGCCATGCACCGGGCAGCGCCTTCGCCGTCCGGAGCAGGTGCCGCCATATGAAACCCGTCTCCGCTCATACCATACCCGCGGATTTCAGCATAAATTCTGGCGCCTCTTTTTACGGCCCCCTCGAGGGTTTCCAGTATCAAAATTCCGGATCCTTCACCCACGATAAAACCATCACGGTCGCGGTCGAAAGGGCGGGATGCTTTTTCAGGCTCATGGTTCCGGACGGAAAGGGCTTTCATGGCATTGAAACCGGCAATACATGTAGGTGTGATAACAGACTCCACACCACCGGTTATCATGGCATCGGCACCCCCTCTCTTAATGATTTTGAATGCATCCCCCACCGCATGTGTTCCTGAAGCACACGCGGTTGCAATGGATGAATTGGGTCCCTTGGCACCTAAATAGATGGAAATCATACCCGGAGCCATATTCCCGATCATCATGGGAATAAAAAACGGCGTTACCCGTTTGGGTCCTTTTTTTCTCAGTATCGCGGCAGTTTGTTCGAGTATCTGAAGTCCGCCCAAACCGCATCCTGTGAGAACACCGACCCTGTCCTGGTTGGCACTGTCTATAATTAACCCCGAATCTTCCAGGGCCATTCGGGATGCCGCAACAGCATACGCTATAAACGATTGAATGCGTCTTGCTTCTTTTTTTGGAAGGAAATCCTCAGGGTGAAAATTCTTAACTTCACCGGCAATTTGAGTGTCAAATCCGGATGCATCGAACCGGGTTATCTCGCCGATGCCCGATTTGCCTTCACACAGTGCATTCCATGTCTCTTCAACGCCGATACCCAGTGGCGTTACAAGCCCCAAACCCGTAATAACGACCCGCCGGTCCAAAAAGCTCTCCGTATCAACCATAATCGCATCATCTCGAAAATTCTATCTCGCCATAAGCGGAATCCAAGTCACAAGTCTTTTAATGGCAATCTGTTTATTCCAACATCTATTATCCCAATTGGGCCTGCCCGCTCGTGCCTTGCAATGGCAGGCGGGGCAAAGTCCCTATGTCATATAACTATTTTTGTAGCCGTTCACGGATTTCTTTAAAATCCCAATGACCTAAAACCACTTGGATATTTCCATCATTGATGAAAATATCTTTTTAATTGGTTTGCCTTTCTTTAAGATCATAGGGATACCGATTTTTTAATCCCGCCGGATACTCCGGAATTTCGATTTCATTAATGTGCATCAATATAATCGAAAGCGTTTTTGACCGTAATCAATTTCTCTGCTTCTTCATCAGGAATTTCAATATCGAACTCCTCTTCCATGGACATAATCAACTCCACAAGGTCCAGTGAATCTGCGCCAAGGTCATCCACAAAGGACGCCTCCGGCACAATTTCTTCAAGATCAACACTCAACTTTTCAGCAATTATCTTTTTTACTTTATCTTCAATGGACATTTTGTTTACCCCCTTTTATATGTACATTCCACCACTTACATGAATTACCTGGCCGGTTAAGTAAGATGCGCTTTCAGAAGCCAGAAAAGCAACAACGGCTGCAACATCTTCAGGTTGCCCCGCCCGTCCCAGGGGAACCTGGTCCAGCATTGCATTCCTTGCCTTTTCTGAAAGTAACGCTGTCATATCCGTTTCTATAAAACCCGGAGCGATGGCATTGACGGTTATGCCACGCGGAGCAAGCTCTTTGGCAGCTGTTTTTGTGAGTCCGATTAAACCTGCCTTTGATGCCGAATAATTCGCCTGTCCCGCATTCCCGGTAACCCCCACAACCGACGCCATATTAATGATACGTCCATAACGCTGTTTCATCATGGCTTTTGCAGCAATCCTCGTGCAGGTAAACGCTCCCTTTAAATTAATATTTAAAACCATATCCCAATCCGTTTCCTTCATACGGACCAAAAGACCGTCTTTGGTGATACCGGCGTTATTTACGAGAACATCTATTCGCCCGGATTTGTCTAAAATTTCTTCGAAAAAACTTACCACTTCTTTTTCTTGGGCAATGTTAACACTGGTGCTGACAGCCGACCCCCCGGCATGGGCGACGAGCTTCTCGGTTTCAGCAGCAGCCGCAGCTTCAGCATCCGGATCACTGGGAGAAAAATAATTAAAATAAATACGGGTGTTCGGTGCTGCCAGTGATATACAAATCGCCCTGCCAATACCTCTCGAACCCCCCGTAACCACAACAGTACGTTGTTCTTGTTCGGTCATGATTACCTCGCAAACAGTATGTCTGCAACCCGATCCATGTCATTTATGACATTTGGGCTGCTGCAAATTAATTGGTTATAAAAATTTGTTTCCATAAAATCATGGGCCGCCTTTTGATCAAATACACCGGAACCCATCAGGATATTCAGCGCGTTCCGGGAAACAAGTTGCGCAACTTCATCGGCAAAAATCCTGGACATGGCTTTAATCTTTTCAGCTTCCGGGGCACCGGCTTTTGAAAGGGCCACGGCCTTACGCGCCAGGCTGGCCCCGATCTCCACATGGGTCATCATATCGGCCAGGGAAAACATGACATGTTGCTTACGGACCAGTCGATGGTCATGAGCCAACATAATGGTATTATTCAAAACCCCGGCCGCAAGCCCGTAAAACCGACATCCGGCATCGTTAACATCGCTATCCATGTTTTCCATTTCCCGGCAGATGGCGTTATAAAATCTGCCTTTGCTTTTGCGCGTTTCTTTCCAGCGGAATGTGCTGATAATACTCTGCTGAATTTCGCTGGTCCCTTCATAGATACAGGTGATCTTCACATCCCGCTTGATCTTCTCCACTTCAAACTCGGTCATATACCCATAACCGCCCAGTGCCTGGATGGCATCGTCGGCGGCCTTGTTGGCAGACTCGGTAGCAAACAGTTTGCTAATGGAACCTTCCACATGAAGGTCGAACTCGCCGGAGTCGATCCGTAGAGCAATTTCGTCCATATAGGCGGTTGCGGCCTCAAGTCTTACGGCATGGGGAACCACGAGCTTGTGAGTGTATCCCTGTTTTTCCGAAAGCGGAGATCCGAACTGAATCCGTTCTTTGGCATAGGGAATCACGATCTCAAGAGCCGCTTCACAAGGCCCCAGGGCCATGGCGGCAACCATGAGCCGGGTATATCCAAACACTTTGTTGGCTTGTTTCATCCCCTTGCCGGGAACCAGGCCCACGAGATTTTCAGCCGGAACCCACACATCCGTAAAAGACAGTGGAGATGTGTTTGAAGCCCGGATACCGTGCTTATCCTCACCCTTGCCCTGAACAAACCCGGGTGTCCCCTTTTCCACGATAAAAAATGCGGGGCCTTCCGGTGTCTTGGCCAGCAGGGTAATGAAATCGGCATATCCTCCGGTGGATATAAACTGCTTGGTCCCGTTAATGGTATATCCCGTTATTTCTCCGGAATCATTGGTTACCGGTTCCGCTTTGGTCTTAAGTGACGCAAGGTTGCTGCCGGCGCCCGGTTCGGTCACGGCATAGGCCACAAGGGAATTTCCCTCGGCAATGGCACCCAGCCATTTTGCTTTCTGTTCTTCGGTTCCCCCCACAATTATCGGGTCGGCGCCGAGCTGGACGGCAAAAAAAGCGGTTCCGATCCCCAGGCAAATCTTACACATTTCACGAATCACCGCGCAACAGTCTCTGGTACCGCCTCCCATTCCGCCATAATCTTCATCGATAAAAAGGAGCTGCAGGCCAATATCCGGTCCCATTATTTCACGGACCGTCTCTTCCGGGAAAATTTCATTTTTGTCATATTCAAGAATTTTTTCACGGGTTAAAAGACGATTCTTAAGCTGCCTGACCGTCTCTATAACCATCTGTCTTGACTCGGAATCCAATCCTTTTAGCACAGGGTTTGCCGGGTTTATATGTGAGGTCATCTTTTTTTCCTCATAGTTTTTTTTAGTAATGAAATCGTAAAAAGTTTTTTTCGAAGGATATGGACCATTTTTGAAGTGAGAAAAAATGACTTTTTACAAAACCGTCATTATTCGGTTCCAATTACAGCACGGCCCTTGTAAGTACCGCAATTGGGGCATGCATGGTGAGAAAGCATTGCATCCCCGTATTGAAAACAATTTATTGTATGGGGAGCTGCAACTTTCTGGTGAATTCGCCGTTTATTCCGCTTTGACTTAGATTTCTTGCGTTTTGGTACGGCCATTAGTAATGCTCTCTTTTAACTAATTGAAAATATTAACCATTTACTACAACTTCACCGTCATGATTAGAAATTGCGATTTAAGTAATTTAAACAAAAAGGATTGTCAAGGGTTTTCATGAACATTTTTCTATTTTGTATATACATTCGACAATTACGTACGGTTCCATGGCTATAAAAGGGGGCGTATGTTTTTTATCTGTATGTTATTATTATATAATTAATTTTAAAATCCGTCTCATCCCTGTTCCTGTCCAAAAAATCAGGCGGTTTGAAAGATGGTTCAATGTTCAAACCTAACCGTAACGGCTAAAATATATTTGATCTGTTTTACTCATTACTAATACTCAATTTATTACCGTAAGTAATAACTTTGACGGTCTCGTAAAAAGTCCAACTTCTGCGTTGTGCTGCATTTCGCAATCATTCAACGTACGAAAAGTACGCCTCATGATTACAAAATTTGCACGCCTTGAATTTGAACTTTTTACAAAACCGTCTAAATCGGACTTTTTACGAGTTCATCAACTTTGGTATCCTAACAAAAAGGAATTATCCCGAAACTTGAGGGATTAGTTTTATCTCAGGGTAATCGCATTTGATTTCTGTACAGCGCAGCGACGGCGTGGAGCGGTCTACCTATATATATTGTAATTCAAATGCGTTTGCCCTGAGTTTTATCTTGACTCCCATTTTATTTTTGTGTATTTGGAAACTAAAATCCATTGAGGGATCGTCTAGAGGCAGGACGACGGGTTCTGGCCCCGTTAACCCAGGTTCGAATCCTGGTCCCTCAGCCAAATAACAATGGGTTATGATATGATGTCATAACCCTTTTTTTCTAATCTTTTTAACAATCTTGTAAAAAGGCAAAAAATACCCAACCCCAACCCCTTGATGAATTAGAGCTTTTTTGAATTCGTCATCAGAGAATAATGGCAACAGATACAAAAAGGTACATTCAGGTTTACACCGGAGACGGTAAAGGCAAAACAACCGCCGCTTTAGGCCTTTCCATCAGAGCTTCCGGTCATGGACTTAAAACATACATGGGCCAATTCATGAAGGGGCAGCACTATGGCGAACTTACGGCACTGCGTGATAACCCCTACATCAAAATTGAACAGTATGGGGACATCAAGTGCATTCATCGTGATCAAGTCACTCAAAAGCATATGGATCAGGCGGAACAGGGACTTATCAAGGCTCGTGATGCCATGCTCTCAGGACAATATGACATTGTTATACTGGACGAAATCAATGTGACCGTCTGGTTCGGTCTGCTTGCCGTAAAACAGGTTCTGGAATTTTTGGACCAGCGCCCTGAAAGCGTGGAAATTATCCTTACCGGACGCAACGCCCCCCAAGAGTTCATCCAATATGCCGACCTGGTTAGTGAAATGAAAGAGGTGAAACATTATTATCATCAGGGTATTTTAGCAAGAGACGGCATCGAACGATAAGGGGCCGTTACCGGCTGCCCCTTATGCTTTTTAAAACACAATCCCCGCATATCCCACAAAACTGTCCCCCGGACTTTTATCATAACTGGTTGCATATGCAATGGCTTCCGCTTTGCCGGCCCCGAGTTGTTTTGCAGCGGCAATTGCAGTTGCAGCCGCACCGCTGCAACAGGCATTCTGGTTTTCCAGGGCCTCTGTGATAACCTTTTTCGGATCCATGGCAATCATGGCCTTGATAACCCTGGGATCGTTCTCCTTGCGCACCCAGTCCAGGGCCGCCTGGCCCCTGCCATGGGATACAAACCCGTAATTCACCCCGTAATGGGTGAGGTCGGTGGAGCCGATCACTTTAACCCGCAACCCCAGACCCTTTGAAATGTCGGCCACCGCCTTTCCGATTTCAAGAGATTGTGGTGTGGGCGGCACGCCCATGGGAACGATTTTTGTGTCCTTAAAAAAGTATTTTATAAAAGGGAGCTGAAGTTCGATGGTATTGTCCCGGGTAAAGTGTTCAGCGGTTTCGATCTGAAATGAAAATTGTTTGACAAGTTCGCCTGCAAGGGACGGTTCGATTTCTATGTCGCCAAACGGAGTTTCCCATGCACCGCCGGTCATAATGTATGAGGGGGAACCCGGATGAAGATGCATCCCGAAAATTACAAAAACATCCGGAGGGTTTTCATCTTTTAGACAATGGATTACGTTACAGGCGATACTTCCTGAAAAATACCATCCCGCATGGGGAACGATCCCTCCGGTTAAGGACCTCTGTTCAATGTCCTTTGTCGGGTACTCTTTTAGAAAACATTTAATCTCCTTCTCGCAGCCGGCCGGATTGTCCGGATACCAGCTTCCCGCGAAAACAGACTTTCTCACGTTCATTCCAAACACCTCCTTTCTAAGATTTGATGAACTCGTAAAAAGTCCAATTTAGACGGTTTCGTAAAAAGTTCAAATTCAAGGCGTGCAAATTTTGTAATCATGAGGCGTACTTTTCGTACGTTGAATGATTGCGAAATGCAGCACAACGCAGAAGTTGGACTTTTTACGAGACCGTCAAGGTTTAATTTGCCACATACGGGTAAATAAGTCCAACCTAAAATCTGCATTAACTTTTTTCGAAAGAGATAGAATTGAAATAATTACAATGCGCTATCGAGATGTTTTTATTAATTTCCGCACACCGATAACAGGCCAAATAAAAGGATGAAAGCCGTATTAGATTTCGAAAAAAGTTAACCCTTTGGGAGCCTCGTCTCGACCGGATCTACTGCGTTATCAATCGATTGCAGTATTACAATACGGTTGCACGATTGATGCCTTGCATATCCGTCCGATACGAGGCTTGCAGAATTTAGGTCCAATATATTTTCGTGGAAAAAATCATAGGGCAAGAGGTTAATCCGATTGTTAGAAATAACGCCTTGACATAATAAGGTCCCGGTTAGTAATTTATGATTTATTATCTCTCAAAAAATTGGAATTTTTAGAATGAAGCTCCCCGCAGCCCCGCTGGGCGGGATCTCCGCTCCGTTACGACAAGCTGCAGCGTATTCCGGCGAAGGCGAATAAACAAAAATTTATCAGGGTCAGGAGTTGTTGATGAATTCAGGCAAAATATTTTCCACAAACATTGACGTGAGATTCAGCGATCTTGATGCCCTGGGGCATGTTAACAATGCTGTATTCTTTACCTATTTCGAAGAGGGGCGAAAAAAATTCTCACAAAAATATTTCGAAGTTTCGGACCCTTCTCATATCAGGTTTATCATGGCGCATATTCGGTGCAATTATCTTAAACCGGTACTGTTCGTTGACACGGTAACCCTTCATATGTGGGTCAAGGATATCGGCACCAAAAGTTTTACGTTTGAATATCAACTCGTCCATCAGTCAGACCCATCCATGGTATATGCAACCGGAGAATCAGTCCAAGTCTGTTACGATTACACAAAAAATCAATCCATAGTGGTTTCAGACAAAGTCAAAGAAAAATTAACCGCGTATCTTAAACCTTAAATTTAATTTTTCAATGTCCGGATTTGTTAAAAACGGGAGTTAGATCTCTTCCAACAGGCATTTTTCTTGACAGACATAAAAAGTGGTGCTAACAAATTTTTAAGATTACAGGCGCGTAGCTCAGGGGGAGAGCGCTACCTTGACACGGTAGAAGTCGTTGGTTCAAATCCAATCGTGCCTACCATGAAATTCAAGAGGTTACGGTTCACACTGTAACCTCTTTTTTTTGTACTTGTGACTAAATTGTGGTCAATTGATTAAAATCATGGTATCTGGGGAGCTATAAGTTTAGCAATCAACTAATGCCGTTAGACGTTTCGAGTATAAAAATCGAGAGGCCCAAAAATGGCCGATCCAGAACACCTCAAAATCCTCAAACAAGGCGTAAAAGCCTGGAACGAGTGGCGGAAAGAACACTTCCCAACATTGTAAAGCAGGTGTTAAGCGGAGTAGGATGATTTCGATTTTATTTGGAGTAAATATAGGTCGTTTAGGTATGCAGAGAAATAATGCCTTCAAAGAGAGACGACCATAGAAGGAAACTTAGAACATACGGGAAATTTATAATTACATCCTTATCCAATAAACCAGATACATCAAAATATAGCGCTACTAGAGAAAAGAAAACTATTACTTCGGGAGATAATATGAAATCTTTTAAGCTTTTTTTGAGCATATTTGTGCTGTGCATTCTTATATCAACACCAGCATCTGGAGCGCATAAATTTCCGCAAGAAGATTGCTGCTTCCAGATATGGGCCGCTGGATGCAACCTCGGATGGGCTACATCCTTAATGTCCTATACAAGATCTAGAGAGAGTTGGGTTCCCGCAGATCAATCCATACGTGACTTTATCCTCAGAGGAGGAGAACAGATAAGAATTTCAAACGACCAATGCGGAATGTATCCTGAGGCATGGTCAGGATGGCAAAATTTAAATGCCTCTTTACAAAGAACAGCTGACTCTTTTTCACAACAACCGAACAGCAACAATCGTAACCAAATATGGAATTACCTAAAAGAGACCTTTTTTTGGGGAAATTATTTAAGAATTGCAGTTGTTGGTAAAACTGACAAAAAAATAAAGACAGATACCTGTTCAGAAAAATACTTTGAATTGGGCTGGCTTATAGCGTACACACAACAAACACTTAAAGTTGCAGACGAAACACTAAGAAGAGGAAATTCTGGCTGGGAAAATCAGGTTGAAGACGCGAAAAAGAATATGTCTTATGCAGGTTACATCCTTCAGGAGTACAAAAAATTAAGACCCATTACAGGACGTTGTGTTCGCCTAGAGAATATTGAGGCCTCCAAAAATCTCTCTGGGCTAATGCGACTAAACACAACTCCGGCAAATCTTACCCAAATGATTCGAGTTATCGATTGGTTACAGGCAACCCTACAGGAAAGGATGTTGGCCGATTGTCCTTCCACCGCTAATAACCAGAGAAGACTTCCCGTAAATCCTCCTCCAGCTATAAGAGCCCCGGCAAACCAGCTTCCTCCACCCACAGCTACAACTATACCTCCAACAAGTCCGTGTAAATGTGAAGATAGGTACGGTGGGGGAATAGAGTTTTTTTTGGTTAGAGACGGTCGACTTATAAAACGAAAGTTAGGCTGGTCAGAATGTGAGAATCTAAAAAAAAGTCACCCACAATGTAGATAATCAAATATTGAGAGGAGTAAACCGCACCTGACCCCAATTACTTGACCATTACTATAATGTCTCCCATACAGGTGATTTTTTTCGTCAGAGTAGAGATATAGGGTCCATTTTTTTAAGTCAAGTGAGTTGTTTTACCTATTGATTACTGGGAAAAAATACATATGCCATTACTGATACTGACATTCAATGTTATTCTCATGGTTTTTTTCTGCTGTGCCTGTCAACTTGTCGTGACCCCAGCTTATAACCAATTTGTCCAATATGGAAACACTGGAGACAGTCTTCCATTTCTCACTCAATTTATAGTCGATTCTCGTTATTTTTTTCTCCTAATCCCGATTTTGTGGGTTGGCCTCTCATTTAAAATCCATAACATAATTAAAAAAAAGGATATTGAGAAACAGACACAAATTCTCCTTTTCTGTTCGTTAGTCACCATCTCTATCGGGTTGGTAATGGTTAGCCTTTTTGCATTGTCAGGAATACTCCCGTACTTGATGATTAGTGCTGCAGTATAAAACGACCCATCTTGTTTTCCAACATACCATGCATGCAATTAAGAAATTGTCCGAGACAACTTAAAATATTTCCATTTTTAAACAAGTTCAGCTGTGGAAATTCCAATCAGGCTCTTGTGGAAACGGCTATTTGGGGGCAAGGTAGAGGAGTCATCAGGACACTCATTTATTTTCAATAAAATACTTCTTCCTCTCTGCAGAAAATTTGAACCAAGGAGCTGGTTCTCCACCTTCCATAAAATCTATAACTGATAGGAATACATCTAAGACACAGGGATCATGCTCTTCTCCTGTCACCCTGCGAAGCTCATCAAATAGATCGTATGGATTTTTACCTACCAAATCTTGGGGTTGTCGAATACCGATCAATCTAAGATCAACAGCAGCAGCTTTTCCTATATTCGGTAAGTCTTCAAGTCGTGATACTGTGTTTCTGTCTGGATTTTTCATTTTGGCATTGATGATGTTGAGGATAGTATCAATGTGGATTTTGGGGACGTCCATTGGATCATTGGTTTAAACAAAAATCGGATCTTGGACCCATTAATAAAATCCAATGAACCAATGGGCGTTATACAATAAGATAACAAAAGGTTATCCCCCCAAACATGGCACAGAAGAAATTTATTATCGCCTTGTCCAGCAAACATCTGCTCTTCTTTATGTTGTGTAAACTTACCCGGAGACCGGGCCTTGTATGCCGTTTCTGTTCGTCGGCTCATAGCTTCGCACTCCGTGTTGCCGACCCCTTTGGCCGATCCTGCCTGAGGCTCGCCTTACGATTGGCTCCAGCCCTTTGGAGGGTCCCTCACGGTCAATGGCATTCGTTTAAGATATGGGGCCATTCGTTTAAGGAATTACAGGGGCAAAATTATTGGCGGTGTTGCCAAGGTCTCCTTTTTCTTCTTTTTTGTAGGACGCCATTTGGATTCGGGTTTGGGGATTATCGATGACGGCGGTGCAGTCCACTCCAAAAATTGATTAAAAATTGATCTGATTATCCGAGGATATTTTGATTGTGCCGGGCTGATTTGGCTGACAGCATCTATGAAAGGAATATTTTGAAAAATTCACACAGTTGTCCTGTTGAACAGAATTTTTGTTTACTTGTCCTGCAAGACCATGCAAGACCGATGCCAAGAGCCTCGCAATGCGGCCTTCAGTAAAGACCATTATTTCAATATATTATTCTAAAATAAAATCTAAAGGTTGGTTTAAATACATCTGGGCAGGCAGAATTTTCCTATATGGGGAACTTTCTGGGACATCCTATAATCTTTTTCTAACCCAAAATGGCAAATTTTAATTATTTTTATCAACTGTGCTTCAGGAGAGTTAGAATATTTAGAACAGAGAATATTAAGACATTTCTGTTTTTATTGTTTCTCTCTCATTTTAGAAATCCATTGGCCAGTTTGAATAGAACCAGAAATGACAAACCTTAAAAATCCGGTTTTTATTTAAAACATGGCCAAAAATAGGCTCGGCTTTTTCTGATACCCACGGATTGATAAATATTGAGATTAATCGCAGATACAACTCTGCAGTGAGAATTTCGGCTGCTTAGCGTGTTTGATATATTCATTATACACTTCCACTGTCATATTATGCTTTTGTATCATCTTTGACAGAAGCAAAAGCAGCCGTTTTGTTAACTTGTGAAAATGCCTGTTTTCCGATTTAGTCCTTCTATAAATATCAAACAGATGCTTTAAGGCGGTTACATTTCTCCGATCCTTATTTAAAACATCATTTAGAACTTTGGTTCCTTTTTCCATATTGATTCTACTGAATGATAAAAACTTAATTGCCAAACATTAATCTGGCCAATTATAGCTTTGACATCTTCAAAACGGGGAACAGCGGCTGCCACTGTACTGAGCCTTAAAGCGGCTTTATTCCGGAACACCGAGAACTATTTCGATAATTGCGTCTTTGTATCGATAAAAAGCCTTTGTTAATCTCCGGCACCTGAATTTCCATTGATTCCGAAGTGTATCTCCTCACCCAGATCATCGAAGCAATAATCTCATAAATTTAATAGCACCGGCTTCTTTGAACAATAGATTGAAAAACGATTTTTCAGGTAGTATCAATCCTTAAAGGTTATACCTATAGAAGTTTCTCTTGCGCCCGTATGACCTCTTCCACCATCAACAATGCTGCTGCAGCATGACCCAAGTTGTTTCTGATTCCATTTTTTCATATCCTCAAAGATGCTACCTCTTTGTGGTATTCAATACTTCCCCTTAATCTGATAGGATTTCCTCTTTGTTATAAAAGAATCATGGGATGCTTTGCTGCCTGCGGGCATGTTTTCCAGTGTTTTAGAAAAAAAAAAAATTATTCGCAACCACTATAGTATCTTCGCTGAATTTGACACGCAGCGTATATAGCATTAGGGGAATTCCATCTCCATTTACAGTTGATAAAACGTGGATGAATCTTCCCGGTCTCCATGCTTTGTACCCACTTTTCTCTCTGGTAATGCCGCTACTAATAATAGTCCCTCCTTTATAGTATAATCAACAAGCGCTGCAGTTAGCGAAATTTTTGCCTTTTGACGCTTCATCGGATCATACCTGAAAATATCGTCACCGGTATACCCTATCCAAAAATCGAAAAACGGTACCAGAGTTACTTACACCCGACCAATACAACCGTTTAATTTTGGGTTACCTTAGTGAACGGGTAGATTCATCTATGTAATAGGGTGCGTTCGTGCAGAGCGTTCACAACTCTAAATTGATGTCATCTTTATAACTTGTTTCCCCTGTTGATAATAATACTATCTGCGTCACGCAAGAGTTCGTAACACCAAGATATCTCGCAACATCAAATTCCGGAATAACCGAGTTCCTGACACCGATCCACGATATTGAACGCCTGGTTTTCACCTGCTAATCAGCCCTTCGACCCTACGATCGAAGTTCACCAATAGAAACATTATACCTTCTTGTGACACCTTCCGCGCGACATCGATTCGTTGTCCGACAGTCTTAAATTCTTTTAAAAGATCATTAAGGCCTGATATGACCTTGCTTAAAAATCTCCGTCACCGGGTAATCCGCCGACCACTCCACTCAGGCCCTGATTAATACCTTTCTAACGTATCGCGAATAATCTTTTCTTGAATTGTCGGAGCCACCGAAAAAGCGGCAACACGTACTCTGTGTTCCGCCATCCCTCTTAAATCACCGACAAGCGCCGAGTGACCGACCGTTGATTTCGTTTAGCTCTTTAAGATCCTGACCAGGCCCGCCCGCAACAGATTATGGAAATGATTCGGCATCAAACCCAGGCATAGATTTCCATCGCTCCATCCTGGCCATAATATATAAACAGCTTAACCCTAGTCGAGAGTAAGGAGATGAATTCAACTGTATATACAATTAGCGCCTATCCGAGTACGTTGATTGAACCACCTTTATCTCAACTTCTGGTTGAGATCTTCTGCCAACACTATGCATCTTTTCATGTTCACAGCAACTATGACGGATTGTCCACAAAGGATCTTCCCAGTGTAAAATAAAATTCCACTTTCATAATCCTCATGAATCTCAATTTTGGTTGAATTTAATAGTCTCCTTCTTTTCCTTCTGCCGGAAAACCCGTATGCGATCCTGTAAGTACCTTGCGGATATGTTCATTTGCAGACTCTTGGCACGAAACACAGTAAAACAACGACTATGAGAAAAAAAACAGGCATAGTCCAATTAAAATAAGAATCGGCCATCCCTTATCCAACAAGAATAGATAGATTAAAAAGCGCAGAACCAGGAACAGGCCCAGGAAAGTGCTAAACGTTCCAAAACGAAAAGCGGAAGGCTATCAGGTTATTACCATCAGGTTATTTTCCCGACAGTTTTTCCAAAATAACTCTGGAAATCTTTCGATGGGGTACCAACTCAGTCGATCTAATCTTTTCCATAGAAGATTGCTACTGTTTATCCGACGTCTGTTTTATCCATATTAATTTTTATCGGAACGCGAAATAAGATAGTTTACAACGACGAGCATCAGGATAAACAGGAAATTATCCAAATAACCTGGTATATATAGTGAGATTGAAAATAGTCATGGGTCGGTAATGAGAACTTGCCTTAACTGGCAAGCGGGCTTTGTTCGATGAAACAATGCTATGGGTTTGATATTTATTGGTCCTTAACCTTTTGAAATGACAGGTAATAGCTTGTCCGTGTTCAAGGTATTGGTTCTACCCGTTCCTCTTCCTTTCCTCGAACAATGTCCACTCATTTCCGAGTCGTGATATTATCTGGC
Source organism: Desulfobacteraceae bacterium Eth-SRB2 (assembly GCA_004193595.1). GTDB lineage: Bacteria > Desulfobacterota > Desulfobacteria > Desulfobacterales > UBA11574 > S5133MH16. Next base: position 99,800 of record RPGQ01000044.1, read on the forward strand.
TTTAATTGATGGGAAAACATCTAAAGGTGAAGAAGCGATTTTTCTGGAAACCAAAGCGAAAGTTCTACCGTCCCTTCCTTCGAATTAGTAATTTTCCTGTGTTTCTGCTTGTTCAAGGACCTTCATAGCAAGCTTTTGCCGGGCTTCCGAACATGTGGTATAAACTTGTACTTTAGGACTTCCGATGGCTCTCGACGTTGAGAGATTTTGAGCCAAAATGCCTCTTTAGCTTCGATCCAACGTTAATAATGGTGCCTTGCGTCTGATAGCATTGTAATCCAAAAGCATCGTGTATGCATACATCTTGGCTTATTTGATAAGTAATAACAAAATCTGGCTCAACATAACGAAAAGGGAATGACTTGCGAATATTGCAGCGGCCTTTGGGCTTCACCATGTCAACTCCGTCCTGTTTTAAACATTTGCCGAGAATGCATTACCACTTCCTACCGGAATAGAACCAGGCCCTATGAGTGTATCCCTAGTTGTAATTCAACAACTTCAGGTTCACCACCGCTACAATAACTGCAATCAAGGCAGATGTCACCATAATATCCGTGCTCACCTCTATAATATGCATCTTTTATTGGACAATTGTACAATAGTAATATTATTTGTCAAGTATTAGTAGTAGAGCAAGCAAACTCGAAGGGCCGGGAAAACGATGACCAAAAGCCCATTAAAGAGCTGCTAAAAGTTTAATTCCTTTCGAATGCTTTCAAAAAGCCTCCCCGACCTTCCCGGTCCGGTGACTTGTGTCTGGCGAGGTGATCTCAGCCTTCTACCTGTTGATCAATTCGATTAATCTGCAAGAATTGGAACATCAACCTTCTGGCTGCTTGATTAGCTTGTTGTCCAGAGTGGCTATTGGAAGGCCTCCCCTAATAAAAGATCCATATAGGAGGCATCATAGCTCGACAGATTATTATTTGCCCCTCGCCAAAGCTTGCTCCCTCTCATCATCATTTCTGGTCGTTCATAACGATCGGGAAGTTGGGATACCGTGCTATGAACCCGCATAATAATCTGATTCACTGAGCTGCTTTCTGCCGTTCAGCCACCAACAAACATTCACAAACCTTCAAGGGGCCGATCGATGAAAAATGACAGCCGCGCAGTTTCTGTAAGCCTGTTCAGAATCAACAAATGCCCGCGTAATTCGTTGGTTTCATCTTAAAGCACCATGACATTACAACTGAATTGTCGACGACGAAATACCACCTCATTTACCGCCTTCCCCTTCAATCATGTCTCGAACTGAGATTCCACCAAGATTATGTTTGTCGTCACGGAATTTTTTCAATCTAACAAATGACTGATTTAGTGTCAACTCTTTTCGTGATTAGGTGTAATACAGCAACAGGAACACCGTAAGTTTCGTAATACCGGTTATATGTTCACCCTTTCGAGCACGCGTTCCAGCAACTTGGGCAGATGGGTTTTGGCTTCATATGCACCCTACGGCTCTATAAACACAACTCCTTAGGACTAGCTTGAGACTCAGCCTATTATGGATTGATTTTAACGTCGCAACTCGCCATATTTATATTCACTATCCAAGATTTGCCCCTTTATGTTGCGGAGTCTCAAGCAACGTAATTGAAACAACATAATTTAAAGGCGTATCATAATTGTAGTAATTCTGCATTATTTCTTTATAACAACATGTTACACTTATCATTGTGCTTTTAAAACGGTCTCGCAACATAATAACTCGGCATCTTCGCACTTGTCCATATCTGGTCAGACGCCATACTCCTAAAGATCATCAAGCCAGTCTAAAATTTCCTCCTTGTTTTCCCAGTTCAGCAATTTATCAATTTTTGGTTCTTCAGATATTACTGATTGGATATATTTGATAAACTTTTTCTGCGCATCACGTTTCCGAGATACATTCAGATGCAGATAGATCATGGTGGATTTCAAATTCTCATGGCCCAGGTGATTTTTTATGTCCGTCAGCGATTTTCCTGAAAGCAGCAGATGCACGGCAATAAGGGAATGTCTGGAAGCCGTGTGCGGGATTGATTCTCCAGCTGGTTTTGGCGGAGCATCTTTAAAAGATATTTTGCAACACGATAAATGCCGTTTCTCAAAACCTCTACCGGCGCTGATTTATAAACACGCGATTACTGCATATCGGCTTTGGAATGGGCCTGTATTTATTTATATAGCGCTCAATAAGTTCGATTGTTTTGGCCTGGAGTTCTATCATGCGATAGTTTCCTCCCTTGCCTTTTATTATTAGTGTCTTCTTGTGAGGGTCGAAAAAGTGAATTTCCAGATTGGCAACTTCACTTGCTCTTGCGCCTGAGTCAAAAAGTAGCGATGGCAACTTCGTAATCACGGAACCCTTTTTTCAAATCAACCGGAACTAAACACTTGAAGTATGTCGTCGCTAATCCATGAACGCATCGGGGTCGTTTTCCAAACGTTTTGTAAAGGGCCGGTCATCATTTCCTGATATTTCGCGATGTTCCGGGTAATAAAGCCGACCATTTCGCGTACCGATTTTAAGGCAAATGGGCGGGTATTGCGTGTTCTGCCATTTCTTTGCTGTTCCAGGTAATCGTAAGGAAACAGAGCATCAGCGCAGGTAATTTTATCTCTGGATCGGTAGATCAGGAACCGCTTTGAAAGATGTCTCTTGACGGAAAATTAAAAGTTTTTGAATGCCCTTCGGTAAAAGTTTTGACCGCTCTAGGGCTAAGCCCTTTATTTCGGCGGGCCATTCCCGCAAAATACCGGCAAAGATGGAGGTATGCAGCGATTCGCGAAGTTCTTTCCCTTCTGCCTTGATAGAAAAATCCACCAGAATGTCGGCAAGTGCTTAGCATCTGTCAGTTTTGATGATAAACAGCCGTATACCCAGGCTTGCTATGTCCCATATAGACAGGTGTTGGAAACCGCACCGCCTGTTGGAAGCACTTCCTTGTCCTTTTGTCCGCTTAAGCGTATTTACCAAAAAAGAATCAAGTCGCGGCTGTGCGGGTCGGCGTCTGAACTGCATATTGTTCCTTTACAAGCAACCTTTTGCGGGTTCCAGTTGGCGCTTCAATATCTTCGACGGTCTCTGATGAAAGATTGTGGTGGATATATTCCGATTGGTCGATATGCTTTTACCTGCTTTTCCTTTGCGGTATGGATTGTCATCGCAAAACAATGTTTTTCCTTAAAGCAAGATAATTCATTCCACCTAACCGGATACCGCCTTTGGGACCGGTATCAAACGGTCTTCTATGTTCCTGCTTTTTTCAATATGATCGTAGCCTCCGCTGTCTGCGATAATGTCGCATTTTGCCCTGAGTGGTTCGGATATTCTCATGCCGCATCTGGCAAGAAGCATGATTGCGGTATACATCATCATATCGTTTAAAAAATACTTTTTGTCACAGCGTACCCGTTTCTTGCACGGCACGAAGTATCCTCATCTTCGGTTCCTTTGCGGGAAAAAGACAAACGGTATAGTTAGCGTTTTATATGGCGGAATATCCCGGCGGATTTTCACATGTTCATTTCTGCACCATATAGTTATAAAGCCCTTTACCGTAGATAGTGTACTCATTTACTCGTCTGCGGGGATCCGCGTTGATGTTTTTCTAAACCTTCAAGGAAAAGGAGGGGGGGTAAATCCATTTGGGACGCTACGTTTATGGGGCATCGCCCAGTTCTTTAAATAGGACTTCAGGATGTTATTTTAAACCCAGAGTTTTCGGGTGTACTGATAGTTCTCCAAATGTTTAAAAGAGCTTTAAAAAGCATCGTCATCAAAAAGAACCTCGCGCACTAATTTTGTGTGAACATGGAGATATCGTTGGGTTGTTTGTATGCTGTCATGCCCCATCATCTCTTTGATTTCAAGCATTACCGTTGCTTCCTGCACTTTTGCGCGGCAAAATGACTGCGCCAGTATACGACGACAGGCCCAGCCCTCTTCAAATGCCCTCGATATCCCTGCTGACGCGGTAACTGGCAATACTGGCCTTTGTATGGCAATAATAATGAATGGGTGCATGGAAAGTTCTGCGGATTTGCCCGGACGCATCCTCCCCATAATAGCGGCAAATCTGGGCCCTTTGATGCAACGATCAGGCAAAGGAAGTCTGGCCGGATTTGTGTTTTTTCGGTCCGGTATGCAAATCTCTTGTTTTTTAAATTTAATGTCGTCAAGTCGTATCCGGCTGATTTCCTTTTTGGCTTCCTAGAGCCCCGCTGTAGAATCCTGCGCGTACCCGCCGGCCGCTGTCCTTGAGTTCTAAATTTTGGTAGTACCGGTCAAGCTTTCAAACAAACGCCTTATTTCATCCGGTCTTAAAAACTTCGGCGGTATGCTTTGCGCAAAAACAGGCGCCCCGATAATCAGTGGGGCAAAATTTCTTTTCAATATCCGGTTCTGGTGCCGCCATGCTAAAAATCCACGAAGTATCGAACGGTACGTTCCGCAGGTTCCCTTTACGTAGTTCCTGTTATACGCTGCAAGAAAAGCGTCGATCTGTTCAATCCTGACCGTTTTCAGCACGATGCTGTTTTTGTCAAGATAATCGCTAAAGGCGGTCAGTGTTCTTCTTGTGCGCAGCATCTGAAGGCGACTGATATCTTTTACGCGGATATAGTAATTGCGGTATTCTTCGTAAACTTCCGGCAACGGCTGAACCGGTTTTTCTATCGGTCTCTTTATTCTGTTTTGCTTAAACAAATAACGGGAAAGTCCCCTTACCGCATGTGATGCAAGGATAAGTCCGGATTCCTTTTGAAAGTCTTTTAATGTGTCAAACGTAAAAACAACATCCCATGGGATGCTCGTTGGATTATAAAACGGGAAAAATACGTTAATATCTGCTGATACCGCATAGAGGTGCTGTCGGCATACCCATTGGATATCATCCATAACAGATAATCACTGACGGCTTTTTCTAATCGCTCTGCAACAGATAGCGCCTTAACCATGTTCAGTCTCCCTTAAGCGATTGGCCGATAAGATTACATATCGTAGCCGGATCATATTTTTCCATTTGCTGCTTAGATTTTAGAAGCCTTAAAGGCTGGTTTACAGGTTTTTCCGGCAAAGAAAGTACCTGAAAAAAATAGGCGTCAAATGCGATTAAGTCTTTATCAATCAAAGCATTCCGAGCATTCAGGTATTCATCCACTGGAATTTTAAAAGCGAATAAATTTTATCGTAGCTGTAGTAAGAAACTCCATTCCGATCTGCCGCCAATATAAGAAACAGGTAAAGCAATAGTTCATGGTGGGTACGAACTCTAAAAATCCGTCACGTAAAACAATGTCTACTGTGCTGCCGGTTATCCTGCGTACTCGATCCGAGGAGAAAAGCCTTTTGTTTCTATCATTTACTCTAATTCCTGGCCAATCTTATAATCAAAATTCAAGGAAAGCTATCGAGTCTCCTTTTGCAAGAATTTTGACAAAAACACTTAACGCCTTGGAATAACAACAATTTGGCCTTCTAACGTGTCTCTTTTTCTGTTGAAGGGTATGAGCTTATAACTGCCTGGTTTGATATCAGAAAAGTGCTTTAACGCGTCTCTTTTGCAAGATCGTTTTGAACGAAGTTTTATCCTGCTTCTGTAACTTACTGCTCTCTGGATCACAATAACCAATTTGTTTTCGATAATTACGATAATATCCGGGATGCTGTTCAATCCACTGTTTATGGCAATCCCTTTGATCGTTTTTGTAATCCGGATCAGATGCTATTTTGCTTTGTTTCCATTTGTTTTTTCTGACATGCCGGCAGGCTTTCCTGTTGCAGTACTTCTGGTTTTTTACGCGAGGATTAGCTGGAACCATTCTTCTGCAATTGGCGCATATAATCATTGGCTTCATGGTATTTTTTACCATGAAGCCCAAAATGTATATTTGGATTATTGCAGAAGAATGATATCTGAGAAGGAAGTAAAAAGATTAAGATATGGGAGAAGGTAAACCTGAGGGGCTAATTGTTCTTACAAATTGCCACAATTTCTTTGTATTCTGGATGACAACTCATGGAGCAAGAATTAAATTCAAAGAAAATATATTTCTTTGATATTTAAAGAGAAGTATATCCGTAAAACTCACAAATATAACTAAATCATAAATATAATGACCTTCGAATTTGAGGTCCGGCTAACAGATATTGAAAATATACTCAGTTGCTATAATGAATAACAGCGAACTCCATGTCAACTTCAGCCATGTGTTTGGTACGCTAAACTTCAATTGTGCAAAGAATTAAGGTCGATTAATTGGACTGCTTTTAGGATTGTTAAACCACTTGAAATACGCTTTTGCCCCTTTTTTGCCAGAATTTTCGAGTTTTTTCTTCATCGCATCGGACAGATCGAAATCAGTGGTTCCCACACCAAGCGTATCAATGTAAATAGTCCGATGCCAATCATCACTATGCATATGAGTATTCCCCTGGCTTTCAATGATGGTAGTCACCAAGGCCTTAACGTAATCAAAAAAAACATCAATTTTGTGATGTGTAAAATTTGGTTCGTACCGGAAGAATTATTCACTCTGCTTGTGTATAACCAAGCCTGAAACCAAGAGTCTCCTTGTTGTAAATATATGGACTGCTCGATGGACGCTTCTTTAAAAAGCGCTTGTTTTCTTTCTCGTAATAGTCTGTTTTCAGCGCCGTCTTCTTTGAGTTCTCCGAAATGATATATTTTTCCCGATCAAACAACTTTACCGGATAGTTATTGAGCACGCCCCCATCCACATAGACATCATCCCTTGAGTTCCTTACCGCCGAGAAAAACAAAGGAATTGACATTGAGATACGCACCGCATCCGCAATACGGATCTTCGGTGTATGCTCCTGGGAAAAAACCTCCCCGAATCGGGTACTCAAATTTGTGCCATATACATAAAGGTCGGGTTTCCCATCCTCCTTGAGGTCTATAAAAGTCGCGTTAGGATCACCCAGCTTTTTTTTGATGTGGCCGCTGATCCATCCGTGAAAAAAATCGCCTTTATACCAGCCAAACTTATTCAAGAGTCGATCCGTGTCACGAATCACGCCCCAACTGTCATCCATAAAGTTATTGAAATCCAGCCCCCCCAAAATATCTCTTTGCTCGCTGTTGGTAAAACCAAGAGCAAACAGAGTAGCATTAATGGCTCCTGCCGATGTCCCACCTACTCTTTTTATTTCCGGGACAATGCCTTCTTCTTCCAATACCTGCATTGCTCCAATGTAGGCTATCCCTTTTACGCCGCCTCCCTCAAAAACAAGATTTTTAATATGATATGCCATAATCCCCTCCTTTTTTCAGCTGTGCCAGACGAATCTTATGCCTCCTTGCCCGGGTTCCCCTCCTGCAAAAAAGTTCAGCATTTTTAGTCTGATTCGGGCTGTGCTAAATTAAAAAGACAAGTACGAGTTATAATTTCGAATCGAAACTTGATAAATACATGGAAGTCGAGATTGAGTTCAGCTCAATATTAGATGTTTCGCAACGGAAAACGCATACTGATAGGAGGCTAATTTCAACAGGAAATATAATTAAATTCGATAAATAAAAATCTTAACATTGTCAAGATTGAATTTTATATTATAAAATTCCGATCCTCATGATAAATTACTCCAGTATTATTTTATTCAACTTAGCAAGCAAAAATAACTTCTCATTATTTTACATCTCAGCTTCAGCTTCACCTTGGCTGGATACCTCTACCTGCACCCGATCTTATAAAATTCGGCCTCGAAATAGCCTTCGCTATTCCTGTGGTTTTGTCGACTCGAAATCTGAACTAAAATCTGTTTTCAATTCTGCGAAGTTATTTTTGCGCGAACCCTAAGTTGAGGGATTTTTTGCCAAGAGATGTGCTGAGATCTTGATGCATCTTTTTCGTTTAAGATCATGCAAGGAAAATATATAATCACAAGTTTGAGAGGATGTCTTTGAATTCTGGTGATTTGACTCCTAGTGTCCCTTGAGTATCTCCTCTTTGAGAATTGTTATACCGTACTGTAGATAGTCTTCTTGGCATCTCTTTACCCAAAACTCGCCTGCTAATGTGAGAAAAGAGGATTTTGTACGGGCTTTTGCCGTTGCCGATCTAGGGAAGTTATCAATAATTGACATTTCACCAAAAGAACGTCCCTTCGGTAAAGCGGCAATGACGACACTGTCTCCAGTTACAGATTTTTTAAGAACATCTATTACTCCATCCAATACAAAGCAGATATAATTTCCTTTATCCCCTTCTTTAAAAAGGATTACACTCTTATTGATTTCGTAATAATTCATATGGGCTGCAACAATATTTAGTTGATTTCCCTTAAGGGCATCAAATAATGGAAAGTCAATAAGGTAATCGATGATGTCTTTTCTCATCTTTTTTTCACGTATGATTTTAGTCTTTTTCATTTTATCACTACAGCTTAGGATTGGAAATTCATATTTTATGATTAATAAGGATTTAAATCAGAAACCCCGCGGTACAATCACCCGCTGGGTAACATTAAGGTTTTCCATGTTCACTTTCAAGCTTCTTAAATACCTCTTTCTCAACATTATCATGAGGTCTGAATTGAGTGATTCCTCCTGTAATGCATAATTCAAAATTGATTAAAGACTATCCAAAACAGGTGAATAAAGAACCCTGCCTGTGTTCCTGAAAAATAGCAAGTTTAATGCCAACAGGCGGAATACTATGTATATCTCCATTAACTTTTTGTTTTAGTTTAAAAATTTGATGGCCATAAGCATATATGCTTCAAAAGTCCAGTTAATTTGACCGGTATTATTGTCTTTATCAAAGGGAAAATATTTCCTATCCCACAGCATTTCAAAGGAATGCCCTTAAGTGATGTTTCGTTGTCCAAAACCGAACACTAATTACCGAAACCCAATGTAAAAAAAATCTAAATTACCCTTGCGGACTTAACCTCTAATTTCGAATTTATATTCGCATTTAAAAAAGAAAAGGCAGACCAAAACATATGGGTGTCTATCTTTTTATTGCCGCGCCGGTGATAGCAGAAAGAACAACTTCCGTTGGTTTCCGATAGCCCATTAAAGAATGGAGTTATTTTTTTAAGTTTTCCATAAAAACAATAAAGAAGCTGAACACCCGGATCAGGAAAGCGGTGTACGTTATTTCGAGAAATAGTTTCATGTCGTTTTCAAGATTATATCTCTGAGAAAGCTATAATCTAAAAGACGTTCCCGAAAGCCTTAAACCAATAAACCAATGGACATCCCCAATATTCCCAAGGCATCAAGGCCGAAGCTGTAGTCGTCTACCGCAAGGCCTTGATAACGAAGGAGATGCGGTATCATCGGCTTTCCGAAAGGTAAACAACACAGCAAAATAAGGTGTTTTCATTGGATGCCGCCAACGGTTAGATCTTATGATAGTTGCTCCAATCAACCAAATCCTTTGTCTAAGCTGTTTAACGTATAATCTAATGTGTTGTTTATGCAGCGATAGTGTTATGGAATGATTATGGATAATGGGGAAATTTGGTGATTTTTGTAAACGAATATGTTTCTGTGATTTTGCGCGATTTTTTGGTTGCATCAAGGGTTATTGAAACATAACCAACATAATCGGCGACAATCCGACACTATAGGAATTCGATATCATAACCACTGAATCGACTTCAAATTTCAAAATAGCAGTAAACACAAGTTTCGAATTAATGATTTCTAATCGAAATCATAACCATATTAGAGTGGTCTGAATTGAAGATTTAAGGAACCTTGAATATTCTATTAAAAATCAAGAACATATTAATTAGGATTTTCCGACTTCAACCCAGATCTTCTGATGAGGGCATTGCCAATAGTGTTTGGGGATGTACCAATAAAAGGATTAGTCCTTATTTCTCTTAAGTGCCCCCCTTTTTACCAGTGATACCAGCCACGATGGTAATGGTAAGGAGGATACCGGTAATAACCAGGTGGTGGTGGAGCAGGGTAATAATATACCACTGGCGCCGGAGGAACACAGACTTCTTCGACCGTTTCCTTTACCAGCTTCCCATTCTCCCAAATCCGCTTCCGCACTTTTTGGCAATTGGCGGCATTCGTCCTTTCAGGAATGGCTTCAACGGCATGTCCGCTTTTATCATAATAAATTACAGGCTTGCCATACTGGGCCGAAGCTCTTGCTGCCTGATAATCTTGATCTGCCGCATTGCCGACCAAGGCCCCAAAAATGGTTCCTGCAGCCAGCCCGGCTAGGGTGCTCTCAGTATTGCCTCCAATCGCCTGGCCAATAAGAGCGCCTGTACCGGCACCTACTACAGCTCCAACCTGGGTAGGGTATCCGTTAGGGAGATAGTAAGGATAGTAAGGATAGTAAGCGCATGATACAAAAAAGAAAGATAGAGTCAGTGTTAATATAACTATATGATATTTTTTCATTTTTCCTGCCGGAGAATCCCCTGATCTTTTTTAGTCGCCTTCAGTTTGCTTATGGCTGATTCACATAAAATCCCTGTTATGTTCATAACATAACGATCATTTCCACTGGTACAAAATCCTTTTTAACTCGCTTCTTTGTTTCTCACCCCTTTTATCATTTAGACGATCAAAGGCAAAAAATAGTTTACTGCACATGAGAAGTCATTAAATTATTATTGAATTGGTTGAGTTGATAAGAATTCGCTTTTTAATAGCTAATTTAGGCAAAATATAGAAATGTGTACGATAACCGAATGAATAACAATATGTTGTACAGTATGGTATGCAAAATAAATTTTTATCCTCATATCGAGGATTTAAATAATGATACAAAATATGGATCGAATTGTCAACCTGACGATTTTATCCAAAGTTGCAAAATTTACAGTAATTTTGAGCGAAAATCACCCATCTGCCCGAGAAGGGATTTTCTTAACATAACAGTAAGCGTCTGCCGGATAATCAGGGTCGGTCAGGTAGTAATCCGCCGCTGGGGCTGCTGAATCACTATAGCCGCTTACGGCGCTACCGCTCAACGCCTGCAAAAGCCCGGCAAGTAAATTTAGCAAATGCTTGGCTTGTAAAGGACACAATCTTCAATTACTGTACAGGGGTGTTAAACGAAAAGGCTTAAAATTGCGATAAGTCACCGGCAAGGTTCTTTACAACGGGTTTACAATATCCGGAAATGTGGGGTAACGCTAAAGTAAGCGGCGTTAAAAGCTGTGTGGAGCGTAGCGGAACACATCTTTTAACGTCCGATTCACTGACGGTTTATATGGCTTGTTTTATTACGGAAAAAGAGTAATTATTATTCAGAAGTTGATTATTCTGAAAATATATTTCATACAAAAATATATTCCGATTATTAAAAAAAGCAAGCCGGTTATACGTCTCAGCCACAATTCCACAGCAGCAAGTTTGTTGAAAAAATTTCCTGCCAAGCGTGAAGAATAGGAAATGATTAATGAAAACAATAAAACAGGAAGTGCTGTACCAACTCCGTAAAGAAACGGCAGAACCAACCTTGATTCATATTTCAATGAAAGGGGAATAATGCTCCCGAAAAAAAGCGCAGCAGATATCGGACAGAAAGAAAGCGCAAAAATGAATCCGAGAATACATGCGCCGACAATACTGCCGGCTCCCAGGCGGTTTTGAAAATTCTCGCTGAAACTTAATCCGCCGAAGCTGAACGACAAGATTTCTAAAACAAACAAGCCTGCGATTATCAGCAAGGGACCGAGAATTTTGTTCATATTATTTTGAAGAAAAAAAGATATTTCGGGAACTGAAAGAAGACTGAACACGATTATGAAGCTGATGACCACATAAGCAAATGCCCTTCCGATTGTATAAAAAAAGCCCGCAATCAGAGTGCCGTAAGAGTTTTTTATCTGCTTTCCGATATATGTGGTGGCAATGATGTTGGTGGCAAGCGGACACGGACTGATCGAAGTAAGAATGCCGAACCAGATTGCGGAAAATGCGGGAATAAGACTGAGTTCCATGATCAGTTATCCATATAATTTTTTACTTCCTGCGTGACGTAGGCGGAAAATTTTTCCTGATCCCTGAGAAGTCGCCACACCTTGTCCAAATTTTTCCATTTCGTCTGTTTTTCGCCTTTCACCTCTGTAATTATCAGCGATTTGGTGAACAGACTGTATTCCTTGACAAAATGTCTATTTTCCGGGTTGTCGACATTTACAGGTTTCTACAGCAGCCTGCCTTCTTTCAGTGCTTTCAAAAAAGAGTGCTTTATTGCTTCATAAGACCATTTTTCTATTTTTGTACATGAAGGGCAACGGTATGTGCCGTGAAAATAATAGACTATAATTCTTGCTCTTTCAGGTGAGATTTTTGCATTTTTTTCAGCCGCTCCTGTTTCACCTGTCAGAAAAATAAGAACAGCAAATATGATGAAAACATGTTTCCTAACATTTCCCATTGATTGAATTACTCCTTTCTTTAACCATCAATAATAATGCGTTCTCTGATATTTGTATCAGATTTTAATAAAAGCAATATAACCAGCAGATTATATAGTTTTTTTGCTATTAGAGTTAAAAAGTTTTTGTATAACATGCAATTTATAATGTTATCCAAAAGTATCCTGGCATTATTTGCTAACCGGAAATCCCGGCTTTCATTTAAACTGTGGAAAAACGATTTTTAATTAAAATATGCATCTGCCTTATACTTTTTCGATTGTTTCATAAGGTTTTAACTTCAATGTGAGACCTTCAATACCCTGGACTACCGCTTTACCACCATTTAGTAATGGGACCTCACAAACAGCTTTCCATAGCTCGCCGTTAATCAAAACTTGGCCTTGGGTCTTATCCCATCGCTTAATTTCAACAACTTTTCCAATTATGCCCATCACGCCGTAATTAGATATTTTCCTTCGGTCTTTTATAAACCAAAACAGAGGAATCGCAACATGTTCAATAAACTCAAAGACAAGAAACCCGATTACTAATATGATAATCGCACTTTTCACCGAAGATTTTCCTCAGTCAACAATCTGATGGCCGACCACTATCAGAAGAATCATTATTAAAAAAGTTGCCGATGCCGTATGTAAGCGATAAACAAATTTCCGCATACCCCTGGGAGACACTTTGAATTTTAAAATTAAACCGAGAGAAACCATTATCGCCACCAATATTAAACTCCACTCAGGAAGTGGAGATGAACGACAAAAAGACAACAGAAAATGAAAAAAAGCTATACACAAGGCTATTGGATTTAAAACATAATGAAATCTCATCAGGTGTTTTTTCTGGAGCTGGTTAAATCTCTTCATCGAATTTTTAATTTTTGAATCTAAAGGAAAAAAATGGGTCATTGCTTTCACAAAGATGCTGAATGCAACCGTCAGATTGGCCAAAACTAAGATCCATGCAGCGCTTTGACCTGTAGTTTCATTCCCTTCGTCTTCTTTCTTCTCTTGTCGTCTATTATGGCCGAAAAAATCATCGAATTCTTTGCTAATTTTATATTGTTTGTAATGTCTATCACTTTTTTTGTGATCATCCGCCGGCGCTAAACTTGGGGAAACCTGAAAAACCAACAATATTAAAAAGACCCATGTAATGAATATCTTCCTATAATTCCTTGACATTATCACCACCTCCTTATTTCTTTGAAGTTTCAAACGCCTACTGGTGGAATATTTCGATATCAATGCAAAAATCTGTTCAACAAATCCTTGGATAGTCCCCAAGCCCCGGAAACCTTTTCTTTTATTTTTCTAACGGTTTTTGTCACATATATTAGCCCTACAACGTTACTTACGGTTCTTTGATAAGTTTTAAAATACGTCTTCGCCTATGCGACAAGTAGGCTCTGTGGTTTTGATTCTGAACCCAGACAATTTGCTCGATCAGCGTCTCAAGCGTGTGGCGCTTCATTGGCAAGATGACTCTGATCAAAACCCTAAGCTGCGGTAGCGTAATAGACGGTGCTTTTTTTCCCCAACCTGATTTTCAGGTGCCAGAGGAAGAAATGAGCCAGCATGCACGTTAGCATGTGGTGATGCCAGCCTGTAAATTTTCGTACCTCATAGTGGTCCATGCCTAACTCGGATTTGGTTTCCTCAAAGCACTGCTCAATTGCCCATCGCAACCCACTGAGCCACACGAGCGTTTTCAGCCGTGTACTGGTGGATGCGTTGCTGATGAAAAAGCTGTATTGCGGCTCATCATCAAGTGTACGCCGAATCAACAACCACACGGTTTTCTGCGGAAGTCCGGCTGCCGACAGAATCATCTGCCGACGGGTATACTCATAGACGATCGGTCCTTTGGTGCCTTCAGATACTTTCCGGCGGTACCAGAAATAGTCATTGATATTTTTGGCCAACTCGTCCACAGAGATCGGTTTGCTATCTGGGTCAACCAAGACGGTCTTGGTTCTGGTTTTTCCGCCCCAAAGATATTGTTTGGTGATGGCCATTGGCCGCTTTAACCAACACAATGTATCTTTGGGAACCTGAACAAAGTACGTTTTGTCTGGCAAGGCTTCAACTGCTTCGACAAATTCCGGGCTGACACCATATAAAGAGTCGGCTAACACATACTTGAAAGGCAACGTTTCTTGTTTAACAATGGCACCGAGCATTTCCACGGCCAGTTGGGTTTGGTGCGGAAAACTGTTTTTGCAGGCAATTTGCACTTTTTCCGACGTTCAAAATATGCGTCGGTGAACCACTTTTTGGGAATAAACAGCCGTTTGTCGACTATAGCATATCCTTGCTCTGAGACGTAGGCGGCTAAAACGCCAACTTGGCAGTTGTCGACTTTTCCGGCAGTTCCACAATATTGTCTGGCAACGCCTATAGAGTCTTGACCTTTTTTAATGAAGCCACTTTCATCAAAGATTAGTGCACCGTCTGGGCTGCCAAAATCGTCATTTACAAGATTACGATACTTAGCTATCATTTTATTGTCGTCCCAGGGTGCATCACTTACGAAACGTTGTACGGCCCTGATTAAGCATCTTCACAGCCAAAGTTTCAAGGGCCTTCAATTGATTTATTGCCTCGACATTGAACTGGCCTGCCATGTATTTGAAAAAGTGACCTCTGGATTCACTGCGCTGAAAACAATCAGCGAACTGTTCGTGAAAGCCACTGAGTTCATTTATAAAGTTTTTGATATCGCCTTTGCCAAGATCAAATTTCGGTACTGAGTAAAGGTGTTCGTCGCATCGAGTGATTGGTAACATGGTCTGCCTCCTTTTTTAAAGGGTTGTATCGAAATATAGCAGACCTTGGTATTAATATCAAGCTTAATTATTCATAACTATCGTTGTAGGGTTAGGTTAGTTTTAGTTCCTCTTTCATACGCCTCTTTACTGAAAACATGATCCTTAAAGCTTTTGAACTGCTTGTCCAACTCTTGACCTTTTTCTATCTCAGGAAATATTTTATTAGTTTTACAGTTATAAAGGGTATAGCTTGAGCAGTAATGCTTGGTTTTTTCCCATTTTGGCAATTTATTTAGGTGTTCCATGAACTCACCTTTTAAAAAACCCGGTTTTTCCGTTTTGTGAGGCCCTATGAACAAAATTTGTCCTTCAATAAAGCATTTCCCAGCCCTAAGGCCAGCAAAACCAGCGTGAGTTTCCCACCACACTTCGCCATTTTTCTTTTTGATAATTTCATACCGACCTAATCGGTAAGACGTGTCCTCTGTCATTCCCCCGCCTTTTGTTAAGCTTGATCAAAACTTGACCTTCAATTTTATCCCATCGCTTAATTTCAACAACTTTTCCAATCATTCCCATCACGCCATAAGTAGATCTTTTCCTGCCTTTAAAAATGAACCAGAATAGCGGGAAGATTAAATGTTCAATTAGCTCAAAGGCAATAAAGATGATTTCGATTGTTATTATGATTGTTTTTAGCATGAATCTATGTGCCAATATACTTAACTCTTAAACAGCGCGGGTTATTTCATGATACCGTATTTCTTAAATTGGATTTTATATAAGGCCAATGCAAGATAATATGTATTGCGACAACAACCATGAATATCAGTGCAACCCATTCATGGATTGCAATAAAAAAATGTCTAAGAGAAACTAAAAAACCTTCTCTTGCTTGATATCCTCTGGGCAATACAAGCCAATTTAGCAATCCAGTACTACATAAAATAATAAAAAGAATAAAGGATGTTACATTGACTATCCAAAGCTTTGAAGATCTTCCATTAGACATACACTATCCTCCAATAGAACATTGCTTAGATT
This sequence comes from Desulfobacteraceae bacterium Eth-SRB2, assembly GCA_004193595.1. Taxonomy (GTDB): domain Bacteria; phylum Desulfobacterota; class Desulfobacteria; order Desulfobacterales; family UBA11574; genus S5133MH16. The sequence continues at coordinate 115,987 of RPGQ01000044.1, forward strand.
TTTATCCTTCGTAACGTCAAAGGTTTATTTCCTTTATCATTCTGCTTTTCAGGAAAACCAGTGGTCGGTCTTCAAACAAATTTTTACTAACATAAGCATAACCGGCACTTCGATCAGTACCCCTACAACTGTGGCCAGAGCCGCTCCGGATGAAAGACCGAAAAGCAAAACCGCTGTAGCAATGGCCACTTCAAAATGATTGGAGGCACCGATCATGGCCGAAGGGGCCGCATCCGTATAATTAAGACCCATCATTCTGGCCAAACCGTATGCCAGCCAAAAGATCAGATTGGTTTGAATAAAAAGGGGTATGGCAATCCAGAGTATGGTCAAGGGGTTGGATACAATAACATCGCCTTTAAAGGAAAAAAGAAGTACCAGCGTAACCAGTAAGGCTGTAATTGTAATTGGAGTTAACACGTGTAGAAATTTTTCTTTGAACCATGTTTCACCCCGTGCCCGGATAATAAGTTTCCTGGAAGTATAGCCCGCCACAAGCGGCAGTGCCACATATATTCCAATGGAAAGTACCAGTGCTTGCCACGGAACCGGGAGCCGTCCAACGCCCAGAAGGAAGCCTCCCAAAGGACCAAAGAGAAAGAGCATGACAAGGGAGTTGATAGCCACCATGACAAGTGTATGGCCATCATTTCCGCGGGCCAAAAACCCCCAGACAAGAACCATGACCGTACAGGGCGCAATCCCTAAAAGTATGCACCCTGCCAGATAGCTTCGCCAGAGAGGCACCTCAAGCACCTTTAATCCGTTGACCAGAATAACTTTCCCGACGCCGTGCGTTGCACCCACCGTAAGATTTAGACCCAAGGGCATCTTGACATGGTCAACGGCTTCTGGACCAATAAAATTATAAAACAGCGTACCGAGAAAGAAGATCGAAATAGCATACATGGTGAACGGTTTGATGGCCCAGTTAACGAACAAGGTCAAGCCCACCGGTTTGATGTTTTTGCCAGCCATGAGGACTTCGCCGAAATCAATCTTAACCATAATGGGGTACATCATAAAGAAAAGACAGATGGCGATAGGAATAGAAACTACTGGTGCGTCTCCTACGTAAATGGCAAGACCGTCGAGGTGTTTTGCTATTCCCGGGGCAACTTTTCCAAGGGCAATCCCAGCCACAATTGAAAGCGCCACCCAGACCGAAAGGTACTTTTCAAAAAAACTAAGACCTTTTGATTCTTTGTCGATACTTTGCTTCAGCTACTGTCACTTTTTCTCCTTTGCTTTCAAGAGGATTCCAGCAACTTTAATAATCAAAACAAAACTGGTTTAGAGGTTCTGCAATATTGTTAATGTTTGAATTTTCCAGAGGCGGGCAATTCTCTATCCCTTTGCACTCCCAGCTCCCAGTGAAACAAAGACCATAAAGGCTTATAAACCCATTATATACAATCCTATATCAGCATATAACGATTTAATGAGGCAAAAAAATTATTTTTTACATAGTTCATCGCGATTTAAATAAGGAACTTTTTTAATTAATTCAACGACCTCAGAATCGCCTTCCAGCCAATGTTTAAGCTTACCAAGCAAACTGGCTGCATAGGGACTGCTTTTACCGTTGTTCAGGGAATAATTAACCCACAGACCGTCTTTTCGATAATCCACCAGACCTGCTTCTTCCAGTAAGACCGTTTTAAAAAGCCTATTGATAAGTGTAACATGTTGTTATATAAAGAAATATGCAATTACTACAATTATGACCTTAAATTATGTTATTTCAATACGTTATAGAGACTCGCAACATAAGGGGCAAATCTTGAATAGTGAATATAAATATGGCGGTTGACAATTTAATCAATCCATAATAGACTAGTCTCAAACTAGTCTAAGGAGTTGTGTTATGGAAACCGTAGGTGCATATGAAGCCAAAACCCATCTGCCCAAGTTGCTGGAACGCGTGCTCAAAGGTGAACATATAACCATTACGAAACACGGTGTTCCTGTTGCTGTATTACACCCCCCCAATCCTGAAAAAAAAATTGACACCAAATCAGTCATTGTTGAATTGAAAAAATTCCGTGACAAACATAATCTTGGTGGAATCTCAATTCGAGACATGATTGAAGAAGGAAGGCGGTAAATGGTCGAACATTTCGTCGTCGACAATTCGGTTGTAATGTCATGGTGCTTCAAAGATGAAACCAACAATTACGCCGACATTGTTCTGAACAGGCTTACAGAAGCCGCGGCTGTCGTGCCATCGATCTGGCCCCTTGAAGTTGTGAATGTTTTGTTAGTGGCCGAACGGCAAAAGCGGCTCAGTGAATCAGATAGTATACGGTTCATAACTTTGTTATCCCAACTTCCGATCGTTGTGGAGTATGAACGACCAGAAATGATGATGAAGGAGCTTTTGGCTTTGGCAAGGGCAAATAATCTGTCGAGCTATGATGCCTCCTATCTGGATCTTGCAATGAGGAGAGGCCTTCCAATAGCCACTCTGGACAACAAGCTAATCCAAGCAGCCAGAAGGATTGATGTTCCAATTCTTGCAGATTAATCGAATTGATCAACAAGTAGAAGGCAAGATCGCCGAACCAGTCACCGGAGAGGGACCGGGAAAGGTCGGGGCTTTTTTGAAAGGCATTCGAAAATTAAACTTTTAGCTCTTTAATGGGCTTTTGGTCATCGTTTCCCGGCCCCTCAGTTTGCCGCTCTACCTCTTAATACTTGACAAATAATATTACTATTGTACAATTGTCAGCAAATCATATTATAGAGGTGAGCATGGATATTGTAATTGACACATCTGCCTTGATTGCAGTTATTGTTGGTGAACCCGAACGCAAAAGGATTGTTGAATTTACAACTGGGAATACACTCATAGGGCCTGGTTCTATTCCGTGGGAAATTGGTAATGCATTCTCGGCAATGTTTAAACAGGACAGGTTGACACTTGATGAAGCCCAAAAGGGCCTTGCAATATTCGCAAGTATTCCTTTTCGTTATGTTGAGCCAGATTTTGTTAATGCCTTAAAGATATCCAAACAAGCCAAGATGTATGCATACGATGCTTATTTTTTGGATTGTGCTATCAGACATAAGGCACCATTATTAACGTTGGATCGAAAGCTAAAGGCATTTGCTCAAAATCTCAACGTCGAAACCATGGAGGTCTAAAATGCAAGTTTATACATATTCAGAAGCCCGGCAAAAACTTGCTATGGTCCTTGAACAAGCAGAAAACACAGGAAAAGTACTAATTCGAAGGAAGGACGGTAGAACTTTCGCTTTGGTTCCAGAAAAAATCGCTTCTTCACCTTTAGATGTTCCATCAATTAAAGCGAATATCACGACTCAGGAAATAGTGGACATTGTTCGAGAAGGAAGAGAACGGTAGAACCATGCCTTGAACACGGACAAGCTATTACCTGTCATTTCAAAAGGTTAAGGACCAATAAATATCAAACCTTAGCATTGTTCATCGGTACAAGCCCGCTTGCCGGTTAAGGCAAAGTTCTCATTACCGACCCATGACTATTTTCAATCTCACTATACCAGGTTATTGGATAATTTTCCTGTTTATCCTGATGCTCGTCGTTGTAAACTATCTTATTTCGCGTTCCGATAAAAAGTGGATAAAACAGACGTCGGATAAACGTAGCAATCTTCTGGAAAAGATTAGATCGACTGAGTTGGTACCCCCATCGGAATTTCAGGATTATTTTGGAAAAACTTTATCCGGGAAAATAACCTACGATGGTAATAACCTGATAATAGCCCCCCACACTTTTCGTTTTGGAACGTTGCTTTTCCTGGGCCTGTTCCTGGTTCTGCGCTTTTTTAATCTATCTATTCTTGTTGGATAAGGGATGGCCGATTCTTATTTTAATTGGACTATGCCTGTTTTTTCTCATAGTCGTTGTTTTTACTGTGTTTCGTGCCAAGAGTCTGCAAATGAACATATCCGCAGGTACTTACAGGATCGCATACGGGTTTTTCCGGCAGAAGGAAAAAGAAGGAGATTTGTCAGAGATCAGCAAAATTGAGATTCATGAGGATTATGAAAATTGGAATTTTATTTTACACTGGGAAGATCCTTTGTGGACAATCCGTCATAGTTGCTGTGAACATGAATGCATAGTGTTGGCAGAAGATCTCAGCCAGAAGTTGAATAAAGAATTGGTTCAATCAACGTACTCGGATAGGCGCTAATTGTATATACGGTTAATTCATCTCCTTGCTCTCGACAGGTTAGCGCTATTTTTATAATGGCCCGGGATGGAGCGATGGAAATCTATGCCTGGGTTTTGATGCCGAATCATTTCCATAATCTGTTGCGGGCGGGCCTGGTCAAGGATCTTAAAGAGCTAAACCGAAATCCTTGGTCGGTCACTCGGCGCTTGTCGGTAAATTTAAGAGGGGATGGCGGAACACAGAGTACGTGTTGCCTTTTTTCGGTGGCTCCGACAATTCAAGAAAGAATTATTCGCGATACGTTAGAAAAGGTATTAATCAGGGCCGCAGGCCGGAATTGGTCGGCGGATACCCGGTGACGGAGATTTTGTCAAGCAGGTCATATCAGGCCTTAATGATCTTTTTAAAAAGAATTTAAGACTGTCCGGACAACGAATCGATATTAAAGCACTTGCAGAGAAGGTGTCTGAAAGGTATAATGTTTCTATTGGTGAACTTCGATCATGGGGTCGAAGAAGGGCAGTAGTGAAAACCAGGCGTTCAATATCGTGGATCGGTGTCAGGGAACTCGGTTATTCCGGGGCTGATGTTGCGAGATATCTTGGTGTTACGAACTCTTGCGTGACGCGAATGATATCAACAGGGGGGAAACAGGATATAGATGACATCAATTTAGAGTTGTGAACGCTCTGCACGAACGCACCCTATTACATAGATGAATCTACCCGTTCACTAAAATGGCAAATTAAACGGTTGTATTGGTCAGGTGTAAGTAACTCTGGTACCGTTTTTTCGATTTTTGGATAGGGTATACCGGTGACGATATTTTCAGGTATGATCCGATGAAGCGTCAAAAAAAGGCAAATTTCGCTAACTGCAGCGCTTGTTGATTATACTATAAAGGAGGACTATTATGGCAGCATTACCAGAAAAAGTGAGTAAAGCATGGGAAGACCGGGAAGGTCCCATCATTTTATCAACTGTAAATGGAGATGGAATTCCTAATGCTATATACGCTACCTGCGTGTCAAAATTCAGCGAAGATACTATAGTGGTTGCGAATAATTTTTTTTCTAAAACACTGGAAAACATACTTGCAGGCAGCAAAGCATCGATTCTTTTTATAACAAAAGAAGGAAAATCCTATCAGATTAAGGGAAGTATTGAATACCACAAAGAAGGTAGCATCTTTGAGGATATGAAAAAATGGAATCCGAAACAGCACCCAGGTCATGCTGCAGCAGCATTGATAGTGGAAGAGGTCTATACGGGCGCAGAGAAACTTCTATAGGTATAACCTTTAAGGATTGATACTACCTGAAAAATCGTTTTCAATCTATTGTTCAAGAAGCCCGGTGCTTATTAAATTTTCCTGTAAGGGTATTGCTTCGATGATCTGGGTGAGAGATACACTTCGGAATCAATAAAATTCGGGGTGCCGGAGATTAACAAAGGCTTTTTATCGATACAAAGACATAATTATCAAGAAATAGTTCTCGGTGTTCGGAGCCAAAAGCCGCTTTAAGGCTCAGTACAGTGGCAGCCGCTGTTCCCGTTTTGAAAGATGTCAAAGCTATAATTGTGAATTAATGTTTGGCAATTAAGTTTTTATCATTCAGTAGAATCAATATGGAAAAAGGAACCAAAGTTCTAAATGATGTTTTAAATAAGGATCCGGAAAATGTAACCGCCTTAAAGCATCTGTTTGATATTTATAAGACTAAATCGGAAAACAGGCATTTTCACAAGTTAACAAAACGGCTGCTTTTGCTTCTGTCAAAAGATGATACAAAGCATAATATGACAGTGGAAGTGTATAATGAATATATCAAACACGCTAAGCAGCCGAAATTCTCTGCAGAGTTGTATCTGCGATTAATCTCAATATTGTCAATCCGTGGGTATCCAGAAAAAGCCGAGCCTATTTTGGCCATGTTTTTAAATAAAAAACCGGATTTTCCAGGTTTGTCGACGGTTCTATTCAAACTGGCCAATGGATACAAAATGAAGAGAAACAATAAAAAACAGAGAAAATGTCTTAATATTCTCTGTTCTAAATATTCTAACTCTCCTGAAGCACAGTTAGTAAAAAATAATTAAAATTTGCCATTTTTGGGTTGAAAAAAAGATTATAGGATGTCCCGAAAGTTCCCCCATATAGGAAAATTCTGCCTGCCCGAATGTATTTAAACCAACCCTTTAGATTTTATTTTAGAATAATATATTGAAATAATGGTCTTTTACTGAAGGCCGCATTGCAGGGCTCTTGGCATCGGTCTTGCATGGTCTTGCAGGACAAATGAAACAAATTCTGTTCAACAGGACAACTGTGTGAATTTTCAAAATATTCCTTTCATAGATGCTGTCAGCCAAAATCAGCCCGGCACAATCAAAATATCCTCGGATAATCAGATCAATTTCCAATCAATTTTGGAGGTGGACTGCACCGCCGTCATCGATGATCCCCCCATGGCACAACCGCCTGGGTCGGTTCTGCCGCTTCCTCGCACAACCTTAACATCCCCTTCAAGAATTATCGCCGAAAAGGATGCTGTGGCAGCATATAAAAAACAGGCCCCCCCGGTATTGCAAACCGGACAAATAAATGATCTGGAAAAATATATGGACGATCAACTTCTTAGTAATCCCGGAGGCGATCACTATTATCTGGATGAACAAAAGGTAGTGTCCCATCCTAAAGATCAGGAATCCTTTTGGGGCAGAACAGGAAAGGATGTTTCAGATGCCTTCAGCAATATTAATAACTTTTTCAAGGATCTTTTTTTCGGTTCTGAAATAAAATACAGGGATCAAAATAACCAGATTCAGGAAGCTCATCAAAGGGGTTGTATCGGTTCAATTGTTGATTTTTTTAAAGACTTAGGCAGCGCTTTGAGTTTCGGCGCGTGGCGTCCGGACGGTGAAACAGCGCCCCAGGGGGTTGTCAAACGTGCGGGATTCTTTTTCTCCAAGGTAAAAGAAGCTGTTTTGGGAGATCTGGTTCAGGGAGTTTTCGGCAGCGTTATACACATGGGAGAAGACATCATATTTGCAGGCTGGAATCTTGTGGAAACAATTCCGGATGCGACCATTGGGAATTTGAAAGCCGGTGAGCGGTTGACCACTGAAATTTTTGATAAGGGGCAGGTTTCTCTGGATTACCTGACGGACATTCTGCCGGGCGGCGATGCATGGATTAGGGTTCACTCGGCTGATTTAAAAACACTCGAGCCTCCCATCCTTCAAAATCTCAATACGCCTGAGAATAATGCCAAAGACTCCAGATGGAATTACGTGAGAAATACGCCTTTTAGAAAGACGATCGAGACGGTCGGGTCCATTCTGATGGATATTGTAAGCCTGAAATTTTTAGGAAAGATAGAATTGTTCAGCCATGAACGACGCAATAAAACATAACAACCCCATGGGTGGAAATCAGGACCGTTGGTAAACGCTGATACCTTTCTATTGACAAACCGTGGCTCCGAAGCTTTTTTCAGGTGTCAGGTGTCAGGTGTCAGGGTTAAGGATTAAGGGGGAAACCAGGTGACCAATAGAAATTTTATGGACGTGGTGGATCTTGAGGTCTATAAAAAGTTGTGTGGATAACCCATCGATGTCTGTGACTTGACGCACAAGTGGCCCCAAGAAGAGAAATACGAGTTCGGAAGCCAATCCAGACCCTCCTCAAACAGCGCTCCTGCCCAACTCGCCGAGAAAAATGATGATCCGCTATATCCGTAACAAAATTGAAGGCGTGAATCGCGCCAGGGGCGAAGCAGCTGAGACCATTCACCATCTGTTCATGGCGAAACTCAAAGGGTACATCACGGAAAAGGTGTATTTATAAATTCGGGGTGGTTACAAAGAATGCATTCGTATGTTGAATGGATTAGAGAAAACATTGGAACGGAAAGTCCCAGAGCGAGAACGCCGCTGGCAGTTAGCTGAGGAAACGGCAGTGTATGGCGTAAAAAAATGAATCGTTCCCTCAGGGCTGGCCCATTACTACTGAACATGTTTCCTGACACCTGACACCTGAAACCAAATAGCCATAGCAATCTTAGCAAACAACAGTCTTGATTTACACCCCAACCCCATGAAGGCAGATAGGTTAAATATTGCCACCCCTGACGCGCTTCTTAGCTCCCTAACTATGAATATTCGAAATGTTCTTATATTTGGGTCTGACCCTATGTCCGTGATATATTCATCAGCGAAGCGGATATAAGCGGGTATAATAGGTGTTGAATAAAAACCGATAAGCTGATAAACACTTCCTGTAGCAGATAAAGAAAATTTAATAGAGGAATCCATATAATGATTAAAAAATTGAGCTCTTATATTCTACTGGCTCTTTTAGGAGCCGCCGGATACTTTTTATTAAACTATCATATTATTTTTTCAGGCGCGACGGTTAAATTGTTAAATAAATCAAAACTGACTTCGGAATATACGTTTATCTGCGCCTCTAACAAAAGCGTTGAATTCCTGATGAAAATCGATACCTTAAGAGAAGCGGGTATCGGGAAAGTTCTCGTTGAAATGGGCAGACTGAGTGAAAAAGAAAGAGAGTCCCTGGAACATAAGTTCGATTCCGATGCGATATATTATTAAACCTTATGATCTAACTCCCACCCATGAGCTTTCAAATTTTTCAACTTTACATTATTGACTATTATCCCAATATCTCATCATTCCAACATTCATTCAAGCGGCACAAAATCAATCGGCATTAAAAGTCGAAAGGGCGCCTGTTTGATCCTACTATAGACATTCTCACAACAACGTTCCGTTTCAAAGACAGTGTGTCGCGTCTGAATTTCCGAGCGAATCCATGAGTCTGTTGATTAATGGTCTTTTTGCACAATCCGCTGGAGGCGGACAAGTCTCTGCGTTATGCTCAAAAAATAATCCTCGGAATATCAACTATATGCCTGCCTGTTGGAGCAAAGCGTAAATCCCGTTATCGGGGGCCCGTAGGTCGGCAGATCGTACCGGGGTGGTTATTTTTTTCGCATGCCTTGATCTTGAACGAAAATCCTCATTAATCAACAGACTCATCCATTTGGGACAATTTGATCCAGCATTTTTGGCAAAGTCCCGCTGATAGCGGGATAAAAATTGAAGCTGTTTGAGTCCCGAAGCAAGGTCGAGTTCTTCAATTTTAGCGCAGCAAGCATAGATCGCTTCACATGGTCCCACGGCGAGTTCCTAAATTCAAACGCGGGCCAACCGGAACATATTTTTGAAAATTGCTATAATTCTGTTAAAACTTGGGAATTATCTCGGATACATCATAAACATCCACTTTACTCCACCTAAATTTAAATTTCTTTTATACTTTTAACATTTGTGAATTATTATAAAAAATATTATATGTTATTGTATTTTTCTCTTGACACTTATTAAAAAATGTACTTTTAAAAGAAAGGTGGATTGAAGTGGATAATTATGGTGAAAAATGTTCCGAGGAAGCTCATTTCATACAATAGATTCAAAAGGGCGTATCATAATTCCCGCAAGGTTCCGTGATGTCATCAAAGCACAGGAATCAAATGGCGTGATGGTTTCCAGAATGGACGGGGGACTTGTGGCCTATTCATATGATGAATGGCGTAACATTGAAAAGCGTATATTGTCCCTGGCCGAAAAAAGCGAGAACATGCGCCGATTCAGAAGGGTCTTCATCGGAGGTGCTTTTGAATGCGCTTGCGACAAACAGGACCGCATCCTGATACCGCAAAACTTGAGACAATATGCTGAATTAGACAAGGAGATTGTTCTTGTTGGCGTCCTCGATCATTTTGAAATCTGGTCACGGAAAAGCTGGGACACGGAAAATATACATCTGGAGAAAGACATGAAAAAGGAGGACGTAAGAAACGAAATTGCAAAATTAGGACTCTAATTGTGTCATTCAAACATATCCCTGTAATGCTGCCCCAAGCGCTCTGTTATCTTAACTGTACGCCAGGGAAAATCTATGTCGACTGCACCCTTGGGGGTTCGGGTCATGCCGGGGCTATTTGCAAAAAAATTATCCCGGGAGGAATTTTCATAGGCATTGACCAAGATATCGATGCGGTCAGGAACGCACAAAAAGTTCTAACATCCTTCAATTTAAGCATCCACCTCTTTCATGACAACTTTATTCATCTTCCTGAGTTTCTTCAACAATTGAAAATTGATGCGGTAGACGGAATTCTTCTTGATCTTGGCATTTCACTTCATCAACTCGAGTCGAGCGGTCGGGGGTTCAGCTTCAACAAAGATGAGCCGCTGGATATGCGAATGAATTTAAAATCGGTTACAACGGCTGAAGATTTAATCAACCACATGACGGAAAAAAACCTTAAGGAAATTTTTTACAAATACGGGGAAGAACGCCGAGCAGGACAAATTGCGAAAAGAATCGTAACACAACGGCGGCGCAAAGCCATCAGATCGAGCAAGGAGTTTGCTCAAATCGTGTGCGATGCGGTTCCAAAGTACATATCATTTAAGCAGAAAATCCACCCCGCCACACGGACGTTCATGGCACTTAGAATCGCTGTCAACAGAGAACTCGAAATGCTCGATTTATTCATGGACAATGTTGCGAACCTTTTAAACCATAACGGTCGCCTATGTGTTTTATCTTTTCATTCCCTTGAAGACCGAATTGTAAAACATCGGATGAAGGCCTTGGAAAAAGGGTGTATATGTCCCCCGGACTTACCCAAGTGTGCCTGCAATAAAAAACCATTGGTTCGAATATTGACGAAAAAAGTCGTGCGACCCACGCAAGATGAGGTTGCAAATAACCCCATGGCAAGAAGCGCAAAGTTAAGAGTCGTGGAAAAAATATGAGTACTTCTAAAGCTTTAAAAAATATTCGCAAGCCCAACGAAATGTTACTATTGACCATTTTCATGACCATCTTTCTTACGGAACTTTTGTTTTTTACCTGGTGCCGGGTCCAAACCGTCGGAGCAGGGTATGAAATTTCAATACAAGCCAAGCGTCATCAGGATCTCATAACCTTGAAAAATAACTTAAAGGTTGAAATGGCAAGGCTGAGATCTCCGGAGAGAATCGCTAAAATTGCAAAAAATCAATTCGGCCTTATAACGCCCACACCAGAGCAGATGATTATTATTCCATGAAACCGACTGAGAAAAAATATATAAGATACCGCGTTATTATCGTGGGTTCTATTTTTAGCCTTTTTTTTACGGCAATTTGTGCCAAAGCGGTTTATCTTCAGGTGGTTCGCGGCCCATGGCTGTCCGAAAAAGCAGCAGGCCAATATGAAGTGTCCTGCAGATCCTACGGAAAGCGCGGAACCATATACGATACCAACCACAAAGAACTGGCGATAAGTATCGATGTGACATCCATCGCAGCACACCCTCCAAAAATAAAAAATGAGCGGACAATAGCAAAATCACTTTCTAAAATCCTAAAAATTAATCGCAAATCTCTTTTCAAGAAATTGGCTTCCAACAAAAAGTTTGTATGGATCAAGCGTAAGGTCACACCCAAACAAGCCGAAGCGGTCAAAAATCTTAAAATTGCAGGCATAGATTTCATATCCGAACATAAGCGGTTTTATCCCCATAAAACCCTGGCTGCCCAGGTTCTTGGATTTACAAATATCGACGATCAAGGGTTGGAAGCTATTGAATTCTATTATAATGAATATCTTCAAGGTTCCGCTTCCAACTACACGATTTTAAAAGATGCTCTGGGTCGGGGATTTGATGCTGAAAAAACAAGGGATTTAAATTATAGCGGCAACAATCTTATCCTTACCATCGATAGCGTAATCGAATATATTACGGAAAAGGCACTTGAAGAGGGGGTTAAAAAATTTTCTGCAAAATCCGGGATGGCAATCGTAATAGCGCCTAAAACAGGAGCCATTCTTGCGCTGGCACACTATCCCTTTTTCAACCCCAATGCCATAAATAACTTCAGCCAAAAAATATGGAGAAACCGAATCATAACCGACCCGTTTGAACCGGGATCAACCATGAAGATTTTTGCTGCAGCCTCTGCAATAGAAACCGGCAACTGCTCTCCCAATAGTATCTTTTATTGCGAAAACGGTGCTTACAAGGTCGGAAACCACGTTATTCACGATACCCACGAGCATGGGTGGTTGTCCCTGCAACAAATCATCAAATATTCAAGCAACATAGGCGCCGTCAAATTCAGCGCAATCACAGGGCCTAAATCTCTTTACAAAACCCTGCGTGATTTTGGTTTCGGAGCAAAGACCGAAATAGACTGTCCCGGGGAAACCGCCGGCATTCTGGCGCCTTACAAAAAATGGACAACGGTTGATACCGGAAGCATAGCCTTTGGTCAGGGAATTTCGGTTTCCGCCCTTCAGCTTATCTCGGCCACATCCGCCATTGCCAATAAGGGAGTGCTCATGAAGCCTTATATTGTCCAAGCGATTACTGATCAAAATGGACAACTGATAAAAAGCTTCGGCCCCAGGAAAGTAAAAAGGGTTATTTCGGAAAAAACAGCCCGGACGTTAGCCATGATCATGAGAACCGTTATTACCAAAGGCGGCACCGGGGTCAATGCCGCAATAGAAGGATATTCCGTCTGCGGTAAAACAGGAACCGCCCAGAAAATCGGGGAACAAGGAAAGTACGCCCAAGGGAAATACGTATCGTCTTTTATCGGATTCCTACCTGAAAAAATGCCGAAAGCGGTGATCCTGGTAGTGATTGACGAACCTGAAGAACAACATTACGGGAGCATTGTTGCTGCCCCGGTATTCAAAAAGATCGCCCGCAAAACCCTTGATTATATGAACATACGTCCAAAAAGCAAAACCGGCAAATTAATTGTCTCTTTAAAGAGCGAAACAAGAGGATGAAACTTTCGAGTTTATTGAAAACGGTTGCGCCTGTAAGTTTTTACGGAACCGGTCCGGATACCGGACAGTTTTCACTGTCACCGGACCCTGAAATAGGTTCCGTCCATTACAGAGCCCAGGATGTTAAACCGGGGGGATTGTTTGTTGCCATAAAGGGCCTTGCAGCAGACGGTCATGACTTTATTGATGAAGCGCTGGCAAGGGGTGCATCCGCAATTGTTACCCAGAAACCCGTCGCAAAAAAATCCATAATCATAGAGGTTAAAAACACCAGAAAGGCCCTTGCGGCAATATCAGATCGGTTTTACTCAAACCCGTCAAAAAAGCTGTATGTAATCGGAATAACCGGTACCAACGGTAAAACAACCACTGCATTTATAATCGAGCATCTGCTTTCAGAGGCCGGCATCAAGGTGGGTGTCATTGGAACATTAAATTACCGATATTCCGGCAAAACCTTTCAAAACCCCATGACAACGCCGGAATCTTACGATCTGCAGAAAATCCTGTCTGACATGCTCAAAAGCGGCATCACCCATGTGGTTATGGAAGTTTCTTCCCACGCCATTGACCTTGACAGAATTTACAATTGCAGATTCAATCTCCTGGTTTTTACCAATCTGACCCAGGACCACCTAGATTATCATGGAGATATGAATTCATACTGGTCCTGCAAAAAAAGACTTTTTACACAACTCCCCGATTATGGATCAGCTTACGGATCAGAAAAAAATGGGGTTTCGGCGGTAATAAATCACAATAATGAAAAGGGAAAAGAGCTAATAAAGCTGCTTGAAACAAGCATTGGAAAACCGTCTGTACTTTCAGCGGGTTTTTCCAACGGCAACAGTATATGGGCCAAGGACATAACCCACAACCTGACCGGTATCACCGGTAACCTTGTTACGCCGGCCGGCGCTTTTGAATTTAAATCACCCCTTGTGGGAAAACATAACCTGGAAAATATTCTCTGCGCCACAGGAGTCGGTGTTGTACTCAATCTATCTTTGGATTCCATCAAAAGGGGCATCCAAGCGGTTTGCGCAGTACCCGGTCGTCTTGAATCAATCCCCAACACTATCAATCGATTTATATATGTTGATTACGCTCATACTCCGGATGCTCTTGAAAATGTACTGTCCGCGCTAAGATTTTCGGCCACGGGCAGAATAATCTGTGTATTCGGATGTGGCGGCAACCGGGACAAAACCAAACGACCCCTAATGGGGCAAACCGCAGCAAGACTCTGTGACCTTACCGTGATCACATCGGACAATCCCAGAACAGAACCGCCCATGGAAATTATTGAACAAATCGTTCAAGGTACGAAAAAAACGATTTCCAACGTGTATACGCCGGCAGATCTGTCCATCGGTTTCCGGAAAAAAGGATATGTTGTGGAACCCGACCGCAAAACAGCCATACAGCTTGCAATTACGTCGTCACAGTCGGGAGATATTGTCTTGATCGCGGGCAAGGGAAATGAAACGTATCAGATCATAGGAAACAATACCATCCGTTTTGATGACAGGATTGAGGCAAAAACAGCACTTTCCAAACGGGGAATTCAAGGTTCAGAGCACCGCTCATATGATCATCCCAAACCCGGCCCCCCAAACCCGGAACCCCAAGTCCGACCCACCCCCTGGACCGTTGCTGAAATCCTTGAGGCCACGGGAGGAGACCTCTTATTAGACAATCTTAAACACACTTTTTCAGGCATATCCATCGATTCGCGCAACATATCAGTGGATGAACTCTTTGTTGCCATTAAGGGAGATACCCATGACGGCCATAGTTTTATCGGCGACGTAATTGAGCGCGGAGTCAGCGGCCTTTTGATAGACAGGGCCAATACCCATACCCTGCCCGGCAAGGATTATATAGAAAATGGTATTGTCTGTATAACGTTAAACGACACCATCAGAGCGTTGGGCGACCTGGCCGCATTTAATCGAAAACGCTCAAATGCTTCGGTGGTTGCCATAACCGGCTCAAACGGTAAAACCAGTACCCGCAAAATGACAGCAGGGGTGGTTTCCAAACGCTTCCCCACGTTATCTACTTCCGGAAATTTAAATAACCAGATCGGACTACCCCTTACCCTGCTGAATCTTAACCGAAGCCACAGATGGGCTGTGCTGGAACTTGGCATGAACAGCCCCGGAGAAATAAAGCGCCTCGCCGAAATCTGTTCGCCCGATATCGGTGTTATCACAAACATCGGGCCGGCACACCTTGAAGGATTGGGCTCCATAGATGCGGTTATGCAAGCCAAAGGAGAACTTTTAGAAGAAATCAAGCCGGACGGAACAGCGGTTTTGAATGCAGATGACCCGAGACTGTTGCAACTGGGCGACGACACCTCCAGAAATGTTCTGTTTTTCGGACGTTCAAAAAACGCCCGGATAAGCGCTCGGTCGGTGAAGAAAACAGGGACCGGTTTATCTTTTACCCTGGTGCTGCCTGAGGAAAGCATTAGCGTGGATTTAAAAACTCCGGCCGCTTTCATGATTTCAAATGCGCTGGCAGCTGCGGCTGTCGGATATTTATTGGGTTTAACCGCCGGGGAAATAAAAGACGGCCTTGAAGATTTTAAACCGGTTAAGGGAAGGATGAATATTCTTAAAACCGGCAAGGGAATAAATATCATTGACGATACCTATAATGCCAATCCGGATTCAATGAAAGCAGCCATAAATACGCTCAGGTCATTGAAGGGGAATCACACGGGAATCCTGGTTGCCGGCGATATGCTTGAGCTTGGAGATCATGCAGAATCTATGCATCGAAATATCGGCCGAATAGCCGCCGGGTTAGATATTGCCAAACTTTATGTTACCGGTGAGTTCTCCCAAACCGTGGCCTCGGGTGCCATGGACGAAGATATGAATCCCCGTGATATTTTTGCCGGCACTAAAGAAGAGATTCTGGAAGGGATCAAAGACCGGCTTGGCCCGGGCGACTGGGTCCTTGTAAAAGGGTCCAGGGGAATGGCCATGGAAACGATTGTCCAAGGGCTATTGGACTGGGCCAACCAGTAACTGATAAATATATTATCTGTGATCTGAATTAAAGGATTGGGTTTTTAATAAGTAAAAAAAATATGCTTTATCATCTACTATATCCGCTTCACACCTCTTTATCGGTGTTTAATGTATTTCGGTATATTACCTTCCGGACGATCTATGCCAGTCTAACGGCTTTTTTAATTTGCTTTTTTTTGGGACCGTGGGTTATTCGAAAACTAACCTATTTGCAGATCGGTCAATATATACAGGAAGACGGTCCGCAAACCCACCGCAAGAAGGCCGGCACGCCGACCATGGGCGGAACGTTGATCCTTTTTTCCATCATCGTTTCCACACTGTTATGGACCAATTTAACCAATTATTACGTCTGGATCGTGGTTCTGGTTACCGTGGGCTACGGCAGTATCGGTTTCATTGACGACTATCTGATGCAAATCAAGAAGCGTAACAAAGGGTTAAGTGTTCGAAGCAAATTTCTTCTACAGGCGATTCTGGCCATTGTAACCGGGGTCCTTATTTGCTCCTATGCAGGCTTTTCCACCCGGCTAACCATTCCGTTTTTAAAAAATATTTCACCGGATCTCGGAAAAGGATACATCCTGTTTGCCGCCCTTGTCATTATCGCCACATCAAACGCAGTCAATATCACGGACGGCCTTGATGGTCTTGCCATAGGTCCTTTTATCATCGCTTCAGCCGCATATATGATCTTTGCTTATGTGACCGGACATTTCAAAATCGCCAATTACCTGCAGCTCAGATATGTGGCCGGAAGCGGCGAAATCGCCATTTTCTGCGGAGCCATGGCCGGATCAGGTCTGGGTTTCCTGTGGTTCAATTCATACCCCGCACAAATTTTCATGGGCGATGTGGGTTCTCTTGCCCTGGGTGGGGCAATCGGTGCCGTAGCGGTCATCACCAAACAGGAAATACTGCTCATTCTGGTGGGCGGCCTCTTTGTCATCGAGACACTATCCGTAATTTTTCAGGTCGGGTTTTTCAAGATAACCAACGGACGCAGGATTTTTAGAATGGCCCCGCTTCACCATCATTTTGAACTTAAAGGATGGCCTGAACCCAAGGTTATTGTTCGATTCTGGATCATTGCAATCGCACTGGCGCTGATTGCCATGAGTACTCTGAAACTAAGATAAGACATCGGTAAAAAAATATTGGCCACTAAGACACAAAGGATAAATTTATTAATCTTTCTTCGTGCCTTGGTGTCTTGGTGGCAATGAAAAAAAATTTTGTCACATGGATCTCAATCACAAAAATATTCTTATCGTGGGCCTCGGCATATCGGGGATTGCAGCGGCACGGTTCGCTAAAAAAAAAGGCGCCTCCGTAACCGTAACAGATATGGCCGGTGAAAAAGAGATAGGCGCTTATGCTCCCATGGCACACAAACTGGGTGTCCATATGGAACTCGGGAACCACAATATTGAAACCTTTGAACGGGCCGATCTTATCGTGGTAAGTCCCGGCGTTCCCCATACAATCCTGCCCATAAAACGGGCCATGGCAAAAGGAATTCCCATAGTAGGAGAGCTCGAACTTGCTGCAAGATATATCCGGGAACCTGTTATTGCCGTATCCGGCACCAACGGAAAGACCACAACAACCACGCTTTTGGGCAGTATGCTTGAAAACTCGGGGTTTAAGGTCTTCGTGGGCGGCAATATCGGCAACCCATTGATCGATTACGCAGGCAAAAAAGGAACAGCAGATATTGTTGTGGCTGAAGTCAGCAGTTTCCAGCTCGATACCATCGATACATTCAGGCCTCGAGTGGGCGTTCTGCTGAACATCACTGCCGATCATCTGGACCGTTATCCGGATTTTAAGTCCTATGCCCGGTCAAAAGGCCGGCTCTTTGAAAATCAGCAACAAAACGATATCGCAGTTTTAAACGGTTCTGATCCCATCATCCGTTCAGTAACCAAAGACCTTCCCGTCCGAAAACTTTTCTTCCGTCATCAGGAGAATTCTCAGGCTAAAGACAGGGAAAATGCGCTCATGAGACAGGGTGATCCGCCAACCCCTGCCAACATAACGATTCGCATGAAAGAAAACCAAAAAATATCCCTCGGCCTTTCCGGGACAACCCTTCCGGGCCGGCACAATCTTGAAAATGCCGCCGCGGCATCACTGGCGGCCATTGCTGTCGGCGGGACACCGGAAGGCGTGCAGTCAGCCCTGAATGACTTTAAAGGGCTTCCCCATCGGATAGAATATATCGCAACCCTAAACCACGTGCGTTTTTTCGACGATTCAAAGGCAACAAATGTTGATGCAGTAATAAGAGCGCTCGAAACTTTCGCCCAACCCATCGTTCTTATTATGGGCGGTCGTGATAAGGGAGGAGATTTTCGTAAACTTTTGGAACCGGTTCGACAACACATTAAAAAACTGATCGTCATGGGAGAAGCAAAGGATAATATAAAATCCGTTCTCATGGAAGGTTGCAGGGAAAGAGTGCAAACCGCATCTTCAATGGAAGATGCCGTAATTTCGGCATATGGTTCAGCATCGCCCGGTGATATTGTGCTTTTGTCTCCGGCCTGTTCAAGCTTTGACATGTATAGCAGTTATGCCGAACGCGGAGAAGATTTCCGCCGGGTGATCGGCAATCTTAAAAAAGTCAAAAGAAAAAAAGAATGACCAAAACCGATCAAAATAGCCGGAAGACTGGCGAACAGTCCTTGTATTACGATGTCAGGCTATTGTTCCCGGTTCTTTTCCTGGTGGGGATAGGAATTGTAATGGTCTATAGCGCAAGTTCCGCCCTGGCCTTTAAAAAATTTGGAACCGAGTACTATTTTTTAAAAAAACAATTGTTTTTTGCTGTATTAGGAATCGTCGCCCTAATAATCTGCAGCCGTTTCCCCTACCGGTTTTTTCGTTCTTTGACATATCCGCTCCTTATCCTGGCTCTGATTTTTCTTGCTGCAATTCTGATTACCGGACTCGGATATTCGGCAGGAGGGGCAAAACGATGGTTCCGTCTGGGGAGTTTTTCATTTCAGCCCTCTGAATTTGCCCGTTTTGCACTGGTAATCTATCTTGCATACTCCATGAACAAAAAAAAGGATGTGCTTAAGAATTTTTATGTGGGTTTTCTGCCGCACATTATGATTCTTTTTATGTTCACCGTTCCGATCATTTTTCAGCCTGACTTCGGTTCAGTGGTTATTCTTGGAGTTCTTACCTGGATTATGCTTTTTGTGGGCGGAGTTCGCCTTTCGTATCTAATAGCGTCATTGGCTTTGATAATCCCCGCTGCATATTTTTTTATGATCAGTGCCGACTATCGCCTAAAACGGATCACAAGTTTCCTGGATCCGTGGCAGTATTCCGCAAATGACGGCTACCAGATTGTACATTCCCTCATGGCTTTCGGCACCGGAGGAATATGGGGCACAGGTATCGGAAAAGGCTATCAAAAGCTATTTTACCTTCCGGAGCCCCATACCGATTTTATCTTTTCGGTCATCGGAGAGGAACTCGGACTTTGGGGAGTCCTGATTATCCTGGGTCTTTATATACTGATTTTCTGGAGGGGGATCTTTATTGCTCGAAATTGTAAGGATTCTTTCGGATCATTCGTAGCCATGGGGCTGACAACGGCAATCGGCCTCCAGGTTTGCGTTAACATGGGGGTTGCCCTGGGACTCCTGCCGACCAAGGGACTTACCCTCCCTTTTTTGAGTTACGGCGGCACGTCCCTGTTATTAAATATGGCATCCATCGGAATACTGATGAATATAGGAACCGCTAAAAAAGTGCTTAAAAAGTCTAAAGTTTCCAAAGCCTAACCTGTGATGATTTTTTTTGCCATTCATCACCGATTGAAGTGGGTTCAAATCACAAACGGCAAACAGAACTTAGGGGCTTCGCCTCAATTGGAACAATGGAGTAATGGAGTAATGGAATAATGGGTTTGAAGGAGTTTTTTACAATTACAATGTTTTACTTCCGCCTTTATCCCCAATATTCCAACATTCCAGCATTCCATTCTTCCATTCTTCCATTCTGATGACAAAAACAGGTTGCCATTAATAAACCTGTATTTTCAAGAAGTTGTAAAATTTCCGAGACTGACAATTATGGCGCAGCACGATAAAAAAAAAGAGGTAGCAAGAGACGTTCGCTCATTCGGAAAGTCTTCGGATCCCCTGCGCATTGTCATCGCAGGCGGAGGAACCGGCGGCCATCTTTTTCCAGGCATCGCCGTCGCTCAAGAGTTTATGGCCAAAAATCCCAACAGCAAAATCTTATTTGTCGGTACGGGCAGGCCCTTTGAAACCAAAGCATTATCAGAGGCAAATTTTGCCCATAAACGGATTACATCAGAAGGAATCAAGGGCCGGGGACTGGGAAACCAGGCCAAGGCTATCCTGAAAATACCCAAAGGGATATTTGAATCTGTTATGATCCTGAAACGGTTCAGACCGGATCTGGTCGTGGGTGTGGGGGGATATTCCGCAGGCCCTTTGGTTGCCGGAGCATGGCTTCTGGGCATTAAAATAGTACTTCACGAGCAGAATATTTTGCCGGGAATTACAAACCGAATTTTATCCCGTATTGCCGACCGGGTATATGTTTCCTTTGATGATATTCCAACCGGTTTTAGCCCTAAAAAAGTTCTTTATACCGGAAACCCTGTACGCAGAGAAATTCTGCAATACCCAAAGAATCAAAAAGGCTTGGGAATTGACGATTCAGAGCAAAAGCGACATTTTGTGATCCTGATATTAGGGGGTAGCCAGGGAGCTCACAGCATAAACATGGCTCTTTTGGAAGCCATAAAAAAGATCAAAGACAAAGATCAGTTTTTCTGTATCCATCAGACCGGACTCAATGATGAAACAAGAGTAAAAAATGCATACGAACGGTATGGTATGTCCTGCAGAGTCCAGGCATTTTTCAATGATATGGACCGGCAATATCAAAAAGCCGATCTTGTCATATGTCGCGCAGGAGCAACAACAGTGGCGGAAATCAAAGCCATTGGAAAGGGTGCTATTTTCATACCCTTCCCTTTTGCTGCGGATGATCACCAGGTTTTAAACGCCCGTTCGTTGGAAAAAGCCGGGGCTGCCGAAATGATTCTTGAAAGAGATCTCACCGGCAACGCCCTTGCCCAGCGAATTAATTTTTACGCCTCAAACCCGGATACGATTCGTCAGATGGCGGCCCGGGCAAAAAAGTTATGTCGTACCCATGCGGCGGCAGTTATTGTTGATGACTGCTACAAGTTAGTTCGTTTCGCTCACAATTGGAATAATGGAGTAATGGAATGATGGAATGATGGAATGATGGGTTTAATTAATTAAACCAAATAGAATCCATTTAACCCGTTGGATAAAAACATATGTTTCTTAAAAAATATCATATCCATTTTGTCGGAATCGGCGGTATCGGGATGAGCGGAATTGCCGAACTCCTCCTCAATATCGGCTACAAGGTGTCGGGATCCGACAGCAGTATTTCAGACATTACCCGGCGCCTGGAAAACCTTGGCGGTATTATATTTAAAGGACATGCTGCCGAGCAAATCCACGGGGCGGACGTTGTGGTAACGTCATCGGCGATCGGCCCCGGAAACCCTGAGGTTGTGGCCGCCGGTCAAGCGTCAATCCCGGTAATACCCAGAGCCGAAATGCTTGCCGAACTCATGCGTTTAAAATACAGCGTGGCCATTGCAGGCGCCCACGGCAAAACATCTACCACGTCGATCATCGCTTCCGTACTGGGCAAAGGCGGGCTTGATCCCACGGTGGTTATCGGCGGAAAACTCAAAAGCATAAATTCCAATGCACTTCTTGGAGAGGGAGACTATATCGTGGCCGAAGCCGACGAAAGTGACGGTTCTTTTCTGAAAATGTCTCCGACCATAGCAGTGGTAACCAACATAGATCGTGAGCATCTTGATTTTTACCGGGATTTGAACGCCATCAAAGAAGTCTTTTTAAGCTTTATTGACAAAATACCTTTTTACGGTCTGGCGGTCCTTTGCCTGGATAATGAGCCGATCCAGGATATTATCCCCAGCATCCAAAAACGTTTTACAACTTACGGAATGAGTACTCAGGCCGATTTCCAGGCCAAAGACGTGGTTTTCGAGGGGCTGAAAAGCAGGTTTCACGTCTATCATCTTGGAACAAAACTCGGAGAAATCATTTTGAATCTTCCGGGCCTCCATAATGTTTATAACTCCCTGGCAAGCATTGCAGTCGGAATGGAGCTTGATATTTCATTTGATGTTATAAAATCGGCTCTGCAAACCGTGGAAGGTGTTCAGCGCAGGCTGGAGATTAAAGGAGAAAAAAAAGGGGTCACCGTTGTGGATGACTATGGTCATCATCCCACGGAAATCAAAATAACGCTTCAAGCCGTCAGGGAAAGCTGGCCCCACCGGCGGGTTGTGGTGGTGTTTCAGCCCCACCGCTATACCAGAACCCGGGCGCTCTTTGATGACTTCACCACTTCATTTTATCAGTCCGACCTGCTGGTGGTTCTTCCCATATATGCAGCCGGAGAAGAAAAGATAAATGGCGTAGAAGGCCATGCTTTGTTTGAAGGAATCCGGAGTCATGGCCACAAAGAAATTGTCTATTTGCAAGATTTCGAGACAGCGGTATCCCATCTGATAAAAATCCTGAACCCGGGAGACATTCTTCTAACCCTGGGCGCAGGCGATGTTTGGAAAGTCGGAGAGATGGTGTTGAAAGGACTGTAAGCAGAAACTTAGGGGCTTCACCCCAATTGGAATATTGGAATATTGGAATATTGGAGTAATGGGTTTAAAGGAATTCTATCAATTAAAAAAATAATTTTATCCGGTTAATTCCCCAATATTCCATTGTTCCAATACTCCATGATTCCATAGGGTCCGAGTGAGTATATGGCTAAAAATATTATTGTTTACATATAGTTTTAAAAATTTCGAACTGAAAGTTATGGGTCTGGATTCTGATTCAATAAAATGGCTTAAAAGCCGTTTCGGCAACAATGTCAAATTTGACGAGCCCATGTCAAAACATACATCCTTACGCGTGGGCGGCCCGGCCCAAGCTTTTGTTGCTCCGGAAAATATTGAGGCCTTAAAAGCCCTTGTAACATGGTCATGGCACAAAAAAATTTCTTATCTTATATTGGGCAACGGCACAAATCTTCTGGTCAAAGACAGCGGCATAACCGGAGTTGCGATCGTGTTGACGCAGTGTCTGAATACCATTTCTCAAACAAACCGGAACACCCATGGGGTTATTGTTACCGCCATGGCAGGTGCCCGCATGAAAACACTTTGTTCCTTTGCCCTGAAAAGGGGACTTGAAGGAATGAATTTTGCCATGGGCATTCCGGGTTCGATTGGGGGAGGAATTATGATGAATGCAGGCACATCCTATGGTTCCATGGAGCGTGTCCTCGAATCAATAAACATTCTGCTCCCCACCGGTGAGGTGCGCAACATTAAAAAAGAAAATCTCGATTTTGCTTACCGGAAGCTTTCATGGAACAAAGAGCAAATAGAGGTTCATCCCGGGCAACAGGTTATTTTAGACGGCTGTTTCCGTCTGCACCCCTCGGATCCTGAAAAACTGAAAAAAGAAGCACAAAAAATTTTAGAAATACGCTGGCAAAGACAGCCCAGAGGTCTGCCCAGCGCAGGATGTTTTTTTAAAAATCCCGTATCCGAAAAGACTGCCGGCGAGCTTATTGAGGCGGCCGGACTTAAGGGAAAATCCATAGGCGGAGCAAAAATTTCATCAAAGCACGCCAATTTTATCATAAACCACCATAAAGCATCCGCTGCTGATTTTCTGGAATTGATGGAACTTGTTGAAGAAACCGTATTAAAAAAGTTCAACATTAATCTTGAAAGAGAGGTTAAGGTTGTTGGGTCGTAAGCACCTACGAAGTAACTATTACAAGAACAGCGCCGCCAAAAAGCGTAACAGAATTATAAGGCGTCTTATGTTCTGTATTAAAACAGCGGGTGTAATCGCGGCTTTGAACCTGGTTAGCTTTGTTTTTATTTTTAGTTACGACTTTTTAACACAATGCGACTATTTTAAGGCCGAAAAACTGGTGGTTACCGGTTCGGACAGGCTCTCTGAAAAACAGGTCCTTGAGCAGGCACAGATAAAAAAGGGGATAAATATTATTTCCGTAAACCTTTCAATGGCCAGAAAGCGACTGCTGGCACATTCATGGATCACCGAGGCTGAAGTCAGCAGAGATCTTCCGTCCGGGATAAATATCAAAATAAAAGAACACCAACCCCTTGCCGTTCTCGACCTTGGCCGAAAATTTTTAATCAATACTTCCGGTGAAATATTCAAAGAAATGGCGGTATCAGATCCTGACCAACTGCCCATGATCAGCGGACTTGCGTTTTCAGACATCAATACAGGGGACAAACCCCGCAGCATACCTTTTAACGCTGTAATGAATGTTCTGGAACTGGGTCAAAAATGTAAAAGCGTTCTTCCTTACAAGTTAATAAAAAAGATTCGGGTGGATAGGGAAATGGGCCTTACCATTTATGCCTTTGATCGCATCAAAGAAATAAAAATCGGTTACAATGACTATCCGAATAAATATGACAGACTTAAAAATATTCTTGCACATCTCAAAAAAAGACAAGGATTTTCACATCTCGAATCCATCGATCTCAATAATTTAAATCGCATTGTCATACATCCAACAAAAATAGAGATGCCCGCACAAGGTCATAAGGAGGTTTAACATGCAAAGACAGGAAAATATCATTGTCGGCCTTGATGTTGGCACGACGAAAATCTGCGCTGTAGTTGGTGAGGTGCAAGGAAATAAAATAAATATTATCGGTATCGGCACCCACCCTTCAATTGGACTTCGCAAAGGCGTAGTGGTAAATATTGAATCTACGGTAGAATCGATTCAAAAGGCAGTTGAAGAGGCGGAACTTATGGCCGGATGTGAAATTTCATCCGTATATGCCGGAATCGCCGGAGGTCATATAACCGGTTTTAACAGTCGTGGAATCGTAGCAATAAAGGGTCCTGAAGTAACAAAGAATGATGTAGATCGGGTCATTGATGCAGCACGCGCCGTGGCAATTCCCATGGACCGTGAAGTCATCCACGTCATCCCCCAGGAATTTATCATCGATGATCAGGGCGGTATTCAGAATCCCGTGGGTATGTCCGGTGTAAGGCTGGAAGCTAAAATTCATATTGTGACCGGTGCCGTCACATCTGCTCATAATATTGTAAAATGCGCAAACCGATCCGGTCTTGATGTCTGCGATATCGCGCTGGAACCCCTTGCTTCGGGTGAAGCCGTACTGACCAATGAGGAAAAAGATGTGGGCACGGCACTTCTGGATCTTGGCGGCGGAACCAGCGATCTGGCAATCTTTTTCGGAAAAAACATCAAACATACGTTTGTCCTGTCACTGGGGGGTAACAACCTGACAAATGATATCAGCATCGGTTTGCGCGCATCACAGGTTGAAGCTGAAAAGATCAAAATAAAATACGGGACCTGTGTTGCCCGGGATATCAGCAACGAAGAAACCATTGAAGTCCCCGGCATGGGGGGGCGCAAGCCAAGAAAACTTCCCAGGCAGATACTGGGAGAAATATTAGAACCCCGTATCGAAGAGATCTTCACATTAATAAAAAGGGAAATCTTCCGGGCCGGTATGGACAACGTCATCACATCCGGCCTGGTCCTAACCGGTGGATCATCCATGTTGCACGGTATAACGGATATCGCCGAATCGATTTTCGATGTTCCCAGCCGACTCGGCACACCCATAGGAATCACCGGCCTTATCGATGTGGTCAACAATCCCATGTATGCCACGGGTGTCGGACTTGTCCTTTACGGAGCAAAAAATCAACCCGAAAAGAAATTCAGGATTCGTGACTCAAACATTTTTCACCGGGTCATGACCCGGATGAAAAGATGGTTTAAGGATGTAATTTAAATTTATTTAACAGGGGGGGGGAAAAATGACGTTTACTTTGGTAGAAACTGAAAGTTCCGCAAAAATCGTTGTAATTGGTGTTGGAGGAGCCGGTGGAAATGCGATTAACAATATGATCGATTCCAAGCTCCAGGGTGTAAAATTTATCGCCGCCAACACAGATTCACAGGCTCTTGAGGTCTCAAAGGCATCCATAAAGATGCAGATTGGAGAAAAGCTGACACAGGGACTCGGCGCCGGCGCTGATCCTCAAATCGGAAGGGAAGCCGCGCTTGAAAATTCCGACGCCATCAAAAAAACGCTTGAGGGAAGCCATATGGTGTTCATCACTGCGGGATTCGGCGGAGGGACCGGTACCGGGGCCGCACCGGTTATTGCTGAACTCTGCAAAGAAATTGATGCCCTTACCGTTGCGGTGGTGACAAAGCCTTTTTCATTTGAAGGCCAAAAAAGGGCAAAACAGGCAACTGAGGGGATTAATTCCCTCCAAAAAGTCGCTGACACGGTTATCACCATACCCAATGACCGGCTGAGGGGACTTGCGTCAAAAAATGCCAAAATGACCGATATGTTCAAGAAAGCCGATGAGATTCTGCTCCATTCGGTCAAAGGCATTACGGATCTTATTATGATGCCGGGGCTGATCAATCTCGACTTCGCCGATGTCAGGACAACCATGTCTAAAGCCGGTATGGCCATCATGGGCATCGGTACATCCAAAGGTGAAAACCGTGCCCTGGAAGCTGCCGAACGTGCCATATCCCATCCTCTGCTGGAAGATATCTCCATTTGTGGCGCCAAAGGTGTTTTGATCAACATAACCTGTAACAGCGATTTGACAATGGAAGAGATGACCGAAGCTTCAGAGCGGATATATAATGAAGTGGGAGAAAATGCCGATATTATCTGGGGAACCGTGATAGACGACACTTTAGGCGATGAGATGCGGGTAACCGTTATTGCAACCGGAATCAATTCAAGTCCTAAATGTGAAATGGAAACTGAGCTCAGAGGCAAGATCAGAGATATCACATTTGACGACTTAAATGACGCCGTAGATTATGATGAACCCACATTTATCCGGCGGAAAAAAGCGGTGGGTGAATCGAGCGGCGCCACATACAGAGGATACAAAGGGATTGTAATTGACAACAACGACCTTAATGACCTGGATGTGCCGACATTTTTAAGAAAAAAGGCGGACTAGGCGCTTATTTGTATTTTTTTGCTTTTTGTGACAAAACTTTTCCATTCTGCCACTAAGGCACCAAGGCACGAAGAAAGAATAATAAATATATCCTTTGTGTCTTTGTGGCAAATATTTTTAATTCCGGCCCGATCGCCTCACTCTGCTTGGCAGGAGGGCTTACGTATTGACATTTAATCATCAATGGCATGGAAAACCGATAAATTACATAAAAGATTTGCTGAATCAGAAATCGGAACCATTCGCAAACCATGGAAAGGGCGGATCACGGTCGCACTGGTCTACCCCAACACGTATCATGTGGGAATGTCCAATCTCGGTTTTCAGACGGTATATTATTTGCTCAATGAAATGGAGCACGTTGTATGCGAAAGGGGTTTCCTACCGGAGAATAAAATACCGGGATCAGGACGTATCATCACCATAGAGTCCGGAAGACCTATTTCCGCTTTTGATGTCATCGCTTTTTCCGTGTCATTTGAAAATGACTTTCCCAACCTTCTGAACATTATTGAAAAAGCAGGACTCCCTCTGCGATCCAGTGATAGAGAAACCCCCCACCCTCTCATCATCGCAGGGGGAGTCGCTTTTTTTTTAAACCCGGAACCTGTGGCACCGTTTGTCGATTGTTTCCTGATCGGGGAAGCCGAAGCTATTCTTCCCCGGTTTTTTAATACAGAGTTACCTGAGTTGCTGAATCAAGATAGAATGTCGTGTTTAAAAACCCTTGCCCGCAACCTCCCGGGCACCTATGTTCCGGCATTTTACAATGTGACATACCATTCAGATGGAACATTTCGTTCATTTGAACCCAAATGTGACGTACCCGTTAAAATTGAGCGCCGGTTTTTAAAAGATCTTTCCCAAACTCCCACTTGCAGTACCATATTAACCCCGGATACCACCTTCGACCGTACATTTTTGATTGAGGTCGGTAGAGGCTGTCCCCACGGATGCAGATTTTGCAGCACGGGATTTGTTTACAGACCGCCCAGATTCAGAACTTTTTCCCTTCTCGAAAAATGTATGCAACAGGGCGTTTCAATGACCGACCAAATCGGTCTTGTGGGCGCCGCGGTTTCGGATCATCCTGAAATCCATAAGCTTTGCAACCAGAAGTTTGAAAAGGATATCAGAATATCTTTCAGCTCTTTTAGAGCGGACGCCCTCTCCCCGGAACTTCTGTCCGTACTCAAGGAAAGTAAGGTCAAAACCGCGACCATCGCACCTGATGCAGGTTCCCAACGCTTGCGAAATATCATTAACAAAGGCATCACTGAAGAAGATATCCTCAACGCGGCTGAAACGCTCGTGGCTGAAGGCATACCCAACTTAAAGCTCTATTTTATGGTGGGGCTCCCGTTGGAAACCATGGATGATGTTGAAGCCATCGTCACCCTTTGTAAACAGGTAAAGCACAATTTCCTCAAATCCAGCAGAGCCAGGAAACGCATCGGAGAAATAACCGTCAGTCTCAGTTGTTTTGTTCCCAAGCCCTTTACCCCTTTTCAATGGGTGGCCATGGATGATATTCGTTCATTGAAAAACAAAATAAAAACAATAAAACAAGGCCTTAAAAGAGTGGCAAATGTTCGGGTGCATGCGGACGTCCCTCGATGGGCTTACATACAGGCACTGTTGTCACGGGGAGACCGTAGGGTGGCGCAAATATTAACCCTGGCCCATAAGAACCGGGGAAACTGGCCCAAAACCTTTAAAGCATCTCCAGTAAACCCTGATTTTTACGTGCTCCGGGAGCGCTCTTTAGACGAATTATTCCCCTGGGACTTTATTGATCACGGCATCAACAAGTCCTTTCTCAAACAAGAATACCAAAAAGCCCTGCAGGGCAAAACATCTCCCCCATGCCCCATGGAATCCTGCACCATCTGCGGAGTATGCAAAGAAAAAACCAAGGCAATCCCAAAAAAAGATTAAAACCGCCGCTCGTCCTTAAAAAGAAAAAAGGCCAACCAGAATGATGGTTAGCCTTTTGAATTATTATCGCCGGACCTAAGAGGATTTGCGCCCCTGCTGACGGCATGAAAGACGGATCAGCCTTCCCGGTAAATTATTTGATCGCTATATTTTTAATATTTACACCTCGAATATCAATCATCAACGTTCTAATCCCAGCGGCGACGGGTCGAATGGCTCGAAGCCCACTCTTCCAAGAATTAGGATGCGGCCTCGATCAGTATGGATGAGTGGCAAGAGCCCTCGTGCCTGGGGTCCCAATTCCAACCTCTGTCACCTGGGACCGGTTTATGGTAACATTTTGAAATAATTTCAAAAGAGATTAAAGGCCAACTTCTGCTTTGCTCACCCTTATCATGCGTAGAAGCGTGGCTTTAGTAAAAATACTAATGGTCTTCTTCGCCCAAACTTCCCAAAGAAATTGGACTTTCGAAAAATCGATGATAAGAGTATTAAGTATGCAATGAAGCGTCTAAATAATCGGCCAAGAAAAACTTTAGGGTTTGCAACACCCAATAAGGTATTCTTTAACGATATCAACAACAAGGACACCATCACACTTGTTATTTGAATTCAAAACCAAATTTAGCCTTAAAACTGACCTTTATCTCCAAAATCTCATTTAGTTACCGTGGTCTGATATAGACCTTAAGATTATTTTTTTGGGGTAAAGCTCATTTTTTTCTGGGCAAAACGTTTATAAAAATGTATGAAGATGGTTAAAACTGCGTTCAACGGGAGGTAACCGATGCAAAAAAGTTCGGATCGGAATATTTGGCCTTCACTCGTACGCCTTTTGGTGAAGTCCAACTGAAGCGTAGCGGGCGCCGATACCGATAATATTTATTTTATTTCTGCAACCTCACCAACTACAGCGCAGATTTTCGTCGCCAACATCAAGCAGCCGACAATGATTTCTCCTGTCTTGTACCGTTAAACTCCTTTAAGGACCTTGTGCGGCAATCTCTATTTTGTTGGATGTATGACAATCGGATTTTAAATTCATTGAGATCGATGTATCTCGAGGATGTGTGAAAATCCTTGTCTTTTGAGATAAAAGAATATTTCTAAGTCCGTCATATTTTATTCGATAGTCATTGTAACTGATTTTTATTTCTTTGATGATCAAAAGGCATAAAATCCATTTCCTATCCACCCGGAATCTTTTATTAACTTCTGTAAGGAAAGAACTTTACATTTTGACCCAGTTCCAGAACATCATTCATTAAGCAGCGTTAGTATGCTGCGGGTTTGTCCCCTGTATTGATGTCTGGAAAACGCAAGTCCGCTGATCATGGGGCAGTTGGCTTTCCGACCTGATACCGCCATTTCTTTGAATATTTCACCGGAAGTATTGATTAAAAATTCGCCATCGAGAACGGCAAAGTGCCGGTGTTCTTTATTTTGTCAACGATTCCACTCTGGTGGCAATCTTCAGCACACTATCGAAAGCTACCATTGGCCAGAATCGTCGGTTAAATCGGAATACAAACTCGTTGAGATAGCCCTGCAAGTGTTTTGGGCTTACTCCGTGGTGTGTTCCCAAAAGCCACGCATCCAAGTTTCCGAACACAATGTGGATCATTGGGAGATGCTGATCCGTCTTGGCTTGATCACCTCTGACCGGCACGGCTGTGTGCCTGTAGCCCAGCTTGTTCAAATTGTCGTAGCCAGTCCACCCGTCGGTTCGCACTTCCGCGCCCATCTGTACGTCAGCCAGTACCACCGATTCCAGCGTTTCCTGCTTGCGGTTCGGGATAATTTGGAGGCGCAACCTGCCCGCTATAAAACCGCTACTGTGTCCTCCTCTGTGCTGAGGACGCTGGCCAGATGGTAGATTCGGGTCAGGGCCGAGAGCTTTCTTACGCGGGAGCACTTCTACAATGCCGATAACAAGTGTCTTGTGGTGTCTTCCTCGCCCCTCTCCCTGTGTTGCACCACCGACGTACGTCTCGTCCACCTCGACTGGCCACTTAGCGCCAATCCGGTCTCGTTCAGGCCGAACCATCGCAGTACGCAGCTTATGTATCATCTGGAACGCTGTCTCGTAGCGTCTGATGCCGAGTTGCCGTTGGAACTGCAGAGCGCTCATACCAGGTGTCTGTGTCGTCACCAAGTATGCAGCCCAGAACCAGATTGGCAGTGGCTGCCGTGTTTGGTGCATAACGGTGCCCGCTGTAAGGCTTATTTGGCGGAGGCATTGACGACATTCAAGCACGCGCGGCCTCGCCTGAATACGATACGGATCGCCAACCTGACCACAGTATGGGCATTTGAAACCTTCTGGCCACCTGATACGCTCCAGATGGATAGCGCAGGCTGCCTCATCAGGGAAGAGTTTTTGAAACTCTAACAGTGTCCGGGGGTAATCTGACATGCACAGGATCATACCCCAAAATGCCATTCTGCGTCAACCGGATAGGCATGGTTCAAACATCCGGAACTCGTAAAGGCTATATGTTTGGTTTAATCGACTATTTTTCCGGCCGTTTTTTTTGCAAGGGACATGACAAAGGTCGTCTGAATTCTGAATCGTACGAGGCTTTTTTGACTGAGGTGCTGTCAAAAATCAGGAAACACATTATCCTTATACAAGATGGGGCCAGCTACCACACAAGTAAGGCGATGAAAAACTTTTTTGACAGGAAAGCTTACCGCTTAACTGTTTACGATCTACCGTCTTATTCTCCAGATTATAATCCCATTGAAAAATTATGGAAGAAAATTAAGGAGAAAAAAATTCATCTTCAATATTTTCCAACTTTTGATTCACTCAAGAATAAAGTGGAAGAAGCGCTACTTCACTTCCAGGATTTGAAAAATGAGGTGCTCTCGCTCTTTGGTTTCTATAATAAGTTAGCGGTGGAGTAGAGTAAATTTACCCCAAAACTTTTTTCTTAAATACTATATTGTGTGCTTTCGGTAAACGTGCATAAGGCCAAATTTTTTTGTTGAGGCGGCGGCAGCATGATTTTTCCGGGCAAAAAAGTGCCGTGCCCGGTATGGGCACGGCCAAGTGATTTGATGTTTCAGGGGTTTTTAGAATGTGAAGCGGCAGCAGTGTAATTCCATGGCATCCATTTATCAGGATGATTTGACAGGTCAGCGGCATTTTCCTGCAGAGCCGTCAGGTAATCGAATGGATTGACACCGGCAAGGTTGCAGGTATGAATCAGGCTCATGAACAAGTCCCCGACCCAAGCGCCATGCTCGGTTTTATAAAACAGGGCATTTTTACGGTGCAGGATCGCTTTTTTCAACGCCTGTTCGCAGAGGTTGTTGTCAAGTGGCGCATTGGGTACTTTAAGAAAAAGAGTCAATGCTTGCCAATGATTTAGCATGTAGCCGATTGCCTGGCCCAGGCCGCTATTGGGTTCGGCTGTTTTTCGTTCCAGTTGTTGGTGGAACCAATCTTTTAGATTTTCCATGAGAGGCCCACTGTTTTGTTGATGAAAATGAAGCCGTTCATCGGGGTTCATGTTCCGTTCTTTGGCAATCTGATCATTTTTATATACCCCGGCCAGGGTTTCCAGTACATGGCGGCATTCCTCCGGGAAGCTTTGAATGACATCAACAAACTTTCTGCGGCCATGGGCAAGACAGTTGGCCAAAATGGTTTTCAGCGCCGCCGGGATGTTTCTTGAGAGGGCATCACACATCTGAATGGGAGGTCCCCGATCAATACGCTGTTTTAAAAGGTCATCCAGGTTTTCGCCAGCATGTTGACGGCCGGTGATAAAAAGAGCGATCTTGCGCTTTTCGGTTGTCGAGAGGATACCGGTGGTAAAAATGCCTTTACGCTCCGGGTCATCATTTTTGTTTTCTTTGATCAGCGACAAAACCTTCATGGTGGTATCATCGTTTCGGATGACATCGCCTTGAGCGGCTTTTCGCATCAGCGCCTGGTAAACGGGTTCAATGGTTGCGGCCATCTGATCGACGATTTCGAACTGAGTGGATGCCGGAAGCGGTATCCCGAGGCTCTGCTGGAGATTTTCAAGACGATTAAAGGGCATGCCGCTGCCATACTTTAACAGCGCAATCATGGTTTTGGCTTTTGCGTCGTATTTATCCTCACCCGCCTCTTTGGGTGTATCGGCAGTGAAGATTTCGCCGCACAGATTGCACCGCAGCCGCTGCATCTCATACACAGTGCCGCTTAAAGGTGCGTTGCCGGTGATACGCACGATCCTTTTAGGGATCTTGATCTCGTAGACCTTGCCTTTTATGCAGGCCGGGCAGTCATCACCCGGTTTGAGACTCGCATGCGCGACAGTAACTTTTTCAGCACTGGTATAGGCCTGAGCCGAGTTGCGGCCGTGGCCTTTTTTCTTTGGTTTGGGTTTTGTCCCGGAAGCCTTTTCGGGGTGATCGTCGAGGTTTTCCAATTTTTCGGTAGCAGCGCCAAATAGCATCTTTAACAGGCGCCTTATGGACGTAGATTTGGCATTAACATTCTGGCTTAAAAGGTAAATGGTATCGGCCATGGCCTTGATGATTTGATAGTCCTCATCCGGGAGCAAGGCTTTGACTCGTTTTAAAAGGGCATCCACCTGCCCGGGGTCAAGATCGATGCGTTTGGGACCTTTCATGCGGCCCCCAAAACCGTTCGGAAGTTTTTGGTTAAGGGATAGCCCCATACTGCCTTGATGGACCGGTTCGGTTTGTTGGTGTGGTCGTTTTTTCCTCGGCCGGTCGTGTCCCCCAGATAGATCCAGTTGGCGGCCTTGTAGCAGGTACCGGCATAATGGATCTTGTCGACGAACGTTTCAAGATAATAAACCGGATGGCGGTAGATGCCGTTCCAATCCGTCGGCAAGATGCGGGCCATGCGCGCCAGGATGTGAGAGGCCAGATGCGGTACCCGTACCCAGGGCATGATTAAAAAGCGCGAGTTGTAGGCCAGAAGGTGCAGGTTTTTTATGCGCACTGCTTTTGACCAGCCGATGAAGCGATCACGGCTGCCGATATGCCACGGAGCGGATGACCAGGCCAGACAGGCAATGGGCCTTTCATGTGCATAAACCATGTATTTTAGGTGTTCACCCACCGGATGGCAGTAGCCCAGATAATGGTAATGCTGGATCAGGCTGTTGAACAGTTTTTCAGCCGCATCCCTACGGACCTGACAAAACACCAGCGGCCGGATATGTGCCAAATCGGTGTTAAGAGGGGTTTGGTCAATTTCAATTTTTGCAGGCGTTTTACGTTGCAGAAAAGGATTTTGGGGGTTACATTTTTTATCCGGCAACCGGATATGGCCTGCCCGGTGCAGTTCAAGCATCAATCCCCGACAGACCATGTCGCGCAACGTACCGTTTGGCTGGACCCAGTTCCAGGCCCGGCATAGTTTTTTCGAGAGTTTCCAGCGACTGTCATCGGGATTGTTGCTGATCAGTTTCCTTATAAAAGCAATGTCTTTTTGGCTAACGGATCGTCCACGATAGATAAACATAGCCGTCAGATAGCACAAGGTTAACCGGAACGCAAGTCATTTTTTTATGGGCCGCCACAAGGGGGCCACATGAACATTTTTAGGATGGCCGTTCCAAATCAGAAGCTGCAGTTCATGAACCGCCAGGGAACTTAACGCCGCATCGGTTTTGTTCGGCCACCCGGTAAATCGTCCCTTGGACAGCCGTTTCTGGCACAGCCAGAACCCCTGTCCGTCGTACATGAGAACTTTGATGGCGTTGCCCCTTTTGTTGCGGAAGATAAAAACATAGCCGGTAAACGGATCAGTCCTCAGCACCTGCCGGCAGACGGCAGCCAGTCCGTCGATGCCTTTTCTGAAGTCCACAGGTGTGACAGCCAGCAAAATGCGCATTTGGGGTGTGACCTGGATCATGGCCGGCTCCAGAACAGTTGGACGAGTTTCATCAGATGCTGGTTATCCACACCCTGTACGGTCATCCGGTTGCCGTTGGAATGGCGCATTTCAATGATACACTGGCGGGATAACGGGGAACCCTCTATTTGGATGAAGTGTTGCGCAGCCGCTATGGGAAAATCCGCTGATGATCCCCGGACGTAATGTTTGAGTTTGGTGTAATTAAGTCGCAGGGTCTTTGATATGCGGTGGAGAGAATGCTCAGGGTAAAGCGATGCAGCCGCCGCCCATAACGACTCAGGGATGGCCCCTCGTTTATCCCTGTTGCATCGCCAATGTTCAAATTGCAACCGAACTTCTTCCAGTCTGGCCTGCATGTCTGAGGAATTTATCAATTTCATCGGTCATCCTCCTTTCTAAGATGAATGACCGACATTACCTCAACCAGAAATTTATTTCATGCACGCCTGCCGAAAGGACACACTATATTAGATGAGCTTTATGCATCCCTGGCCGACAGAACCACCCCAAAGCTCATTAAACGGCTGTGTAACTATCCAATTTTGGTCATTGACGAACTTGGATACCTTACCCTTAAATCCGAACAGGTAAATGCCTTCTTTAAACTGATGGGAGAACGCTATGGCAAAAGTTCAACCATTATTACCACAAATCTTGAGTATGAAGAATGGTATGATCTGTTCCGCAGAAAACCTCTTGTCGATGCACTGCTCGATCGCCTTAAACATCGCTGTATTACAATAAATATCAACGGCCCCTCATTGAGAGTTCCGTCCAATGAACAAAAATCCAATAAGCCTACCTGACCTGCCTTACATGCTAAAAATTTCTATCTTATACTATCTCCTTGTCAGCCCTGCTTTAAAATGTTTTGTAAACTCCTGCGCATCGCTTGGGTTCATTATTTTGAGTGTAAATGGGTTCGTTCAAATTAGCATCCATGTTTCAGGCAAAAGAGGTCGTGGAGCAGAGAAAAAAGAATTAGTTCAGGACACCTTACCTCTGGGAAGATTATCTGACACCTTCGGCAGACTTGGGGGAGGTATATCCCCCGAGTTCGTAGGCCAATCGCATTTCTGTTCCGGGATATTTTACTTCGGCTTTGTTAAGATGCTCAAACAGTTGTACAAGAGCACGATTAGCCGCCGGCCTGGAAGCACTGTGTACGCGTATATTCAACTGCTCGTTTTCAGGGTCGGGCAGGATGTCAGCTTCGGTTACGAAAAGATTCTGGAGTAGACGCCGTGCATCTGACGAGTCCACAGCCGGACCGGTTATCAACCCAACCATAGCTGTTTCCGCACGATATGCGATCATACGGATGGTATCCATCAGGCGTTTTCTTCCTGGAAGCAAACGCAAAAACTTATCCTTGTCATCAAGTTGTCCCCAGGTAATATGTTTGCTTGTGCCTTTCAGTTCCGCTTTCAACTTTTTCAGTTGATACTCGAAATTTTCGATTTCCTCTAACCTGAAGTTCCCTTTTCTAAAAAGAACAAATATCCTGTAAATACATATTGTTAAAATTCAACAGAGTGTGATCGTACTGTCTACACTCGTATCACTTTGAGCAAATCGAATGCTTTCTGCTGT